>CAVYHB010000024.1:0-146715 GCA_963768205.1 uncultured Alphaproteobacteria bacterium | reverse complement strand
TGTAGCTTGCTTCGTTCAGTTTGGTCTTGCTCAGCCGGAACAGGTGCTCCCTTCACCTTTTCAGGCCAAGCCCGTGCAGTCCTTCACACTCAGAGTCCTAACCGACCCACAAAGCCGCATAGCGAGCGTGACATAGTGAGAAGCTTTCCGCTTGACGGATTACTCTCAAAACGTCGACGTTCAAATGATACTTTTGGGAGCAGTCCTAGATGCCAGAACTGAAGGTGCGGTTCTTACCTGAAGGCGGGTTCAACAAGAACGGGGCGTTCATCGAATACGAGGGAGATGCTCCGACAGGAGATGAGACGCATTACCAGCGGCAGAGCTACCTGACAATCGACATTGCCTGCAGCGGCATTCGGATAGGCACGAGCTTTGACGTCATCTGTGAAACTAAGGACGACACAGAGCGTGCAACAAGCAGGACGATCACCGCCAAGGGCGTGATCCAGTCAGCGCGATGGAGCAGGTTTCACTTTCGCCTCTCGGCGGAGGCCGTAACGAGACCTACGAGTTGGACGTCATAATTCGCGAGAACCAGCTGGGAGAAGCGGTAAGCCTGTCTGGCCTATTTTGGGAGGCCGACCACGACATTGAGGGGGCAAGTTCCTTCTTTCTGCAGATCGAGATGCATACAGAAAGGTTCAGGGCACTTCTAAAAGAACTGACAGCACCCGGCGCGGTTTTGAACATTTCCGCACGGGCCGACCGGTTCGAAAACTTCTACGCGGCGTGGTCCCCGTCTATCAGCGAAGGACGGGTAATCAAGTTCCTCGACAGCAAGAGCGATGTGGAGAATGCTGACGAAATTGCAGACGACTTCTGGCGGACCCCAGAGTTTCAGCGCGAGCTAGTATCTAACCCAGACAACCCGCCAGTGAAGATCGTCGTGGGGCGTCCCGTGCAGGCCGTGAGCGACGCGGAAGCTAACGACCGGGAGAATGAAGAGGAGGAAGAAGGCTTCCCGGCACGCAGGACATAGGCCCGACCCCTTCCAGAGTCTGCAGGTGGCCTGCCAGCAATTCTGGTGTGTCACTGGGGGCATTTGTGGCGTAGGTGCGGATAAGGCCGGAACGCGCCGTGTCTTCTGAGACATGCTCCCATGGGCCAGGCGTTTTTCAGTTGCAGACGCTCCCACTATAATGCTATTAGTATTAGCATTAGAAATGGAGACAGAAATGCCCACCATCATCCAGCTACCCGACGAGCGCGCAGAGCAGCTACGTGCTCTTTCTAAAGCACGCAACATGCCGATCACCGACCTGATCGGCGAATACATCGAACAACAGATCAAAGCTGGTCACCTCCCCGCCGGTGTTCCTGGCTTTGGGTCAAGCGCGACGGCGACACCGTGACGATTGACACCGGCGAGTGGGCGGCTTCACTCACTGACCAAAGACGCCGCCAACTTCCTCAAGGCGGTGCGTGCGATCACCACTCCCGGCGCGGACAACCCCGTAAACCCTACTTCCAGAGATCGGCATTGCGAAGAAGGGCCGCGGCATCAAGTTGATCGATCCAATCACCCAGAAAGAACGCGCGATGGCGAGCGGCGTGGCGCTATCCTTAGCGAAATGGGTCAACTCAGTAGCGAGGCCGCAATAAGCTGAGAGTCCCAGCGTTCCACGTCGAGCATTATCTTCACTTCCTAGGAAGTGCGCCGACCGCGATGCTTAACAAAGTTTCCGACTTTTGAGAGACCCCAGAAATGGCTTTCGATCCCGATAAACAGGGCAGCGCAACACAGGATGGCGTAGGTTGTGCAGTTAATATGACACCCCCTTCTACCCCTCCATCCTCTAGCAATCCCTCTACACCTTCACCCTCTCACCTCGTGCTTCTTAGGGAGATGATCCAGAAGTGGATGGACGCTAACCCAGAAACGATGAAGCGCGCCCGTCGGAAGAAGCGATCAACGACACCGCCCGCAATAGTCCTCCCTCCTCGCTGGCGTGATCTGAGCTCCGAGCAGTCCTATCTTGCGGCAGCTCGAGCGTGCCAGGCTATAGGCGGCTATTCGTTCAGCCTGGATATCTCCGGCAAGATCCTCACCACCCTGCAGACGAAAGAAGCTGACCCCGCCGGCTACCTCGCCGAACGCATCAATGCTGAACTGCGTGCCCTAGGTCTCGGCCGGTTGGCGTTTGGTTTCCGGTTTGAGGTATCGAAGGATGGCAAGCTTCACCTTCACGGGATGATCGTCATTGGCGCGGTCGATAAGGACATCGTCAGTCTTGCACTGCGCAGTGCTGCGGGCAGGGTAAAAGGTCGCGGTGCCGCCCGGCAGCTCGACATGAAGACCGTGATCTACGACGCGGATGGTTGGGTCGGCTATGGCAGCAAGGAAGCCGATCGGCTTCGCGCTGAAACGACGCTTTCCGGCAAGCGTCTCATCTACATCAACCGCGATATGGTTCGCATCGCCAAGCAGCACCATGAGGCTTCTCTTCCGGCGCCGAAGAAACGTGCCCGTAAGATCGCCGCAGCGTCATGTGTCACGGTCTAGTGGTCTGAATCAGACATTTGGAACCGAGCCAAGCGCCCTATCCACCCGCGCTGCCGATGTCCGCAGTGCGGACGTAGCGGGCTTTCGACCTATGTGATTTAACGCCAGCTTTGAGAAGATCAGCGACTTGACAGCACGACGGTCGACGACAGACTAGCAAAGAATATTAGAGCAGTATGCTAAGAGGGACCATCGCATGCAATTCGAACCTAAGTTTAATCTTGGGCAGTTGATAGCTTTTGCAGCTGGAGCTATTTTGACTGCTGGTGCCGCTGGGCTTTCTATCTGGTTAGCGTTGGATGACGTTGGTGACAGGGTCTCCGTTTTGGAAAGCAATGAAGTCTCAATTGACTATAAAAAGGTTGCTTCAGTATTGGCTGACAGCACGCTGCAGCCCGACGCGGGTCGCCCTGCAATGATGGTGTCAGCCCGAGCGTGCGGCAATGGTCGAGTCTCTGCTTAAGAACTGCTTGGAAAGCAATTCTGTCCCTGCGGCAAACATTGACTATGAAGTCTTAGCTAAAACCGTTTTTGATAGGTTTGGTGACCAACTAAGAGGCCCACAAGGCCTTCCCGGTCAGGACGGTGCAACAGTTGACCTTAAAGATTTAGCCGGTGAATTAGTGTCAAATTTTCCCGAAGCATAGCGGGACCAATCGATCCTAGAGGCCTGAGTCACGCGGGCGAAACCCCTTCAATTGAAAAATTGCCGAGAGAATTTTAGAGACTAAAGGCGACGAACTCATTGATCAGGTCGTGAGTCCTGCATCTGCCGTTGATTAGGGCTCCTGAAAACCGCCCACCTTCGCGGGCTTTCTGGTCGTTCGGAATTGAACGGTCCACTTCGGGACAAGTAGGTCTGCCTCATTGCTTTCACGGCTAATCCCATCTCTGCGGTTAAATTGGATGTAATCGACGCTGAATCATCCGAATTGGTCTGCAGCTAGCTGTTCGTCAATCGCGCGCCCACACCTGATGGAAGCGACACGTTGCCTACCACCAGTGAGTCGAATAAAGAATTTGGCCCGCGCGAAGGTGTTACGTTGCATGTTTTTCGCTACAAGTCTAATGGATGCACTGACCGCAACAACGTGAAGCCTCTTGATTACGTCAGGAAAATAACTGGCAAACTCGCCTGCGCAGTTACATGCACTGGCGACTACCGCTTTCACCCGAATTCCGAATGCCATCCGGGGATTTCTTCACTGGCCTCCAGACATATTGTCTAGTTTAAATCTCTCCCGAAAGTTGGGAAGCGGACATTGATGCAATGCGCAGTTCAGCACGTTTTGGGCTCCAAGCCGCCGCTCGCCGATGGCGGTGCTCACCGGCCACTTTCAGCCCGGCCGATCCACTAGACCCTCAAACATGGCCCAAGGAGAACTCGCTATCTATTCCGGCTACCCGGACCTGGCTCAGCACGCTCCAGCCCGCCAGCAGCCGCCTGCAGTCCTGTGACGGTATGATCACCACCACCCGCACCAGTGCCGGTCGCCTCAAAGCGGCCGGCAATTTATTTTCAGAAACCTGCGTCGTGCCAACCTGCCGCCTTGCTATAACTAAGCCATCACTTAACCTCACGCCCGGCAGACCATGTCCAAATCACCCCTCGAGCGCCTACAGGCAAACTATGCGAAGGTCGCCAAGCTGGTGATCCTCGATCCCGTCTACCTGCCGATCTTCCAGCGCCTCGAGGCCGAGCTGCTTGCCGCCGATACCGAGGCCGACGCCATTGCCCGCGCCCGGGCCGTCGCCGCCCGCTACCGTGCCAGCTAGGAATAGTCTTTGATCATTACAGTGAGAGCCAATATAAATTCAACGATTGGTGGAGGTAATCTCAATGGATGCAAAGCGATATCTAGACGAGATTGTTGATCCGTGCGTGCAGCGTATCGTCGACAACCCGTCGGACCGGTCGCTAATTTTTCAAGCGGCAACTGCAACCTATCATGCAGCTGATTGGATCGCGCGTGAATTAGACTCGAGCTTGGATATAGACCGCCAAAGGAAAACGTTGAATAAAGTCCGCCAAAAGAAGTTACGGCACGTTTTCCAGATTTCGAAATTCTTCGTGCAGCTGCCAATACGCACAAACATAAGACACTTACTCAAACTCGCTTCAAGGGACTGACTAATCCGCTTACTTCGGGAGGGATAGCCCCTTTTCACCTTGATGGCAGTCTTTTACTTATAGATGGCAAGCCTTTAATCGGTGAGACGCTGCCCGAATACGTTTTAATCGATGGAACTAGGAAAAAAACTGTGCCTCTTATTCGAGGTGCCCTACAAGCTATTCGCGATGAGTTTGAATTGTGAGAGGCTGACCTTTAGCGCGAATTAAAGCGCAAACGCCTGAATGATGTCGCGCTGCTGTTCCAGCGACGCACCCTCGCCATACCGCACCCGGTCGAGCGCATGCCCCATGATGTCCCGGCGCACCCGCTCGTCGACACCCGCCGCAAGCATCCGATCCTCGAAGGCATGCCGCAGCTGTAGAGCGAATGCCGGGGCGTCTCGAGCAGCCCATTGGCGCGCAGGAACTTGTTCACCGTCGCCGAGAGCGTCGCGCTGTTCTTCGCATACCGCGGGAAGCCCGTCCGGATGTGCGCGCATCGCCTCGAGCGAGACACCGGTCAGGGCGATCACCCGGCGCGCGTTCGCGCTCTTCAGCTGGCGCCCGTTCGCCTCGATCTTGATATGCGGCACGTTCGCATCGAGACAGATTTGATCTGGCCCCAGCGACGGCGATCTCGACTGGGTCGGCACCCGGTGTTGACCATGGCGCAGCAGGATGCCCGCGCGCCTCGTCGTTCAGGCCGTCCAGCGCACCCGGCGCAAGCAGCCTGTCGCGCAGCCACGCGACGCTGAACGGTGGCCGCGTCTTTGCCTCGCCGCTCTTGATCGTCAGGTCGGTGAGCGGCAGCACCAACCCGAGCCGCTTCATCTTGTTGACGGTGCGCAGCACGTCGCCCAGATGGCCGATGTCCTTGTTCGCCGAGTTCGCGGTCTTGCCCTCGATCTCGATCCGCTCGACCCACCAGCCGCGGAAGTCGAGCATGTCGTCGCCGGTGATCTCGGTCGATCGGCTTGTCGCCGACCACGTCGATGAAGTTCTTCACCGCCTTGATCCGGGGATTGCGCCAGCGCCGCAGCTGGTCCTCGCTCTTGCCGATCGTCCGGTCCTTGGCCAGCTGCCAGAACAGCTCGAGCGCCCGCGATACCGTGATCCCCGGCTCCTTGGCGCCGCCGAGCACCGCCGCAGCCTCGACCGGATCCGGTTCACCATTGCGCACCGTCACCGCCTCGACACGCCGCAGCAGCTCGTCGATCGGCAGCTTGGCCACCTCTGCCGCCGGCAGATACCGGAAGCCGCGCACCTGGGCCAGGTTCCGCGCCGCCTCGAATCGAGCTTCGGCGTCGGCACTGGTCACCGGCGAGCTTCGCTTCCCATGCCTCGATCATCTGCGACCAGACCGCCGGCTCCTTCGCTTCGGCAACCGATCGGCTGTCGGTATGCAGCGAAACCCAGATGAATTTCCGCGGTTCAACCGACTCATACCGCTTCGGCACCCGCCTGTAGAGCTGAGAGGGTCTTGCCGCGCATCTTGATCGCCATGATCAATTCTCCCCGTTTGCAGGCACGTTCGCCGCAGGATCAGGTAGAACATATTGTAGAGCGGAGTGTATAGCAAAAAATGACCTGGAGAGCCGCAAATCATGCGCTGAAGCTTGATTATATCAGCGTTATCAGTGGGTTAGAAAATTAGACAGTGAAGGGAATTGGCGGAGAGACAGGGATTCGAACCCTGGAGACGGTCTCCCGCCTACACACTTTCCAGGCGTGCGCCTTCGACCACTCGGCCACCTCTCCGTAGAGGGGCTTCTAGCGTCACCATGGCCCGGATCGCAAGAGGGATCGCCACGATTATCCCACCCTTGCTTCAGGGCCACGGCCCATGCGGCTTACTCGCCAGTGCAGGTCCCGGCCCCGGCCTGGCTGACCCGCACAAGTGCACGGGCGGATGGCAGGTCGCCGAACTCGTCGGACCCGGTCGCCGCGGCGAACGCCTGCAGGGCGGCGCGCGACGCGGGTCCCCACAAGCCGTCGATCTGGGCCCGGTAGCAGCCGACGCGTACCAGCTCGCGCTGCAACTCGACGGCCAAGTCATCGGCTGGCGCTGGCGTGGCGTCGCCGCAATCGTCCGTGGGGCAGGTTTCGGTGCTATCGCGCAGACCAGCGGCACCTTCGACGACCGGCAGTCCGGCGGGATCCGCAACCTCTTCCGGCTCCGGGTCGCCATCGGCCGAAACCAGCGTCGGCGGCAGCGGTTGCCCGGCCGGCAGATCGGTCGGCGACAGTTGCCGGTGCTGTGCGATCTCGAGCGTCCAGCTGGCCGGGCGATACGTGACCCGGTCGTCCTGCACCTCGCGGTCCTGGCGAACCGCGATCAGCAGCAGATCGCCCGCCGCCACGGCACCGCCCACGTCGAGCGGCGCATAGGTCTCGCCATCAGGCGAACGCCACATCAGCACCTGAACCGGCGACAGCCCTGCCGCATCATCGACCCGGCTCAAACTGGCCACGATCACGGCGGCTTCGTTCACCGCGAACTCGAACTCGCGCTGGCTTTGCTGTTCCAGCGCGGCGACCAGATCGGCCTCGTCTATGGGCGACAGGGCCGCGCCCGACTGGAAGGTGCCGCTTTGTACGTAAAACACCGTCGGCGCCTGTTCTTCGCATTGGTCCGCGCCGCAGTCCCAATCCTGCGCGCCCAACGGCAGCGCCGGTAACATCAGCCACAGGCAAAACCCCAGGCATTGCCACACGCGCACCGCCGCTGGCACCCCTTTGATCCGGCCCACCGTCATTCCAGATGCAGATAGACGCGCCGGTTGCGCGCGCCCTTCTTCTCGATCTTGCCAAGGCGCAGCGCGCCGATCTCGCCGGTGCGGGCGACGTGGGTGCCGCCGCAGGGTTGCAGATCGACCTGCGTCCGCGCCCTGCCCGATCCGGATCAGCCGCACATGGCCCGCGCCGGTCGGCGGCATCACCGACAGGGTCTTGACTAGGCCCGGGTTGGCCGCCAGTTCGGCGTCGGTGATCCAGTCTTCGGTGACGGGCAGGTCGCGCGCGATCAGCGCGTTCGAGCTCGTCCTGCAGCCGCGCCTTGTCTTCCGGGGCTTCGGGCATGTCGAAATCCAGCCGCCCCTTGTCCGCCCCGACCTGACCGCCGGTCACCGGCAGCGGTATGACGACCGACAGAAGGTGCAGGCCGGTATGCACGCGCATGTGGCGATGGCGGCGGTCCCAGTCCAGCCGTTGTCGCACCGGCTGCCCCGGCGCGGGCAGCGGCGTTCCGGCCGAGGCAGCAGCACGATCTCGTCGCCGTCGCCCTTCACCGCATTGCCGATGGCGATCTCTTCACCGTCCCAGGCCAGCCAGCCGCTGTCGCCCGGCTGGCCGCCGCCCTGGGCATAGAACAGGCTGGCGTCCGGCACGATGCCGCCCTCGTCGGTGATCCGCAGCACCGTGGCCGGGGCCTCGCGCAGATAGGCGTCGTCGCGGAACAGCGGCGCGGTCATCGGATGTCGCCGCCGTCGTCGCCGCCGTCCTCCTCGTCGATCGGCGGAACATTGCGGACCCCGTCGCCGGGCGGGCGCGATGCCGCCCTCAGGGTGGCTTCGGCTGTCGGCGCCTCGGCCTTCGCCGCCTCCGGGGGCTTCTTTCTCGCCTTGGGCTTTTCGGCTCCCGGCAGCGCCTCCGGATTGCGCAGCCAGATGTCGCGCTGGGCAAAGGGTATCTCGATGCCTTCCTCGGCGAAGCGTTCGGCGATGCGGTGGTTCAGTTCGGTCTTGACCGGCACCGAGTAATTCACGTCGCGGATCACCGCCCGGATACGGAAGTTCAGCGAATCGGCGCCGAAGTCCATGAAATCCACCCCCGGCTCGGGGTTCATCGTCACCAGTGGGTGCTCCATGGCGATCTCTTTCAGGATTTTCTCGACCAGGCGCGTGTCGGTGCCATAGGCCACGCCGACCGGCACGATCACCCGGCCGATGACATTGCCGCGGGTCCAGTTGGTCACCGCGCCGCTGACGAAGTCGGCGTTCGGCACGATGACGTCGACACGGTCAAAGGTCTCGATCCGGGTCGAGCGGACAGAGATATCCTTGACGATGCCGGTATTGCCGCCGACCTCGATCCAGTCGCCCTCGGCTGATCGGGCGCTCGATCAGCAGGATGATGCCCGAGACAAAGTTCGACACGATGTTCTGCAGGCCAAAACCGATGCCGACCGACAGGGCACCGGCGACAATGGCAAGCGAGCTCAGGTCGATGCCCGCGGCGGTGATCGCCACGATTGCGGCCAGGAAAATCCCGACATAGCCCAGCCCGGCGATGATCGCGTTCTGCCCGCCGGGGTCAATCTTGGTCTTCGGCAGCACCGTGGTGCGCAGCGCGCTTTGCAGCAGCCGGGTGGCGACGAAAAGCACGGTGAACACGATGGCGAAGGTCAGGAAGATCGACGGGCGATATCTGCGTACCGCCGACGTTGAACCCGGCCTGGAACGTGGCCCAGGCCTCGGTCAGGTCCGACACTCGCGCGCCCCAGATCAGCGCGAATAGCGGCAGCGAGGCCAGCGCCAGCATCATTCCCAGCAGCGTCGGGACCAGTGCCTCGCGCGCCTGCTCGACATCCGAGCGGCGGACCAGCGCGTAGATTTCCCGGATCAGGTCGCTCAGCACCATCAGCAGGCCCAGCAGGACCAGTGAATTTGCCGTGGGCACGATCATGAAAACGCCGGCATTCAGATAGCCGATGGTGGCCAGCGCAGTGCCCACGACGCTCAGCACCACCGTCAGGTTGCCCACCAGCGCCAGGCTGCGCACGCCGAACGTCGGCTCGCCCTCGGGAATGTCCGCGCGCGCCGACCTTGCGGCCCGGGTCAGGCCGCGACCGATACGGAACTGCAGCAACCCGAACAGCGCCAGGATCGGGAAGAACAGCACCGCGAGGACCGTTTCATCGTAATTCTCGAACTCGACGATGGCGCCCAGCAGGATCGCGAGGCCGATCAGCAGTCCGGCCAGCATGCCGTAATAGCGCATGTAGCGCGACGCCTCCGGGCTGGTCGGCATCAGGTGCACCACGTCGCCGCGCTTGGGGAACAGGCGCAGCACCAGCCAGCGAGTGCCGAAGATCAGCCAGCCCGAAGACCGGCAGCGCATCGGTGATCGCCTGCCGCGCGGCCCCAGTAGTCCGGTGGACTGCAACGCCTCGACCAGCAGTGCGATGCCAAGCGCCGGCACGATGATCTGCCCCAGCGACGTCAGGAACCCCGCCACCGCCCGCGCCCGGCCCTTGGACCGTTCCAGCACCACGCCGGTCATCCGCTCCATCACCGACCGGCCGCGCGCCAGCAGCAGCGCGGCGATGGCGAGGTACAGCAGCACGATGGGCAGATTTTCGCTGAAGCTTCTGCTGCTGGACCGGCGAGTTCCAGGCCTTCACCACCTCGTGACCGATGTCCGCCAGGCTGGTTGTCAGCTTGCGCACGGCCTCGGGCCAAAGCGCCGGGTTGACCGGTGTCGGCCCCAGCTTCAGCAGCGCGTCGGCGGTGCCGTTCGCGCAGAATGCGGTCGATCTCGGCAACCAGCGCGTCGGCGCGGCTGAACGCCTCTTCGGCGCGGCGTACCGGGGCCTGGGCCTCGGTCAGCTGCTTGTTCAGCTCGGCGCGCCGGGCGGCGACGTCCTCGGCTTCGCTTTCGCCTTCGGCGGGCGCAGGACCCAGCGCCTCGATCTGGGCGCGCAGCGTGCGAATGCGGGCGGCATTGACGGATTGCGCGGCCAGGAACCTGTTCGCGCCAGGTCGACGATCTCTGCGCGCAGCTCCTGCAACGCCTGGTCCGAGGCTTCGCCCGCCGCCGTCGCCTCTTCGGCGCGGACCGCGACCTTGTCCCAGGCCTCATAGTCGACCGGGGCAGCCACCTCTTGCGCCCAAAGCGCACCGGGTAACGCGCCGGGAACCGCCGAAACGGTCAGCAGCCCCAGAAGAAGCAGGGCCAGAAGGCGGGACATGAAAGGGCGCATCAGTCTTCGAAGACAGTCGGCAGGATGCGGTCCTCGGCCATCCAGCCAGTCCGGCACCGGCAGGCCCTTTTCGCGCAGGAAGTCGGGGTTGAAGAGCTTCGACTGATAGCGCGTGCCGTAGTCGCACAGGATCGTCACGATGGTGTTGCCCGGGCCCCATCTCGCGCGCCAGGCGGATCGCGCCGGCGACGTTGATGCCGGTCGATCCGCCCAGGCACAGCCCCTCGTCGCTGCAGCAGGTCGAAGACGATCGGCAGCGCCTCGGCGTCGGGGATGTGGTAGGCGAAATCGGGGGTGAAGCCTTCCAGGTTGGCGGTGATCCGGCCCTGCCCGATGCCTTCGGTGATCGAATTGCCGTCGGGCTTGTCCTCGCCGGTGTAGATGCTTGTACATGCCCGCGCCCTCGGGATCGGCCAGCGCCGATCTTGACGCCCTTGGGCTGCAGCGCCTGCGCCGACGCCCGCCAGCGTGCCGCCAGAGCCGACCGCGCAGATGAAGCCGTCGACCTTGCCGCCGGTCTGTTCCCAGATCTCCGGGCCCGGTGGTTTCGACATGCGCCTGCCGGTTGGCGACGTTGTCGAACTGGTTGGCCCAGATCGCGCCGTTCGGCTTCGGTCTCGGCCAGCCTGCGCGGCCAGACGGCCGGAATATTTCACGTAGTTGTTGGGGTTCTTGTAGGGCACCGCCGGCACCTGCACCAGTTCGGCGCCCGCCAGCCGGATCATGTCCTTCTTTTCCTGGCTCTGCGTCTCGGGGATCACGATCACGGTCTTGAACCCCATCGACGCGCCCACCAGCGCCAGCCCGATGCCGGTGTTGCCCGCCGTGCCCTCGACGATGGTGCCGCCGGGCTTCAGCTGGCCCGCTCGCCACCGCGTCCCGGATGATGAACAGCGCCGCGCGGTCCTTGACCGACTGGCCGGGGTTCAGGAACTCGGCCTTGCCGAGATCTCGCAGCCGGTCGCCTCGACTGGCCGCTCGCAGCCGGATCAGGGGCGTGTTGCCGACGGCGTCGGGCAGGTCCTTGTAAATCGCGCATCGACGTGCCCTCTTGCCAGGCTGTGTCACGACCTCTGTGTAGGACGCGCGCCCGGGCGAACTCAAGCACGCCGCGCAGCCGGTCGACGGTTGGCGCGCAAGCCACAGCGCCGACAGCAGCAGCGGCCCGTTCTCGGCCTCGCCGCTGCTCAGCAGCGCCATCAGCGCGTCGAAGGCCAGCACGATGGCTGCGGATATCCTCGGCCTCGCCGTCCAGCCCGCCGATGCCGGCGACGCCGTCCGGCAGATCGGCGAGGCCGACGATAGGACGTAAGGTACTCCGACATCGCCCCGGGCGACGGGTAATAGGCCGCGATCGGCTCAAGCCGCGCGCAGCGCCAGCCCGGCCTCCTCGCGCGGTTTCGCGGCGGGCGCAGTCTTCCGGCGTCTCGCCGGGATCGATGCGCCCGGCGACCGGCTCCATGCACCAGGGATGCCGGTCGCCGCGCACCAGCGGGCCAAAGCGGAACTGCTCGATCAGCAGCACCCGGTCGCGGACCGGATCATAGGGCAGCACCGTCACCGCATCGCCCGACACGAAGGCGGCGCGCTCCACCGGCGCGCTCATCGCGCCGTCGAAGCGGCGAAACCGCAGCGTCTGCTCTTCCAGCGCGAAGAACCTGCAATACGGCCGGCGGCGGCTTTCGACCTCGACATCGCGCGCGGTGAATCCGTGCCGTACCGCCTGCGGCGTGGCCGCGCCCTGCGCCGCGCACCCACGAGGCCGCGCGCAACCGGATCTGCGGTAGCCAGCGCGCCAGTTCGGCGGGGTCGATCGTGGCCGAACTGCGTCCATCGACCTCGCGCGCGGCGTCGCAGGCTGATCGCGCGCCCAGTCCCGCGTCCCAGTCGTCGAAGCGACCACGGCTCGCCCACCGGCCAGCGCCCGGGTTCGGGAAAATAGACCAGCGCGCCGCGCTGCCCGTCATCGGTCGTCACCGTGACCGGGCGCAGCGCATAGTCGAAACCGCCCTCGTAGAAATCGAGCCGCGCCACGTCGCTGCGCGTCAGGCCCTCGACAAGCAGCCCCTGGGCCACTGCGCCCGGCTGCGCCACGATCAGCGGAAACGCCTCGCCCCTCGGCCCAGTAAACCGCATGATCCGGCAGCGTGCGCCTGCGACGATCGCGCGTCGCGCGCAGCGCCCAGCACCAGCTCCAGCAGCGGCCGATGCCGCAGGCGTGCCGTAAAAGAACAGGCTGTCCACAGGTGCGCTCAGCGCCAGCGCCGCGCGGCGGCCTCGGTCAGCAGGCCGACAAGGATGCCGCCCACGATCAGTGATGCCAGATCGACATCGGCCGAGACTGCACATATTCAACGTTCTCGATCGCGATCGCGATCATGCCCTGCAACGCCTCGAACGGCCCGTCATAGCGACTTGCGCAGCGAGCGGATGATCATCTCGTAGATGGCGAAGGTCAGCATCCCCAGACACGAACAGCACCAGCGCCGTCGACAGGCCCAGCCCGATGCGCCGGCCGAAGCCGCCGGCCCGATCCGCCAGCCCAGGAACCGCCAGCCCACCAGCAGGCCAAGCAGCTGCGCAGAGCTTGCGTGAACATCCAGTCGTCGCGATCCTGCTCGGGCAGGTGCGGGATGATCAGGTCGGCCACGACATAGCCGAGGGCCGCGATCAGATGGCGGCGACAAGTTTGGCGGCAGTGGGCATGAGGTCTAGCCGGGGTCTGGTCACGGTGATCTGCGTTACGTCACAGTTTCCGCTGTGAAACGTCGCGGCGCAAGAGGTCAGGTAAAAATTCCACATCCGGCGGAACCGGTCGTCAAAGCCAAGCTGCGCGATCTCGTCCCAGTGGGCGTTGAACGTGTCGTGCCAGCGCCGCAGCGTCTGGCTGTAGCTTTCGCCGAATTCGATCGACCGCGCGATCCGCAGCCCGGCGCGCTCGACCTCTGCCGCAGCGCGCTGCGGGCTGGGCAGCATGCCGCCCGGAAAGATGTATTTCTGAATGAAATCAACGCCGCTTCGGTAAACCTCCCAGCGGCGGTCCTGCACGGTGATGATCTGCAACGTGGCGTTGCGCGCCGGGCTTCAGGCGGTCGCGCAGGGTGTCGAAATAGACCGGCCAGTATTTCTCGCCCACCGCCTCGAACATCTCGATGCTGGCGATGCCGTCATAGATGCCCGCGCTCGTCGCGGTAATCCTGCAACTTGATCTCGACCCGGTCGGACAGCCCGGCCCGTGCAATCCGGTCGACCGCATAGTCGTGCTGCTCCCGGCTGATCGTCAGCCCGGTGACCCGCAGCCCGCGCTCCCGCGCCGCATATTCCGCGAACCCGCCCCAGCCACAGCCGATCTCCAGCACGTGATCGCCGGGCTGCGCGCCCATCTGGTCGACCATGCGGGCATATTTCGCGATCTGCGCCGCCTCCAGGCTTTCCTGCCCGGTGCTGAACATGCGCCGAGGAATAGGTCATCGTGTCGTCCAGCCACAGCCCGTAGAAATCGTTGCCCAGATCATAGTGGTGATGGATGTTCTTGCTGCGCCTGCCGCTTGGTGTTCGACTGCAGCCAGAACCGCAGCTTTTCGATAGGCGCGCACCAGGCCCATGCCGGGAAAGCCGTCATAGAGCTCGTCGTTGTCGGCATGGACCAGGTCCATGAAGGCCTGCAGGTCGGGCGTTGTCCACCAGCCCTCGAGATAGGCCTCGCAGAACCCCAGATCGCCCTCGCGGATCAGCCGCGCAAAGATGTCGTCGTTGTGGATCTCCAGTTCGGCCACCGGGCCGGGGTGCGGCCCTCGGCGCGGAACCGGCGGCCATCGGGCAGCACGAAATCCAGCCGTCCGTTGCTCATGCCGCTGGCCGACGTCGAAGACGCTGCGAAAAATAGCGCGGCAGGTCGGCCTGCCCCTGGTGCTGGTCAGAATCATCATGATTCCCGGTTCCGGTCATATGCTCGCGGCGCGCCCTGATTTCAGGGATATAGCCGCGCGGACGAACCGGTCAAATCAACCTCTTGCCGCGGCAATGCCATCAAGCAAAACGCCCTGCGTCGCCGCATGACGATCCCGTTCCAGAAATCCCGGTCCTCATAGGCCGCCAGCGCCCGTTCGCGGCCGTCGCTGACGCGCCACCACCGGGTCGGGATAATCCTGGCCGGGGTCAAGCCGCCAATGCCGCGGGATCGCCTCGAAATAGGACAGCGCCGTCTCGGTCGGATCGCCGTGCCCCTCGGCGATCCAGCGCCGCCTGTAGCTGCCGTCGCCGTCGAACTTCGCGGCTTGCGTCTCGGGGTTGAACACCCGGAAATAGGGCGCGGCATCGGGCCCGGACCCTGCCGACCCACTGCCAGCCCATCGCGTTGCTGGCCGGATCCCAGTCGATCAGGTGATCCTCGAACCACGCCTGCCCGATCCGCCAGTGGGACATCAGATGCTTGGTCAGATAGGAGCGCCACGATCATCCGCGCCCGGTTGTGCATCGTGCCGGTCACATACATCTCGCGCATCGCGGCATCGACGAACGGAATGCCGGTGCGCCCCTGCTTCCAGGCGATCGACCTCGGCCCGCCGCTCGTCCTCGTTCCAGGGAAACCCGTCCCACTCCGTCGCGCCAGTTGTCCGTCGACGATCCGCGGCGTGTGGTAGAGCCAGGTGATAGGCGAACTCGCGCCAGACCAGCTCCTTCAGGAAATGCTCGGCGCCCTTGCCTGCCCTCGTGCAGCGCCCGCTGCCCGGCATGCCAGACCGTGCGCGGGGAAATCTCGCCATAGGTCAGGTTCTCGGACAGGCCCGAGGTGGCCGGCCTGGCCGGGATAGTCGCGCACTGCCTTGTAGTCGCCGACGCGGTCTTCGATGAAAGCGCTCCAGCCGGTCCTGCGCCGCCTTCTCGCCGACGCCGACATGCTGCGCCACCACGTCCGCCCCGCGCCGCATCGCGGCGCCCATCCGCCAGTCGTCCAGGGTCTCGCTGGCGGGCCAGTCCGCAGGCGCGCTCAGCTTGCGCAGCCCGGCCACGGCGGATCGCCGATCGCCGCGCTCTTTCACCGTCGCGCCAGAACGGGGTGTAGACCTTGTAGTAGCCGCCGTCCTTGGTCTCGACCGTCCAGGGCTCGAACAGCAGATGCCCGGCAAAGCTGCGCGCGTCGATGCCCGCCTCCTTCAGCGCCGTCTTGACGCCCGTGTCCCGCGACTTGGCGCCGGGATCGTAGGCCCGCGACCACCAGACCGCCCCGGCGCCGGTTTCCTCCACCAGCGCCTGCAGCACGTCAAGCGCCTTGCCCCGCCGCAGGATCAGCCGCGAGCCGATGCCCTCCAGCGTCTCGGCGAATTTTGCCACGCCCAGCCCGAGCCGCCATTTCGGCGCGGCGCCCAGCGCTTCGACCACCTCGTCATGGATGAAAACCGGGATCACCGGCCGCCCGCTGTCGGCAGCCGCGCGCAGCGCCGGATGGTCGCTCAGCCGCAGATCGCGGCGGAACCAGAGGATGATCGGAGTATCGCCACGAACCGCCTCTTGCACTGCCGGGCTCACGCCCGCTACAGAACCTGATCTAGCGCGCCGATCAGCTGGTCAACCTCGGCGGTCGAGGTATAATGCACGAACGACAGCCGCAGCACGCCCTTGGCCGGATCGACCCCCATCGCCTGCAACGGTCGACGCGCATAGAAATCGCCGCCGCCCGCCATGATGCCGTGCGGGGCCAGCCGCGCCGCCAAATCCTCGCCGGGCTCGGCGCAGTCGACCGCCACCGTCGGCGCGCGGCGCGTCGCATCGCGCGGCCCCAGCAAGCGCACGGAGTTCTTGCGCATCAAGGTAGTCAAGCAGCGGCTGCAACAGCGCTACCTCGTGCGCCGCGCATCAGATCATGCACCTGCCTCGCCCGCCTGGCCGGATCGCGCGCGGCACTGAAATGATGGCCGTGCAGCGCGTCGATATAATCGGCGATGCCGGCGCTGGCGGCGATCTGCGCATGGTCCGGCCCGGCGGGCGTGAACCGCTGGTAAAGCGTGCCGGCGTTGAAATAATGCCCCTGGTTCGGCAGCCGTTCCGCCAGCGCGCGGCGGATCACCATCAGCCCCTGGTGCGGGCCGTAGGTCTTGTAGGCGGAGAACAGGTAGATATCCGCGCCCAGCGCGCCCACATCCGGCAGCCCGTGCGGCGCATAGCTGACGCCGTCGACGCAGGCCATCGCGCCCGCGTCCTGCACGCGTGCGGCGATCGCCGTCACGTCGTTGATCTCGCCCACCACGTTCGAGCAATGCGGAAAGCACACCAGCCGCACCCGGTCGTCGAGCAGGTTGTCGAGCGTCGTCCGGGTCCAGATGCCCGGTCTCGCGGTCGATCTGCCATTCGCGCACCTCGATGCCGTCGTCGGCCAGCCGCCGCCAGGGGCCGGAGTTCGCCTCGTGATCCTGGTCGGTGACGACGATGGCATCGCCCGGCGACAGCATCTGCCGGAACGCCTGCGCCAGAACGTAAGTGTTCTGCGTGGTCGACGGGCCAAAGCTCAGCTCGTCCGTCGCCACCCCCAGCATCGCCGCCAGCCGCGCCCGCGCCTCGTCCATCTCGGCGCCGCCCAGCCGGCGACGCCTCGAAGGGCGCATAGGGCTGCACCTTGCGCTGGCGATAGAACCGGGTCAGCCGGTCGATCACCGGCGTGCAGGCATAGGACCCGCCGGCATTCTCGAAGAACGCCTGCCCGGCCAGCGACGGTTCGGCGAAGGCGGGAAACTGCGAACGGACGAAATCGAGATCAAGCTGCATGGGGTCTCCGGGGCTGTGTGCGGCTGGCCCGAAACTCTTAACGCGGCTTGCGAGGGATTCCAGCCACTTACCGCGCTGCGGCTTAATTTTCTGCCCCGCGGAATGTTTCGCGCGCGAAACAATCAGCCCGAAGATGAAACGATCCGGGGACCGTTTCCGGGCTGAATGCGCGGAGCGCACGTCCGAAACGGAAACAGGCGGCCCCCGCAGGACCGCCCGCCTCACCTCATGCGACGTGCTTCAGCGCTCCTCGGACATCAGCCCTTTCAGGATTGCCCAGCACATCAGCAGCAGGATCACCGTGAACGGCAGACCCGGTCGAGATCACCATCGCCTGCAACGCCCCCAGCCCGCCGCCGATCAGCAGCACGATGGCCACGGCGCCCTCGAAGGTGCACCAGAACATCCGCTGCGGCACCGGCGCGTCGATCTTGCCGCCGGCGGTGATCGTGTCGATCACCAGCGATCCGCAGTCCGACGAGGTCACGAAGAACACGATCACCAGCACGATGCCGATGGTCGAGGTGATCGAGGCCAGCGGCAGCCCCTCCAGCATCGCGAACAGCGAAATCGGCGGGTTGTAGGCGTCGATCACCTGCGCCTTGACGGCAGAGCCGGCCGGATCGGTCAGCACCTGGTCGATCGCGGCGCCGCCGAAGGTCGCCATCCACAGCACGCAGACCAGCGACGGGATCAGCAGCACGCAGATGATGAACTCGCGCACCGTGCGGCCCGCGGCTGACCCGGGCGATGAACATGCCGACGAAGGGTGACCAGGAGATCCACCAGGCCCAGTAGAACGCGGTCCAGCCCTGCATGTAGCCGGTATCCTCGCGTCCGATCGGGTTGGACAGCGCCACCAGACTCGGTCGCATAGGCGCCCAGGCCGCTGACGAAATCGCTCAGGATGCCCAGCGGTCCGGCCGCCAGGAACACGAAGAGCAGCAGCAGCGCCGCGATCACCATGTTGATCTCGGTCAGCACCTTCACCCCGCCGTCAAGGCCGCGCAGCACCGAGATCAGCGCGATCGCGGTGATGACGGTGATCAGGATGACCTGCACGGTGATCGATGTTCGGGATGCCGTAGATATGCTCCAGCCCCGCATTGGCCTGCTGCGCGCCGAACCCCAGCGACGTGGCCAGCCCGAACAGCGTCGCGAACACCGCCAGCGTGTCGATGATATGGCCGGTCCAGCCCCAGACCCGCTCGCCGAAGATCGGGTAGAAGGCCGAGCGGATCGTCAGCGGCAGGCCCTTGTTGAAGGTGAAGAGCGCCAGCGCCAGCGCGACGATGGCGTAGATCGCCCAAGGGTGCAGGCCCCAGTGATAGATCGTCGCCGCCAGCCCCATGCTGCCGCGCGGCATCGACGTTGGCCGCGATGATGGTGCCGTCCTCGGCGATCGGCGACGGCACGCCCAGCGGTTCCGAGATCGCCATGTGATAGACCGGCTCCAGCACGCCGAAGAACATCAGGCCGATGCCCATGCCGGCGGCGAACAGCATCGCGAACCAGCCGATATAGGTGTAATCGGGCGTCGCGTCCTTGCCGCCCAGCCGCACCGATGCCCCAGGGGCTGACGATCAGCAACAGGCAGAACAGCACGAAGATGTTGGCCGACATCAGGAAGAACCAGTCGAAGGTCGAGGTCAGCGCCGGCCGCAGCCAGCCGAACAACGCGCCCGCCTGTTCCGGCAATGCCAGGGCGTAGAACACGAAGGCAACGATGCTGAGCCCCGAGATCATGAAGACCGGGTTGTGGATGTCAAAGCCCGAAGGGCCCCAGACTGCCCTCGACATTGTCCTGACCGATCTCGTAGTCGGTCTCGATCAGGCTGGCCTCGGATTCCGGGCCGGGAATCCTTGGTTCGCTGATTCATCGGCCATTTTGGCCTCCTTCCCTGATTGAATCGCTTGAGATACTGTCGCGGGCTTAGCCGCGCACCAGAAAAACCGACGCCTCGGAATGCGCCGCCAGCTTGCCGCCGTTCGACGGCCAGATGTAGTCGCCGATGCCCGGCTTGTGGGTGGCCATCACCACCAGATCGGCACCGGTCTCGCTCGACGGCCTTCAGCAGCGTGTCGTCGACGTCGGTCGTCGGATCATGCGCGATCATCACCTTGTGGCTGGCCTTGAGGCCGTGCGTTGGCGCCCTGCTCGGCGGCAAAGGCTTGCCAGCTGTTTCTCGAATTCCGCGGGCGTGTGGCCCATCGCGTTCGGCGTTGCCGGTCGTCACACCGACATAGCAGACCTCGGCACCCGTGCTCGGCGCCAAGTCGGCGGCGCATTGCAGCGCCCGTCTCTGGGTCTCCAGATGGGCCAGATCGACCGGCATCATGATTGCTTGAACATGCGTCCCTCCACGTTTTCCGTTGTCGTCAGCACGCCGCTGGCGGCTGCCCTGCCTTCTTGTCGGATATACGCAACCCTAGTCGGCGCAGTCCCAAGGCTCAAACCGAAGCGTAGAAACGTGGCCGCGGGGCGGTCGCGTGGATGCGAAGCAATCGGCACCAAAGACGACAGCGGGCGCGCAGAGTGCCCCCCGCGCGCCCGCCGCCCGGCAAAGCCGGCCGATCAGGCGTTGACGTCGACCACGACCCGGCCCTTGACCTGGCCCTTGAGGATATCCGCGCCCAGCCGCGGCAGGTCCGCCAGCGTCGCGGGCTGCATCATCGCCTCGAGCTTGTCCATCGGCAGATCGCTGGCGATCCGCTTCCAGGCGCGCAGCCGGTTGTCGTAGGGCTGCATCACGCTGTCGATGCCCAGCAGGTTCACGCCGCGCAGCAGGAACGGGATCACCGTCGCCGGCAGCGCCGCGCCGCCGGCCAGACCGACCGCCGCGACCGACGCGCCGTACTTCATCTGTCCCAGCACGCGGGCCAGCATCGCGCCGCCCACCGCATCGACGCAGCCGGCCCAGGTCTCGGCCTCCAGCGGGCGCTTGACCGTCTCGTTGATCTCTTCGCGCGGCACGATCTGCGTCGCGCCGAGGCCTTTCAGGTAATCCGCCGTCTCGGGCCGCCCGGTGACGCCGGCGACCTCGTAGCCGAGATTGGCCAGGATCGCGGTCGCGACCGAGCCGACGCCGCCCGCAGCCCCGGTCACCAGCACCGGCCCGTTGCCCGGCTTCAGCCCGTGATCCTCCAGCGCCATCACCGCCAGCATCGCGGTGAAGCCGGCCGTGCCGACCGCCATCGCCTGCGCGGGTGTCAGCCCCTCGGGCAGCGGCACCAGCCAGTCGGCCTTGACCCGCGCCTTCTGCGCATAGCCGCCCCAATGCGCCTCGCCGACGCGCCAGCCGGTCAGCACCACCTTGTCGCCGGGCTTGTAGCGCGCATCGTCGACGGCCTCGACGGTGCCGGCGAAGTCGATGCCCGGCACATGCGGATAGTTGCCGCACCAGCCCGCCGCCCGGCCCGATGCACAGCCCGTCCTTGTAGTTCACCGTCGAATACTCGACCGCGACCGTCACCTCGCCCTCGGGCAGACGGTCGTCGTCCAGTTCCTGTGACCGAGGCGCGGGTCTTGCCCTCGTCGTCCTTCTCGACCACCAGTGCCTTGAACATGCGCGTTCCTCCCTTAGATCCAGAATGTCTTTCTGCACCATCGCCGGCGCGCACGCGCCGTCCGGCGGCACCACGTCGATGTCGGTGCCGGAGTCCCAATGGGTCATGCGCACCATGCCGATGGCGACATTGGTCTCGAAATCCGGCGACCAGGCGGCCGAGGTCACCTGCCCGACCTGCGCTGTCGCCCGCCATCAGCGGCCAGGGCCGGTCGCAGCCGGGCACCGGCTCGCCTGCGATCGTCGATCGGCGCGGATCTGCCGCACCGGCCCGTCGCGCGCCACCCGCAGCAGCGCGTCGCGCCCGATGCAGCCGATCGCCGTCTCGGTGTCGCAGAACCGGCCCAGCCCGCATTCGTGCGGCGTGTTGCTCGCGCGTCATGTCGTTGCCGTAGCTCAGCAGTCCGCCCTCGATCCGCTCGATCAGGTTCGGGCAGCCGGCGCGCACGTCCAGATCGCGCCCCGCCTCCATCAGCGCGTTCCAGAGCGGCATGCCGATGCTCGGCCGCCGTCGACGTAGATCTCGAAGCCGCCCTGCTGGGAATAGCCCGAGCGGGCGACGACGTGGCTCACGGCCCTGGAACTTCGAACCAGCCGAAGCGGAAGAACCGCATGTCGCGCACCGCGTCGCCGAAGACCCGCGCCATCAGCTCGTCGGCCTTCGGACCCTGCACCGCCAGCGGCGAGACATCCGGCTCGTCGACCGAGCACCTCCAGCCGGTAGCCGTTGGCGACGCCCTTGACCCAGAACAGCAGGTCGCTGTCGGCGATGGAGATCCAGTAGCGGTCCTCGGCCAGCTTCACCGCCACCGGGTCGTTCAGCATGCCGCCGGTCTCGTCGACGATCGGCACGTAGAAGCACTGGCCCGAGCTGCATCCGGCGCAGATCGCGCGGGGTCAGCATCTGCATCAGCCGCGCCGCATCGGGGCCGCGCATTTCGACCTGCCGTTCGCAGGCCACATCCCAGACCTGCACGGCGGTCTTCAGATGCCGGTAGTCCTCCTCGACCGAGGCGAAGACCGTGGGCAGCAGCATGTGGTTGTAGACCGTGTAGGCCTTGACGCCCGCCGCCTCGACCCCGTCGGAGAACGGCGTGCGGCGCAGGCGGCGGGAGGCAGAGATCGTCGCCATTCAGTCCCCCTCTGGCATGAGAAAGAGGTCGGTGTCGCCGGGCCGCGCCCCGGCGGCGGTCAGCATCGCGTGGATCTGGCCGCGATGATGGGTCTGGTGGTTGAAGAAATGCTGCACGCAAAGCCACTTGGGCTTGCTGACGTCGGCCTTGAGGACCCCCGAATGCCAGTCAGCGGGCCGTGAAGATCGCCCACCTGCAACCGCAGCGCCCAGTCGAGGATGCGGGTGTCGGCAACGCTGCGCGCCTGTTTGAACGCGGTCCAATCGGCGGTCAGTTGCGGGCTTCCAGGTATCCCGCATCGGGCTTCGCCCAGCCGTCGAACCGCGACATCCAGGTCGTATCGCCCCAAAGCAGATGGTTGAACGTCCCGAAGATCGAACCGAAGAACGCCCCGCGATCGGCCTTGCGATCATCGTCGCCCAGCGTATCGGCGGCTTCCATCAGCCCGGCATTCTGCCACATGTTGTACCGCGCCATGACGCGGGCAAAATGCGGCTCGATCATGTGCGTCCGGGTCCGGTCCAGTGGATCGGAACGATCTCGCCCGACTTGCCCTCGAAATCCCAGACCCGGCCATAGTCGCGCACCCGCGATTTCAGCCCGCGCGCCGGATAGACCACCGGCCCCATCCAGTAGGTCGAATTCTCGATCGACACCGGCGTGTCGCGGTCCTTGCCCTCGATCATCTCGATCTCGCCCTGGATCTTGCGGCCCACGGTGATCCGGCGGCGGCGGCCGTCCTTTTCGATGACGACCTTCTCGCGTTCGGCGCCGATGATTTCCGACACCAGGAAGTGGAACACGCCGGTGTTGCCACCGGCCCCGCCCGACAAGATTTTCAGGATACCGTTATAGGCCTTTTGCGTTGCCTTTTCATCGACATAGACCGCGACCTTCCAGTCGCCATCGGCCATCTTTCCGGGGATATCGACCAACATCGCCACGTTGATCCCGTCGAGCTTTTCGCCCTCGAAATTCCCCTCGTCGATCTGCATGGCGAACCAGGTCTTGCAGTAACCTTCGGTCGGCGGATGCGCCCCCAGCGAAATGACGCACGGGCAGAACACGGTGCACGAGCAGTTCATGAACAACTCGCCCTTGATGACCCATTCGGTCGGCGTCATCTTGCGTCGCAGCGGGTTGCTGGCCATGCGCTGGTCGAGCCGTTCCCGCACCGCCAGCCGGTCGGATTCGCGTGTCTTCTTGGCCATCTGTTTGTCCTATCCCGTAATGCCGGCAGCCATCGCCGCCACGTAAATGCCCGCGCCGATCAGCACGACGCCGGCCGGTTTCAGCAAGCGGTGGCCGATCTGCGGCAGTTTCTCGAAAATCATGAACAGCGTCGCCAGACCCATCCACAAGAGGCTCATCACCCCGCCGACAAAGCCCAGCGCCATGAAGCCCCAGCAGCAGCCGACGCAGTAGGCACCCAGGCCCAGGCCCATGCGCGCGCCGCCCGAAAAGCCGCTGCGCCAGTGGCCGATGAAATACATCAGCGGGCTGTGGCAGACGCCGTGGCAGACCGCCTTGGCGCGGCTGAACTGGTAGGCGCCGACCGCTAACAGCAATGCCGCACTGATCCACAGCGAAGTGGCGATGCCGAGCATGTCGATGGCGCCGCCGAACAGCAGTGCGAGTTGTGCACCCGCGATAAGCGCCGCGAAGCCGACCCAGACCGCGAAATAGCCCGTCAGCACCCCCAGCCAGCCCGTCCGCGTTTCTCCGGCGCGGCCGCGCAGGTCGTCATAGGCTTTCAGCGTCGGCACCATGGTCGGCCCCATCATCGCCGCCATCATCACCGCCCACATCGAGAACAGCGGCCAGAATTCGGCCATCGGCATCGCCATGTCCATCGCCGGGTCCATGCCGCGCATCGCCTGCGCGCCCGCATTCGGGCGGCCCAGCAGGTCCAGCCCCATGCCGGTGCTCATGGTGTACATGGTCCACCACGCTGCCAGGATCGCCGCGAAGAAGCCCAGCCACAGGACCGAGCGCACGGGCATTCGGATCACGGACATGGGCAGGCGGCCTCCGGTCAGGGGTGTTTGCTGTTGCCTTTTTTGGCAGGCCCGATTTAAATGTCAAACAATTAATCGTCTGACAATTGAGAACATGCAGAAACCAGACCCCGCCGCCGCCCGCGACCTCAGCGCCCAGATCGCCGCCTCGATCCGCGACGCCATCGTCTCTGGCGCGCTCAGTTTCGACGACCGCCTGCCCTCGGAGGCCGATCTTAGCGAACAGTTCGGCGTCTCGCGGCCCACCGTCCGCGAGGCGCTGAAACGGCTGGCCGCACAGAACCTGATCCGCACCCAGCGCGGGGCCACCGGCGGGGCCTTCGTCAACCGGCTGCGGTTCGAGGATGCCTATGCTCAGCAGATCACCACCTCGACGCTGCTGCTGTCGATGAACGCGGTCGATTTCGACACCGCTTGCGAGGCGCGCTATGCGCTGGAACGTGCCTGCGCGCCGCTGGCGACGCAGCGCCGGACGGCGGCACATCTGGACATCATGCGTGCCGAGATCGCCCGGCAAGGCCAGCCGGGACTGTCCGACGAGGCGTTCTGCGCCTCGGACGTGGCGTTCCACCGCGCGCTGGTCGATGCGGCGGGCAACCCGGTGCTGTCCTACCAGTTGGCCGGAGCGGTCGAAGCGATGCAGCCGCTGATGAACATGGTCACCTTCTCGGCCCGGTCGCGGGGCCGCATCGTCGGCCTGCACGGGCGCATCCTCGAGGCCCTGGAGACCGGGAATGCCGCCAAGGCCGACGAGGCCTTGCGCGACCTGGCCGACTATACCGCGGAGCTTGGCGCCAGCGTGCTGGCCGCGCGCCGCGCCTGACGCTTCAGACGACCACCTCGACCGCCTTCATCATGCCCTCGTCCTCGTGTTCCAGAATGTGGCAGTGGATCACGTATTTGCCGGTGAACCGGACGAACCGCGACAGCATGGTGAACGAGCCTGCCGGATCGACGCCATGCGCCGCGGCGACCGGGATCGCCATGGTGTCCTGCCAGCGCCGCAGCGGATGTCCCTCGGGCAGTTCCTCGCCGTAGAGATGCGTGACGAAGAACGGGTTAACGTGGATGTGGAACGGATGCGTGAATGTGTTGCGATTGGTCACCGTCCAGCGTTCCGCCGTGCCCAGCTTCATCGGCGGTTGCAGGACCGAGCCGTCGAATTCCTGACGGTCGATCATGAACTTGGTGGGCTGGACCTTGAATTCCAGGAAGAATTCGACCTCGCGGTCATAGACCACCTCGGCCGGGTCGATTGGCGCGACCAGCGGGCCGCCGCCCGGTAGCGCCGGATCGTCGGACCACTCCGCATCGACCGGGTCGCCTGCGATGACGATGTCCAAAGTCATCTCTGTCGAGGGTGGCGCGCTGGCCTTGGCCTGCGGCCCCTCGATCATCGCGTTCGGCAGTTGCAGCGCCACAAGCTGCAACCGGCCTGCCGCCGCGTCAGGCGGCACCCGCACCATGAAGTCGGTCCGGTTGCCGGGCGCCAGGGCCGCCGGGTTTTCCCAAGGCGCGCCGTTGTTGGTCGTGTCGATCTCGATCCGCCTGTCATAGGTGATGCCGTCGAAAGCGATCTGATAGACCTCCAGCGCTTCGCCGCCATCGACGCCGGCCAGGTTGAGGCTGACGAAGGTGTCGGCGCGGGGGGCGGCGTTGATGACGCGCCAGCGCCGCACCTCGCCGGGGCGCATGGTGATCGTCGGGTCCAGCGTGCCGCCGCCCTGCCCCGACGGGTCGACCAGCACCAGGTGCGGTTTGCCCTTGTTGTCTTCATTGCTGGGATCGGGCGTATCCTTCTCGATGCCGCGCATCTGAATCAGCAGGATATCCTCGGGCGCGTTCTCGATATAGCTGGGCATCACGCCGGGCTTGTCGGGCACGATCAGCGGGCCGACCAGGCCGTTGGCCACCTGCTGCGCGGTCGAGCCGTGCTTGTGCGCGTGATACCAGAAGGTGCCCGAGGGGTGGTCTGCGGGCAGCTGGAAGTTGAACTTCGCCTCGACGTCGCGCAATTCGGTCATGTGGCACCCGGGCGGGATGTCCTGGTCCTTCGGCGTGATCGTCAGGAAGATGTTGTCGCTGTCGCGCCCGTCGGTCGCCTTGAACGGATCGACGTGCAGGCCGTGGGTGTGCAGGTTGGTACTGTTGGATGCGTGGTAGGTGTTCATGGTCGCCGGGCAGAATTCGTCGGGCGGCTGTGCCCCGAGCGTGTTGGTCACGTCGACCTCCAGGCTTTCGCCCGGCGCCACGGTCAGCGTCGGACCGGGTGTCAGGCCGTTGTAGGTGCGCAGCATCGGTCCGTCTTTCGTCCCGCCGCTGCCGTCGGGAACCTGATCTACCACCGCCAGCTCGACATTCAGCGCAATGGGGCCGTGCGCCGCGGCCCGTGCGCCGCCAGGCAAGGCCGCGACCAGCGCGCCGGCGGCGGCGGTTTGCAGCAGTTGCCGCCGATCGAGCGCGGCGAAGTCACGAATTGGCTTTGGGGATGTCATGGGAAAACTCCTTGATTTCAAATGAATGAGTGACCGCAACGTGCGGCACTGGAAAAGACACTCGTCTCAACAGGCTAGCTTAAACCATCGGGCCACGGTAACGCGGCGGCGGGGCGCGGGTCAATTCAGAGTTGTGGCATCCCGGCGCGCCAGCCGCCCGCGAAAGCCGCGGGCGGGCCGACCGGATCGCGCGGTAAAATCCCGCGCCGCCCCTTCTCATTGCCGCCGGTACGCCCTATATTCAACGTGTTCCCTCGGGGACTATGGACATAAACGCGCTCGTAATAAGCGGCTCGGACCCGGGGGCGGTACCCGGCGGCTCCACCAACATTCCCTTTATTGGGGGGCGAATGGGGCCGAAACAGGATCGACGAACGTCTAAAGGGGTTATGCTTTGTCCCGGTGAGGTACCACCGTTATCGGTCCGACAAGTACAGTTGCCAATAACAACCGTGCTCCGATCGCTCTGGCTGCGTAAGCAGTCCGAAAGGTCGAAACTTAAGTCCTTGCGCCTAGCCGCGTAAGGCGGGGCCCGCAGGAGCCTGGCAACAGAATCCTGCACCTTCCTCCTTTTCGCGACACAAGGCCCCTGCAAGTCTGGTCGATCAGGCATCTGGCAACAGAAGCCTGCACCTTAAAAAAGGCCCGCAAAGCGCGGGCCTTTCTGCATTTTTTTGGATTTGCCTCTACGGAATCAGGCAGAAGCTCTGCATGTAATCCGACCAGTTTCCGGCGAAATGACCGAAGGCATTCAGCGACGGGCTGAACCTGCCCAGATGCGCCCGGTCCCAGGCTCGCAGCAGCACCGTGTAACCGCATTCGATCACCGGCATGCCGCCCGTGGCCGCCATGTACTCGGTGGTCAGGTCCAGCGTGCCGAGCGGTACGTCGGTTTTCGCCGGGGGTTCTGTGCCAAAGGTTCCAAGATCCGGCCGTCCGGCATTGTAGAGCCGCGCCAGGGTCGCCGGAATGCCGCGCCAGATATGCACGTCGCCGCCGGTCCAGAACAACTCGTACTCGCGGAAATGCTCGTCGCGCGCCCGGCCCTTGATATCGATGACGATGTTGTCGCCGCCAAAGTCGATCTTGCACTGATCGCCAAACGGCAGCGTCTCACCGGCATTGTACAACTCGGCCAAAAGATCATGCGGCACAGCGTTGTCGATGCGAATGCGCACCGGTGCCGAAAGCGTCTCGGCCCCACCGCCCAAAGGGCGCATCGCCACCCGAAAAACCGCGAAATCCGCGCCCGGCGCCGTGTTGGAATTCCAGAACGCCAGCGACGCATCGTCGGGGCATTCGTTGAACCGCCAGTATTGCGTCAGCGGGAACCATCCGCCCCATGGATCAGAGGTGTAAAGGTCGTTCGAGGACACGCAGGGCGCCACGTTGCGCCGCCAGTTCAGCCCGACCGGATGCACCACTGCCGCATCCGGCCCGCCGTCCACGGACACACGGATCTGGAATTCATGGGTGGCATATTCCGGGCAATTCGGCCCCGGCACCAGCCCCTGCACGCGCACCCAGTCGCCGAACGGCCGGTCGGTGTCGAACAGGCCCGAACCCTGGTTGATGTCCAGCACGTCGATATCGCTGATCGTGGTGATCCGTGCCAGACAGGCGGTATCCTCGATCCGCGCGGCAAGTGCATCAAGCCCCATGTCGGTGTCGCGCGGTTCCAGCGTAGCGATCAGATCCTTGTTGCGCAGATAAATCCCCGGCCCCACCGTCAGTGCGTCACCGTCGGAAATCGAGCCGTCCTTGGCTTGTATCTCGATCGAGAACAGCTCGATCGGCACCTGTTCAATCTGATCGAAGGCAGGCGTATAAGCATCAAGCCCATAGTCGACGCCCTCACTGGGCAGGCCCGATGGCAGACCGGGCAGCAGGTCGTTGTTCGAGCGCACAATGGTGCCCATCTTCGCCGACAGCAGATCGCCGTCCAAGAACTGCGGCTGCTGAACGTCCGGCGGCGTGCCTTCGGTCGAGAACAGGATGTCGGTGTTGGTGGCCTCCAATATTTCGAGCAAAAGCCCCGGATTCTCGCGCAACTGATCAACGCTGACGCCGTCCAGCTTGGCCATCAGTTCACGCTTTTCACGCGGCCCGCCTTCGATGTGCACGGCATCCAGCCCCAGATTCAGGCTGCGCGGCAGATCGAACTTCGCCAGCAGCGCGTTGTTGGGCACCACGGCGCCGTTGCCGAACAGCAGGTCGCCGGCGGTGAACTGACCCGCCCCATTGACCGAGTCGATCTCGGTCGAAAAGGCGATGAAGACCGCGCGCTCGTCGATGACGATCTGTTCGACCGCGTCGAGGCCGTGATCGTAGCGGTCGATGTCGAAGACCCGCAGCAGGTCGGCATTGCGGGCGCAAAGCCGGGTGCCGCCGCCGATCTGGTAGGACAGCAGGTCGCCGTCGGACACGACCTGCCCGCCGGGCAGGTCGACGCCCTGCGACAGGAAATCCTCGGAGGTCGAGAACCAAAGGCCACGGCAGTCGGCAAGGTTGATGCCCTGCGCCTGCACAGTCCCGGCGACAAGGATCGAAAGCGCCGTCGCAAGGGTCAGGCCGAAAAGGGAACGTCGAGTTGGGGGTTGGCTGAGAGTCATGGCAATGCTCCAAAAAAAAGTGCGCCCTGGTAAATGTCCACGGCTGAATTCGCGCGCCCGCATTTCCACCTTAACGCGAGTCGGGTGTGCGACAAAGTCGGGAATCCCCTACCCGCCCCTGTCGGTCATTCCCCGCCGATCTTGCGAAACGCGCCGCATCCGGTCACGCTGCCCGCGAACCAGACGGGGGTCCGATCCGATGATCGCAGTCATCTTCGAAGTGGAGCCGAACGAGGGCATGACCGAACCCTACTTCGACATGGCCGCCGAGATGCGACCGCTGGTCGAGAAGATCGACGGGTTCATTTCGGTGGAACGGTTCCAGAGCCTGACCAATCCCGGCAAGCTGCTGTCGTTGTCTTTCTTCCGCGACGAGGCGGCGTTGGACGAATGGCGCGCGCTGGCCGCGCACCGGCGGGCGCAGAGGGCGGGGCGCAGCCGGTATTTCCGCGACTACCGCCTGCGCATCGCTCACGTGATCCGCGACTACGGCAAGTTCGAGCGCGCCCAGGCCCCAGCCGACAGCCGCGCCGTGCATGAGGCGTAGGGCCGGCTTGGGCTAGTTCCGATCGAAGGCGATGCTGGCGTCGTAGGCACCCCAGTCGGCGGTGTCCTCGCCGTTGGCCTGGCTGCCGGTATAAACCGCCAGTCCCGGCAGGCGCATAACGGTGACCCGGCCGCCTTCGGACCCCAGCACGCCCGCGTGGCGCGCCGCCGAGCAGATGTTGCTGTCGGCGGTATAGGGCCCGCTGCCCCAGACCGACCCGGAGGCCCGCACGTCGCAGGTGCAGGTGAAACGCTCGGCATCGCCGGGTATCACGTCGCAGGACGGGCCGGACGGACCTGGGCCGGTGGCCGACGCGGCGCTGACCGGCCGGATCGCGAAGCTCTGGCCGTAAGAGCCCCAGTTGCTGGTCGTCACCCCGTTGGCCTGCGATCCCTCGTAGCCGTCCTGGCCGGGGGCCGCCGACAATTCCAGCGCGCCGCCAGCCTCGCCGATGACGCCCGCATGCCGCGCGGCGGTGCATATGTCGCTGTCCGCGGTATAGGGTCCGCTGCCCCAGACCGACCCGCCTGTCGTGCCCGCGGCGCACCGGCAGACGACCGCGCCGCTATCGGGCACGCTGTTACAGACCGGCGCATCGCTGTGGTCGGGCATGGCGGTGGCCACCGGGACCGGTTCGACCTCGAAGCTTTCACCGTATGACCCCCAGCTGCTGGTGATCACGCCGTTGGCCTCGGACCCTTCGTAGCTGTCCGCGCCGGCCAGCCCCACCAGCTGCAGCGCGCCGCCCGCCTCGCCGATCACGCCGGCATGCCGGGCCGCGGTGCAGATGCTGCTGTCGCCGGTATAGGGCCCGCTGCCCCAGACCGAGCCGCTTGTCGGGCCGTCGTCGCAGCGGCAGATCAGCGAGGTGCCCTGGTCCGGGATCGCATCGCATAGCGGTGCGTCGGAATAGTCCGGTGCCACGGTTTGCGATTTCTTGCCCTGGGCCAGGGCGGGCGTCGTCAGCAGGGCAAGGCTGAGACCGGCGGCAACAAGCGCGTTCATCGAGGCTTCTCCGTGAAATCGTGGGCAAAGAATGTCCCATCCTGCATACCCGCCGCGCGGCTTGTCAACCGATGGGCAGCGGCACAACTCCTTTGACATTGCGCCCCGGACCCGCCATCAACGCGGCATGGGGTCGATGCGAACGCCCCGTGAGGCGACAGCCCAAGATTCGCGTCCCACCTGATGAACAGGAAGGATGCGCCATGCCATCGCCCAATGAAATCACCGTAGCCCAGTTGAACCGCCTGATCGGCACGCCCGATTGCCCCGCCATCGTCGACATCTCGATCGACCCCGATCACGACGACGACCCCTACCTGATCCCCGGCTCGTTCCGGCACCCGCATACCGACATTCGCGGCCTGATCGCCCGGCTCGGCGACCGCGCTTGCGTCGTGACCTGCCAGAGGGGCATCAAGCTGAGCCAGGGTCTGGTCGCCTTGCTGCGCGGCGAGGGCGTGCAGGCGGAGTACCTGCAAGGCGGCATGTATGCCTGGCGCGACGCCAGGGACACCCAGCGCATCCCCGCCGCCGCGATCCCTGTGCCGACGGCCGGATCGACGCTGTGGGTCACCCGGCACCGGCCCAAGATCGACCGCATCGCCTGTCCCTGGCTGATCCGCCGCTTCGTCGATCCCGCCGCACGGTTCCTGTTCGTGTCGCCCGGCCGAGGTCGCGGGCGTCGCCGACCGCTATGGCGCCACGCCCTTCGATGTCGAGGGCGTGTTCTGGTCGCACCGCGGAGAGACTTGCACCTTCGACACCATGCTCGACGAATTCGCATTGCATTCAGAGGCGCTGGACCGGCTGGCGACGGTGGTGCGCGGCGCCGATACCGACCGGCACGATCTTGCGCCGCAGGCCGCCGGTCTGCTGGCAATCTCGGTCGGGCTGTCGCGCCAGTACCGCGACGACCTGCAGCAGCTTGAGGCGGGTCTGGCGCTATACGACGCGCTTTACCGCTGGGCGCGCGATGGCCATGACGAAGGCCACGACTGGCCCGCGGGCCAGTCGGCATGACCGCCTTCGATCGCCGAGATCACCCGCGTTTTCGGGCGCATCGGACTTGCTCAGCTTCGGCGGTCCGGCGGCGCAGATCGCGCTGATGCACCGCGAACTGGTCGAGGAACGCCCCTGGCTGACCGAGCGCCAGTTCCTGCAATGCGCTGAGCTTCTGCATGCTGCTGCCGGGGCCGGAGGCGATGCAGCTGGCCACCTATGCCGGCTGGCGGCTGCACGGCGTTGCGGGCGGGCTGATCGCGGGGCTGCTGTTCGTGCTGCCGGGCGCGCTGGTGATGCTGGCGCTGGCCCTGGCCTATGCCTGCTGGGGTCGGTGCCGCTGGGTCGAGGCGCTGTTCCTGGGCATCAAGGCCACGGTCGTGGTGATCGTGCTCGAGGCGCTGCTGCGGGTTGTCGAAGAAGGCGCTGCACGGCGGCCGACCGCTGGGTCGTCGCCGGGCTGTCCTTTGTCGCGCATCTTCGTCTTCGCCGTGCCGTTCCCGCTGATCATCGCGGCGGCGGCGGTCTATGGCGCGCTGCGTCGGCGCGTGGCACGACGCGAGGCCGCCGCGTTGCCAGGTCCGCGCCACGCACCTTGCGCACCGTGGCGATCGTGGCTGGCGCTTTGGTGGGCGCCGGTGGCGCTGCTCTGGGCGGCGGGCGCCGAGCGGCTGACCGACGATCGGCGCTGTTCTTTTCGAAGCTCGCCGTCGTCACCTTCGGCGGCGCCTATGCGGTGCTGGCCTACATGACGCAAGAGGTGGTGCAGGACTACGGCTGGCTCGACACCGCGCAGATGATGGACGGGCTGGGGCTGGCCGAAACCACGCCCGGTCCGCTGATCCTGGTGACGCGAGTTCGTCGGCTTCCTGGCAGGCTATGGCGTGGGCGGGCTGGCGGTGGGCGCTTGCCGCCGCCGCTGCTGACGCTGTGGGTCACCTTCATGCCCTGCTTTCTGTGGATCTTCGCCGGCGCGCCCTACATCGACTGGATCTCGACCCGCCCGCGCCTGACCGGCGCGCTTGCAGGCGATCACCGCCGCCGTGGTCGGCGTGATCCTGAACCTGTCGCTGTGGTTCGCGCTGCACGTGTTCTTCGGCACCGTGACCCGTATCACGCTGGGGCCCGCGACGCTGCTGATCCCCGATGCCGCGACGCTGGACCTGGCCGCCGTGGCGCTGGCCGTCGCGCGCGGGTGTCCTGCTGCTGTGGCTGCACTGGGGCCTTGGCCGCGTTCTGGTCTGCGCGGCGCTTGCCGGTCTGCTGCTGGGGGCGGCGGGATAAGGCCGTCGGGGTGCCGGCAGGCCCCCTTTTCATCCGATCCGAATCCCGTATGGTGATGGCACCGGTGCAAAGAGGACCACCGCGATGTCGCGCACGATCGACTATGGAAACCTGATGCACCGCGCCATGCGCGGGCTGATCCAGGAAGTCCTGACCGACGTGGCCGAAGAACGGCCTGCCGGGGCAGCACCACTTCTTCATCACCTTCGACACGATGCATCCCGATGTCGAAATCGCCGACTGGCTGTCCGACCGCTATCCCGACGAAATGACCGTGGTCATGCAGCACTGGTTCGACAAGCTGGAAGTCACCGACGAGGGCTTTTCCGTCACGCTCAATTTCGGCGAAACGCCCGAGCCGCTGTATATCCCCTACGATGCGATCAAGACCTTCGTCGATCCGTCGGTCGAGTTCGGCCTGCGGTTCGAAACGCAGGAAGACCGATGACGACGAAGATGAGGATGGCGACGCGGACGCCGCGGTGGAGACCGCGCCCGAAGAGCCCGAAGCGCATCGTGACGCCGAGGTCGTCAGCCTGGACAAGTTCCGCAAGTAGGGGCTGGAGCGGGTAGCGGGAATCGAACCCGCGCGTTCAGCTTGGGAAGCTGACAGGCTACCATTACATCATACCCGCCGCGCCTCATCAGATACTGCGCGTCCCGGCAGAGAGCAAGAGGGCCGCTCGAGGTCCCGGCAAGCTCCGGACCGGATTGGCCGGGACTAATCCTGACCCGTCAGATAGCCGACCAGCGCCCGGGTCGAGCCGTCCTTGCCATCGGCGCTTTCATCGCCCGCCAGCACCGGCTCCAGCGCCAGTGCCAGTTCCTTGCCCAGCTCCACCCCCCACTGGTCGAAGGAGTTGATCCCGAGGATCACGCCCTCGACAAAGACCCGGTGTTCGTAAAGCGCCACGATCTGCCCCAGAACGCGGGGCGTCAGTTTCGGATAGACCAGCGTGGTCGACGGCCGGTTGCCGGCGAAGACGCGGTGTTTGGCCTGCCGCTCCAGTTCGTCGCCGTCGAACTTGCCGGCGATCATGGCGCGCGCCTCGTCCAGCGTGCGCCCGCGCAGCAGCGCCTCGGACTGCGCCAGGCAGTTGGCCTGCAACAGGCGGTGCTGGTGCGCCAGCTCGGGCTCGTGGCCTTCGCGGCCCACCATGAATTCGCACGGGATCACCCGGGTGCCCTGGTGGATCAGCTGGTAGAAGGCGTGCTGGCCGTTGGTCCCCGGCTCGCCCCAGACCACCGGGCCGGAATGCATTTCCAGCGCCGCGCCGTCCATCGCCACACGACTTGCCGTTCGATTCCATCTCCAGCTGCTGCAGATAGGCGGGCAGCCGCGCCAGCCGCTGTTCGTAGGGCAGCACGGCGCGGGTCGCGTAGCCGCAGACCTGGTTGTGCCAGATGCCGACCAGCGCCAGCATCACCGGCATGTTCGCAGCGCCCTGCGCCTGGCGGAAATGATCGTCCATCGCCGCGCGCGCCGCCGAGGAAGTCGCGGAAACCGTCCGGCCCGATCGCCAGCATCAGCGACAGCCCGATCGGCCCCCACATCGAATAGCGCCCGCCGACCCAGTCCTCGAACCCGAAGACGCGGGACGGCGTCGATGCCGAAGTCGGCGGTCTTCTCGAGCGTTCGACGAGAGTGCGGCGAAATGCGCGCCCGCGGTGTCGGCCCCGACCTGCGCGGCGATCCAGTCGCGCGCGGTCTCGGCGTTGGTCATGGTCTCGATGGTGGTGAAGGTCTTGGAGGCGACGATGACCAGCGTCGAGGCCGGGTTCAGGCCCGCCAGCACGTCGGCGACATGCGCCCCGTCGACGTTCGAGACGAAATGGCAGCGCGGCCCGTCGTGGTAGGGCGCCAGCGCCAGCGTCGCCATCGCGGGGCCGAGGTCGGAGCCGCCGATGCCGATGTTGACCACGTCGGTGTACCGTCCGCCGCCCGGCGGGCGGATCTTGCCCGCGCGCACCGCCTCGGCAAAGACCTCCATCCGGGCCAGCGTGTCGCGCACGCCGGGCATCACGTCGGTGCCGTCGACCATGACCGGCCCGCCGTCGAGGTCGCGCAGCGCCGTGTGCAGCACGGCGCGGCCCTCGGTCTCGTTGATCCTCTCGCCGCGGAACATCGCGTCGCGACGGCCCGCCATGTCGGCGGTATCTGGCCAGCCCGATCAGCAGATCGCGGGTCGCCGCGTCGATGTTGGTCTTGGAATAGTCGAAAAGCATGTCGCAGTGCGTCGACCGAGAAGTCGCCGCGCGCGGCCGCCATCGTCGAACAACGACAGGATGGCGCGATCCGCTGACCGCCTCGTGCCGACTGCGCAGGTCTTGCCAGTTCATCGCCCTACTCCGCCCAGTGAACCGTTGCGCCCGGAAGCACCGCGTGGATCGGCGCCTTCAGCACGTCTCGCTCTGTTTGCGCGCGCTCCAGCGCCTCGCGTTTGTCCGCCCCGGTGATCACCAGATGCTTCGACATCGCGTCGTTCAGCACCCGCGCGGTCAGCGTCACGCGCGGTTCCGGCGCGCCCGGCGCACGCATCGCCATCAGTACCGGCGCATCGTCGGCCAGCGCCGCCTCGAGGTCTGTCGGCACCGGGAAACAGCGAGGCGGTGTGCATGTCGGTCGCCCATGCCCAGCAGCAGCACCGAGATCGGCATGTGCGGCTTCACCGCCTGCGGCCAGCGCCTCCAGCTGCCCCTCGGGCGTCGGGCGCCTCGGCATAGAGCGGTACCAAATGCGCCGCCGCCGCCCGGTCCGTCAGCAGGCGCTCGCGCATCAGCGCGGTGTTCGACCGGGGCGAGCTTTCCGGCACCCAGCGTTCGTCGGTCAGCAGCACGTGCACCCGGCTCCAGTCGAGATCGGCGGCACAGAGCATGTCGAAGATCGGCCCCGGCGTCGTGCCGCCGGGCACCGCGATAGAGGCGGTGTCGTGGTTCATCAGCGCCGCAGTCAACTCGCCGGCCAGGATGTTGGCCAGGTCGATCATCATCATCTCGCTGGTCGGGGTACTCGATCAGGTTCATTCGACGATCTCCCGCCAGCGACGGCCGTCGCGGTGCATCAGCATCAGCGCATCCTCCGGCCCGGACGATCCGGGCTCGTAAGGTTTGGGACGGTCGCCGCGCTCTTGCCAGCCGGCGATGACCGGATCGGTCCAGGCCCAGGCGGCCTCGACCTCGTCGCCGCGCATGAACAGGGTCTGGTTGCCGCGGATCACATCCATGATCAGCCGTTCGTAGGCATCGGCGACATTCCCGGCCTCGGAGCCCAGCGCGTCGGCAAAGGTCATGTCGAGCGGTACCTCGACCAGGCGCATGCCGCCCGGCCCCGGTTCCTTGATCGTGACCCGCAGGTTCATGCCCTCGTTGGGCTGCAGCCGGATCACCAGCACGTTGCCGCGCCGCCCGTCCTGTTCGCCGAAGATCGAGTGCGGCGGGTCCTTGAAAACCACGGCGATCTCACTGGCGCGCGCCTTCAGCCGCTTGCCGGTGCGAAGGAAGAATGGCGTATTCTTCCAGCGCCAGTTCGAAACATGCACCTTCAACGCGATGAAGCTTTCGGTCAGCGAATTCGGGTTCTCGGCATCCTCGCGGTAGCTCCTGGTGCCCTTCGCGGCCTCGTACTGACCGCGCACGATATCCTCGGGCTTGACCGGGTCAAGCGCGCGGATCACCTTGAGCTTCTCGTCGCGCACCGCGTCGGGTTCGAAATGATGCGGCGGCTCCATCGCGATCAGGCACAAAAGCTGCATCAGGTGGTTCTGCACCATGTCCCGCATCGCGCCCGACTTGTCGTAGTAGGCGCCGCGCCCGCCGACGCCGACGGTCTCGGCCACGGTGATCTGGATGTGATCGACGTATTGCGCGTTCCACAGCGGCTCGAACAGGATGTTGCCGAAGCGGACCGCCATCAGGTTCTGCACCGTTTCCTTGCCCAGGTAGTGGTCGATCCGGTAGATCTGATCCTCGCGGAAGAACCGCGCCAGCGTGGCGTTCAGCGCCCGCGCGCTTTCCAGATCGTGGCCGAAGGGCTTTTCCACCACGATGCGGCTGCTCTTGTCGGTGATCTTGTGCTTGTGCAGCCGCTCGGCCAGGTCGCCGAAGAGGCTGGGTCCGACCGAGAAATAGAACGCCTGCACCACGTCGTCGCGGACATCAGCTTGCGCAGGTCGCTCCAGCCGTCCTCGCCCATGGCGTCGATGGCGACATAGTGCACATGCTCGAGGAATCGGCGATCTTGTCCTTGTCCTTGACGCCGTCCGTGCCGAATTCGGCGATCGCCTCGGCGACGAAGTCGCGGAACGCCTTGTGCGTCATCGCCTTGCGCGACGCGCCGATAACACGCGCGCCTTCGGGCATCTGCCCGGCCCAGAAGCGGCGGTAAAGGCCGGGCAATATCTTGCGCCGCGCCAGATCGCCGGTGCCGCCGAAGATCACCAGATCGAACGGATCGACCGGAATGACACGCGAAACCATGTCCCACCTCATCTAGTTTCCTGCGCCCGTTAGCGCTAACGGGTCCGCTTTATCAGCGAGACCGGGATGAAGTCTAGCGCCGGATCGCCGCATCACAACCGCGTCAGGGCCGACAAAGGGGGTTTTATCGGACCCGATGCCGCGTTAGCGCTGATTTTCGGGATCGGAAGGACGGTTGGCGATGAAGGATCAGGTCGAAACGGGCAGCCGTGCCAAGTTTGCGGACCCGCGATTGACCGCGCGCGGAGCGACGCGCGCCACCGTCGCCCTGACCGATCCGCAGACGTTGTGGTTCAACACCGGCACGCTTTGCAACATCACCTGCGCCAATTGCTACATCGAAAGCTCGCCCAGCAACGACCGGCTGGTCTATATCACGACGCGCCGAGGTCATCGACTACCTCGACCAGATCGCCGAACGGGGCTGGCCGGTGCGCGAGATCGGCTTCACCGGCGGCGAGCCGTTCATGAACCCGGCAGATGATCGACATGGCGCGGGTGTGTCTGGAGCGCGGCTATGAGGTGCTGATCCTGACCAACGCGATGCGCCCGATGATGCGCGCCAAAATGCGCACCGGTCTGGTGGCATTACAGGCCGAGTTCGGCGACAAACTTACTCTGCGCGTCTCGGTCGACCATTATTCAGCGAAATACCACGACGAGGAGCGCGGCACCGGCACCTTTCAAAAGACCCTTGAGGGTATGAAATGGCTGCGGGATGCCGGGGTGCGAATGGCAGTGGCGGGCCGCACCGTCTGGGAAGAGACAGAGGTCGAAGCCCGCAAAGGCTACGCCCGACTCTACGCCGAGCACAGCTTTAAAATCGACGCGCAAGACCCCGCAACGACAGTGCTTTTCCCGGAAATGGACGAGCGCGTCGAGGTCCCCGAAATCACCACCGCCTGCTGGGACATCCTGGGCAAATCGCCCCGCGACGTGATGTGTTCCTCCTCGCGCATGGTGGTCAAACGGCGCGGCGCCTCCCGCCCCACCGTCCTCGCCTGCACCCTGCTGCCCTATTCCCCCGAATTCGAACTCGGCGAAACCCTCGCCCAGGCCGAAACCGACGTCGCCCTCAACCACCCCCACTGCGCCAAGTTCTGCGTTCTGGGCGGGGCGAGTTGTTCGGGGTGAATGCTGCGTGAAGACGCGTGCACTACCGGTTACGCGTCGCTTACGAAATCCACATGAATATGATTGCCGTCCGGATCCAGGATGTTGACTTGGGTGATCCCGAAGCCCGGAACCTCGGCGAGATAATACTCTACCCCGCGCCCCTTCAGACGCTCCAGAAACGCCTCCATCCCGGTCGCGCGAAACGCATAGTGCTCGATCTGCGGATCGACCGAGGCCGGCGTCTCCGCCACCCCCACCAGGTGCACCACCGCCCGCTCGCCGATATAAAGCCAGGCGCCAGGGAACCCGAAGTCGGGCCGCGCGCCTGCCTTCATCTCCAGCACGTCCTCATACCACGCCACCATCGCGTCCAGGTTGGCGGTGCGGACATTGGCATGGTCGAGATAGAGCAGGCTCACGCCTCCAGCTCCGCATCCCAGTAGAGAAAATCGAGCCAGGTGTCGTGAAGGTGGCCGGGCGGGAACTTGCGACCCATGTTGCGCAGTTCTTCCGCGCCAGGTTGGCGCGGCGGGCGGCGCAGCGACATGCCGACCTGCCTGAGTGACCGCGATCCCTTGGTCAGGTTGCACCGCGAACAAGCCGCGACCACGTTCTCCCAGCTTGTCACCCCGCCGCGTGCCCGCGGCACCACGTGATCGAAGGTCAGATCGCCCTTCGATCCGCAGTACTGGCAGCAGAATTCATCGCGCAGGAATAAATTGAAGCGCGTGAAGGCCACGCGCTTCTGGGGTTTCACATAGTCCTTCAGCACCACGACCGACGGTATTCGGATCACCATCGACGGGCTACGCACCACCTGGTCGTATTCGGCGACGATGTCGACCCGGTCGAGGAACGACGCCTTGATGGCGTCCTGCCACGGCCAGAGCGACAGGGGATAGTAGGACAAGGGCCGGTAGTCGGCGTTCAACACCAGCGCGGGATAGTGCTTGAGATTGTTGGGCTCACGCACGAAAGCCGTTCTGAAGTCACCGTCCATGCTGCGTCAGCCCCCGCGCCGCCCTGTATTTCGACAGGACCGGCACGACCTGCCGGTCCGGATTGGCCTGACTATATATGTCGCGGAGAAGCAGGCAACCCGCAAGATGCGGTGAACGCATGAAGTTTTTGCGACATGTCGCCACGCGCGCGCAGCAGGAACGCGGCAGGCTAGCGCCAGCCACCCGCGTCGAAGCGCTTGGTCAGCGAGATCGCGAATTTCGTATCGTCCTGCGCCACCATGGTGGCGATGCCGCGCATCCCGACGGCATTGGTGGCATGGGCATCGACACTGAGGCCGGTGCCCGCCACGTCGTAGCGTAAACCTGCGGCCCAGACCGTGCCATTGCCGCCATTGGTCGGAGTGACCTCGCCAATCAGCTGCAATCCGTCCAACACGCCGACGTTGACACCCAGACCGAGGCCGTAGATCTCGGTATTTCCGAAAGCCGACACCTTCGGCGCGGCCGTCAGCGCCACGGCCTCGTTCACCTTCACGCTGGCCGGCGTTTCGATGAACAGCACCCCTGGTCCCGGCGTGCCGGTGCCCAGGTCCCGGCCGCCGAGGGCGCGGATGGCGAAGCTGAACGGATCGCCGTTGTTCTGGTCCAGCAGGCGCAGCTTGCCGCCGAACATGTAGCGCAGCTCTTTCGAGGGCAGCAGACCGGCGGGAACCGACATGTCGTCGGCATAATTCTCGATGTAGCCCTCAAACTGAAGATCCTGTTCGAGAGCGAATATCAGGCCGGCACCGTAATTGTCGTGACTGCCGTACCAGGCGGTGCCCGCCACCGTTCCGGGCCGAAAGGTATCGGCACTTGCCAGGGTGAAGCCGTCCTGCTGCAATTCGCGTTCGCGCGCGGTCAGATCGCGCAAGCTGCGATAGCTGGGCCGGTAGCCGGGCCCGACCCCAGGCGTCACCGTGAGCTTGGCGCCGAACAAAACCTGGTCGCCACCCGGCCAGAGCGACAGAATCGAAGTGGCGGGCGTCGCGCCCAGGCCGTTGGTCGCGTAGACATCGACCGCCACCTTGGGCGTTGCATTGTACCGGCCGCCGACGGTCCATATCGGCGTGTCGGTGATCGTCGCGGTGCTGGACACGGCATTCCCACCGGCGACCGGCACGTTCACCGAGGCATATCCCGCGATGCGTTGGTTCGGCTTGAAGCTGAGGCCCGCACCAACATAGCCGACAGTGCCGTAGAACGGGATGCCGTTCAGGTTGTCGGGAAAGAACGACACTCCGGGCGTGACGTGGACCTGGAGCGCGTTCGACACCGCGTAGGTGAACGGCGCACGAATTGAGCCGACGATATGTTCGGCATCAGAACCGGTAGCGGTCCCGAAGACCACAGTCGAAAGACGGAAGAATTCGACCGAGCCCTCGACCGAGATATCCAGATCGGCCCCATCGGAAACCAGGTACTTGGCCCAGCCGGCGATGCCATCGAGCCCGAATTCGGGGAACGCGCCGAGGATCGGCTGCGACACCGGATCCTCGAAATACTGGCCGCTGATACCGAAGGTCAGCCTGTCGGACCAGGCATATGCAGCACTCAGAAAGTAATTCTGTATGCCGGTGCCCGCCGCCGTCGAAGGGTCGGTCTGCGCCGTGCCGAAGATGAAGGCGGCAGCCCCGGCCGGCAGTTGATTTGCAGTCACGAACTGGCTGCCGAAATCAGTCGGGTGGTATTCCAGCGGCGCGTGGGCTGTGCCGGTAGTGCCGCGCGACACATCGAACAGGCCGGCGCGTCGATCCTCGGCATCCGGCGTCCCCGGCATCGACACCAGCCCGGTCGCCAGCGCGGTTCCAAGCGTAAGCGCCAGTTTGTGCGGTGTTTTTCTGCAAGCGGTCATTCGGGCTTTCCTCGCACGCCGATGGCGCGGACATGGGTTGTCCCGACTATAGGCAACCGAGCCGTCGTCGGAAAACATCTAATGCGCGAGTATCCGAAAAATGGGCGAAACCACGCTGGGCCCGTGCAGAATTGTCACGTTCCGTCGCCGTCCCGCACGCCAAGCTGCTCGCGGATGAAGGCCAGCGCCACGCTCAGCCCGTCGGGTGCGATACCATGGCCGGTGCCCTTCATCACGTGGGCATAGACCTCGAACCCCGCCGCCGTCAGGGCATTGCCGGCCTCGGGCAGCGAGGCGGGCGGCACCATCGGATCCTCGTCGCCATGCACCAGCAGCACCGGCATCCGCGACACCACCTCGTCGGCCAGCAGATCGGGTTGCAGCAGGCGGCCGGAGAAGCCGACGATGCCTGCCACCGGCTGCTCGCGGCGCGGGGCGACGTGCAGGCTCATCATCGTGCCTTGCGAAAAGCCGAACAGGATCATCCTGTCGGGGGTGACCTCCTCCTCCTTCAGAACCCGGTCGAGATAGGCGTTCAGATCGTCGACCGACTGCCGCATCGAAGCCTCGGCCGCCTCTTCGCTGGAGCCGTCGAGCCAGGGGATCGGAAACCACTGAAACCCCATCGGATTGTTGACGCAGCGCTCGGGCGCATCCGGGGCGACGAACACCGTGTCGGGCAGGTGCGGCGCCAGCGGATCGGCCAGCCCCAAGCAGGTCGGCCCCGTCGGCGCCATAGCCGTGCAGGAAGACCACCACCGATGTCGTCTTGCCCGAAGCCGCGGCCCGGCGTCCCGCGTCCAGTTGCGTCATGCCCCGATCCCTTCCCTGTCCTTCGCTCGAGCGTAGTACGCCCACAAAAGCCGCGCCGCAACCGCGCGCCACGGCGCCCAAGCCTCTGCCATTGCGCGCAGATCACGCTCGGCCGGACGGCCATCGCAGGTCGAAGAGCAGCCGTGCGGCCTCCTGCAGGGCCAGATCGCCGGGCGCGAAGACATCCGCGCGGCCAAGGCTGAACATGGCATAGACCTCTGCCGTCCAGCGGCCGATGCCGGGCACCTCGATCAGGCGTGGCGATGACCGCTTGCGAGGGCATCGCCCGCAGGCCGGCATAGTCGATACATGCCTCGGCCAGCGCCCGGGAATAGCGGATCTTCTGACGGCTCAGGCCGCAGGCGCGCAGGTCGTCTTCCGAGGCCCGCACCACGGTCCCGGCGTCGGTCATGCCGCCGGCCTCCATCCGCCCCCAGATCGCGCGGGCCGAGGCCACGCTGACCTGCTGGCTGACAATCGCGCTCAGCAATTCTGCAAAGCCGTCGCCGCGCAGCCGCAGCGGCAGCGGGCCGGTCTGGGCCAGCGCCACCGCGAAGCGGGGCTCGATGGCGGCCAGGTAAGCCGCCCCTTCCGCCACGCAAGGCGCGCCTCGAATGATCCGTTCGTTCATCCCAGACCCGCCACCCAGCCAAGCGCCGCGTCGACCGATGTCAGCTTCGACCCCTCGGGTTGCGCAGGCCGCGCGATCAGCGCCACCGGAATCCCCAGCACCCGGGCCGCGTCCAGCTTCGACCGGCTCGGCTGCCCGCCCGAGTTCTTCACCACCAGCCAGTCGACGCCGAGCCTGGAGAACAGCGCCACCTCGTCTTCGACGCTGAACGGCGGGCGGCCTTGCAGAAATTGGCCGCCGGGAAACGGAAACGGCTGGCGCGGGGTGTCGATGCGGCGGGCATAGACCTTTGCCGCCCGCAGGTTGGCGAAGTCGGGCAGGTTTTGCAGGCCGGTCGCCAGGAACACGGTCGCGCCCGGCGGGATAAGCGCCGCCGCGTCGGCCTCGGCTTCGATGAAGGTCCAGCGATCCCCCTTTTCGGCCTGCCATTCGGGTCGCAGGAATTGCCGGTAAGGGATGGACTTGTCGCGGCAGACCTCGGCGCTGCGCCAACTGATCCGCGTGGCGAAGGGATGCGTGGCATCAAGTACCGCGCCGATCCTCTCGGCATCAAGGTATCGCTTGAACCCCTCGCGCCCGCCGAAACCGCCGTGGCGCGTCGGCAGCGCCAGTTCCCCCGGCCGCCGCGTGGCCCCGGCCAGCGAGGCCACGGCATCGACGCCGCGCTCGGCCAGCCGCGCCGCGATCTCCCGCGCCTCGGCTGTGCCCGCCAGCAACAGCAGCCTCACGGACATCGCGCCAGGATCCTGCCAGTCCGGTCGATGACGACGGTATCGACGGCAATGCCGGCCTCGGTGACGACCGCCTCGGCGGTCGCCCTGGCGCGCTGCGCCACTTGTTGCGCCATCTCCGCCCCAGCCATTTCATAGGCCTGCAACGCCGTAGCCGGACTGCGCCAGTTCCGGTTGGCCCATCATCCTTGCCAGCGCTTCGAAATCGACCTGGCTGCGCCCCGAATGCAGATCGAGCGCGCCCTGCGCCAGCTTGGTCATCTTGCCGATGCCGCCGCCGATGGTCAGCCGCGCCACCGGGTGTTTGCGCAGGTATTTCAGCATGCCCGCCGACGAAATCGCCCATGTCGAGCATCGCGAGATCCGGCAGGCCGCAGGCCTGCTGCACCGCCCGCTCGCTGGTCGCGCCGGTGCAGCCGGCGACATGGGCCTGGCCCGCGGCCCGCGCCACGTCGATGCCGCGATGGATCGAGGCGATCCAGGCGGCGCAGGAAAACGGCCGCACGATGCCGGTGGTGCCGAGGATCGACAGCCCGCCGACGATGCCGAGCCGCGGGTTCCAGGTCTTCAGGGCGATCTCGCGCCCGCCCGGCACCGAAATCGTGATCTCGATATCGCGCCGGTTTTCCGTAGCTTGCGGCGCATTTCCTCAACCACGTCGCGCATCATCTGGCGCGGCACCGGATTGATCGCCGGCTCGCCCACCGCCACCGGCAGGCCCGGCCTTCGTCACCGTGCCGACGCCGTCGCCCGCCCGGAACACCACGCCGCCTGCGAGGCGCGTCACCCGCGCGACGATCAGCGCGCCATGGGTCACGTCGGGATCGTCGCCGGCATCCTTGATGATCCCGGCCTCGGCCCAGCCGTCCCCTGCGTCACGATGCGCGACGGCGAAGGTCGGCGTCTCGCCGCGCGGCAGGGTGATCGTCACCTGCTCGGGAAACGCCCCGCCCCACAGCCGCATCAGCGCCGCCTTCGTGGCCGCGGTGGCGCAGGCGCCGGTGGTCCAGCCCCGGCGCAAGCGGTCCTTTGGGCTTGCGGCTCATCGGCGCGACTATAGGGCGGGCGTGGCGCGACGCCGCCAATCGGGCATTGCGCGTCGTTTGCGGCCTTTTCGCGCGGCGCGCCGCAACGCGTCATAACCGATCCATGAGCACGACGCCCGCCCTGCCCGATCACGACTGGCCCCGGACTGGAACCCGGCTGGGTCTGGCTGTGCGGCGCCGGTCCGGGCGATCCGGGCCTGCTGACCCTGCATGGCCTGAACGCGCTGCGCCAGGCCGACGTGATCGTCTACGACGCGCTGGTCGAACCCGCGATCCTGGACTGGGCGCCGCAGGCCGAGCGCGATCTATGCCGGCAAGCGCGGCGGCAAGCCGTCGGCGAAACAGCGCGACATCTCGCTGCACCTGGTGGAACTGGCGCGCGCGGGTCGCCGCGTGCTGCGGCTGAAGGGCGGCGATCCCTTCGTCTTCGGCCGCGGCGGCGAAGAGGCGCAGACGCTGGTCCAGCACGGCGTTCCGATCCGCATCATTCCCGGGCATCTCCGCCGGGATCGGCGGGCTGGCCTATGCCGGCATTCCGGTCACCCACCGCGACGTGAACCAGTCGGTCACCTTCGTCACCGGCCACGACCAGTCCGGCGAAACGCCCTCGCTCGCTGGACTGGCAGGCAATCTCGAAGGGCTAGTCAGGTCATCGTGATCTACATGGGGATGAAGCATATCGCCCAGATCGCCGCCGCGCTGCGCGACGCGGGCCGTCCGGCGTCGGAACCCGCGCGCCGTCGTCACCACGGCCACCACTGGCGGACCAGCAGGTGCTGGAGACCACGCTTGGCACGCATCGAGGCCGACATCGCCGCCGCCGGGCTGGAGCCGCCCGCGATCATCTGCATCGGCCGCTCGGTGCTGATGCGCCAGGTGCTCGACTGGCAGTCGCATGGCCGCCGGCAGCGGCCCCGCGCAACCTCGACCCGCTGGGCCGCGGACGGCCCGCCGAAAGCGCATGACGCCACCGCTTCTTGTCTTTGAAAATACGCAGATCCGCGGCCCAATGCCGGGCCTGATCCTCGCCGCGCCGTCCTCCGGCAGCGGCAAGACCACGGTGACGCTGGGGCTGCTGCGCGCGCTGCGCAGCGCGGCGTCGCGGTGCGCGGCGCGAAATCCGGGCCCGACTACATCGACCCGCGCTTTCACGAGGCCGCCTGCGGCCAGCCCTGCCTGAACCTCGATGCCTGGGCGATGACGCCGGCGCGCATCCGCGGCCTGGCCGCCGCCGACGACCTGCTGCTGATCGAGGGCGCGATGGGCCTCTTCGACGGGGCGCCGCCGGATGGCAAGGGGGCGACCGCCGACCTCGCCCGCATCCTGGACCTGCCGGTGATCCTGGTCGTCGACGCCGCGCGCATGGCGCAGTCGGTCGCGCCGCTCGTGGCCGGGTTTCGCGCGACACGACCCGGCGGTTCGAATCGCCGGCGTCATCCTCAACCGGGTCGGCAGCGCACCGGCACGACGCGATGCTGCGCCAGGCCGCTCTTGCGCCGCTCGGGCTGCCGGTCCTGGGCGCCTTGCCACGACAGGACGGGCTGGCGCATCCGTCGCGCCATCTGGGCCTGCGTACAGGCGGCAGAGCGCGCCGATCTCGACGACTTTCTCGACCGGGCCGCCGACGTCGTCGAGGCGGCCTGCGACCTCGATCGCCCTGGGCTCTCGCACGCCGCTGCATTGACCGGCGCGGCCCCCGCGCCGCCTATGCCGCCGCCCGCGCAAACCATCGCGTTGGCCCGCGACACGGCCTTCGCCTTTGCCTATCCGCATCTGCTGGCCGACTGGCGCGCGGAGGGTGCCGAGATCATGCCGTTTTCGCCGCTGGCCGACGATCCGGTGCCGCCCGCCGATCTGGTCATCCTGCCCGGTGGCTACCCGGAGCTTCATGCCGGGCGTCTCAGCGCCAACATGATCTTCATGCAAAGCCTGAGAATTGCATCGCAGAAAACTGATATATATGGAGAATGCGGTGGCTACATGGTGCTGGGAGAGGCCTTGACCGATGCCAACGGAGTGCATCATCCGATGGCCGGCCTGCTGCCGCTGGAAACCAGTTTCGCCACCCGCAAGCTGCATCTGGGCTATCGCCGGCTGGTTCCGCGCGGCGGGCCGTTCCAGGCGCGCTGACGGCGTCACGAGTTCCACTATGCCACGACACTCCGGGCCGAGGGTCGCGCCGCTGTTCGACGCGACGCGACGCCGAGGGCACCGGCCTGCCGCCCATGGGCCTGCGTCATCGGTCGGGTCTGCGGCTCTTTCGCGCATGTCATCGACCGGGCGGAATGAGCCTTTCGCCGGACACGGCTGCGGTTTAAGTCCGGCGCCATGACCGACATCGCCCCCCTGTCCCCCGCGCAAGACAGCCGCGCCAGGCGCAACGTCGCCGTCCTGGTGCTGGCGCAGGCATTCCTGGGCGCGCAGATGCCGATGATCTTCATCATCGGCGGGCTGGCCGGGCAATCGCTGGCCTCCAACATCTGCTTTGCGACGCTGCCGATCTCGCTGATCGTGCTGGGCTCGATGCTGACGGCGACGCCGATCTCGGCGCTGATGCAGCGCTACGGGCGCAGGGCGGGGTTCTGGATCGGCGCCATCGGCGGCGCGATGGGCGCGGGCGATCGGCGCGCTGCGGGCTGTGATCCAGCAAGCTTTCGCGATCTTCCTGGTCGGCTCGCTCCTGACCGGCATCTACATGTCGGCGCAGGGGTTTTACCGCTTTGCCGCCGCCGATACCGCATCGGACGGCATTCCGGCCCAAGGCGATCTCCTACGTCATGGCGGGCGGGCTGGTCTCGGCGGTTATCGGGCCGCAGCTGGTCAAGCTGACCGGCCGAGGCGATGGTGGTGCCGTTCCTCGGCACCTATCTCGCGGTGATCGCGGTCAACGCTCATCGGCGCGCTGCTGTTCCTGTTCCTCGACATCCCCAAACCGCCGGCCGCCCGCCGAGGACGCGCCGCGGGGGCGGACGCGGCTGGCAGCTGCTGACGCACGCCGCGCATCGCCGTGGCGATCATCTGCGCGATGGTGTCCTACGCGCTGATGAACCTGATGATGACCTCGACGCCGCTGGCCGTCGTGGGCTGCGGCTTCACCCAGAGCGACGCCGCCGATGTGGTCTCGGCGCACGTGCTGGCGATGTTCGCGCCGTCGTTCTTCACCGGCCACCTGATCGCCCGCTTCGGGGTCGAGCGGATCGTGGCCACCGGGCTGGCGATCCTTGGCCGGCGCCGGGGTCGTCGGCGCTGGCCGGGGTGACGCTGGGCAATTTCTTCGTCGCGCTGATCCTGCTGGGGATCGGCTGGAACTTCGGCTTCATCGGCGCCACGACGATGCTGGCCGGCGCCCATGCGCCCGAAGAACGCGGCCGGGTGCAGGGGATGAACGACATGATGGTCTTCGGCTGCGTCACGCTGGCCTCGCTGGCCTCGGGCGGGCTGATGAACTGCTCGGGCGGCGATCGCCGCAGGAGGGCTGGATCGCGGTGAACCTGGCGATGGTGCCGTTCCTGGCGCTGGCCGGGGGCGCGCTGATCTGGCTGGTGATGCGTCCGCGCACAGCGTGACGCGTGGTGCTTCGTCGTCGCCGGCGGCGCGCGATGGACAGGTGCCCCGGCCGATCGATTAATGGCGGGCAACCGGTGCCCGACGACCGGATCCCGATGAACGATTTATCCTTGCCGCCCGCCTCGCTACTCGATGCCGAGGTCGGCGTGGCGGCGCATCCCGACGTCGCCGAAGTGATCGGTGCATTGCGGCGGACCGAGGATTGCCGGTTCTCGCCCGACGGGCGTCACCTGGCCGTGGCCGGCTATGCCGAGGGCGCGCTGTCGGTCTTTCACTTGGCCGCGGGAGACGACGTGCAGATCGAGGGCTGCGCGCAACTTGTCCATCCCGGAATGAGAGAGCCGCACGGCCTCGACTTCGTCGACGACGCCACGCTGGAGTGGGCAACCGGCGGGGCTGCGTCCAGATTTTCACGGCCCCTGCCGCCGCCGCCGGTGTGCGGCGCGTCGAGGCGACGCTGCTGGCCCGGCTGAAGAGGGCGGACTATCCGCATGGCCTGCGCTTCACACCGGATGGCGCGCAGATCGTCGTCGCCGATGCGGGCCGGCCCCACCTGCTCGTCTTCGATCGCGACGATGCCGGGTGGCGCGACATGGCGCGGCCCACACGGACGGTGCAGGTGATGGATCACGGGACCTACCTGCGCGGGCGGAACAACCCGCAGGAAGGCGGCAACAAGGGGCTGGATCCCGACCCGCGGCGCGGCGTGCTGGTCGTCACCAGCGAACATCAGCCGCTGTCGTTCTTCCGACTGGATCAGGTGTTGGGCCGTCGCGGCCCGGACCCGGCGTCAGCGGCCAAGCAGCGCGCGACAGATCAGGCCTAGCCGGCGGCGGAACTCCGATTCGGCAAGCCGGCCCGCGCCGACCCTTTCGGGATTGGCACGTGCCAGCCGCAGCACCCGCCGCGCCCGCCACGACGACAGCAGCGCCGGGCGGGCCGCCCTTGGCGGTCGGGCGGCGTCGAGCCGTTGCAGCGCCGCATCGGCAAGCGCCCGGATCGCCTGGGGACGGCCATCGACCAGCGGCACGCGTCCCGCCGCCTCCAGCGCCGGGATCGCCAGAAACCAGTTGGCCAGGCCCGAGGCGAAAGCCACGTCGCGCACCGCCGCCTCGCCTTCGGTGACGCCCAGCGCCAGCGCCGCCGTCCAGGCCAGGTTGCCCGAGGTCCGGTCGAGATAGTCGGCAAAGTGGTCGGCGTCCTCGAACGGGTCCTGGTAGATGTCCCAGCGGCGCACGGCGATCAACTGGTCCAGCAGGTCCACGGGCAGGGTCGCGGCCTGGATGACCTCGGCCAGCGGACCCACGACCTCGTGCGCACGCGGCGGCTTGCCTTCGGCGATCTCCTCCAGCGCGTCGCGCCACCATTGCAGGCGCATCTCGGCGATCATCGGCTCGTTGGTCACCCAGGGTGCGCGGGCGACCTCGACGTTGAAGGCATAGAGCGGAAACAACACGGCCCGCGCGACAGGTGGCGCGGCCATGGTGGCGAGAAACCGGTCGGGATCGCCGCGCTTCACCAGCTCTGCGCAGGCCTGCAAGCGTCATTCCGGGCGGACCACGGACAAAAGATAGCCGGTTTCGGCCTTCACCCTGTGCCAGGTCGCGATTTCTGTCTCGGCAATCCGAAGCACCTTCGCCAGGTCTGGGTCTGCCTCGGCCTTGGGCCGCAGTTGCGCGGCGCGGGCGCCGAGGCCCAGGTAGTACGCCTGCCAGCCCGCATCGCCGACGCGCCGGGTGGCCAGTGTACGATAGCCCGCGCCGCGGACCTGCGCGTCGATGCCCGCGGCGTCGGTGGTCGCGTAGCCTTCCCAGAACGCGCGCGCCTCCGGCGATGGCACGTTGGTGAAGTGGCAGGGATGCGAGAAGGCGACCGCACCGCCGGGCTTCAACGCGTCGCGCCATGCGGTCAGGGCCGGGCCGATGCCAAGGAAATAGACAGCGCCCGCCGACCAGATCAGATCGTACGGTCTCCGGTCAGGCTGGCCATGTCGCCGACCTCTGCCCATACGCGATCATCCGCCGCCCAGTCCTGCGCAAGGCCCGCGATGAACGGCTCTTGGCTGTCGACGGCCGTCACCGTGCCCTCGGGCGCGGCATCCAGCAGCGCGGGCACATCGCCGCCGGTGCCGCAGCCCGCGTCGCAGATCGCGCGCGTCCGGGGCCAGGTCCAGCAGGTCGGCGGCCCAGGCCACATCCGTCGGGCGTCGCCCGGCCCTTCGCGCGTCAAGCCCGGTGTAAAGCGTCAGGAAGGACGCTCATGCGGGCGACAGCCCTGTCGCGGATCAGTTTCCAGTTGATCGCGTCCAGCAGCGCCTGGAACGAGGCGTCGACGATATTGGCGCTGACGCCGACCGTGGACCATTCGTGCCCGGCATCGTCCATGAAGTCGATGATGACGCGCGTCACCGCCTCGGTGCCGCCTTGGGTGATGCGCACCTTGAAGTCGACCAGCCGCATGTCCTCGATCAGGTCCTGATGCGCGCCCAGGTCGGCCTTCAGCGCCTGCCACAGCGCGTTGACCGGGCCGTCGTCCTGCATGTCCTGGGCGTGGTCGTTCTTGAAATAGCTGGTGCGGGCCTCGCCGTCGGCCGAGATCGTGACCACGGCCTCGGATTCCACCACGATCTCGCCGCGCGCGTTGCGGCGGCGCTCCGAGATCACGCGGTAGCGTTCGACCTCGAAGAACGTCGGGGCGCAGGCCCAGTTCCTCGCGCGCCAGCAGTTCGAACTGGCCTGCGCGGTGTCGTAGCTGTAGCCCTGTTCCTCGCGTTCCTTGACCGTCGTCCAGGATGCGGCCCAGCGCCGGGGTCGCCCTTGTCGACCTGCAGCCCCATGTCCGTCAGCCGCGCGCGCAGGTTCGACTGCCCGGCCTGGTTCGACATCGGGATGATGCGGGCGTTGCCGACGGCCGCCGGGTCGATGTGTTCGTAGGTGCTGGGATCCTTCAGGATCGCGCTGGCGTGCAGCCCGGCCTTGTGCGCGAAGGCGCTTGCGCCGACGTAGGGCGCGGCCTTGTTCGGCACCCGGTTGAGGATATCGTCGAGCAGGCGGCTGGCGTGGGTGATGCTGGGCCAGCGTCGTCGGCGCTGACGCCGATCTCGATAGCGGCTGGCATAGGGCTCCTTCAGCAGCAGCGTCGGGATCAGCGTGATCAGGTTGGCGTTGCCGCAGCGTTCGCCCAGCCCGTTCAGCGTGCCCTGGATCTGGCGCGCGCCGGCGTCGACGGCGGCCAGCGTGTTGGCCACGGCGTTGCCGGTGTCGTCATGGGTGTGGATGCCGAGGTGGTCGCCGGGGATGCCGCTGGCGATGACCTCGCGCGGTGATCTCGGCCGACCTCGTGCGGCAGCGTGCCGCCGTTGGTGTCGCAGAGCACGACCCAGCGCGCGCCGGCCTCGTAGGCGGCCTGCAGGCAGTCGAGCGCGTAGTCCGGGATTGGCCTTGTAGCCGTCGAAGAAATGCTCGGCGTCGAACAGCGCCTCGCGGCCCTTGCGCCACCAGGTGCGCGATCGAGGCGGCGATGTTGTCGAGGTTTTCGTCCAGTGCTGATGCCGAGCGCGATTTCGACGTGGAAATCCTGGGTCTTGCCGACCAGGCAGACGGCGGGGGTGTCGGCGTTCAGCACGGCGGCCAGCACGTCGTCGTTCTCGGCGCTGACGCCCGGCCCGCTTGGTCATGCCGAAGGCGGTGAAGGTGGCGCGGGTCTTGCGGCTTCTCGGCGAAGAACGCGTTGTCGGTGGGGTTGGCGCCGGGCCAGCCGCCCTCGATATAGTCGATGCCGAGGGCGTCGAGCGTCCGCGCGATCTGCGTGCTTGTCGGCGGGTCGAGAACTGGACGCCCTGGGTCTGCTGCCCGTCGCGCAGCGTGGTGTCGAAGAGATAGAGGCGTTCGTGGTCATGGTGCGCTCCGAGTTCATGTCCCGCCCGGCCTGGTCAGGCGCCTTGCCGCGCCCCGGGCCGGGGCTTCACCCGCACCCGGGTCGGGCGCTGCCCTTGGTGCATTCGATGAGCGGCTCATTTCAGCGCCTCCAGCTTCGCGGGGTCGAAGTCTGGGCCTGCCGCCAGGTCGGCCCTCCTGCCCATGTCCGTCACCTGACACCCCCGCTGCCGACAGCACGTCGCGCAGCGCGTCGGCCTCGGCGAAATCCTTTGCCTCGCGCGCCGCTGCGCGTTCTGCCAGCAGACGCCTCCGATCAGATCCAGCGGTATCGTGTTCGGCGACGACCGGCGACCGCTTGGCCCAGATCGCCCAGTTTCGCCCGATCAGCCGACCAGCAACCGCAGGCCAGCCTGTGGCAACGCCGCCAGCGTCCTGGCGGTTGGCTGACAATTCGTGCAGGCGCGGCAATGGCACCCGGGGTGTTGAGATCGTTGGCAAGGCATGCCGAGAATCGCGTCGGCGTCCACGCGTCCGCTGCCATCGGCTCCACAGTCTTCGCCGAACTCGTGCCATTTGCGCAGAGCGTACCAGCCGCGTCGCCTTGCTCCTTCTTCTCGGTCCAGTCCATCGGCTTGCGGTAATGCGTCGACAGCAACACGAAGCGGATCACCTCGCCCGGCACGCCCTGATCCAGCAGATCGCGCACGGTGAAGAAATTGCCCAGCGACTTGGACATCTTCTTGCCCTCGACCTGCAGCATCTCGTTGTGCATCCAGACGTGGGCGAATCGCCCTCGGGGTGGGCGCATTTCGATTGGGCGATCTCGTTTTCGTGGTGCGGGAATTGCAGGTCGTTGCCGCCGCCGTGGATGTCGAAGGTTTCGCCCAGCAATTCGTAGGCCATGGCCGAGCATTCGATGTGCCAGCCGGGGCGGCCGCGGCCCCAGGGCGATGTCCCAACCCGGCAGGTCGTCGGTCGAGGGCTTCCACAGCACGAAATCCATCGGGTTGCGCTTGTAGGGCGCGACCTCGACCCGGGCGCCGGCGATCATGTCGTCGATGCGAGCGGCCCGACAGCGCGCCGTAATCGGCGTAGCTTTCCACCGCGAAAAGCACATGGCCCTCGGCCTCGTAGGCATGACCCTTGGCGATCAGATCCTCGATCATCGCGATCATCTGCGGCACCCACTGGGTGGCGCGCGGCATCTCGTCGGGCTCCAAAGCGCCAAGGGCGGCCATGTCGTCGAGATACCACTGGGTGGTCTCGGCGGTGATCTGGCCGATGTCGCGCCCGGTCTCGGCGGCGCGGGCGTTGATCTTGTCGTCGACGTCGGTGAAATTGCGCACGTATGTCACGTGATCCACCCCGTAGACATGCCGCAGCAGACGGTAGAGCACGTCGAACACCACCACGGGCCGCGCGTTGCCCAGATGCGCCCGGTCATAGACCGTCGGCCCGCAGACATACATGCGCACGTTCTTCGGATCCAACGGCTGGAAAACCTCTTTCTTGCGGGTCTTCGTGTTGTGCAGCCTGATCTGGGTCATCGATTGTCCTAACGCACGCGCAATTTCCTTGCGGGCTTTAGGCAATTTCGGCTGTGAAGAAAAACGAAAAGACCGGCCCGCGCGACTTGTGTCAGCGGATAATGCAGCAAATGAGGGTGGCAACGGTCTTCATGGGGCAAGGGGATACACCCGCCGGGCCGTCTTGCCAAGATGTTTCCCGCGCGGCAGGCTGGCGACATGACCCGCGACGAGATCAACGCGCTTTGCGCCAGCCTGCCCGGTGCCGAGAATTCCGACCCCTGGGGCGGCGGGCATGACGCCTGGAAGGTCGGCGGCAAGATGTTCGCCTGCATCGGGGCGGTGACCGAGGGCGTGTCGGTCAAGACCGAGAGCATCGAGATGGCGCAGATGCTGATCGACGGCGGGCGTCGGGGTGAAGGCTCCCTATTTCCACCGCTCCTGGCTGCTGCTGCCGCCCGAAACCGACGACGAAGAGACCGCGCATCGCATCCGCACTTCTTATGATCTGATCCGCGCCAAGCTGCCGAAGAAACTGCAGGCGGCGCTGGGCCGATAGCCGTCCGATTTCCCCTTGCGCCGCTGCCGCAAAACAGTATGTTCCCGGCCTCGTTCAAACTTTGGGTTAGACTTGTCCGCAAAGACTGCGTAAGACGCGCCGAAACCCGAAAACTTTACCACAGGGCGCCTGCCCGACGAACACTGAAGGTTGAGACATGGCTGTCCCTCAGAACAAGATCACCAAATCCCGCCGCAACATGCGCCGCAGCCACGATGCGCTCGACGGCTCGAACCCGCAGGAATGCAGCAACTGCGGCGAACTAAAGCGCCCGCACCACGTCTGCCCCGTCCTGCGGCCACTATGCCGAGCGCGAAGTCGTCGTTGCAGCGGACGAGATCGACCTGGACGAAGACGCGGCATAAGGCCCGGAGGGCCTGACCCGGCATGGCGGAATCGCAGCTTCACAAGGCCCCCGATACCGCCCAGCCGGGCGCGACGCGCACGGTCATTTCCGTCGACGCGATGGGCAGCGATCGCGGCCCCGCCGCGGTGGTCGCGGGCTGCGCGCGGTCTGCCGCTGAAAACCCGGATATCGGCTTCATCCTGCACGGTCCCAAGGACCAGCTTGAACCGCTTGTGGCCAGGCGCAAGAAGCTGGCCGAGCGCTGCGAGATTCGCGACGCGCAGGGCGTCGTGACCATGGACGCCAAGCCCAGCCATGTGATGCGCCACGGCAAGGACACCTCGATGTGGTCGGCCATCGATTCGGTGCGCGACGAGGAGGCGGGCGTCTGCGTCTCGTGCGGCAATACCGGCGCGCTGATGGCGGTGTCGATGCTGCGCCTGCGCAAGCTGGAGGGCATCAACCGCCCGGCCATCGCCTGTCTCTGGCCGTCGCGCAACCAGGGTGGCTTCAACCTGATGCTGGATGTCGGCGCCGATATCCGCGCCGAGGCCGACGACCTGCTGCAATACGCGCTGATGGGCGCGTCCTATGCCCGCAACGGCCTGGGGCTGGAGCGTCCGCGCATCGGGCTGCTGAATGTCGGCACCGAGGAACACAAGGGCCGCGCCGAGCTGAAGGTCGCCCATGAACTGATCTGGGCCAGATGGCCGGCGTCGGACAGTACGACTATGTCGGCTTTGTCGAGGGCGGCGATATTCCTTCGGCCCGTGTCGATGTCGATCGTCACCGACGGCTTCACCGGCAACGTCGCGCTGAAGACCGGCGAAGGCACCGCCACGCTGATCCGCGATTTCCTGAAAGAGGCGTTCAAGGCGACGCCACTGTCGCGCATCGCCGCGCTGCTGGCGCTGACCTCGCTGCGCCGCCTGACCAAGCGCATCGACCCGCGCCGGGTCAACGGCGGCGTGTTCCTGGGCCTCAACGGCACGGTGGTGAAAAGTCACGGCTCGGCCGATGCGACCGGGGATTTCCGCCGCGATCAAGCTGGCCGTCACCCTGGCGCAGTCCGGCTTTACCGAACGCCTTGCCGCGCGGGTTGCGTCGGCGCAATTGCCGGGCCAAGGTGGCGCCGGGGACCAGGGTGCGAGCGGGACAGAAGAATGACAATCCGAGCCGTGGTCCGAGGGGTCGGACACTACCTGCCCGAACGGGTCGTCCCGAATTCCGAATTCGAAAGCTCGCTCGACACCACCGACGAATGGATCAAGTCGCGCTCCGGCATCGAGCGGCGGCATTTCGCCGCCGAGGGTCAGGGCACCTCGGATCTGGCCGCCCGCGCCGCCCGCGCCGCGCTGGCCGATGCCGGGATGGAGGCGGACGACATCGACGCGATCATCCTGGCCACCTCGACCGCCGATCTGACCTTTCCGTCGGCCGCGACCATGGTGCAGGCCGGCACTGGGCATGACGCGCGGATTTGCCTTCGACGTTCAGGCGGTCTGCGCCGGGTTCGTCTATGCGCTGACCAATGCCAATGCGCTGATCGTGTCGGGCCAGGCGGAACGCGTGCTGGTGATCGGCGCCGAGACGTTCAGCCGGATCATGGACTGGACGACCGCGGCACCTGCGTGCTGTTCGGTGACGGCGCCGGGGCGCTGGTGCTGGAGGCGCAGAAGGGTGACGGCACCAGCGCCGACCGCGGCATCCTGGCGACCGACCTGCATTCCGACGGTCGCTACCGCGATCTGCTTTATGTCGATGGCGGCGTGGCGACGCAGAACACCGGCCACCTGCGGATGCAGGGCAAGGAAGTGTTCCGCCACGCGGTCGAAAAGCTGGCCGCAACCGCGGAAACCGCACTGGAAAAGGCCGGGCTGAGCGACGCGAGATGTCGACTGGATCGTGCCGCACCAGGCCAACTTGCGGATCATCAAGGCGACCGCCCAGAAGATGGGTCTGCGCATGGATCATGTCGTCGTCACCGTCCAGGATCACGGCAACACCTCGGCCGCGTCGATCCCGCTGGCGCTGTCGGTCGGGGTCGAGCGCGGACAGATCAAACAGGGCGATCTGCTGGTGACCGAGGCGATCGGCGGCGGCCTGGCCTGGGGGTCTGTGGTACTGAGGTGGTAATCTGCGGCTGAACTGCGCCGCACAAGCCATTGATATTGACTTTTAAAAGCAGCAGCACCTATGCGTTCGGAATAATTCGGGGGGACAGCAATGAGTGACAAGACATTGACGCGCATGGATCTGAGCGAAGCGGTGTTCCGCGAAGTCGGCCTGTCGCGCAATGAATCGGCGCAACTGGTGGAATCGGTTCTGGCGCATATGTCAGACGCGCTGGTGGCGGGCGAGACCGTCAAGATCTCATCCTTCGGCACGTTTTCGGTACGCGACAAGGCGGCCCGCATCGGACGCAATCCGAAAACCGGCGAGGAAGTGCCGATCTCGCCGCGCCGGGTCCTGACCTTCCGGCCCTCGCATCTGATGAAAGATCGCGTGGCTGCGGGAAACAAGCGCTAAGGCCTTGGGATAATGGAAAAATCGCGCGACGCCTTCCGCACGATCTCGGAGGTGGCAGATTGGCTCGGCACGCCGACCCATGTGCTGCGGTTCTGGGAAAGCCGGTTTTCCCAGGTCAAACCGGTCAAGCGCGCCGGCGGGCGCCGCTATTATCGGCCTGCCGACATGGAATTGCTGGGCGGCATCAAGAAATTGCTGCACGACGACGGGCTGACCATTCGCGGGCGTACAGAAAATCCTGCGCGAAGAAGGCGTTAAGCATGTCGCGGCGTTGTCGCCGCCGGTCGACCTGCCCGATGACGTCGATATGGCCGACGTCGTCGAGCCGCCGCGCGAGGAAACCGACAACGTGGTCAAGCTGACGCCGACGCCGGCGGATGCCCCAGGCCGCCCGCTGCGAAAGCCACGGAACCGGAAGCAGACCGCCCAGCCGGTCGCCTGCCGACGGGACCGAGGAGGCCGAACCGGACGCCGCCGAGCGAGACGCCGACTGAATCACTGTCCCTGCCGAGCCGCGTCTGGACGAGCGCCGAGGTGGACGAAACCGCGCAGCGACACGGCGGCCGCCGAGCCGACCGACGCTGATCCGGCCGCCGCCGAGCGGCAAGCCGGAAGAACCGTCGCCACGGTCGAGGCCCCGTTGCCGGACGTCGCGAGACGGCCCCGAAACCCGCGCCCAGAGCCGCAACCGGCGCCGCGCCCAGGCATTTTCGACCGCTCCGCCGCTGGCGCCGGACGCGGCCTGCAGCGCCCGCCGCCGATGCCGCGCCCGGCACGCCGGCCCGCTGACGCGCCCGAGCGCACGAGCGCCGCGAAATGCCGGCCCCGACCGCGAGGCGCTGCGCCCGATTCTACGACCGGCTGCTGGCGCTGCGCGACCGCATGGCGATCGGACACCGGACCGAACGGCCTAGGCCGCGGCATTTGCGGGCTTGCCCCGCTGCGCAAAACCGGTATGTAGGGCGTCACGTCGGGCTATGGCGCAGTCTGGTAGCGCGTCCGTCTGGGGGACGGAAGGTCGCAGGTTCAAGTCCTGCTAGCCCGACCAATTCGACACCCGCCCGCGCATTCCGCGGGCGTTTTCATGTGCAAGGGACAGAGGCAGATGACCGGCGTGCTTCCCAGCCAGACTCTGCAGCGCGATGATCGCGGACGGCGCGATCTCCGCCGACGACGCCCGTCACGCACGCCCAGATCCAGCCCGCCTCGCTCGACCTGCGCCTCGGGCACGACCGCGCTACCGGGTCCGCGCCTCGTTCCTGGCCGGCCGCGGCCGCACGCGTCGCCGACCGGCTGGCCGAGTTCGAGATGCACCGGGTCGACCTGAGCCAGGGCGCGGTGCTGGAAAAGGGCTGCGTCTATGTCGTGCCGCTGATGGAACAGCTTGCCCTGCCCGGCGATGTGCAGGCCGTGGCCAATGCCAAATCCTCGACCGGGCGGCTTGATCTGCTGACCCGCACCGATCACCGATGGCGGCGTCGAATTCGACCGTATCCCGCCGGGCTACCACGGCCCGCTTTACGCCGAGATCTGCCCGCGCAGCTTCTCGGTCCTGGTGCGCCCCGGCATGACGCTGAACCAGATCCGGTTTCGCGCCGGCCAGGCGGTGCTGTCGGACGCCGAACTGACGCGCGCTGCACGACGACAGGTCACGCTGGTCGTCGGCGCCGCGCGCTGATCGACGACGGCCTCGGCTTTTCGGTCGATCTGCGACCGCACGGCACGGCGACCTGGTCGGCTACCGCGCCAAGCCGCATACCGGCGTCATCGACCTCGACCGCATCGGCCACTACGACCCCGCCGAATACTGGGAGGAGATCCGCACCCGCGAAGGCCGGATCATCCTCGACCCCGGCGCCTTCTACATCCTGGTCAGCCGCGAGGCGGTGCATATCCCGCCCGACTATGCCGCCGAAATGGCGCCCTACCTGGCGATGGTCGGCGAATTCCGCGTGCATTACGCGGGCTTCTTCGATCCCGGCTTCGGCCATGGCGCGGCGGGCGGCACCGGCAGCCGCGGCGTGCTGGAAGTGCGCTGCCACGAGGCGCCGTTCGTGCTGGAGCATGGCCAGGTCGTCGGGCGGCTGGTCTACGAGCGGATGGCGGAACGGCCCGCGCAGCTCTACGGGCACGGTATCGCGTCGAATTACCAGGGCCAGGGGCTGAAGCTCTCCAAGCACTTCCGCACGCCTTGAGTCGTTTCGGCCACGGTTAACAATCCGTTAACGGCACCAATCTCCTCATTATTGCCGCATTGTCGCCCATGCCGCGCCATTCGGGACGTGTTTGATCGCAAAATGGACCGGATTGCCCTTGGTGAATTAAGGTCCGAAGCGGCCCCGATGGACCGTCCATCAAGAGGAGATCACGATGGAACAGCGCCAAGATGCCAAAGCCACGGAGCGCCCGGCCAAGTCCGAGCGGTCCGATCCCCTGCCCCTTGCGGATCGCCGCCGCCTGTTGCGCACCGCCGTCAGCCCGACGAAGCCGGCGCAGGTTATCACGGACTGGGCCTCGATCTAGCCGACGCTGAGCAACGCCGCGCTTGAAGCGGCCGTGTCGGGCGGTATCATCCGCGCCGAGATGAGCCACGACAGCGCCCTACCGGCCCCGGTCTCCACGATTCGGAACCTCGGCCCCGCCTCCGACGCCGCGTTCGCGCGGGCCGGTCTGACCAGCGCCGACGCGGTGCGCGCGCTGGGACCCGACGAGGCCTATCTCCGCCTGCTACGCGCGGGCACCTCGCCGCATTTCATCGGATATTATGCCCTGGTCATGGGCCTTCAGGGCCGCCCGTGGAACGATTGCCACGGCGCCGAGAAAGCTGCGTTGCGCGAGCCGCTTCGACGCGTTGAAGGCAGAGGCACGACCCGTCGCCGACAGCGCAATCGAAGATATCCTTGATCGCATCGGCACCGGGCGCCGCCGATAAGGCAGGCCGCATGGAACCCCGTCCCGCCTGTCGCGTTGACCCGTCAACACGGCACCCGTGCCTATCCGGTTCTGCCGACGCCGAACGGAAACAAGGATATCGCTATGCCCCTGTATCGCCACGCCGACATGCCGGACGCGCTGCATCGCTACCTGGACCGGGCCCGCCCGGCGCAGAACCCCGGCCGCCGCGGCCAACGCTGGTCCAAAAACGAGCGGCGTTTTGCATTCACCGACTGGGCGCTGATCTGAGCGTAGAATAAAGGACACAACACAATGGATCTCATTCGCATTCTCGTCGCCATCCTGTTGCCGCCGCTCGGCGTCTTTCTCGAGGTCGGTTTCGGCAAACACTTCTGGCTCAACGTCCTGCTGACCATTCTGGGTTACATCCCCGGCATCGTCCACGCGGTCTACATCATCGCGCGCAATCCGCGCACCGTCTGACGCCATGCCCGCGCCCGCCCCTGCCGAACACGCCGAACGCCTGGAGCGTCTGCACCGGCTTGCCAATACGATGGACAACCTGTTCCGCGTGCCGGGCACCAGAATCGGCGTCGGTCTGGACGGCATCGTCGGCCTGATCCCCGGGATCGGCGACGCGCTGGCGCTGGCGCCGGCGGGGTATATCGTCGCCAGCGCCGCGCACATGGGCGTGCCGCGGCGCATTCTGGTTCGGATGGGGATCAATGTCGGGATTGATACGATCATCGGCGCGATTCCGTTGATCGGCGATATTTTCGATATCGGCTGGAAGGGCAATCGCCGCAACGTGGCGCTGTTGCGCAAGCATTTCGAGCGCGAAGCGGCGTCGCGGACGTCCGATGAAGACGTGATCGAGGGACGCCTTTCGTCGCATCACCCGACGCTCGGCGGTGGACCCGCCGTGCAAGGTGGGCGAAGATAACGGCAGCCTACGGCCCGGTCTTGCGGGCCGGTCGCATCACGGACATGAACGGAAGGATGGCATGATGAAAGGACTGTCGCTGGCAGCAATTCTGGTAATCTGCGCGGACATGGCGCTGGCCGAAACCGTCGTCGGCATCACAAAGGACATGCCCACGGCAACGATCGAGACCGGCAATGGCCCGGTGGAGATCAAGCGGATCGAGGACACCGAGAACGCAATCGACGGCGAGTGGGCGCGCACCTCGCGGCCCTGCCCGGACTTCTGTATCCAGCCGATGACCGTGGCGGACGGAGTCACCACGATCGGCGAGTTGGAGCTTATTGCGATGTTGCAGGACCCGGAGGCGTTGGTGGTCGACAGCCGCACCAACGACTGGTTCCAGGGCGGCACGATCCCCGGCGCGGTCAACATTCCCTACACCTACATCATCGACGAACTGGCGCAGCTGGGATGCGAGCCGGATTTCGATGGTTGGGACTGCGAGGGTGCCAGACCGGTGGCCCTGTTCTGCAACGGCATCTGGTGCGGACAATCGCCCACGGCGATCCGCAACATGCTGGAGGCAGGCTATCCCGCCGAGCGCATCTTCTACTATCGCGGCGGAATGCAAGTCTGGCGCGTTCTGGGCCTGACGGTGACCGGCGACGACTGAAGCAGCATGAAGCACAATGAAAAAGCCGCCCCCAAAGGGCGGCTTTCGCGTCATACGGCCTGCAGATCGCATCCTACCCGGCGATTTCGAGGCCCGAGAAGAAATAGGCGATCTCTTCCGTCGCGGTTTCCGGCGCGTCCGAGCCGTGCACCGAATTCTCGCCGACGCTTTCGGCGAATTCGGCGCGGATCGTGCCGGGGGCGGCATCGGCGGGGTTGGTGGCGCCCATCACTTCGCGGTTCTTCGCGATCGCGTTGTCGCCTTCCAGAACCTGCACCACGACCGGCTCGGACGCCATGAACTCGCACAGCTCGTCATAGAACGGGCGCGCGGCGTGTACCTCGTAGAACTTGCCGGCCTGCGCGCGGGTCAGATGGATGCGCTTCTGCGCCACGATGCGCAGGCCCGCCTCTTCGAACTTGGCGTTGATCTTGCCGGTCAGGTTGCGCTTGGTAGCGTCGGGCTTGATGATGGAAAGCGTGCGTTCAGTGGCCATGTCGGTCCTCTTGGGTAGGCAGGGCCCGCGCCGGATGGTGCAGGCCGGTCTTGGATTGCCCGCCGCCTAGCATGAGCACCGGGTGTTGAAAAGCCTCTGCCGCCCGACATCCGCAGCGTTACGCGCCCAAGCCACCCGCCGTCGGGCCCGGGCGATGGTGCTACCGTGGCCGGCACGGTTCTGGCGGGCCATGCCGCTGCGCCGCGACGTGCGGGGCAAGCAGCAGACGGGCGATGGCAGATTTCCGGGGCGGGATGGCGTCACGCTAAAGCGGCAACGGCCCCACAAGAGACGCACCCGATCGCCCGATCACCGGGCAACCCAGCGTCCGTTGCAGCGCGGCGGACAGATCGTCGACGGTTTCGGTCGAGACGTAAAGCCCACCGGTGCGGTCGGCCAGGCATTTGGCGACCGTCCTGCCGTCCTCGTAGGCTTGCTGTTCGGGATTGTCCCAACCGAAGAAATCCACCTCGACGCGGAAGCCGATCACATGCACGGTCAGATCGCGCGCGCCCGCCGCCAGCCGGTCGCCCAGGCCGCAGGGCCTGCCGCCGCAGGTCTCGTTGCCATCGGTGACCAGCACCACCACCGCCGCACGGGCGCGGTAATCCAGCACCTCTGCCGCCCGTTCCACGCTTGCCGCCAGCGGCGTCAGGCCGCCAGGGCGCAAGGCGTCCAGTTCGCGTATCACGCCCGTCGCCGCATTCGCCACCGGGCGGAACACCAGGTCGATATTGGCGCAGGCATCCCGCGGCCCCGGCCCGTAGACGATCAGCCCGATCCGCCGGAACGGTGCGATCTGCGGCATTGCCCGGGCGACCGCCGCGCGCGCCTCGACGATTCGCGGCGCATCGCGCGTGTCGAACCCGATCTCGGACATCGAGGCCGAGCCGTCGAAGACCAGCATCGCATCGGTGGCGCATCCCGGAGCGGTCTGCGCCAGCTTGACCGGGACGACGGCTGCGACAACACAGATCAGGGCGGAAAGGCGTGGAAACATGGCTCTATTCTGGGGTCTGGAGCGTCCGCGATCAACCGGCACCGAAGCCCCCTGTTCCTTCGCTTTGGCCTCTGTTATTGGCCCGCCCATGCTCAGCATCACCGACATCACCTATGCCGTCGAAGGCCGCCCCCTGTTCGAGGGCGCCTCGGCGCAGATCCCCGGCGGCCACAAGGTCGGCCTGGTGGGCCGTAACGGCGCCGGAAAGACCACGCTTTTCCGGCTGATCCGTGGCGAACTGGCGCTGGAATCGGGCACCATCTCGCTGCCCGCCCGCGCCCGCATCGGCGGCGTGGCGCAGGAGGTGCCGGGCAACGAGGTGTCGCTGCTGAACACGGTGCTGGCCGCAGATACAGAGCGCGCATCGTTGATGGCCGAGGCCGAGACCGCGACCGACGGCGCCCGCATCGCGCATATCCAGACGCGGCTGGCCGATATCGACGCCTGGTCGGCCGAGGCACGCGCCAGCGCGATCCTGAAGGGCCTGGGCTTTACCTACGCGGAACAACAGCAGCCCTGTTCGGCGTTCTCGGGCGGCTGGCGGATGCGCGTGGCGCTGGCCGCGGTGCTGTTCTCGCGAACCCGATCTGCTGCTGCTCGACGAGCCGACAAACTATCTCGACCTCGAAGGCGCGCTGTGGCTGGAGAACTACCTGACGCGCTATCCGCATACGGTCATCATCATCAGCCACGACCGCGAGCTTCTGAACCGGTCGGTCGGCGCGATCCTGCATCTCGATGAACGCCGCCTGACGCTCTATCAGGGCGGCTATGACACCTTCGCGCGCACCCGCGCCGAACAGCGCGCCGTGCTGGCCGCGCAGGCGAAAAAGCAGGAACTGCGCCGCGCCCATCTGCAAAGCTTCGTCGACCGCTTCAAGGCCAAGGCCAGCAAGGCCAAGCAGGCCCAGTCGCGCGTCAAGATGCTGGAGAAGATGGAGACGATCATCGCGCCCGAGGACGCCGCCCGCCGGGTCTTCACCTTCCCGCAGCCCGAGGAGCTGTCGCCGCCGATCATCAACATCGAAGGCGTTTCGGTGGGCTATGACGGCAAGCCCGTGCTGCGCAACCTGAACCTGCGCATCGACCAGGACGACCGCATCGCCCTTCTGGGCCGCAACGGCGAGGGCAAGTCGACGCTGGCCAAGCTGCTGTCGGACCGGCTGGTAAAGATGGACGGCCGCAAGATCACCGCCAGCAAGTTGCGCATCGGTTATTTCGCCCAGCACCAGGTCGACGAGCTGCACATCGACGAAACCCCGCTGCAACACCTGCAACGCCAACGCCCCGACACCCCGCCCTCGAAACTGCGCGCGCAACTGGCCGGGTTCGGGCTGCTGGCGGCACAGGCGGAAACCGTGGTGGGCAAACTTTCGGGCGGTCAGAAGGCCCGGCTGTCGCTGCTGCTGGCCACTCTCGACGCGCCGCACCTGCTGATCCTCGATGAGCCGACCAACCACCTGGACATCGAATCGCGCGAGGGCCTGGTCGAGGCACTGACCGCCTATACCGGCGCGGTGATCCTGGTAAGCCACGACATGCACCTTCTGTCCCTGGTGGCCGACCGTCTGTGGCTGGTCAAAGACGGGGCCGTGGCGCCCTACGACGACGACCTGGAAGCCTACCGCAGGATGCTGCTGGCCGGGGACAAGCCGCCGCCGAAACCGAAAGCCGAAAAGCCGAAGAAATCCGTCAGTCGCGACGACATCCTGGCGCTGCGTGCCGATGCGCGCAAATGCGAAGAACGGGTCGAAAAGTTGAACGCGATGCGCGACAAGCTGGCGAAAAAGCTTGCCGACCCCGCGCTTTACGACAGCGACGACAAGGGCGAGATCGAGGTCTGGCAGAAAAAATACGCCGAGGTGATGAACGGCCTCGACCGCGCCGAGGCGATGTGGATCGCCGCGCTTGAAAAGCTGGAAAAGGTGCCCGGCTGATGGCGGACAAACCCACAGGGGTCGAAAAGTACCAGGCGCTCTATGCCACCGAACCCCATGCGCTGGGCCAGGCAAATGCCGATATCCTGCGTGCCGTGCTGGATTGCGGCACCAGCCCGCTGGACATTCTCGATCTTGGCTGCGGTCAGGGTCGCGACGCATTGGCGCTGGCGCGGCTGGAGCATCGCGTCACCGGGGTCGATCTGGCGAAAAGCGGATTGGACCATCTGGATGCAGAGGCCCGGGCCGAGCGCCTGACCGTCACCACGATCCACGCCGACCTGACGACGTTCACGCCGCCGCAGAGCTACGACGCGATCCTCGCCGACCGCACGTTGCACATGCTCGATATCGGCCCGCGCCACCTGACGCTCGAGCGGCTGCTCGATCATGTCCGTCCGGGCGGGTACTTCATTCTTTCAGACGAAAAGCCGAACATGCCCGGCCTGATGGCGGTCTTCGCGGCACATTCGGCGGGCTGGCGGCAAGTGGCAGAGCGGCGCAGCGTTTGCGTCATGCGCTCGAACCCAGCATAGGATGCACATGGAAACCGCCACGCTCATCACCGCCTTCGTCACCCTCTTCGTGGTCATCGACCCGATTGCGCTGGTGCCGTTGTTCATCGCGCTGACCCGTGGCCGGACCGATGCGGCGCGCCGCCGCATCGCCCTGCGCGCCTGCGTCATGGCGGTTTTCCTGCTGACGCTGTTCGGCCTGCTGGGCGACGCGGTACTGAATTTCATCGGCATCTCGATGCCCGCGTTCCGCATTGCGGGCGGAATCCTTTTGTTCCTGACCGCGCTCGACATGCTGTTCGAGCGCCGCACCAAGCGCCGTCAAGGCCAGGTCAAGGAGGCCGAGGACGACACCGATCACGAAGACCCGTCGGTCTTTCCGCTGGGCGTGCCGCTGATCGCCGGACCCGGTTCGATGGCGACGATGGTGCTGCTGGCGGGCGCCCCCGGCGTCACCTGGACCGAGGTTTTCGCGATCCATGTCATCATGATCGTGGTTGTCGCCGTCACCTTCGTCAGCCTGCTGGGCGCCGGGTTGATGGAGCGGGCGCTGGGACCGGTCGGCATCAACGTGGTCACGCGCCTGTTGGGCATGTTGCTGGCCGCGCTGTCGGTGCAGTTCGTTCTGGACGGCCTGCGGCCCTTCATCACGACACTGCTCTGAGCCTGCCCCGGGGCTGACAAAGCGCCCGCGACTTCCTATCTCTGACAGGAAGGAGCCGTTCATGGACAGTTACGACACCGGACGCCTGATCTACCTGGTCCTGCTGGGCTGCGTGGTCGGCGGATACTTTTTCGTCGCGAACCGCGACCAGTTGGGCCAGATGGCGCGGCAGGCAGCACTTTGGGTGCTGATCTTCGTCGGGGTGATTGCCGGGGTGGGACTTTGGGGCGACATCCGCGACGACGTGATGCCGCGCCAGACGGTTTTCTCGGAGCAGGCCCGGGTCGAGGTGCCGCGCGCCTTCGATGGTCATTATTACCTGACCCTGGCGGTGAACGGCGTGGGCGTGCCCTTCGTCGTCGATACCGGGGCCACCGATATCGTGCTGACGCGCGAGGATGCCTTCCAGGTCGGCATCGACCCCGATGCGCTGACCTATACCGGTGTGGCTGGCACCGCGAACGGCCAGGTGCGCACAGCACGCACAACGGTCGACCGCATGGAGCTTGGGCCGATCACCGACCGCGACGTCGCGGTCTGGGTCAACCAGGGGCAAATGGACCGGTCGCTGCTTGGTATGGCCTATCTGCAACGATTCCGGAACATCCAGATTTCGGACGGCACGCTGGTGCTGGAACGGTAACGTCCGTCGCGATCCATTGCATCGCGACGTACTTTACGCCGCTATTTCATCATCGTGACGTCCGCATCGGTGGTGAACAGGTAATCCGGATCGCCCCTGTGGCAGGCGATGCAGCCGGCATCGGCGTTCTTGCCGACCATGCCCGCAAGTGCCATGCCAGCGGGATTCTTGTCCAGCGAGCCGTCGGGCAGGTACTTCACCCAGAACCAGTTCCGGTTGTCGGCGTCGTACCCCTCTTCACGCTGGAACATCACCGTCACCGCGCCCAGGTGCTTGCCGGGGTCGGCGAGGACTTCGTCGATGCCGACGCCTTCGGGACCGTAGTTGCGCTTGACGATCAGCGCGCCGGAATGGATCGCCCACCGTGGCGAAGGTGTAAAAGGTTTCCAGCATCATGCCGTGCGGCTCTACCCCTTCATAGGGAAACGACCGGATCGCGTTGTCGCCTGCCAACTGCATGTCTACCATGACCTGCCAGAGGTCCGCGGCATAGGCCTGGTCTTCCTCGCCGCCGAACATCATCTCCTGCGACGCCACCGCGCCAACGCCGAGAACTACGGCCGAAGCCGCCGCACAGGCCAGTCGTTTCATCATCTCCGATCCCTCCATGAAATACGTGGCTTCCAGTCTAGCGGCCGTTAACGTCACGCCGGGTCAACTTCGTCTCAAGAGCGCGGCACACGGGCGTGATCGCGCGGGGCGCTGGACAGGCCGGGGGTCGCGGGTCCACGGTGCGGGAGGACCAACCCGGGGAACCGACATGCTTTTGCGCTCTGCCCTCTGCCTATGCTGTCTTGCCTTGCCGGCACTGGCGGCACCCGGTGTCTGCGTCACCAACGGCACCGGACACTCCGCCTTTTTCTTGGCCGACGCGAACGGCGCCTCGCAGATCGACGGCACGCTGCCCCCCGGCGGGACGCTATGCAGCGGTGCCGGGAATTCGCCGGGCGGCGGCGTACGGGTCTTCGAAAGCGCCGGGGCCGTCGAGGGCTGCGCACGCCTGGTGCCCGAAGGCGAGACTGAAACCCTGATCCGATATGCCGAGTTCGACCGCTGTCACTGGTCATCGCATGACGACTGACGCCCCGGCGCCGCGATCCTACGACCTGCCGCCCCTGCGCCGCTCGCTGTGGCGCACCGGTTTGCGCATCGTGGCAATCCTTGCGCTGGCCTACGGCGCGCATCTTCTGCTGTACCGGGTGATGACCTGGACCGAGGCGCTGCCACCCGGCACAGGGCTGGCCTGGCGTGTGGCGATCCTGGGCGGAGTGTTGCTGGTCTATGCCCTGCTGATCGCCATACCCTTCGTCCCCGGCATCGAGGTCGGCTTCTCGCTGATCATGATGCGGGGGGCCGACGTGGCCTGGTACGTCTATTTCGCCACCTGCGGCGGGCTGATCCTGGCCTACCTGGCGGGGCGGTTCCTGCCCTATGCCTGGCTGCACCGCGCGTTTCTCGACCTGCGGCTGACGCGCGCCTGCCGGATGCTCGACGATCTTCAGCCGCTGGCGCCCGACATGCGCCTAGCCGTGATGCGTGCCAGGCTGCCGGGAACCCTGGGCGACCTGACGGTGCGCTGGCGCTACCTGCTGCTGGCCGTGCTGATCAACCTGCCGGGGTCGGCCTTCATCGGCGGCGGCGGCGGCATCTGCCTGCTGGCGGGGCTGACCCACATGTTCCGGCCACGCGCCACGGTGCTGACCATCCTGCTGGCCGTTCTGCCGTTTCCGCTGGCGGTGTGGCTTTGGGGGCCGGGCATCCTGTCGATGTTCGGCGCGCATTGAACGCTTGTTCAATTCCCAGGGTCGCAGAAAATGACGCAAGTCGGTGGCTTTGCGTCGAACCCCGCCTTTCACACGGCGGCAAAGCCGCTATTGTCCGCCGCAACCGCAGCTTCAGCCCCGAGGCCCCATGGACCCGCTTGTCATCTTCACCCCCTCCGGCAAGCGTGGCCGGTTCCCGGTGGGCACTCCCGTCCTGACCGCCGCGCGGCAGCTTGGCGTCGATCTCGATTCCGTCTGCGGCGGGCGCGGCATCTGCAGCAAATGCCAGATCACCCCCAGCTACGGCGAGTTCTCCAAGCATGGCGTGACCGTGGCCGAAGGCGCGCTCAGCGAATGGAACGAGGTCGAGGCCCGCTACGACCGTATCCGCGGTCTGAAGCAGGGCCGCCGCCTGGGCTGCCAGGCGCGCCTGCAGGGCGATATCGTGATCGACGTGCCGGCTGAGTCTCAGGTTCACAAACAGGTCGTGCGCAAGGCCGCGACCGTGCGCGATATCACAATGGATCCGGCAACCCACCTGCACTACGTCGAAGTGGCCGAACCCGACATGCACTCTCCCTCCGGCGATCTGGAACGCCTGAAGGACGCACTGGCCCGCGACTGGCAGATCGACACCGCCAACCTGCGCATTGACCTGCCCGTGCTGTCAAAGCTCCAACCCGCCCTGCGCAAAGGCAAGTGGGCGGTTACCGTTGCGTTGCACAAGGGCCATGCCGACCGGCACGAACGTATCCTCGACATCTGGCCGGGGTTCTATGAGGGGCGGCTTTACGGCCTCGCCATCGACCTCGGCTCCACCACCATCGCCGCGCACCTTTGTGATCTGCGCAATGGCGAGGTGAAGGCGAGCGCTGGCATCATGAACCCGCAGATCCGCTTTGGCGAAGATCTGATGAGCCGGGTTTCCTATGCGATGATGAACCCCGGCGGCGACAAGGAAATGACCCGCGCCGTGCGCGACGCCCTGAACGCCCTGACGGTCGAGATTGCCACCGAGGCCGAGATCGACCCCGCTCAGATCATGGAAGCCGTCTTTGTCTGCAACCCGGTCATGCACCATCTTTTGCTGGGCATCGACCCGGTCGAACTGGGCCAGGCCCCCTTCGCGCTCGCCACCTCGGACGCCATGTCGCTGGATGCCCGCGAACTGGACCTGGATGCGATGAACGCCGCTGCACGCATCTATCTGCTGCCCTGCATCGCCGGTCACGTCGGGGCCGATTGCGCCGCAGTCGCCCTGTCGGAAGAGCCCTACAAATCCGAAGATCTGGTGCTTATCGTCGATGTCGGCACCAATGCCGAACTGCTGCTGGGCGACAAGCGCCGGGTGCTGGCCTGTTCTTCGCCCACCGGCCCTGCCTTCGAGGGCGCGCAGATCAGTTCCGGCCAGCGCGCCGCCCCCGGTGCGATCGAACGCGTCGAAATCGACCCTGTCACCAAGGAACCCCGCTTCAAGGTGATCGGCTCTGACCTCTGGTCGACCGACGAGGGCTTTTCCCAGGCCACCGCCACGACCGGCATCACCGGCATCTGCGGGTCGGGGATTATCGAGGCTGTGGCCGAAATGCGCGCCGCAGGCCTTGTCGATCCGGGCGGGCTGAACGGCTCAGCCGAGCAAACCGGCACGCCCCGCATGATCCCCGAGGGGCGCACGCATTCCTACGTCCTGCACGACGCCACCGCCGAGGGCGGCGCGCTGATTTCGGTCACCCAGGGCGATATCCGCGCGATCCAGCTGGCGAAATCGGCGCTATACGCGGGCGCGCGCCTATTGATGGACGAATTGGGTGTCGACAAGGTGGACCGGGTGGTGCTGGCCGGGGCCTTCGGCGCCCATATCAGCCCGAAACACGCAATGATCCTAGGTATGATCCCAGACGTGCCGCTGGACCGCGTGTTCAGCGCCGGCAACGCGGCGGGCACCGGCGCGCGCATCGCGCTCTGCAACCGCGCCGCGCGGGCGGGGATCGAGGCCACGGTGCGCGAAATTCACAAGGTCGAAACCGCCATCGAGCCGCGGTTCCAGGAGCATTTTGTCGCCGCCAACGCGATTCCACACGCCACGGCGCCCTTCGACCTTCTGCGTGCCGTGGTGTCTCTGCCGGATGTCAGTTTCAACACCCAAGGCCACGAGGATGGCGGGCGCAGGCGCAGACGGCGCGGCTAGGTGGGCCACCACTTGACGGGGGCTTGCGGCAAAAGCAAGCTCGACGCGGCACCGTTGGTCGGTTTCGGGCTCGCTTGCATGGGCGCACTGATCGCCGCGTGGGGGCTTGTCGATCAGGGCAGCCCGGCATTCGTCCGGTATTTCGGCGCCGCGGATCCCCGCGCAGTGGTGCTGGTCTCCAGCCTGGCGGGTCTTGTCGCAATAGCCAGTCTTAACCGGCACGGCTGGATCGGGGCGGGTGCGAGCCTTCATCAGGTTGTTGCGATCGGCGCGCTGGCGGTGGGATTTGCGCTGCCGACGGTGTTGGTGGACATCGTTCAGCCGTTTCCTGAAACGATCAACGTCCCCGCACCGCGGAGCCTCGTTTTCTACCCGGCGATCGCCGTGGTCGTCGAAGTCCTGTTTCACCTCGTGCCGTTGGCAATCGTGCTTGCGGCGTGGCACCTGTTCCAGCCTGCCGTGAACGGCAGCCGTTTCTGGATTGCCGCCCTACCGGTATCGGCACTGGAACCCGCTTTTCAGTTGCTCGCCGGACTGGACTCCGGCATCGGCTGGCGCGACCTGTACCTGGTCGGGCATCTTTTCACGTTCAGCCTGCTGCAACTGGGGATCCTTCGACGTCACGGATTTCTGCCGATGCTCGGCTTTCGGTTGGTCTACTACCTTGTCTGGCACATTCTCTGGGGACAGGCCCGGCTTGTTCTGCTGTTTCAGGCGTAGAAGCCCAGCACCCGGCCCGTTCAACGTCTTCGCGTCGGTCGATGACGCTTTCGGCAAGCCGCCTGCGGGCACGGTCGAAACGCTGCCGAAGCCGGAAAATAAGAGGATGCTGAAAAAAGTGCTGACCGCGCACGTGGGTGCAGGCGACATCTCTGCCGCCGCGCCGGTCGTGACGGGTTCTATCACATGCAGGCCGTGTCAGGCGGTGCGCTGAGCGCGCAGGTGAAGGGCCGCAACATGTCTCTCTACGACGAATCCGGCAGTTTCGACCGCATCACCACCGCCGATGTCGACCAGTCGAATAGCGTGACCCAGGTCGTCGACACAGTGCTGGTACCGACGCAAGCAGCAAGCCCCGGGCAGTCGGCAGGATGGGGCCGCCCGCATGCTACATCTTGCCGATCCGCCGCCCCACCCGCATCGCTTGCTTGGCGCGCTTGGCGCTTTCGCGGCCCTGCTGTTTTTGCAACCGCTCGGCCTCTGGGTTTGCGCTATCGCGCTTGCCGCGGCTCGACGCCATGTCAAAGCCCTTATCGATGCCCTTGCTGATGAATTTGCGCAGGAACAGGCGCATTACAAGGTTGATGATCTGGTTCACGTTCATCTCGGCCCCTTTCGCGGGTCATTCGTCGAACATCTCGCTTTGGTCTTCCGGGTCGTCATCCTCGTCCGGCTCGCCGAGGCTTCCCGGCAGGTTGCCCGGGGGTGCGCGATTCTCCAGCAGACCCGCAGACCGCAGCTCCTTCAGCCCCGGCAGGTCACGCGCGCTCTCTAACCCGAAATGATCAAGGAATTCTTCCGTCACCACGAAGGTCACGGGCCGCCCCGGCGTCATCTTGCGCCGGCCGAACCGGATCCAGTCCAGTTCCAGCAACTGGTCGACCGTGCCGCGGCTGACCGACACGCCGCGGATCTCCTCGATCTCGGCGCGGGTCACCGGCTGGTGATAGGCGATGATCGCCAGCGTCTCGATCGGCGGCGCGGCTCAGCTTGCGGGTCTCGACCGTTTCGCTTCTGCATCAGGAAGCCCAGGTCGGGCGCGGTGCGCATCGCCCAGGCGTCGCCGACCTTGACCACGTTGCACGCCGCGCCCCTCGTAGCGTTGGCGCAGTAGCACCAACGCCTCGGCGGCGTCCGCAGCCATGCGGCATCCGGGCGTTCAGTTCTGCGACGCTGACCGGCTCGGCGGTGGCGAACAGGATCGCCTCGACCATGCGTTCCTGCTCGGCCATGGGCGGGGCCTCGAACAGGCTTTCCTGGTCTCGTGCGTCGTCAGCTCATCGGTCTGTTTTCTCGGCGCTATCTGGATCGGTGCGAAGGTGTCGCCCTGGCGGATTTCGATGCGCCGGCCTCCTTGGCCAGCTCCAGCGTCGCGGCGAAGGTCGCGGCGGTGGCCGAGCGGCGCAGCGCCGGGATCGCCGTTCCAGCCGTCGGGCAGGTAGCTGACGAGGTCGGTCCAGTCGCCCGCGAAAGCCGATCAGCCGGCGCATCCGGTCCAGCGCCTGTTCCATCGTCAGCACCGCGGTCGCGGTCCATCGCGTAGGGGCGGAACTCGTCGCGGGTGCGGATCCGCGCATAGCCCTGCATCAGGTCCAGCAGCGTGGCGGTATAGGTGATCCGCCGTGTCCGGGTCGACATCCTCGGGAATGCCGCGCACGAAGAAATCGCGGCCCTTCTGGTCGCGCGCCATCAGCTCGCGCGGCCACGTTCGCGCATCGCCTGCAAGCCGTTCCAGCTGAAACGCCAGATGCGCCGCCAGTTCCTCGCCCGAGGGCCCCTCGTCGCCCGGTTCGGGCGGCAGCAGCAGGCGGGATTTCAGGAACGCGAGCCAGGCCGCCATCACCAGGTAATCGGCGGCCAGTTCGATCCGCAGCGCCTTGGCCTTTTCGACGAAGCCCAGATACTGCTCGGCCAGCGCCAGCACCGAGATCTTGCGCAGATCGACCTTCTGGGTCCGCGACAGCGTCAGCAGCAGGTCGAGCGGCCCCTCGAAGCCGTCGACATCGACGATCAGCGCCTCGGCGGCACGGCGCGCGTCGACGCTGGTGACATGTGTCGAAATCGGTCTGGTTCAGCCATCAGGCCCGCTCCGTGCAGAAGCGCCTCAAGCTCGGCGTCGGCGGCCGGAATGTCAACTGGGTCGGGGTCTGCGCCGCGCCGCCAGCGCCGCCTCGGCCCGGGCCTGTGCCGCGCTCATCCAACGTGCCGCGACGCCGGTCACCGCCCGCATCTCGTCCAGTTCGCCGTTGCAATGCAGTACCAGATCGCAGCCCGCCGTCGAGTGCCGCACGACGTCGCGCTCCGCATGGTGCCCGGCCAGCGCCTGCATCGAGATGTCGTCGGTCATCAGCAGCCCGCCAAACCCGATCTCGTCGCGGATCAGCCGGATCATCGCGGGCGAGGTGGTGGCGGGCGCGTCGGGATCGAAGGCCTCGATAGACCACATGCGCGGTCATCGCCATCGGCAGGTCGGCCAGCGCCTTGAACGGCGCGAAATCGCGGGCGGCCAGCGTCTCGGGCCGCGCCGTCGACCACGCGGCAGGTCGAGGTGGCTGTCGACCGTGCGCGCGGCCATGGCCGGGGATATGCTTCATCACCGGCAGCACGCCGCCCGCCATCAGCCCGTCGGCCACCGCGCGGCCGATCTGCGCGACCGTTTCAGGGTCGGTGCCGTAGCAGCGGTTGCTGCAGGAACGGATGCGTGTCCGGCTCGTGCCACGTCGCACATCGGGCGCGCAATTGACGTCGATGCCAAGGTCCAGCAGCTCCGCCGCGATGATCCGCGACCGCAGCCACATGGCGCGCATCGCATCCGGCCCGCCCAGTGCCATCTGGTCCAGCGGCGGCAGCCACTGGCGCCACTGCGGGCGCCCGCAGCCGCTGCACCCGCCCGCCTTCCTGGTCGATCAGGATCGGCGCGTCGCGGCCCACCGCATCGCGCAAGCCAGCCGTCAGGCGCCGCACCTGGTCGGGGGTTTCGAGGTTGCGGGCGAACAGGATGAAACCCCAGGGCTGAACCTCGGCAAAAAAGGCGCGTTCGTCGGGATGCAGGCGCGGGCCAAGACAGCCGAGTATGGCCGCCGCGGTCACCGGGTTACAACGGGAATGCAGGCCTGCCGTTCGGCCAGCAGGGCCGAGCAGAAGCGCCGCGCGTCGTTGATGTCGGCAAACCCCACCGCGCGCAGGCGGTAGAAGGTCTTGCCGCCGGAAACGGCCTTCTGGATGACGCGCTGCTTCTCGGCCAGGAAATCGGTGAACCGGGTATCAAGCTTGTCCCAAGCCAGTTTTGCCTCCTCGGGCGTGTCGAAGGCGCCGAACTGCACCAGCCGGGTGCCCACCGGCAGGCTGTCGGCATCGACGTCCAGGCTGGCGCCCGCAGGGGCCGAGGCCAGCACCACCGAGCGCGCCACCGCCTCGGCGGCGGCATCGCCGATGGGCCGCGGACGCGGCAGGGGCGAGCGCGCGACACCCTTGATCGACGACGGAATGGCGTCGCTGGTGACCTGCGGCGGCACCAATGTTCCGCTGAGCGGCGTGACGTCCTCGGCCAGCGTGTCGGCCAGTTCAGTGACGTCCACCTCTGCCGCCGCCGTGTCGGATTGCGCGGTTTCGACCGGGGTTGCGGGCGCATCCTCCAGCCGGGCGCGCGGCAGGTCCTCGGCGGCGAAATCCAGCGGCGCCGGGGCCAGGATTAGCAGGTCGGCGGGGCGCTCTGCCGCGCCGTCGGCGGCGACCGAGTTCACCGCACAGGCCCTGATGCGCCGCGCGTTCGCCGCCCGGATCGTCGGGGGCCACGCGCATCGGACCTTCCAGCGCGCGCACCACCGGCACGCCGGTGACATCGCGCATCGCCAGCTGGTAGCCCCACATGCCCAGGCCGCCGATCAGCGCGACCGACATGATCGCGCCCAGCCAGTTGAAAATAAAGCCAAAAAAGCCGGACCCCGCCTCCTGGCCAGTCCCGGCTTTATCGCCTAGGTAGCTATCTGCCATTTCTGCCTCACTGCCCGAGGCACCCGGGGCGCACGGGTCTTCTTGCCTGCTCGTGACCCGCGAAGTCCGCCAAGTTGCGCTTGTTGTCAGCGCATTTCCTCGACCGGGGTCACCCCTAGAATACCCAATCCGTGCTGAAATAACAACGCCAACGGCCCGCGCCAGCGCGATTTTTTGCGCCGATGCGCCGTTGTCGCCGTCCTGCAGGAAGCGCAGTTCGGGCTTTGTCGTTGCCCTTGTTCCACAGCGCGTGGAAGTCCGAGGCCAGGTCGTAGAGGTAGAACGCGACGCGGTGCGGCTCGTGGCTGCGCGCCGCGATCTCGACCAGACGCGGCCATTCGGCCATCTTGCGGGCCACCGCGAACTCGGCGGGGTCCTCGCAGGTCGCGGCGTGTCGCGTCAGCGGCGATCCCCGCTTCTCCGGCCTTGCGCAGCACCGACCGAATCGCGGGCATGGGCATACTGGACGTAGAAGACCGGGTTGTCCTTGGACTGCTCGCGCACCTTGTCGAAATCGAAATCCAGCGGCGCGTCGTTCTTGCGCGTCAGCATGACGAAGCGCGTCACGTCCGGGCCCACCTGGTCGACCACGTCGCGCAGGGTGACGAAGTTGCCGGCCCGCTTGGACATCTTGAAAGGCTCGCCGTTCTTGAAGAGCCGCACCAGCTGCGTCAGCTTGACGTCCAGCGGCACCCTGCCGTCCGACAGCGCCGCAGACCGCCGCCTTCATCCGCTTGACATAGCCGCCGTGATCGGCGCCGAAGACGTCGATCAGCTCGTCGAAGCCGCGGCGAAATCTTGTCGTAGTGATAGGCGATATCGGGGGCGAAATAGGTCCAGGTCGCCGTCCGATTTCTTGACCGGGCGGTCGACGTCGTCGCCATGCTCGGTGGAGCGGAACAGCGTCTGCTCGCGCGGCTCCCAATCCTCGGGCATCTTGCCCTTGGGCGGCTCCAGCGTGCCCGCGATAGATCAGGCCCTTGGCCTCGCAGCATCGTCAATCGCCGCCTCGATCTGGCCGGTGCCGTAAAGCGACTTTTCGCTGAAGAAGACGTCCATCTCGACGCCGAGCGCGGCCAGATCCTCGCGGATCATCGCCATCATCGCTTCGGTGGCGAAGTCGCGCACCTCGTCCAGCCAGTCTTGCTTCGCCCTTGTCGAGCAAGCTGTCGCCGTACTTCTCCTTCAGCGCCTCGCCCACCGGCACCAGATAGTCGCCGGGATAGAGCCCTTCGGCGATCTCGGGCGCATGGCCGCAGCGCCTCGCGGTAGCGCTCGTAGGCCGAGCGCGCCAGCACATCGACCTGCGCGCCGCCGTCGTTGATGTAGTATTCGCGGGTGACGTCGTAGCCGGCGTAATCCAGCAGGCTGGCCAGCGCATCGCCGAAGACCGCGCCGCGGGTGTGGCCGACATGCAGCGGTCCGGTCGGATTGGCCGAGACGAACTCGACATTCACCTTCTCGCCCGCGCCCATGGTCGGAGCGGCCGTAAGTCGCGCCGTCGCCAGAACCGCCTCGACCACGCCGTGCCAGACCGTCCGGCGCCAGCGCGCAGGTTCAGGAACCCCGGCCCGGCCACCTCGGCCGCTGTCGATGCGCGGGTCGGCCGCCAGCCGCGCCGGCCAGCGCCTCGGCGATCTCGCGCGGCTTCATGCCCGCGGGCTTGGCCAGCACCATCGCGGCGTTGGTCGCCATGTCGCCATGGGCCGCGTCGCGCGGCGGCTCGACCGTGACGTTGGCCATGTCCAGCCCGTCGGGCAGGTCGCCGGCCTCGGCCATCGCGACAAGCTGGTCCAGCACCAGCGCGCGGATATCGGAAAACAGGTTCATCGGATCGCGGTCCCTTTCGGGCTGCCGCGCGGTGTACCACGGGCAGCGCCAAGCGTCAACGACAGCGCCGCCCGTTGCGCGCCTAGCTCGGCATAGCCGTTCATGTTCCTGCAACGCGAAGCGGTCGGTCATGCCGGCGATGTAATCCGCCACGATCCGCGCCAGCGCGGTCTCGCCGTCGCGCCTCCTCGACATCCTTGCGCCACTGTTTCGGCAACAGGTCGGTGCTGCGCCATGAACAGCGGAAACAGCTCGTCGATCGCCTCGCGTCACCTGCGCCCGCATCTCGACCACGTCGGGGGCGCGGTACATGCGGTGGAACAGGAAATCGCGCGATCACCTTGCAGATCGCGCCAGACCGGATCGGAAAACCGAATCATCGGCCGCCCGGCATCGCGGATGTCCTGCGCGCGTCTGCGGCGCCAATTCCGCCAAGCCGCGCCTGGCGCCTGGTCGATCACGTCCTCGACCAGCAGCCCGAAGAACCGGCGCAGCGCCTCGTGCCGGCGGCGGTAGTAGTTCAGGCCCGGGATACATGTCGTCGACCCGCGCGAAGCAGTCCGTCAAGCAGCGGCAGATCGGCCAGTTCGTCGGTCGAGAACAGCTCTGCCCGCAGCCCGTCGTGCAGGTCGTGGCTGTTGTAGGCGACGTCATCGGCAAGTGCGGCCACCTGCGCCTCGGCGCTGGCATAGGTGTCCAGTTCCAAGTCGTGCCGGGCGTTGTACTCGGCCAGCGCATAGGGCACGTCGCCGGTCACCGGACCGTTATGTTTTGCAATCCCTTCAAGGGTTTCCCAGGTCAGGTTCAAGCCGTCGAACTCGGCATAGTGCCGCTCCAGCGAGGTGACGATGCGGATCGCCTGGGCATTGTGATCGAAGCCGCCATAGGGCGCCATCAGCCGTTGCAGGGCATCCTCGCCGGTATGGCCGAAAGGCGGATGGCCGAGATCATGCGCCAGGGCGACGGCCTCGGTCAGTTCCGACGTTCAGCCCCAGCGCCCCGGCGATCGTGCGCGCCACCTGCGCCACCTCGATCGAATGCGTCAGGCGGGTGCGGAAATAGTCGCCCTCATGTTCGATGAAAACCTGAGTCTTGTGTTTCAGCCGCCGAAACGCGCTGGCATGGATGATCCGGTCGCGGTCGCGCTGAAAGCATGACCGGAACCGGCTTTCCTCTTCCGGGTGAAGCCGCCCGCGCGAAGTGTCTTCGCGCGCGGCATAGGGCTGCTGCATCTGGTTGTCCCTGTCGTCCTGTCCCAGTTCCGCATCTACAGAGAAACGCCGCCGCGGTCAAAATCCGTTGACCCTCGGTGCCGCGCCCGATCTAAGCTTAGCGTTCATGGACAAGATTGCCCTGATCACCGGCGCCTCCAGCGGCATCGGTCGCGCCACCGCGATGCTCCTGGCCCGGGCGGGCTGGCGCACCGTGCTGGTGGCGCGCCGGGCCGAGGCGCTGGCGACGCTGGCCGCCGAGATCGGAGCGACCGCGCAAACCTGGCCCTGCGACGTCGGGGATGTGGGCGCGGTCGACCGGATGGTCGCGGCCGTCGAGGCCGGGGCCGGCGCGCCGGACCTGGTGATCAACGCCGCCGGCGCGGGACGCTGGCTGCGGTTGGAGGAGACCGGTGCCGACGAGGCCAACGCGATGATCGCCGCCCCCTTCCTGGGCGCGCTGCATGTCAGCCGCGCGCTGCTGCCGGGAATGCTGGCCCGCGGCTCGGGCACGCTGATCCATGTCCAGTCGCCCGCCGCCTTCGCGCCCTGGCCGCATTCCGTCGCCTATGCGGCCAGCCGGTTCGGTCTGCGCGGCCTGCACGAGGCGCTGGTGCAGGATCTGGCTGGAAGCGGCGTGCAGAGCTGCCAGGTGGTCTTTGGCGAAGTGACCTCGGGCTATTTCGAGGCCAATCCGGGCGCGCGCGACCTGATCCCCCGCCTTGGCGCTTTGTTGCCCAGGCTTTCGCCCGAGGCTTGCGCCGATGTTATCGCCCGCGTCGCCGCCCGCCCGCGCCCGACAACCTGCGCGCCGCGGCTTCTTGGCGCCCTGCTCTGGACCAGCCGGATCGCGCCCGGGCCGATGCGCTGGCTGGTGCGCGCCAGCGCGCCGCCCGCCGCGCGAAGGAATTGAAATGCATCGCGCGCGCGCCTAGATACCGAACTGTCACAACCCGAAACGGACCCGGCCATGAACCTGCCGCCCAAAGTCACCCCCCGCGCCTTCGAGCGACTGGCCGAGATCGGAGCCTCGGCTGACGGTAAGGCCCTGCGCGTCGCGGTCGAGGGCGGCGGCTGTTCGGGGTTTCAATACGAGATCACGCTGGACGCGCCGGCGCCGGATGACCTTCTGCTGGAAGGTGGCGGCGAAAAGGTAGCTGTCGACCCGGTCTCGCTGCCCTTCCTGTCTAACGCGGTGATCGACTTCACCGAAGAACTGATCGGCGCTCGCTTCGTGATCGACAATCCGAACGCGACCTCAAGCTGCGGCTGCGGCACCAGCTTTTCGATGTAGCAAGCGTCGCCGCCGGGGCGTCTGCAGCTACCTGATCCTGACCACTTTCGCGCTTTCCAGGGTCACCGTGGTCATGGTTTCCAGAGGCGTGGCACCTGCCGCGATCGGTTCCAGTTCGATCAGCAGGTCCCCCGCCGCGAAGGCAGGCGCCAGATCCGGCGGTACCTGAACAGTGCCGGTGTTCAGCCCGTCCTCGCCCGGTGGCGCGAAACTTGCGACATGGCCCAGCAGCACACGCTCGAATGTGGTACCCGTGGCCCCCGGCACATGCGCATAGACCGCAAGCACCGGACCCGGGCCGCCCCCGGCGGGCATGGCGCGATAGACGATATCCACCGCCACCGGCTGTCCGTCGCCGCCATCCGTCTGCACCATGGCCATTGCCGGGGTCATTACGCTGCCCTCCGTGCCTTGCGTGGGCGCGCCACCGCCAAATCCGGCGGACGGCAAAGCCACAGCACCCGCCACGGCGACACCCAGAAGCAAATCACGGTAGCGTGTCATCGGTCGGTCCTCCATCCGGTCTGCACCTTAGATGGGCGCGGCCTAGAGCGTAATCAATTCTACATCTCCGTGATCGGCCACCACGCCGCCGCCCTCGCCCGCGGCGATCAGCTGCAACTGCACACCGTCCGGCGAGACCCTGCCCTCGCTCAACTGGTACTTCAGCGCGTCGGTAATATCGACGGTGAAGGTCAGCGGCCCGCAGACATCCGGGTTGCACCCGAAGAAGTTGATCGACCCGGCATAGTGCGGATCGGTGGTCGGCGTGTCGGGACCCGCCAGCGGGGCGTCGACAAAGACCTTGATGATTTGGTTCTCGGCATCGGGCGCCGGGCGCACGTTGGTGAACTTGGCATAGACCCGGGGGCCCGACACCGCCACGGCGTTTTCGGCCAGGATCGAGAACTGCGGCACCACCACGTCCGAGGTGATCAGGTCGACCAGCCCTTCTGCGCGCACCGACACGGTGTTGACCGCGCCCGCCCGGGTTTCGCCAAGTTCGCCGCTCGATGCGATGACCCGCGGCTCCGCCGCGGTATCGACGACCCGCAGGCCCTTGCCGGTGGCGAAATCCATCAACATCGGCTGGGCCCGGACCAGTTGTTGTTCAAAGGCCAGCATCTCTGGCGACAGCAGCGAGGCTTCCATGAAGTCGTAGATATAGTCCCACTGGGTCATGTCGAAGGTCGAGTCCAGTGTCGGCGACGCCGCATTGCCGTCGGCATCGAAGAACATGCCGGAATAGACCTTGCCGGGGCTGCCCACCGCCGCTTTCTGGCTGGCGACGGGGATCGCCGATTGCGCCCAGACGCGGTCGACGTTGGAATGGTGGCACCAGAAGAACGGCTCGAGCGGCGAAAGCCCGCTGCTGAAGTGGCCCATCAACGTGCCCAACCCGCTGGGCGGCCAGCCGCCATTGAAGATATGCGTCAGCCCGTGTGGTCCTTCGGTCAGGCTGGACAGCAGGCCGAAGTTGGCGGCATCCTCCATCGCCTTCATCTTGGCGGCGGCGAAATCGCCGGCGAAGGGGCCGTCGGACATGCCGAAATCGGCGCGCGAGAAGCGGTGCGGCACGGTGTTGATGTCGGGCCACTTGGCACTGCCGATGTAGACGCCGTTGTCGGTCCAGTGCATCACGTTCAACGGCCCGTCGGTCCAGAACGGCGCCGGCATCCTGCCGTTGTCGTCGGGCCAGTCCCAATACGGCAGCGCGAATTCGGAATCGCCGGACAGCTTGGCGCACATCTGCTCGAAATAGCTGACATAGGGGCGGTGCCAGGTGAAGAACTCGATAGTGCCATGTTCGCAGAAATTCGCGTGCAGCCGGGCCTGGTACATCCAGCTCATGACGTTGTCGTCGGGCAGTTTGTGCATCTCGTCGATGGCCTTGGCGTAGGAGGCGAAGAATGGATCGTCGTCGTTCAGCGTCGACAGCCGCCGCCGCACGCGCTTGCCCTGGAACGGGGGGTTGTAGCTCGCCATCTGGGCGCGCAGGACATAAGGGGTTGCAAGGGCTGTGGCCGTACCGGCCAGGAACATACGACGTTTCATAGGTCGCCTCCCGATCTGAAAAGTGATTCGTTTCTAAACGATGCGATTGTACCGCGTCCGGCGCACTATCCTGTAGCGTATATTGTACACGGGCCCCGCGGTCTCTGCCTTGCATATCGCGCGGCAAGTCCGCAGAAGCGGCGCCATGACCCATGTGCCTTGCGTCATCCTTGGGGCCGGAGCTGCCGGCCTGATGGCGGCGGCCCATGCACCCGCGGGTACGCTGGTGCTGGATCACGCGCGCGCGCCGGGCGAGAAGATCCGCATCTCGGGCGGCGGGCGCTGCAACTTCACCAATCTGCACTGCGGCCCCGACAACTTTCTGTCCGAAAACCCGCATTTCGCCAAGTCGGCGCTGGCGCGGTACACGCAACGGGATTTCATCGACCTGGTGGACCGGCACGGCATCGGCTGGCACGAAAAGACCCTTGGCCAACTGTTCTGCGACACCTCCGCCAAGGACATCATCGCGTTGCTGCTGGACGAAATGCAGCGCGCCGGGGCGCGCCTGCGCTTGCAGACGTCGGTAGCCGCCATCGACCATGCCGACGCCCGGTTCCGCCTTGCGCTGACCACCGGCGAGACCGTCACCTGCGACGCCTCTGGTGATCGCCTGCGGCGGCAAGTCGATCCCGAAGATGGGGGCCACCGGTTTTGCCTACGACATCGCCCGCCACTTCGGCCACGACGTCGTTGCGACCCGCCCGGCGCTTGTGCCGCTGACTTTCGCCGCTGACACGCTGGCGGCGCTGAAGCCGCTGGCGGGCGTGGCACTGGACGCCCGCGTCGGCTGCGACGGCACTGCTTTCGACGAGGCGGTGCTCATCACCCATCGGGGCCTGTCCGGCCCCGCCATCCTGCAAATCTCCAGCTACTGGCGCGAAACCCGCGATATCACCATCCGCCTGGTCGACGGTGCCCTGCCCGCCTTGCAGCGGGCGCGTCGGGCGCATGGCAAACGCAACCTGTCGACGGTTCTGGGCGCGTTGCTGCCCAACCGCCTGGCGCAGTATTGGGCCGAGAGCCTGGGCCTGACCGGCAACATCGCCGACTATTCCGACGCCCGCCTGACCGCCATCGCCAAGAGCCTTGAAAGCTGGAAGCTGCACCCGGCCGGCACCGAGGGCTACCGCACGGCGGAGGTGACGGCGGGCGGCGTCGACACCGCCAGTCTCGACGCCCGCACGATGCAAAGCAAGTCCGTGCCGGGCCTCTACTTCATCGGCGAATGCGTCGATGTCACCGGCTGGTTGGGTGGCTACAACTTTCAGTGGGCCTGGTCGTCAGGCTGGGCGGCGGGAACCGCAATCGGCGGCGCACCGACATGATGCCGACACGATATGGTCCCTATCTTCCCGTTATCCGGATTGCGCCGGCAACTCCAACGCGACCGCAAGCAGCGATCGCGGCACAAGTCGCGCATCTGGCGGGCATGGAACAAGCCTGCGGCATACGACCTGACGGCGAATTGCCCCTTGATCCGGTTCGGGCCGAGAATGAATCAATCGTCGCATTGCCCGGGTTTTTGGGCTTTTGGAGCGGTCAGCCTGTACTAAAGGGAAGGTTATTTGGCCAATTATCCCCATTAGAGAGACAATCTTTACTATTAGCCCTCATTGAAAATACTAAAACCGGGACGAATTTAAAGGTTGGTTAATCATTGTGGCCAATTTCAGGTCCAATATGGCCCCAAATTAGCGGTGTCACAATTGCGACAAAGTCTTGCACGGTTTGAGGCACATTTCGGATTAATCCTGCTCTCATAGGTTGCAGAAAACCAAAGAGACCCGAAGATGACCAACACAGCAAAACATCTCCCCGTTACCACTACCGCCGAGCGGAATACGGCGACACATGATCTGCCGCCGCTCAGCCAGGGCCTCTTCGACGAACTGTTCTGTCTGGACGCAGGTCGTTCGGCCAGGGCGACCGCGAAGGTCCAAGTGGAGTCACGAGTTGCCGTGCCTGGAACGCCCCTGAATGGAGACCACCAATGACTGCTCAGATTCTGAAATTTCCCCGGCTGACAAATCGCAGGTTGGTCGATCGACAGCGCCCCGGCGTCTGCCAGCTGATCTCGCTCGTTTACTGGCGCGAACACCGTGAGCGGGGCACGCTTGGCAATAACGGACCAGACCCGGTTTTCGGCGCCGCAAGCCAGCCAGCGCACTTCGGCGCCTGATCCCCGACACAGCAACTCCGATACAGAAAGGACGCTCCATGACCCATACTCTGCTCAAAAAAGCCCGCGCCGGTCGCCGTGCCGCACTTGCATGTCTCCTGCGCCGCGATGTGCTTCGCACCGAAAACGTGGTCTCTTTGGAAGCCGCCCGGCAGCGTCGCGATTGGGCGACCTGCATCTTCATCTCGCGGCGGACGGCAGCCTTCGCCTCGGGCACCGGCAAGCCTTCAGTTGCGGCGTAATTTCGGCCGCGCTTTCGGGATCGGGCGTACTCGCTACACTCTCCCCGCCTGAAAGCAACGGCTCGCGGCGCACAGTTCAGGCCCCCACCATGCTGTGCGCCGCGGGCCGACCTATTCCGGCTTCAGTGCCGCGTCCTTTTTCCTTGATCCCCGCCAGCCCGCGCGCCATCAAGAGCCATGAAAATCGCCAGCTTCAACATCAACGGCATCAAGGCCCGGATCGCGGCGCTTTCCGACTGGCTGGACGAGGCGCAGCCCGATGTCGTCCTGCTGCAAGAGATCAAGTCGGTCGACGAGGCCTTTCCCGCCGAGCATTTCGAAGACAAGGGCTATATCGTTGAAACCCATGGGCAGAAGGGGTTCAACGGAGTGGCGATCCTGTCGAAACTTCCGCTTGAGGACGTCACCCGTGGCCTGCCCGGAGACAGTAGTGACGAACAGGCGCGCTGGATCGAGGCCACCGTTATCGGCAGAGCGCCGATCCGGGTCTGTGGCCTTTACCTGCCCAACGGCAACCCCACGCCGGGGCCGAAATACGACTACAAACTGGCCTGGACAGAGAGATTAAAAGAACGCGCCAAGGAATTGTTATCGCAGGAAGAACCGGCGTTAATGGCGGGCGACTACAACGTCATCCCGCAAGCCGTCGACGCCGCCCGGCCGGAGGCCTGGGCCAAGGACGCCCTGTTCCTGCCCCGGACCCGGCAGGCATTCCGGCGCATCCTGAACCTTGGGTTCACCGAGGCGCTGCGCGCCCGCAGCGCGGCGCCAGGAACCTATACGTTCTGGGACTACCAGGCGGGTGCGTGGCAACGTAACGACGGCATCCGCATAGATCATTTCCTGCTGACCCCGCAATGCGCCGACCTGCTGACCGATTGTCAAATCGACGCCCACATCCGTGACCGCGAGAAGCCGTCGGACCATGTTCCGATATGGGTCGATCTCGACGCCTGATAGCGGCGCCGACGCGCTTGCACCGAGCTGGCAAAAAGTATCCACGCCGATGGTGAAGACATCTGGCTAAAACGTGGTTTGTCAACGGCCTACAATAGACAGTTCACGCGGCCTCTTCCTCGCTTGCCTGCCGTTGCCACATCGCCGCATAGCGCCCGCCGCGGGCCAGCAGCGCGTCATGCGTGCCCTCTTCGGCAATGATGCCGTTCTCCAGCACGACGATGCGGTCGGCATCGACCACCGTCGACAGGCGGTGCGCGATGGTGATCACCGTGCGGCCCTCGCCCATGGCGCGCAGTTCGTCCTGGATCTCGCGCTCGGTCTCGCTGTCGAGCGCGCTTGTCGCCTCGTCCAGCAGCAGGATCGGCGGGTTCTTCAGCAGCGTGCGGGCGATGCCGACGCGCTGCTTCTCGCCGCCCGACAGCTTCAGACCGCGCTCGCCGACCGTGGTTTCGTAGCCCGTCGGAAGGTCCTGGATGAAATCGTGGATCTTCGCAGCTCGCGCCGCCTCTTCGATCTCGGCGCGGCGTGGCCTCGGGACGGCCGTAGGCGATGTTGTAGTAGATCGTGTCGTTGAACAGCACCGTGTCCTGCGGCACCACGCCGATCTGCGGCGTGCAGGCTGTCCTGGGTGACCGTCGCGCACGTCCTGCCCGTCGATCCGCAGCGCGCCCGGACGACATCGTAGAACCGGAACAGCAGCCGACCGATGGTGGACTTGCCCGACCCGGAGGGACCGACGATGGCCACGGTCTGACCCGCGCCGACCGTCAGCGAAACGCCCTTCAGAATCGGCCGCGTCGGGATCGTAGCCGAAGACCACGTCGTCAAGTTCAACTTCGCCGCCGTTCACCTTGAGATCGCGCGCATCTTTCGCATCGTCGAACTTCGGTGCGGCTGCTCCAGCAGGTCGAACATGTCGCCCATGTCGATCAGCGCCTGGCGGATCTCGCGGTAGACGGTGCCGAGGAAGTTCAGCGGCATGGTGATCTGGATCATGTAGGCGTTGACCATGACGAAATCGCCCACCGTCAGCGACGCCGTCCTGCACGCCCAGTCGCGGCCATCACCATCACCACCACCAGCCCCGCGGTGATCAGCAGCGACTGGCCGAAATTGAGGAACGCCAGCGAGTAGGAGGTCTTCATCGCCGCCGCCACGTAACGCTCCATCGCCCCGTCGTAACGCATCCGCCTCGCGCGCTTCGGCGCCGAAATACTTCACCGTCTCGAAGTTCAGCAGGCTGTCGATCGCCTTCTGGTTGGCGTCGGTGTCCTGGTCGTTCATCTCCTTGCGGATGTGCACGCGCCATTCGGTGACCGGGAAGGTGAACCAGACGTAGAAGCCGATCGTGACCACGACCGCGGCGAGATACCAGATGTCGAAGACCACGGCGAGCACGAGCCCGATCATCAGCAGTTCCAGGATCAGCGGCCCGATCGAGAACAGCAGGAAGCGCAGGAGGAATTCGACGCCCTTCACGCCGCGCTCGATGATCCGGGAAAGGCCGCCGGTCTTGCGTGTGATGTGATAGCGCATCGACAGGCGGTGGATGTGCTGGAACGTCTCCAGCGCCAGTTGCACGCAGGGCGCGCTGGCCGACGCGCGCGAAGATCACGTCGCGCAGTTGCTGGAAGCCGACGTTCATCAGCCGCGCCATGCCGTAGGCCACGGTCAGCCCGACCGCCCCGATCGCCAGGAACAGCCCCGGCTCGGCGCTCGCCCGCCAGCGCATCGACGGCGGCCTTGTAGAAAAACGGCGTGCCCACCGCGATCAATTTGGCCAGGAACAGCACCAGCAGCGCCAGAACCACGCGGCGTTTCACCCAAGGCATGATCATCGGGCCAGAGATAGGGGGCCACGCGACGGATCGTGCGCCAGCCGCTCTTGCGCGCCTCAAGCGTCTGTTCCGTGCCAATGTCCGTCGTCGCCATGCCCGCTTTCCGCTAACCGAAGTTCACACCTAGGCGCAGGGTCCGGCGATTGCCAGAGGCTTACGGGCCGGGAACGGAAAACACCTGGCCGGGATAGATCAGGTCGGGATCGCGGATGCGGTCGCGGTTGGCTTCGAACACGCGGACATAAAGCAGCCCGTCGCCGTAGTTGTCGCTGGCGATGCCCCACAGCGTGTTTCCGGGCTGCACGGTTACCACGCCGACCTCGGCGCGCGGCGCTTCGGCCTCGCGGGTGTCGAGTGCGGCGAGCACGGTCGGCTCCTCACGCTTGAAGGGAGTTTCGACCCGCGAGGTCACGGACCCGGCTTCGTTCACCTCGTCGATGCGCAGCGTGTAGACCCCGGTTTCGATCTGCGGCAACCGCGTGCGCCATTGCCCGTCCGGCGCGATGCGGGCGGTCTTGACCGGTTTGTTGTCCAGGTAGACGCGCACAAAGCCGTCGCCGGCGCCGCGCCCCCCCAGTGTGACCTCGCCGCCCTGGTTGTAGGAGATCGTATCGATCACAACAGTCTGCACGTCCGTCGGCCCCGGGCCGCCATCCTGCAGGACCCGGATACCCTCGGCATCGGCCAGAAGGACCAACGGCGCGGCGGAAACCGGCTGACTGGCGGGATCGGGCTGCGTGGCGGCAGGTTCAAGTTGCGTGACTGCTGGCTCTGCAGAGGCTGAAGCGGGGTCGGCGGCGGTCGCAGGCTTTCCGGACGGCGGTGCAGCGGACGGCGGCGCGGCGGACACGGCCTCGGAAGACGTAACGGCGGTCTCGTCCGGGGTTTCCGATCCCCGGATCGACCGGGACGGGCCGCCCTCTGCAGGCGGCGTGGCGGTGGCGATCTCGACGCTTTCCGTCACCAGTTCCTGCCTGGCCGCGGCCGCCGTCGCCGCTGGCGGCGCTACCTCTCCCGAGACGACACCGCCGGGCGCAGGCGCACCTGCGGCGGGGTCTTCCGACGCAGGGCGTTCGGCGATCGAAGCCGCGGCGGGCGGCGGCAGGGTGTTGGCGGCTGGCGCGGCAGTATCGGCCGGCAAGCCGGCCGCGATGTCCGGTGTGCCCGAGCCGGTCGGCTCCGCCGTTTCGGCCAGCATGGTTCCCGGCGACGGCGCAAGGACCACGGTTTCCGCGGACCGCAGCGGGTCGGCGCCGTCTCGGATCAGGGCCAGTGCGACCGTCCTCGGTTGATCGGAAAGCGGCACCGTGAAAAGTGCCACGAAGCCTCCGGCGGTGTCGGATGTCGTGCGCGTCACCTCTGACCCGTCGAGCAGGATCGCGACAAGAGCCGACGGTGCGGTGCGGCCCGCGACCAGCGCATTGCCTTTTGGGTCGACGCGAACGATGTCGAATTTCGGCGGCTGGGCCGCAGGCGCTGCCGCGGGCGGGTTTGGATCGGAAGGTGCCGTTTCGGTGGTTTCCGCCTGGGGCGAACTGGCTGGACCAGAGGGTTCGCGCGCGACGGCCGCGGGTGTTTCTGGGGTATCATCAGCGTCGGGTTGCGCCAGTTCGGGCGTCGGTGCGGTGCCCGGTACGACCGCAGTCTGGACCGGGGCATCCGGCCGTGTCGCCTGGTAGCCGAAGACGCCAGCCACGATGGCAATCACCGTCACTCCGACGACCGAGACCACCTTCGCTCTTAGCCCGAGACCAGACCAGATCGCCATATCACCCCTTCGTGCGCCCGCATTTCCCTCGCGGGCGGTTGAGCAAGCATACCAACAGGGCTATCAGGGGTCAAAACCCATTGATGTGAAGGGCAGTTATGCCGAACCCCACCCGTTCGATCTGTGTCTTTTGCGGCTCACGCCCCGGGGCCGATCCCGCCTATTCCGAAGCCGCGACCGACCTGGGGCACGAGTTGGCGCTGGCGGGCTGGCGGCTGGTCTACGGCGCCGGCGACGTCGGCCTGATGGGCGCCGTGGCCCGCGCGGCGCTGGCGGTGGGCGGCGATACCTTCGGCGTAATCCCGATCCACCTGATGCAACGCGAGGTCGGGAAGCGCGATCTCAGCCGGTTCGTCGTCACCGAAAACATGCACGAGCGCAAGAAGGTGATGTACATGAACTCCGACGCGATCGTGGTGCTGCCAGGGGGCGCGGGATCGCTGGACGAATTCTTCGAGGTGCTGACATGGCGGCAGCTGGGGCTACATTCGAAACCGATTTATCTTCTTAATATCAACGGGTACTGGGACCATCTTTCAGCGCTTCTTGACCACGTGATCACCGAGGGCTTCGCGGAAGCCACCCTGCGCGATTTCGTGCGCAAGGCCGGAAACGTTCCGGCCCTTCTGTCGGCTCTAAAGGACGACTTGGCCTGACCGGAGCTTCGGCCGGACCGGCTTGGCGGCTGCTAGGAGAAACAGGAAGCCGATCAGATCGTTGGCGCGCGCTTCGGAGGTTCCAATTCGGCGACAAGTATCTTCTCGATCTTGTCCAGCGGATGCCCTGTGAGGTTCTTGGCAACCTCGCCCACGACCTTGTTGCTGACCTCGACATGCAGCGCAGAACGCAGCGCCCCCAGGGTTTCGGGTGCGGCGACCAGCACGATGCGGTCGAAATCGCCACGATGCGCCATGGTGAAAAGCCTGTCCGCAAGATCCTCGGCAAAGCGCTCTTTGGCCAGTTCATGCCAATCGGTATCGTCCATCGCCGACCGCTGACCCGTGCCGGTGTCGGGCATCCGCCCCGGACGGTTGGCCGATTGCTCGCGGTTGGACGGGTTTTCCTGGCTATCCTTGCGCACGATCTCGAAGTTCGGGTTCTCCGCATCCGTCAGATTTCGCGCGAAAAGCGCCTTTTCGCTGTCGGCAATCAGCACCCATGTGCCTTCGGTCAGAACTGCCATGTCACACACCCCCTTCATTGGTGTTCTCGTCAAGCCCTTCATGCCGCTTATCGGTGCCTTTCACGCGGGTCTTGCCCGCGGGCCGCGACACCGCGCGCTTTTCTTCGTCTCGACTGCCGACCTGACGCGCCATGTTGCCGCCGGAACTGCCTTGCTGTTCGGGCGTCCCGGCGCCATCGACGCCGAAGATCTTCTTGGTTTCCCGGGTTCCGTCGTTCGATCTCTTGCGCTCTGCCATCCCGGTCTCCTTGGTCAATACGTTTGGCAAACCAACATGCCGCAGGTCAAGTTGTTCCGAAACGAAAACGCCCCCCGGCCATCGGGCCGAAGGGGGTCAAGGTCGCGGCAGAGGGACGCGTCAGGCGTTCGACAGACGCTCGGCCACGTTTTCCCAGTTCACCAGCTTGTCGAGGAAGTTCGACAGGTAGGCTGGTCGCTTGTTGCGGAAGTCGATGTAATAGCTGTGCTCCCACACGTCGCATCCCAGCAGCGCCGTCTGCCCGAAGCAAAGCGGGTTGATGCCGTTGGCTGTGTTGGTGACCTTCAGCTCGCCCCCGTCGACCACCAGCCAGACCCAGCCGGACCCGAACTGGCCGCCGCCCTTGGCACCGAATTCCTCCTTGAACTTGTCGACCGAGCCGAAGGCATCCTTGATGCGACTTTCCAGCTCGGAGGGCATCGAACCGCTATTCGGGCCCATCATTTCCCAGAACTGGGTGTGGTTCCAGTGTTGCGAGGCGTTGTTGAACAGGCCCGACTGCGGCACACCGGAAGCGTCGTAGGTCGCCTTGACGATCTCTTCCAGGGACTTGCCCTTGTGCGGGCTGTCGGCCAGCAGCTTGTTGCCGTTGTCGACATAGGCCTTGTGGTGGATGTCGTGATGGTATTCCAGCGTCTCCTTCGACATGCCGGCACCGGCCAGGGCGTCGTGCGAATAGGGAAGATCGGGAAGTTCGAATGCCATTTGGGCCACCTCTTCAAGTTTGATTTGGTTCAGATTGCGCGCAGTAACATCGGATGCACGGTCCCGCGTCAAGGGCGACGCGATCCGAATTCGCTGGCGTCCCCCAAAAGGTATTGCGTCGGCGGCGGCTTTCCAGAGGGCGATCCTCGATTGCGCGCGTCGAGGTCAGAAATAGCCGACTTCGCTGCCCTTGCGCGCCGACATCGCCAGCAAGTCATGGACGTATCGCGCCACCGAGCGGAAGCAGATCACGCTGAAGCCGGTGTCATCGGGCATCCAGAACGCCGCGGGCACCTGGGCCAGCCGACTGCGCCGGAACTGGCCGGGCGCGAAGGCCGCCGGCGAGACATCCGCCGGTGTCACCTTGGCGATCGCCTCGCGCGCGTCGCCGCCGGTCACCGTCAGCAGGGCACGGGCGTCCGAGACATTCGCGACCAGGTGATGGGTTCCGGCCAGTGTCCTTTCCAGTTGCGCGACGGCGTCCGGCACCTCGCCATAGGGACACAGCAACAGCAACTCGTCGGGCGACATCCAGGCCAGCGACCGGGTGCCCGTGGTCACGATCCGACCGATGTCGGGCAGATCGGTGCCCGAGACCTTGCCGACAGGCGTTGCGAACGCGGTGGATGAAAAATCGCCGCGCAAGGTGATCATGCCTTGGGGCCCGGCATCGGCGACCCGGACGAAGCCTTCGAAAACAGCCCCTTGCAGGGCAGAGACCGCCTCAGACATTCTGCTTCTTCCCATCCTTGTCGTAGAACACCGGGTCGACGATCTTCGCCTTGACGACCTCGCCCGTGACTTTCGGCACGTCGACCACCTCGCCCATCCGGTCCGGTCCGTGCAGCACCAGTCCCATCGCGATGCCCCGTTCCAACGTCGGCGAATAATAGGTCGAGGTCACGCGGCCCTGCGTGTTGCGCTGGCCATTGGCGTTCTCGCCCTCGGCCACCACATAGGCCCCGTCGGGCAGGACCGAGCCGTCGAGCGTCTCCAGCCCGACCAGTTTCCAGCGTTCGGGGTCGGTCATGTGACTGCGGGCCTGGGCGCGCTTGCCGAGGTAGTCGTCCTTCTTCTTCGAGATCGCCCAGTCGAGGCCCAGGTCCTGCGGGATCACCGTGCCGTCGGTCTCGTCGCCGATCATGATGAACCCCTTCTCGGCGCGCAGGACGTGCAGGCATTCGGTGCCATAGGGCATCATGCCGAACTCGGCCCCGGCCTCGACCAGCGCATCCCAGAACGCACGGCCCTGGCCCGCGTCGACGGCGATCTCGTAACGACAATTCGCCCGAGAAACTAATGCGATAGACGCGGACCTTGAAGCCGCCGATCTCGCCGTCGGCCCATGCCATGAACGGCAGCGCCTCGGCGCCGAGGTCCATGCCGCCCAGCATTTCCAGCACTTCGCGGGCCTTGCGGGCCGACAACGGCGATCTGGGCATATTGCTCGGTGACGTTGGCGGTATAGACCTTCCAGTCCCACCATTCGGTTTGCAGCCATTCCTCCATATGCGCATGGATGCGGTCCGCGCCGCCGGTGGTGGTGTGGCAGAGGAAGGTGTCGTCGTCGATCCGCGCCACCACGCCGTCGTCGATCAGAAAGCCGTTTTCGGTGCACATCAGGCCATAGCGGCATCTGCCCCGGCTTCAGCGTGCTCATCATGTTGGTGTAGAGCATGTCGAGGAATTCGCCCGGCATCCGGTCCCTTGACGATGATCTTGCCCAGCGTCGATGCATCAAGCAAACCGACGGCTTGTCGGGTGTTCTTCACCTCGCGAATGACCGCCTCGTTCGACGCTTTCGCCGCTCTGCTGGTAAGCAATAGGGACGGCGCCAGTGGCCGACCGGCTCCCAATGCGCGCCGTTGTCCTCGTGCCAGTCGTGCATCGGCGTGCGGCGCAGCGGCTGGAAGATCTCGCCGCGCGCCTCGCCGGCGATCGCGCCCATCGAGATCGGCGTGTAGGGCGGGCGGAAGGTGGTGGTGCCGACCTGCGGGATCGGTGCGTTCAGCGCGCCCAGACAGCACGGCAAGACCGTTGATATTGCTCAGCTTTCCCTGATCGGTCGCCATGCCGAGCGTGGTGTAGCGCTTGGTGTGTTCGACACTTTCAAAGCCCTCGCGCGCGGCCAGCTGCACGTCGCTGACCTTGACGTCGTTCTGGAAATCGAGCCACATCTTCGAGCGCAGCTTGTAGCTCGCGCCCTGCGGCATCATCCAGACCGGCAGCATCGGACCGGCCTCTTCCGGCCTCTGCCTGCGGGCGCCTGCGTCGCGGCCTTCATGGCCGGCCGCACCGGCGGCCTGCGACCGGCCTCATGCGCGTCCGCCAGGACCTCTGCCGGTGGTCATCGCGCCGTTGGCGATGCCCGCCGCGACGCACGAAACCCGCGCCATCGGCCCCGGTCGGGGCGCTGGTCGGGGTCGGGGCGGAAATGCGCCTGGGCCTCGTCCCAGGTCAGCTTGCCGCCGCAATGCGACCACAGATGCACCACCGGCGACCAGCCGCCCGACATCGCCACCGCGTCGCAGGCGATCTCGTCCAGCACGGCGCCCTCGCCCGCCTGGGCGGCGACGGCCACGCCCTCGACCCGCCCGCGGCCCTTGACCTTGGCGATGGCGCGTGCCGGTCTCGACCCGGATGCCGATGTCGCGCGCCGCCTGTCGGCAGCGGGCCGTCGGCGCGCGTTCGCGCGTCGAGGATCGCGGGCACGTCCAGCCCGGCCTCTTTCAGCGCGATCGCCGTGCGATAGGCGTCGTCGTTGTTGGTCACGACGACCGTGCGGTCGCCGGGGCTGACGCCGTAGTTGACCACGTAGTCGCGCACCGCCGAGGCCAGCATCACGCCGGGCACGTCGTTGCCGGCAAAGGACAGCGGCCGCTCGATGGCGCCGGTCGCAGTGACGATCTGCCTGGCGCGGATGCGCCAGAGCCGGTGACGCGGCAGGCTCGGGATCGGGGTCGTGGTCGGTCAGCCGTTCGTAGGCCAGCGCATAGCCGTGGTCATAGACACCGGCGCCCATGCATGCGGGTGCGCAGGCGGACATTCTCCATCTCTTTCAAGCGCTTCGGCCGGCGGTCGTTGATCCAGTCCTCGGCCGGCTTGCCGTCGATCATCGCGCCGTCGACCGGCGCGCGGCCGCCCCAGTGGGCGGTCTGTTCGACCAGCAGAACGCTGGCACCCGCCGCCCCGGCCGCGTGCGCCGCCGTGCAGCCCGGCGATGCCGCCGCCGATGACCAGCACATCGACATGGGCGTAGAAATGTTCGTAGCGATCCGGCGTCGCGGTCCTTCGGCGCTTTGCCCAGACCCGCCGACTGCCGGATGATCGGCTCGAAGACATGCTTCCAGGCGGCGCGCGGCGCCATGAAGGTCTTGTAGTAGAAGCCCGCAGGCAGGAAGCGGCTGGCGTAGTTGTTGACCACGCCGACGTCGAATTCGAGGCTCGGCCAGTGGTTCTGGCTGGTCGCCGTCAGCCCGTCGAACAGCTCGGTCGTGGTGGCGCGCTGGTTCGGCTCGAACCGGCGCGCCCTGGCCCAGGTTGACCAGCGCGTTCGGCTCTTCCGCGCCGCTGGCCACGATCCCGCGCGGGCGGTGATACTTGAACGACCGGCCCATCAGCATCTGGCCATTGGCCAGCAGGGCCGAGGCCAGCGTGTCGCCCTGCATAGCCCGTCAACCGCTTGCCGTTGAAGGTGAAATTCGACCGGCGCGGTCGCGGTTCGAGCAGGCGGCCGCCGGTGGCAAGACGGGTGCTCATGCGAACGTCCCTCCACGGACCAGCCGGGGCGCTTGGCGCGTGATCGCGTCGCGGATGTCCTTTGGCGGTTCGGTGGTCTGCGCCGGATAGGTGCCGAACACCTCCAGCGTCATCGGTGTCGCGCGCGGCGTGGAACCACTTGCCGCAGCCCTGCGCATGGCGCCAGCGTTCGAAATGCACGCCGCGCGGGTTTTCCGTTGGCAAACAGGTAGTCGTCGAAACTCCTCGTCCGAGACGCCCGGGCCGAAGCGCTTCAGATGCGCCTCGCCGCCCGGCGGCAAGTTCGGTCTCGTCGGCGTCGACGCCGCAATTGGGGCAGTGCAGGATCAGCATGGCAGGCCTCGATCATCCATTGTCAGCCTCTCACGGTCAAACGACAAGGTCGCCGACCCCCAGATCAGCGGTTCCCAGACAAACGATTGCAATTTCAAAATGAATCATCCGCCCAACCTGCTGCCAGCCGGGCGGTGCGATAGTCTGCCAGGGTCGTGGCCAGCCGGGTCAAGGCCTCGGGCGTCGCCGCCTCGCCCGATCCGGCGGCATCGAGATAGGTCGCTTCCAGCTTTTCCACCCGGGCCTCGTTGCGCCGCGACGGAGCGTTCGCCCAGATGAATCTCGCGCCCCGCCAGCGCCGCGCCGAAGGCCACGATGAGAGAGCCGGAGCGGGCAAAGGCGTCATAGCCGCAGTTCCGGTCGATCAGATAGCCAGTGACAGGCGATGGCGGAAGCGCCGCTAGCGAGGATGATTTCGGAGCGACGGATCATCGTGAGAAAACCCACCGCGTTGCCCACTCGAAAACAAGATCGCCGAAACCCCATTGGATGGTACCGAGAGCAACGGCGAAGGCTTCCAAATTCAGAGTGCGGATAACAGTACGGCTCTTGAAGGGATCCCCGGGTTCACCATTTTTATCGAGAAGAAAACTATACTGCCCTCTCGCAAGAAGTCGTGAAGCTACTGATCCAAAGACAAAAACACCAACCGCAACAGTTACGCTACCGAATCGAGAGAAGTAGCTGTGCCCAAATGCCAACTGCGCGCAAAAGCCGCCAAAAAAACCTATCCCGACGACAATTGTGAAAGCCAGAACTGGGTTTCTTAAGACCCATCCCGCCAACCCGCTCGCAAAATCAGCCGATCAATGCGCCACCCCCGCCGCCACGCTCTCGTCGATGAACCGGCCCTCGCGGAACCGCTCCAGCCCGAAGGCTTGCGTCAGCGGCGACGACCCCTTGGCCATCAATTCCGCCATGCCCCAGCCCGATCCCGGGATCGCCTTGAAGCCGCCGGTCCCCCAGCCGCAGTTGACGAAGACGCCCTCGACCGGCGTCTTCGACAGGATCGGCGAGCGGTCGCCGGTCATGTCGACGATCCCGCCCCACTGGCGCAGCATCTTGAGGCGCGGATCATCGGGAAGGTCTCGACCAGCGCGCGCACGGTCTCCTCGATATGGTGGAACGAGCCGCGCTGGGTGTAATTGTTGAACCCATCGGTGCCGCCGCCAATCACCATCTCGCCCTTGTCGGACTGGCTCATGTAGCCGTGTACCGTGTTGGCCATGACGACCACGTCCATGCAGGGCTTGATCGGTTCGCTGACCAGCGCCTGCAACGCGACGCTTTCGATCGGCAGCCGGAACCCGGCCTTCTCGGCCAGCACCGAAGAATGCCCCGCCACGACGATCCCCAGCTTGTCGCAGCCGATATCGCCGCGCGACGTCGACACGCCGGTGACCTTGCCGCCCTCGGTCGTCACCCCGGTGACCTCGCAGCGCTGGATCACATGCATGCCCATATCCGAACAGGCCCGCGCATAGCCCCAGGCGACCGCGTCGTGCCGCGCGGTGCCGCCGCGCGCCTGCCACAGCCCGCCCAGCACCGGATAGCGCGGACCGGAGATGTTCATGATCGGGCACAGCTCCTTGACCCGGTCGGGCCCGATCCACTCGGTCGTGACGCCCTGCAGGGCATTGGCATGGGCGGTGCGCTGGTAGCCGCGCACCTCGTGATGGGTCTGGGCCAGCATGATCACGCCGCGCGGGCTGAACATGACGTTGTAATTCAGGTCCTGGCTGAGCGTTTCGTAAAGCGACCGCGCCTTCTCGTAGATCGCCGCCGACGGGTCCTGAAGGTAGTTCGACCGGATGATCGTGGTGTTGCGCCCGGTGTTGCCGCCGCCCAGCCAGCCCTTTTCAAGGATCGCCACGTTGGTGATACCGAAATTCTTCCCCAGGTAATACGCCGTCGCCAGCCCGTGCCCGCCCGCGCCGACGATGATCACGTCGTATTTCGCGCGCGGCTCGGGGCTGGCCCAGGCGCGGGTCCAGCCGGTGTGCTGGCGGAGCGCCTCGCGGGCGATGGCAAAGGCGGAATAGCGTTTCATGGTAAGCGAATCCCCCTAGGGCACGGCACCGGGCCCTGTCGCGCCTTAAATAGCCGGACCCGCGCAAATGCCAAGACGCCCTGCGGCATTCCCACGCCAATAGCGACATCGCGTCACAAGAAGCTGACCGCGCCAGCCTGCTTTGGGGGTTTTGCCCGAACGCGCCGCCTTGTAGACCCATGCCAAACAAAAAAGAGGCACGAATGGTTTTCTGGAGTGTTGCCGCCCTGCTGGCCGTTGCGGTCTGCGCCTTGATGGTGCTGGCGCTGTTGCGCGCCCGCGACCGCGACGCGGCGGCGGCCGCCTACGATCTCGACATCTACCGCGACCAGTTGAAAGAGGTCGAACGCGACCTTGCGCGCGGCACCGTCACGGCCGACGAGGCAGAGCGTGTCCGGCTGGAAGTGTCGCGGCGCATCCTGGAGGCCGACCGCGCGGCGCAGGGGGCGACCGAGGTCAGCTTTGCGCCACGCACCGCCTCGATTACGACGGCGGTCTTGATCGGCGCGGTCGTGGTCGGCGGCGCGCTGGCGATTTATGCCCAACTCGGGGCGCCGGGCTATCCCGATCTGCCGCTCAAGTCGCGTCTGTCCGCCGCCGAAGAACTGCGCGCCAACCGACCAGATCAGGACCAGGCCGAAATCGCCAACGGCGCCGACCTGCCGGCCCCGCCGGGTGTCGAGCCGCAAGTGCAGGAACTCATGGAAAAGCTGCGCGCGGCCACGACCCGGAACCCGGACGACCTGCGCGGCCAGATGCTGCTGACCCGTTACGAGGCGCGGCTGGGCGACTTCGCCGCGGCGCGGCGCGCGCAGGCCCGCGTCATCGCGTTGAAGGGCGACGCGGCCACCGGCGCGGACCACGCCGACCTGGCCGACCTGATGATCCTGGCGGCGGGCGGCTATGTCTCGCCGCAAGCCGAGGCCGCGCTGCACAAGGCCCTGGCGGAAGACCCGCGCAACGGGGCGGCGCGGTACTACCTTGCACAGATGCACATCCAGACCGGGCGACCCGACTTGGGCTTTGACATCTGGCGTGCGTTGCTGGCGGAAAGCCGGCCGCAGGCCCCCTGGGTCGCCCCGATCCGGGCGCAGATCGAGGATGTCGCTCGGCTTGCGGGCGTGCGGTTCCAGTTGCCACCCGACCCTGCCCTGCCGGGCCCATCAGCCGGCGACATGGCCGCCGCCGCGGAGATGAGCGACGAGGACCGGCAGAACATGATCCGCGGCATGGTCGAGGGCCTGGGCGAGCGGCTGGCCACCTCTGGCGGCACGCCGCAGGAATGGGCGCGGTTGATCGGCGCGCTGGGCGTGCTGGGCGAAGGCGAACGCGCCGCCAAAATCTGGGCCGAGGCGCAGGCGACCTTTGCGGCCAGCGAAGACGCCCTTGCCACGATCCGCGCCGCCGCCGTCCAGGCGGGCGTGGCGGAATGATCTGCGAGGATATCGCCGATTTCGCCAGCCGCCTGCCGCCGATGCGCGGGCTTGCGGGCCTCGACCTGGGCACCACCACCATCGGGGTCGCGGTGTCCGACCGGCTGCTGTCGGTGGCGACGCCGCTGGAGACCGTCAAGCGCCGCAAATTTGGGCTGGATGCGGCGCGGCTGCTGGAAATCGTCGCGGCCCGCGAGCTGGGCGGACTGGTCCTGGGGCTGCCGCTGAACATGGACGGCACCGAGGGCCCGCGCTGTCAGTCGACCCGGGCCTTCGCGCGCAACCTCGAAAGGCTGACCGACCTGCCCATCGCATTCTGGGACGAGCGCCTGTCGACGGTTGCCGCGACGCGCGCGTTGCTGGAGGCGGATACGTCGCGAAAGCGTCGCGGGCAGGTGATCGACCACGTCGCCGCCAGCTATATCCTGCAAGGGGCGCTTGATCGTCTGGCGCATCTGAGGGCGACATGAACAACGAGATCTGGAGCCGCAACGAGATCGAAGTCGCCCTGCATCCGCATCTGCGTAATCCACCCAGAGGCGCGGCTTTGCACCGGCTGCCTGCGCTCGATCGACGAGATCGCGCAATGGTCGAAGATGACGCCCGAGACCCGGCGCGCGATCATGGCGGAATTGCCGGGCCGCAGCGGCCAGGTCATCCGCAGGCGCGGCGGACGGGCGGCACGGCTGAAGCGGCAGGTCTGACGCCGGGCATTGCGCACATGCGCAGCACGCGGTCCCGTCAGGGTCGTTCCAGCCAATCGCTGACCGGTCCCGGCAGTTCCGGTCGGAAATAGGCAATCATCCGGCCTTCGGGCGGAGCGTCCGTGCCGTCGCGCCACGGAGCGATCCCGTGCAGCGCCAGCCGATGCACGAGATAGGACTCTCCCAGTTGCGCCGTCAGTTCGGTCCGGCGGCAGGTCTGAAACACTTGGCGCCGCGCCGCGCCATAGGCGGGGCCCAGATCGACGGAGCCCCAATTCTCGGGGCGGGTGTTCGCCAGCGCCTCGCGGAACGCCGCGCGCATCACCTCGTGGCTGCCGTCCCAGACGACCATCGGGCTGCCGCCCTCCCCGACCCGGGTCATCGGCAGCCCCAGGACGAAGGCGTGCGGCTCGGCCAGCACCCGACGCCCATCGGCCAACTTGTGCAGCCCGTCGACATGCGCCGCATCGCGGTCGCGGCGAAACCGGAACGCGGCGGCTCTTTCGCCGTCTTTCGGGCGCGGGTAGCCGGGATAAACCACCGAGACCTGCGCCCTGTCCCACTGAACCCGCCCGATGTGCTTGCGGATCGCGTCCACTGCCCGCCCGCGTAACGGACCAGAGCCGGCGACCGCCCCGTTGCCATCGTTGGGCAGGATGTTGACACCAGCAAACCAGGTCCCTTCGCAGCGCAGCCAGCGGGCATGGGCCGGGTCGGCGACCTCCGCCCTGGCTGAAGGTATCGCGGCGGCCAGCCAGGGATCGAGCGCGGGATCGGGGCCGAACCTGGTCCAGCCCTGCCGGAGAAAGCCGGCCATGCGTTACGAGGCCTGCCGCTCTGCCACCGGTTCCAGCCATGCCAGCGCGGCGTCAAGCACCTCCAGCCCCGCGCCGTCGCGATGCGCCATCTCGGAAATCGCCCGCCGCCAGCCACGCGCGCCGGGACGGCCCTGAAACAGACCCAGCATATGGCGCGTGACCTGGTGCAGCCGCCCGCCCTCGGCCAAATGCGCGGCGATGTAGGGCCGCATCAGGTCTACCACCTCTTCGGCGCTGACGCGCCGGTCGTCGCCGAAGATGACGCGGTCGGCATCGAGCAGGATACCCGACGGTGCGTGATAGGCCGCGCGGCCGATCATCACCCCGTCCATGCCCGCGTCAAGCTGAGCCTGCGCGTCGGCCAGGCTGGCGATGCCGCCGTTGATCGAGATGTGCAGGTCGGGAAACGCCCGTTTCATCGCATGGACAAGCGCGTAATCGAGCGGCGGGATGTCGCGGTTTTCCTTCGGGCTCAACCCTTCCAGCCAGGCCATGCGGGCATGGATGATCACGCGGCGCACACCGGCGTCGCGCATGGTTTGCAGGAAGTGCGGAAGAACCGCTTCGGGGTCCTGATCATCGACGCCGATCCGGCACTTGACCGTCACCTCGACGTCGCAGGCCGCGATCATCGCCGCGGCACAGTCGGCCACAAGACCAGGCTGGCGCATCAGGATCGCGCCGAAGCATCCCGACTGGACGCGGTCCGACGGGCAGCCGATGTTCAGGTTGACCTCGTCATAGCCCTCGTCCGCCGCCATCCGCGCCGCCTGGGCCAGTTCACGCGGTTCCGAGCCGCCAAGCTGCACGGCGACCGGATGTTCCGCCCGGTCGAAACGCAAGAGATGCCGCGCTCCGCCCCGCACCAGCGCCGGAGCGGTCACCATCTCGGTATAAAGCAAAACCCGCCGCGACATCTGCCGGTGCAGATACCGGCAATGCCGGTCGGTCCAATCCATCATCGGCGCAATGGACATACGCCAAAGTGCGGTATTCTCCGATTTTCTTTCCATGGCCCACGTTTGCACATTGCTATAGACACCACTAGAGGGCTATTTTGTCCGGTTCTTGCCTGTACGAGTCCTTTTTTTAACTGTTTACATCTTATTTTGTGGTTCAAAAACGGATCTTGTGTTGCCCTGCTATTTTGTCAGCCATTTCCCTAGGCGCTACATTCCTTGCGCACGGGATCTCTTGAGCTTTTGAGCACGGCCACGCGTTTCCCGGGTCATAGACGCGGGGGTTGGCAATTTGCACTTTAGCTTGCTTTGCGACCAAGCTGAGAAGGCTTAAAGCGGACGTAGTCAGAGGTGGTCCTAGATTTTCGACCAGTTTGCAGCCTTGTTAAGATGGATCAGGGTTTCATTTCAGGCTGCTAATCTCATTGGTTCTGTTTTGCTGGCATAGGCCTCATCGGGGGTCAAGATGCCGTGGGTCGAGTGCGGGCGCTCGGCGTTGTAATAGGTCAGCCACTTTGCCGATCCCGGCCCGCTCTCTGAGCCTGTCTCAAAGGCATGCAGATAGACGCATTCGTACTTCAGAGACCGCCAGAGCCGTTCGATCATGCGGTTGTCGCGCCAGCGCGCCTTTCCCGTCCATGCTGATCTTGATCTTTGCGTCAGTCAGCACGTCGATCCAAGCGCCGCTGGTGAACTGGCTGCCTTGATCGGTGTTGAAGATTTCCGGCGTGCCGTGCTTGGCCAAGGCCTCTTTCAGGGCCTCAACGCAGAACTCTGCGTCCATGCTGTTGGACAGCCGCCAGGCCAGAACCTTGCGGCTGTACCAATCCATGATCGCCACGAGATACAGGAAGCCACGCCGCATCGGAATGTAGGTAATATCTGCGCACCAGACTTGGTTCGGGCGGTCGATCACCACGTTCCTCAGCAGATACGGCCAGATCTTGTGCTGTGGATGCTTCTTGCTGGTGTTGGGTTCCTGGTAGATCGGCACCAGCCGCATGAGGCGCATCAAACGGCGGACCCGATGGCGGCCGCATTCGTGGTTGTTGCGCTTCATGTAACGGGCCATTTGGCGCGATCCGTACCAGGGCGTTTCCAAGAACTGCTTGTCGATGATCTCCATGAACCGCAGGTTCTCGGCGCTTTCGCCCTTCGGCTCATAGTACAGATTTGACCGCGACAACGTCAGCAGCGCACACTGCCGACGCACGCTGAGCTTATGATCCTTGCTCACCATTTTTTGCCTCGCGTCCCGAGCAACTGGTGCGAGGCATCGGCCAAAAAATCCCGCTCCACCACCAGCTGGCCAATCTTGGAATGCAGCTTGTCGACGTCAGCGGCGCTCACCTGTTCCGGGGGCTGAACCTCGGCGCGTAAATGCCGTCGCCATGTTCTCTATCGCCGCGCGCTTCCATGTGCCGATCTGGGTCGGATGGACGCCATACTTCTTGGACAGCTCCGCCAGCGTCATCTCCTCGCGGATCGCTTCAAGCGCAACCTTGGCTTTGAACTCAGGCGAATGGTTCTTTCGTTTCTTCATTCTGGATCACTTCTTTCGTCATGCGATCCACCTTAACGACTGGTCCGAATTCCCGCGACCACCTCTTATTTGAACAGCGGCATCAACGAAATTCGCTCCCTCTTTAGAGTGCCGTTGGTTGGTTGTTTTCGAACAAAGTGGTGCTTTCGCCAAACAAAATAATCGGCCAAGTCAGATGCCTTGATCTGGTCAATCCGCTTGTCGCCAAAAAATTCAAGCGAATAGGCACGTATCCGATCTATCGTGCCATTCCAGGTCCCACCTTGCCGATTGGGGCCAAGCGCCACCGCCGCTTTTTCCCATTCTTCAGAGACTTGCCGGAAGGTCTTGGAGTGAATGGAGCCGCCGGATTTCACACGCATGTAGAGTTCCTCATACATGTCGTGCGCAATCCGTTCGGCCGACTTCCGATCGGAAGTTTTCGTCGATACAATCTTGTAGCCAGTCGCGTTTGGAATTCTCATCCGCACCTGCCACATCGGACTCTTCAGCCCCTCGCGCATATAGAGGATGATCCGACCATCCCCACGCACATCGATCTTCTCTTTCATCTTCAACCTTCCTGCTTTTTATTAATACAATCAGTAGGATGAAGCTTATAGCTAATTTTGTACACTTTTTGTACATGGACCAAATGGTGAACATTTGACGATCCGAGAATATGTTAAAGGCTCACTTGATTGATTTTATTGAATTATTTGGCGCACCCGAGAGGATTCGAACCTATGGCCTCTGCCTTCGGAGGGCAGCGCTCTATCCAGCTGAGCTACGGGTGCGTTGCGGCCCGGATATAGAGCGAGCCCGGGACTCTCGCAATCGCAAAATTCAGGCGGTCACCGGTCGCGCCGGAACCAGCGCCTAATGATCCGGCCCGCCCGCCGCCATTCCTTGCCCGGATCGCGATGGGTGAAGAGCCCCTCGCCGATGGCTATACTTAGCGGCTGGGCCTGCCACCAACCTTGCAGATGCACCTCGGAGGCCAGACCCGGGACCTCGCCGCGTGGGCCGATCTCTGACCGGGCGAAATCGGTGCGGTAAAGGCACGGGTTGTTGGTATAGGCGGCGTAGGCGGCGTCTGCGAAGAACCACGGCTCGCCCCCGATGTCGTGCCTGTCGATCTGGTCGGGGAAATCGGCCTGAGGTTCTCGCGTCCAATGCACGGCGTCAAGAATATGTGGCAGGTTCGCGGGCTCCAACTCGTGCCCCTCGCAACGGCCCGGCTATAAAGCGGATGACCGTATTTGGCGCGATGACGAAAGCGGACAGCATCCGCCTGACACTGGCGCAGCAGTTCGACGCCTTGCGCCAGCCGTGTCTGGGCGACCCCGAGCGGCTCGATACAGGGCCAGTCGTTTTCGAGAAACAGGAAATACGGGCGCGCCGCAACTTCTGCCAATCGGGCAAAGGCCGGGCCGATGCCGATATTCTCGCAGCTTGTCAGAAGGTTGAAGCCATATTTTTTTGGCCAGCGCCATCTCGCGCGGATCGGACCCATTGGCGAACAGCGTGACCTCGCCAACGGCGTCCAGCAGCCCTGCCCGCGCATAGGATTTCAGCGGATGGCGTAGTGTCGAGAGCCGGGCCCAGGTCAGGATGCCGACCGAGACCTGTTTCAGCGCCTTGGCCACGTCGATGTCGCCGCCCCCTGTCATGCCTCAGGCGAAAAGCTCGTGACACAGCTGCAGCGCGTCGACCAGCGCATCGACCTCGGCGCGCGTGTTGTAGAGCCCGAAGGACGCGCGGCAGGTGGCGGTCAGTCCAAGGTGATCCATCAGCGGACCGGCGCAATGATGCCCGGCGCGCACCGCGACGCCGTGCTTGTCGAGCACGGTCGAAATGTCGTGGGCATGGGCCGCGCCGTCGAGCGTGAACGAGAAGATCGCGCCCTTGTCCGGCGTGGTGCCCTGCAAATTCAGCCAGTTCAATCCGGCGAATCTCTGCGCGGCGTAGTCGCGCAGATCGGCCTCGTGATGCGGCGATGGTCTGCATGCCCAAGGCCCAGTCATGTAGTCCAGCGCGACGCCCAGCCCGATCATCTGCACGATGCCCGGCGTGCCGGCCTCGAACTTCATCGGCGGATCGTTCCAGGTGACTGCGTCCTTGTGGACCTCGCGGATCATGTCGCCGCCGCCCATGAAGGGGCGCATCTCGGCCATGCGCTCGCGCCTTGACATAGATCGCGCCCGACCCGGAGGGCCCGTAAAGCTTGTGCCCGGTGATGGCGTAGAAATCGCAGCCGATGTCCTGCACGTCGACCGGCATGTGCACCGCCGCCTGGATGCCGTCGACCAGCACCGGAACGCCCTTGCGCATGGGCGCCCTCGGTGATCGTCTTCACATCGACCCTGGTGCCCAGCACGTTCGACAGATGCGTGATCGCCACCAGCTTGGTCTTCGGCGTGATCGCGTCCAGCACCTTCTGCGGATCGAGCGACGCCGTCGGCGTCGATGTCGACCCAGACCAGCTTCACGCCCTGCCGTTCGCGCAGGAAATGCCAGGGCACGATGTTGGCGTGATGCTCCATGCACGCTCAGCACGATCTCGTCGCCCGCCTCCATCCGCGGCATGGCCCAGCCGTAGGCGACCATGTTGATGCCCTCGGTCGTGCCGGTGTTCATCACGATCTCGTCTTCCGAGCCCGCGTTCAGAAACCGCGCGATGGTGCCGCGCACAGCCTCGTATTTCTCGGTCGCAAGGTTGGAAAGGTAGTGCAGGCCCCTGTGAACGTTGGAATATTCATGGGAGTAGGCATGCGTCACCGCGTCGATCACCACCTGCGGCTTCTGCGCCGAGGCGCCGTTGTCCAGATAGACCAGCGGCTTGCCGTTCACCTGGCGCGAAAGGATCGGGAAATCCTTGCGTATCTCGTGCACGTCGTACATCACGATGGCACTCCGGGAACCGAGATGCCGATCATCGCAAGGATCAGCGACACGCCGAACGCCAGCCCGAACAGCGAAACCAGCATCATCAGGAAGACGCGGGTCAAGCGATTTGAAGCCGTGCAGTTCGGCGATGAAATTGGTCAGCAGCCAGATCGAGATCACCGAGCGCCGCGATGTCAACCAGCACCGGCCAGCGGCGGCAGCAGCAGAAACGCGGCCAGTTGCGCGAGTCTGCATGCAGATCACGACGAACTGGAGTCCAAGCGACCAGCAGGATCGCCTCGCCAAATCCGCCCTTGCCCGCCCATGGCGCGCCCGATCCAGAAGATCGCGAAGACCGATGATGACCGAAGCGGACGTCGAGATGATCGCGGCGACTAGGGGCGTGGCCGGCATCACGCCGAGATGCATCACCAGGTCGCCGGTGAAGAGATAGGTGATGGCGATGGCCAGCAGCGTGCCGGCAATCACCAGGCGCGAACAGCGCTTCCCACGCGCCGTGCGGGGCAGATCCACCGACATGACGATGCGCGCCGCCTCGCGCGGCGTGCGCACGGTGTCCCAGGCCAGCCGCAGCAGGTTGGGCAAGCGTCAGCGTCATGCCGGCACTCCGCCGCGTTCGGCTTCCAGCAAGCGACAGGCCCCAGAAAAGCACGAAGACCGCCAAGCGCCACCAGCACCGGTCAGGTCAAGCGCCGGACCCGGGCCCGATGAAGCCCGCGACCAGCCCGTTCAGCAGCCACAGCGGGCGTCGACGGCCAGCAAGCGACCAGAACAGCGCCAGCCGCGCCGCGTACCATGTGCCCTGCCCGCCCGACCACGTGCGGCCACCATGCGGCTCAAGCGCGGCCAAGGCCGTAAAGCGCCAGCGGCGCGATGAACATCCAGCCCATCAGCGCGCCGCCCAGCAGCGCGTCCAGCGGCACCGTGTCGTCCAGGTGCGCCTCGCGCGCGACAGCCGCGGCCATTGCGCCACGAAGATCAGCCCGCAGGCCAGCATCAGGTACATCAGCGCCCGATCCTCGCGCGGGCCCATGGCCAGCTGCCGCCGGATCACGGCGCGCGGCGCCCGGTAGGTGGCCACTATGTCCGGTGACCAGCGCCATCAGCTTCGGCGGCGCACCAGCCAGCCGCTGCAGCCGGTCCAGGATATCCTCGGCGATGGCTTCGGATCCTCGATCTCGTCGATCGCCTCGGCCAGGAACGCCAGCACCAGCAGATCCTGCGCCTCCGCCTCGCGGAACCCCGCGCGAGCGCAGGTAGAACAGCGCCGTCGTCGTCGATCGCGCCCGGTGGTCGAGCCGTGGCTGCACATCACGTCGTCGGCGTAGATCTCCAGTTCCGGCTTGGCGATAGAACTGCGCTGTCGTCGTCCAGCAGCAGCGACTGGCTGATCTGGTAGCCGTCGGTCTTCTGGGCGTCGGGCTTCACCAGGATCTTGCCCTGAAACACGCCCGTCGCGCCGTTGCGCAGCACCTTCTTGAACACCTGACGGCTTTCGCAGTTCACCGCGTCATGGGTGACGAAGACCGTGTCGTCGTGGTGAAAATCGCCATCGCCGACCGCGGCGCCGGCGACATGGGCGATCGCATTGTCGCCGGTCAGCTCGATCACGCATTCGTTGCGGGTCATCACGCCGTTCACGGTCATGGTGAAGGACTTGAACGTGCTCTTCGCGCCGAGCCGGGCAAAGATATGCGTTACCGCGCGGCGTTCATGGTCGCGGCCCTGCGCGCGGACATGGTGGAAGGCGGCGCCATCGGCGACGTCGACCTCCATCACCTTGTTGAACCGCGCAGCGGCCGGACCGTTTTCCAGAATGGTCAGATCGGCGCCGTGTTCCAGCTTGATGCAATGATGCAGAATCGCGTCGGAACGTATCTGATTTGTGGAGGTAAATCAGGTTCACGGGCGTGCCGCCTTGCCGCGTCGCACGGATCACGACGCCATCGGTCGGCCATGGCCGTGTTCAGCGCCGCCAGCGGGCGGTGCACCGGGGTCTGCCCGCGCGTTTCCAGCATGCCGTAAAGGTCTTTCGCCCAGTGGATATCGGCCTTCGCGGCATCCGCCAGACGCTCGATCTCGACCCCTGCAAGCGTCAGATCGTCAGAGGCTTCGGCGTCGAACACGCCGTCGACGAAGACGATCTTCAGCCGGTCGATATCGTCGAACAGCGGCGCGTCGTCATCGACGAAAACCGCCGCCGGCTTGGCGGTCTCCGCCGTCAGCCTGTCGGGCCGTGTGTATTTCCAGTATTCGTCGCGCCGCGACGGCAGGCCCGCCGCCTGCAATCGCGCCAGCGCATCGGCCCGCGCTGCATCGGCCCAGCCCGCGCCCCGGGGCGGGCGCAGGGCGTCGATCCAGCTTTCGGGCCGCTCATTCTTCGCCGCCAGAGCCATCAGGCCACCTCGCTGAGGATATCGGCATAGCCGTTCTCTTCGACCTCCAGCGCCAGTTCGGCGCCGCCGGACTTGATGATCCGGCCATCGTTCATGATGTGGACGACGTCGGGCACGATATGGTCCAGCAGGCGCTGGTAATGGGTGATCACCAGGAACGACCGGCCCGCGTCGCGAAGCGCGTTGACGCCTTGCGACACCAGCTTCATCGCGTCCACATCGAGCCCGCTGTCGGTCTCGTCGAGAATGCACATCTTCGGCTCCAGAACCGCCATCTGCAAGATTTCATTGCGCTTCTTCTCGCCGCCCGAGAACCCCATGTTCACCGGACGCTTCAGCATGTCGGCGTCGATATTCAGGTCCTTCGCCTTGGCGCGGATCAGTTTCAGGAAATCGGTGGCGCTGACCTCGTCCTCGCCGCGCGCCTTGCGCTGTGCGTTCAGCGCAGTGCGCAGAAAGGTCATGTTGCCGACCCCGGGAATTTCGACAGGATACTGGAACGCCAGGAACAGACCCGCCGCGGCGCGCTCCTCCGGCTCCATCTCAAGGATATCCTGGCCCAGCAGGGTCGCCGAGCCATCCGTCACCTCATAGCCGCCCCGGCCCGACAGCACGTAGGACATGGTCGATTTGCCGGACCCGTTCGGACCCATGATCGCATGGACCTCACCGGCCCCGACGCTCAGGTCGACACCTTTCAGGATCGCCTTGTCCTCTTCTTCAAGTTTCACGTGCAGGTTTTTGATTTCCAGCATTTTCTTCCTCGGTCCAATTTCATCTCGCCCCGCGTTCGGGGCTTCATTTCACAGTCGCCCCGGAAGGGCCATCCCCGGTCAGGCCACCAGCCGACGCAGTGTCCGCGATGTCCTGCGGTAGAGGACCATCACGCGCGATCCCTATCGTCGGAAACCTCGGCCTGCCGCCGCATCGCCATGATGCGCGCATCAGTTTCCGCGGTCTCAACCGCGCGCCTTTCCGCCATCGCCTGCGCCCGGCGCGCCTCGGCCCTGCGGCGGAGCCGGCGCGCCAGCCCCCAGGCGACCGCTAGGCAGACGCCGATCCCAAGGACGATTCCGCCCCAGACGGTCAGCGCCGGGAAGGCCCAACGTGCCAGCAGGTAGGCCACTCCGCCCACAACAAAGGACGCCAAGGCGATCACCCGCGTCGGGTCGGAATGGCTGGGATTGCCAATCTGGCTCAGCAGGCCTTCTTCTGCGGCGTTGCCGACCATTGGCTACCCGACCGAGCCTTCAAGGCTGATCGCCACAAGCTGCTGCGCTTCCATGGCGAACTCCATCGGCAGCGCCTGCAGCACCTCCTTGCAGAAACCGTTGACGACCAGTGCCACCGCTTCTTCCTCGTCCATGCCGCGCGAGCGGCAATAAAACAGTTGATCGTCGTCGACCTTGGATGTCGTCGCCTCGTGCTCGACCCGGGACGAATTGTTCCGCACCTCGATATAAGGCACCGTGTGCGCGCCGCACTTGTCGCCGATCAGCAGGCTGTCGCACTGGGTGTAATTGCGCGAGTTCTTCGCCTTCGGGTGCATCGAAACCTGGCCGCGGTAGGTATTCTGCGCCTTGCCCGCCGAAATCCCCTTGGACACGATCCGTGACTTCGTGCGCTTGCCGAGGTGGATCATCTTGGTGCCGGTATCGGCCTGCTGCATGTTGTTGGTGATGGCGATGGAATAGAATTCACCCTGGCTATCGTCGCCGCGCAGGATGCAGGACGGATATTTCCAGGTCACCGCGCGACCCGGTTTCAACCTGGGTCCACATCACCTTGGACCGGTCGCCACGGCAATCGGCACGCTTGGTCACGAAGTTGTAGATGCCGCCCTTGCCGTTCTCGTCGCCCGGGTACCAGTTCTGCACCGTGGAATACTTGATCTCGGCATCCTCCAGCGCCACCAGCTCGACCACGGCGGCGTGCAGTTGGTTGGTATCGCGCATCGGCGCGGTGCAGCCTTCCAGGTAGCTGACACGTAGGCGCCCTTGTCGGCGATGATCAGCGTGCGCTCGAACTGGCCGGTGTTCTCGGCATTGATGCGGAAATAGGTCGACAGCTCCATCGGGCAGCGCACGCCGGGCGGCACGTAGACGAACGATCCGTCGGAAAACACTGCCGAGTTCAGCGTGGCGAAATAGTTGTCCGAGACCGGGACCACGGAGCCGAGGTATTTCTTCACCAGTTCGGGATGCTCGCGGATCGCCTCCGAGATCGAGCAGAAGATCACCCCGGCCTTGGCCAGTTCGGCCTGGAACGTGGTGCCGACCGAGACGCGAATCGAACACCGCGTCCACCGCCACCTTGCGGCCCTCGGCGGGCACGGCCTCGGCGCCCTCGACGCCGGCCAGGATCATCTGCTCCTTCAGCGGGATGCCAAGTTTCTTGTAGGTTTCCAGCAGCTTGGGATCGACATCGTCCAGCGACTTGGGCTTGTCCTTCATCGATTTCGGCGCGGCGTAGTAATACAGATCCTGATAGTCGATCTTGGGATAATGCACCATCGCCCAGTCGGGCTCCTGCTTCTGCAGCCAGCGCTGCGATAGGCCTCCAGCCGCCACTCGGTCATCCACTCAGGCTCGCCGTTCTTTTCCGAGATCAACCGCACGATATCCTCGTTCAGCCCTTTCGGGGCATAGTCCATCTCGATCTCGGTGTTCCAGCCGTGCTTGTACTTGCCGGCAACCTCGCGCACCGCATCGACGGTGTCCTGATCGACGCCTTCCTTCACGACGGACTGGTCCAAAGCGGCCATATCGGTCTCCTTTCACGCCGCGCGGGCGCGGAATTTCTCGTGCTGCGTCAGCCAGGCATCCACGAAGCGGCCGACCTCATCATCGGTCGTCTGCGGCCCCAGCGACACCCGGATCGCCGATGCCGCGGTAACCTCGTCGTAGCTGCATCGCACGCAGCACGCGGCTGGCGCGCACCTTGCCACTGGAACACGCCGACCCCGCCGAAACGGCGATTCCGGCCAGGTCCATCTGCATCACCTGCGTCTCGCCCTTCCAGCCGGGCGTGGCAAGGCAGCTTGTGTTCGGCAAACGTCGCGCGTCTTTCCCGACAAAAATAGTCTGTTTTGCCGTGGCCGCAAGGGCCGCTTTCCATGTCTGTCGCGCAACTTTTCGACGCGGTCCCAGGCGCCGTCCGCCAGATCGCGCACCGCAGCCTCTGCTGCCGCACCGAACCCGGCGATGCCGGCGACGTTTTCAGTGCCCGACCGTCGCCCCGTTTCCTGGCCGCCACCCACAGAAAGCGGTTCGATATCAAGCGTCTGGCGCACAATCAGCGCGCCAACGCCTTTTGGGCCACCAATTTTGTGGGCCGACAGCACTGCGAAATCCACACCGCTCCAGCCAAAGACGAACGGGATTCGGCCCACGGCCTGCGTTACATCCAAAAGCAAGTAGTCCGCCCGCCGCACGCCATAGGGATACTGCCCGTCGACTTTGTCGGGCGGTTCCGTGATCACTCCAGTCTCGCCGTTGGCCAGCCCCATTGCCAGCGTGTGGCCGGGACCAAAGGGGCGCCGGTCGACATTAGACAGATCGAAATGCGCCCATAGAGCGTCATGCGCCGTGTCCTGGACGAACACGTCGCAGTCGACGGGCCGATTGGCTAGGACCGATGCAGCCTCGGTCGCGCTGGACGTAAAGACCACCTCGCGCGCCTGACACCCGACTGCCGCGGCAACCTGTTCGCGCGCCTGCTCGACGATGGCTTTCGACGCGCGGCCCTCGGCATGAACCGAGGACGGATTGCCCACCACGTCCATCGCCGCGATCATCGCCGCGCGCGCCTCGGGCCGCAAAGGCGCCGTGGCGTTCCAATCAAGGTAGACCCGGTCGATCACGGCAATTCCGCCTCCAGCGCTACCCGCGCGTCATCCAGCGCTTCCAGCGCCTTGCGAATAGCGGCTTCCCGGATATCGTGGCGCGTGCCGTCCAGACGTGTGTGCACCGTGATCTGCACATGTGGCGGACGCAGGCCTTCATCCTCGCGGAACTCGCCATACAGACCCAGCGACGCAGAATTGTCCTCCAGCCCGATCATCGTGGTTGTCAGTTTCATCCGGTGGCTCCGTCGTCGACCACCGCAAAGAGCGTCGGGACTGCGGGGCACGGCACAAGCGAGTTTTCCACAACATCCGACAACCGCGTCTGGTGCAGGAACACGTAGACATGCGCCGACAGCCCCTCCCACAGCCGGTTTGTCAGCGATTGCGCCCGGGTGCCCGACGAGCCGCCGCTGGCCCCGGCGCCGGTTTCCATCGCGCTGACCGTCTCATCCACCGCGCCCAGGATATCCGATACCCGGATCTCGCTGGGCATGCGCGACAGCTTGTAGCCACCGCCAGGGCCCCGAACCGATTCGACCAGCCCGGCGCGGCGCAACTTGACGAACAACTGCTCCAGGTAGGGCAACGAGATGTCCTGGCGTTTCGACAATTCCCCCAGCGACAGCAGGGTGCCGGGCGGCTGCGTGGCCAGGTCGGCCAGCGCCACCATCGCATAACGTCCCTTGGTGCTCAGCTTCATGGCGCGATCTGACCGTTCTTTCATTGACGCGGGCAGGATGGATCATTAACTCCAACGCAACCCGCCCAGTCACTCCGACCGGGATTTAGAACTGTTCTAAGGTCCCCGATAAAATTCGTCAAGAATTCCGGCGCGGGCCTCAGACCCAAATGACGAGGCGTCGCAATGCCCGAGGTAATCTTTCCCGGCCCCGAGGGGCGGCTGGAAGGCCGCTATCACCCGCAAAAGGCCAAGGACGCGCCGATCGCGATCGTCCTGCATCCGCATCCGCAGTTCGGCGGCACGATGAACAACCGGGTCGTCTATAACCTGCATTACACCTTCTACAACATGGGCTTCACCGTGCTGCGGTTCAATTTCCGCGGCGTCGGGCGCAGCCAGGGCGAATACGATCAGGGCATCGGCGAACTGTCGCGATGCCGCCAGCGCGCTCGATTACCTGCAGTCGATGAACCAGAACGCCAAGCATTGCTGGGTCGCGGGCTTCAGCTTCGGTGCCTGGATCGGCATGCAGCTGCTGATGCGGCGGCCCGAGATCACCGGTTTCATCAGCGTTTCGCCGCCCGCCAACATGTACGACTTCTCGTTCCTGGCACCCTGCCCGGCTTCAGGGCTCATCATCAACGGCACCAACGACCGCGTCGCCCCGCCGCAGGACACCCATCTGCTGGTCGAGAAACTGCACGAGCAGAAGGGCATCACGATCACCCACGAGGAGGTCGACAATGCCGGGCACTTCTTCGAAGACCCGCACATGGAACAGATGATCGGCTCGGTCGACGATTACGTGCGCCGCAGGCTGACCGAAACGACGCGCTGAGGCGCGTTCGTCCCGGACCTGTGCGGCCCGCACGGTTGCTCGTCAGCCGATGATGCCGTTCAGCGTTGCGCTGGGCCGCATGACTGCTGCCGTCTTCACCGGATCGGGGTGGTAGTAGCCGCCGATATCGCCGGGCGCGCCTTCACCCTGCTTCAGCTCGGCCAGGATCGTATCCTCCTTGTCCGCCATCGCCTGCGCGATGGGCGCGAAATGCGTTGCAAGATCGGCAGCCGCAGCTCTGTGCCGCCAGCGCCTCGGCCCAGTAGCGCGCAAAGTAGAAATGGCTGTCCGGTTGTCGGGCTGGCCGACTTTGCGCTCTGGTGAATTGTCCGTTCTCCAGCAGCCTTGTGCGTGGCCTCATCGACCGCATCGCCCAGCACCGCGCGCCTTGGCATTGCCCGCGGTTTCGGCCAGGAACTTGCAGCTTCTCGCCCAGCGCGCAGAACTCGCCCAGGCTGTCCCAGCGCAGGTGGTTTTCCTCGCTCAGCTGCTGCACGTGCTTGGGCGCCGATCCGCCCGCGCCGGTCTCGAACAGCCCGCCGCCCTTCATCAGCTTGACGATCGACAGCATCTTGGCCGAGGTGCCCAGTTCCAGGATCGGGAACAGGTCGGTCAGGTAGTCGCGCAGCACGTTGCCGGTGACGGCGATGGAATTCTCGCCCTTGCGGATCGTCTCCAGCGTCTGGCGCGTCGCCTCGCGCGGGGCCAGGATCTCGAACTTGTCGGCAACGCCCGGCCGCTTCCAGGATCGGCCGTGACATAGGCGATCAGCTCGGCGTCATGGGCGCGGGTCTCGTCCAGCCAGAAGATCGCCTGCGCAGCCCGTCGCCTTCTGCCGCGTCAATGGCCAGCTGCGACCCAGTCCTCGATCGGCGCCTTGTTCGCGGTCGAGGCAGAGCGCCAGATGTCGCCCGCTTCCACCGCGTGCTCGTGCAGCACGTCGCCATTGGCCGCAACCATCGCGCACCGTGCCCGGCCCCGGCGATCTCGAATGTCGTGGGGTGCGAGCCGTATTCCTCGGCCTTCTGCGCCATCAGGCCGACGTTCTGCACCGTGCCCGCGGTGGTCGGGTCCAGCGCGCCGGTTTCTTTGAAGTATTCGATGGCCTCGTCATAGACCGGCGCATAGCAGCTGTCCGGGATCACGCAATTGGTGTCGGCTTCCTTGCCGTCCGGGCCCCAGCCCTTGCCGCCGGCGCGGATCAGCGCCGGCATCGAGGCGTCGATGATCACGTCCGACGGAACATGCAGGTTGGTGATGCCGCGGTCGGAATTGACCATGTAAAGCGGCGGGCGCTCGGCCATTACCGCCTTGATATCGGCCTCGATCTCGGCGCACGCTCTCCGGCAGATCGTCCAACCGCGTCCAGCAGCGCGCCGATCCCGGAATTCGGGTTCACGCCCGGCCTCGGCCAAGCTTGCGCCATGCGTCTCGAACACCGGTCCTGCAGAAACACCGACACCGCATGGCCGAAGATGATCGGGTCCGACACCTTCATCATCGTGGCCTTCATGTGCAGCGAGAACAGCACGCCCTTGGCCTTGGCGTCGGCGATCTGATCTGCCAGGAAGGCGCCGCAGCGCCGCAGCCGACATGAAGGTCGCATCGACGACGGTGCCGGCCTCGATCGCCAGCCCGTCCTTCAGCACCGTCTCGGACCCGCTGGCATCGGTAAATGTGATCTTCGCCTTGCCCGACTGCCCGGCACCAACCGTGACAGAGGTCTCGTTGGAGTAGAAATCGCTGCCCCGGCATCGAGGCCACATGGGTCTTGCTGTCGCCGCTCCATGTGCCCATCGAATGCGGGTTGGCCATCGGCGTAGTTCTTGACCGCACGGGCGGCGCGGCGGTCGGAATTGCCCTCGCGCAGCACCGGGTTCACCGCCGATCCCTTGATCGCGTCATAGCGGGCGCGCACCGATTTCGCATCGTCGGTTTGCGGATCTTCGGGATAATCGGGCAGCTCGTAGCCCTGCGACTGCAGTTCCGCGATGGCGGCGGTCAATTGCGGGCACCGAGGCCGAGATGTTGGGCAGCTTGATCACATTGGCGTTCGGCGTCTTCACCAGGCTGGCCCAGTTCGGCCAGGTCGTCGGCCTGGCGCTGCTCGTCGGTCAGGTATTCGGGAAACGCCGCGATGATCCGGCCCGCCAGCGAGATGTCCTTGGTGCCTACCGTGATCCCCGCCGCGCCCGCAAAGGCGCGGATGATCGGCAGCAGCGACGCGCTGGCCAGTTCCGGGGCTTCGTCGACCTTCGTGTAGATGATGTCGGGGGTGTCCGATGGTGCCATGGCTGGTGGTCCTTTTCTTTCGTGGGCGGTTCAGGCTGGCGTGTCGTCGTCAGGACCGTCAACGCCCCGTCGAAATTCCGCCGCAAGTTCGACCCACCGGGTATCGAAACGGCTCGGTCAAGTCAATGCATACAACTGTATACCGATTGTTGCAGCCCCGGCGGCTTTGCCTGCTTTCAACCGGCCCCAAATCGGATATCACGTGGACCAACCCATCAATCCCGCCGGAGGCGTCATGTCCAAGATCAAGGTTGAAAACCCCATCGTCGAACTCGACGGCGACGAGATGACGCGGATCATGTGGGACTTCATCAAGAAGAAGCTGATCCTGCCCTACCTCGACATCGACCTCCTATACTACGACCTCGGGATCGAAGAACGCGACCGCACCGACGACCAGATCACCGTCGACGCGGCGAACAAGATCACAGGAGGTCGGCGTCGGCGTGAAATGCGCCACGATCACCCCCGACGAGGGCCGCGTCGAGGAATTCGGCCTGAAACAGATGTGGCGCAGCCCCAACGGCACGATCCGCAACATCCTCGGCGGCGTGATTTTTCGCCAGCCGATCATCTGCAAGAACGTGCCCCGCCTTGTGCCGGGCTGGACCAAGCCCATCGTCGTCGGTCGCCACGCCTATGGCGACCAGTACCGCGCCACCGATTTCAAGTTTCCCGGCGCCGGCAAGCTGACGCTGAAATTCGTCGGCGAAGACGGCACCGTGATCGAGCGCGAGGTGTTCGACGCGCCCGACAGCGGCGTCGTGATGGCGATGTACAACCTGGACAAGTCGATCATCGACTTCGCCCGCGCCTCGCTGAACTACGGCCTCGACGCTGGGCTGGCCGGTCTATCTGTCGACCAAGAACACCATCCTCAAGCATACGATGGCCGCTTCATGGACCTGTTCCAGAAGATCTACGACGAGGAGTTCGCCGACGCACTTCAAGGAAAAGGGCATCTCTACGAGCACCGTCTGATCGACGACATGGTCGCCTCGGCGATGAAGTGGTCGGGCGGCTACGTCTGGGCCTGCAAGAACTACGACGGCGACGTGCAGTCGGACACCGTGGCGCAGGGCTTCGGCTCGCTCGGCCTGATGACCGTCGGTGCTGATGACGCCCGACGGCAAGACCGTCGAAGCCGAGGCCGCCCACGGCACCGTCACCCGGCACTACCGCCAGCACCAGGCCGGCAAGGCGACCTCGACCAACTCGATCGCCTCGATCTACGCCTGGACCGGCGGGCTGAAGCACCGCGGCAAGCTCGACGGACAACGAACGGCTGATCAATTTCGCCGAGACGCTGGAACGCGTCGTGGTCGAGACGGTGGAATCGGGCCACATGACCAAGGACCTCGCCCTTCTGGTCGGCCCCGATCAGCAATGGCTGACGACGATGGGCTTTCTCGAAAAGATCGACGAGAACCTCGACAAGGCGCTGGCCGGCTAGCCCTCGACAAGGTCAACCTTGGCCGGCCTTGCAGAAACCCAATCCTCCGTACGCCGGGAGCCGAACATGCCTACCGCCTATATCTACCTGGTCTGCGCCATCCTGGCCGAAACCATCGGCACCACCGCGTTGCAGGCCAGCCAGCAATTTACCCGATTGATCCCGTCGCTGGTAGTGGTCGCCGGGTACGGTGTGTCGTTCTACCTGCTGGCCTGGGCGCTCAAGACCATCCCGGTCGGCATCGCCTATGCGATCTGGTCCGGGCTGGGCATCGTCTTCATCGCGATCATCGGCCTTGCCGTGTTCGGCCAGCGGCTGGACCTGCCCGCAGTCGTCGGAATGGGCCTGATCCTGGGCGGGATTATGGTGATTCACCTGTTCTCGGCCACCGCACCGCACGCCTGAACTTCGGGCCCGGGGCCGCCTTTCTCGCCCGGAGGTGGAACCAGGAGCCTCAGATGGGCGTTTTCGTCGAAACCGGAAGCATTCCGCACCGGTAGATTGGCAACGTGTCCAGCTTGCCTTTCCTGACTTTCTCGGAGGAACTCCATGCGCAACATCATCTACCTGATCGGCCTCGTGGTCGTCGTCGTCGCCGTCCTGTCGCTTGCCGGAATCGTCTGACCGGCGAAACCTTCAATCGACCCTACGATGAAATCACTCCGGCCTGCCGCCGGGGTCTTTTCGCTGGCCTTTTCTGCGGATGCACGGTAAGCGCGCGGCAACTCCCGAAAGGCTGAACCCATGGACCTGCGAAATATCGCAATCATTGCTCACGTCGACCACGGCAAGACCACGCTGGTCGACGAAATGCTCAAGCAATCCGGCGCATTCCGCGAGGGTCAGGCCGTGGCCGAGCGCGCGATGGACAGCAACGACCTGGAACGCGAGCGCGGCATCACCATCCTGGCCAAGGCCACCTCGCGTCGAATGGAAGGGCAAGCGCATCAACATCGTCGACACGCCCGGCCACGCCGATTTCGGCGGCGAGGTCGAGCGTATCCTGTCGATGGTCGACGGCGTGGTGCTGCTGGTCGATGCCGCCGAAGGCCCGATGCCGCAGACCAAGTTCGTGACCTCCAAGGCGCTGGCACTGGGTCTGCGCCCCATCGTGGTGCTGAACAAGGTCGACAAGCCCGATGCCGAGCCGGACCGCGCGCTCGAACGAAGTGTTCGACCTGTTCGCCAACCTCGGCGCCGACGACGACCAGCTTGATTTCCCGCGTGATGTATGCCTCGGGCCGCTCGGGCTGGGCTGATATGGACCTCGACGGTCCGCGCACGCGACCTTGGCGCGCTGTTCGACCTGATCGTCGATCACGTCCCTGCGCCGGCCCAGTTGTCCGCCATGTGACGAGCCCTTCCGCATGCTGGCGACCACTCTGGGCGCCGACCCGTTCATCGGCCGCATCCTGACCGGCCGCGTCGAATCCGGTCGCCTGAACGTCGGGCGAGACGATCAAGGCCCTCAGCCGCAAGGCGAAAAGATCGAGCAGTTCCGCGTCACCAAGATCCAGGCGTTCCGCGGCCTTGGCCTCCAGCCGATCGACGTCGCGCGAGGCCGGCGATATCGTCACGCTTGCCGGGCATGTCCAAGGCCACCGTCGCCGACACGCTCTGCGACCTCGTCGGTCGACGACCGCCCTGCCCGCCCAGCCCATCGACCCGCCGACGATTTCCGTCACCTTCGGCATCAACGACAGCCCGCTGGCCGGGCGCGACGGCAAGAAGGTGCAAAGCCGCGTGATCCGCGAACGCCTGATGAAAGAGGCGGAATCCAACGTCGCCATCAAGGTCACCGACACCGCCGGGCGGCGATGGCGTTCGAGGTCGCCGGTCGCGGCGAACTGCAGATGGGCGTGCTGATCGAGAACATGCGCCGCGAGGGTTTCGAGCTGTCGCATCAGCCGCCCGCAGGTCCTGTTCCGCGACGTCGACGGCCAGCGCATGGAACCGATCGAAGAGGTCACCATCGACGTCGATGACGACTATTCCGGCACCGTCATCGAAAAGATCACCGGCCCCCGCAAGGGCGAGCTGGTCGAAATGAAGCCCGTCGGGCGCCGGCAAGACCCGGATCATCGCCCATGTGCCGTCGCGTGGCCTGATCGGCTATCACGGCGAATTCCTGACCGACACCCGCGGCACCGGCGTGCTGAACCGCGTGTTCCACGGCTGGGCGCCCTACAAGGGTCCGATCCAGGGCCGTCGCCAGGGCGTCCTGATCTCGATGGAGAACGGCACCTCGGTCGCCTATGCGCTGTGGAAGCTGGAAGATCGCGGCAAGTTCTTCATCGGCGCGCAGGAACCGGTCTATACCGGCATGATCATCGGCGAGCACAGCCGCGACAACGACCTTGAAGTGAACCCGCTGAAAGGCAAGCAGCTGACCAACGTCCGCGCCGTCGGGCACGGACGAGGCGGTGCGCCTGACGACGCCGGTGCGCATGACGCTGGAACAGGCCATCGCCTATATCGACGACGACGAACTGGTCGAAGTCACGCCCAAGGCCATCCGTCTGCGCAAACGCTTCCTCGACCCGCACGAGCGCAAGCGCCAGTCCCGCGCCAGCGCCTGACCGCAGGCCACGAACCAAAAAAGCGCGGGAACGATCCCCGCGCTTTTCCAATTTCTGAAAACCGTGACTGCCAATCGACCGACGGCTCCGACGGCGCTTTGTCCTGGTCGCTGGAACGGGCAGCCGCAGGAGACGGTGTTGCCGTCCAGCCATGCGCCTGCCGCCGTGCGGCTATCCGCCGCGCGGTTCTTGCCTGGCGTCTGAGTCGATCCTCACGACGGCGTCACCCAATTCAAGCCTCCCCGGCTCTATCACGCGCGCGCACCAGCCGCCGTGCCCGCGCAGCGCATTGTAGCCGCCCGGCCCGAAAGACTCTGTCATCCGCGAGCACGGCGCGCAGGGCACGGTGATCTCGACCACCGCCGCGCCAAGGCGCAGGCGGGCACCCCGACAGGCCGACAGGTTAAGCCCGCCGACATGGATGTTGCGACGCAATGCTTCGGCCAGCACGGCGTCACGACCCAGGAAACCGGCGAGAACCGGCAGGTGCTCGGACTGAAAGAGCGTCACAGCCCGGGGACCGGGGCGCGCGTGATCGCCCGCAAGTCCCTCCTCGTTCAGCATGATCTCGCGAACCGGGCGCAGTGCCGCGCGGCGTTCGGGGCGCAGCCCGATCCAGTCCACCCTTCCGGTCCGGGCGTCCGTCGTTGTCAGTTCCGCCAGCGTCAGCAGAGGCTAGACCTCTTCTACGACCATCAGGTCGCGCTCGGACGCGCCCTTGGCGTGACTCAGCGCCTCCTGGTAGCGGGGCGAGTTGTAGCAGGCGATCGCCTCTTCAAGACTGGGAAACCGAGCCACCACGTTGCGGGGTCGGTCGCGGCCCTCCAACTGCACGTACCGCCCGCCGCGTGCCAGGAACACGCCGCCATGCGCCGCGATCGCCTCGGTCGCGATGGCGGCATATTTGCCGTAAGCCGCCTCGTCAGTCACATTCACATGCGCGATCCAGAGTGCGCCCATTTCTCAGCCCTCCACAAGTTTGCGTACCGCCGCGATGGCGGCGTCGGCGCGGGTGGCGTCCTTGCCGCCGCCCTGCGCCATATCCGGCCTGCCGCCGCCGCCCTTGCCGCCCAGCTCGGCCACCGCGGCACGCACCAGATCGACGGCGGAAAGCTCGGACTTGAGATCGTCGGTCACCCCCGCGGCCACCGCCGCCTTGCCGTCGGCATCAGCGATCAGCAGAACCGCGCCCGAGCCGATCCGTTCCTTGTGCGCGTCGATTAGCGACGGCAGATCCTTGCCCGAAACGCCGGTCAGAACCTGCGCCAGGAAAGCGGTGCCGTTCACCTGTTCAGGCTTTGCCGCCGCGCCTTGGCCTGCACCGCCGCTCATCGCCGCCTCGCGGCGCAGCTGCGCGACCTCGTTGGCCAGCGCCTTGCGTTCGTCAAGCAGCGCCTTCACGCGGGCAGGCGCATCGCCGGGCCCGGTCTTCAGCGCCTCGGCAATTTCGGCCAGCCGCTCGGCCTGTGTCTCAAGGTGCCGCAGCGCCGCCGCCCCGGTCAGCGCCTCGATCCGACGCACACCGGCGCTTGACGCGCTGTCTCCCAGAACCACGCACAGGCCGATATCCCCGGTCTGGCGCACATGGGTGCCGCCACACAACTCGATCGACCAGGTCTTGCCGTCCAGCCCCTTGCCGGTGTCGGCCTGGCCCATGCTGACGACCCGAACCTCGTCGCCATATTTTTCACCAAAGAGCGCCTGCGCGCCGATGGCACGGGCATCGTCCGGCGTCATGATGCGCGTCTCGACGGCCGAATTCTGCCGGATAAAGGCGTTTACCTCGTCTTCGACCCGGGCCAGTTCCTCGCGGCTCAAGGCATTGGAATGGCTGAAGTCGAACCGCAACCGGTCCGGCGCATTCAGCGATCCGCGCTGTGCCACGTGATCGCCCAGGCTGCCGCGCAACGCTTCGTGCAGCAGGTGTGTCGCCGAATGGTTGGCCCGGATCGCACGCCGGCGGTCGTGATCGACGATCAACTCGGCGCCGCTGCCGGGGGAAATCTCGCCTTCGGTGACCTTGGCGAAATGGATGAACACGCCCGCGATCTTGCGCGTATCGGTGATCCGCGCCGTGCCGCTTTCGGTCCTCAGCGTGCCGGTGTCGCCGACCTGGCCACCCGCCTCTGCATAGAACGGCGTCTGGTTGACGACGATTTGCACCGTGTCGCCCTTCTGGCCCGCATTGGCGCGCTGGCCGTCCTTGACCACCGCGATGATCTGGCCCTCGGCGCGCTCTGTGTCATAGCCGAGGAACTCGGTGACGCCCTTCTCTTCGGCGATGTCGAACCAGACCGCCGCATCCGCCGTTTCGCCCGACCCGGCCCAGGCAGCGCGTGCCTTGGCCTTCTGCGCTTCCATCGCCGCGTCGAAGCCGCCAATCGCCACGCCCCTGCCCCGCTCGCGCAGGGCATCCTGGGTCAGGTCCAGCGGGAAGCCATAGGTGTCGTAAAGCCTGAACGCCGTCTCGCCGGGCAGGTCCTTGCCTGGCGGAAGGTCGGCCAGTTCTTCATCGAGCAGCTTCAACCCGCGATCGAGCGTGGTCTTGAACCGGGTCTCCTCCAGCCGCAACGTCTCGGTGATCAGCGACTGCGCCCGGCCAAGCTCTGGATAGGCCTGCCCCATCTGACCGACCAACGCCGGGACCAGCCGGTGCATCAGCGGGTCCTGGACCCCCAGAAGATGCGCATGCCGCATCGCCCGGCGCATGATCCGGCGCAGCACGTAACCGCGGCCCTCGTTCGACGGCATCACGCCGTCGGCAATCAGGAAACTTGTGGAGCGCAGGTGATCGGCGATCACCCGATGATGGGTCTTGCCCGGCCCGTCTGGGTCGGTGGACGAGGCGTTGGCGCTGGCCTCGATCAGGCTGCGCATCAGGTCGGTGTCGTAATTGTCGTGCTTGCCCTGCAACAGCGCGCCGATCCGTTCCAGCCCCATGCCGGTATCGATCGACTGCATGTCGAGCGCGCGCATGCTGCCGTCCTCGAACTGCTCGTTCTGCATGAAGACGATGTTCCAGATCTCGATGAACCGGTCGCCGTCCTCGTCCGGGGTGCCGGGCGGGCCACCGGGGATGTGATCGCCATGATCATAGAAGATCTCGGTGCAGGGGCCGCAGGGACCGGTCGGGCCCATCTGCCAGAAGTTGTCGGAGGTGGCGATCCGGATGATCCGGTCTTCCGGCACGCCGACCTTCTTCCAGATCTCGAAAGCCTCGTCGTCGGTGTGGTAGACCGTGGTCAGCAGCCGCGATTGGTCGATGCCGAAATCCTGGGTCAGCAGGTTCCAGGCATAGGGGATCGCCTGTTCCTTGAAGTAATCTCCGAAGCTGAAGTTGCCCAGCATCTCGAAAAAGGTGTGATGACGCGCGGTATAGCCGACATTGTCCAGATCGTTATGCTTGCCGCCCGCGCGCACGCATTTCTGGCTGGTGGTGGCGCGCTTGTAATCGCGATGCTCGACCCCGGTGAACAGGTTCTTGAACTGCACCATGCCTGAGTTGACGAACATCAGGGTCGGGTCGTTGCGCGGAACCAGCGGTGAAGAGGGCACGATCTCGTGGCCGTGGCGACCGAAATAGGTCAGGAAAGTCGAGCGGATATCATTCAGGCTGGCCATCGGTTGCAGGTCCGGACAAGGGGCTGGGGCTTGCCCGGTTTATCCCCCGGCTTGGGAACTGTCCACAGGGCCGCGCGACCCAGGCTCGACGGTCACAGCCAGCGCCGCGTGGCCTTCAGAAGCACCGGTATTCGTCGCCGAATTTCGCGGACAGTTAACGCTCTTGGGTTAGCACCACTCCGAAATGCAGCGCACCCCAAAGCAAGAGCGCGGCAAGGAAGGCCAAGGGATTCAGCATCGCCACGCCCAGGCCTAGGATCAGCAGAACCAGACCCGGGTGCATCGGGTTGCGGGTGTAGCGATAGGCGCCATCGCGCACGACAGTCAGCGCGGGCCGATAGGGATTGATGTTTGTGCCGGCGCGCCGAAAGGCCAGGGTGCCGGATAGGTCGGTGCAGAGCGCGAGACCGACGATCAGGCCCCGACGGAAACGCCTGGCCGCCAGGGGAACGCAGGCGGCGTTCCGATGGGGAGCCATCGTCCAAGAATAATGGCGGCGATCAGCGCAATCACGAAGCCGGCCGGCGGCATGAACAGGATATCGGGGCGGTCCTTCGGCATAGCGTGACACCTGGCAAACTGAAGCGCACCGCACAAATGTCCGGACTGCCGCGAAACGAAAAGGACGCGACCGTCGCCGCGGCCTTCCCGGAGTATTCTCCGCACCCGCGTCCGGATGCGTGGGGGTTTCTGCTGTCCCCGTCAGCGTCTCGTTCAGGCTTCCATCACCGCGTCGTCGTCATCGCCGCCGGTGTCGGCCTCGCCGTCGTCCATGTGAAAATCCAGTCCGTGCGCGGCGCGGATCTTGTCCTCGATCTCCAGCGCCATGGCCGGGTTTTCCTTCAGGAAGGTCTTGGCATTCTCGCGACCCTGGCCGATGCGCTCGTCGCCATAGGAGAACCAGCTGCCGGATTTCTCGACCACGCCGGCCTTGACGCCCAGGTCCAGCAGTTCGCCCATCTTCGAGATGCCTTCGCCATACATGATGTCGAATTCGACCTGCTTGAAAGGCGGCGCCACCTTGTTCTTGACGACCTTGACGCGTGTGGCGTTACCGACGACCTCGTCGCGGTCCTTCAGCGCGCCGATGCGGCGAATATCCAGCCGCACCGAACTGTAGAACTTCAGCGCATTGCCGCCCGTCGTGGTTTCCGGGCTGCCGAACATCACGCCGATCTTCATCCGGATCTGATTGATGAAAACCACGGTGCACTTGGTGCGGCTGATCGAACCGGTCAGCTTGCGCATCGCCTGGCTCATCAGGCGGGCATGGACGCCGACCGAACTGTCGCCCATGTCGCCCTCAAGTTCGGACCTCGGCGTCAGGGCAGCGACCGAATCGATCACCACCATGTTGACCGCCCCAGAGCGCACCAGCGTGTCGACAATCTCCAACGCCTGCTCGCCGGTGTCGGGCTGGCTGATCAGCAATTCGTCAAGGTTGACACCCAGCTTGCGGGCATAGATCGGATCGAGCGCGTGTTCGGCGTCGACAAAGGCGCAAACGCCGCCCTTTTTCTGTTCCTCGGCGATGCAATGCAGCGTCAGCGTCGTCTTGCCGGAACTTTCGGGGCCGTAGATCTCGACGACCCTACCCTTGGGAAGGCCGCCGATGCCCAACGCGATATCGAGGCCCAGTGATCCGGTCGAGGTCGACTCGATCTCGGCGATCGGGTTGTCGCCGCCCAGCTTCATGATAGAGCCCTTGCCGAACTGCCGTTCGATCTGCGCCAGGGCGCTGTCCAGCGCCTTTTGCTTGTCGCCTGTCCGCTTGTCGCTCATGTTCAGAAGGTCTGCCGTTGCCATTTTCAATTTCCTTATTTCACAGCCCATGCCCGGCGGCAATCACTGCCGATGTTCGCCTCTTGTTCTCGTTACTGTATGAGAACAAAACGCGGACAAATCAACACAAAGTTTCACGAATTCCACTGTGGCGCGAACCGGTTAAAGAGGCGTTACCAGTTTTCGGCAGCCGCGGAGTTCCTGAAGAATGCTCTCTACAAAATTGAAATAAATGGAAAATCTCTGCAACAACCCGGTTCAGTGCAACTGGCCCTGCACGGTTTCGGTCAGCTGCGACAACGAGAAAGGTTTGGGCAGAAAGACCGAGTTCGGGATCTTGGCGCGATTGTGCGAGAAACTGTCCTCGGCATAGCCCGACACGAAGACCACTTTCACGCCGGGCCGGTCGCGCAGCGCCTTCGACACCCAGCTTGGCCCGTCCATGCCGGGCATCACCACGTCCGTCACGAAGATATCGACCTGAAGTTGTACGTCCTCGCAACGTCTCCAGGGCCTGTTCGGCATTCTCGGCCTCCAGCACGGTATAGCCGCGCAGGCGCAGGGCGCGGCTGGCAAAAGCGCGGACCGGGGCCTCGTCCTCGACCAGCAGGACCACACCGCCATCGGCGCGCACCATCTTGCGGCGCGGCAGCTTCGGGGGCCGCGGGCACAAGCGCACCGGTGTTCGATGCGCCGGGAAATACATCGTGAACGCGGTCCCGTTGCCGACCACGCTGTCGGCGAAGATGAAGCCGCCGGACTGCTTGACGATGCCATAGGCCATCGACAGACCCAAGCCCGGTGCCCTCGCCAACGCGCTTGGTGGAGTAGAACGGCTCGAAAATCTTCGGCAGCTTGTCGGCGCCGATGCCGCACCCCTCGTCCCGCACCGTCGACCACGACATAGTCGCCCGCCGGCACGGTGGCGCGGTCGCGTGTCAGCGGTTCGGCCAGCTTCAGCGCCCGGGTCTCGACCTGGATGCGCGCCGCCGTCCGGCATCGCGTCGCGGGCATTGACCACCAGGTTCATCAGCACCTGTTCCAGCTGCCGCTTGTCGGCGCGGATGCGCGGCAGGTCCGGGTCGTGGGTCCAGCGTGAGGTTGATCTTTTCGCCCACCAGCCGGTTCAGCAGATGCGTCAGGTCGCCCAGCGTATCGCGCAGGTCGATCAGTCTCGGGCTGCATGTTCTGCTTGCGCGAGAACGCCAGCAACTGACCCACCAGCGACGCCGCGCGGTTGGCGTTCTGGTTGATCTGCACCAGGTCGCCATAGTCCGGATCGCCCGGTTCATGGCGCAGCAGCAGCAGGTCGCAGTGCCCCGATATCGCCGTCAGCAGGTTGTTGAAATCATGTGCCACGCCGCCGGCAAGCTGGCCGATCGCCTGCATCTTCTGGCTCTGCACGAACTGCGCCTCCATCGTCTTCAGCTCGGTCGCGTCGATCAGAACGGCCAGCAGCGAGACATCGCCATTCTCGACCATGCGCCCAAGGGCGACCTGCAGATAGACGTCCTGGGTGGGCCGCGTGGCGCGGACCACCTCGGTACGGTTGGTGCCGCGCCCCTCGGACACGTCCAGCAGCCATTCGTCCACCGGGCGCCCCATGCCCTCGACCACATCGGCGAAGTCCAGGTCGTCGGTCTCTTCCAGCCCCAACAGCGCCCGCGCGCGCCGGTTCGACATCAGGATCTCGCCCTTGATCGAGATCTTCAGCAGCGGCACCGGGATCGCATCGAAATGGGTCCAGTTGCCGGTCGGGGCCTGCCCCGGCCAGACGAAGACCTGGCGCAGACCCTCGCCATCCTCGACCACCGCAAGATGCGCCTCGATCGCCCCGTTCACGGTCTCGACCTGGTGCATGCGCCCCGGCTCCAGCGGCAGGTGGCTGATCACCCTGTCCAGCGTCTTGGGGCGGCTGCCGAGAAGTTCCTGCATCGGCCCGTTCATGTCGGTGATCGTGTTGGTCTTGCTGACGCGCATCATCGGCAGCGCGACCCGCGCGCCCAGTTCCTGTCGGCTGCCATCGACGCGCGAATCGATCCGCCAGACATAGCCGAGCGTGTCGACGCGGTGCGCGGATATCCGCAATGCCCCGCGCGTGGCAGCGATATCCTCGGTTGCAGAGCCTTCGCTGTCGGCCAGCAGCCGCATCCGGTGAATGACCGTCTGCGGCGCGGCGAACAGGTCGCCGATCGTGTCGGACAGAACCGCGCCGCCGGCGCATGGGAACTGTGCCGTCGCCGCCGGGTTGCAAAACAGGATGCGACCGGCGGCATCGGTGCCGAAACCCGGCACGTGGTCATGGCGGATCAGATCGCCCGCCGAGGCCCACAGCGTGCGCTGCCGCCATTTGTGCACGGACACAAGGCCCAAGATGGCCCCCAGGACGCAGATCAGGGTCAGCCCGGTCACCAAAAAGGCCGTGCCCAGCATGTCGCCCCGGAAAAACGCCGCCAAGCCCAGGCAGCCGACAATCGGCGCCAACACCAGAGGCGCGCGTGGAAAACTGGCCAGGGCCAGTCGGGTTATCGACCGTGGCGCATGGGCAGTGTCGCTCACACCGAACTCCCTGTTCACTCCAGCCCTCTTCGTCGCACGTGATCGTTAACGCCGGGTTAAGCCGCGCAACAAAGACACGTTAAAGGCGAGCCGTCAATCTTTGCATCTGCGCGATGTAGAACCCGTCGCCGCCATCGAGCGGCGTAAACTTGCGCTCGTGGACACGCGTGAACGCCGGGTGCCGGATCAGGAAGGCATCGGTCTGCCGGCCGTTTTCAGCGTCCAGCAATGAACAGGTGACGTAGGCCAGGAAACCGCCCGGCGTCACAAACTCGGCGGCTTCATCGAGGATTTTCGCCTGCAGGGCGCAAAGGTCGTCCAGCCGATCCGGCGTCAGCCGCCACTTGGCCTCGGGCGATCGCCGCCAGGCGCCGCTCCCCGAACAGGGCGCGTCGCAGAGCACCAGGTCGAAGGGGGCCTTCGTTGCGACGTCCGCCGGGCTCAGCAGCGCGATCCCGGCACCGGCCCGGATGGCGCGCGCCGGCAGGGTCTGCATGCGCCCTGGATCGGCGTCATGGGCAAAGACCTGCGCCGGCTGCCGCGCCGCGACCGCCAGCGCCTTGCCGCCACCGCCGGCGCAATAATCGAGAACGCGCGCACCCTCGACCCCTTCCAGCGTATCGACCACGGCCTGCGAGGCGACGTCCTGAAGTTCGACCAGCCCGTCCTGAAAACATCTGGAATTCTGAACCTTGCGCTGATTCGTCAAGACTTCCAGGGCGGTCGGCGACAGCGGGTGCGGCGCGGTTTCGATGCCCTCGTCGCGCAGCCGTTGCGCCGCCAGATCGCGGGTGGCGGCCAGCAGGTTGACGCGCAGGAAAACCGGCGCCCTCGACCGCATCAGGCCCAGCACATCGTCGCAATCCGACTTCAGGCTGGCGCGCAGCGGCTGTTCCAACCAGTCGGGAATGTCCCAATGTACCGGTTGCGGCGCGGCGGCGAGGTCGGTCGACAGCAATTCGTTCTCGCCCAGCGGCGGCGGCCCATAGCCCTCGCCCGTGAACAGGTCCTTAGGATCAACGCCTTGCGCCCGCAACGCGCCGATCATCAGCGCCCGCCCCCGATCACCGCCGCCAAGCCAGCCGTAGGACCGGCGACAGCGCAGTGCGTCGTACACATGATCGCGGATCGCGGCCCGGTCGCCTGACCCGGCGAACCGAGACTGCCGCGCCCAGGTGGTCAGCGACTTCTCTGCACTTGCACCCGAAATCACCGCGTCGAGGATGTCAATCGCCGCCGCGATACGCGCGGCGGGCGTCATGTCGACAACATGAAGATCGTCGCGTAATTCATTGAATTATCAAATCGCCCGGTAGTTCGGGCTTTCCCGCGTGATCTGCACGTCATGCACGTGGCTTTCGCGCAAACCGGCCCCGGTGATCTTGACGAACTGGCAGTTCTTGCGCATCTCGGCCACGGTCGCATTGCCGGTATAGCCCATCGCGGCCCGCAGACCGCCCACGAGCTGGTGGATCACCGCCCCGGTCGAGCCCTGGTAGGGCACCTGGCCCTCGATGCCTTCCGGCACCAGCTTGTCGCTGGCCGCGTCCTTCTGGAAGTACCGGTCGGCAGAGCCGCGCGCCATAGCGCCCAGAGACCCCATTCCGCGATAACTCTTGAAGCTACGGCCCTGATAAAGAATGACTTCTCCGGGGCTCTCGTCGGTTCCGGCGATCATGCTGCCGACCATAGCGCAAGATGCCCCCGCCGCGATCGCCTTGGCGAAATCGCCGGAATACTTGATACCGCCATCGGCGATCACCGGGACATCGCCCGCAGCTTGCGCGCAATCCATGATCGCGGTCATCTGCGGCACCCCGACGCCCGCTACCATCCGCGTCGTGCAGATGCTGCCCGGCCCGATGCCGACCTTGATCGCATCGGCGCCCGCGTCGATCAGCGCGCGGGTGGCTTCCGCCGTGGCGACGTTGCCCGCGACCACCTGAACCTCGTTCGACAGTCGCTTGGCGCGGGTCACCGCCGCCGCGACGCCTTCGGAATGGCCGTGCGCGGTGTCGATCACGATCAGGTCGGCCCCGGCATCGACCAGCGCCTCGGACCGCTCGAACCCGGCGTCGCCGACGGTCGAGGCCGCCGCCACGCGCAGCCGCCCCAACTGGTCCTTGCAGGCGGTCGGGTTCAGCACTGCCTGCTCGGTATCCTTCAGCGTCAGCAGGCCGGTCAGCCGCCCCTGCCCGTCGCTGACCAGCAGCTTCTCGATCCGCCGCGCCTTCATCAGGCTTTTTGCCTCGTCCAGATCGGCGGGCTCGGTCAGCATCGCCAGGTTTTCAGAGGTCATCATCACCTTGACCGGCGTCTTGTCGTCACTGGCGAAACGCATGTCACGGTTGGTGACGATGCCCAGCACGCGGCCCTTTTCGTCGACCACGGGGAAGCCGGTGACATTGTAGCGCGCCTGCAAGGCCTTGGCGTCGGCCAGGGTCTGGTCCGGCGTCAGGGTTATCGGGTTAAAGACGATGCCGCTTTCGAACCGCTTGACGCGGCGAACCTCCTGCGCCTGGGCTTCCAGGTCAAGATTGCGGTGGATCACGCCCATGCCGCCCGCCTGCGCCATGGCGATCGCCATGCGCGATTCGGTCACCGTGTCCATCGCCGAACTGAGCACGGGGATATTCAGCGATATCCGCTTGGTCACAAAGGTGCGCGTGTCGGCGGTGGACGGCAGCACGCTGGACGCGGCCGGAACCAGCAGCACATCATCAAAGGTAAGCGCCTCGCGAATCTCCATGGGGGTCTCCTTTGGAGGGATCGTTTGACGGCTCCCTATTTCACTGATCGGCCCGGAAGGAAAGGCCCGATCACGCGGTCGCGGCGTTGGTCTTGGCAGCCAGCGTGCCACTGGCCCACATCCGCAGCACCCGGCCCGTAATCCATACGGTCAGCAGCGTCGCGGCAACCAGCCCCAGCCCCCCCGCGATACGGAAAATCTCGGCCTGCCCCGCCAGCGCCAGCATCAGCCCGCTCCAGGCGGCAAGCGGAAAGGTGCACGCTCCCCAAAGCGGGCTGAACCCGGCAACGGTCAGGTACCGGGCGCGGATCAGCAACGCGGCCAGCACGGCGCTTGCCAGCCCCGCCATCACCAGCGCGGCAGTCCCCAGACCCAAGAGGTGCGCGGCGGTGCCGAACAGGCTGATCGGCGCCAGGTGGATCGCGAGCAAGGGGCGCAGCGGCGGCGGCGGATCGCGGCGCACCAGTTGCGCCAGGCTTATCCCGTAGATAAGCGCCGCCAGGACCATGGTCCCGGCCAGCACATAGGACGCCAGGGCCGCGAACCCCAGCGGCGCTGCGGCAAGCGGGACAACGATGAACCCGACAAAGGCCAGGTGCCAGACGGGCGTGACCTGGCGCTGCTCGACCGGGCCAGTGACCAGGGCAAGGATCACCAGTGCCGCGATCACGCAATGCAGGACGAGACCGAACATCAGCAGAAACACCGCAGCCCGTGGAAAGAGCGGCACCAGCCCCGCAGCCAGCAGGATCACCGACATCGACAGCGCCGGCAGACCCGCACGGCCGGGAAGGATGCGTAGATCCTCAATGACGACGCCGGGCCTGTAGATCAGCTTTGCAAGATAACTCCCTGCGATGAAAACAAAACCAAAGAAGGCCGCCCCGAGAATCAGGTCGGCCCAGCCGGGCCCGATCCCGAACGCTTCCGTCGCCCGCCGCCAGCCCAGGCTTACCCCGAAGAGTCCCATCAGAGGCGGAAAGAGCGCAGGCGGCGTGCGACGCCAAAACGGTGTGCGTTGAGGTGGCGGCATGGTCGTGCTCCGTCCGGGAAAAATCCTGCCGGATACTGGCGAAGCTGCCGGCGCTTGGCAAAGCCTGACCGCCCCTTGCGACAATTGGCCGGTTGGCCGATGCTGACGACCGGGAGGACCGTGATGAGCACCCATGGCTATGACAGCGGGCGGCTGAACCTGCCCTTCGTCGGCATCTGCACCTTCGGCAAGAATCCCTACGTCGACGACTGGGAGGCCATCGAGGCCGACGCCGCCGTCCTTGGCGCACCGTATGATGCCGGAACCCAGTGGCGGGCAGGTGCGCGGTTTGGCCCGCGGGCGGTGCGCGAGGCCTCGACGCTGTTCGCGTTCGGTCATGCCGGGGCCTACGACCACGAAGACGACGCGATCTACCTGGGGCCGGAGGTTCGCATCGTCGATATCGGCGACGCCGACATCGTACATACCGATACGGCACAAAGCCATGCCAACATCAAGACAGGCGTCCAAGCCATTCTGAATGCTAATGCTTTGCCCGTTGTCATAGGCGGCGACCATTCGATCAACATCCCCTGCATCGACGCCTTTGAAGGCTGCGGCAACTTCCATGTTCTGCAGATCGACGCGCATCTCGACTTCGTCGACGAACGCCACGGAGTGCGGTTCGGCCACGGCAACCCGATGCGCCGCGCCGCCGAGAAGGACTATGTCACCGGGCTGACGCAGCTTGGCATCCGCAATGTCTCGTCCACGGCGCGGGATGGCTACGAGGACGCCCGCAACATGGGCTCGACAATCCTCAGTGTACGCCAGGTGCGCGCGGCGGGCCTGAAAGAGGCACTGGCCAGCATTCCCAAGGGTGCCCGCCTCTACATAACCATCGACATCGACGCCTTCTGCCCTTCGATAGCCCCGGGCACCGGCACCCCAAGCCACGGCGGGTTTCTCTATTACGAGGTTCTGGAACTGATCCAGGCGGCGGTGCGGGCGCATGATGTCGTCGGGCTTGATCTTGTCGAGGTGGCCCCCGACTACGATCCGACCGGATCGACCGCGATCCTGGCCGCGCAATTGCTGCTCAACACCTTGGGTTTCATCTTTCACGCCCGGTTGGCGGGCGGGTGACCCCATGACCCGGGTGCTCGTCGTCGGGGCCGGTCCCACCGGTCTGACCGCGGCGCTGGAACTGGCGCGGCACGGCATCTCCGTGCAGATCGTCGAGAAACGCGACGCTCCCTCGCCGCTATCGCGGGCCGTTGGGTTGTTGGCGCCGTCGATGGAAATTCTGGCGCGCACCGGCGTCGCCGCGGGGATCGAGGCCGAAGCCATCGCGTTCCAGGTGGTCCGCATCCACCGCGGCGACCGGCTTGTCGCCCGTCTGCCGCTGAACTTCGATGACCGATCTCGGCTTTGGGGGTTGGCGCAGGACCGCACCGAGCATCACATGATCGAGGGGCTTTCGCGGCTGGGAGTTCCGGTCCGGTTCGGCGAGAAACTGAAGGCCTTTGCCGCCGACGCCAGCGGTATCACCGCCACTCTGCCCGGCGGCGACGAGCGACACGACATTCTGATCGGCGCGGACGGCATCCACAGCGCGGTGCGCACGGGCCTTGGCCTGTCGTACGAGGGCTTCGACCTGGCGGGCGACTGGTCGATCGCCGATGTCTTCGCGCCGGGCTGGCGCGATCCGGGCGCCTTCCACGGTTTCTTCCTGCCCTACGGAGAGGTCTGCATCGTGGCCCCGCTCGAAAAGCACCGTTTCCGGGTCATCGCCTCGCAACCGGACGCGCTGGCGGCGCTGCCGGTGCCGATGCCGGTCACCGAGGTTCGCCGGGCGGGCAGTTTCACGATCTCGGTCCGCCAGGTGCCGCGTTATTCGGACGGTCGGGTGTTCCTTGCAGGTGACGCCGCGCATTGCCATTCCCCGGTGGGCGGGCGCGGCATGAACCTGGGCATCGCCGACGCCGCCGACCTTGCCCGCCGCATCGCCGGGGGCGACCTGACGGGATACGGGCCCGCGCGTCACGTCGCGGGGCGCCACGTGATCCGGCTGTCCGAGGGTGGTCGGAAGACCGTTCAGGGGCCGGAATGGCGGCGTGCGCTTGCGATAGGAATGCTACGCATGGGCACCGCGGTGCCGCCTTTGGGCCGCAGTCTGATGCGTTTTTTCGTCTCTGCCTGATTCTCTTGGCAGATTCTTGGGAGCGCGGTAAGGTCTTCCAAACTAAAGCGGAACACGTCCTCGATGCGCCCTGATCGACTGTTTTTTCTCACCCTGGCCAGCGTCATCGCGGCATCGGGACCACAGGCGCAAAGTCTTCCTTTCGACATCACCGCCGACGGCCGCCTTGCCTTGGGCTACAGCGACCGGTTGCCCGGCGCCGATGTGTTCCTGTTCGGCGATGCCACGACGCGGCTGGGCTTTGGCGCGTTCGGGTTCGAACTGGGCGTGTTCGGTCTGGCCGATGCCATCGACACGCCGCACGAAACCTATGGCGCGGTCACGTTCGACTTCGCGGGCGGCGGGCGGGTCTCGGCGGGCGTGCCGCGCCCGGCCTATGACAGTTTCGCGGTGTCGGGGCTCGAAGGACCGTTTCCCTCGCTGGGCGTTGCCCGCACTGGCACCAGCCGCAGCCTGGCCACATTCGGCGCGATGTTCGGCAACTTCCTGCCCTACGGCGTGCGCTTCGAGAACGAGACCGACCGGCTGCGTTATGCCGCTTCGATCCACACCGTACCGAACCAGGACATCACCATGGCGGGCCTTGGCCTGGCCTACCCGATGGGCGACTGGACGCTGGAAGGCGCGGTCGAGGTGAGTTGGGGGGCCTCGATGGACGTGGCGGGTAAGGTGCAGGCCCATGGCCGCGCGGGCCGTGTCAGCGGCGGCATCGGGCTTTACCTGCCCGGAACCGTCGGCGGACCGGAGGCGGTGGAATTATTCGGCAATTTCGACGCCAACGACCGGCTGAGTGTCACGGGCGTGGTTCAGGTTCCGCTTGACGGCGGCACCGACCCAAGCGCGGGCGCGGCAGTGCGCTATTCGATCAACGATCGCGTCGGAGTGTCTGCCGGCGTGATGACCGACGCCGGGGCGGATGCGGCCTTCAACGCACTGATCGACTTCCGGTTCTAAGCCCGCACGTTTCCCCTTGGGGCAGTGGTCAAAGCTCTGAAAATTTTGACATTAGCGCTGCCTTTCCTATGGGAGCTGCACACAATATCGGGAGCAGTTGCGACTGGATCAACGTGACGCTTTTCCAAAGGCCCAAACGCGCAGGTCAGCCAGCGCCTTCACGGTCGCGGCGAGCACCAGCGCGCAGAGGACCGCCTTCGACACCGTTTCCATCGTACCCTCGATAAGCAGGGCGTGGACCACGCTTCCCACCACGACCACCGCCGCGAGCGCGGTGTGGGCGCGGCGCCAGGTGCGCGGGTTAAGCCGAAACCGCCGGCGGAAAGCGGCCAGGGATGCGGCGGCGAAGACCGCCCACATGGCGATCGCGCCCCAGGCCGAGAACGGCGTTGGCGAGGTGAACAGAAGCACGTCGATCACGTCCGGCGGGCTGGTGACCCAAAGGGCTGCGACGTGGATCACGACCGCCGCGACCAGTGCGCCGCCGATCCAGCGATGCACATGCCGCCCGCGCGCCGCCGACAGCCCCGGCAGATATCCCGCCGCCAGAAGCGGTTGCATAAGCAGCAGCGCCATTGCGATCACCCCGGCGAACCCGGCCGCGATGTAGACCGGGCTGCGCCAGGCCAGAAGCGGGCTGGCCAAGGCGGCAAGCAACGGCACAGCGACGGCAGCCGCAAGGGCGATCCAGATCAGTGCCTTGCGGACCCCGGACATGTCGTCGCGGAGCCAAGCCTGTCAGATCGGCTGCAGAATGAAATCGGCGCTCAGGCTGGTGTCTGTCGAGCTGTTCATGACCGGGCGCAGGAAAACCGTCTCGAACGCGCCGCTGTCATAGGCGAGGTGGCCGTGCGGCTGGCCGAAGGCTGGCACGATCTGCGGCATCTCAAGCCGGAACACCCCGTTCGCGTCGGTCAGCGTCGCGCCGTGGCTGTGCGGGTCGCGCTCGTGTCCCTCGGTGGTGTGCGCCCATATCTGGATGCGCTGGCCGGGCAGCGGAGCGCCGTCGCCGGCGCGGCGCACGGTGCCGGTCATCAAGAAGCCGCCGCCGCCGATCCGCTCGACGATCGGCGCACCGGGCAGGTAGTTGTTGGCGCCGCCGCGCATCGTGCGCGTTGGCGCAAGGCCGTTGGCGCGGGCGGGATGAAGCAGGCCGGAGGCGCCGGTCGCCAGGACGGCGGTGCCTGCGACGAGCAGGGAACGGCGGTTGAACTGCGCTGTGGTCATTCACGGTCTCCTCGGGGGAGCTAAACTTGCCGGTCGGTCCGGGCGGGCCGAATGCGACCCGCACCGATGCCTAGGGAATTCAACGAGCAGAATATATCAATCGGGGCGACCGTAAAAGCATGCCCACGGCATCGTGATGGCGTTGCGGGCGGAGTGTCAGCCCTGCCCCAGCTTGCGCAACCGCGCCGCGCGCAGCCGGGCGAAATCGTCGCCGGCGTGATAGGAGGACCGCGTCAGCGGCGTGGCCGAGACCATCAGGAAGCCCTTGCCATAGGCGGCCTTTTCGTAGGCGGCGAATTCCTCGGGCGTGACGAAGCGGTCGACCGCGTGGTGCTTGGGCGTCGGTTGCAGATACTGGCCGATGGTCAGGAAATCGATGTCGGCGGCGCGCATGTCGTCCATCACCTGCATCACCGCCTGCCGGTCCTCGCCCAGCCCGACCATGATGCCCGACTTGGTGAACATCGTCGGATCAAGCTCCTTGACCCGCTGCAACAGCCGCAGGGAATGGAAGTAGCGCGCGCCGGGGCGCACCTCGGGATAGAGGCCCGGCACGGTTTCAAGGTTGTGGTTGAACACGTCCGGCTTCGCCGCGACCACGATTTCAAGCACTTCCGGCGCGGCACTTGATGAAATCCGGCGTCAGAATCTCGATCGTGGTGCCCGGCGCCTGGCGGCGCACCGCGCGGATGGTCTGGGCGAAGTGCTCGGCACCGCCGTCGTCGACATCGTCGCGGTCGACCGATGTGATGACCACGTGGTTCAGCCCCAGCTTCTTCACCGCATCGGCCACGCGCCCCGGCTCGAACACGTCCAGCGCCTCGGGCGGCTTGCCGGTGGCGACGTTGCAGAAGGTGCAGGCGCGGGTGCAGACCTCGCCCATGATCATCATCGTGGCGTGGCCCTGGGACCAGCATTCGCCGACGTTCGGGCAGCCCGCCTCTTCGCAGACCGTGACCAGCTTGTGCTCGCGCATGATGTCGCGGGTCTGGCGATAGCCTTGCGGACATCGGCGCCTTGACGCGAATCCAGTCGGGCTTTTTCGGCTGGGCCGTATCCGGGCGGCGCGCCTTTTCGGGATGGCGCTGGTTGGACAACTTAAGGTCGCGCATCGGCGCTCTCCTCGAAATACCTGGCTAGATTTACGCTTCCGCGCCCGGTTCGGCAAGTCGGCTGCGCTCATGGCTGCCATGCGGGCGGGCGCGACGAAGTTTCGCGTTGAAAGCCCCGACCGAGGACTTAGAATGATTCCAGACCAAACTCGGTGCGCCGCGCCGTAGGGTTTGAGTTGGCCAACACGAACGGGAGAGCGACAGATGGACGGAAATGACATGGGTAATGCGGGCAAGTGCCCGGTAATGCACACAGCCTTCGGCGGGCGCTCGAACCGTGACTGGTGGCCGAACCAGCTTAATTTGAAGATCTTGCACCAGCACGGGCGGTCACCCAGCCCGATGAAGCCGGATTTCGACTATCGGCAAGCGTTCAAGTCGCTCGACCTCGACGCCGTCAAGCAGGACTTGCGTGCGTTGATGACCGACAGCCAGGACTGGTGGCCCGCCGACTGGGGGCACTACGGGCCGTTCTTCATCCGCATGGCCTGGCATTCGGCCGGCACCTACCGCATCGTCGGACGGGCGCGGCGGCGCGACCTCGGGCGCGCAGCGCTTCGCGCCGCTGAATTCCTGGCCGGACAACGCCAACCTCGACAAGGCGCGGCGCCTGCTGTGGCCGATCAAGCAGAAGTACGGCAAGGCCCTGTCCTGGGCCGATCTTGCTGGTGCTGACCGGCAACGTCGCGCTGGAATCGATGGGCTTCAAGACCTTCGGCTTCGGCGGCGGGCGCGAAGACGTGTGGGAGCCACTGGAGGACATCTACTGGGGCACCGAAGAGGAATGGCTGGGTGACAAGCGCTACGCCGAAGGCCGGGCGCTGGAAAACCCGCTGGCGGCGGTGCAGATGGGCCTGATCTACGTCAACCCCGAGGGCCCCAACGGCGTGCCCGACCCGGTGGCTGCGGCGCAGGATATCCGCGATACCTTTGGCCGGATGGCGATGAACGACGAGGAAACCGTGGCGCTAATCGCGGGCGGCCACACTTTCGGCAAGACCCACGGGATGGGCGACCCCGAGGCGGTGGGCGCGGAACCGGAAGGCGCCGACGTCGCCGAACAGGGCTTTGGCTGGACCAGCGGCGCCGGCACCGGCGGCAAGGACGCTTTCACGTCTGGCCTCGAGGTGATCTGGACCACCAAGCCGACCCAGTGGAGCAACGAGTTCTTCGACAACCTTTTCGAATACGACTGGGAGCTGACCAAAAGCCCCGCCGGCGCACACCAGTGGAAGCCGAAGGACGAGGCACGGGCCAAGAAGGTCGCCGACCCGCACGAGCCGGGCAAGACCCGCACGCCCAACATGCTGACCACCGACCTGGCGCTGCGGATGGACGCCGAATACGAGAAGATCTCGCGCCGGTTCCATCAGAACCCCGACCAGTTCGCCGACGCCTTCGCACGCGCCTGGTACAAGCTGACCCATCGCGACATGGGGCCTGTGGTGCGCTACCTCGGCCCGGACGTCCCGGACGAAGAACTGATCTGGCAGGACCCGATCCCGGCCCGCGATCACGACCTGGTCAATGCGCAGGACATCGACGCGCTGAAGGCGAGGATCCTGGACAGCGGGCTGTCGGTCTCGGACCTGGTGTCGACCGCCTGGGCGTCGGCCGCGACGTTCCGAGGCTCTGACCGGCGCGGCGGGGCCAACGGCGCGCGCATCCGGCTCAGCCCCCAAAAGGACTGGGAGATCAACCACCCTGCCCTGCTGGCAAAGATGCTGAAGACGCTGGAAGGCATTCAGACCGGGTTCAACGACGCGCAGTCGGGCAGCAAGCGCATCTCGCTGGCCGACCTGATCGTACTGGGCGGATGCGCCGCGGTCGAGAAGGCGGCGAAGGACGCGGGTCACGACATCGCGGTGCCGTTCACGCCGGGCCGCATGGACGCCAGCCAGAAGCAGACCGACGTCGACAGCTTCGAGCCGCTGGAGCCCAAGGCCGACGGCTTCCGCAACTATGTCGCGGCGGACCAGACAGTGCCGACCGAGCAACTACTGGTGGACCGGGCGCAGCTGATGGGCCTGTCGGCCCCCGAGATGACGGTGCTGGTCGGCGGCCTGCGGGTGCTGGGCGCCAATGCCGGCGGATCGGATCACGGCGTCTTCACCGACAAGCCCGGTGCCCTGAGCAACGACTTCTTCGTCAACCTGCTTGACATGGGCACGGCGTGGAAGGACGCCGATGGCGACGGCAAAGTCTACGAGGGCCGCGACCGCAAAAGCGGCCAGGTGAAGTGGACCGGCAGCCGCGTCGACCTGGTGTTCGGCTCGAACTCGCAGCTTCGCGCGCTGTCCGAGGTCTATGCCGCCGAGGATGCCAGAACATCCTTCGTGGCCGAATTCGTGGCCGCCTGGGACAAGGTGATGATGCTGGATCGGTTCGACGTCGCCTGACCACTGGCCGGACCGACTCCTTCGAGATATCGGCACGGGCCGCGAGCGATCGCGGCCCGCCGTCGTCAGGTCTCGGTCAGCAGATTGACCAGAAGCGTGCCCACGATCCAGATCGCGAACGCCGAAAAGATCGCCATACCAAGCGAATAGAATCCGCCCAGCGGACCAGCGAGAAAGGCAACGACGCCGATGCCACCACCCAACCCGTGCCAAGCGGACCTCTTCCGACGCAGACCCATGGGACACATCCTTTCCTTGCTGTCATACTAATGGAACACAAGCCCGCACCTTGATTTGCATCAGACGGCGGCAAGTGTGATCCTGCTAGATTGAGCCAAAGTCGGCAACCGCGCCGGATCGCACCAGAAAGGTCAGCGCCATCTCTACCATGTCTGCCCCTCCGCCCGCACCGGCTGCGCCGCTGACCCGGGCACAGGAATTCCTCAAGCAGATCGTTTACGGCGGCAATGATGGGATCGTCACCACCTTTGCCATCGTCGCGGGATTTGCAGGTGCCGGGGCCGAAGGGGCCGGGCAGATCGGCACGCTGGCGGTGCTCGTTTTCGGTTTGGCCAACCTGTTCGCCGACGGGGTGTCGATGGGTCTCGGAGAATTCCTGTCAGGGCGGTCGCATCGCGACCTGCACGCGCACAAGCGCAACCGCGAGATCGCCGCCCTGCGCGCCGATCCCGAGGCCGGGCGGCAAGACCTTGCCGAGATCCTCAAGGCCAAGGGGCTTCCGGACGACGAGGCCGACACCGTCGCGGCTCGGCTGGTCCGGACGCCCGAGTTCGTCGCCGACCTGAAGATGGCCTACACCTACCACATGGCCGACCCCGACAGCGCCAGCCCGGCGGTCGATGGGCTTTGGACCTTCCTGTCCTTCATCCTGTTCGGGGTGATCCCGCTTTTACCCTACCTCGTCCCGGTCGCCCCGGACGCGGCACTCACCTTCTCGGTCGCCGCCACCGGCACCGCACTGGTCGCGCTGGGGCTGCTGCGCTGGTCGGCCACGCGCGAACGCCTGATGCGCTGCGTGGCCGAGACCGTGCTGGTAGGCGGCATCTGCGCCGTGGTGGCCTTCGCGGTGGGCGCGCTGGTCGTGGCGGTCTGATCAGCCGATCAGTCCAGACCCGTCGCCCAGCCCGTCATAGTGCCGCCGCAGCCGCTGCAGCGCGATCTTCAGCACGATCTTGCCCGAGCGCGCCGACCATCCCATGCGTTTTTCGGCCTGCTCCATGCCTTCGAGGAAACAGCAGCAGCGCAACACCACGTCGCCAAGTCCCGGACCGAGGTCGCGCAGCGCCGCCGCAACCCGGTCGCGGGCGCCTTCGGGTCCGCGCCCGCCCGCGCCGGGCTGAAAGCCGCCGCGCCCGCCGCCGGTCAGGAACCGGTCCCAGTTCTGCGCGATGCGCGGGCCCATCTGGCCAAGTTCGAAATCCTCGCGCAGCCGCTCGCCCGCCGCCACCAGGTCGTCGCTGAGAAACGGCTTGTTGTCCTTGCCGCGCCGTCGGGCTACCGCCGCCAGCGGGCTCTCCAGCACGTTGTAGCGGATGCGGCGCGCGGTCTGCGCCTCGCCCTGCCGGACCTCGCGTTCGGCGAAATCGCGATGCTGGTCGGCGAACGGCGTCGCGGCCTCGTGAAAGCCCTGCCGCGCGGCGTTGTTGTCGGCCAGCAGGCGTTTCAACGCCGCGCGCCCCGCCTGGCTGATGTGGTAGCGGGCGACCTTGCCCTTCGCCTGGCCCGCGATCCAGTCCTTTACGACAAAGGCCTCGGCTACCTCGCGGTCCAGGACCCCGGTGCGGATCGTGCGGCCGTCGGGCAGTTCGCGCACCACCACCGCCTTGTCCATGCCGGGGGCTATAGCCATGCAGGCCTCTGGCTCGGCCATCCGGCGCAGGATACGTCGCGCCTCGGCGTTCAGTTTCTGGTCATCCGGAAGATCTGGCTCTGCAGTGCGGATCTGTGCTGTCATGTTGATACTGTCCTCACACTTTGGGGGTCGGGATCTGGTCGCGGCACGCGCCAACCGGTCGAGGGCCGCGTCCAGCAGCGGGTCGTCCCGCCGCGTCTCGTTGCGGCGCACCTGCCGCAGAATCGTCGAGGCATGGCAGCCCGCCTGTCGCGCCACGGCACGGATCGACTGGCCCTGTTCGGTATGCACGAGGTAATGCCGCACATCCGTTGGCACCCAGGCAGGGTAAACCGCCCCACCCTCGCAACTATATTGTCCCATCGTCTTCCCCGACGTTTGTTCGCCGCAACCCCAGCCGTGCCCGATGGCGAAATGTCCCGTTCCGCCTTGACCGGCAGCATGGGTACGGCTTTAGCAACCTGTAGTTGCACTTCTTACAATTTGGTTAAATTTCCAGATTTTGGGCGATTTGTTTCCGAATTGTAAACAATCAGAAAATCCACCGCGCGGCTCAAACTGTCCACACGCAACACGTGCCGGCGGTGGACAATTCTCTACCGGTCACCGAACTGCTCAAGGACTTCACATGACCGACCTGATCTCGCTTGTTCACGCCCTTCGCCGCCCGCGCCTGCTGATCCGCGCCGCCAGATTCGGCCTGGGCGATTACAACCGGACAAGTTGCCTGAAACGTCTGATGCGCACGGTGCCGCTGCCCAGCCCGACGGGCGCGGTCAACTCGCTGCTCGCGGTCGAGGCCGAACTGGAAGAGGCGCGCTGCAAGGGCGAAGCGTCCTACAGCGTGGCGCGTCACATCGACGTGCTGATCGCCCTGATTTCCGAGGCCCGCCTGCTGACGCGGCCGCAGGGCGTCTAGAAACAATTGTCCCGGACCGGACCCTTGACGAGAGGGGCCGGTCCGGGCGTGCCGGGCGGGATCGACGGCGCCCAAGGCCGCGCGCCAAACTTGCAGCAGGGGCTTGCGCTTGGCCGCCTGTCTGGCGGAAGATCGGCGGATGTTCATGTCCTGACGGATTGCCCATGCGCCTTTTGCTTCTGCTGCTTTGTCTAGCCCTGCCCTGCCAGGCCCTCGCGCAGTCCGATGGCCAGCCCTCCGGCACCATCGAGATCGAGGACAGCGCCGAGACCGACGCCGCCATCGCCACCCGCATCCGCGAGATCATGGCCCAGCTAGAGGGCTACCAGGATGTCACCGTCACCGTCTCGTCCGGCATCGTCACCTTGCGTGGCGAAATCGCCGATATCGAACGCGCAAACCGGCTGAACGAACTGGCCGGCCGTGTCGCCGGCGTCGTGGCGATCGAAAACGAGGTGGTCGAGACCACCGACCTTGCCGAACGGCTCAACCCCGCCGTGGACCGTTTCCAGAAGCGCATCACCCAGATCATCGCCTTCCTGCCGCTGCTGCTAGTGGCGCTGGCAGTGTTCCTGATCATCCTGTTCCTGGGGTACCTGGCCGCCCGCGCCCGCTGGCCCTGGGACCGCCTGGCGCCGAATGCGTTCATCGCCGACATCTACCGCCAACTGGTGTTCATCGTCTTCGGCATCGCCGGGCTTGTCATCGCGCTTGACGTGCTGAACGCCACCGCGCTGCTGTCGACCATCCTTGGGGCTGCCGGTATCATCGGCCTGGCCATCGGCTTCGCCGTGCGCGACACGGTCGAGAATTTCATCGCCTCGATCATGCTGTCGATCCGCCAGCCTTTCGCGCCCAACGATTCGGTCGAGATCAACGGCGACGAGGGCAAGGTGATCCGGCTGACCAGTCGCGCCACGATCCTGCTCAGCTTCGACGGCAACCACATCCGCATCCCGAATTCGACCGTCTTCAAGAGCCGCATCGTCAATTATTCGCGCAACGCCGAGCGGCGGTTCCTGTTCGAGGTCGGCGTCGAGGCCGCCGATGCCGACCTCGCGGATCTGCGGCGCCTGGCCGAGGACACGGTGGCAGGGCTTCAGTACACTCTGAAGGAACCTGCGCCCTCGGTCTGGATCGACCGGATCGGCGACGGTTCCGTCGTGATGAAGGTCACCGGCTGGATCGACCAGCGCGATACATCGCTTCTGTTGGCCAAGGGCGAGGCAATCCGCCAGGTGATGTCGGCGATCGACGCGGCGGGCTTCGAGATGCCCAACACCACCTACCGGATCGAAATGGCCGGAGCCACGGCTCCATCCGCCCCGGACCGCGCCCAGCCGAAGAAAGAGTCCGGCAAGCCCAGCGCCAAGCCGTCCGAGCCGCTGGTCGAGGAAAGCGTTGCGTCCCAGGACCAGGCGCTGGACAAGATCGTCGAGGACGAACGCAACGATCCCGAGGCGCCCGACCTGCTGGATCAGACCGCGCCGAAGGAATAGCCGAAGTTTCGTGCAATCGGGTCTTGAAAGGCCACGCTGCCGCGCGTAGTTAGCCCGGGCCGTTGGGGTGTAGCCAAGTGGTAAGGCAGCGGTTTTTGGTACCGTGTACCGTAGGTTCGAATCCTACCACCCCAGCCACGCACTTCCAGACATCGAGACCGGTCCAGGTGTCCTGCGGATAGTGCGGCAGTTTCAAAGCCTTGCGCGATAGTGCCGTTGGCGCAGACGCTAACCTTGCCCGCAATCTGGCGCAACATTCGCAGAAGTCTGCGTTTGCCATTTTCGCGATACGAGGTGTGGGGAAGCGGGATCAGAGGGTCGCGAGAATGCGGCGCTGTTCGTCCCAGTCCGATGGCAATGTGTGGCGCAGGCACCAATCAGAGGTGAAGCCGAGAGGCTGGTGGCCCTCAAGTGCATCGCGGACGATGTCCGGAGCGAGGAAGGCGAGGTCAATCATCTGCTGGATGCGACGCTTTGACGTTGCTTCGGCGGCCGCGATCCCGGCGAAGGTCATGCCGGACCTGATCTGCCCGTACCAATGATGCGCCCTGGCGATGTTCGAGATCAGCCGTTCATCAATACCGGTCGGGCTGTCAGCCAGTGATCAGTTTGGTTTCCACGCCGCGCTTTCTCAGTTGGAACGGGAATGACGCAGACAATACATCCTGTTCCAGTGCCGCCGGATCAACATCCAGCCGTCGGCCCAGTTCGCCCGGGTCAAGCCGGATGTGGATTTCCCCACGGGCTAATGTCACGCGCTCGACCAGCGTCAGAACCGTTTCGATGGGTCCCGTTTCACAGAGTTCCTTGAGGTGAGTTTGAACCCGGTGGATTTCATCGGCAGTTGCGTTGCAGGCTACCTGGCCAGGAAACGAAGGGGCGGAGAGCATCGAGCGGACCAGAGCCGATGTCTTTTTCTCGAGGTCATCTGCTGGCAGTCGCCAGCCATCCAGATTGGCCTCGCCGCTGCGCGCAACCAGCCGATGGGAGATGTAGTAGCGCAAGCGCGTACCAGCCTTAGTCCGGGTAGGGTGCTTGGCACTCAGCGATATGGTCACGAATGGTGCGCTTGAAACTGGAATTCACATTCATACCGTAAAAGCCGCTATTCCAGCAGGCGACCAGGAAACGAGCAAAATTGGTTTCTGGGCCCCTGGTAATAGGTTTGCCCGTCAATTCATTCCAAAGATTTGCAATTTCTACCGCGAAAACGATCTTCTGATAGTCCGCCGGGCGACCCTTGCCCCGAAGACGGCCGTCTTCGAGATCCTCTTCGATCCATTTCTTAAGTTGGGCTAAATCCGATTTCACAGATGGAGAACACAACCTAATCCTGTGGATGACTGCGATGCGTTCCCGCCGTCGTTCTTCCAGGATGCCCTTCGAAAAGAGCAAGGCCGTTTTTTCAGCGAAGAATTTCGGCACCCGTCGCTCCGGCTGTCTTTCCTGGTTGCGCACCCAAGTCAAAAGCCTGCGTAACTCGCGCGCATGACCAGATCGGTTGCTCCCGGGCAGCATCCCGGCCCTGACGAAGGCCTTTTCGATCCCCGCATAAACGTAGGCGATCAGGCTTTCTGTCCAAAGTCTGTCCTTCAGACGCCTTGGCTGAAAAACAACCCGCGGGGCGTGTTTTCTTTTGACCATTTCGGTCAAAAAGGCGTCGACTGGCAGAGGATTATCAGGGCCGACCGAGGGGTCACGCAATCGGTCTATCTTCCGTGCTAAAGCCATCAGCTTTCTCTGAACCTGCTCGGCCGCGATTAAGCATGCTTCCCCACCTACAGGGAATTGGTCTGATTTGCGCATCTTATCCGCTCCCATGATTTGGCTCTATCCCACATCAAACGCCTCGGAAGGAGGTATTTGAGTTTAGTCCCGAGCGCAATTCCACTGCAGAAGCTCGTCGATCTGATTGATCGGATGCGCAACATATCGGCCCTTATTGGCCGCTCAGGCATTTCACCGTGGTTCAGTTCTGACGGGCTGTCACGACGTCGAACCGATATCCGGCGTGACAGCTTGTGCAGTTGGTGAGGATCGCGCTCAGCTGACCCAGGACGACAGCGCCATCGCCCATGTCCTCAGCCTCCATCGCAAGATCGTCAAACGCGTTGTGAGTGGACATGCCCAGTGTCTTGAACGCCAACGGAAGTTTGACAATCAGTGTCGGTGGTTCACCGCCTGCCGATCCCATGCCCACGGATTTTGCCGCTTCGGCCACGCCCGCCATATTGTCTTCCGACAGCTCATGCGTGATGGTCTCCACGGCTTCCAGCAAACCGCGCATCTCGCCGAGGACGAAGTCTCGCTCGCTTTCTGTAAGCAGGATCGCTGTGCGGCCATCGTCGCTCGCTGCCACGTTGCCACGCACGAAAAACCATGACCCGACGACGATAACACCGATTATCAGGGCGACTGTCAGTGCCCAGCATAACTTGCAGGTGGCTCTCATTGGCGGGGGCTCTCTTGTCAAACTGCGTGAACCTTAGCAGATCGCCCTCGATTGGCCCTATGGTTTGATCAAGCGGCGCCCGGATTCAGAAGGAAAAGGCAAGCATCGACGCCACCCTGTCGCCTCACTCCTAATACCGACGGATTTCGCAGTTGGCCATCGAGACGCCGGCAAGCTCTCTGAAGGTGTCGCCGTGACCGACGACCGCCAATGGCCGTTCCGTCATGCGTGCAAGCTCTTGTGCGAACTCGCGTATCCGGCGATCGAACACTTCACGGGGTTCGACTGACACACCGTTTTCATTTTCCGGGCCCTGGTGCCACCAGATTTCATCCAGATGATCAAAACAAAGGTCCGGAAAATCTCGTTTCAGCAGGCTTGCCGGCCGACCCACGTCACAGCTGTGGCTGAGAAGTTCCCGGTGGTCGGCGACGACCTTGATCGGCGCGATGCCGTCGAATATAAAAAGTGCCGTCTGGATGGCGCGCGTCAGCGGCGAGGTTATCACCTGGACAATCCCCAGGCCTTTTGCGGCGGCTCTGGCGTGTTGTGCCTGAAGCCGGCCGTTCGCCGTGAGCGGCGCGTCGAAGATCATCGGGTCCGGATCACCGTCCCTGTGCGCCGCATTGAATTCCGACTGCCCGTGCCGGATCAGGTAGATCGTCATTTGAGTGCCTTTGTCTGCAAGTCCGGCGCGGTTTTCTTTAACAGCAAAGATGGCCGGGTGCCCAATGTGCTTCGAATTGTTCTGCCAGCCTACACGGCCGCCGCTGTTGCAGGCACCA
>CAVYHB010000023.1:0-8607 GCA_963768205.1 uncultured Alphaproteobacteria bacterium | reverse complement strand
CTGCCGAGTCGCCAAGTCGCTGCAGACGGTTGCGAATGCGCTCGGGGTCTTCTGTCTTCCGCCAGTCCGAACTGCCGCTTGCGCGGTAATCCTCCAACTGATCCAATACTTTCCCGGCGTGCTTGGGGTCTTTCGTGAACGATTTCTGAATACGCTCAAGTTCAATCTCAATCGTCGGCATAACAAGACCTCCAATGAAAAAAATTGTTCTTAACACAACCAGTGTAGCACAAGATCGGCCAAGGAAGAATTCTGACGCGGCGGGCCTATTGGAATCAGAAGCCATGACCTGACAGCATTACGGAACCACACTCCTGGGCGGTTCGCCGGATGAATGGCGCTCGACGCGCGGCCTGTTGATCGCTGCGGGTCCAATTGCCCCTGCCTCAGCCAACGAGTATAGCGACCATGACAACGCGAGATAAGGCGCCGACCATGACCCAGACCCGCACCGAAACCGACAGCTTCGGCCCGCTAGAGGTCCCCGCCGACAAGTACTGGGGCGCGCAGACCCAGCGCTCGATCAGAACTTCCCGATCGGCTGGGAACAGCAGCCCGTCGCCATCATCCGCGCGCTTGGCGTCATCAAGAAGGCCTGCGCGCTGGTCAACATCGCGCAGGGCGACATCGACGCGAAGCTGGGCGAGGCGATCGCCAAGGCCGCGCAAGAGGTCATCGACGGCAAGTTCGACGACAACTTCCCGCTGGTGGTCTGGCAGACCGGCTCCGGCACCCAGTCCAACATGAACGCCAACGAGGTGATCGCCAACCGCGCCATCGAGATGCTGGGCGGCGCGATGGGCAGCAAGAAGCCGGTGCATCCCAACGATCACTGCAACATGGGCCAGTCGCTCCAACGACACCTTCCCGACCGCGATGCACGTCGCCATCGGCATGATGGCCCGCGACACGCTGCTGCCGGGCCTGCGCAAGCTGCACGCCGCGCTCGCCGCCAAGGCGGAGGAATTCAAGGACATCATCAAGATCGGCCGCACCCATACCCAGGACGCCACGCCGCTGACGCTGGGCCAGGAATTCGGCGGCTACGCGCATCAGGTCGCCAAGGGCATCGAGCGCGTCGAGGCCTGCCTGCCCGACATCTACGAACTGGCGCAGGGCGGCACCGCCGTCGGCACCGGGCTGAACACCCGCGTCGGCTGGGACACCCGCGTCGCCGCCGAGATCGCCGAGATCACCGGCCTGCCCTTCGTCACCGCCCCCAACAAGTTCGAGGCGCTGGCCGCCCATGACGCCATGGTGATGTTCTCGGGCGCGCTTGAAGACCGTGGCCGCGTCGCCTGTTCAAGATCGCCAACGACATCCGGCTTGCTGGGCTCCGGCCCGCGCTCCGGTCTCGGCGAGCTGATCCTGCCGGAAAACGAGCCCGGCATCTCGATCATGCCCGGCAAGGTCAACCCGACCCAGGCCGAGGCGCTGACCATGGTCTGCGCCCATGTCATGGGCAACGACGCCGCCGTCGGCTTCGCCGGCTCGCCAGGGCCATTTCGAGCTGAACGTCTACAACCCGATGATGTCCTACAACGTGCTGCAATCCATGCAGCTTCTGGGCGACGCTGCGGGCAGCTTCACCGACAACATGGTGGCCGGCATCCGGGCCAACATCGACCGCATCGACAAGCTGATGAAGGAATCGCTGATGCTGGTCACGGCGCTGGCGCCCACCATCGGCTATGACAACGCCACCAAGGTCGCCAAGACCGCGCACAAGAACGGCACCACCCTGAAAGAAGAAGCGATCGCCCTTGGGCTTCGTCGACGCAGAAACCTTCGACCGCGTGGTGCGCCCCGAAGACATGATCGGACCCAAGGGATGAGCAACCTCACCAACCTGAACCGCGCCCGCAAGGACCGCGCGCGCGACGCGCAAAAAGCGCGACGCCGATGCCCACTCCGCCAAATTCGGGCGCAGCAAGGCCGAAAAGCAGGCGCTGGCGGCCAAGCTGTCGAAGGCGGCGCGCGATCTCGACGCTCACAAGCGCGAGGACGAGCCAAGGAATGACGACCCGACCGGTCAAGCATTCCCTGACGCTCAACGGTCACCGCACCAGCGTCTCGCTGGAGCCGGAGTTTTGGGCTGCCTTTCGCGACATCGCGCGGGAAAAATCCACTCCAATCAACGCGCTGGCCGCCGAGATTGACGCAAACCGCGGGATCAGTTCCGGTCTCGCCTCGGCGATCCGCGTCTATGTCTTACAGCACTACCGGGGCCGCTAGGGCGTAGGATGCAAGCTCGCACGTAACGTCCTGCTCAATCCAGCCGGACGTTCGGTCCGGCGGTTTCTTCTGCCGTCGAGAACCCGATCTCCTCCAGACCGTACCAGGCCCCGACTGCGATCACCGCGATGGCAAGAAAGGCAAGAATCATGGCACGCATGGCAGGGCTCCGTCAGGTGTTGTCTTGCAGAAAGGCGATCAGGTCGGCGCGGTCAACCGGATCGGCGATCCGCTGCATCGGCATCTTGGTGCCCGGAATGTAATGCGCCGGGCCTTGCTTGAACAGCGCGTCGATCGTTCGCGCGCTCCAGATCAGCCCGGATTGCGCCACGCTGTCGGAATAGACATAGCCTGGAAGACTGCCCGCCCGGCGCCCGAATAGCCCCGCCAGCGACGGCCCGGCCCGCCTTACCCCGTCCTCCGTCAGGCTGTGGCAGATCGAGCATTTGCGCAGGAATTGCCGCTCGCCGTTACCCATCGTCGCGGGATCGCGCAGAAAGCCGCGTCCGGTGGTGGCCAGGATCGGCCCGTCCGCCGTCGCCCCGACAGGCCAGCCGATCGCGGTGTCGTCGATCCCCCCCGCCAGGATCGCGCCGCTGTCCGACTCGAATGCCAGTGCCCAGATCGGTCCGGTCAGCGCGGCGCGGAAATCGTGGGCGATGGACCAGTCGGCGGTGTCGACCACCATGATATGCCCCTCGCCGTCGCCGACCGCGAGGCGGCTGAAATCGGGATTGGCGACGATATCCAGCACCGGTCGCCGCTCCAGCGTCAGGTCGGCCAGCACCGCGTCGCTGGCCATGTCGATCACGCGCGTGCCGCCATCGGTCGCGCCATAGACCAGCCAGCCGGCGTCCTCGTTTGCCACGAGGCACGTCACCCCGAACCCGTGACGCAACAGAATGCGGGTTTCTTTCAGGCTTTCGACGTCCCAAGCGCGGATCGTTCCGTCGGTCGAGGCGCTGATCAGGCTGCGTCCGCCCTGCGCGAAGATCACATCGTTGACCGCAGCCTCGTGCCCCGTCAGCATCGCCAGGTTGCGCCCTGCCGCGATATCCCAAAGCCCGATGCTGCCGTCCCAGCCTGCCGAGGCCAGCAGCGCGCCATCGGGCGACACGGCAAGGTCCTTGATCTGTCCGCGATGGCCGGTCAGGCGGCGGCTGTCGCCGGTCGCAAGATCCCAAAGACGGATGGTGAAATCGTCGCCCGCCGAGGCGGCGCTGTCCGGTCCGGTGAAGATCGCCGCCTTGACAGCCGCCTCGTGCCCGTCAAGCCAGGTCACGGCACCGCTGCCCAGTTGCCACAGGCCCACCGAATTGTCGAAACTCGCGGTCAGGGCACGGTGCCCGTCCGCCGATACCGCGATGTCCATCACCGGCCCGCCGTGGCCCCGTAATTCCCGGTACTCGCCTGCCAGGGCGTCACCGGTAAACAGCAGCAGGGTCGCCAGCAGAAGCCACATCGCCGCTACTCGGCAGGCGCGCGCAGCACCGGTTCCGCGCCCGATTTTGCCTGCAATTCGTCGACCCACAGGCTGTGATGCTCGCGGGCCCAGTTCAGGTCGACCTCGCCGTCGCCCATCGCATCGAAGGCGCCCTCCATGCCGATGCTGCCGATGTAGATATGGCCAAGGATGATCGCCATCAGCACGAAGGACACGATGGCGTGCCACAACTGCGCCAACTGCATCTCTTCATGCGGGGCCAGAGCCGTGGGCAGCGGTTCGGCCCCGAACCAGCCCGGAATGCCGATGTCGTTGATGATCGCGAAGCTTTTCGCGAAAAGCGGCAGTTCGAACGGGAACAGCAGCGACAGGCCCGAGACCGCGATCGAGCCGCCCAGCAGGATCACCGACCAGAAGATCAGCTTCTGGCCCGCGTTGAATTTTCTTGCCGGCGGATGGCTGTGCTTACTGAAAAGGCCGCCGGCCTTGAGGATCCAGTTCAGATCGTGGCGGTTGGGCAGGTTATGGACAACCCACATCACGAACACCATGACCAGCCCCAGGATGAACGCCCAGGCGACGTTGTTGTGCACCCACTTCGACCACAGGGCCAGGGTGGCATAATCGTCCTTGCCGATCCACGGGATCAGACCGGTGCGCCCGAACAGGCTGATAAGACCGGTGATACCCAGCAGGATGAAGCTGCCCGCCAGCAGCCAGTGCCCGAATCGCTCGACCGCTTTGAACCGTTCGATGGTGATGCCGGACTTGCCCGCCTCGATCCGGATGCGGCCGCGGAGAATGAAGAACAGCGCAAGCAGGCCCAGAGTGCCCAGCAGCAGGTAACCACCCCAGGTCCGCAGCGGACCGGCGCGGAATGTCAGCCATTCCATGCCACCGTCCTGCACCAACACGGTGGCGCCGGGGGTCTGCGCGGTACTGGTGACGTCGGCGGTGCCATAGCGCAGCGCGCGCCAGAGTTCCGGGTCCGAAGCCCCGCCAAGGGTGCCGAGCGGGGCGGTGATCGGCGCCGCGGCGTCGGGGTTGCCGGTGGCCGTGGCGCGAAAGCCAGGATCGACACGAAGGCCGCGCTGGCGCGCCATTATATCCTCCAGCGTCTGCGCCCCGCCGGTTGCCGACCGGTCGGACGGCGCGGCGGTGGGCGGAAAAATCTCGGGCAGGGCCTGCGCCAGGGCCGGCCCGGCGGCCAGGAACATAAGGGCGGCGAGAAGAGGACGAAAGAAGGGCATGGCTGCTATCCCGATTGAGCCGGTCACCGAAAAGGGTAACGCAGGCCGATGCGCATGGGAAGAGAGCCGTGCCGGTATGGGACGGAATTACCGACGCGGCCTTCGCTCAGTGCGTCAGGACCGGCCTTGGCGGGCCGCCGAGGCCCAGGAAGGCATAGCGCGAGTCCGGGTTTTCGAAGATCAGGATCAGGTCGATCTCGTCACCGACCGGCTGGTTGAATTTCAGCGAATGCGCATCGCTGCGCTGTGCACCCTGGCCTATAAAATGGTGCCGGCGATTGGTGCTCAGCTCGATCCGTTCGCCTGTCGCGCTGGTTGCGACCAGGTAGATCGAATAGACTGTCAGGTCGACCGGTTCCGGGTCGAGGTTGGTATAGGTGATCGCCACGTTGACGTAGCTGTCGCGGATCCGCACATCGTCGATCTGGATGCGCAGGAACTGGTCCTGCTGACAAAGCTCGGCGGCATTGCAAAGCCCCAGGTCCTCGGCGGCCGCAGGCAGGGCAAGACAGACGGCGGCAGCAAGAGAAAAACGAAGCGACGTCATGAGTCCAACCTGCGGGTACAATCGTAAACGGATGGTAAACCGTGGGTTGCCGAATGGAAAGGCGCTGGCGGCGCACCGGGGGCGGCATCCATGAACGCGAAGCGCCCCGGCAAATACCGGGGCGCTTGCTTGTCACGCGGTAAAGACGGGGACCCGGACCCTACCGGAAGGTCATCAGCCGCCCTTCTGGCCGTAAGCCGTACCCCAGCCCCAGGCGCCAGAGCCGAAGCCGCGGGCCACGACGCGTTCGCGGTAGATGTCGGAGACGTCGTCCCCGTCACCGGCAAGCAGCGCCTTGGTCGAGCACATCTCGGCGCAGATCGGCAGCTTGCCCTCGGCGATCCGGTTGCGGCCGTATTTCTGGAACTCGGCGGTGGAGTTGTCCTCTTCCGGGCCGCCGGCGCAGAAGGTGCACTTGTCCATCTTGCCACGGCTGCCGAAGTTGCCGGCCTGCGGGTATTGCGGCGCGCCGAACGGGCAGGCGTAGAAGCAGTAACCGCAGCCGATGCACAGGTCCTTGGAGTGCAGCACCACGCCGTCATCGTTCTGGTAGAAGCAGTCCACCGGGCAGACCGCCATGCAAGGCGCGTCCGAGCAGTGCATGCAGGCCACCGAGATCGACCGTTCGCCGGGCTTGCCGTCATTGATGGTGACGACGCGGCGGCGGTTGATGCCCCAGGGCACCTCGTGCTCGTTCTTGCACGCGGTGACACAGGCGTTGCATTCGATGCAGCGTTCGGCGTCGCAGAGGAATTTTGCTCTAGCCATTGTTCATATCCTCCTTATGCCGACCAGATTTTGCACAGAGTGGCTTTGGTTTCCTGCATTTGCGTTACAGAATCATAGCCGTAGGTCTGTGCGGTGTTGGTGCTTTCCCCAAGGACGTATGGATCGGCGCCTTTCGGATATTTCGACCTTCGGTCCTCGCCCTGGAAATGGCCGCCGAAGTGGAACGGCATGAAGGCCACGCCCTCGCCGACCCGGTTGGTCAGCATCGCCATGACCTTGACCTTGCCGCCCTCGGGCCCCTCGACCCAGACCTGGCTGCCGTCGCGGACCCCAAGATTGTTGGCGTCGCGCGGATTGATCTCGACGAACATGTCCTGCTGCAATTCCGCCAGCCAGGGGTTCGACCGGGTCTCGTCGCCGCCGCCCTCGTATTCGACCAGTCGGCCGGAGGTCAGGATGATCGGGTAATCCTGTCGAGAAGTCCTTGTCCTGGATCGACGCGTAGAGCGTCGGCAGGCGATAGAACTTGCCGGTCCTCGTAGGTCGGATAATCCGCCACCAGATCGCGCCGGTTGGTATACAGCGGCTCGCGGTGCAAGCGGCACCGGGTCGGGGAAGGTCCAGACCACCGCGCGGGCCTTGGCATTGCCGAAGGGTGCGCATTCGTGCGCGATCGCGACCCGCTGGATGCCGCCCGAGAGGTCGGTCTTCCAGTTGATGCCCGACACCTTGTCGGGCGCTGCCCGCGACTTGCTCGATCGCGGCGCGCTCCTCGTCGGTCAGATCGCCGTCCCAGCCCAGGTCCATCAGCATCTGCATGGTGAACTCGGGATATCCGTCCTGGATTTCCGAACCGGCCGAATAGACGCCCTCGGCCAGCAGGTTGTCGCCGTCGCGTTCCACGCCGAAGCGGGCGCGGAAGGTCAGGCCGCCCTTGACTGACCGGCTTCGACATGTCGTAGAGGTTCGGCGTGCCGGGATGGCCCATCTCGGCGCGTGCCCCAGCATGGCCAGGGCAGGCCGTAATAGTCGCCGTCGGCCGGGCCGCCAATCGCCTGCAGCGTGGTCTTGTCGAAGGTGTGCTGGTTGGCCATGTGCAGCTTCAGCCGCTCCGGCGACTGGCCGGTATAGCCGATGGTCCACATGCCGCGGTTGATCTCGCGCAGCGTGTCCTCGACCGACGGTTCGCCGTCGTCCTCGGCCCGCGCGATGTTGCGGAACATGCGGTCGGCGAAGCCGAACTTGTCGGCGAACATGCCGATGATGGTCTGGTCGGGCTTGCTCTCGAACAGCGGCTCGACCACCTTCTCGCGCCATTGCAGCGAGCGGTTCGACGCGGTGACCGAGCCGATAGGTCTCGAACTGCGTCGCAGCCGGCAGCAGGTAGACGCCGTCGGTGCGGTCATGCAGCACCGCCGAGACCGTCGGATACGGATCGACCACGACCAGCAGGTCGAGCTTCTCCATCGCCGTCTTCATCTCGGTCATCCGGGTCTGGCTGTTGGGCGCGTGGCCCCACAACACCATGGCGCGGACGTTGTCGGGCTGGTCGATGTTCTCCTTGTCCTCGAGAACGCCGTCGATCCAGCGCGACTGACCGGAATGCCGGTCTCGTTCATCATCGCTTTCCGTCGTCCTTGGGCGCCGCGAACCGGCCCTTGAGCCAGTCGAGGTCCTCCTCCCAGACCCGGGCCCAATGCGTCCACGAGCCCGGCGCCAGGCCGTAATAGCCGGGCAGCGTGTGGCTGAGCACGCCGAGGTCGGTCGCGCCCTGCACGTTGTCATGGCCGCGGAAGATGTTGGTGCCGCCGCCGCGACGTGCCCATGTTGCCGAGCGCCAGCTGCAGCACGCAGTAGGCGCGGGTGTTGTTGTTGCCGTTGGTGTGCTGGGTGCCGCCCATGCACCAGATCACCGTGCCGGGACGGTTGTTGGCCAGGGTGCGCGCGACGCGTTCGCAGCTGGCTGCCGGGCACGCCGGTGACGCGCTCGACCTCCTCGGGGTCCCACTTGGCGACCTCGGCGCGGATCTGGTCCATGCCCCAGACGCGGGTGCGGATGAACTCCTTGTCCTCCCAGCCGTTCTCGAAGATGTGCCAGAGCATGCCCCAGATCAGCGCCACGTCGGTGCCGGGCCGGAAGCGCACGTATTCGTCGGCATGGGCCGCGGTCCGCGTGAAGCGCGGATCGCAGACGATCAGCGGCGCGTTGTTCTGCTCCTTGGCGCGCAGCATGTGCAGCAGCGATACCGGATGGGCCTCGGCGGGGTTGCCGCCGATGATGAAAATCGCGCGGGAGTTGTGGATGTCGTTGTAGCTGTTGGTCATGGCGCCGTAGCCCCAGGTGTTCGCCACGCCGGCGACGGTGGTCGAGTGGCAGATGCGCGCCTGGTGGTCGACGTTGT
>CAVYHB010000022.1:0-22859 GCA_963768205.1 uncultured Alphaproteobacteria bacterium | reverse complement strand
CCGCGCCTTGGGATCCTGTCTATAAAGATGCGGCACCTCGTGCCAGGCCACGCCATCCACCCGCAGCTCGACCTGCGGCTGCGGTCGGGTGCTGCTGGCCACCGGTAAATGCGTGATCTCGCCGGGCGGCACCGCGAATGACTGGAATGGCGTGGCCGCCTCGCCATTGCCCAGCGCATCCTCGCGCTGGGTTTCGCCATGGCTGGCCTCGGCGATATTTCCCATCAGACGCAGCGGCCCGGCGGTCGGCGGCACAGGCGGCGCCAGCCCTACCGCCAGATGATCGACGCGCCCGCCCAGCGTCGAGGGTACCGGGAAGGTGGCAATGATCTCGGCCCGGTGGCTGAGGCCGGGGCCGGACAGGATCACCTTGCGGCCCTTTTCCAACAAGCCCAGGCCCGCCGGATCGCGCGGGTTCTCGCCTGAAAGCAACGGCAGCGCCAGCCACCCGCCCTGCACACGGTCCGGATAGTCGAATTCGCGAAACTCGATGTCGTCGCCCGCAATCTCGAAAAGCCGCGCGGTGCGCCGGTCGGGGATATCGCCGAACCCCTCGCCATGGTTCACCCAGGTGGGCAGCGTCAGGCTCAGCGCGGTCGTGGCGACCGTGCCGTCGCTGTTGCGCACCGCGACATGCACACCCGAAGACGACAGCGCCAGCGCCGGGTCCGCACCGAGCGATCCGCCCTGATCGATCCAGGGGCCGAAATTCTCTCCGATCCGGGTGACGAAGGACAGCGTGCCGTCGATGGTGCGCACCGCAGCCGCCGCCCAGTCGGGCGCGCCGCCCACCGCCGCCGGATCGCCCGCCGGATCGCCGCCCAGGTCGCGCTCTGCTTCCCAGCCAGACGGGCCTTGCCGGAAATGCCGGATGCCGCCCGAGAGCCCGCGCGCAAACACGTCGAACCGACCCGCACCACTGACCGAGGCGGCAGGCGTGCCGTCGATCTGCCCTCCCAGGCGTTCCCAGCCCTGCCAGGCCAGCCCGTCAAAGAACCGCCACCACAGCGCGTCGTCGATGCCGCGCGCGAAGACGCCGATGCGAATGCCGTCGGGTGTAACCGCCGCCGGCGGTGACGCAAGGATGCCGCCCAAGGGCACGGGCGGCACCGGGGCGCCGCTTGTGTCATAGACCCAAAGCCCGCTGGCCGGGCCGCGCACGAACACCCGGAACTGCCCGCCCACCAGCGCCACCGGCACCGGTGCCGATGTCAACCGCCCGCCCAGATCCTGCCAGAATGGCGAGAACGGCGCCAGCGTGTTGCGCAGAAGCGCGCCATTGGCTCCGCGCGCATAGGCATCCAGCCGCCCGCCGCCAAACACGCCGACGACCTCGGACGTGAGATACGGCAGCGGATCGCCAAGCGGCCGGATTTCTTCCGGCGTGCCGGTTACCCAGCAGATAGGCGGGCGTACCGCCGCCATCGCGCATCAGCACCAGCGGCAGCCCGGCAGGCAACGCCACCGCCGTGGGCCGCCCGGCAATCGTGCGCCGCACCCGGATCTGGCTTACCGTATCCGACAATGCCGGCGTACCGGCCACCGGTGCTTGGGGCAACATCGCCGGCCCTTCGTCGATCTCGCTGACCCGCGCGGTGCGTAGGCGCGGCTCGTCCGACGGTACGCCGCCACCCGCGTCCAGCAACAAATGCGCGCCGGGTTTCAGATCGTCGACCCGCGCGGCCAGCGGGTACTGGTCGACCGCATCGCTGATCGCCGGGTCGATGGGCTGGTCCTTCCACCGGTTCTGCGGCGGAATGGCCGGATCGGTGTCGTAGACCTTGTAGCTGGTGGGCGCGTCATGGCCAAAAAACCGCAACCGCCTGACCTTCGCGGCGGCGCGCACGAAGCGGGTATGAATGTCGTTGTTCTGAACCGCTGGTGTCCAGTTCAGATACGTCCCACCCGCCTCTGCGGTGACTGTCTCGACCGTCTTTTCCTCTACAGCTCCGCCCCCGAAAATCAGGAAAGCGTCGCCCGCGGTCAGTTCGGGATCGCCCAGAACAGGCGCGCGGCGTCGGCCCTGATCGAAGGCATTGATGCCCTGGAACGGGGCAAAGACCGGGGCTGCATTCAGCCGCCCTGCGCCTTGAATTTCCTCAAGCGTTTCAAAAGTCTGCGCGGTTTCGTCCGGGCCGGGAATGCTCATCACTTTCAGCCCGCGCCACAGCCGAGTGGATTTTCCCGTTTCGATCTCGAAGGCCACGGCACCCATGGCCGACAGTGCCGGGCGCGGGATGTACCCTACCAGCGCCACCAACTGCTCGACCGACAGCTTGTGAAGCGCCTGGCCCAGGTACATCTCGTTGGCGATACGTTCGTTGTAGAATGTCAGGACGTCGCCCAGGGCCGCAAACAACTCGACGAAGGTCACGGCGTGATCGTCGCTTTGCCGGGTCAGCAACCCGGTCAGCTCTGTATAGCGGTGGACCTCGTCCAGCATCGCCTGCCGGAAGCTTGCGAACGTCCCGATCCGGTAGTCGACGGCACTCAGCCCCGGCCGGTTCCAAATCGTCGCAGGGGCCGGTACCACTGCGGGGGCGCAGCAATTGCAGAACCGCGTATCGGGCAGGACAATCATGGCTCAGGCCCCTCCCACGGCGCTTAGGCGCAGCACGCCGTTTTCGGCAAGGCTGGGATCGTTGTCCAGGCGCGCGATCTCGAAATCGCCCAAGGCGATCCGCCCCCGTTCCAGCGCATCGCCCGGCGCCTCATAATAGCGTTTGAAAAGCGTGATCTCGGCGGATTCGACTCCGTCGACCGCTTCGATGGCCGCGTAAAGCCGCGACAGGTGGATATCCTCGCCGAAGCGTAGGTCAGGCAGGTAGAAGAACCCGTGGCTGCCGTCGCTTCGGACCCGGTTCGACAGCACATCCGCTACCGCCTGCAACACCTGCCCGCGATACTGGTTGCGTGCCACACAAAGCCGGATGTCGATCTCCAGCGGCACGTATTGCGCGGCACGCAGGGCCAGGTCCATGCCCGCCAGCTTGAAGCGCAGCAAATGGGCGCGCATCTCGACGGCGAATTCATCGAGCAGTCGCACGCCGCCCCCCGACAGTCGCACCAGGTTGCCCGGGTCGGCGGGATGTATCGCCACGAACACGCAATGCCAGCTACCGACCCAGCGGAACCGCGCCTTGGCCGCGGCAACTCCGGAATGGCGCAGCGCCATCGCCTGCCAGTCCTCGGCGGTGACCGCGCGAAACTGGATCGCCTTGATCTCTTCGGGGGCCAGCGCGCGCACTGCCTTGATCGATTTCGGGATCGGTGCCGCCCTGCGCCGCCAGAGGCTGGTGCAATCGGGCGATCTCGGCGAAAGCGACATTTGCGTTCGGATCGCCCGGATCGAGCGAGACCGGCCCCACCGGCGCGCCGGGATCGGCCCAGAATGCCAGGTCCGGCTGCACCGCGTGCACCAGGGCGCCCGCGGACAGGTTGCCGCGCCTCCCCGATCCGACGCGATAGAACGCCGTGACGCTATCGACATGGCGCGGCGCACGGCCGTGCACATCGTCGCCGAAGCGAAGAACCGTGGTGTCGTCATTGTCCGCCTCGGCAACGAAATGCCGGTCATAGGGTCCGCTATCGCCCAGGTGCGGTACCGGCGTCCAGAACCGCCGCGTCCCGCCGGTCTGGACGGTGCGCAGATACACCGCCGGGGCGGTTTCACGCGGCGGCGCATCCAGGTCATGCCGTCCTTCTACCGGGCGGCCATCGGCGGAAAGCGTCGCATCGAACGGACCCGCATGGCGGGTGAGACCGGGATCGGGAAGCGCCTGCTCGGCCAGCGGCCAACGCCCGGTTCCGGGCGTGATTTCAAGTCCGTCGCGCCGCACCATGCGCCCGTGATCCGCAGGTGCCACATTGCCGCGCACGACGGTCACATCGCGGATCAGCCCGGCCAGCGTGGATTCGCTGGAAATGCAGAATGGCCGACGCAGCGCGTCGGCGGACGCCCACGTCACCCGTTGCAGCGGCATCGCCGCCTCGGCACCCGGATTATGCCGGGGCGTTAGCGCGCCCAGGGTCAACCGGTCGGTGAACACTGGATCGGTCGCATCGACCGGATCGTCCTCCAGTCGCACCACCGCACGGTGCGCCGGATCGGCATCGGCACCTGCCCCGGTGACCGGACTGCGCACCTCCTCCAGCAAAAGGTAGTCGCCATCGCGGAACTCGGGGCGAAATATCTGGTCGCCGTCCAGGCCGTAGATCCAGGCCTGCCGCGTGCCCCGTCCAAGGCAGCAATCGGCATTGCCAAAGCTGTGGATGAACAACAAATTATGCTCCGCCCGCGCCGGGATGAGCGCGGTGGTCTCGAACACCGTCGCGTCCTCTAGCGCCGGGTCGCTGTCGAAATCCGCGCTGGCCGGCAACACCGCTCCGGGCGGGCTTGCAGTTCCGGCCAGCGCCTGTGCAATCCGGGTGACAAGCCGTGTGCCGCCGGGCACCACGCGCGGCGCAGGGTCGGGTGCCGGGTCCAGATCGAACTGCACAAAGGTCGCCGCGTTACGCCCGTCATGCATCGCATAGTCGATCAGCCGCGCATGGCGTTGCATCGACACCCGGTGCCGGCAGGTCTCGAAATAGCTTTCGGTGCCCGGCCCGGCATCCTGCAGATAGCTCAGGTAATCGCCGACATAGGCCAGCATCTCGACCACCGCAATCGAGAGATCGGCAGGCAGCCGCTCTTTCCAGTCGGGGTTGCGTACCGCAACCAGATCCAGAAACAGCCGCCGGAAACTCTGGTAATCCCTGGCAAGGTAATCCAGATCGGGCTCGTCCAGGGCCTCTGGCGTACAGGCATCTGCCCGGCGGCAATCGAAATCCGACGGACACCCCGCCTTGAACCCGAACCGGGCCTGATCGCGCTCGGGGTCCAGATCGGGATGATCGAGCGCCAGCACATAGGTCGAATAATCGCCCTCGCGGTCGGCAAACAGCCGCAGCCGCAGCGGATCGCCCGGGTCGGGTTCAACATCCAGCACCCGCAGCCCGACGATGCGCACTCCGCCAAGGATCTCGGCCTGGCTTGCGGTCAGCAGCGGCGGCGCCTTCAGGAACGTGGCTTCGATGCGGAACTGCCGGCCCGCAGGCGCGCCCGGATCCCGACGATACTCGACGAAATCCAGCCCGTTGAGCGGATGCGCCGCATCAAGCAGAACGGCCCCGCGCCGTTCGTCCTCACACCACAACTCGCCGGAGATCGACAGCACCATCGGCTAGACCTCCGCCTTGCGTTCAAACACTTCGGTGTGCCGGTCGTCATCGCCGCGCAGCGCATAGACAACCGTCACCGTCACGGTCGAGTCCACCGCCGCGACATTCACCGAATTTACCGAGATCAGCGTGTCCAGCCACCGGATCAGCGCGCCATGCACCATCTGTTCCGTGGTCGCGACCAGCGTGTCCGACAGCCCCTCGAACACCAGGTCCTTGATCGGAGTGCCGAACTCCGGGCGGTTGACCCGCTCTCCGGGCGCGGTGAACAGGACCTGCTCGATCAGGTCGCGCACATGGTCGCCGGCCCCGGTCAACCGCGAGCGCCCGCGCGGGTCGAACCCGAACGGATAGTCCAGTTGATCGGGCAGGACCGGCATCACAGCTGCTCCGCGCTGATGGTCACGTCATGGCGGGCCGGCTCGTGCACGATCACGAAGGCGTCCTGCCGCTCGACCAGGTGCCGCACCACGCCGCGCGCGATGGCGATCATGAACCGGCGGCGAGCCCGGACCTCGCGGTCGGCTTCGTCCTTGGGCACCGGCGGCAACCCGTCCAGCGCAAGAAGCGCATCCAGTTCCTGTTCCATCATCTTGGCCATGGACCCCGAATGGAAGCCGGAGAAATCCTCGGCGGCAGCGGTCAGGTTTCCAGGTCTCAGAACGGCCATGGGGGTCTACTCCACAAAATCCTTGGTCGAAATCAGGGTCGGCTTGGGCGGCTGCAACGGCGGGACCGGCGGCGCAGGCGTCACCGGAATGACACCGGCGGCCATCATCCCGGGATGCATATGCGCGTTGAAGGTGGCCACGACCTGCGCCAGGTAGGCCATCAACTCGTCGCCGAAAGCCACCGGATGCGCGGCCCCGGCGCTGCCGATCTGGACAACCTTGCCGTCCAGCACGATCCGCGCCATGCCCTTGATCGTCACCGTCCCGGTGGCCACCGACACCTCGACCTTGTTCTGCCCGGTCGCATCCGACATCGTCATGGTCTGGGTGGCGTCGTCCAGCACCGCGGCCAGCCCCAGATCCGAGCGCCATATCTTGGTCGTCGGCTGACCCGGCGCGCCCGCCGGCGGCGGTATCGGGGTCTCACCCGCGCCCCAGTAACATCCGCTCCAGATCGGTCGCGACACGTCGCCCGCCTCGAATTCGATCCACACGCCGGCGCCGGGCAACGGCAGTGAAAAGAACCCCGCCCCGATCCCGGCATAAGGTGCGCAGGGCGTCGCCCACCCGGTCGGCACCGCGCCCAGCACATCGGGCACCATCGCGGTCAGCCGGCCCCGCTGTTCGGGATCGGCGGAATTGACGACCGTGCCACGATGCTTGCCGAACACGGTGTCGGCCGCGGTGGTGGTTGCGGTTCCGTCGGGCATCAGATCCTCCTCAAGCGACGGCCAGCGGGTCGACGAACACCTCGGCCCCGGTCAGGCCCACGGCATTGCGCCAAAGTCCGACGGACTGGGTATAGGCGTCCCGCGAAATCCGGTGCGTGACGCTTTCCACGAAATAAAGCCCGCTGTTCTGGCGCCCGGCGCCCCGCACCAGAACCGGCACCCCGGCAAAGAGCGGTCGACCGAATTTCAGCCCGTCGATCTCGGCGGTGGCGCGGATCGTCCGCGCGCTTTGGGTGGCGCGTTGCATCGCCTGGTACTGCGCCTCGGCCGGGCTCGCGGCATCTCGGCCCATGTCGCTTTCGACAGGAGGTGGAACGATCCGGCTCAGCGTCGGTTCCATCCCCATCGGCATCTCGGCGGCCGCCGGTGCCACCACCGGGATCGGCGCCCGGGTGCGTGGATCGGTGACAGCGCCCACCACGCCGGTCGGACCAAGCATGTCGTTGCGTACCGAAAAGCTGTTCAGATTGGTCTGGGTGCCGAAATCGACGGACAGCACACCTTGCGGCGGTAGCGGGGGAACCATCGGCGGGTGGAAATGGCCCATGTCGCGACCCGACAGCGGCTCGGGCTGAACATAAAGGCTGAAACCGTTGCGCGCCGCCAGTTGGTGCAGATAGGCGGCATCGGTCCTGTTCTGCGTCGATGTCGTATCCAGCATCGTGCGCAGCGGCGGCGCGGGGGCGACCACCGGGATCATCCCGTAGCGGCCAAAGATCGCCGCGGCGATCTGGTCGTCGGACATGTTGGGCCAGGTGAACGGCACATCGACATGCGCCATTACCGTCCCCAGCGCATCCATCGCCACCACCTCATAGGTCGACTGGCCCGGCGCATTGCTCACCCCCATCTGCCCGTCGGCGACAAATCCGTTGACGACGGCCAGGGGAATGCCGGGACCGGCGGCAACCCGGATGGTGATCGGCACCAGCGGACGGAACGGGTCGATGGCCAGCACGTCGAAATCGCCGAACGCATTGCGCGAAAGATCGAAATGCAGCCGCAGGATCGAGGCCCGCCCGGTCGCAGTCTCGACCTCGATCTCGCGCAGCGCGTGGAACCAGGGCGGCGGCAGCGGCGCAAAGGCGACCTGCACCGTGAAATAGGACGGAGGGATCATCGCGGTGTGCCCATGTCCGGGCCGGGTACGCCGATGGTCTCGCCCGGTTTGGCGGTCAGGCGCGCGGGCCTTTGTTGTCGGTTGGCATCGCACAACATCCAGAAAAGCTCGGCATCGCCGAGCGCGCGATAGGCCACCAGGTCGGGCCGGTCACCGGACCGAACCACCGTGCCCAACGGGGCGGGCGTTTCCGGGATCACACGCCGCCGCTTGTAGCGCAGCACCCGGCCATCCGCCGCAAGCAGTTCGGCCTCTGGCACTCCGTCGTAGCGTGATCCGCGAAAAAACATGGCGTTCTCCCTGCGCGCCAGGCCTGCAACGCGCCTTTCACTTTCCCGCCGCCCTCATTGTTCAGATCGGCAGCAGCCCCTGGATGCCGGTGCGGTTGCCCAGCGTGTTCAGCGTCGCCATCACCTCTTTCTGGGTGAAGGCGGACATATAGACCCAATAGCCCGGATTGGTGATGTCGAGATCGCGATAGGTCTGGACCTGGGCGCTGAGGTCGACCTGCACCCGGATCGGATTAAGGCTTTGATCGAAGGCCTGTTCGCGGATCGAGATGCTGTCGATCTGCACCGGCAGAACCCTTTTCGGCCCCCAGACCAGCATCACCAGCGGTGCCTGCTCGCCCTGGATGAAGGCCGACCCGGCCAGCGCCATCGCCTCGTTGGCGATCACCAATGGATAGGGCGGATACAGCAGGCCCTCCAGCGCCGCGATCACCGGATGCAGGCCGTTCTGCACCGTGACGGCATTTTCTCCGGGTAGTTCCAGCTGATCGGCCGCGTCGATATCGACGGTGAAGCTGATCGTCTCCTCGGGCGGGCCGTTCACCCGGTTCGAATCGCCGCGCCCGCCGCCCTGACCGCCGCGCAGCCGCAGCTCGCGCTGCACCTCCTCGGGGTTGTACTGATAGACGATGATCGTGGGCAACAACTCGGGAAGCTGATACGCGACCAATCCACCTTTCATGACCCGAGGCGACCCAGGAAATGCCGAAGTCATATGACCTCCTGACACAGCTCGCGTGCTGAAAATTGCTGATCTAAAAAACCGTTGCCGTTGGAATTAGCCTATCACACCAACACCGCTACACCTAGGGCTGTATTTTCCATCGGCGAAAAACGGTCAGTGTGCATCGAGTGCCATCAGGTCGATTAGCTATTTCAACGACCCGTTGCGGATCGTTTCCGGGGTTGTCGTTTCCGCGGATTCTCTGCCGGTGCATACATCGGGAATGTCCGCATTGCGGGCAATCCAACCATAAAGTTCGCGGCCTCCCTTGAAAAACCCGGCCCGGATACGCTCGATGAACGCCTTGAGATCGGCACTGTAGTTCCCGGGGATCGTGCTCATCATTTCATCGAACAGGGTTTCGGCCTGTTGGCGGTCGACATCACCGATCTCACTCCGGATTTCGTTTGGCAATGCGGCGTTCGAGGCCTGCCGCAAGGTCCAGAGCGCCGCAACCGAGACGCAGAAATTCGCGGCTGCCGGTGCATCATCGATAAACTTCGCTTCCGCAAACTTGGTAACAAAACTCTCGCGCTTGCTATCCCCCAACAGCCGGGCAGACGTCAGATCAATGGCATAGGGCCTGGCCTCCTGCACATAATTGACAACACCACCCTGGCCGCCCTGACCCGGCTGCTCGATATGCCCGCCGAATTCATGCACAAGGATCGACGCCAGGGTACGCGGCGACAAACGGCCATCAACCGCGGCTGGGTGCAGCAGTGTTTCATCGCCCTTGGTCTCGGCCCATGGTTCTACAGAGCTGTCCTTGCCTAACGTTCCGGCTGCGTAGGTCCGGTAGAACCGCAGCGCCACTTCCTGCGAAATCTCGACTTCCACGATGCTCAGCGCAGCCAGGATCAAGCGGAATTCGTCAGGGTCGAAATTCAGTTCGCTCCGGGCCGCAAACTTGGCCCGCGCCCGGAGCGCCTCTACCTCGCGGGGGTCGAGTACGTCCCCCTCGCGCTCGGTAACCGCCTCCGCCGATTTCCGGGCCTTGAGCGCCTCCTGCGCGACGTGGCCCTGGCTGAGCGGACCAAGGGTACGGCTGACATCCCGCTGCAACCGCTCTGCCTTGAGCAGCGCATCACCAATTTGCCTACGGGCTTTCGACTGTTCTGGCTGATCGCGCTGAATCAGCGTCAGAGCCGGGTTCAGACGGTCCCCGACAAACCCCATCACCCGCATCCGGATTTCATCATCGTCCACATTCTCGCGGCGAATGGTGTCGAGTTTTTCCAACAGGCAGGCAAGCTCTTCGACGCTGAAGCCTGCAAGATACGGCACCGGGATCGCGTAACCGTCGGCGGTGATTACGCTTGTACACACGTCGTGAACCTTGGCGGTGTTGGCGGCCTCGCTATCGCAATCCTCGGGCTCGCGCCAGATTTCCCCGGAAAGCCCATGGGTCACCACATGCGCCAGTTCATGCGCTATCAAACGCCTCCCCCCCTGCGTCTGCGGAGCAAACTGACCCGGTGCAAAAGCGATGTGATCACCAAGCGCGAAGGCGCGCGCGCCTATGGCCTGTGCTGCGGCGGCAGCGGTCCGGGCGGTATGGATACGCACGCCCGACAGGTCAGTACCGAAGCGCGGCTCGAAATAGGACCGTGCTGCCTGCGGCAACGGCCGACCGCCCTGCGCAACCGACGCCGCCGCGCTGCGTGCCGCGCCTGCTCCTACACCGGGCCCGCCCACAGGACCCGTCGCCGCGGGTTTCAACCGCAGCGGCTCGGGTTCTTCGGCGCAATCGGCGCAAGGTGGGCCGCCGGCTGAACAGGATGCACATTGCCGGTGGATCGCGGGCGGACCCGGCGGGCCGGAGGCCGGCGCGACCGCGCCCCCGGCCAGAACCACCGCGGCGACGCGGTCCGCCTCGCGCTCCTCGGCACTGTCGGGCGGGGCGATGCGCACGGCTGCGGGGGCTGTGTTCGTCTTCGTCGCCATCGTTGCCTGTGCGGTCATCTGAAAGCCTCCTTCGCGTGGCCGCGTCTCACTCGCCCGCCGGGTCCAGTATCCATTCCTCGCGGATTATGGCCGGATCCAGCTGATGCAGACCGTCCTTCATCAGCCGCAGCGCCTTCATCGCCGCCGTCCCCTTGCTGTCCGCCGCCTCAAGCGCAGCGATTGCGGTGATCGCATCGTGGCGCGACAGGCTGGTATAGTCCGGCATCGTCACCTTTGCTTCGTCATAGCCCGCCTTGATGTCGGCGCCGTGAGTGTCGATGAAATGCTGCCGAACATGGGCATAAAACCGCAGCCGCAGCGCCACTTTGACCCGCTGGCGCAGCCGGGTCTTGTCGGCCGCAGGCAATCCCCCGCGCCCGGCAACGCGCACCACCAGCCGGTAGTAATCGGTCAGCGGACCGGAATGGCCGTCCTTGTCGGCGCGGGTGCCGTCGAAATAGGCCTTGAACAGCGCCTCCTGCCCGTCGACCCGGGCCACCGCGTCCGCAACCTTTTCCGGTTCGCCGCCGCGATAGGTGCCGCTGTTCCACACCGATCTCTTGTTGCGCACCCGCTTGACGCCCGGACGTTCCGTCAGACCCTCCCATTTCGCCTGGGCCCGTACCGCCCCGGCATCGGTCGGGCAGGCCCCGACATAGGCCCAGATCGTGACGACTTCGGGAAAGGCCTTGAGATAGAAGTCCTCGACCGTGGATTGGCCGCCGGTGCTGCAGCCCGAGACATGCAAGTGTTCAACCTGCCGCGCCGCGTTGGGAAATATCTGCGCCAATTCGACAAGCGTCTGAAACGACAGAATGCCGCCTCCGCCGACGATGGAAAACCCGCCCGAATGACCCGACAGCACCATCCGGCGCATGCGCGCGGTTTTCGGATCGGCGTCGGTCGCGGCGTAGATCTTGATCACATTGGCCAATTCGTCGCGCCCAAACTTGGACTGGGCTTCCAGCAGTGCGATCACCTTGGTCTCGGAGGTCGACGAAAGCGAGAGCGCCTTGGCAAAGGCATCGATTCCGGATTTGTCACTCAGATCCAACGTGGTGCCGCCCTGGGTCACCTGGGCTTGCGGATCACTGGTGGTGATCGTTGTGACACCACCCCTGTCACGGTTGATCCGCTCGATACTCTTGACCTCGTCCGAGGCATTTTTCGTGACCCCGACATAAAGGATCGGGCTTTCGCGCTTTTTCATCTGCACAGCGCCGGGATAGCCCGCCCTTGCCCCCTGCCGTTGCTGGGCCACATGCGCAAGTTCGTGCGCCAGCAAGTGCCTCCCGCGCTGCGTTCCGGGATCGTATTCGCCGGGGGCAAAGGCGATACGGTCGCCCAGCGTGAAGGCTCGAGCCTGCAAATCGTTCGCGGCCCCGGCCGCGCCCGGGCCGGTGTGAAGCCGGACAGCCCCGAAATCCTCGCCGAACCGTGGCTCGAAATAGGACCGCAGCGCCGCGGGCATCGGCACCCCGCTTCCGGTCATCGCCGCGGCCGCCGTGCCGCCCGCGCTTTCACCGATCGCCGGCGCGCCCGCAGACCCGTCCGCACCTTGCCGGTAGATCGCCTCGGCGCTCTGCTTCGCCTCGGCCGAGACGCTGCCAGCGTGCCGCACGGTATCCGCCATCCGGTCCGCCTCGCGCTCTGCCGCGCTATCCGGTGGGGCGACCCGCACGTGCGAGCCAGCGGTGCGCCGGGCGGCGCCCTGTGCACAGGTCTGCGTCATCGTCCGCCCCCCGTCTTGCCGGCGGTATCGCCGCCCGGCGACACCGCCGCGCGCAATGCCGTCGCCACTTCGTCCGGACCTGCCCCCGCCGGCAGCCGCAAGGTCAGCCGCTCGATCCGCTCCTCGGTCCCGGCGGGCAGATTGTCCGCGACCCGGCCGATCCCCTCGCGAAGCGTCTTCCGCGTGTCGTCTGGCCTCGGCCGCCTCATCCGCCCGCCTCGGTCCAGGTCGGCCGGAATGTCCGGTCGTGCTTGCGGAACTCGCCGCGCGCCGCGCGCCCGATACAGCCCATCGAGACCGGATGGCCCCCGGCCGCCGCCAGGAATGCCGCGTTCACTGCGATGACCATGATCGACCCTCCACTGATATCGAGCCGTGCCAGGGCCGCGAAATCCAGCCCCTCTGTCGGCGTACCGCGTGGAAACGCACCCTGCCAGATGCGCATCCGGTCGCCCTGGTCGGGCAGCGGAATGTCAATGACGAACCGAAGCCGCCGCAGGAAAGCCGCGTCGAGGTTGTTCTTGAGATTGGTCGCCAGCAAACACAGACCGGAATAGCTTTCCATGCGCTGCAACAGGTAGGACACCTCGATGTTGGCGTGCCGGTCATGGCTGTCCTTGACCTCGGAGCGTTTGCCCAGACAGGCGTCGGCCTCGTCCAGGAAAAGGCAGGCGCCGGTTTCCTCGGCCGCATCAAAGACGCGGCGCAGGTTCTTTTCGGTCTCGCCGATATATTTCGACACCAGCCGCGACAGATCGACCTTGTAGAGGTCCAGGCCCAGATCGCCCGCGATCACCTCGGCAGCCATGGTCTTGCCCACTCCGGAAGGTCCGGCAAGCAATGCCGTCACGCCGCGCCCGGCGGCCAACCGGCGGCTGAAGCCCCAAGTGTCATAAACCGTGGCGCGGTGGCGCATCTGGTCCGCGACGGCGCGCAGTTCACTCAGCACCGGCGCTGGCAGGACCAGATCCTCCCAGCCAAACCGTGGCACGATCCGCGCGGCCAGCGCCTCGAGCCCCTGCCCGCCACGGTTGCGGCAAAGCTGCCACAGCGTACCGGGCGCATCGCCGGGACGAAGCGTCGCGGCAATTTCGGCGATCTCGGCGGGACCCAGCGGAAACTGCCGGGCCACCGCGCCGATGCCTCCGTTGTCGCATCCCGGTGCCAGGGCCGCACGCCACAACGTCTCGCGATCGGCATCGGTGAGCGGACTCAGCCGGTGACGGTACAATCCTGCGGGCAGCCCCGTCGCCTGCCGCGCCAGCACGATCAACGCACCGCCGCCAAGCACCTCAAGCGCTGCGCCCGCCAGCTTCCGGCCCCCGTCGCCGAGTTCGGCGGCCCGGCTGTCTTCGTCGGCGGCGGTGAACTGGCGCAAAGCCGCCTCGTCGGGATCGGCGTCGATCACCACGGCAAGACCGTCTAGCCGCGCCTCGCGCGCGATGGCGCGCAGCTGTGGCACCGCAAGTCCGTCATTCAGCATCACCGGGCGCAGCCCCGCCTGCCGTGCGAGACTCGTGGCCATCGCCCGCCGCCCGCTACCCGCCGGTCCGATCAGGGCGACACCGTGGGCCAGCCGCGCGGCAAGAGCCCCGGCCTCAAGCGCAATACGCTTCAGCGTCGGACCGGGTGGCAACAGCGAGCAACCAGGCGGTGCAGTGCCCTCGGGATGCCACCCTGCCAGGCGCAAGGCGACGCTTTCCTCCAGCGCGATCGCGGCCAGCGGATGGGTTTCGCGCATGTCCACCAGCGCCCAGCGGCGCAGCGGTGCCAAAGCCGTCAGCCGCTCGAAAAGCGCCGCGGCAAATCCCGGATCGCCGCCGCCCACGGTCCGGGCCAGCAAATGCGCGGTGACATAGCCCTGATGTGCGGTGCCTGCCACCTGGGAACAAAGCGCCGCCACCGATCCGTCGATCCGGTGCGCCAGCGCAAAAATCAGCAGGTCCTCGTCAGCCGGGGTCAGCGCAAAGAGGCGCGACATCCGGTCCAGTTCGGAGCCGGGGCGCACGCGGTCCAGCCATGCGCGGGCGTCGGGGGCCGCATCGCCGGTCAGCGTCGCGCGCACCCACGCAAGGGCGGCCTGGACGAATTCGTCCGTGACAAGGGGCAGCGGAGTGGGGCTGGTCACAGTCATGGCTCAGGGGTCCAGATGGAAACCGAAGGCCGCACCCCGGCTGCGCGCGCCGTCGACGACAACCGCCACCGGATAGGCCGGATCGGCGGCGGCCTGCACGGTCAGCGCCGCCTCGGACATCGGAACCTCGACCGCAACCGGCGTCGGCGCGGCGAAGGCATCGCCGGCTCCGGGCGCGCGGATACGCACCGCCGCGTCCCCGATCACCACTTGGGCCTCCTCGGCGCCTGGGTGCCACAACCGCGTGCCCGTCACCCGCAGGATCGCACCCGCGTCGCCCGACGCAGGAACCACGCCGGTGATCTGCGGGACCAACTGCATCAGTGCGATGTTCGACCGGAACTGCCGCGCCTCCTCGATCCGGGCGCCCGGCCCCTCGGCCCCGGCCACGCCTTCGGTTCCGACCTCGCCGATCAGCCGGATCTGCAGCGTTCCGGGCTGCAAAACCTCTGCCGGCCCAAGCGGCACATTCACCACCGGATCGAAATCGACCGCCAACACCGCGTCCGGCACCACGACCCTGATCCGCCCGCCGGGGCTGGCGGGAACCCGCATCGGTTCCAGTCGCCCGAACTGGACGAACAGCCGGTCGGCGGCGGTATCGCGCGCCACGATGGAAATCTCTTCGCCCACCGCCACCCGCGTTTCCGACTCCGGCGCGCCCGGCGGCGGGGTGACGAATACCCGCTCGATCGTCGGTCGCCGCGCCAGTGACGCGAACACCCGGCGCTCTTCAACCGGCGGTGCGACGCGCGGCGCTTCCTCGGGGAAGATCTGCACCACCGTCACCTCGTAGACCACCGAGCGGCGGAAATTCTCCTCCGAAAGCGCCGACCAGACCTTGGTGACATCCTCCAGCGTCACCGGATGCAGCGTGATCTTGATGCGTTCGAATTCCTGCGTCAGCGCCGGATCCAGGATCGGCTCGTTCAGCGCGGGCGGTGCCAGGTTGATCTGGATAAGTCCGTCGATCCGGTTGCCGTACTCGTGCAGCACCTGCATCGCATCGCCCAGGATTTCCTGGGCGGTGATGTCGGATTCGGTCTGGACTTCGCTGTCGGAATGACTGGTCAGCATGTAGCGCAGGTTCAGCGACAGCGGCGGGCGCCCGTAGCTGCCGGGATGGCCGCGCAACGCGCCGTCATCGTTCTTGAGCGCCGCGTTCTCGATCACCTGGATCAGGTAAAGGTTCACCCGCGCACCGTCGAAACCGGTCACGGTCACATCCGGCGGGGCGACCGTCACCGCGGCTCCGGTCGTCAGGCGATCCTGCAACAGCGTCCGCAGGGTGCGTGAGACGGCGGCAATGGCGGTATGATCAGCCATCTTACACCCCTAGCGCCGCCGCTGCCCAAGCCGGGAGGCGTCATAACCGTCGAACCCTCGGGTGCGCTGGAGCGCGGCGCGGCGCGGCGTTTGCTTGGGCGAGGGTGGCGGATCGGGCGCTTCGATAATCACGTCGATGTGCCCGATCGACAGGCTTGGCGCTGTGCGCTCTGGCGTCGCGGCCGGTGGCGCGGGCATGGGCGGTTGCTCGGCGCGCACCGGCGGCCGGGGCGCAACAGACCCGTCAGACGTGACACGGTTCGGTTCGGCGGGCTCCGTTTTCGGCAAAGGCTCGGGTCGGCTCCCAATGGGCCGTTCCGCCGCCGGATCGCGCTCAGGCGGGGCGGGCGCCGGTCCGCGGTTCGCGGCGCGCGCGATAGCCATCTCTTGCGGGTGGTCCAAAGGCGTCGGACGAACGGCATCGGGGGCGGTCGCGGTTGCGTCGGAGGGCGTCTCTGTTCGCACGGTCTTTGGCAGACCCGCCGCAACTGAAACCCGGTCCGGCAAGACGTCGCGCACCTTGATCTCCTGCGCGACATTCTGCGCGACATCCGGTGCCGCAGGTGCCGCATCGCCTTGTCCTGCGGGCAATGTCTGGCGCTCCCTCGATTTGGGGGCGCGCTCCGGCGCGAACACGGGCGGCGGGGCGATCTGCCCCTCGCGATCATCGGGGGCTGCCACCGACGCTTCCGGCTGGGGCTGTGGCACCATCTGCGGCGAAGCTTCCGGTGCGAAATAGGGCCGCATTGGCGCGCGCAACCGCGGTGTCTCCGCCCCTGCCCCCGCGCTACGCGCGACCAGCCGATCCAGCAATCCGGTCACGATGCCCTCCGCTGATCCTGCGCCCCGCTCAGCGCCTCCAGGTACAGGCGACGGCGATGGGCCGGTAGCGCCAGCAGTTCCGCCTCGCTCCAATGATAGGCTCGCGCCAGGACGTCGACTTCGGCCACGATCCCGCCGCAGCGGTTCATCTCGCCCCGCAGCAGGGTCAGCGGGTCGAGCAGCGCCTGCACCGGATCGCCGCATTCGGCGCACTCCAGCCTGAAGACGATCTCGGCCGCCGGATCGCGCGCTGCGATGGCGGCCTCGACGGCCGTTTGTACCGCCCTATCGTCTCCGGCCCGGGGCGCGCAGCGCAGCAACAGCGCCCCGCCGTCGGCATGTAACGCCACCAGATCGGCCCCGGTCGGAAGGCGCATCGCAATTGGTCCGCAATCCGTCTCGACCTCGAACCAGTCGCCCACGGGTCCCGGCGGCACCAGCCCCAGAACTGCGGCAGGATCGAACGGTACCTCGTGCAACGCACCACAATCGCCACAGTTCAAATGCAACTCGCCCGGCGCGCCGAACCCGGCGCAGAGCACCGCCAGGACAAGCCGGCTGCGATCTCCCACCAGCAACGCCTCGGGACCGCCATACGCCTCGGGCAATGCCACGGCGCCGCTGCCCAACACTGCCGATTCCAGATCAACGGGCCGCGAGGCCCCGGCCCCGGCGATCGCTAACTCGTCAGTGCCGGTCAACGGGCGAACCCGCGCTGTACAATCCAGGTCACCCAAGGGCGCAAGCTCTAGCGCGATGAGCTGACCGGCTGAATACCCCGCGCCCGCCCCTGTCTCAGGCCGGAACATTGAAGCTTGGTTCGGACGGCTCGACCACCGACAGGTCGCGCAGCCAGCCTTCGTTTTCCAGCTTTAGGGTCTGGATCGCCACGGCGTTGGAATTGGCATCAAGATCCGGCATCGCCCGGTATTCCGACACCCAGCAGCGGAATATCTGATACGAAATCACGATCTGCCCGGACTCGTTGAACAGGTCCAGGATCACGTCCTTTCGAAAATCCGCCAGCGACACCTGGGCCCCGTCGCCGGCGTTCAGGTTCCACACCTTGTTGGCCCACTGCTCGAATTCGATGTCATGGGTGACACCGCGTTCCAGCGTCACCGCCTCGTAGGTGGTGCGGCCCGGCGATTTGCGGCTGGTGGACGGATCGCCGCCCTCGCGGTGCTCTACCACTTCAGTTGTGCGCGACAAGGCCGAACACTTGCTGATCCCGGCGACATAGCGCCCGTCCCATTTCACCTTGAACCGGAAATCCTTGTAAGGGTCGGCGCGGCGCGGATTGACGACAAATTGGGCCATGGACGTTCTCCTTTAGGTTTCCGCCCGGCGGGCAATCTGCTGGATCTTGATGATGACGAATTCCGCCGGTTTCAGCGGTGCGAACCCGACCTCGATATTGACGATGCCGTTGTCGATATCGGTCTGGGTCGTGGTCTCGGCATCGCACTTTACGAAATAGGCGTCGCTGGGCATCGCGCCCTGGAACGCGCCCTGCCGGAACAGATCGTGCATGAACGCCCCGACGTTCAGCCGTATCTGCGCCCAGAGCGGTTCGTCGTTGGGCTCGAACACCACCCATTGCGTGCCGCGATAAAGGCTTTCCTCGATAAACAGCGTGGTTCGGCGGACCGGCACATATTTCCAGTCCGACGCGATCTGGTCGGCACCATCCAGCGTGCGCGCACCCCAGCAGACGCTGCCGTAGATCGGGAACTGCCGCAGGCAATTGACCCCCAGCGGGTTCAGCACGCCGTTCTCCGGGTCGGTCATCGTATAGGCCAGCAGTTGCACCTGGCGCAGCCGGCATCGGTGCCGGCCGGGGCCTTCCACACGCCGCGCTGCGCGTCGGTGCGCGCCCAAAGCCCGGCAATCGTGCCCGACGAGGCAAACGACCGGGGCCGGTTCCGGTTCAGCGCATCGGCCTGCACCGTGCGCGGAAAGTAAACCGCCGTGTTGGGTGCCCTGAGGGAAGCGTTTTGGCCCAGCCAGGTCTCCATCGCGTCGATCCGGTTCAGGTTCAGCGGGATATCGACGATCATCATCGACCGCCGGTCGGTGACGTAGCTCAGCGCCTCGCCATATATCGCCAGCGCCCCATCTGCTCCCAACCTCGGCCCGTCGGGAATGCACAAGATGTTGAAAAGGCTCACGTCCTCAAGGGCGTACATCCCTGTGCGCGTACCCGGATTGCCGCTGAATGCCAATTCAGGCACCATGTAGGTGCCCGTGGCCGCATCCACCACCGACCCGTCGGCGCCGCCAGCCAGGGGTAACTGCTGGGGCCCCTCGAACAGAACCGTTGCCGCGTCCAGCCCGTAATGATCAGCGTTGGCCCCGGAAAAGACCAGCCGCACGTCGGGGCGGAACGGCTGCGCCCCCTGCCCCGAGCGCACGTGCATCCGCCACGGCGTCGCCGCCGATCCGTCGCCCAGCAGCGTCACCACCGCCCCGGACAGATAAGGGCGCAGGTTGACCGGCACATTGGCCAGCACATCCGTCGCCGTGCGGCGCAAGCGCTCCTGGAACAGCGCGACCCAGGCCGAGATCGACGCCGGATCATCGGCCGGCGACGCGATCCGAGAAATCCAGCGCGATCGGGCCGATGTCGTCCGCGGTCGCTGCCGGTCCAAACTGCACCGTGACGCTGATGCCATCCACCTCGGCCACAGTCGGGGTTGACGTTGGCGTAGCCCCGGCAAAATCTGTCGCCGGGTCGATATCGTCGCCCAGCGTACCGGTCGTATGCGGCACGTCGGTGTCGCTGACCGGCGAGGCATCCTCGGAAAGGAAAATCAGGCGGGAGCCCGAATTCACCACTTCAATCGCGGTATTCGGCTCGTTCGGCTGCATCGTCAGATTGCGGAACACCTCCTCCTGCAAAACGCTGGTGCGGTCGCCTACGGTCCGCACTTCCTTGACGGTCAGGTTGAAGGTCGTGTCGTTCGCGCTGGTGTTATGCGTCACTTCCAGGCGCAGCTGGTTGCCCCAGGCGCCGGGGTTGTCGGCCGGCTCGTCGCGAATGACCCGCCCCGCCGTGACCCCCGCCAGCGTAAGCCCGCCGCCGCCCACCGTATCCTCGAGCGCGCCGGTCGCCGGGGTCATCTGCACCACCGATCCCGCGGTCGGACCCGGATGGCCGACACGGATGAGCCACGCCTCGGAACCGCCGTTCAGAAAAAACTGCTGCACCGCATAGGAGGCCTCGCTGTCGCAATTCAGCCCGCCGTATTCGCGTTCGAAATCGGACAGGCTCAGCACCCGCACCGCCTCGTTGTGCAGACCGCGTGAAAACGTCCCGATAAAAGCCGCAACCGAGGTCGCCACGCCACGTATGGCGCGGACGCCGGACGGGATTTCCTCTATGTATACGCCGGGATAGGTGGGATTGACGGGCATGTTGGTGCCTCCCTAGCTAAAATATATTCTGCCGCAAATCCGAACGGACCAGACCTGTAAATCATTGATCGGGCGCACGCGGACTGATGCCAGAAGCATGTGCAACCAAGGTCGGAGGAACATGGAAATCGAGGGCTTATGGCTGGAAAAATTGTATCAGCAAGGCCCGAATCGCACAACCTGAAATAAATCGTAGCCGCGCGCCAGCAATCTTACGCCGAGAGACACGCTGAAATGAACTGTTTGGCTGGTGGTGTCAGACGAATGCGAACTCGTCCCTGCAAGGACAGTGAGGCTGCGTTCCTGATTGATATGGTTTGAGACGGAGGCGTGAACGGCGGCGAACTTCTGGAGACTTCGCATGCGCCGGAACCGGAGCATCGCCCGTTCCCGTCGTCGGAATGGCAGATGCGAATTCTCTGCCCTATTGTTCAACCAGCGTCCTGTTTCCTGCTGATCTTCGGCGCCGATCTCCTTCAGAGCGGCACCGTAGGAGCGGAGCCGGTCCGTTACGACCTCCTCGGGTTGATCATGCTTGCGCATTGCTTTCTTGAGGAATTCTAGCGCAGCTTTCTTGTCGCGTTTCTTTGTGACGAAGCTTTCCAGGACCTCACCTTCGTGATCCACGGCCCGCCACAGGTGGTGCGTCTCGCCGTTGATCTTCACGAACATCTCGTCGAGATGCCATCGCCAGCTGACGTGAACGCATGCCCTCGATGTGGCGCTTTCGGATCTCGGCCGCGAACATCGGCCCGAACCGATGCCACCAGTACCGAACGGTTTCGTGGCTGACGTCGATGCCGCGCTCATGCAGCAGGTCTTCGACGTTCCTGAGCGACAGCGGAAACCGGACGTAGAGCATCACCGCCAGGCGGATGATCTCAGGGCTGGTCTTGAAGTACTTGAATGTGCTGCGTTTCGTCATGCGCTGACGCTAAGCGGCCGCCCTGCCCGCTTCAAGCCAAGTTCTTCTGACAAGCCCCTCCACCGGCCTGCTTGCTGCCTGCGGCGGATACCGAGATCGCCAAGCGCGGCGCCAAAGGAGCGGAACGATCGGTCGCGATCGTTTCCGCGCGACTATGACCAGCAGCCGGTTTATTGACTGTGATCTCGCGGGTGCGACGAGAGAACGCCGGTGACCGTTTGCAGAGCCTTCGGCAACCTCGACATGTCAGACAGACGGCGAATGCCTTGCTCGTTTAGCCAGTCACGGTGCGCCGCAACAATCCTCAGTGGAAAGCCGCTACGCAATCCGGTGAGTCTTGCGGCCACCAGCCGGTGCGTTGCTCCCTCGTCGTGCCAGAGAGTACCGTCGCGCCAAACGATTGCGAGACCTGTTCCGCCAGTCGCGAAGTCTGATCTCCTGTCGGGAAGTTATCCCTCCTCATCCATGCTGACCAGTAAATTGAACCGCGCCGGGTTTGCCGGAGGCTGATTTGTCTTAGTTACGCGGCCATGTCTGATCTTTCCATAGCGGCGTAGAAGTTTGCCTCGGCCTCTTCTGGCGGGATATTCCCGATTGGCTCCAGCAGGCGGCGGTTGTTGAACCATTCGACCCATTCCAGGGTTGCGTATTCGACCGCTTCAAAGCTGCGCCATGGGCCACGGCGGTGAATGACCTCTGCCTTGAACAGACCGTTGATCGTTTCGGCCATCGCGTTGTCATACAGAGTCCCCGACACTGCCGACAGACGGTGCAATCTTTGCCTCTGCCAACCGCTCAGTGTATTTGATCGAGAGATACTGCGACCCGCGATCCGAGTGATGCACCAGTTGGTCCTGTGCTGGTCTGCGTTGATGAATGGCCTGTTCCAAAGCATCGAGAACGAAGCCTGCATTGGCCGTGCGGCTTGCGCGCCAACCCACAATGCGTCGCGCAAAAACATCAATAACGAACGCCACATAGACAAAACCCTGCCACGTGGCGACATAGGTGAAGTCGCTGACCCATAGGACGTTGGGCGCGGACGCATAGAAGCGGCGGTTCACCCGGTCGAGTGGGCAAGGTAACGCTTTGTCAGGGATCGTCGTTCTCGGCTTTTTGCCCCGAATGATGCCTTCGATACCAATGTCTTTCATCAGGCGGGCGACCGTGCAGCGCGCAATGTCAAAGCCTTCTCTGCGCATCTGGTGCCAGATTTTGCGCACACCATAGACCTTGAGGTTATCCTCAAAGACCCGTTCAATCTCGGGCTTCAGTTCCCCATCACGCTTGGCGCGATCCGACAGGCGCGACGGATCGGCCTGCTTGGCCAGGTGATCATAGAATGTCGCTGGGGCAATCGGCAGAATCCTGCAAATCGGCTCGACCCCATGATCTGCACGGTGATCTTCTATGAAGCGGATCATTTCTTGAACGGGCGGTCGAGCTCCGCCTGAGCAAAATATGCGGACGCTTTGCGAAGGATCTCATTGGCCTGCTTGAGCTCACGCACTTCGCGCTCCAGCGCCTTCATCTTCTCGACCTGTTCGGTCGTGACGCCCCCGCGTTGGCCAGTATCCACCTCGACCTTCTTGACCCATTCATTCAGCGTTTGCGGCGCACAACCGATCTTCGCTGAAATTGACAGGATCGCAGACCAACGACTGTCATGCTGCCCTGCGCCATTCAAAACCATCCGCACCGCACGTTCGCGGACCTCTGGCGTGTATCTGTTTGTTGTCTTGTTCATGATGCTCCATCCTACTCATGAGTTGGAGCCTCCGGCAAACCCGGCGCGGT
>CAVYHB010000021.1:0-11653 GCA_963768205.1 uncultured Alphaproteobacteria bacterium | reverse complement strand
GCCGGGTTTGTCGGAGGCTCCAACTCTTGAGAGACTGGAGCATCATGAGCAAGACAACGAACAAGTATTCACCGAGGTGCGCGAGCGCGCTGTTCGGATGGTTCTCGATCATGCCGGCGAGCACAGCCGCTGGGCGGCGATCGTGTCGATTGCAGCCAAGATCGGTGTGCGCCGCAGACGCTGACACGATGGGTCAAGAAGGCCGAGCTGCGATCGCGGCCGCGAACCGGCATCACGACCGAGATGAGCGCGAGCAGCTGAAGGCGCTGGAACGCGAGAACCGCGAGCTGCGCAGGCCAACGAGATCCTGCGCAAGGCGATCGCGTATTTTGCCCAGGCGGAGCTCGACCGCCGGTCCAGGACATGATCGCCTTCATCGATGAGCACCGGGCAGCGTATCGGGGTCGAGCCGATCTGCAGGATCCTGCCGATCGCCCCGTCGACGTATCTACGACACATGGCCATCGCGGCGCGAATCCCAGACGGCTGTCGGTCCGGGCCAAACGTGATGCGGCGTTGGCGCCTGAGATCCGAACGCGTTTTCGATGAGAACTTCGGCGTCTACGGCGTGCGCAAAGTCTGGCACCAGACTGCTGCGCGAAGGCTTTGATGTTGCCCGTTGCACGGTCGAGCAGGCTGATGAAGAACATGGGTTTGCAAGGCGTGATCCGCGGCAAGACGGGTACGCACAACAGTACCGGACAAGGCGGCGCCGTGCCCGCTCGATCACGTCAACCGGCAGTTCCGGGTGCCTGCGCCGAACATGCTGTGGGTGTCAGGACTTCACCTATGTCGCGACCTGGGGCGGCTTCGTCTATGTTGCTTTCGTCATCGACGCCTATGCCCGCCGGATCGTTGGCTGGCGCGTCAGCCGCACGGCACATGCTGGCTTTGTGCTCGATGCCCTGGAGCAGGCCATTCACGATCGACGACCACGTTCGAGGGGCCTCGTCCATCATTCGGATCGTGGCGTCGCAATACGTCTCGATCAAATACACCGAGCGGCTTGCCGAAGCTGGCATCGAGCCGTCCGTCGGCAGCGTCGGCGACAGCTACGACAACGCCCTCGCCGAGACGATCAACGGGCTCTACAAGGCTGAGGTCATCCATCGCGTGGGCCCATGGCGCTCCTTCGAAGCCGTCGAGTATCGCCACGCTCGAATGGGTCGACTGGTTCAACAACCGGCGACTGCTGGAACCCATCGGCAACATCCCGCCAGCCGAAGCCGAAGCAAACTACTACGCCAGCTCTGGAGGAACTGCAGACATGGCCGCGTAACTTAAACAAACCAGCCTCCGGCAAACCCGGGGCGGTTCATTTTGGCGGCAAGGAGCACCCGTAGTCACGCGGCAAAATGATTTTACGGACTGCCAAGTCGAGGCTGTAAACAGAGTACCCTCTTCGCTAAGGGTGGGCACCACCCCGACCCACACTACACCCACCTACACGACGCCTCTACAGACCCAGTGTTATGGTAGTGGCTATTCAACTCACTGCACGACTACAGGGGGCCAAATTTATGGTGGTCAGACCTATGGCGGTAATGCGTATAGCTATGACGCCAATTCTAGCATCCGCGCAAATGTGATGACGCAGTGCATGACTCGGAGAGGATATCAGCTGCTTACATTTCCTGGATGTACTCCTGATCAATTGAAGCGAGGAGTGCTTCCAAAATACAGAGACCCATTGCCGCCCGCATCTGCCATATTGTGCCTTACCGAAGACGGCTATGTCCTAAATGATAAAATTCCCCCGGCTTGAACAAGGGACAAAAGCTGCAGCTTATCTGTCGGGAGATTAGCAATGAAAAATTGTGGGCGAGGGTTCGCACGTTCCGAAGGGGGGGTGCCGAAATCCTTGCGAGCATTCGTCTGGGGACCGGCGTGGTTCGGCATTTTCTTGCGCGGCCAGTTCAAAGGTAAAAAGTTGCCATGCCCATCAATGGGGAGGGGAGGCAAATTCTGTGCCGGAATGGTTTCGGGACCGGCATCGGGCACAAAATTCGCGCATCCACAAATCAGAGATTTTGGGGTGAAGAGGGTTAGAGGCAAACCCCAGAGCCTTCGGGCTGGGACCGAATGGGGTAGGAAAATTCCTGCGCTGCCAATTCAGAGGACTAATACGGAACGCAATTCCACGCAATCAAATGCCATGAAGCCAGTGGGTTAAGCGTTTTTCCTATGTGGGGTATTATGTGGGTAAGGTTTTGAAATCACGAAAAATTCTTTAAAACCAAAGGGTGGTGGCGGAGACGAAGGGATTCGAACCCTCGAGACCCTTCCGGGCCTACTCCCTTAGCAGGGGAGCGCCTTCGACCACTCGGCCACGTCTCCGCCGACCCGTATAGACATGCGAGCGCGGATCACAAGCATGTTTTGAACCGGCGGTAACGATATCCGCATGGCACTTGGCCTCAGCTGCGCGCCCCGGCAAAGCGCCCCTGCCAGTCCTCGCGTTCCTCGTCGCTGATCTTGCGGAAAAGGTTCTCGGGCACTTCGAAGGCGTGGCCTGCCGGCAGGGCCGTCAGCGCCGCGCCGATATCGTCGGGCCAAAGCGCTTGGTCGGTCCGCATCGCCGAAAGCAAGGTGGCCGACGCATCCGGGATGAACGGCGCCGACAAAACCGCGTAAAGCCGGATCAGGTTCAGCGACAGCCGCACGATGGCCGCCGCAGCCGCTGGATCTTCCTTGAACACCGACCACGGCGCCGCTGACTGCAGGTATTCGTTGCCCAGCACCCAGATCGCCCGCAGCTCGCCCGCGGCCTTGCGCACCTCGATAGCGTCCATCGCGGCCTCATAGGCCGTCAGACGCGTGCCGAGGTCGATGATCAAGCTGTTGCTCGCGCGCGCCGTACGCGCCGCCTTCAGGCACCGCCTCGCCAAATTTCGAGCGGCAGAACTTCGTCACCCGGCTGACGAAATTGCCCAGCACATCGCTGAGATCCTTGTTCACCGAGGCCTGGAACTTCTCCCAGGTGAACTCGCTGTCCGAATTCTCGGGCGCGTGGGACAGAAGCCACCAGCGCCAGTAATCGGCAGGCAGCAGCGACAGGGCCTGGTCCATGAACACGCCACGGCCCTGGCTGGTGCTGAACTGGCCGCCGTCATAGTTCAGGTAGTTGAACGACTTGATGTAATCGACCAGTTTCCACGGCTCGCCGCTACCCATGATCGTCGCCGGGAACGATAGCGTGTGGAACGGCACGTTGTCCTTGCCCATGAACTGCACGTAGCGCACATCGTCCGCGCCCTCGTCGGTGCGCCACCAGCGCCGCCAATGACTGTCGCCCAACCCCTCGCCGTCGGCCCATTCCTTGGTCGCGGCGATGTATTCGATGGGGGCATCGAACCAGACATAGAACACCTTGCCCTCCATCCCCGGCCAGTCGGCGTCGCCCTTTTTCACCGGCACGCCCCAGTCGAGATCGCGGGTGATGCCCCGGTCGCGCAGTCCGTCGCCGTCGTGCAGCCATTTCTTCGCGATGGAAGTGGTCAGGATTGGCCAGTCGGTCTTCGACGAAATCCATTGATCCAGTTCGTCCTTCAGCGCCGACTGCCGCAGATAGAGATGCTTGGTCTCGCGCACCTCCAGGTCGGTGGAACCGGAGATCGCCGACCGCGGCTCGATCAGGTCGGTGGGGTCAAGCTGCTTGGTGCAGTTCTCGCACTGGTCGCCGCGCGCGCGCTCGTAGCCGCAGTTGGGGCAGGTGCCCTCGATGTAGCGATCCGGCAAAAACCGCCCATCGGCCACGGAATAGACCTGCTTTTCGGACACTTCCTCGATCAGCCCCGCCTCGGCCAGCTTTCCTGCGAAATGCTGCGTCAGCTTGTGATTCTGCGGGCTGGACGAGCGCCCGAACTTGTCGAATGACAACCGGAAACCGTCCGAAAGCTCTTTCTGCACCGCCCACATCTCGCGCGCAATATTCGGCCACCGGCATGCCCGCCTTGGCGGCGGCCAGTTCGGCCGGGGTGCCGTGCTCGTCGGTGGCGCAGATGAACATCACCTCGTGGCCGCGCGGCGCGCATGTAGCGGGCATAAAGATCGGCCGGCAACTGGCTGCCCACCAGGTTGCCCAGATGCTTGATCCCGTTGATATAGGGGATCGCCGAGGTGATCAGAATGCGCGCCATGTTTGCTGTCCTGCCAGTGTCGCGCCCGCTTTAACGCAGCGGCAGGGCAGGGGCCAGCCGCAACTCCCTACCTCTCAAAAGCCGCCTCTGCAATCCGCAGCAGGTCATCCCAGACCCCCGGCGCGCCGACGATCACCCGGCCGCCGGTCGCGATCATCTGATCCGCGTCCTGCGGCTCGACGCGGCCTCCGGCCTCGGCCACCAGCAACTGCCCCGCCAGGCAATCCCAGGCGTTCATGTGCTCCTCGGCATAGCCGATCAGCCGTCCGTCGGCGACATAGGCCAGCGACAGCGCGCCCGAGGCATTGCGGTGAAAGACGCCGCCTTCCTCCAGGATGCCCGCCACCAGCCGGGCGACGCCGCGCGTCGGAACGCGGTTGGAAAACCCCGTGCCGATGGACCCGTCGCGCATATCTTTCTCCGCGTCCAGGTGCAGCGCGCTCGCCATTCAGAAAAGCGCCCCGCGCCACGCCGGCCGACATAGGTGTCGTCATGGCAAGGATCGTGGATGATCCCCACCTGCGTCTGCCCGGCCTGCACACCCGGCCAGCACCACCGTCCACGCCGGAATGCCGTGAATGAAATTCGTGGTCCCGTCTATCGGGTCGATCACCCAGGTAAAGCCGCTGGTGCCGGGCGTCGTAGCGCGCTTCCTCTCCGACGATCCCGTCGTCGGGAAAAGCCGCGTCCAGCGCCTCGCGGATGAAGATCTCGACGTTCTTGTCGGCCTGGCTGACGAAGTCCTGGTGGCCCTTGCGCTCCACCGTCAGGCTGCCCAGGCTGTGAAAATACTGCAACGCCAGCTTGCCGGCCTCGCGCACGATGCGCTCGGCCTTGGCCGCGCGCCTTGCCATGTCGCTCAAAACGCCACCTGGTCGGCGCCCTTCAGCGCCAGCCTTTCGCGGGCCTCGGCCGGTGTCGCCACGCTCAGCCCCAGCGCCTCGACGATCGTCCTGATCCGCCGCACCTGCTCGGCATTCGACATCGCCAGCTCGCCGCGCCCGATGTAAAGACTGTCCTCCAGCCCGACGCGCAGATTGCCGCCCAGCATCGCCGCCTGGGTGGCGAACGGCATCTGGTTGCGCCCCGCCGCCAGTACCGACCATTCGTAGTTTTCTTCCCCGAACAGCTTCTTCGCGGTCATGTGCAGGTGGCTCATGTTGTCATGGTCTGCCCCCATGCCGCCCAGGATGCCGAACACCATCTGGATGAAAAAGGGCGGCTTTATCAGGCCCTTGTCGACGAAATACGCGACATTGTAGAGATGCCCCAGGTCATAGCACTCGAATTCGAACCGCGTGCCATGGCCCTCGCCAAGCTCCTTCAGCGCGTATTCAATGGTGGCGAAGGTGTTGGGAAAGATGAAGTCTTTCGTCTTTGCCAGCAGCTCCGGCTCCCAGTCGTGCTTCCAGTCCGAATACTTCTCCAAGAGTGGGAACGTTCCGAAATTCATCGACCCCATGTTCAGCGACGCCATCTCGGCGCTGGTCGTCACCGCCGCCAGCAGGCGTTCGTCCATTGTCATGTTGAACCCGCCGCCGGTCGAGATGTTCAGTACCGCGTCGGTGGCTTGCTTTATCCGCGGCAGGAACTGCAGGAACGTCTCGGGCCGCGGGTCGGGGCGTCCGTCATTCGGATCGCGCGCATGCAGGTGAATGATCGACGCCCCGGCCTCTGCCGCCTCGATGCTGGCCTGCGCGATCTCGCTTGGCGTCACCGGCAGATTTGGCGACATCGACGGCGTATGGATCGCGCCTGTGATCGCGCAGGTGATGATGACCGGCTTGCCCATGGCGGACCCCTGAAAACCTCTTCTCCTTGAAAATACGCAAATTCCGTCCCCGCGCCATGCCCAATCGCGCAAGGCTCATTGCACCGCCGCGCGATCTGGGGAAGACTCCCGTGCGCAAACCCGGAAAGCCGCACCATGTCAGACCTCAAGAGCCGCCGCGCCATCATCGCCGCCTGCCTCGCGATGGAGGTGAAAGGTATCAACCGCGGCACATCCGGCAACGTCTCGGTGCGGCAAAGCGAGGGCATGCTCATCACCCCCTCGGCCTTGCCCTACGATCAGACCACGCCCGAGGATATCGTCTGGATGGGCTTCGACGAAAGCGTTGTGGGCAAGCGGAAACCGTCCTCGGAATGGCGCTTTCACCTCGACATCCTGCGTGACCGTTCCGACATCACCGCCGTCGTTCACGCACATCCGCCGGCCTGCACCGCGCTTGCGATCATGCATCGCGCCATACCTGCCATTCACTACATGATCGCCGCCGCGGGCGGCCCCGACATCCGCTGCGCGCCCTATGCCACCTACGGCACCGCCGAACTGTCGGCCCATGCCCTGACCGCGCCTGAAGAACCGCGACGCCTGCCTGTTGGCGCATCACGGCGCGATCTTCCTGGGCAGGTCGCTGGACCGTGCCCTGTGGCTGGCCGTCGAGGTCGAGGCGCTGGCGCAGCAGTACCTCGACTGCCTGAAGATCGGCGAGCCGCCGGTTCTGCCCGACGAGGAGGTCGAGCGCGTTCGTCAGAAATTCGCGAACTACGGCTACGGCGCCGGGAAGGGCGGCTGAGATGATCCCGCTGAGCGATGCGCAAAAGACCCTTCAGGCCGAAGCCCGCGCGCTGGCCGAGGCCGAATTCCGCCCCAAGGCGGCCGAAGTCGACCGCACCGAGGAGTATCCCTGGGACAGCGTGAAGAAACTCAATGAGGCGGGCTTCATGGGAATGACCATTCCCACGGCCTACGGCGGGCGGGGGCTGAGCTATCTCGACGCGGTTCTGGTGGTCGAGGAAATGGCCCGCTGCTGCGGCGCCATGGGCCGGATCACGGTCGAGGCCAACATGGGCGCCATCGGCGCGGTGATGGCCTATGGCTCTGAAAAGCAGAAGAAACTCGCCGCCGGGCTGGTGCTGTCCGGCGACAAGCCGGCGATCTGCATCACCGAACCCGGAGCCGGCAGTGCCGCCACCGAGATGACGACGGTGGCCGAGAAAAAGGGCAACCGCTACATCGTCAACGGCAAGAAACACTGGATCACCGGTGGCGGCGTGTCGCGGTTGCACCTGATCTTCGCGCGGCTGATGGAGAATGGCGAAAGCCAGGGCATCGCCGGCTTCATTGCGATCCGGGACGAGACCAAGGGCCTTGTCATCGGCAAGCGCGAGCCCGCCATGGGCCTGCGCGGCATCCCCGAGACCGAAGTGCATGATGCAGGATATGGAAATCCCCGCCGACATGATCGTCGTTCCGCCAGAGGGCATCCGGCGCGGCTTTGCCGGGCTGATGAACGCCTACAACGGCCAGCGTGTCGGCGCCGGTACCGTGGCGCTGGGCATCGCGCAGGGCGCTTACGAAGAGGCGCTGTCTTACGCGCTGCAACGCGAACAGTTCGGCCGCCCCATCGCCGAGTTCCAGGGCCTGCAATGGATGCTGGCGGACATGTCCATCGGCCTGAAGGCCGCCCGCGCCCTGCTGCGCGGCGCGGCGGCAGGCGCCGGGGACGGTTTCCCCGACATGTGCGACGCCGCGCAGGCCAAGATCCTGGCCTCGGAGACCGCGATCAACGTGACCACCGACGCCCTGCAGGTCCACGGCGCGATGGGCTATTCCCGCAACCTGCCGCTGGAACGCATGGCCCGCGACGCCCGCATGTTCACCATCGCCGGCGGCACCGCCCAGATCCTGCGCACCCAGGTGGCGGGTGCGATCCTGGGGATCAGAACGCCGCAGGGGCGCGGCGGAAACGCAGGTTAAGTTTCGGATTTACAGAAGGAAAGCCTTGGAGGCGAGTACCGGAATCGAACCGGTCTACACGGATTTGCAATCCGCTGCGTAACCACTCCGCCAACTCGCCGAAGCCTTGTTTTCTTTAGATTTCTCGGGAGCGGCTGCAAGGGTTATCAGTCTAGTTATCAGATTCTTGTTCTGTTTCCGTTCTGTTCACGCCCGCTTGCTTGCTGCCTGCTTGGCCCGCATGACCTGCCGCGCCTCTCCAGCGTATTTCCGGATCATGTCTTTCGAGGAGTGACCGCTGTAGCTGGCAATCTCGTCATCTGTGCAGCCTGCCCATGCAAGTTCCATCACGCCTCGATACCGCAGAGCATGTAGATCATAGTCGAGCAACCCCAGCCGTTCGCGCTCAGCGTGCATGATCTTAGCCATGGCGTATAGGAAAGAGGTTGGCCCGATTTGAGTTGGTGAGGATTGTCATTCCAGTTCTGGGTGTTGTTTTCAAGAGCTTGCTTGAAGACACGCCGTACAGGGGAGATAGAGGTGCTTGCTCGGTCTTGCCTTGAGTGATCTTCAGCGCCTGCCCGTCGTACTGGTCCCAACGAAACTTGGTCCAATCGACTGGGCGCTGAACGCTTCCAACGCCCAATTCGAAGATCAACAGCGGCAACTGGCTCGGCGTTCTTCCGCCAGAGCGTCCACAGCGGCATCAGGCCAAGGGATATGCGGCTGCTTCTTTGCCTCTGGCGTTTTAAGCTTTCTTACCCCTTTTGCAGGGTTGTCCTTGCGCCATCCAAGGTCAATGGCGTGTTCCATCAAGATGCTCATGACTTGAGCGATGTAGTTGGCAAAGCGTACGCGGTCCTTGTTGGCCTCCATCGCAGCGATCACATCTTTGCGCGCTAAGGACGCGATGTCGCTGTGGCCCAGACTTTTCGATGAGATAGAGTCATGACCTTTTCGTAGTCTGAACGGGTGCGGGGTCTTGAGAGATTACCAGCGATCAGACTTCCTGTAGCTGTCGATCAGGGCGTTCCAGGAGGTCTTCTTCGGCGCGCTTGCCGGAGAGTATTTCCCAATATTCCCGGTCAAACTCTGGGGTGCCTTCGGCATGCCTGATCCGATGATACTGCCCTTGATCCGCACATAGCAATATCCTTTCGGATGGTGAAAAAGGTACTTCTTCTTTACCATGGGATGTCATCTGAGCCGTTAACTGCGTTGCCCGAAGCTATGATCTGAAGCCTTGAAACATCCCACCGACGATGCGCACCGATATCGACTGGTTTAGGCAGACATCCCTCGGTCACGAGTTTTTCAAACTCTGAAGGTTTCAGATCGAGAAGCCGAGCTGCCGTGACGGCGCTGGCGAAAATAGGTGTGATGGCGGCCATCTGGGATTACGCTCCAACCTGGAATTCGTCGGGTTTGCTGGGCGAATAATAGTCTGATAGGTGATAGCCGTGGCTGATAGATAAGCTCGGTCCGCAGACTTGAACAGGCCTGCCGAAGCCATATCCAATGGACTTAAAGCACATTTTCTCGCATCGCCTCGACCGTCGCCCACGTATCCTGCTCAATGACCTCCCAGGCGGCGCGCATATCATCAAAAACCCTCCAGTCATCGGCCCTGACTTCGTGACCAGTAACCGGGAACGACAAAACGTAGGCCCTTTCGTACGCGGTCGCGAACTGCCGAAGGGGTCTTTGGGTCCGAACACCTCGGCCACGGCCTGGATCAGCAGTCGATGCACCGCGACCGAAGTAGGCTTGAAGAAGGGATTGCCAGATCGGGTGAGGGGCCGAAGCGGGCTGCCAGTTCGCTGACGAACTCCGCCAAGGGGTTGGTTTGTTCATGCCACCGCCTCCCGCGATTGAGCCAGCGCGAAGTCCCGGCGGACTTCGGCCAGGGTGCAGGCCGGCGCGGTCGAGTTGCCGTCGCTGTCGGTGCCGAGGATCAGCCCTTTGCCTGCGTACCAGTTGCCGGTGGGTCGGTGCAGTATCCAGTGCCGTGGGTCGCACAGCAGGCCCTCGTCATCGACATACAGGGTGTCGCCGAGACGGTTGATTTGCGCAGTCGTGAATAAGCGGCACGAGAGCAGGGGGCCGATGTCGCGCCAGTCGCCGCTGTAGTCGATCACGGACATCGCCATGCAGGTGGGGTCCAAGTGGTAGGCTTTCATATGATCGTGCCTTTCGTCGGTTTGGTGGTGGGATGGGGGCATGCGCTCGGGTGGTCCGAGGTGAGGCACGCGCTTCAAGTCGCCTGCATCATAGTGATGCGAAATGGTGGATGCTGATGATTTAACAATAACTTGACCCCCTTGAATGGAGGTGCGAGCATCAGCATTTGACAGTCATGGAGCGTAGCAAAAGGAGTATCGCCGCCATGAACAACGAACTGATCCCGCTCGGAGTTACAGCCCGATTTCTGGGCGTGACCGAGAAAACCCTTCTCCGCTGGCACAGATGCGGACCGGCCCGGCGCGCATCATGGTCGGGCGAAAGATCTTCTATCGCCGGTCCGCCATCGAAAAGTGGTTCCTTGCCAACGAAACGCGGCCCACCCGCACTTTCTCTGGAGGTCGCTATGGAGATGATTGAGGCGGCACGCGACTACGCGGCCCAGTGGCTGGGCCGTGTTTCCGGTGCACGGGATCGCTGCAGGGCGATGCACCTGTGGTCATCCCAACTGCACAAACCCCCGGCAAGCACCCGATCTACGCTCATGGATTCAAGATCGCCTCCACCAATCCTGATCAGATCGGGTTGTGGTGGTCGGGCGATCCATGGGCCAATATCGGCATAGCGACCGGGCGCGTCTCGGGCGTTTTCGTAGTCGACCTGGACGTCTCTGCGACCAAGGACGGGCTGGCAACTCTCGGGCGCTTGAGGACCGCAACGGTTCGCTTGGCGAAACCCTGTCCGTCAGGACCGGTGGAGGTGGCGTACACCTCTATTTCGAGATGCCGGACTGGGACATCCCGTCCGGCGTCGGATCGCTAGGTCCAGGCATCGATATACGCGCCAACGGTGGCTACGTCCTCGCTCCCCCCTCCAACCATGCCTCTGGCAACCGATACACTTGGATGAACAAAAATGACTAAACCCATCAAAGCCCGGACTGGCTCGTGAAAGCACTCACGAGCCGTCCACCATGAACAAGCCCCATGACGTCGCCAAGGGTCCGGCCACTTTCCTTGCCGAAGGCCGCCGCAATGCCGATCTACCTCGCTCGGTGGCTTCCTCGTCCGCAAAGGTATAGTCGGCGAAACACTGGAGAACCAACTTCAGACGACCAACGGGGCGACGAGCCCCGCTCCCCGCCTCCGAAGTCGCGGCCACTGCGCGGAGCCTTTCCCGCTATGCTTCTGAACCGGCCACGAACTTCGACGAGGCTCACCTCTCGGGTGACCTCGCCCAGTATCTGTCTGCCAGCTTTCGCTACGCCATCGGGCTTGGCTGGATGCGGTACAACGGGCGGCATTGGGAAACCGACGACGGCGGCAAGCGCGTCCAGGAGGCCGCGAAGTCGTTCGTCAAGTCGATCTACGCCGCGGCCAAGGCGAGAAACGATCCCGACCGCGTCAAGGCCGCGAGGGGGCTACTGACAAATACCAGGATCAACAACCTGAAGAAGCTGGCGAGCAGCGATCCCACGCTGCTGACCGACGCGACTGCGTTCGACGCCGTACGGACGTCCTGAACGTCCAGAACGGGACGCTCGACTGGACATCGGGCTCGATCCGATTTCGACCGCACAACTCGACGGACC
>CAVYHB010000020.1:0-6021 GCA_963768205.1 uncultured Alphaproteobacteria bacterium | reverse complement strand
GTCTGAGCGAAAGCTGAACTCAACCGGCGCCGTGCCGCGTTCGCGTCACGGTTCTAAATGGGAAGCCAGGGCGTAGTTTCTTTGGTAGGCGCTTTCGATGTGTTCCTTGATCGTGGCCTCTGCGGTCACCACGTCGCCGGTCACGATTGCGTCGATGATCGCGGCGTGCTCGTCCCATATTGAGGCGGCGGATTCCGGATTTCGCAGAACCTCCGCCATCGACCGGCGGATATGATGCCAGCTGATCCGCATCGAGGTTTAAATCACGTGATTGCCGCTCCAGCGGTAAAGCATCTCGTGGAACTGCATGTCTGCTTCGAGAAGCTTGCGGATGTCGTTCGAGACTTCAGCCCGGCGGCCAAGTTTCAATACGCGATCCGCTTCGTCCCGAGCATTTTCGGCAAGGCTTTCGCAGGCAAGCCGGACCGCAAAAGGCTCGATGACAAGACGGTACTGGAAAATCGACCTGAACAGTTCCGGATCAATCGGGGCAACGACAACCCCGCGGCGACCGGTGTCTTCGACAAGCATGTTCGTCTTGAGAATCGATATCGCGCCGTTAACCGGCTGACGTGAAACGTTCAGCTTTGCGGCGATCTCGTCCTGGTTCAGTCTTTCGCCCGGCAAGAACTCGCGCGTGCAAATCGCGTCGACGAGAATGTCGTAGGTCTCCTCCACCAAAGACTTTTTCGGCTTTATTGTTTCCATCGACCCGTTCGCCCCTGGCAGGTTATATTGCATCCCGCACTCACTCGATAGACAGGAGTTCGTGTTTCGTATACGAAATTGTGGGTCGCTTTCTTGTTAATGTCAGGGTCCGTCACAAGCTCACACCAGGGAGAGATTCGAATGTGCCAGGTATTCGCCGGTCAGGAACCAGAAAGATATGCCTCTGAAACGCGTCGCCTGCGCCTGAACGGCCAGAGCACGAGTATCCGGCTTGAAAATGCATTCTGGGCAATTCTCGACGAGATCTCCGCAAGCGAGGGGGTGACGACCCCGAGTTTCCTTTCGACGCTGCATACCGAAGTGCTGCAATTGCGCGGCGAGCCTTCGAATTTCACGTCCCTGCTGAGATGCGCATGTCTGAAATTCATCGAACTGTCTCCGGCTCGACAGCCGTTTGCCGTCGCGGCTGAATGACCGGCATTGTGACGGAAATAAAGCCGCATAGGTAGTATCGACATACTACCCGGCAACCCTAGGCGCGGGTCTAAGATCTCTTCCAGTTGATGCGAAAACTGGAAGGGATGCGCCGTTGGCAAGGACAATCCATTCTATGATTCGGGTCCTCGACGAGGACCGATCGGTTGCCTTTTACGACAAGGCGTTCGGATTGAAGGTTGCCGACAGGCTGGACTTTCCCGAATTCACTCTCGTTTACCTCAGCAATCCTGAAAGCGGCTTTGAGGTCGAGTTGACCGTGAACAAGGGGCGTACCGACGCCTACGATTTGGGCGACGGCTATGGCCATCTCGCGGTCTCCGTCGACGACCTCGATACCGAGCACGCACGGTTTGAGGCACAGGGACTGAACCCGAGAAAACTCGTCGAATTCGCGCCAGCCGGAGAGCTTGTGGGCAGGTTCTTCTTCGTGGCCGATCCAGACGGCTATCAGATCGAGGTGCTCGAACGCAGCGGGCGCTTCAAGTGACACGAAAGGGAGGACACCAGATGGCAACCAAGACCGGCCCCTGGGGGCTTAGCCGCCGGCAACTTTTGTCGCGAGCAAGCGCGGCGGGCGCATCGTTCGTCGTCGGTAGCGGATTTCTGGCCGCCAAAGACGCGGCTTGGGCGTTGGAATTGTCCACGCTGAAGGCAGATACATTCGCGACGCTCGTCCAGATGGCGCGCGATATCTATCCGCACGACCAGGTCGGCGACGAATACTATGTCGTCGCGGTCAAGGGATACGACACTCCCCAGGCGGCGCCGGGCGTCGAGACCGGCATCGCTGCGCTGGATGCGGCCGCGCAGGGCAGGGGGCACGCAAACTACCTGTCCATGGGCTGGGAACGAGACCGTGTCGACCTGCTGCGCGCGATCGAAGACAGCGCGTTTTTCCAACAGGTTCGCGGCGGTCTGGTCACCGGGCTCTACAACCAGAAAGCGGTCTGGCCGATCTTTGGCTACGAAGGCGCGTCCTTCGAGCTTGGCGGTTACATCGACCGTGGTTTCAACGACATCAACTGGCTTTGAGGGGGACAGAAGAATGACTGCACCTTTTGATCTGACCGACGACAGCGTTGTTGTCATCATCGGCACCGGCGCGGGCGGCGGCGTCCTGGCCAACGAGCTGGCGCAGAAAGGTGTCAGCGTCGTCGCGCTTGAGGCCGGCGGGCGCTATCTGCCCGAGGACTACATCAACGACGAGTGGGAGAGCTTCGGCCAACTTGCCTGGCTCGACCCACGCACCACGTCGGGCGACTGGCGGGTGGCCAAGGATTTTTCCGGGCTCCCGGCCTGGATCGTCAAGGCCGTCGGCGGCACCACGACCCACTGGGCCGGCGCGTCGCTGCGTTTCCAGGAACACGAGTGGAAGGCCGCCACGAACTACGGCGCCGTTCAGGGTGCCAACCTGCTCGACTGGCCGATAGACGCCGCCGAGATGGACCCCTGGTACGCCAAGGCCGAGGACAAGCTGGGCGTGACGCGCACCGGCGACCGGCCAGGCCTGCCGGGCAACAACAACTACATGGTCTTCGAAAAGGGCGCAAAGGCACTTGGCTACGAGAAGGTCCACACCGGCCGGATGGCGATCAATTCGGACGACACCCGCGACCGGCTAATGTGCCAGCAGACCGGTTTCTGTTTTCAGGGCTGCAAGTGGGGCGCCAAGTGGTCGTCCGCCTATACGGACATCCCCGAGGGCGAGGCGACCGGCAATCTGGAAGTGCGCGAGAACGCGCATGCGGCGCGCATCCTGCACAATGAGGCGGGAAAGGTGACCGGGGTCGAGTATTTCGACAAGGACGGCAATCTGCAGATGCAGAAAGCGCGCGTCGTCTGTGTTGCGGGCAATTCGTTCGAATCGCCACGGCTTCTTCTGAACTCTGCCTCCTCGATGTTCCCTGACGGGCTGGCCAACAGCTCTGGTCAGGTCGGGCGCAACTATATGCGCCACATGACGGGCTCGGTCTATGCGGTCTTCGACAAGCCCGTGAAGATGTGGCGCGGCACGACGATGGCCGGCATCATTCAGGACGAGGCGCGACATGACCCGTCCCGCGGCTTTGTCGGCGGCTACGAGCTGGAGACGCTGTCGCTGGGCCTGCCCTTCATGGCCGCCTTCCTCGATCCGGGCGCCTGGGGACGCGAATTCACCTCGGCGCTGGACGCCTACGAAAACATGGCCGGCATGTGGATCGTCGGCGAGGACATGCCGCAGGAAACCAACCGCGTGACGCTGAACCACGGCGTCAAGGACCAGTTCGGCCTGCCGGTGGCGAACGTGCATTTCGACGATCACCCCAACGACATCGCGATGCGCAACCACGCCTACAGCCAAGGCCAGGCGATCTATGAGGCGGTGGGCGCGACGCGGACCTTTCCGACCCCGCCATATCCGTCGACGCACAACCTTGGCACCAACCGGATGTCTGAAAATCCACGCGACGGCGTGGTCAACAAGTGGGGCCAAACCCACGACATCGCGAACCTTTTCGTCTCGGACGGGTCGCAATTCACCACCGGCGCCGCCGAGAACCCGACGCTGACCATCGTGGCGCTGGCGATTCGACAGGCGGATCATATCGCCAGCGAATTGTCGAAGGGCCACATCTGATCGAACCGCCGCGCCGGACCCTCTGGCGCGGCATCCAAACTGGGAGGAAGACCATGAAGAAACTATTCGCTGGCGCCGCTATCGGCGCACTGATGGCAGGCGGCGCCCTGGCCCAGGGCGCCTTGCCCGACAACCTGGCGAAACTCGGTGCGTTCAAGACCACCGGCGTGACCGAATTCACGGTCGTCGAACAGGGCGGTGACTTTGCCGAGGGCATCAAGACGACGCTCGAGCGGATCACGCTGCCGGACGGCTTCAAGATCGAGCTTTACGCAATCGTGCCGGACGCCCGCCACATGGCCGTGGGCCCGCAGGGCATCGTGACCTTCGTCGGCACCCGCAAGACCGAGGTCTGGGCAGTTACCGACCGCAACAAGGACCGCGTCGCGGACGAGGTCAAGAACTTCGCGCCGTCTCTGACCAAGGCGATCCCGAACGGCCCCTGCTTCACCGACGACGGCTTCCTGATCATCGCCGAACAGAACCGCGTCCTGCTCTATCCTGCGGCCGAGTTCTTCTATGAAAGCCCCGACGTCGTGGCGGTGCCCATCGTCCCGGGCGGCGAACTGATCCCGCCGGAAGAGGAAAGCTACAACCACACGGCGCGGGTCTGCGACATCGGCCCCGACGGCAAGCTCTACATCTCGCTGGGCCAGCCGTTCAACGTGGCCCCTGCGGAAAAGCTGGACCTGTACAGTCAGTTCGGCATCGGCGGCATCATCCGCATGAACAGCGACGGAACCGACCGCGAGGTCTACACCTACGGCGTCCGCAACTCGGTCGGCCATGACCATCATCCGGTCACCGGCGAGCTGTGGTTCACCGACAATCAGGTCGACGGCATGGGCGACGACATTCCGCCGGGCGAACTGAACCGTCAGACCGAAGCCGGCCAGCACTTTGGCCACCCGTGGTATGGCGGCGGGTCGGTGCGCACCAACGAGTACAAGAGCGAAGAGCCGCCAGCCGATATCGTGATGCCCGCCGTCGAGACCGTCGCCCATGCCGCCGATCTGGGCATGCACTTCTACACCGGCAACATGTTCCCGGCGAAGTACAAGAACGCGATCTTCTCGGCGCAGCACGGGTCGTGGAACCGCACCACGCCGATCGGCGCACGGGTGATGGTGACCTTCATCGACGACGAGGGCAACGCGACGATGGAGCCCTTCGCCGAAGGCTGGATCGACGAGAACGGCGAGTACCTGGGCCGTCCGGTCGATGTCGCCCAACTGCGTGACGGCTCGATCCTGGTCTCGGACGACCTGGCCGGTGCGCTTTACCGGATCAGCTACGAGGAATGAGGCGGACAGGCCTCATCGGTCTCGCCGGGGTCCTCCTCGGCGGGGTCGCGCTGGCGCAGGATTTGCCCGAGGGCGATCCTGGCGCCGGGCGCAAGGTGGCGGGGATGTGCCGCACCTGTCACGGGCTGGACGGCTTCGCGAAAATCCCCATCGCCCCGCATATTGGCGGCGAGCCGGCGACCTATCTAGCCGCGCAACTGCTGGCGTTTCGCAACGGGACGCGGGAACACGAGATGATGAGCGTTGTCGCCAAAGGCTTGAGCGACGGGCAAATCGCCGACGCGGCGGCGTGGTATGCCAGCCACACGGCAACGGCGACTGTCACGGGCGACGAGGCCAACGCGCCTGAGGCCTGCATCGGCTGCCACGGGGTGAACGGAATATCCGAGCTTGAGGATGCGCCCAACCTGGCCGGAGAGACCAGCATCTACATCGACACCCAGCTCAAGGCGTTTCGGATCGGCAAGCGCGAGCACGAGATCATGTCCGCCGTGGCCGCCGATTTGACCGACACGGAAATCCGCGCTGCAGCCGACTGGTACGGCGCGATCAAGCTGGAGATCAAGGCGAGCGATTAGGGTCCGGCAGTCAGGACAGGACATCGGGTTTGGCAGGGCCGCAAGCCCCGATGTTCTCATGGATATCGCGACCGTGAACCACGCCTGGTCGGGGCCTTCTTCAATGCGCAGTTGAACATGGGTCACCGAAGCAGGGTTGCTGCAATTCGGTGCGTGCGTCCCGGATTTGGCTGATCAATGCGGAGGTGGGGCTGGAAGTCGCCGCCTCATTGGTCGTGGAGCCAACCAAGTTTACGAAATGTGGGTTGGTTTATTGAACCTGGCTGAACCCGGTTCGCTTGGGAGCCGATTTGCCCTTGATTGTGACGGGTTCTTTGGAACAGAAATCGGTAGCGTCGCGAACGGGGTTCTTTCA
>CAVYHB010000019.1:0-3073 GCA_963768205.1 uncultured Alphaproteobacteria bacterium | reverse complement strand
CCGCGCGCACCAAGCCTGGTACCTGCACCGCTTGATGCAAGCCGGAAAGGCGCAGGACTGGGCGATCATCGGCGCCGGGGTCCGCGCCCCCGATGCGGCGATGCGCGACAAGCTTCTGGCGCAGGACTGCCTGACCACGCTGATCGAGTTGTCGCCCGACGACACCTCGGCAGAGGTGATCGGTTCGATGATCGACTATGTCGAGATCGCCGCAGGACAACGCCCCGCTGATCGCGCAGATGGCCGATCCGGCCATTCGCATCGTGGCCCTGACCGTGACCGAAAGCGGCTACTACGTCGATCCGGTAACCAAGGGGTTTGACGCCAAACACCTCGACATCACCCACGACGCCGCCAACCCCGACACGCCGCGCACTGCCTTTGGCGCGATGGTCGCTGCATTGAAACAACGGCGCGACGCGGGCACCGGACCCTTCACCGGGCAAAGCTGCGACAACCTGCAGGGCAACGGCGCGATCCTGCGCCAGACCGTGGTGTCACTGGCGCGGATGTCGAACCCCGACCTTGCCGACTGGATCGACGCCAACTGCACCTTCCCCAATGCCATGGTCGACAGCATCGCCCCCGCCACCGGGCCGAAAGAACTGCAGCTGGTGCGTGACCTCGGCATCGAGGACAACGCCCCGGTCACCCACGAGAACTTTCGCCAATGGGTGATCGAGGATGACTTCTGCGCCGGTCGTCCCGACTGGGACGAGGCGGGCGCCACGTTCTCGGACGACGTGCATTCCTTCGAATCGATGAAAATCCGCATCCTCAACGGCGGCCATCAGGTGATCTCGAACCCGGGCGAAATCCTGTCGGTCGAGTTCATCTCGGGCTGCATGGACCACCCGCTGATCAACGCCCTGTTTCGCAAGGTCGCCACGGAAGACATCTCGCCCCAGGTCGATGCGGTGCCCGGCATGACGCCCGAGGCTTACGTCGACCTGATCCACAGCCGGTTCTCCAACCCCAGGATCGTCGATACGGTACGCCGCGTCGCCTTCGACGGCTCGTCGCGCCACACCGGGTTCCTGCTGCCGACCCTGCGCGACGCACTGAAAGCCGGCACGCCGATCGACGGCCTGGCCCTGGCCGAGGCGCTATGGGCGAGGATGTGCGAAGGAACGCGCGAAGACGGCAGCGAAATCGCCCCCAACGATCCGATCTGGGACAAGCTTAACACCGCCGCCAAGGCCGCCAAGTCTGACCCACACGCATGGCTGAACCAGCGCGATCTCTACGGCGATATTGCCGACAATGCACGGTTCAGTGAGAGTTTCGGCCGCTGGCTGAAAATGATCTGGACCGACGGAACCGAGGCCACATTGCAAACCTATTTGCAAGGCTGACCTCCCAATGAGGACAAGCAAATGAAGGCTGTTAATTTTCCCGCCCGCAGTCAGGTTTCCTATACCACCCTGCCTGATCCGGTCGCAGGGCCGGGCGAAGTGGTCGTGCAGGTAAAGGCAAGCGGCATCTGCCACACCGACTATGAGGTCCTGAAGGCCAATTATGGCTCGTCTGCGTTTCCGGTCGTCCCCGGCCACGAATACACCGGTATCGTCGCGGATGTGGGCCCGGACGTTGCAGGTGTTGCCGTCGGCGACCGCGTGGCGTCGATCCCAACTTTGAATGCGGAACCTGCCGCTACTGTCGCCGTGGCTGGGCGCATCTGTGCGAAAAGCTCGGTGCTTACGGCGTCACCAAGAACGGTGGATTTGCCGAATTCAGCCTTGTGAAGGCGACTGCGGTTCATTCGATTGGCGACATGGATTTCAGCACTGCGGCCTTGGCCGAACCCATGGGCTGTGTCTTGAACGGTGTTGACGCTGTGCACGAGCCCTGGATGGAAAGCGCTCTGATTTTCGGCGCTGGCCCGATGGGGCTGCTTATGGGCATCGCACTCAAGACCCGTGGCGTCGCCGAGATTGCGTTCTCTGATATTGACCAATCGCGCCTGGACCTGGCCGAATCCTTTGGCTTCCGCGGCGTTGCCGCCGGGTCATCTGACTTGCAGAACATGCGTCAAGGGATCGACCTGGCGGTCGAGGCCACCGGAGTGCCAGCGGTCGCGGGAAATCTGGTCAACTACATCGCAAACGGTGGAAAGGGCTTGTTTTTCGGCGTCTGCCCCTCCGACGCGCGCATCGAGATTTCCCCGTTCGAAGTGTTTCGTCGGCAACTGACCCTCGCAGGTACGCATTCGCTGAACCACAACATCCCGGACGCCTTGCAGACGATCGCAGCCTATGGCGCGGGAATCGAGAGGGTCGTTTCCCACCAGATGTCGCTGGAGGAAGTCGGCGGCGGTGCTGGGCAACAGACCTCCCGAACGCAGTCTGAAAATCCAGGCCGTTATCGCGTAAGGAGCGGAGAGCGAAAAGCCACCGCTCGTCGCAACTGCTAGCTGGAAAAATACCACAGATGAATTGGCCACAATCGGATGCGAAGCGTGGGAGAAAGCCCGTGTGAATCGGCAAATTGCAAACTGCTGCGCAAAGCCATTGTCAGGAATGCACTCGGTGACTGGACGTTGAAACTATCTCACCGAACTTCGGCTTTGCCCGCATAGCCGTCGATCCGCCGAATTGTCATGCTGCATGATATACGAGCGGCAGCTTCGGTGATATTGCGTTGCAGCGGTGGGGCGGTCGATGAACGGCATCTCTTTTTAATGGCCGCGTCCGATTGCCGCGCATCGCGCCAGTTCGAGCGGAACGCAGCATCCGTCAAATTGGGCTCGAAGCGGTCCGCCGCAGAGCAGCGACACGTGGCAAAAGTTGGACTCTCGAAGCAGCCATTTGCGATTGCGGTCCAAGTCCGCGCGCAACCCGAGTTCTGATGAGACCGTAATAGAAATCTCGGCGATCGGTACCTGCCGTTCGCCTTCCAGCACCGGTCATGTGTCGGATGAGTGCTCGATGACCGCAAAGAGCCCTTTGCGAACAATGCTGCGACCCGCTTGAACTGGCGCAATGTGCGGCAAGCGGACAAGACCTGCGGAAGATATGGCCAAATACGGACTTTCCGCCAAGGTTGGCCGTCCTGCAACGCGGCCCGCTGAACA
>CAVYHB010000018.1:0-82971 GCA_963768205.1 uncultured Alphaproteobacteria bacterium | reverse complement strand
CCCGAAAGTCTGCGAATTTGCTTGTGCTAAAATTATTAGCAATATTTATTAGCTAATAGCAAGAGCAATCTCCAGGACCAGTCAAGGCATGGCAGAGACAGGAAAATCCCGGATCACCATGAAGGATGTGGCGCTGAAGGCCGGCGTCTCGCAATCCACCGTCTCGTTCGTCTTGAACGGGCTGGAAGACATGCGGATCAGCCGCGAGACACGCAAACGGTGAAGGACGCCGTCGAGGAACTTGGCTATCGACCGCGTGGCGCGGGTCGGCCTCCGAAATCGGCGGGATCGGGCGTCATCGGGCTGATGTTCGACGAAATCGCCACCAGTCCGTTTGCGGCCATTTCCATCGAAGGCGTTCAGGAAGCTGCGTGGAAGGCTAATGTCATCGTTGAAATCGTCATGACCGGTGGTGATCCCGAATACGAAATCGAGGTGCTGAAGAAATGGTCGGGCGACAACGCCATTGGCGTCATCTATGGCTCGATCCTCACGCGGGAACTTTCGGCTCCCGCTGGCCTTTCGCGACACCGGGTGGCGCTTCTGAATTGCATCGACACCGAACGACGGTACTCGTCCGTCGTGCCCGCCGAAAGGAGAGGAGGCGAGGTCGCCACCGCGGCCCTGATCGCGGAAGGGCACAAGCGCATCGCGTTCATTTCGGGCGAACCCTGGATGGACGCCTCCGATCAACGCATGGAGGGTTACGAACGCGCCCTTCGCGCGGCCCGCATCCCTGTCGATCCGTCGCTGATCGTCGAGGGAAACTTTCTGCCATCGGGCGGACGCGCAGGCACCTTGAGGCTGATGGAGAGAGGACAGCGCCCCGATGCCATTTTCTGTGCCAACGATCTTACTGCCGTCGGCTGCTACGAGGCGCTCAAGGAAATCGGAGAAAAGCCCGGCGAAACGGTGGCCGTGATGGGTTACGACGACCAGGAAATCGCGCAGCACCTTTCCCCTGCACTATCGACCGTCCTGCTGCCTCATCGCGAGATGGGCCAATGGTGCGTCGAGCAGCTTCTGGCCGAAGAAATGCACATGGTGCAGGAACGGATCGAATGCCCCTTGGCGCTAAGAAACTCGCATCTGCGTAGCGGCTGCTGAAGGAAGGTTCAGACCGCGCGACCGCCGGCAGCGTTGCGCCGAAGGCTGCCATTCAAACGATAACCGCGAATTCACGCTTTGTCCGCGCCTTGCCCATCTGACCGGGCTGCGGCGAAAGTACGGTTTCGGTTTCCTTCAGATCGACGCCCGTGAATGACTGGATTGGTGACTTGCGCTGCATCGCAACAGAAAATGTGCCGCAATTGCGAACGGATGCTGCGTCAGCGAAGTCAGAAAATCGAAGGTCGGCAAAGTCCGCATCTACCTCGCTCAGACCGACCGCAGCGAACGGAAGGTTTCGGTTCGCCGCCGATCAGCGACACTGAACGACCGCTTCGACGAATCCTGCTGCGTTGCGGAGAGAAGCGCGCTGCAAGTGCTCGGCTCTTCCGCCGGATTCTGCGCTGCGTAGGCAAACGGAAGAAAGGTCCGCACTGCCGTCGATCGACATCTGAAAATGCTGCGCAGTGCACGTATGTCTTTTGTGGGGAAACTGCGGTGAGGAACACCTTAGTCGGGTGGTCGGCAGCTATGCGCACCGAAAATCAGCGCGCTGGATCAACGGGGGCAGGTTTCCGGTATCACCCGAGCCCAGATCGGGCAGAATTCGTCCCAGTCCCACCAGACATCGGTGGCGCTGATGGCGAAATGCACAGCGACCCAAGTGCGCCCTGACCGTCGCAATAGCGCCTGGACCGTCGGCCCGTCTCCTACTGTTGGGTCGATCTCTCCCCTCCGCGCGGCCGGGCTGTCGGCTAGGTCAATTTCGCCGCCGCCGGGCCTTTGAACCGCCAGAGACTGGCAAAGGCCACGTCGCCCTGCACCCGCAGGTCCCAGACAACGAATTCCACCGGTGCGCCGAGCGCCCATTCTATTCGCGGCCTAATCGCGTCGATCAGTCGGCCCTCAGGTCGGTGCCGCGTTGCGGCTCTGTGTAGGTTTGTGCGGTGACGGGGGCAGCAGCCAATAGGGCGGCGACGATGAGGCGGCGCATGGCGTAAGTCCCTTGCTCTGTTTTGCTCAGTGTGCCAGCGCAGAGGGATAGGCGCCAGCGCACTTTCGTCTGGCCGTTCAGACTTAGCGGTTCGCTTCCTCGAGAATGACCCTGAGTTCAAGTCATGATGGGGGCGATTGGGCAGAGATATGGGCCGTGAATGAAGGTCGATGCGGGGTCAAACTAGGTGGGATTGCCGCACCGCCGCATGGCGGCAGTGAGCCCTTTCCGACCTGCTGAATTTTCGCTGCATGCGCTCGCGGAGAATTCCTCGCTGCGAAGTCGCCATACTCGAAGCTACGACGCGGCGGGGAAGCGGACGTTCGCTGCGCGTGCGGTCGGAAGCCGCGGCTCAGTTAGAAACGGACGTCAGGTAACGCAGACGGTCACAATCGCGCTGACGATCCAGGCAGGCAGGACCACCTCGTTGTTGGCCTGCAGGATGCGCTGAGTGTCGCCGAGAAGCGACCCGTTCCCGCCGTCCGTTCTGAGCGCGGCGCCCTAGCGGATGCATTACCACACCGCAAATCTTGACAGTCCAAGTTTTGGGCCTTCGGACTCCTTGGCCCAATTCTGAATTTCAACGATTATCGCGATGATGCGGTGCGGCCCCGAGTGCAATTGAATTAACTAAACGTCACCAAAGGCTGGGATAAAATTGGATTATGACTATAGGATCGAAACTCGACTCAACCGAGATCGACTGGACCGAACTCGAAATCAATTGACCATTTGGATTGCCGAACGAACCCTGGTTGAACCGCGTTAGTCTCGCTTACCGCTACCCGGTCAAACCGGTGATTGATCGCGTTCATCAAAGATGGTCGGGGAATATCCCTGTAGCTCCCATGCGGAGTCACTGGAACCATTGCTATCAACTGGTCCGTGGTGTCCTTTCCGACGATTTCATTGATAAACTGTCGCGGAGTTCCGTTGTGGCTGGAGTGATGGCTGACTTTGTAGAAGGAGACTTTGCGCAGTAAATCGGTCGCATCCTGATCCGCCATGATTTCTTGCCACGGCCCCCATTGCGCGTCGCCCGGAAACATAAGGAACCGCCCCGCAATCTCGAACACCAAGACAATGCTTGTGTTGTTAAGCGAGTCTCGATGGCCGAAAAGTAACTGTCCGGGATCCAACGCAACGGCCTGTTCAAGAAGCTGGATATGGTCGGCATCAAGCGTCTGCGAACCGTCGTTGACCCATTCTTCGCCAAATGGATTTAGCAGATCGACGGCAGGACCCGCAGCCGCGCCAGCGCCCAGTCGAAGAAACAACTCTTCCTCGTCGTGAGGAAGATCGCGGTTGATAACCGATACGTCGCGTGGCGGTCCCAGAACATGCACCGTCACGCCAGGCAGGTGCGGTGTCTTCAGCGTCTTCGGGTCTGTGTCCCCTGATCCGATAAATCGGGGCTTTTGCCGGTCACGCGATTTGAACCCCGATTTCAGTCTGGTCATCGCTTCCGCATTCGAACTGGCGTTAGCGGCCAATTCGGCAAGCCCCGGCTTTCCGCGGGCGGCGAGGGTTGCAGTCAGATGCGCCGCGATGCGGTCCTGCAGAGCACGCAGGTTCTGTTTCCGGGTCGGTATCGAACTCTGTTCCAGGGCAGCCAGACCTCGCCAACCTGTACATCATCCCAGGCAAAATCGCAAATCCTGTGACGTGGTCCTTGTGGCGATGAGTGGCGATCAGAATATCGATGCGCGCGGTGCCGTCTGCATCCCCTATGTCCTTTATCACTTGTTTCGCGACGTCCCCGGCGCCTTTTTTCAAGTTTGGGTCCCGCTTGATGGTTCCGCAGTCGATAAGTACTTTTCGAAGCCCGCCGTGTCGTGTGGAATTGAGAGCAGGAAACAATCGCCAAACCCCATTCGATACATCCGAATGGTAACTTTGTCAGTCGGCGGCTTTTTGTGAGCGCTGAGCGTCATGGCGAATGACCCTCGTGGAGCGCACGGAACGCAGCACGCATCGCCATGCGTCTGGTGAAATAATCGTCATCCGCAAAGGCGACCCGAGGATCCGCTTCATCCATACGGGTCATATTCTCGTTGAAAGCCTGTTTCCGGCGCTCGGCGAGGGCCTGCAAATCCGGATCAGGCCAACGGCATCGTCCATGGGCTTTCGATGACATAGCGCGGGGTCCCGTCCGCACTGAACACACTCGCGCCCGCCCGTCGCGGCAGTCCGCCACGCGCGTCCTTGTCCGAACGGTCGGTCTGAACGACTTGGACCACGAACTCAATCATCAACAGCCCACTGCGAACTTGACGTTGGATCGCATGAAAACCGGCGATCGAGATCTTATGGGTCCGGCTGTTCGCCAGGCCGAGGTGTCGCGCGTTTTTCTTTGCGTAGGCTTGGAGCATCCCCGCGACCCGCCGCTTCAGCGCCGAGGTCGCCTTCCAGCGTTTCTTCCGGCTCGGACTCGGTTGGCGAACCGTCGTCCTGCGCCTGCAATGCCCGGTCGACCTTTTGGTAGCGCAGAAGCGCATCGCGCGGCAGAGCCTCGGAGGCCGGTGCATCGGAGGCACTGCGCGCGCGCCGCGCCATTTCGTCGAGCGCGAGCGACGACACCCCGAGATAGGATTGCATGATCTGTCGGCTGCGGTCATTGAGCCGTGGCAATCCACCATCTTCGTTTTCTGTCCAGAGAGGGATTCTTCGGCCAGCGATTTCACTCCTTCCGGATAGATCCCGCGGCGGCGGAAACCTTCTATGAGGTGATAGCGCAATTCGTCCCGGTCTTCCGGGTCGAGCGCATAATCCGAAGTGACCAATGCTCTTAAGAAATCGCTGAAGGTGACGTCGACAGGCGCCATGTAGTCGAAGGCGCGAAAGCACATGCGGAGCACCCTGTCGGCCAGATCCGTCACGTCGTCTGCGACACGCCGGACAAGATCGGGATGCAGGCTTCCTCCGGCAATGGCGCCGCCGCCGCCAATCCGCAGCAGCCCCCCAATCCTGGATTGATAGGCCGCGAAAAAGCCGTCGAAGACTGCACCAAGCAGGATCGCGCCCCGAGCGTGAGGCTCGAACGTTTGCGGATACAGGGACGGGTCGGGTTCGTTTTCCTGATAGGCCGAACGCAATGCACGACCGGTGCCACGGGCAAGGCCGAACTGTTGCGCCAGATCCACAAGCGCCTTGGCCTCCCAAAGCCTGCCCCCGCTTGACTGGATCAGTTGGATGACCAGATCGCGATAGGTGAATTTGACGAGGATCGCGACGATGTCGGAAAACCCCTCGTGAAAAGCATGCACGTCCGGGTTCGTGGGTTCGATGAAATAGCGCCGCAGTCGATGCACAATTGCATGCGTCATCTCGTGCGCAATAATGTCGTGTGAAAGGCAGGTGTAGACGACCTGTCCCGGGATATTCGGCCCGGCGTTTTCTTCGCGGGCTTGGAAATAGCCGAAGACCAGCGCGTTTGATTTTGGGTCGAAAAACGCATTTTCCCCCTGGAAGCCGTGGGGCAGGATGCGCAACCGGGGCGTGCGTGCGCTGAGATAGAAGTGCAATGGCCTTCCGAGCGCACGGCTGGCCGTTTCTATGACGCGCATCGTAACGGCGTAGACCATCTGTTGGTGAAAGCGGGGATCGGACTCGTTAGGGGCCAGACCGTCTTCCATCAGGTGATTTGGGTCATCCAGATTGACGGGAGTATAGTATGCTTTGTTGGTGGCATCGTAGTCGACAACCTCGACAAGTCGTCCGCGCGGCCCGGCGTTCAGTGGTTCGTTTTCGACGTCGACAGTAATCCGGTAAACGCCACGACGCCCGCTCATAGGGTCCGATGCGAAAATGCGAAGTCGACGGCGCTCGGCAATGCGTGTCGCGTAGGAGGAAAGATGTCGTTTCATAAAACCAAGGGGCGAATGCATCAAAATCACTTTGCATAATAGCGCAACTGTCGTCTTTGTCATAGCCTGTCGCAAGCAGGCGCAGTTCCGCTGCGGTTATTCGCCACCGCAGCAACGCGAGGAAAAAGCCAATATGGGAGAGTAAGCGAGCGTCCCAAAACCAGACTTTGGCGACAGGGGTCAAGGCTGCCGTTCAGCTTCACAAAACCGGCTGTTCGTGCATCGTACAGCATTTCCGAAGAGCGAATGACAACAGCGAGGACTTGCATCGTAGCGGCCCGTTCATACTGTCTGTGCGAACGCCCGGTCTTCGCGCGTCCCGAAATCGAAATTTCGCCCTATTCGGGATGCGTCGCTAAGTAGACCACAGCCAGCTCATGGCCATAGTGCCAGCCAAACCTGTGCATTCTACGAAGCGAAACCAGTGTCGCAAATGCCGCGAGCAATACGATTGGCCAATCTGTTCCTACGACAGCGCATGCAATTAACAAAAAAATCAAGGCCGCCGAAAGGCCGCGAAGCATCCCGTAAATTCCGTTGAACTTGTCAATTCTGAACGCTTTCCCCGCCGCTGCGACCCGAGCATAGACCTCTCGCATTGCAGCACGAGCTTCCGATTTGGACACAGTTTCGCCAACTATGCCATCCGCCTGCAGAAGGAACGTTAACCGTGTGTGCTGTTGCTGGGTAAGCGTTTCGCCATCGAGAATGCGCTTGTTCGGCATTCCGCCTAGCGGCCACCAAAGTGCCCATTCGACAGTGTTGCCTACTCCCTGAACCAATTGCCCCAGCGCATAGGAAAGGACGACAAACAGGCCTAACTCGCCGAATGTAAAGCCATCCGGTCCTAGATAGCTTCGCAACTCAGGTGCCAGCCACATCGCGCCGAATGCCAAGACCGAACCAGGCACAATGATGCCTGCATACTCGTAGAACTCGAAGGATACGTTCACGCTGCTACGTTCAGGAAAGCTTCCCCGCCGCCGGTCTCGTTGAAAACAAACTGCATCGATTTGTCCTGACGCGTTGTCAAAACACGGCGCGACTGGCCCCCGAACGCGATGCCGCAAGCGTGCTTGCGGTAGAGACTGACCGTCTCCTGTGTTTCATGGACGATCCCTTCGTCTGAGAAGATCACCGCCTCAATATTCGGACATAGCTCCATCACCTCAGGGCAATATCCATTAAGACGACCATGGTGGGAGGCTACAAAAAGGTTCACGCCCTTCAACTCGCAGACAAACGCCGGATGCTTCAAGAGCGCTTTCCAACCCCGTTTTTCCAAGTCGCCAGGGAAGATGATCTTGTGCGGGCCACATCGGACGAAGATCGCCAAGCTTAAGTTATTTGTATCGGTAAAGCCGAAAATCGGGTTGTAGGGATTTCGATAGACGCTGAATGAAGTGTCGCCAAAATCAGCATCATTTGCCGCAGACACGGGGCCACCGGTGAAGGTTTGCTCCATACTCGCAACCAACCGACGGATACCGTTTCCCATACCGTGCTCAGCCTTCATTTGCCGAACGATCTGCGGTGAGATTGTATTGTTCGTGACAAGCGCCTGAGTGACGGTCATGTCGAACAAATCCGCTATCCCAGATACATGATCTTCGTCGATGTTCGTTACCATGAGGCGGTCAAGATTGTAGATGCCCATCGCATTAAGCGCCGCACCTGGGTACCAATTCTCGCCGGCATGGTGGCCGCTGTCGATTAGTACGCGGCGGCCATTGCTGGTGGTGATCAGCGCACAGGCACCATGATCGACATTGAAGACGTTCAGAAGCATGGTTACTCCTACTACTTTTAGCGTTCACCCTCCCGACGGCTTACAACATTTTGGCTAAACTACGCCGAGTCGAGTCCCGCTTGTTCGTTTTTTGTTCTCCCTCCGGGCCGGTTTCGGTTCCGCTTTGGGGAAGGGTATTGCCCATTCGCAAGCGACGAGCCGTGTTCACCGCCAAATAGTAGGCATTGCGCCGACCATGCCAATTGAAGGCCGGTGCTTCATTGAGAATAATGGGCTAACCGGACCGTCGCAGCGCAGAAAGGAAGCGCGACTCCACCGTCGGTCTAAGGTCCGCATACACAAATCGCACACGTCAAGCTCGCACTTGCGGCGAATGACCGGAATCCGCCCTTTTTACCGGTCTTCCTCCCACAACGCACTGGACTTCGCGGGCCTGGCGAGCGTGTGTGGTGGTGCCGCGACGCAGTTGCGGGTCTCCGCCCGGATACCGGGCTTGGCGCAGTACAAGGCCGGGAATGGTCCTGGCCAACTGCGATGGAGACCCAGATGACTGCGAAGAAGATTCAGACGAACGGCACAGCGACTGAGGAATTGAACGAGCGTTCAGTGCCCAGGGCGCGGCCCTCTGCCAGGTCCAAACTGCCCCAGCCGACGAAGAAAGCCCAGCTTGCGGTGCTGCTGGCGCGTCGGAAGGGCGCAACGGTTGCTCAGATCGAAGCGGCGCTCGACTGGCAGCCGCATACGATCCGGGCGGCGATCTCGGGGCTCAGGAAGGCAGGTGCAGAGGTTTCGCTGGAGAGGGGCGGCAAGGCACCGGCCTATCGTCTGGTCCCGGCGGCGGAATGAGCGCTCTCGGTACGGCAAGGGATCTCCCGGACCAGCTCCGGGAGATTGCCGGCCTGGACCGCCCGGCGTTGCTGGGGCTGTGGCAGGGCTGTTTCGGAGCAGACCGCCACCGCCGCGACTGGCGACATCGCTGATGCGCCGCATCCTGGCCCATGAGGTGCAGGTTCGGGCGCTTGGCGGCCTGCTCGGGCAAGGATCGGCGCGCGCTGGCGGCGATTGCGGCGGGGCGGGCGGTCGCAACGGCGATGCCGCGGACTGCCGCGCCGGGCAGTGGTCTGGTGCGGGAGTGGAACGGGCGGCTCTACCGGGTCGAGGTTGGCGATAACGGCTATGTTCTCGATGGCGTCACCTATCGCTCGCTCTCGGCGGTGGCGAAGAAGATCACCGGCACCGCCTGGTCGGGGCCGCGGTTCTTCGGTCTCACCGCCAGGCGCTCCGCATGACCCGGCTGCGCTGCGCCATCTACACTCGCAAATCCAGTGAGGAGGGGCTGGATCAGGACTTCAACTCGCTGGATGCGCAGCGCGAGGCCTGTGAGGCCTATATCGCCAGCCAGCGGCACGAGGGCTGGGTCCTGCTGAAGGAGCACTACGACGATGGCGGTATCTCCGGCGGACATCTGGATCGCCCGGCGCTGCAGAGGCTGATGGCGGATATCGATGCGGGCCGCGTCGATCAGATCGTCGTCTACAAGATCGACCGGCTGACGCGGTCGCTGTCGGACTTTGCCAAGATCGTCGACACCCTCGATGCGGCCGGGGCCTCCTTCGTCTCGGTCACCCAGTCCTTCAACACCTCCACCAGCATGGGGCGGCTGACGCTGAACGTGCTGCTGAGCTTTGCGCAGTTCGAGCGCGAGGTGACCGCCGAGCGCATCCGCGACAAGATCGCGGCTTCCAAGAAGAAAGGCCTCTGGATGGGTGGCAATGTTCCGCTTGGATATGATGCCGATGCACGTACGCTGAAGGTCAATGCCGAAGAAGCAGCGACCATCCGAGTGCTGTTTGATCTCTATGACCAACTTGGCACGGTCGGCGCGGTCACCAAAGAAGCCACGCGCCTTGATCTTCGCTCAAAGCTGCGAACGGGCAGGGACGGCGCATCCCGGGGTGGATCACGTCATGGGGCGCGGTCAGATCCACGCGATCCTGGCCAATCCGGTCTATGCCGGTCGCATCCGCCACAAGCAGCTGGTTCATGACGGCCAGCATGACGCGATCATCGATCCGGACCGATGGGAAGGGGTTCAGGCCAGGTTGACGGCCGCATCCGCCAAACCCCGCGGACCATCGGCGGCGAGCAACCAGCGCAGCCAACCCATCGCCACTGGCCGGGAAGCTGTTCGATGAGACCGGTGATCGCCTGACACCGTCCCATGCCAACAAGAAGGGCAGGCGCTATCGCTACTATGTCTCGCAACGCTTGATTGCCGGAACCAGGGTGGATCACAGCGGCTGGCGTCTGCCGGCCAAGCGCCTGGAGCAGGATCTGGCGTCCGCTGTTCAACGCCATCTGACCCGCGCCATCCATCAAGGTGCGATCCGGGTGAACGGGGCAGGGGAGTTGCAACGCCTTCAGGCAGCGGTTGCGGAACTGGGTGCAAATGGATTGGCCTTGATCAGCCGCGTCGATCTTGCCGCCGACAGGTTGAGCATCAGGCTTGATCGCCCCGCCACGATCAAAGCGCTGGCGATCACGGAACCCGCCATGCCTCCCGAAGTGATGATGTTCAGCATCCCGGCCAAACTGCGCCGCAGAGGTGTTGAAGCGCGTTTCATCATCGGTGACGCCACGCCGGAACGTGACGACATCCTGATTGCCAACATCGCCCGCGCCGAAGCCTGGCGCCTGCAGATCATCGCGGGCAGCAGCCTTGCCGATATCGCCGAGTCAGAGAACCGGACAACAGGCTACGTCGCGCAGATGCTTGAATTTGCGTTTCTGGCGCCGGACCTCCTGACGGAAGTTCTGGCAGGTCGCCAGCCCTCCGGCCTCACGACAAACTGGCTTCGGCGTCACAGTCTTCCCGCCGATTGGGCCGAGCAGCGCCGCCAGCTGGCGCAACTCTGACGCCCGAAATTTAGCTAACTCAACCCGCATCATCCACTTCTGAGACTGAGGGCGCATGTGCCCGCATATCTGCCCGCAAAGACCGTCTCAGGATCAAGCCCCACCCGCTAACCCCCGGAAACACGGGAGAAATCGCCGGGCGTGACGTCAGAGCGCATATAGACAGGACTGGGTGGCGGAGAGACAGGGATTCGAACCCTGGGAGGACTTGCGCCCTCAACGGTTTTCGAGACCGCCCCGTTCGACCACTCCGGCACCTCTCCACAGTCGGGGCTGATCTAGGGGATGGTGGGGCACCGTGCAAGTCTCTTTTCGGCAATCTCCTGCCGATCACGCTTTGGCGACTTGCGGCTCAGGCGGCCTCTGAAGCCTTGGAAAGCGCCGCGTGCCGCAGTAGGCAGGCCGCATAACATCGCGAGGGTCCCCGATGCGCCGTATTCTTCTTCCCGTTCTGCTGTCGCTGCTTTGTGTGACCGCCGCCGCCGCGCAAAGCGTGGCGCCGATCGACACGCTGTTTCGCGCCGTCGGTCTGCCTCAGGTGATCGAGATCATGCGCGAAGAGGGCCAGAGCTATGGCGACACCTTGCAGCAGGACCTGTTTCCGGGCCGCGGCGGGCCGCGCTGGGATGCGATGGTCGCCGAGATCTACGAGATCGAGCGGATGAAGAGGACCGTGCGCAACAGGTTCGACAGCGAACTGGCGGCGGAAGACTTGGCCCCGATGATCGAATTCTTCGACACCGCGCTGGGACGGCGGATCGTCGAACTGGAAGTTTCGGCGCGCCGCGCCATGCTGGAACCTTCGGTCGACGAGGCCAGCCGCGAGGCGCTGGCGCGGATGATCGAGGCGGAAGACCCGCGGCTGCAATTATTGCGCGACTTTTCGGACGCCAACGAACTGGTCGACACCAACGTCACCGGCGCGATGAATGCGAACTACGCCTTCTACACCGGTCTGGCCCAGGGCGGGGCGTTCGAAGGGACCGTGACCGAAGAGGACATCCTGGCCGATGTCTGGAGCCAGGAGCCGATGATTCGCGACGATACCGAGGAATGGCTGTTCGCCTACCTGGGCATGGCCTACCAGCCGCTGAGCGACGCCGAAATCCAGGCCTATATCGACTTTTCCGAAACCGAACCCGGGCAGGCGCTGAACCGGGCGCTGTTCGTGGCTTTCGACGAGATGTTTGTCGCGGTCAGCCTGGCGCTGGGGCAGGCGGCATCGCAGTTCATCGCCGAGCAGGAGCTTTGAGCCAGAGCGGCGGCTTTGGTGTTGACTTATCGCGGCGTTGCCCCGATAAGCCGCCTCTGTCATGAAACGACGCCCCAAAGGCGCGCTGTTCGCGGCGGCTGGATACAGCCCATGAATGCCCGGGAGACCGGGAGCCACAGGACGCGGTAAACGAAGGAAAAGGCCATGTTCGCGGTCCTCAAGACCGGCGGCAAGCAATACAAGGTTTCCAGCGGCGACGTGCTGCGCGTGGAAAAGATTGCAGCCGATGCCGGCGAGAAAATCCAGTTCAACGAGATCCTGATGCTGGGCGGCGACAGCCCGGTTCTGGGCACCCCTCTGATCGCGGGCGCGGGCGTTCAGGCCGAGGTCATCGACCAGATCAAGGGCGAGAAGCTGATCCATTTCGTCAAGCGGCGCCGTAAGCACGGCAGTCCAGCGCACCAAGGGTCACCGCCAGCAGCTGACGCTGCTGCGGATCACCGATATCCTTGAACAAGGCGCCGACAAGTCCGGGATCAAGGCCGCAATGGGTGCCGGGTCGGTTTCGGCCAGCGCCGTGGCGTCCGCCACGCCGAAGAAGGCGAAGGCCGAGACGCCCGCCGCCGAGGCCGAAGAAGCCAGCCGCGAAGGCCGAGAAGCCCGCCGCGAAGGCCGAGAAGCCGGTCGCCAAGGCCGAGAAGCCTGCGGCGAAGGCTGCCAAGCCCGCCGCCAAGGGCAAGGGCGACAACCTTAAGGAATTGTCGGGCGTCGGCCCGGCGCTGGAGAAGAAGTTGCACGAGGCCGGTGTCACCAGCTTCGCGCAAATTGCCGGCTGGAGCGACAAGGACGTGGCCGAGATGGACGAGAAACTGTCCTTCAAGGGCCGGATCGAGCGCGAGGGCTGGATCGAACAGGCCAAGAAGCTGGCCGCAGAGAAGGAGTAACACCCATGGCACACAAGAAAGCAGGCGGTTCCTCCCGCAACGGTCGCGACTCTGACGGTCGCCGTCTTGGCGTGAAGCTTTATGGCGGGCAGTCGGCGATCCCCGGCAACATCATCGTGCGCCAGCGCGGCACCAAGTTCTGGCCCGGCAACGGCGTCGGCCTGGGCCGCGATCACACGATCTTCGCGACGGTCGAGGGCCAGGTGACGTTCCACAAGGGCCTCAAGGGCCGCACCTTCATTTCGGTCCTGCCAGCGGCGGACGCCGCCGAGTAAGCCGCAACCTCTTTCCCAAGTTTCAAGGGGGGACCGGCAACAAGCCCGGTCCCCTTTCGCTTTCTGTAAAGGGCCTCAAGCGATGAGCGTCGCCGTCGGCAGCTTTCTTGTCTTTGCCGCCAGTCAGGTCGGCACCCCGGGTCCCGCGAACATGGCGCTGCTGGCCACCGGCGCGCGCTATGGCCTGGTCGCTGCGCTTCCGTTCGTCGCCGGAGTCATCCTGGGCAAGCAGCTGATCATCTGGCCCATCGGCTTCGGGCTGATGGAGCTTGGCGCCCGCGCGCCGGGCCTTTTCGAGGCGCTGAAATGGGTCTCGGCGGCCTATATCTGCTGGCTGGCATGGAAAATCGCCAACCTGCGGCTGGCGCGCGATGTCGCCAACCGGGCGATGCCCGGGTTCCTGGCGGGCCTGCTGGTGCATCCGCTGAACCCCAAGGCCTGGGCGATGATCGCCACCGGCTTCGCCGCTTACGTCACGCCCGGAACCGGCGCCTTGCAGGCCACCGCGATCATCGCGGCCAGTCTTCTGGCCTGCCAGGTCGTGCTGCACCCGGTGTGGACCTGGGGCGGCGAAGGCATGGCACGGCTGGTTGCCGGCAGCCGGGCCGAACCCTATCTGATGTGGAGCCTGGCTGGCCTGACGGTGGCCAGCGTGCTCTTCGTGCTTTTCGTGGGAGGGAAGGCATGAGCTTTCAAAAAACGGTCGAGCAGCCGGTGATACGCGCCGAACGGTTCGCCCTGCGACCGATCGCCGTCACCGATGTCGGCCTGCTGGACCTTTACGCAGGCGACGAGCGGGTGGCCTGGAACACCACGACCATCCCGCATCCGTTGCCGCCCGGCGCCTCGCAGGCCTATATCGAACGCGCCCAGGCCGCCGACCGGGTCGAGGATGTTTGGGTGATGGATGGCGAGGCAAATGGACTTGGCGGCCTGCTGGGCGTTATCAGCCTGGTGCGGCTCGACCGTGAGCAATCCGAGATCGGATATTGGGTGGTGCCCGCATTCTGGAACAGCGGCATCGCCTCGGAAGCGGTGGATGCGCTGGTGGCGGCGAACCCGCAGGCCAGCAAGACGATCTTCGCCGCCGTGTTCCAGGACAATCCGGCCTCGGCGCGGGTGCTGACCCATGCCGGGTTCGACTACCTTGGCGATGCCGAGGCCTATTCGGTGGCGCGCGGCGCGGTGGTGCCGACCTGGACCTACCTGCGGCGGCAGAGCTAGTGCGATGGCCGCCTCGCATCCCGCCCTGCTGGCGACCGCGCGGCTGAGCCTGCGCGAACCGGCCAGCACCGATCCCGACGAACTGAGGGAGGCCATCAATGACTTCGAGGTCGTGCGCTGGCTGACGCGGGTGCCCTATCCCTATAGCCGCGCCGACGCCGAGGAGTTCATCCTGCGTTGCAGGGCCGATCCGAAACCGGTCTGGGCGATCCACGATGCGAAGGGCCTGGCGGGGATGATCGGCTTCGACGACGACCTGGGCTACTGGCTGGCGCGCCGGGCCTGGGGGCGCGGCTATGCCACTGAGGCGGGGCGCGCGGTACTGGAGGTGCGCTTTGCCGATCCCAAGGTGGACGAGGTCGGGTCCTTCTGTTTCATCGACAACGCGGCCAGCGCGCGCGTCCTGCAAAAGCTGGGGTTCCGCGATGTGGGCCCGTGCACCCTGCCGTCGGCGTCGACCGGTCGCGACGTGCCGGGACGCAAGATGTGTCTGACCCGGGCGGATTGGGACGCGGCCCGCCGATGATCCTGCTGCAAACCGAGCGGCTGAGCCTGCGCGGCATGGAGCCCGGGATGCTGGAGGCCTTTCACGAGATCATGTCCGACTGGGAGGTCGTGCGACGCACCGGGACCTGGCCCTGGCCGCCGAACAGGGCATTCACCGCCAGCCGCTGCAAGCCGATGACCCCCAGCGTCGGCTTTGCCGGGCTGATCTACCTGGCCGACACTGCCATCGGCTCTCTGGCGATCAAGGAGGGCGCGCTGGGCTATACAATCGCACGGGCGCAGTGGGGCCGGGGCTACGCGTCAGAGATTGCCCGCGCGGCGGTGAACCATGCCTTCGCCACCTACGACTGGCCCGGTCTGACGGCGGACGTGTTCGACGACAACCCTGCCTCGGCGCGGGTGCTGGAGAAGCTCGGATTTGTCGAGGGGCCGCGCGGAATGGGGGCCAGCGCCTCGCGCGGCGGCGACTATCCGATCCGCACTTTCACCCTTGCGGGGCCCGCCACACCTTGAGCCGGGGCGCATTCCGCTCTATCGCTCTTTTTTGATCTGCCGAAAGCCTGCCCCATGAAATTTCTCGATCTCACCAAGGTCTACATCCGGTCCGGCGCGGGCGGCAACGGCGCGGTGTCGTTTCGCCGCGAGAAGTACATCGAGTTCGGCGGGCCGGACGGCGGCGACGGCGGCAAGGGCGGCGATGTCTGGGCCGAGGCGGTCGACGGGCTGAACACGCTGATCGATTTCCGCTACCAGCAGCATTTCTTCGCCAAGAGCGGGCAGGGTGGCATGGGGCGCCAGCGCACCGGTAAGATCGGGCGACGACATCGTGCTGCGGGTGCCGGTGGGCACCGAGATCCTCGACGAGGACGAGGAGACGGTGATCGCCGATCTGACCGAGATCGGCCAGCGCGTCCTGCTGGCCAAGGGCGGCAATGGCGGTTTTGGCAACATGGCGTTCAAATCCTCGACCAACCAGGCGCCGCGGCGCGCCAATCCGGGCCAGCCGGGCGTCGAGCGGACGCTGTGGCTGCGGCTGAAGCTGATCGCAGACGCCGGGCTTCTGGGCCTGCCCAACGCGGGCAAGTCGACGCTTCTGGCCGCCGCCTCGAACGCGCGGCCGAAGATCGCGGATTACCCGTTCACCACGCTCCATCCCAACCTCGGCGATCGTCGGCGTCGACGGGGCGGAGTTCGTCATGGCGGACATTCCGGGGCTGATCGAGGGTGCCAGCGAGGGCAAGGGGCTGGGCGACCGGTTTCTGGGCCATGTCGAGCGCTGCTCGGTGCTGCTGCATCTGGTCGATGGCACCGCAGAGGATGTGGCGGCGGATTACGCCACGATCATCGGCGAGCTCGAGGCCTATGGCGGCGCGTTGGCCGACAAGCCGCGGGTCACCGCGCTGAACAAGATCGACGCGTTGGATGACGAGGACACGGGCCGAGAAGCTTGCCGCATTGCAGGCGGTGGCAGGCGGATGGGGTGATGGCGATGTCCGGGGTCAGCGGCGAGGGGCTGACCGAGGTGCTGCGCGCGGTGCGTGCAAGCATCCGTGCCGACAAGCTGCGCCTGAAATCCGACGACAAGGGCGCGGAGCCGGTTGCATGGCGGCCCTGAGCGACGCGCGGCGGCTGGTCGTCAAGATCGGCTCGGCCCTGCTGGTCGACCGCGCCAGCGGGCGCGCTGCGTGCCGACTGGCTGCACGGGCTGGCGCAGGACGTGGCGGCGATCAAGGCGCGCGGCACGGACGTGATCCTGGTCTCGTCGGGGTCGATCGCGCTGGGCCGCGCCGGGTTGGGGCTGGCGCCGGGCACGCTGGCGCTGGAACAGTCCCAGGCCGCCGCCGCCGTCGGCCAGATCCGGCTGGCGCGCGCCTACGAGGACGCGCTGGCGCCGCACGGGCTGATCGCGGCGCAGGTGCTGGTGACGCTGGAGGACAGCACCGACCGGCGGCGCTATCTGAACAGTCGCGCGACGCTGGAGCAGCTTCTGCGGCTGGGCACCGTGCCGATCGTCAACGAGAACGACACGGTGGCGACCGACGAGATCCGCTACGGCGACAACGACCGGCTGGCCGCCCAGATCGCGGTGACGGTCGGGCGCCGACCAGCTGGTGCTGCTGTCGGATGTCGACGGGTTCTACTCCGGCAATCCGAACGACGATCCGGGTGCCGCGCGGTTCGATGTCATCGACCGGATCACCGCCGAGATCGAGGCGATGGCGGGCGATGCCGGGTCGGGGCTGTCGAAGGGCGGCATGAAGACCAAGCTGATGGCGGCGCGTACCGCGACCGGCGCGGGCTGCGCCATGGCGATCGCGCTGGGTACGGTGATGCGGCCCTTGCAGTCGCTGGAGCAGGGCGCGCCGGCGACATGGTTCACCGCCACCGACGACCCGCAGATCGCCCGCAAGCGCTGGATCGCGGCGATGAAGCCGAAGGGCGTCGTCACCGTTGACGCCGGGGCGGCGCGGGCTTTGGCGGACGGCAAGTCGCTGCTGCCCGCGGGCGTGGTTGCGGTGACGGGGCGGTTCGGGCGTGGCGACCCGGTGTCGATTGCTGGGCCGGAGGGCGCGCTGGGCACCGGGCTGACGCGTTACACCGGCGACGAGGCCCGCGCGATCCAGGGCCGCCGTTCGGGTGACATTGAGGCGATTCTGGGCTATCCGGGGCGCGCGGCGCTGGTGCATCGCGACGACATGGCGTTCTAGCGAAGAAGGGCTTCTCGAAAAGCCTTGCCAGGATTCTTCGATGGATTTTGCCCCCGGGGTGGAGAGCGAAGATGAAAGACTTGAGCGACATTCCCGCCGCGATGGCCGAGATCGGCGCGCGCGCGCGCGCCGCCGCTGCGAAACTTGCCTTCGCCGCGCCCGAGGCCAAGCGCCGCGCGCTGGAGGCGGCGGCAGAGGCGGTGACCGGCCACGCGGCTGACATCATCGCGGCCAATGCGCAGGACATGGCCTACGGCCGCGAAAAGGGCCTGAGCCCGGCGATGCTGGACCGGCTGCTGCTGGACGAGGGCCGCATCGACGGCATCGCGACGAGCCTGCGCGCGGTCGCCGACCAGGCCGATCCGGTGGGCGAGGTGATCGCCGAATGGGACATGCCGTCGCGGCCTGCATATCCAGCGGGTGCGCACGCCGCTGGGCGTGATCGGCGTGATCTACGAGAGCCGCCCCAACGTGACCGCCGATGCCGGCGCGCTGTGCCTGAAGGCGGGCAACGCGGTGATCCTGCGCGGCGGCTCGGAAAGCTTCCATTCCAGCCAGGCGATCCACGCCTGCCTGGTCGAGGGCCTGCGCGCGGCCGGACTGCCCGAGGATGCGATCCAGCTGGTGCCGACCCGCGACCGCGCCGCCGTCAGCGAGATGCTGACGCATGACCGACCACATCGACGTGATCGTGCCGCGCGGCGGCAAGGGGCTGGTCGGGCTGGTGCAGCGCGAGGCGCGGGTGCCGGTTTTTGCCCATCTCGAAGGCATCGTGCATCATCTACGTCGACCGCGCCGCCGATCCGGACAAGGCGCTGGCGGTGGTGCTGAACGCCAAGACCCGGCGCACCGGCATCTGCGGTGCGGCCGAATGCCTGCTGATCCACCGCGAGGCGTTCGACGGCGCTGGGCGCGAGCGTGATCGGGGCGCTGCTGGAGGCGGGCGTGCGGGTGCATGGCGACGAAACGGTGCAGGGCATCGACGGCGCGATCCCCGCGACCGACGGCCGACTGGGGGCGCGAATACCTCGACATGGATATCGCGGCGCGCCTGGTCGACGACATCGACGCGGCCATCGACCATATCCGGCAGCTACGGGTCGAACCACACCGACTGCATCCTGACCGAGGACGATGCCGCCGCCGCGCGGTTCTTCGAGCGGCTCGACAGCGCCATCCTGATGCGCAACGCCTCGACCCAGTTCGCCGACGGCGGCGAGTTCGGCATGGGCGCCGAGATCGGCATCGCGACCGGCAAGATGCATGCGCGCGGGCCGGTGGGCGCGGCGCAGCTGACCAGCTTCAAGTACCTGGTGACCGGCGACGGAACGTTGCGCGACTGAGGTGGCGCGTCACGGCCCGGTGTCAGAACCGCGCCGCGATCCCGGTCTCGGCCATTTCAAGCGTCAGGCTGCGCCCAGCCTCGCGCAGCAGCAGTGGCAGCAGCAGGAACTGCACCTCCGAGGCGCCGATCTCGGGCAGGTCGTCGCTGCGCGACAGCGCCTCCCAGAGGCGGGCGTTGATCTTGGTGCGGTCGGCGCGCCCGACTACGTGCCATCGCCCGTTCTGCTGGCCGATCTCGATCTCGCCGCCCCAGGGCATCGCGGTCTCGCAACATTGCAGCATCAGGAACACCAGTTTGACCTGGTCGCGCGGCATGTCGGCGTCGGGGGTCCAGGTGATCTGCAGTTTCGTCGTCGCGGTGGCGTCGCGCAGGATCGCCCGCACTTCGGTCGCGGCCATCGCCTGGGTCGCCGAGGCCGCCCCGTAGGCGACACGGAAATAGCGGATCCTGGCATTGGCGTTGTCGATGCTTTGCGATATCAATTCCAACTCCGGGCCCATCGCGGTTCCGCTCATGCCCAAAAGCTCGACCCCGTTGGAAATGGCGCCGAGCGGAGAGATCAGGTCGTGGCAAATACGCGATCCCAGGAGGGCGGGGATGTCGGGCTGGGCACTGGTCATCGAGGAGAGCTCCTTTGCAGGGAACGGAAACATGAGCGATCTCAACGCCATGCTTGAACCTGGTATGCTGGTGCGGCACCCGGGTCAGCCGGACTGGGGCCTGGGCCAGGTCCAGTCCAACATCGGTGGCCGCATCACCGTGAATTTCGAGCATGGCGGCAAGGTCGTGATAGATGGTCGTCGCGTGGAATTGACCCCCGACTTCGAAGCCTGATATCGCCTCCATCGGTGTCGCAGAAAGGTTAACACAATCCTAAGATGTATGAAACGCCCTTCAACCTGCCGCGGGATTGCAACGGCCTCGGCTATGGCTTGGCGGGGCCCGTGTGCCTGGTAGGCGCGGGGTCGCGGCGGCCGGTGATCCGATGACCCGGCCCGCGCCCCGGTTCGAGTTGAGCCTGGCTTCGACGCCGGACGACCTGCGCTCCGCCCAAGGGCTGCGCTACGAGGTCTTCATCGCCGAACTCGGTGGCACCGGCACGATGGTCGACCACGATGCGCGGCTTGAGCGCGACAGCTTCGATCCGCATTTCGACCACCTGCTGCTGCATGACCGCGCCCGGCCCGAGGGCGACCAGGTCGTCGGGGTCTACCGCCTGCTGCGCGGTGACCGGGCGGATGCGCCGGGGCGGTTCTACTCCGAGGACGAATACGACCTTGCCCCGCTACGCGCCAGCGGCCGGCGGCTGCTGGAACTGGGCCGCTCCTGCGTGCATCGCGACTATCGCGGCGGCACGGCGATGTACGAGTTGTGGAACGGGCTGGCGGACTACGTGGCCGATCACGGCATCGAGGTGCTGTTCGGCGTGGCCTCGTTCCACGGCACCGATATCGCGGCGCTGGCGCAGCCGTTGTCGCTGCTGCATCACCGGCACCTGGCGCCGCCCGATCTGCGGGTGCGGGCGCGGGGCACGGGATTTCAAAGCATGGACCTGATGCCCGAGGCGCAGATCGACCGCCGCGCGGCGCTGCTGGCGACTCCGGCGCTGATCAAGGCCTACCTTCGCCTGGGCGGTTTCGTGGGCGAGGGCGCGTTCATCGATCTTGCCTTCAACACCACCGACGTCTGCCTGGTGATGGACACTGTGCGGATGAACCCGCGCCAGGCCGGGCTCTACACCCGCGAGCGCGCAAGATGAGCGCGACCTGGCGATCCGCCGACATCCCGGCCCCGGTACGCATCACGGCCGCTCGGCTGGCTGCGGGTGCTGGGCCGCGGGCTGGTGCTGGCGGTGCTGGTTTCCGGCGGGCTCGGCCTGCTGTTGCTGGTGCGGCTGATCGAGCGACCGCTCTGCGGGCTGCGCCGCCCGGTGACGCCCTACATCACCCAGTTCGTCTGCCGCATGGCGTTCGTGATCCTCGGCATCGGCTATGCCACCCGCGGCACCCTGATGCGCACGCCGGGGGCGGTGGTGGCCAATCACAGCTCCTGGCTGGACATCTTCGCGCTGAACGCCCGCAAGCGCATCTACTTCGTGTCGAAATCCGAGGTCGCGGGCTGGCCCGGCATCGGCTGGCTGGCGCGGGCCACCGGCACCGTCTTCATCACCCGCGATCCAAAGGCCGCGCGGGCGCATAAGGCGGTGTTCGAGGCGCGGCTTCAGGCCGGTCACAAACTGCTGTTCTTTCCGGAAGGCACCTCGACGGATGGATTGAGGGTTTTGCCGTTCAAATCAACGCTATTCGCGGCGTTCTTCACGCCAGAGTTGCGGGACGTGACCTGGGTCCAGCCGGTCACGGTGCACTACACGGCCCCGCAGGGCGCCGATCCGCGGTTCTATGGCTGGTGGGGCGACATGGAATTCGGCGGGCACCTGGTGCAGGTTCTCGCCGCCCGCCGCCAGGGAACCGTGACGCTCTGCTATCATCCCGCCCTACGGGTCACGGATTTCCCCGATCGCAAGTCGCTGGCGCTGGCCTGCGAAAAAGCCGTGCGCGACGGCCATGGGGCAGCGCAGGTCCAGCAATTCTCTGGTTCGGAAGTATCCCCGCCGGAGGCTCCGACGGTGCGGTAGAGCGCGCGCGTCTCAGGCCGGATGCATCGCCGCGGCCAGGCGCTGCATCTCCGCCGCAGGGTCCTCGGTGTGCCAGATCTCGGGGCCGATGCCGATGAAATCGGTCAGCGGGGCCAGCTCGGCGATGCGCGCGGCATCCAGCGCGCCCTCGGCGACCACGGGGATCTCGATCATCTCGGACCACCAGGCGAAGAGGTCGGCCCCGGCGACGCTGCCGTCGCCCAGCGGCGTCGCGGCGACCGGGCCGAAGGCGACGTAATCGGCCCCAGCCTCGGCGGCGTTCATCCCGTCGTGGCGCGAGGTGCCGCAGAACGCGCCGACGATGGCGTCGGCCCCCAGCGCCTTGCGCGCCGCCCGCACCGAGCGCGCCGCGTCGGTCAGGTGCACACCGTCGAGACCCAGGCGCTCGACCATCTGCAAATGCCGCTCGACAACCAGCGCCACATCGCGGGCATGGGCGATCTCGCGCAGCAGGTCGGCGGCGCGCGACAGGTCGTCTTCGTCGGTGGTCGACAGCCCCAGCCGGAGGCAGGCGACGGGGGTCGCATCCAGCACCGCGGCAAGAGTGTCGCCGAAGCTCGACAGTTCGATCTGGGGCGGGGTAATCAGGTAGATCTGGGGCTGCTCTTGCTCTGCCATGGGGCGCTCCGGTCACGTGTTCGCACCGCTATAGACCGCGCGGGCGGGCTTGGCTACTTGGGCGGCAGCGCATCGACGAATTCGTGTGCCAGCGCCATCAGTTGCGCGCGGCGGGTGTCATCGGCAAGCGCCGCGTCGCCGACATCGACCATGCCGCCCATGGGTCGCCCGGTGAACGTCATTTCCCGCACGCCCTCGATCCGCAACGCCGCGGCGTGGTTGTCCTTGCCGACGCGGAACATGCCCCCGCCCTTGTGCACGCCGCAGAGCATGTTGCCGTTCAGCATGAAAGCCATTCCGCCGAACATCTTCCTCTCGGTGATGCCGTCCTCGCCCGCCAGATCGCCGCGCAGGATCTCGGCCAGGCCCTCGTCATAGGCCATCGTCCGGCCCTCCTTGCCCTTGGATGGGGGCCAGCGTATCACCGCGCCGATCCCTTCGGAAAGAGCCGATGTCAGTGCCCATCCCAGAGCCCGTCTTCGTCCTGGTACGCCCGCAGATGGGCGAGAATATTGGTGCCGCGGCCCGCGCGATGGCGAATTTCGGGCTGGGGCGGATGCGTATCGTGGCGCCGCGCGACGGCTGGCCGAACCCGAAGGCCAAGGCGATGGCGGCGGGGGCCGGGCGGGTTCTGGATGCGGCACAAATCCACGACACGACCGCACAGGCGATCGCCGATTGCACCCGGATCTATGCCACTACGGCGCGGGAACGCGGGCTGAGCAAGTCCGTCCTGACGCCGCAGGAAGCCATGGCCGATGCCGCGCGGGCTACCGCCACGGGCGAACGCGTGGCGGTGCTTTTCGGGCCAGAGCGCGCCGGGCTGGAGAACGAGGATATCGCGCGGGCTGGGGCGATCATCTCGGTGCCGGTCGATCCCGGCTTTGCGTCGCTGAACCTGGCGCAATGCGCGCTGCTGACCGCCTATGAATGGCGCCGCCACGCGGTGACAGACGCAGCGCAAGCGGCGGCGTCAGAGCCGACCGCCAGCGCGCTGGAGATCGAGAAGCTGGGCGATCATTACGAGGACACGCTGGAGCGCGCCGGGTTCTTCTTTCCCGACCTCAAGGCGCGGTCGATGAAGCTGACCCTGCGCAACATGTGGTCACGGCTGCCGCTGACGCAGGCAGAGGTGCGTATCCTGCACGGAATCCTGCGCCAGATGGAGCGCTGGAAAGACCGCGGCTAGGGCCTGTCGGGACCAGGAATCATGCAAAAAACCTGTGCGCTCCCCGTCCACCGGCAGGCGCAATTGCCGCACTTGCCCTGCGCTTTCGACGGGCCTAGTTTTGCGCCCGACGCGACACCGGGAGAGCGGCGATGAGCAGCAAGCGTTCGATTTTCGAAGAGGTCGGCACAGTCAAGACCGAAGGCGCCGTTGCGCGCGCGACCGGCGGCATCGACGCCGCTCCGCGCGGCGCGCGCGGCGCGATCCGCGTTTGGCTGATGGCGCTCTTCGCGCTGGTCGTGGTGATGATCGCGGTGGGCGGGCTGACCCGGCTGACCGACAGTGGCCTGTCGATCACCGAATGGCGCCCGGTGACCGGCGCCCTGCCGCCGCTCGATGCCGCCGACTGGCAGGCGGAATTCGAGAAATACCAGGCGATCCCGGAGTACCAGTTGCAGAACGTCGGGATGGAGCTCGTCGGAGTTCAAGCTGATCTACTGGTGGGAATGGGGTCACCGGCAACTGGGCCGGATCATCGGCCTGGTCTGGGCCGTCGGCTTCGCCGCCTTCGCCCTGACGCGCCGCATCCCGACCGGCTGGACCGGGCGGCTGCTGGCGCTGGGCGTGCTGGGCGGGCTGCAGGGCGCCATCGGCTGGTGGATGGTCGCCTCGGGGCTGGGCAACGGGCGGATCGACGTGGTGCCCTACCGGCTGGCCACGCACCTCGGCCTGGCCTTCGCCATCCTGGGGCTGATCGCCTGGTACGTCTTTCAGCTGGGCCGGGCCGAACGCGACCTGATGCAGGCCCGCCGCGCCCGCGAGCCGGGGCTGATGCGCTGGGGCAACGCGCTGATCGCGCTGGCGTTCCTGCAAATCCTGATCGGCGCGCTGGTGGCGGGGCTGGATGCCGGCCGCAACTACACCGACTGGCCGCTGATGGCGGGCGGCTTCCTGCCGCCCGACCCGTTGCAGATCGAACCGCTGTGGCGGAATTTTTTCGAGGATGAGGGGTTGGTGCAGTTCATGCACCGGATCGCGGGATACGCGGTGCTGATAGCCGGACTTGTCGCCTGGCGGCGGGCCCGGGCCAGCGCCAATTCCGGCCACGCAAGGCGGCGTTCGACTGGGTGGCGGTGATGATCTTCGGGCAGGTCGTGCTGGGGATCGTGACCGTGATGCTGGGCGCGCCGTGGCAGGTGGCGATCCTGCACCAGTTGCTGGCGGTCGTGGTCTGGGTGCTGATCCTGCGGGCCCGCCTGCTGGCGCAGTATCCGCGCGCGCAATCGGTTCGCGGGGGCTGACGCCGTGGCCGCCTATGATGACCTGATCGCGTTCCAGCGCGAGACGCAGGCGCTGGGCCAGATCGCCGGGCGGCTGGGCTGGGACCAGGAAACCGTGATGCCGCGCGGTGCCGCCGAGCAGCGCGGCGAGGAGATGGCGGCGATCGAGGGCGTGCTGCACGCCCGCCGCATCGACCCCCGTGATCGGCGACTGGCTGGCGGCGATCGACGAGCGGGCGCTGGACGATGTCGAGCAGCGCGCAACGTCCGCCTGATCCGGCGCGATTTCGAGCGCACGCGCAAGGTGCCCGCCCGGCTTGCCGCCGAGATCGCCCGCGTCACCAGCGTGGCGCAGGGCATCTGGGCCGCAGGCGCGCGCGACCGAGGACGTGGCGGCGTTTCTGCCGACGCTGACCAAGGTGCTGGCGCTGAAACGCGAGGAAGCGGCGGCGCTTGCGGATGGCGGCGATCTCTATGACGCGCTGCTCGACGACTACGAGCCGGGGGCGACCGGGCAGCGGCTGTCCGACATGTTCGGCAGCCTGCGCCCGCGCCTGGTGGCGCTGCGCGACCGCTGCATGGGGGCGACGCATCAGCCCGGCGCGCTGAGCGGGACGTTTCGATGAGGCGAAACAGCTTGAACTGAGCCGCGAACTGGCTGCCGCCTTCGGCTATGATTTCAACCGCGGGCGGATCGACAAGGCGGTGCATCCGTTCTCCTCCGGCTCGGGTGCGGATGTGCGGATCACCACGCGCACCGTGCCGCACGATCCGTTCAACTGCCTCTATTCGACGATCCACGAGGTCGGCCATGCCACATATGAGCAGGGCATCGACGCTATTCATGCCCTGACGCCCGCTGGGGCAGGGCGTGTCGATGGGGGTGCACGAAAGCCAGAGCCGGATCTACGAGAACCAGATCGGCCGCAGCCGCGCCTTCACCGGGCATCTCTACCAGCGCATGACCGCGCTGTTCGGCGATCTTGGAGTGGCGGATGCGGAGGCGTTCTATGGCACGGTGAACCGGCTGGCCAAGGGCTATATCCGGACCGAGGCGGACGAGGTGCAGTACAACCTGCACGTCCTGCTGCGCTTCGACCTAGAGCGGGATCTGGTCGCGGGCCGGCTTGAGGTCGCCGATCTCGAAGACGCCTGGAACGCCCGGTTCGAGGCCGATTTCGGCTATGGCGTCGACACGCCGTCGAACGGCTGCTTGCAGGATGTGCACTGGTCGGTGGGTCTGTTCGGCTATTTCCCGACCTATTCGCTGGGCAATGTCTATGCCGGGTGCCTGCACCAGGCGCTGCGCGTCGGCGGAACCGGATCTCGACACCCAGCTGGCGCGCGGCAACCCGGCACCGGCGACCGGCTGGCTGCGGGACAATCTGCAAACCTTCGGCGGGCTGCGCGACCCGCGCGAGACGGTGCGCCACGCCTGCGGCTTCGCGCCGTCCGAGGCGCCGCTGCTCGACTATCTCGAAGCGAAGTTCGCGGAAATCTACGGCTTGTGACGGCGCTTGCGCCCGACGACGGCGACGGGCCGGGCGACAGCCTGGCGGTCTGGTTGCTGGCGGTCGGGCAGACCATCGGTTTCGCTGCGATCCTCTACATCTTCGGCGCGCTGATCGTGTCGTTCGAGGCGGGGCTTGGTTGGTCGAAAGCGGCGCTGTCGCTGGGCCCGACCGGAACGCTGATCGTTTCGGCCATGACCGCGCCCCTGATGGGCAAATTCGTCGATCAGGGTCACGGCGCGCGGCTTTTGTGGGGCGGCGCGCTGTTCAGCGCGCTGGTGCTGGCGGCGATCAGCACGGTGGCCACGTTGCCGCATTGGATCGTGCTGTGGGCGCTGCTTGGACTGGCGCATTCGGCAAGCCTTTACGACGTCTGTTTCGCCTTTCTCACCCGCAGGTTGGGCGACCAGGCGCGGCCCGCGATCATCCGCGTCACGCTGGTCGGCGGCTTCGCTTCGGCCTTTGCCTTTCCATTGGGGGCATATGTCGCGGCGGAATGGGGCTGGCGCGGCGCGGTGCTGGTCTTTGCCGGGTTGCAGCTGTTTCTGACGGTGCCGATCAACGCCTATGCGGTCACCCGGCTGCGCCGCAGGGCACGGGCGCGCGCCGTACCGCGCGAACCCGACAAGGGCGCGTTGCAGGCCGCGATGCGCCTGCCCGAATTCTGGCTGATCCTGTGCATCATGGCGCTGGCCTGGATGAACCACTCGATGCTGGTCACCTATTTCATCCCGGTGTTCACCGATCTAGGTGCCGCGCCGGCGCTGGCGGTGGCGGCGGCGGCGACGGTGGGGCCGTTTCAGTTCGCGGGCCGCTTCCTGCTGATGATGAACCAAAACCGGATCGGCGCCATGACCACGACCATCGTTGCCGTTGCCAGCATGGTGGCCGCCAGCATGGTGCTGATCGCGGCCGACGTGGCGATCCCGCTGATTTTCCTCTTCGCCGCCTTGCAGGGGGCCGCCATCGGTGTCCTGAGCATCCTGCGCCCGGTGTTGAGCGCCGAGGTGCTGGGCCGCCGCGGCTTTGGCGCGATCACCGGCGTGCTGGCCATCGGGCCGCTGCTCGCCACCGCGGCAGCCCCGGTCGCGGGCGCCGTGCTTCAGGACCTGGGTGGTACGATGGCGCTGCTGGTTGCGTGTCTGTCCTTGGGTGGGGTCGCCGTCCTGCTCGCGGGGATCCTTCGCGCCCGAGTGGCGCGCCTAGTCTGACCAGTCCGGCGCGCGCTTTTCCAGGAAAGCGGCGATGCCCTCTTCGGTGTCGCGGTCCAGCATATTCTCGACCATGACCTGGCCGGTATAGGCATAGGCCTGGTCCAGCGGCATCTGCACCTGGTCGTAGAAGGCGCGCTTGCCGATGGTGACGGCAGAGCCGAGCTTGGCGGCGACGGTTTCGGCAAGCTCCTCTACCGCTGCATCAAGCCGGTCGGCAGGCACAGTGCGGTTGATCAGGCCAAGTGTTGTCGCGCGTTCTGCGTCGATGAACTGGCCGGTGGTCAGCATCTCGAATGCCTGCTTGCGCGGGATATTGCGGCTTAGCGCTACCATCGGGGTCGAGCAGAACAGACCGATATTGACGCCGTTGACGCCGAAGCGCGTATCCTCGGCGGCCACGGCCAAGTCGCAGGACGCGACAAGCTGGCATCCGGCGGCGGTCGCGATGCCGTGGACACGGGCGATGACCGGCTGCGGCAGACGCGGGATGGTCTGCATCAGTGCGGCGCAGCGGTCGAAGAGATCGGCGAAATAGGCGGCGCCGCCGTCCTCGGCCTGGCGTCCCCGGGTCATTTCCTTCAGGTCGTGGCCGGCGCAGAACACCTTGCCCGCGCCGCCGATGACCACGGCGCGAACTGAACGATCGTTCATCAGGCTGTTCAGTTCCGCCTGCAACGCCGCCAACATGGCATCGCTGAGCGCATTCAGGCTGTCCGGCGCATTCAGCGTCAGATGCGCCACCCGGTCCCGGTTTTCGCGCAGAAGTATCGCCATCTTGTTCTCCACCAGAATTCAGGACATTTCTAGGCCGGAACATGGCAAGGGGGAAGCATGTCGCTGAAAATGGACCTGGAAGACCTGCGCGTCTTCATGGCCGAGCACTTTCCCGCAGGTGGCCGATGATTTCGCCGTCGAAGCCGTGGCGCCGATGGAGATCACCGTGCGGATGCATGTAAGCGAGCGCAACCTGCGCCCCGGCGGCACGGTGTCCGGGCCGTCGATGTTTTCGCTGGCCGACGTGTCGGTCTACCTGGCGATCCTGGCGATGATCGGGCCGCAGGCGCTTGGCGGTGACGACGAATTGCTCGATCGATTTCATGCGCAAACCGGCGTCGGGCGCGGACCTGATCGGGCGGGCGCGGCTGTTGAAACTGGGCCGCGCGCTGGCGGTGGGCGACGTGCTGATCTATTCGGACGGATCGGATCAGCCGGTGGCCCGCGCCGGACTGACCTATTCGATCCCGCCGAAATAAGGTTTAGCGATCGGTGAAGTTCATGTTGCTGAGCGCCAGGCCGATTTCGGAATCTTCCTTGATCTTGATGCGCTGAATGGTCGACGAGCCGAAATCGCCCAGTGCACTGTCGCGTCCGTAAAAGTTGACCTCGACAACGGCGCGGTTCAGATCCTTGGCCGTTTCCACATCAACATCAATCGCCTTGCTGTCATGCTCTGGCGCGATCACCACCACCGCATCGACGCCGTTGATCGCCTCTTGCAGCGCATAGCGCCAGGGCAATCCCAAACCGATACTGTCGGCCGCGGTCTTGACCTCGATCCCTTCCTGCAAGAGCGAGGCTTTGGCGGCCTCGGCGCGTTTGCTGTCACCGGCGGTGTAGGAAAGGAAGACGCGCGATGGCTTTGTCGTGCCGTCCCGTGTCGGAGCTTGCCGAGACTCGGTGCGCAAACGCAGCCAATGCTCCAGCGTCTCGGTTCGGCCATCCTTGAACCGCACGTTGGCAAAGATCTGAAACTCGCCCCAGCCGAAGGATTTGATGCGGAAATTCGTGCGCGCCGAGGTGCTTGTCCGATTCGGTCGCGGAAACGTCGGATGCAGGCGGTAGTCGACCTGCTCTACCGACTCCAGTTCGTCATTGTCGCCCTCAAGCCAGACCGACCATTCCCAATACTCCTTGTGCCCGGTTTTCGGTTTGGCGGATTGCGCGAGAGACAGGGTCATTCCTCATCCTCCAGCCTGATGTTCACGTGTTGTTGCTGGGCGCCACTTTCCCAGACCTTGCCATTGTGGGCGAGTTTCACTTCGATCAGCGCGGTTTCCGGCACGCCCTTCAGAAACACCAGTGTTTCCTTGTGACCGGTCTTCTGCCGGGGGGCAGGACGCCATTCGGACGGACGTTCGCGTTCCCAGCAGCGAAAGCTGACCTCGGCGTTCTGGTCATGCGCATGTTCTCGGGCAAGATCGCTTGGCTCCAGCAAGGCGGTGACAAATCGGCCGCCCTCGCGTCGCCAGGAACCTAGCGTGCCGGACAGGTCCAGAACGGCCGGCAGCGGGGCTTGTGGATCAAAGTCAATGCGTTTGTAAGCGCCGAAAAAGCCGCCGTCCGAAGACCCAGATTGCACCAGCGTGATAATGCGTTTGCCTTTGGCATCGGCATAGGCGCGTTCGTCCCTGACCCAGTCTCGGTTAAGGTCATCCTCGCGTTCCGTGAAAAGGCATATCAGCGCGTCACAACCGTCGATCTTTGCCTTGATTTCCTCGGCAAGGCCGCCGCCTGCCGAGCGTTCGCCGGTCACTGCGTTGAAGCCATGATTGATGATCAGGTTTTCAACGGTATTAGCCAGATCACGGCCGATCTTGTCATAGTGAAAGGACAGAAAGACGTTTTCCATTCGAACGGAACCTCTGCAACTCGGCTGGTATTCTAAATGAGGACGGGTGAGTTGGGAAACCGTATGTCGCACAATCGGATGCTGCCCGCCAACGACGGCAAGATTTTCGCCGGGTTTTTAGGGGTATTATAATACCCTATTTTTAAATATCTGTTCTTAAAACATAAAATAGGCATAAACGGCCTTGACTGCCCGCGCGAAATCCTTAGAACCCGTACATCCGAATTTACTCCGACCGATGAGAGAGCAATGAAAACCTTCACCGCAACTCCCGCGGACATCGACAAGAAGTGGATCCTGATCGACGCCGAGGGCGTTGTTCTGGGCCGTCTTGCCTCGATCGTCGCCAGCCGCCTGCGTGGCAAGCACAAGCCCAGCTTCACGCCGCACATGGACATGGGCGACAACGTCATCGTCATCAACGCCGACAAGGTGCAGATGACCGGCAAGAAGCGCACCGACAAGATCTACTATCGCCACACCGGCTATCCCGGCGGCATCAAGTCGAAGACGGCGGGCGAGATCCTCGAGGGAAAGTACCCCGAGCGCGTCGTGACCATGGCCGTCAAGCGCATGTTGCCAGGCGGCAAGCTGAGCCGTCAGCAGATGACCAACCTGCGGGTCTATGCCAGCGCCGACCATCCGCACGAGGCGCAGAGCCCGGAAGTGCTGGATGTGAAATCCATGAACAAGAAGAACACGCGGAGCGCATGACGATGGCCGAACAAGTCAACTCTCTGGAAGAACTCGGCGAGATCGCCGAAGCATCGCCCGCCGTTGAACACCGAGGCGCTGGAAGCCCCGCGCGAGCCGGTTCGCGACGAGCTGGGCCGCGTCCTATGCCACCGGCAAGCGCAAGGACGCGGTCGCCCGCGTCTGGATCAAGCCGGGCTCCGGCAAGGTCACCGTCAACGGCAAGGAGCAGGACGCCTATTTCGCCCGCCCCGTGCTGCAGATGATCCTGCGCCAGCCGTTCACCGTTGTCGAACACCGAAGGCCAGTTCGACGTGCAGGCCACCGTCAAGGGCGGCGGGCTGTCGGGGCAGGCGGGGGCCGTGAAGCACGGCATCTCGAAGGCGCTGCAGCTGTACGATCCGACCCTGCGCGGCGCGCTGAAGGCCGCCGGGTTCCTGACCCGCGACAGCCGCGTCGTGGAACGCAAGAAATACGGCAAGGCGAAGGCCCGCAAGAGCTTCCAGTTCTCCAAGCGCTAAGCCGCTTCAAGGGATCTTACCGAAAGGCCACCCCATCGGGGGTGGCCTTTTTCGTTGGAGGATATGGATATGGTGGACCTGGGACGGCTTCTGGATCCGGCAATCACCCCGGGTCTGTTGCTGGTCTCGCTCTATCTCTTGTATATCCTGATCCGCGGTTGCTTGCGCCCACAGGACATGCCGCCTGCACCTGCCGACATGGCTACCGTCGGTCGTCTTTTGATCGGAAGAGGGAACCGCTGATTAGCGACCTGGCAGGAAACTGCAGGGTCAGGCGCTTCGTCTCGTTCAGGACAACCATACCGCTTGCAGAGAATTCGCCTGTCCCTACTCTTCAGATCTCCCCAACCGCGTTACGCCTTGTGCGGAGTGACACGAGGACAAGGTGGATTTGTTGCAAGCGCCTTTGCTTGAATCAGACACCTGGAGTTCCAACCAGCCAGCTGACCACATCGGTCAGTTGCTGGCTCATGGCCTGGTCGAATGCGGCAACGACCAGGTCCGTTGATGTGTCGGCCACCGTGATCGAATTGCTGAAGCTGCGCGACGAAACAACTGAACCATCGGTGTCACGCAGCAAGGTCATGGTCGCATGGATGACGACCGTTACTTTTTCGGCGACGATCTCGACCTGAAATGCCTGAAGATCGGTCAGCAGCACAAAGTCCGGTGACGGACCCGATCCAGCGCCGGTGACAAGAGCGAACCGCCCCGAGTTGGCCAGCGACCGCACCAGAAGGAGCTGAACATGCTCCGTCGTATCGTTGATCCAGCGTGCGTCCGGCAGCGACTGGACTTGCAGCGGCGTCGGCTTGATCACGATCCGGTCGCTCGATCAGGGCACCGGTGGCGGTCGGCAGGGCAACCTCCAGATGTCGCCGCCCCTGGCGCGCGGCGACTGAACCGGCGGGCAGCGGGCTGAGTTCGAACGTGTCGAGCGGCTTCGATGCGGACTGAATGCTTGAAATCGCCGAACATCCTGCCATCGCCGAAAGCCCCAGCACCAAAGCCGCCGAACGCAGTGCGACGAGAAAGGTCATATCTGATTATCTCCTGAATTCAGGCACGTTGTTGCCGAAGAAGAACCGCGCCGGGTCGCGTTCCATTTTCTTTGCCAATTGCTCCAGCCGATTGACAAGTTGCTGGGCCTCTCGCGCGAACTTCGTGAATTCCGGTAATCCGGTTCGCGCGAAGCTTTGTATCGGCGGCGCGCTGGCTGCGACTGTCGTATCGATATCCTGAATCACCTCAAGCGCCCGGGCCATGACATTGCGCAAGTCGGTTGTGATCGCCGGCAGGTCCTCGGACAACTTGGCCATCGTAACCTTGAACTGATCCGCCGCCTCGCGAACATCCGTGATTGCTGGCCCAAGGTCCGTCGCGATAATGGTTTCGGCCTTGGAAAAGGTGCTTTGCGCCACGTCCAGGGTTTTCTCTGCCGTGGTCAATGCCTGATCCAGATTGGCGAGGGTCCGGTTGGCGTTCTGCAGTGTCTCCGTGGCGGCCTTCAAAGTCGCCTCGCCGCTGTCCACCAGTGGATCGAGCCGCTTGGTGAAGGCAGTGACATCCGTCGAGACCTGATCGACGACCGTCGTTGCGGACGTGACGGCGTTTCGGACATCCGCCAGGATGGTCGGAATGTCCTCTTGCAGGATCTTGTCCATGCCGGAGATGGCGTCCTGCACCGATTTCAGCGTCGCGCGCGCATCCTTTACCAGCGCCGTTCCCTCTTCGTCGACCAATCCCTGGAAGCTAACCGAGGCGCTTTCCACCGCGGCCATGGATGTTCGTGCTTCGGCAAGGGTGAGATCCAGGGTGGCAATTGTCGCTTCCAGTTCTGTCAGCCGTTTCGTTGCAGCTTCTGCCGAACCGCCGAATTGGGTAAGCACATCCTCCAACCGCACGCGAAGCTCTTTCGTGGCCGTTTCGATGGACAAGATCGCCGCCGACAGATCGTCCGCGATTTTCGGGACGCGTGTCTGCACGAAATTGTCCACGTCGCCGATCGTTTTTTCCGCCGTGGTGAATGCCCCGGTTGCCGATTTCATGGTCGGCTCGATTTCCGCAATCGCGACCTTGGCAACGTCCAGTGTTTCGTTGATTTTTTGAAGCGACGTCTGAACAGTCGTCCCGATTTCATCAAGACGCCCGGTGAATTTCGATATCTCGGCGGTACCTTCGGAAACGGTTCGAGAGATTTCGGAAAAGTCCTTGAGAGCGGTTTCCAGTTGCCCCGAAGCGCTTTCGAGGTTTCTTAGAAGGTTGGACACGGAATCCCGGTTCTCTGTTCCAAGAAAACTTCTGACTTCCTTGATCGCGGCAACCGCTTCGGCCACCAGATCGGGGGCATCCTCGGTCAGTGCCTGAACTGCCGAACGTTCCGCGGGGATCAGGGGCACAGCTGCCGTGTCCTCTGGAACGCGCAGTAAGGGCGCGTCGGGGCTGCCGCCTGTCAAAGCAACGAACGCAACGCCGGTCACGCCCTGCGAATTCAGTTGCGCAGATGTGTCGGTCTTTACCGGCGTGTCCGCAGCCACCTCGATCCGGACCCGGACCTTGCTTGGATCGTCTGCGTCAAGGCCCAGACCGATGACCTTGCCGACGGACAACCCGTTGTATCGCACATCCGCGGCCATACCCAATCCCGAGACGCTGTCGAACAGCACTTCGTACAAGGCGTACTGCCGGTCGATCTCGACCTTGGCGAACCAGATCAGCAGGCCTAGCAGACCCAGAATGCCCAAGACCGTCACGGCGCCGATCAGTACGAAATTGGCTTTCGTCTCCATCCGAAATCAGCCCTCAGTTCCTAATCCGGCCGCCCGCGCCCTGGGACCGTGAAAATACTCATGCACCCAAGGGTGGTCCACCTTCAACATGTCATTCATCGTACCGGTCACGAAGACCCTCTTTTCGGCCAGAACGGCGATCCGGTCGCAGATCGCGTGCAGGGTATCCAGATCGTGTGTCACCATGAACACGGTCAGGCCAAGGGTCGTCTGAAGTTTCTTGATCAGCGCATCGAAGGCGGACGCGCCAATCGGGTCAAGCCCGGCTGTCGGCTCGTCCAGAAAGACGATCTCGGGGTCAAGCGCCAGCGCGCGCGCCAGTCCGGCGCGCTTGCGCATGCCGCCCGACAGTTCCGAAGGGTACTTGTCGCAGGCATTCGGCGGCAAGCCGACCATTGAGATCTTCAGTTCCGCCAGCGCGCGTCGGGTCGCCGCCGACAGGTCGGTCTGTTCACGCATCGGGACCTCGACATTCTCTCGAACCGTCAGCGATGAAAACAGAGCCCCATCCTGAAACATCACGCCCCAGCGCTGCTCGATCTTCTGGCGGGTTTCTTCCGAGGTATTCAGCATGTCGGTGCCGAAAACGCTCACGCTGCCCGCCTTCGGTTGCACGAGGCCGACGATCGCCCGCAGAAGAACAGACTTTCCGGTGCCCGAGCCGCCGACGACGCCCAGCACTTCGCCGCGATAGACATCCAGGTCCAGTCCCTCGTGGACGACATGGTCGCCGAATTGCGTGCGTAATCCGCGGACTTGTATGATGGCTTCACCCTGATCGGCCATCAGATACCGACAACCGCGAAAAAGATCGAAAACATCGCATCCGCGACAATGACAAGAAAGATGGACAGCACGACTGATGTCGAGGTCAACCGCCCCAGGGATTCCGCGTCGCCGCCGACTTTCATTCCCTCATAGCTGCCGACGATCCCGATGATAACGGCGAAGAACGGTGCCTTGATCAGGCCGACGGCGTAGTGCCAGACATCAACGGAATCGTAGAGCCGGGTCTGGAACATGCCGGGCGACACTCCCAATTCGATCCACGACATCATCGCACCGCCAAGCAGGCCCATGACGTCTGCCACGAAGCCCAGCAATGGCAGCACGAACACCAATGCCAGCACACGGGGCAGGACAAGAACCTCGATCGGATCGAGGCCGAGGGTCTGCATCGCGTCGATCTCTTCGCGCATCTTCATCGAGCCGATGGCCGCGGTGAATGCCGCACCCGACCTTCCCGCGACGATGATCGCGGTCAGAAGGATGCCCAGTTCACGCAGGATAGAGATCGCAATCAGATCGACGACGAACACCTCTGCCCCGAACTGGCGCAACTGGACCGCGCCCTGAAAGGCCATGACGACACCGATCAGAAACGCCATCAGCGAGACGATGGGAATCGCGTTGAATCCAATTTCCTGCATGTGATGCACAAGTGAGATCAGCCGCAACCTTCGAGGATGGATGGCCACAAATCCAAGGCGCGCCACCACCGACCCGAGAAACCCGAGTATTTCGAACAGGCCATGAATGCCATGCCAGGTCTTCTGTCCGATCGCCTCCAGCCAGTCCAAGAAGCCGTGTCGCGGCTTTGTGGCACTGTCTTTCTTCGGGATGCTCTGTCGGACCACATCCAGCAGTTCGGCATGGACCTTCGAAGCATTCACGATGTCGCATCGTCCGCCACGTTCCTGAATGCCGGTCTGCGTGTCGATGACGAGCCAGGCCCCGGCGGTATCCATGGCGTCAACTGCCGATAGATCCAAAGTGACGTCGGACGCTGTCGCAGCCACCGCGACCTGCGCGCCAACCTCTCCGAGTTTTGCGACGACCAGTCGACCTGAGAGAGCTATGTTCATATCTTGAACCGATACCGTTCGAACCTGAGGTTGGGAATACGCATTTTGTCTCAGTCCAATTCTGAGCGCTGCTTCTCAGCGCCACTTAACGATCCCATATCCCGGCCATCCTCGCTGTTGCCGCATCAGCTTCGCGGCGATGCTGCGAGATCGGAATGCTGCCGGGTCAATTCGTCCGCCCCGAATGCCCGATCTGCGGAGGTTTGCGTCGCGGCGGCGATATGATTGCTGCGCGGCGAAACCGAGCCGAGGGGTTCGCGATGATCTGTGCCGCTCACGCATAGCTCCGGTTCATTCCGCATTCTCGCCGTCCGCCCGGCCAAGTGCGTCGCCAAGGGGTTTCCAATCCATCAATGCAGCCTGGCGTGCGCCAGGTAGGCCTCGACCGTCTCTTCTCCAAGCGCCCGCAGCGCCTCGAGTCGGTGGAACCCCTCGATCAGGACGAACCGGTCGCCGTCGGCACGCACCCGGATCGGCGTGGTCTGGCCGTTCTCCAGCATGTCGTTGGCGATCGCCTCGACCTTCTCGGGCTCCAGCGTCTTGATGCGTTTCACCGGCACATGGACCTTGGCGATCTCGAGGCGGTGTTTTTCCAGCATGGGCGGGACCTTTCGGGCAGCGGGCGGGTTTGCGCCCCGCCATGCTATCCGGGTTGCTGCCCGGACCCCAGCGTTTTGACTGTTGCGGCCAGGCCAGGCCAGGCCAGGTCAGACCAGGCGCGGACGCGGACCCGGTGTCGTCCCGCCCGCTCAGTCGCGCCGGTAAGTCAGGATGTCCCAGTCCGGAACCGTGGTGGCAGAGGTGGAGGTGATCGTGCCCGGTCAGGGATCGTCGCTCGCCAGGCTGAGTTGCCAGGCGTACCGGTGACCCGCCCCCAGCATGTGCGCGAACCGGATGCTGTCGCCCTTCAGCACCGCGTTGAAGGTCTGCGGTTGGCCACCGCCCGAGGCTTTCGACATGGTCACCACGGCCCCGTCTTCGCCGGCCTAGATTGCCATACGCGCGCCCAGCTTGAACTTGTGCACCGACCGCGACTGTGCCTCGACCAGCCTGGCACCCGTCCAGCCGGCGTCAATGATTGAACCGACCTCGGCATCCTGATCGACACCATAGGCCAAGAACGCCTCGTCGCTGAGCTTGCCCATCATCGCGCTGCGGTAAATTTCGCTGATCTCGACCGGGTTTTTCCGCTGCTCCAGCGCCAGCAATATGATCGTATCCTCTTCCAGCTCGTAGAGGCAGTCGAACAGGTTGCGCCGCGCCGGGTTGTCGCCCAGATGCCGGACCTGTTGGCCAAGCGCGAAACCGACCGTCGCAGCACGGGTCTCGGCGACCAACAGCATGTCCTCCTGATCGTGAAGCGTTGTGCGCGCTTGATCCAGCAACCGGGAGAATTGATCTGACTCGAGGATTTCGGACATCGGGATCTCGCAGCCGGCCTGGGCCGGACCCGAGCCAAGCAATGTGGCCAATATGAAAACTGCGGTTGCTGTTCTGAAATGCACGGACCTGTTCGCTTCCGCTCCGGACTATCCGGAGCGTGCCGCCTTTCGACGTTCCGGGCGCCGATGCCGGGCCGCCAGAAAGCCGCTGTTATAGCCCTCCTGCCATGATCCGGATCAATCCGGCCCGGCAGCCGGCTCAGCTGTCCGGCGGCACCAGGCCCAGCCCGCGCAGGTAGATGCCAATGCCGGTTTCCAGCAGGTCCTCGGGCGGGAACGGCGATTTGGTGCCGGGAGAGCCGCGGGCGAATAGCTCCACGACCCCGTGGCTCATTGCCCAGATATGGGCCGAGAACATCGCGGCCGGCGGGCGTTTGTCGGCCGGGATATGTTCGGACAGATCGCGGGCCGCCTTCTCCATGACGCCGTTCGCGCGCGTGGCGACCATCGCCAGTTCGGCGGTGCGATTGATCGAGATGCCCGATTTCGAACATCGCGACGTAATGGCCCGGAAACTTCCGGGCGAAGGCCAGGTAGGCGCGGCCCGTCGCCTCGAACGACGCCAAGGCCGAGGGCTGACCGGACTGGTAGGCGTGGTCCATCAGGTCGGCGAAAATCTCGTAGCCCTGGCGCGCGGCCTCGGCGATCAGGTCCTCACGGCCTTCGAAATGGCGGTAGACGGCGGCGGGGGTGACGCCCGCCTGCTTGGCCGCCTCGGACAGGGTGAACCCGGTCGGGCCGCGCTTTTCAATCAATTCCAACGCGGCGTCGACCAGGGCCTGGCGCAGGTTGCCGTGATGATAGCCGCGTTTAGGCATGCCAGATGTCGGGGCCTCCGCAGACCTGCGGATCGGGCGACCCCATGTCGATCTTTGCCGGCGTACTCCACCGCGCCCAGCAGCACCTGGATCGCCGCGATGCGCGCGCGGTACTTGTCGTCGGCGCGGATCACGCTCCAGGGGGCGTGGTCGGTGTGGGTCTTTTGAAAGGTCTCGGAGATCGCGTCCGAATAGGCGTCCCAGCGTTTCAGCCCCTCGACGTCGATCCAGCTGAGTTTCCATTGTTTCAGCGGGTTCTGTTCGCGCGCGAGGAACCGGCGCAACTGCTCGGCGCGGCCCACGTTGAGCCAGAGCTTGGCGAAGACGATCCCCTCGTTGACGATCATGTCCTCGAACTCCGGCACCTGGTGGAAAAACTTCTGCCGCTGGCGCGCTGTGCAGAAATCGAACACATGCTCGACCACGCCGCGGTTGTACCAGCTGCGGTCGAAAAGCGCGATTTCGCCCGCTGTGGGCAGGTGATCGACATAGCGCTGGAAATACCACTGGCCCTGTTCGGTTTCGGTGGGCTTCGACAGCGCCACCACCCGCGCGCCGCGCGGATTGAGGTTTTCCCGGATACGGGCGATGGCGCCGCCCTTGCCGGCGGCATCGCGGCCCTCGAAGATCACCACGATGCGCTTGCCGGTCTCCTTGACGTCTGCCTGAAGCTTGACCAGTTCCAGTTGCAACCGGTCCATGGTCGCCTGGTAGTCGGATTTCTTCATCCAGCGGTCATGGGGATAGGTGCCGGACAGGATATCCTTCTTGTCGCTGTCCGCAATGGCGCGCCGGACGTCGGCGGGGGCGTCGTTCTCGTAGAAGGCGCTGATCGCGCCGTCGAAGGGCAGGGTCATCGGGTCATCCTTGGCTCTGTTGGCGCCAGTATGACCAATGTCCCTGTCAACGCAATCGCGCCCGGGCCGCGGCGCGGTCGATGGCATCCACCACCTTCTGCGGAGCCGACGTGATGCGGCATGTGGCCGACGCCCGGCAATTGCGTGAGCGTGGCGTGCGGTATCCGGCCCACCAGGCGTTCGGCATGGATGTCGTGCGGCACGATCGTCGTCCTCCAGACCGTGCACGATCTCCGTCGGCACGTCGATCTCGCCGTAGTGCTGCGACATCTCGACCAGGTGTGGCCGCAGGCCGTTGACCTGCCGCGCGTTGGAGCGCATCGCGTCGCGGCGCAGGGTCAGGCCGATGCCGATATGCTCGGCATAGCCCTCGGGCACCGGCTGCGGGCGCAAAGATGGTGGCCAGCGACGACCGGATCAGTTGCCTGGGCGGGAACGCCGTCAGCAGCGGCACCGCCGCCGCGCCGCCGATCTTGGAGGCGGCGATGTCGTAAAGCGGGCCGAGGCTGGAACTGCCCGGCCAGGGTTCGGTCGCGCCCGAAACGATGACAAGCGCCGACAGCGTCTCGGGCCGCTCCAGCGCCCAGGCCAGCGCCACCGCGCCGCCATAGGAATGGCCCAGCACGATGGGTTTCGTCGCGCCAAGCTGCGCCGCCGCCGCCTGAAGCATCCGTGCCTGCACGGCGGGGCTTTCCGCGGCGCTGCTGTAGCTGCCGGCAAAGCGCGGGTCGGCATGGTCGGTATACCCCAGGCCGGGACGGTCGAAGACCAGCACCCGGTAGCGGTCCTTGACCTGGTCGGCGAAAGAGAAGGTGAAATCGCGGGTATTGCCGCTGGCGCCGTGGATCAGCACCAGGTCCGGGCCTTGCCCGGCCACCACGACATGCACCCTGGCGCCATTCACCGTGACGAACCGGCCTTCGGGCGGGTGCTCGGCCTGGGCCCGGGTCTCGCCCAGCGACGCGCGCCGGTCCACGGCAGCGCCGCACCCCGCCAGCCCAAGCACGGCGGCAAACGTCAGGCTAGCGGCCAATCTTTTCCAACTCATAAGGCGTCGTCTGGTATATCTGGTTGATCCAGTTGCCATATAGAAGGTGGGCGTGACTTCTCCAGCGGTTTTGCGGTGTCATCGCGGGATCGTCATTGGGGTAGTAGTTGATCGGCACGTTGATCGGCGTGCCGTTTGCCACGTCGCGGTCGTATTCGTCCTTCAGCGTGCGGCTGTCGTATTCGAAATGGTTGAAGATATAGAGCGCCCGGTGCGCCGCATCCTCGACGAGGCACGGGCCGCACTCGTCCGATCCCAGCAGCGTCGCGAGCCCGTGGCCCGCGTCCAGGTCGGCCTGCCGCACCTCGGTCCAGCGGCTGACCGGGATCACGCAATCGTCGGAAAAGCCGCGCAGGTAGGGCGAGGCGGGCGCGAGGTTGTGCTGCCGGAAACAGCCGAAGGCCTTGTGCGGCAGCATGTATTTCTCGACCCCGTGGAAATGCTTGCAGCATTGCCATCCCGCCCCAGCACACCCCGAAGGTCGAATGCACGTGGGTCTGGGTCCAGTCCATAACTTCCCTGATCTCGTCCCAGTAGGTGACCTCTTCGTAGGGCAGATGCTCGATCGGCGCACCGGTGATGATCAGCCCGTCGAACTTCTCGGACTTCACGTCCTGGAAGGTCTCATAGAACGCCTGCATGTGCTCGGCGCTGATGTTCCTCGGCTGATGCTCGGTCATCCGGATCAGGTGCAGGTCGATCTGCAACGGCGTGGCCCCGATCAGCCGGGCGAACTGGTTCTCGGTGGCGATCTTGCTCGGCATCAGGTTCAGCAGCGCGATGCGCAGCGGTCGGATATCCTGGCGCGCCGCCTGGTCCTGGCCCATGACCATCACGCCCTCGCGCGACAGCACGTCGAAGGCGGGCAGGTCAGAGGGCAGGGTGATCGGCATCGGTTATCCTTGGCGACTGGAGCGGCTGAGATATCTTCAGGCGGGACGCGCATCAAGGGCGCCGGCGATCAGCGCATCGAAGTCGCCCGCATCGCGCACCGTGGCCACGTCTTCGGCTGCAACCTCGACGCCCCAATTGCGCGCCATTGCCGCATAGCGCGGCTGCCGGTGAGCCAGCGCGCGGGCATAGGTCCAGCGCACGAAGGCGTCGGGGTCGATGTCGGCCTCGGCCCTGCCGGTTTCGGCGCGGTAGTCATCCCAGGCGCGGATCAGGAAATCGGGCTGGTAGTACATCGGCTTCGGCGCCTTGTCGAAGCGCCGGACCAGCGCGTCGGTATGTGCCTCAGAGCCGCGGATCCAGACCATCAGCACCGCCTGCGACAGCGCCGTCAGAACCGGGTCGTCGGGGTTCTCGGGGGCGACCACTTCGCAGATCGAGCCGCTGGTATCGCAGACGAAGTGATCGTAGTCGTAGATGTCGCGCGCCCGGTCGATGAAATGCGCGGTGTCCAGCATGGCGGCCACCTCGGCGCGCTCGATGCTGCCGCTGGCGGGCCATGTATTCGTCGAATGACAGGCCGCCTTTCACCGGATCGCCCGGCTTGCCCAGATAGGTCGACAGCGGTGCGAGATTGTTGAAGGTGATGTTGGATCCGATGTAGATCGAATCCGACATCAGCAGATCGCGCAGCAGCGGGCTGTGCATCGCCTCGCGCTTGAAATTGTCGACGATGTGTTCGCCCATGTAGCGTGTGCCGATCCGGTAATCGACGGAATAGTGATACCAGCCGCCGGCACTGCGCAGCAGGTTGCGAGATATGGGTCTTGCCCAGACCCGACATGCCGAACAGCAGCACCCGCTTGCGCTTCGCCTCCAGCCAATCTCTCGCGGTCTCGTAAATCATGCGCTTACTCCCGCCCGTTCTCTAGCGCACGGGGCGCGACCTGCACCAGCCCAAGGCGTCTTCATCTTGCCAAAAGTACCTCGGGGAGTTTGCGGGGTGGAACCCCTCGTTCCGAAAAAAACATCAGCGTGCGCCGCAGGCGCTCAATCGGGAACCGCCCGCTGCCGGAACACCCGCCCGTCCAGCACCAGCAGCCCCAGCGCCAGCAGGCCGAACCCGGCATAGGCCTGCGGGCGCAGCGCCTCTTCCAGCAACAGACCGTGCCCAGCAAGATCGCGACGGGCGCGATCAGCAGGGTGCAGATCAGCAGGTTGCCGCTGCCCGCCATCGCCAGAACCCGGTAGTACAGCAGATAGGCCAGCGCCGTGGCGATGACGGCGTAATACGCCACCGCGCTCACCGTGCCCGGTGCCAGGTCGGCGCTGGGCCAGCCCTCCAGCCAGATCGCCGCAGGCACCATCACCAGCGCCGAGGCAGTCAGCATCCCCGCCGCCGCGACCTGCGGGCGCAACCCGCCCATGGTCGCCCGCGCCCAGGCCCCGGCAAAGGCATAGGACAGCGCCCCGCCCAGCACCGCCAGCTGCGCCAGCGACCGCAAGTCGAAGCTGCGCCAGCGTCGTCCAGCCCGATGGCGGTGGCCACGCCGAGAAACCCCAGCGTAACGCCGACAGGCACGCCGCGCGGTCAGCCGCTCGTCGCGAAACACCAGCGCCGCCACCAGAACCCCGAAGATCGCCGTCGCGGCATTCAGGATCGAGGTCAGGCCGGTCTCGATGATACAACTGGCCCCAGGCCATCAGCGAAAACGGAATCACGTTGTTCAGAATGCCCATCACCAGGAACGCGCCCCAGACGCGCGGATCGCGCGGCACCGGCAGACGGCGCGGCCAGGACCACGGCCCACAGCACCAGCGGCCGCCCAGAACACCCGATGCGCCACCGAGGTGACAAAGCCGATCTCGTCCAGCGCGACCCGGATCGACAGGAACGACCCGCCCCAGATCAGCGCCAGCAGCAGCAGTTCGGCCCAGGCCCGGCCGGAAAGGGATTTCTGCGGTGTCATCGGCATCGGTCTAACGCATCAGTCCCGCGCCGCGCGACCCGAAACCTGCGGCAAAGAAAAACCCCGCCCGAATGGGGCGGGGTTCTATCGGAGTTGCTGCCGATCCGTGGATCAGAAGCTGAAGCCTGCCTTCAGGCCGAAGCCAATCGCGGTGTTGTCGGTGAAGTTGCCGGCGGGAACCCCGAACAGCCGTCGTCGTGGCATCGCCGATCCAGATGTGCTGAACACCGGCCTGCAGTTTGAAACCGTCCTGTCGGTAGGTCACGCCGACGCCCACCGCGGTGCGGCCGTCGGTCGGCGACAGGTTCGACTTCAGATCCACCGACTCGCGGTTCATGGGTAGCCAGACAGCGCAACCGACCAGTTGTCGTTCAGCTGACGACCGACGCCCAGGTATAGGTGATCGTGTCATCGGCGAACGAAACCAGCGGCGGCCACCGGTGAGCGCCGCGTAATGAGACGGGGCAATGGCGAAATCGCTCCACTTCACCCAGCGGACGCCACCGAAGACCAGTGTGTTCGGCGCGATGCCGGTCTGGAAATCGAGGTTGATCGGTTCTGGGCGTCTCGACTTCGTGGTCGATGTCACACCCAGCGGCGGCAAAGCGAGGTCTCGGTCGTCGCAAGCTTGTGCTTGATCGACGAGTTGTAGGTCAGAGCGACGCGCAGCGCGATCTCGGGCTGTTCGTAGGCTGCGCCGACCAGGTAGCCATAAGCGGTGTTGGTTCGGCTGGTTGGCGGCGTATACCCGCCACGAAGGGGATGGCGGCATTGGCGTCGAGGCGCTGCTGGCGCAGGCCGGCAAAGGCGCTGAAGCCGTTGCCGATCTTGTAGCGACCGATGGCCGAGAAACTGTCGGAGTTCAGCTTGGCGTTCGCGCCGGACGCGAAATACCCGGTGCCCATCGGGTAGGTGACGGTCGCGCCAAACGGCTCTTCGTAGATGATCGCCGTGTCGACCTTGTCGTTCACCGCGAATTTCAGCACCAGGCCGGTGTAGCCGAAGCTGTTGCTCATGTCGCCCGAGCTGCTGCCCAGTACGCCGGGCGCGGGCAGAGATCTGCGTGCCGGAGGTGTTTGGGTTCACCGAGGCGAACGAGAATTCGATATAGTTGCCGGTTTCGAAGATCGGCAGGATGCTTAGGCCGGACCGGTCGACGCCGCCGGCATGAGCGGCGGATGCAGTCAGGCCCGTCGCGAGAACGGCAGCGAGGGTTTTTTTCATGTCTCTTCCCCAACACATGAGTGGTGCAGTTGTGCCACCTATGAGTGTAACGGGGTCACCGGTCAATTTCTGACGCCACGTCATATTAAAGATGCATGGCAAGCGTGACTTTCCCGTCACCTATGTGCCACTCGCCTGGTTTCGTTACGGATGTTGAAGTAGTTCGCCCCGAAGATCAGCGCCGCGCCAAGAAACACCGCAAGTTCAAGCTGTTCGCCGTAAAGCAACATGCCCACGAGTGCGATGATCGGCAGCCGGGCAAAGTCGATGGGCATGACCACGCTCGCCGGCGCCATGCTCAGCGCCTTGGTCAGGCAGAAATGCGCCAGCAGGCCCGCGCAGCCCACCAGCGCCAGCCAGAACCAGGCGATCCCGGCGGGCCAGGCGATGTCGGCGTCATAGCCGGCACAGACCAGCCCGAACACGGCCTGCATCGCCGTCAGGTAGAACAGGATGCAGGTGATCGTCTCGGTGCGGGTCAGAAGCCGGGTGAAGATCGCCGATCCGGCAAAGCACAATGCGGCCAGCGACGCGGCGATCAGGCCGGGGTTCAGCATCGTGGCCGATCCCGGCTGCGCCACCATCAGGATGCCCGCGAAACCGACAAGCGCCGCGATCACCCGGCTTCGGGTCAGCCGCTCCTTCAGGACCAGCGGCGCCAGCACGGTGACCCAGAGCGGCGAGGTGAATTCCAGCGCGAAGACCTGCGCCAGCGGGGCCACGGTGATCGCGAAGAGCCACAGGTTCTGGCCCGCGAAATGGCTGGCGTTGCGCACCAGGTGCAGATGCAGGCTGCGCCCGGTGATCTGGTGCAACGTGCCGGCGGCGCGGGCGACGGCCAGCACGATCACGATGCCCAGCAGCGAGCGGTAGGTCATGATCTCGAACGTGTCGAAACCCGCTGCCGCCAGCACCCGCCCCGCGATCGCCATCGCGGTGAAGGATACGATCGCCCCGATCATCCAGACCGCCGCGCGCAGCGGCTGATGCTCGGTCACTCAGGCGCCCCGCAGCAGCCTGACAGCAGGATCGGCGTCTGGCCGCGCTGGGTCAGGACCAGCACGCGGTTGGGATGGTTCATGCCGTTCGCTGTGCAGGCCCGCGGCTCGACAAGCACGATGGCGGTATCGCGCGGGCCGATCAGGGTCAGGGCACGCGGCCAGTCGCGATTTTCGGCGGCGGTCTGCTGGACCACGTCCATCGCGGTTGGCGCGGGAAAGGCGAACTCTGCCTGGGCTTCGTCGAACGACAGCGTCCAGCCGGGATTGTCGCCGGCGCAGCGCCAGGTCTCCGCCCCGGCGGGCGGGGCCACGAGGGCGATCAGCAGGGTCAGTAGAGGCAGCACGCGCATGGCCCGGTTCTGCGGCTAATGCAACCCGGCCTCAAGCGGTAACTGACAGCAGCCGTCCAGCAGGCGCTGGCCATCGCCCGTGCTCAGCAGGAACAGGATGCGCCAGGGATAGTCGCGGTCGCTCATCCCGTCCGAACAGGTCATCGGCTCGATGACCGACATGCTCGCCGCCGTCGGCCCGCCGTACGACAGGATGGCGGGGAACGGTCCGCGTGCCTCGGGCGTCAGGACACCGGTCAGCGACAGCGTCAGCGCAGCGCCGTCGATGGCAGACCAGGTCGCCCCGCCGCCCGAAAGCCGCAGCGACCAGAACGGTTCGGTCCCCGCACACAGCAGACCCTGCGGCAGGTCGGTGGTTCCAATGCCGGGCTGCGGGTCGGGGGCGAGGAACCGGGTGGCGATCCAGCCGTTGCCTTCCTCCCAGACGATGCGACCCCAGTCGCCGCTGTCATCGGTCGCGATCACCTCGATGCCGGTGGTGTCATGCGGCAGGTCGCCGATATCGGCGCTGTAGGCGTCGGGTTCGGCGCGGACATTCAGCGTGTCGTCGGCGGCGACGCCGGTGACGCGGTGATAGGTCGGGTCGGCCAGGACCGAGGCTCCGGGCAGGGCGATCAGGGCCAGTGCGGCCGGGACAAGAAAAGGGCGCATGTCGGGAACCTTCGTCGCGTATAAAGTTGTGCGATCATGCTGTTACCGGCGCAGTCAAAGCAACCCCATTCCTCGCCAAGCGGCCTGCAGCCCGCGCCGCCGGAAGCCGCAGACAGAGGTTGGACAAAACCCCCACCATTGCTAGTCGAAGCCCGATTGCGAGTTGCCGAATGGAGGCGGTTCCTGCGTGTTGCAACGCGTCACATGATCGGTTCGCCTGCCGTTGCTTCCGCAGTTTTATTGCGGGCTTGAGGGGTCAGAAAAGATAGTCATGGTCGGACACCACGCCGACAAAGGTCCGTCTGGTCTTGTGTGACAACTGATCACTTTGATCAGGAAGGCTGATCTCGAATTTCTTGCACATGCGATCAAACTTGTCCTCGCTATAAAGATCGTCGCAGTAAAAGCGGGTGTCTTCAATGTTAGAGAATTTCTCAAGAACCTGATGATGGTGACGTTCATATACGCCTTCGTAATGGGCTTTCATTCCAATCAAGTTCAGCTTTTTCAGATCCTTGCCGATCTCGCGCTGCAGGAAATGCAGGTCCTCGAGACGGTCATAAATATAGCAGTGCTGTCGCAAATCTCCCAAAGTCGCCCCAAAAGAATGCGTGACCATGCTTTTGTACCAGTCCGATGCCGGTCGGTGGAAATAGGCGAACCTGCTGTCGGGGATGCATTGGCTCAGGAATTTCGCAAAAACCGGGTCCATGAATGGCCCGTCCTCGAAGACGTCGTAATCCTCGAAAATACCGCTTTTCAGGATATCCAGCCAACGGCCTTCGAACCACAAATCCTGGATCTTGAGCCTGTCGATATCCCTCCAGCTAAAGACCCGCAGCCCGTTCTTGAGGAAGAAATCCCCGAACGATTTGGTGCCGCATCGTTGCAAGCCCAAATAGAAGAACTTCATCATCTGATCCGATCTTCGTTCAGGGTTCGCAGAAGGCTGGAAACCGGTAACCGGCGCAAGCCAAATCGGTGACGTGCCCCTATAGTGTCATTCCCACTCGATCGTTCCTGGCGGCTTGCTGGTGATGTCATAGGTTACTGGTTGATCCCCGGCACCTCCGTCGCGAACCAAGTGTTGTCATGATGTGGTTCGCGCTGCACGCAACGCAACTGCATTCTTTCCGACGCCGGTGGCGGGGCAGTCCCGGAATGTGAAGGCAACTGTGCGGATGATGCCATTGCCGCTGGTCGTGTCGCACAGCACGCGCTGGGTCTTGTAGGGCAGATTGAACGGCGGCGCGGCGAGGTCGATGCCACTACCAATCCCGATCCGCGCCCTGCAGCCGGTCGGCTTGTCGAGGTTGGGCACAAAGGTGCGCGGCGCGGCCAGATGCTCAGTCTGGATCAGGTGGCGGCAGGCGCCGGGCAGTTTCTGCGCGACCGCCGCCACTTCGGAGTTCGACAGGTGTTGCAGGACCTGGCGCAGGATCACCACATCGCCAGCGGGCAGAGGCGCGTCGACAATGTCGAGCACCCGGAACTCGACGTTCGGCGCGGTGGCGCGGACCCGGTTGGCGGCGATCACTTCTGCGACGAGGTCGCAGGCAAGGTAGGTCTCGGCATGGGGCGCCAACTGCGCGCCTATGTTGAAGTCGCCGCAGCCCAGATCCACCACGCGGGGTTTGGGGTCGAGTTGGCGCAGATAGGGAATCACCGCCGCGAGATACGGTTCGACGATGCTCGCACTGTGTGAACCGGTGCCGGACCAGGGACCAGCGGCACCGTCCGGATCGCGGCCCCACTCGCCGTTGCGGTAGATCGTTTGGAAGGTCTCGGCGCGACCCTGACTGGAAAGCTCCTTGACCGGAACGGCGTGCCGCGCGGCCGCCCTGCGACGCGCACGGTGAAATGGCGCGAACAGGATCGCGTCCAGCCAGCCAGACAGTGTCACCTGGACAGGCCCCCGGCGCGAATCGGCGTCACTCCCATTCGATCGTCCCCGGCGGTTTGCTGGTGATGTCATAGGTAACCCGGTTGATCCCCGGCACCTCGTTGATGATCCGGGTCGCGGTCTCGCCCAGGAAGTCGTGGGTGAACGGGTAGTAGTCGGCGGTCATGCCGTCGACGGATGTCACGGCGCGCAGGGCCAGCGCGAAGTCGTAGGTCCGCCCGTCGCCCATCACGCCGACGGTGCGCACCGGCAGGATCGCGGCGAAAGCCTGCCAGATCTCGTCGTAAAGCCCGTGCTTGCGGATCTGGTCGATATAGACGGCGTCGGCGCGGCGCAGGATCTCGAGCTTCGGCCGCGTGATCTCTCCGGGGCAGCGGATCGCAAGGCCGGGGCCGGGGAACGGGTGACGGCCGATAAAGCCGGGCGGCAGGCCAAGCTCGCGGCCAAGGGCGCGGACCTCGTCCTTGAAGAGCTCGCGCAGCGGTTCGACAAGCTTCAGGCCCATCTTCTCGGGCAGGCCGCCGACGTTATGGTGGCTCTTGATGGTGACACTCGGGCCACCGCTGAACGAGACCGATTCGATGACGTCTGGGTATAGCGTGCCCTGCGCCAGGAACTTAGCGCCGCCGACCTCATGGGCGTGCTTCTGGAACACGTCGATGAACAGGCGACCGATGATCTTTCTTTTTGTTTCCGGGTCACTTACGCCGTCAAGTTCACCCAAGAAAAGGTCCGATTCGTCGGCATGGATCAGCGGGATGTTGTAGCTGTCGCGGAACATCGAGACGACCTCGTCCGCCTCGCCCTGCCGCAGCAGGCCATGATCGACGAAGACGCAGGTCAGCTGGTCGCCGATGGCTTCGTGGATAAGCACCGCGGCGACGGACGAATCGACCCCGCCTGACAGGCCGCAGATCACTTTGGCGTCGCCGACCTGATCGCGAATCTTGGCAATCGCCTCTTCGCGGTAGGCGCCCATGGTCCAGTCGCCGGTAAAGCCCGCCTCGCGGACGAAGTTCTCGTAGAACCGCGCGCCATTGGGCGTGTGGTGAACCTCGGGGTGGAACTGCACTGCATAGAACCGGCGGTCGGGGTCGGCGGTAATCGCGAAGGGCGCACCGGGCGAGGTGCCGAAGACGCGAAACCCCGGAGCGATGCGGCTGACATGGTCGCCGTGGCTCATCCAGACCTGTTCGCGCCCTGTGACGAACCAGCCATCGAGCAAGGGCAGGTCCTCGGATGCGGGTGTCACATAGGCGCGGCCGAACTCGGCGCTGCCATGGCCGCGTTCCACGTGACCGCCCAGCATGTGCATCATGACCTGCTGGCCATAGCAGATGCCCAGCACCGGCACGCCCAGTTCGAACACGCGGGCGGGTGGCATCGGCGCGCCATCGGCATAGACCGACGCCGGACCGCCCGACAGGATCACCGCCCGCGGTGCGAAGTCGGCCAGAAAGGCGTCGGTGACGGCCTGGAACGGGTGGATTTCGCAATAGACGTTCAACTCGCGCAGCCGTCGTGCGATCAACTGGGTGACCTGGCTGCCGAAGTCGACGATCAGAAGGCGTTCATGGGTGCTCATCCGCGGGTGTTTAGGCGTGCGATATCGCGTTGTCGAGAGGCGCGGTAACCGACCGCCCATGTCGCTTTCGCGACTGGATTGACGCAATTTCCGCACGCGGTGTGTCCCAATGGCGCTATCACCGGGCAAGACTTAGCCGGAGGGGCGGATGATGGCGGATGCGGGAACTCAGCGGCGGGCGCGCGGCGGCGGCGGCGCGGCGCGGCGTGCGGAACGGTCCGCGGTGTCGGTCGAGACGGCGCGCTACATCGAGCGCAACATCCCGAATTTCGAGGTTCTGAACGACGAGGCGCTCGAAATGATCGAGCATAACGCCGAAACGATCCTGGAGGAAATCGGCGTCGCCTTCACCGAGAACCCGGAAGCGTTGAAGCGCTGGAAGGACGCCGGCGCCGATGTCGAGGGCGAACGCGTCCATATCCCGCCCGGCCTTGCGCGCAAGCTTTGCGCGACGGCACCGTCGCGCTTCACCCAGGCCGCGCGCAATCCCGAGCGCAACGTCGAGATCGGCGGCAAGTCGCTGGTCCTTGCCCCGGTCTACGGCCCGCCCTTCGTGCGCGACATGGAAGGCGGCCGGCGCTATGCCACGATCGAGGATTTCCGCAATTTCGTGAAGCTGGGCTACATGTCGAAGTGGCTGCACCATTCCGGCGGCACGGTCTGCGAGCCGACGGATGTTCCGGTCAACAAGCGCCACCTCGACATGCTGCTGGCGCATATGACGTTGAGCGACAAGCCGTTCATGGGCTCGGTCACCGAACCGTCCCGCGCCCAGGACAGCATCGAAATGTGCGAGATCCTGTTCGGCAAGGAGTTCGTGGCCGACAACACGGTGATGACCTCGCTGGTTAACATCAACTCGCCGATGACCTTCGACGCCACGATGATGGGCGCGCTGGAAGTCTACGCCGCCGCGAACCAGGCCAGCATCGTGTCGCCCTTCATCGTCGGCGGCGCGATGGCGCCGGTGTCGGTTGCCGGCACGCTGACGCAAGTCGCGGCCGAAACGCTGGCGGGCGTCGCCTATTCCCAGTTGATCCGGGCGGGATCGCCGGTGATCATGGGAGCCTTCGTCACCTCGATCGACATGAACTCGGGCGCGCCGACCTTCGGCACACCCGAGGCCAGCCTGGTCACCTACGGCGTCGGCCAACTGGCGCGGCGGCTGAACTTGCCGTACCGGTCGGGCGGGGCGTTCTGCGGGTCGAAGTTGCCGGATGCGCAGGCCGGCTATGAATCGGCGAACTCGCTGAACATGGCGCTGCTGTCGGGCGTCAACTTCATGCTGCACGCCTGCGGCTGGCTGGAAGGCGGGCTGGTGGCGTCCTACGAGAAATTCGTGATGGATGCCGACCAGCTGGGCATTCTGCACAAGCTGGCCGAAGGTGTGGCGCTCGACGAGGACGCGCAGGCCATGGACGCGATCCGCGAGGTCGGGCCGGGTGGCCATTATCTGGGCTGCGCCCACACCCAGGCGAATTTCAAGCAGGCGTTCTGGCGCACGAACGTGCTGGATTACAAGCCGTTCGAGACCTGGGACGAGGAAGGCGCGCGCGACACCCAGGCGCTGGCCTCGGCACGGGTGAAAAAGCAGCTTGCCGACTATCAGCAGCCGAGCCTAGACCCGGCGGTCAACGAGGCGCTGAACGACTACGTGGCGCAGAAGAAGGCCGGGATGAAGGACAGCTTTACTTAAGGCAGCATGTCCGTGCCGCCCCCGGACCTGATCCGGGGCCGCGACCAGCGGGTGCCGGGTCGGGCCCGGGACGGGTGATCTGCCAACGCGCCGCGGCGACAGGTCAAATCCTAATCGGGTCGATCTTGGCCAGCCGGTCGAATGCCGCGAGACGTTCGCAGCAGGGCGGGCATCTGGGTCGAGCGGGATCATGTTCGGCCCGTCCGACGGCGCGCGGTCGGGGTCCTCGTGGGTTTCGATGAACACCGCGGCGATGCCCAGGCGACACGCGGCGCGCGCCATCACCGGCGCGAATTCGCGCTGGCCGCCCGACGCGCCGCCAAGACCCCCCGGTTGCTGCACCGAATGGGTGGCGTCCATCACCACCGGGTAGCCGGTCTTCACCATCTGGGGCAGGGCGCGCATGTCGGTGACGAGCGTATTGTAGCCGAAGGACGAGCCGCGTTCGGTCAGCAGGATGCGGCGGTTGCCGGTGGATTCCAGCTTGGCAACCACGTTGGGCATGTCCCACGGTGCCAGGAACTGCCCCTTCTTGACGTTGATCGCCGCCCCGGTTTCGCCCGCCGCCAGCAAAAGGTCGGTCTGGCGGCACAGGAAGGCGGGGATCTGCAGAACGTCGACGGCCTCCGCCGCCGGGGCGCAGTGATCGGGCAGGTGCACATCGGTCAGACCGGGCAGCCCAGCGCCTTGCGCAGGTCATCCAGAACCTTAAGACCCGTCCTCCAACCCCAGTCCCCGCTTGCCGGAAATCGAAGTGCGGTTCGCCTTGTCGTAGGACGCCTTGAAGATGTAGCCCAGCCCGGCCGCGGCGCAGGCCTCGGCCATCGCACCCGCGATCATCTGGGCATGGTCGGCGCTTTCAAGCTGGCATGGCCCCGCGATCACCGTCAGTGGCTGGTCGTTGCCGACGGTCAGTTTGCCGATCTGCACATCTTTCATCAGCCCGAAACCTGTTCGCGCAGGATCGAGGCGGTCAGCGAGAACATCAGGTAGATGCCGCCGAAGATCAGGAAGGCCAGGATCGTGTTCTCGAAGGCGCGCGGATAGGTCGGCTCGTCCGGTGCGATCGGGTTGACCGCCATCGACAGGTAGCGGGTCTGGCGGTTCGCCTCGATGCGCGCGGTTTCCATCTGTTGCAGCGCCTGCGTCATCAGGAGCTGGCGGGTCTGAAGGTCGGTCTCGGCAAGCCGCAATTCGCCGCTGATCCGCGCGAGGCTGCCGTTGGACTGCGTGCTGCTGGTCAACTGGCCGCGCAGTTCCGCGATCAGTGTCTCCAGCCGTCGGATATCGCCGCGCACCCCGTCGACACGCGCCTGGTTGGGCCGCGCGTTATCGAGAAGCTGCTGCAATTGCAGGCGCTTTTCCTGCAACTGGGTCTCGAACGCGGTGACTTGCGTCATCAGTGCCTGGCTTTCAGTCATCGGATCGAGCACGCCAAGACGTTCCTGCAATTCCAGTACCCGGCCCTGCGCGTCGATCATCTTCTGCCTCGGCCTGGTTAAAGCTGTCGAGCGCGCCCGCCATCTGGTCGGCGCGCAGCCGCTGGGTCAGATTGTCGACCTGTTCCTCGGCATAGGAGATCAGCGTTTCCGAGAATTCCTGGCTGACGTCGGGATCGGCAGCCACGACCTCCATCTTGATGATGCCCTCGGTCGGGTCATAGCTGATCTTCACGTTCTTCTTGAAGACCCTGTAGGCTTGGTTCTTGTTGCGATTCGGCATCGAGCCGCTGCAACGGATCGATCCTCGGGTGCGCTGAAATGGTCGCGGAACCCGACATCGGCATCGAGCCGCAGCATCGCGTCCATGCTATTGCAGGTAGCCCTGGACCGCGATGCTGTCCTGCGCGGTGGCAAAGCTGGTGCCCGAGAACATGCCCGACAGCCCCGCCGCCGCCCCCGCCATGCTGGGCTGCGCCTGCTGGATCACGAACTCCGCCTTGGTGGCGTACATCGGCGTGGCGATCTTGTGGTAATACCAGCCGACGATGAAGGTCGGCAGCAGCACGAAGAAGGCGAGGCGCGAGGCCAGTTGCAGCAGCTTGCGGCGCCGCCGCTTGACGATATCGCGCTGCATCCGCACGATTTCGCGCGCCCGCGCATCCTCGGTCCGGACCTCGGTCGAGGGCAGATTGAGGGGGCGCTTCGGCACGGTCTGCGGCACGGCGTAACTGGGGTCGCTGGCGGTCCGACTTCGCGGGCACGACCAGTTCCAGGGTGTTGGCCCGGCTGAACGGGTCGATGCCCTGCTGGCGCAACAGGCGCACGGCGTCGAAGTCGGAGATCGGCGCCAGGCCGTGCTTTTGCGCCACGCGGCGCGCCATGCGCAACTGGCGCCCGGTCAGGCCCTCCTTGCGGATATCGGCGATGGCGTCCTCTGTTGCGACCTCGTCGGGTTCGGTGACATTGGGGTCGTGCGCCGCGGCGGTGGGGAACTTGGTATCACCAAAGCCGTCGTCGGCGTTGTCGAAGAGCTGCTTTTCGGGGACCGGAGACGAGAGCGGCTGCGCCACGTCACTCGGTGCGGCGGCAGCGGCCCGGCGCGGCTCACCGGCCATCGGCGTCGACCGCCGGATGCGGAATTTCTTAGCCTTGGGTGTCGTAGTCATAAAGAACCTTTGCCTCTTCCAAGGTATCGAACATATGCAGCTGCCCGTCACGTAAAACCGCCGCCGAACGGCAGAACTTTTCCAGAGTGCTGGCCTGATGCGACACCACGATGATCGTGGCCTCCTCCAGCCGTTCGCGCAGGATCGACCCGGCTTTCCTGTTGAACTCGACATCGGTGGTCGAGGGCATGCCTTCGTCGATCAGGTAGATATCGAACTCCAGCGCCAGCAGCAGCGCGAAATTGAGCCGCGCCTTCATGCCATGGCTGTAGGTGCCCACCGGCATATCGAAATATTCGTCGAGATTGCAGAGCCAGCGGCAGAACGCCTCGATATAGTCGGGGTCAAGGCCGTAGAGCCGGGCGATGTAGCGGCTGTTTTCCTTGGCCGTGTGCTTGGAAACCACGCCGCCCATGAACCCAAGCGGGAACGAGATGCGGCAGCCGCGCCGGATCGCGCCCTCGTCGGGCTTCTCCAGCCCCGCCATCATGTTGACCAGGGTGGTCTTGCCGGTTCCGTTGGGGGCCAGGATGCCCAGAGAATTGCCAAGCTCGACCCGGAACGAGGCGCGGTCAAGGATCACCTTGCGCTGCTGGCCCGTCCAGAAGGACTTGCTGACGTTCTCGAACTCAAGCACGCGATCGTTCCTGCTTTGCCCTCGGACCGGCCTGAATTCTGTGTCAGGCACGTTTCCCAAGCCCTAACGGACGCCGTTTGACGCCATAAAGGGCTTTTTTGCTTTCATATGAGGCTTGGCCGCCCCTTGTTGCAACCGATATCGCCGCAATACGGCAGTTTTTAGGCGTCGGGGTTACCAAAGCGTTAACGGTCCCGGGCACCTTTTTGTGCCTTCGCGAACTGGCTTCCGGCGAGGGGCGGCGGAGGATTTCTGCAAAAAGTGCGAGTTAGGGGTTTTGTATCGGTTTGGGTATTGGTTACAAATTGGCCCAAGCGCGACGACTCTGCGGTGGTTCTGCCGTCGGACTTTTCGCGCGAAAAGGGTTCGAAGACGACCCGCAGGGAGTGACAGGGACGCATGAGGCTGATCGGGACCACGGTTCTTCTGTTTGCGCTGTGGCTGCTGATGTCCGGCGTCTACAAGCCCCTGGTCATCGGGTTCGGCGTGGCCTCGGTCCTGCTTGCGGTCTACGTGGTGCGCCGCATGGACGCGGTGGACGGCGAACACCTGGAAATCCGGCTGCGGCCGTTCGGCTCTTTCGGATACCTCGGCTGGCTGATGGTCGAGATCGCCAAGGCGAACTGGGCCGTCACCAAGATCATCCTGTCGCCCGCCATGCCAATCCGGCAGCACCTGTTCGAGGTGCCCAATTCGCAAGGAACCGACCTGGGCCGCGTGATCTTTGCCAATTCGATCACCCTGACGCCCGGCACGATCTCGGTCGAGACCGAGGACAACCATTTCCTGGTGCACGCGGTGGATTATGGCGACGCGACCATGGGCGACCTGGCCGACATGGACGCCCGCGTTTCGGCGACCGAGCAGGGGGGGCGCTGATGTTCGCCGTCGCCGCCATCGCGATCTTCGTGTCGATGCTGCTGGTCATGGTCCGGCTGTTCGCGGGTCCGACGCTTTATGACCGGGTGCTTGCGGTCAACATCTTCGGCACCCTCACCGTGCTGCTGATCGGGGTCCTGGGCTTCCTGACCGAACGCCCGGATTTCCTTGATATCGCGCTGCTTTACGCGCTGATCAACTTCGTCGGCACCATCGCGATCCTGAAGTTCTTCCGCTACCGCGCCATCGGCGACACGCCGCGTCGCGACCTGAAGCGGAGGCCGACTGATGGACGCCTGGGCGCTGATCGTCGAAATCGTCAGCTGGGTGCTGATCGTGTCGGGTGCGTTCTTCACGCTGGTCGGGGCGCTCGGCATCTGGCGGTTCCCGGATTTCTGGGCGCGGCTGCACGCGGCCTCGGTCACCGACTGCGCGGGCATGATCCTGCTGATCGCCGGCATGTGCGTGCAGTCCGGCTTTACCCTGATCACCGTCAAGCTGATCATCATCGGCATCTTCCTGTTCATCACCGGTCCAACCGCCACCCATTCCGTCGCCAATGCGGCGCTGACATCCGGCCTGCGCCCGACCGAGGCGGCGGGCCTTGTCGGCGCGACGCCGGCTCCGCCGCGCGGCAAGGACAAGACCTGACGCCATAGCCCGAAAGGCCCAGAACCCATCGAAACCTTCGTCACCATAGTCCTGTTCACCCTGCTGGTCGCCACCGCCCTGGCCGTGGTGCGCACGCGCAGCCTCTTTGCCGTTGTGATGCTGTCAGGCGTCTTCAGCCTGCTGACGGCGCTGCTGTTCGTGACGATGGATGCCGTCGACGTGGCCTTTACCGAGGCGGCCGTGGGCGCGGGCATCTCGACCGTGCTGTTGCTGGGCACGCTGGCGCTGACCTCTCGTTATGAACGCACGACGCACCAGTCGCCGGCGATCCCGCTCTTCGTGGTGATCGTGACCGGGGCGGCACTGTTCTACGGCACGCTGGACATGCCGAACTACGGCGACCCGAACGCGCCCGCGACGACACATCTATACCCGGACTACATCGGGCGGTCGCCGACCGACATCGACGTACCCAACATCGTCACCGGTATCCTGGCCAGCTACCGGGGCTATGACACGCTGGGCGAGACGGCGGTGGTGTTTACCGCCGGCGTCGGCGTGCTGCTGCTGATCTCGGGCCTGCGGCGCCGACGGCGCAAGGACGAACCCGAGGACAAAGACGAAAGGCCGCAGGCATGATGCATGCCCACCACCTGATCCTGCGGGTTGTCACCAAGCTGCTGGTGGGGATGATCATCCTCTTCGCGCTTTACGTGCAGTTCCACGGCGACTATTCGCCCGGCGGCGGCTTTCAGGCCGGGGTGATCATGGCGGTGGCCTTCATCCTCTACGGCATCGTCTTCCGGCTGGAGAAGGTGCAGCGCGTGCTGCCGCCCTGGGTGGTTCACAAGCTGATGGCGCTGGGCGTGCTGATCTACGCCGGTACCGGGGTCCTGAGCTTTTTCCTGGGCTACAACTATCTCGACTACGGTGCATTCTCGCCCGGACACCCCTCGCACGGCCAGCACTGGGGCATCCTGGCGGTCGAACTCGGCGTCGGCGTCACGGTCACCGGCGTGATGATCTCGATCTACTACGCCTTCGCCGCCCGCACGCCGCTTATCGACGACGAGGAGTGGTGATGCTGTCAGAGTTCACCTGGGAATTCATCGTCGGCCATATCAACTACTGGCTGTTCATCGTGCTGATGATGACCGGGCTTTACGTCGTCGTGGCGCGCGGCAACCTGGTCAAGAAGATCGTCGGGCTGAACATCTTCCAGATCTCGGTCTTCATGCTGTATATCTCGATCGGCAAGGTCACCGGCGGCACCGCGCCGATCTTTCCGGCCGATCTGCAGGGCAAGGTCAAGCTCGACCCCGAGATCGTCTATTCCAACCCGCTGCCGCACGTGCTGATCCTGACCGCCATCGTGGTGGGCATCGCCACCACCTCGCTTGGCCTGGCGCTGATCGTGCGCATCCGCGAGGAATACGGCACCATCGAGGAACAGGCGATCCTGACCATCGAACAGGACATGGCCCGCGAGGATGAAGCGGCGCACGGCGAAGCAATGGGCGGGCACGCCTGATGGCGACGGAAACCGAAACCGCGCACGAGGTCGCCCATGTCGCGGCGACCCTGGCCGACCACCTGCCGATCCTGGTGGTACTGATCCCGTTCATCGCGGCCCCGCTGGTGGTGATCATCGGCGCGCGCGGGCTGGCGTGGTCGCTGGCGCTTCTGGCCAGTGCCGCTTCGACGGTCATCGCGGCGGTGCTGCTCTCGAAGGTGATGGGCGGCGGGGTGATTTCCTACGCCCTTGGCGGCTGGCTGCCGCCCCTGGGCATCGAGTACCGCATCGACGCGGCCAACGCCTTTGTCCTGCTGCTGGTCACCGCGATCAGCACCGTGGTTCTGCTCTACGCCAAGGCCAGCGTCGCCGCCGAGATCCCGCAAAAGACACCATACGTTGTTCTATGCCGCCTACCTGCTGTGCCTGACTGGCCTGCTGGGCGTGGCGGCCACCGGCGACGCGTTCAACGTCTTCGTCTTCCTGGAGATCTCGTCGCTGTCGACCTACGTGCTGATCGCGCATGGGCGGGCACCGCGACAAGCGCGCGCTTCACCGCCGCCTACGACTACCTGATCATGGGCACCATCGGCGCCACCTTCTTCGTCATCGGCATCGGTTTTCTCTACATGGCGACCGGCACGCTGAACATGGCCGACATCGCCGACCGCATCGCCGAGCAGGGCGTCGAACCGCACGGTGCGCGCGGCGCTTCGCCTTCATCGTCGTCGGCATGGGGCTGAAGGTGGCGATCTATCCGCTGCACCTGTGGCTGCCCAACGCCTATACCTACGCGCCCTCGGCGGTCACCGCCTTCCTGGCCGCGCACCGCCACCAAGGTGGCGATCTACGTGCTGCTGCGGTTCTATCTTCTCGGTGTTCCAGCCCGGCTTTCCTTTACGTTGAACACGCTGGAGCTGATCATCGTGCCGCTGGCGGTGCTGGCGATGTTCGCGGCCAGCTTCATCGCGATGTTCCAGAACGATTTCAAGCGGATGCTGGCCTATTCCAGCATCGCGCAGATCGGCTACATCCTGCTGGGCATCGGCCTTCTGACGCAGACCGGCCTGACCGCGGCCATCGTGCATCTGTTCAACCACGGCATCACCAAGGCCGCGCTGTTCATGGGCGTCGGCGCGCTGGTGTTCGCGGGTCGGCGGCTCGTGGTACGACCGGATCGAGGGGCTGGGCAAGACGATGCCCTGGACCAGCTGCCTGCATCGTGATCGGCGGGTTGTCGTCTGATCGGGGTGCCGGGCACGGCGGGTTTCATCAGCAAATGGGTGCTGGTGCAGGCGGCGCTGGAAAAGGGCTAGTGGCCGGTGGCGCTGCTGATCGTGGCCTCGTCGCTGCTGGCGGTGATCTATGTCTGGCGGGTGGTCGAGACGCTTTATCTTCAGCAGCCGACCGGCAAGGCCGCCGAGGCCAGCGACCCGCCGCTGATCGATGCTGCTTCCGACTGGGCTTCGCGGCGCTGGCCTGCATCTGGTTCGGGTTCGACACCGATCTCACGATCGGTGCCAGCCAGATGGCCGCCGAGGAGTTGCTGGCCGGGTCGGCGGGCATGATGGAAGGTGCCGGCGACGCCGCCGCCGCCACGAGCGGGCACTAGGGGCGCGAGATGGACACCAATATCGCCATCCTTCTGAGCATGCTGATCCCCTTCACGGCGGTCGTTCACCAACCTGATTTTCCGCGACAGCCCGAACCTGCGCGATGGCGCTGACGCTGGCCGCGGCGGTCGCTGACCTTCCTGTGCGTGCTGGTGATCCTGGCCAACGAGGGCAACGGCACGTCGGAAACCTTCGTGCTGTTCTCGGTGATGCCGGGCCTCGACCTGGCGTTCAACGTCGAACCGCTGGGCCTGCTGTTCGCGATCGTCGCCAGCGGCCTGTGGATCCTGACGCACCTCTACGGCATCGGCTACATGCGCGGCAACAACGAGAGCCATCACCCGCGCTTCTTCGCCTGCTTCGCCTTCGCCATCGCCTCGGTCATGGGCATCGCGTTCTGCGGCGAACATGTTCACGCTGTTCCTGTTCTACGAAGTGCTGACCATCTCGACCTATCCGCTGGTGGCCCACAAGGGCACGCCCGAGGCGATCAAGGGCGCGCGGACCTATCTGGCATCCTGATCGGCACCTCGATCGGCGTTGCAACTGGTGGCGATGATCTGGACCTGTGCCGCTGGCGGGCACGCTGGATTTCACCAAGGGCGGCATCCTGGACGGCCAGGTCGCCGGACCGATGGTCGCCGTGCTGCTGGCGCTTTACGCCTTCGGCATCGGCAAGGCGGCGCTGATGCCGTTCCACCGCTGGCTGCCGGCGGCGATGGTCGCGCCGACGCCGGTCATCGGCGCTGCTGCACGCAGTCGCGGTCGTCAAGGCGGGCGTGTTCACCATGCTGAAGGTCGGCGTCTACATCTTCGGCATCGACTTCCTGGCCGAAACCGGGCGTCGCGAATGGCTGATGTGGCTGGCGGCCTTCTCGATCCTCGCCGCCTCGGTCGTGGCGCTGACCAAGGACAACCTCAAGGCGCGGCTGGCCTATTCGACGGTCAGCCAGCTGTGCTACATCACGCTGGGCATGGCGCTGGCCACGCTCGATGGGCGCGCTCGGCGGCGGGCTGCATATCGCGACGCATGCGGTCGGCAAGATCACCCTGTTCATGTGCGCCGGCTCGATCTACGTCGCCACCCACAAGACCGAGATCAGCCAGATGAACGGGCTGGGCCGGGTCATGCCGATCACCTATGGCGCGTTCCTGATCGGCGCGCTCAGCATCATCGGCCTGCCGCCCTTCGCCGGATCGTGGAGCAAGTGGCTCCTGATCGTCGGGCGCCGCCGATACCGGGCAGACTGGTGATGATCGGGGTGCTGATGGTCAGTCTCGCTGCTGAACGTGGTCTACCTGTTGTCGGTCGTCGGGCCGTGGGTTCTTCCTGACCAGTGCCGACGCGCTGACGGACGGCGTTATCGAGAACCAGGCCGAACGCGGCAGCCTCTCCGAGGCCTCGCCGCTGGTCTGGGGCCCGCCGGTGGCGACCGCCTGCCTGTGCCTGATCCTGTTCTTCTTCGCCGGTGACGTGGCGGCCTTCCTGGCCCCCATCGCCGAACCCGCAGCAACCGCCGTAGCCGCGGCCAACTAGGGAGCGTGCGACATGGCAAAGAACACCAAACCCGGCACCCGCAAGGCCAAGGCCGGTCGGCAAAACCGGCCGCCAAGGCGAAACCCGCCGCGAAGCGCCGTGAAGACAACTCGGGCTATCCCGCCATTGGCCGCTGGCTGATGTTCGTCGACAACCCGAAGAACGTCGACAAGATCGTCTACAGCCTCTACGCGCTTTGCGCCGGGCTGTTTCTGGCCGACTTCCTTCTACGAGAAGAAAGCCTATGTCGAGATCGAGTATGTCCCCGGTTTCTATGCGCTTTACGGCTTCGTCATGTGCGCCGCGCTGGTGATCTGCGCCCAGGATGATGCGGGTCGTACTGAAGCGGCCCGAGGACTACTACGCGCCGAACGACGTGGAATCCGAGGACTACCCCGAAGCGGGTCTTGACCGGGAGAGCCACAATGGCTGAGAGCCTTCCCCGTCGCCTTCCTGTTCTTCGCCGGTGCCGCGCTGCATGCTGGCGCTGCCGCGCGGACCCTTGCGCGCGGGCCTGTTGCTGGTGGTGCCGATGATCGCGCTGACGATGGTCTGGTCGCTGCCCGAGGGCAGTCTCTGGACCGCCAGCCTGATGGGCGTCGATCTGGAATTCACCCGCGTCGACCGGCTGTCCCGCATCTTCGGCCTGATCTTCTGCATCGCCGCCTTTCTCGGCAACCTCTACGCCTGGCACGTCAAGGACACGGTGCAGCAGGTCGCCGCGCTGCTTTACGCCGGCTCGGCCATCGGCGCGGTGTTCGCGGGCGATCTGATCACGCTGTTCCTGTTCTGGGAAGGCACCGCGATCACCTCGGTCTTCCTGATCTGGGCGCGGCGCACCGAAGGCGCGTATCACACCGGCATGCGCTATCTGGTCATGCAGGTCGGTTCGGGCGTGCTGCTGCTGGCAGGCGCGGCGCTGTTCTGGCGCGAGACCGGCTCGCTGGCGTTCGAGAAGATGACGCTGGGAAGCCTCGGCGACCTGGCTGATCTTCCTGGCCTTCGGCATCAAATGCGCCTTTCCCGCTGCTGCACAACTGGTTGCAGGACGCCTATCCGGCGGCGACCGTCACCGGCACCGTGATCCTGTCGGCCTTCACCACCAAGCTCGCGGTCTACGCGCTGGCGCGCGGCTTTCCCGGCACCGAGATGCTGATCTAGATCGGCGCGATCATGACGCTGTTCCCGATCTTCTTCGCGGTGATCGAGAACGACCTGCGGCGGGTGCTGGCCTATCAGCCTGAACAACCAGCTTGGCTTCATGGTGGTCGGCATCGGCATCGGCACCGAACTGTCGCTGAACGGCACCGCCGCGCACGCCTTCGCGCATATCCTCTACAAGGCGCTGCTGTTCATGAGCGTCGGCGCGGTGCTGTTTCGCACCGGCACGGCCAAGGGGTCGGAGCTGGGCGGGCTCTACAAGACCATGCCGCTGACGATGATCTTCTGCATCATCGGCGCGGCCTCGATCTCGGCGTTTCCGCTGTTCTCGCGGTTTCATCACCAAGTCGCTGATCCTGTCGGCGGCGTCGCACGAGGGCATTACTATGTGGTCTGGGCGATCCTGCTGTTCGCCTCGGCCGGCGTGTTCCACCATTCGGGCATCAAGATCCCGTACTTCGCCTTCTTCGCCCATGACAGCGGCCTGCGGCCCAAGGAGGCGCCGCTGCACATGCTGCTGGCGATGGGGATCACCGCGTTTCTGTGCATCGCCATCGGCGTCTTTCCCGGCGCCGCTGTACGCGCTGCTGCCGTTCGAGGTCGACTATGTGCCCTACACCACGACCCACGTGATCACCCAGTTGCAGCTGCTGTTCTTCTCGGCGCTGGCCTTCACGGTGCTGATGAGGACCGGGATCTACCCGCCGGAGCTGAATTCGGTGAACCTCGACACCGACTGGACCTACCGGCGGCTGTTCCCGGCGATCTTGCGGGGGCTGTCCGGCTGGGTCGCGGCGGTCTGGACGGCGGTGGCGGGGCTGATCGCGTCGGGGCTGTCGGGGGCGATTGGGTGGCTTTATCACAGCCACGGACCCGAGGGGCGGATGGCGACGGTCTGGCCGACCGGGTCGATGGTGCTTTGGATCGCGATCCTTTTGGGTATCACGCTGGTGGTGAATTTCGCCAGTTAAGGTGGGGAGTAAGGTGGGTTTAAACCCACCTTACCGACAACATTCAAGCAACTGCGCCCCAGACCATCCCGGCGATGATCGCTCCGGTTACGGCAATGCCCAGGTAAGCAGCAAACACCCGCGGCTTGACCAGCGCCCAGACGGCGACGGCGGCGGGGATGCAGCTGACGCCGCCGGCGATGACGAACGACATCGCCGCCCCGTTCGACATGCCCTGCGCCAGCAGCGCCTCGACCAGCGGCACCGCGGCATAGCCGTTCAGGTAGGCCGGCGCGCCGACCAGCGCGCCGAGGATGATCGGCATCACGCCGGTGCCGCCCAGAACCCCGGCGATCAGGTCGGCCGGCACGTATTCCAGCATCAGCGCCTCGATCAGGTAGGCCAGCAGCAGCCATTTGCCCAGGAACAGCGCGTTCTCGACCACCGTGTCGCGGAAGGTCACGCGGCGCTCGGCCTCGCTCCAGAACGCCCATTCGGGTTTCGCGTGGAACGGATCGGCCGCGCCGGTGCCACAGGACGAGCCGCAGCAGGATTTCTTCGGCGCGATCTTCAGCGGATCGGCGAAGAGGGCACTGGCGCTGAGCGATTTGACGAAGAACCCGCCGCCCAGTCCGATGCCCACGGCGGCGATGGTCTTGGCGATGGCGAAGGGAAATCCCAGCGTCCCGGCGGTGATCAGGAACATCGCCGGGTCCATCAGCGGCGAGGCCAGCCAGAACGCCATGACCGCCGACAGCGGCGCGCCCATCGCCAGCATGCGCGGCGATGAACGGGATCACCTCGCAGGAACAGAACGGCGACAGCCCGCCCAGCAGCGCGGCCAGGAAGATCATCCGCACCTCGCGGCCCTCGAAGGCCTTGGCCAGCAGCGCCTCGGCCCCGGTCGCCTTCATGTAGGCCACCGCAAGCACCGCGAAGACGATGAAGATGCCGGTGTGTCCCAAGGCACCCAGCGCGAATTCGATGGTCGGCCAGACCTGGCCCGGATCGAAGATCGCCAGCACCAGCGGGATCAGCGCGATGGCCAGCCAGGCCTTGTCGAGGCGTTTCCAGAGCGCGGGCAGGGACGGCGGGCGCTGGGTGAGATCAGTCATGGGCGATGGGCCTTCGGATCGGGGCTGTCGGCGCAGCATTCGGACAAGAGGTAGGCGGACAGGTCGGTCATCTTCTCGTAGGCCGCGCCGACGCAGATGATCGACCGGCCCCGGCGCAGCCTGGTTGACCAGCCCGGCCGCGGTCAGGATCTTCATGTGATGCGTCAGGGTCGAGCCGGTGACGCCGGAACGCGCGCCCAACTCGCCAATGCTCAGGCCCTCGGGGCCCGCGCGCACCAGCGCGTTCAGCACCGCAAGGCGCTGTTCGGAACCGAGGGCGGCAAAAGTCGAGGCGGCTTGCTCGACGGTCATCTCAAGGGGGCGATCCTGTTTCATGTTTCGATATTTCTAGAAACATCGAAATGAAGTCAAGAGGAGATTTGCCACGCCCCGCAATCCCGCATAAGTCAGCGCCATGACCGACGCCACCGAAATGCTCAAGGCCGAGATACTGGCCTGCCGCCTTTGTGCCGCGCGTTTTGCCGCGACCGCGACAGGTCACGCGCCGCGCCCCATCGCATGGTTCGACGCCGACGCCCGCATCCTGATCGCGGGGCAGGCGCCGGGGATGCGGGTGCATGCCGCGCAGACGCCTTTCTGGGATCAGTCCGGCGTGCGCCTGCGCGACTGGATGGGAGTGGACGATGCGACGTTCTATGACCGCTCGAAAGTCTCCATCGTGCCGATGGCCTTCTGCTTTCCGGGCTATGACACCAAGGGCAGCGACCTGCCGCCGCCCGTCGTCTGCCACCAGACCTGGCGGCGAAGGATCCTGGACCATTTGGGGGACGTGAAACTGACCCTGCTGATCGGCGGCTATGCGCAGAAATGGCATCTTGGTGCGGCGGCGAAGGGCGGTGTGACGCGGACCGTGGCGGCCTGGCGCGACCATGCGCCGGCGATCTTCGCCCTGCCGCATCCGTCGTGGCGTAATACCGGGTGGCTGAAGAACAACCCCTGGTTCGAGGCCGAACTGCTGCCCGTGCTGCGCGCCCGCGTGAACGAGGTGCTGGCGTGACCGGGACGCCGCTCGACCGCGCCCATGCCGCGATGCAGGCCGATCCGGACAGCGATGCGGCGCGGATGGCGTTCTACAACCGGCTGGCCGAGGCCGAGCTGTTCCTTCTGCTCAAAACCGAGCCGGTCGGTGACCGGATCGACCCCGATCTCTTCGAGACCGACGAGGGCCGCTTTGTCGTGGTCTTCGACACCGACGACCGGCTGGCCGCGTTCGCCCTGAACGCGGCGCCCTATGCGGCGCTATCGGGCCGGGCCACGGCGGCGATGCTGGCGGGGCAGGGGATCGGGCTGGGGCTGAACCTCGGCGTCGCCGGCTCCGAATTCCTGGCCCCGCCCGGCGCCATCGACTGGCTGGCGGAAACCCTGGCCACTGGCCCCGAGAAAACCGACGCCCGGCCCATCTCCATCGCAGCGCCCAAGGGTATCCCCGAAACGCTGCTGACGGCCATCGACGGCAAACTGGCCGCCGCGGTTGGCATGGCGCGGTGCGCCTATCTGGTCGCCGTGACCTATGCGCCCACGCGGCCCGGTCACCTGCTGGCATTCGTCGATGCAGTACCAGACGCCGAGGCGGCATTGTCGCGCGCAGTGTCAGAGGCGCTGATCTTTTCCGGGCTCGAGGCCGGCGAGATCGACGTGGGGTTCTTTGACGCCAGCGACCCGGTGGCCGCACGGCTGGCCAAGGTCGGGCTGCGGTTCGATATTCCGCTGGAGGGGAAAAACGACAGCGATCTGGCCCCGTGATCGGCCAATTCAGGGCGCGACCTGTTCGCGGTCATGATGTGTCAGATGACCATTTTGAGCCCTTTTTCGACAAACCCCCACCCACATTTGCCCAGGTTGTCCCTGCAGTGTGGTGGGGGGCTTGGTCCCGTGTGCCAATTTTTCGGACCGAAACATTCTTGAAACCATCTTTTGGTATCTCAGGGCGAACAAGCAACAATGCCGGGCGCCTGATTTATGGTCACAAGAACCATAGAAGTTTACGATAATGATTTCATGACTGTTGCTGCTGGTTCTCCGTCATTGACGCCGGGCAGCGCAATCATCAACAATTCCGATACACCGGACGGGACTATTTTTCAGTTCTCGGGCGGGTCGCCCGCGACGGTTACACTTGATGATACAAGTGCAAATACAGACGTCCTCGAAGACGACGACTATGCCCACCACACGATTACCGACGGTGCTGGCCTGGTGGCAACGGCTACGGGTGTAGATTTCAGAATCGCTGATTTTCGTGCGTGCGCTCGATGAGTTTGGAAATCCAACCGGCCCAACGATAACGATAGTGGTATTCTCTCAGGGCAATGTCGCCCAGGATATCTGGGGATTTCACAGCGACATGCCGCTTGTGGCGGGCCAACAGTATGTGAAAATCGGTGGCGATAGCATCGGGTCCGCTCCATACTCCAGCATTGCAGAACAGCCTGTCTGTTACGCAAAAGGCACTCTGATTGATACATCAAACGGCCCAACCTTAGTGGAAACATTGAGACCGGGCGATCTGGTTTGGACCCTGGATCACGGCTCGATGTCAATCCGTTGGAATCGTAGTGACGCGCAGCCATTGGAAGGGGTCGGGGCAGGCGAGAAACCGGTTCTGATTGCCGCAGGTGCGCTTGGCGGCCAGCTCCCGGAGCAAGACCTGATTGTCTCGCCACAACACCGAATTTTGGTGGGCGGACACCGGCAGTTGCAGGGATTGTTCGGGTCTGAGGCGTTTGCTCCGGCGAAATCCCTGACGGCTGTGCGTGGCATTCGCCATATGAAGGGCAAACAAAGTATCACCTGGGTTCATTTTGCCTGTGATCGGCACGAGGTTGTCAAAGCAAACGGCTGCCTGTCAGAATCGCTGCTGCTTGGGCCGATGGTAGTCAATGGATTGACCGCCGCTGAGCGTCAGTCCGTGACCGATATCTTTGGGCCTGCTCCGACACCCGGCGCTTCACTGAACGGTCCACCGGCAAGAGAATGCCTTACTGTGGGCGCGGTTCGGAAGCAGCTTGCGCAAAGTATGGAACCGAAAGAGAAATTCGTGGCAAAAGATATCAGAAAATGGGACTTGGACCTCGCGATGGAGCTGTACGAGGCCGACTTATTGCGCGAGGCCAAGGCAAGGAACCAGGTCCGCAGGAAGAGCACCGCCTGAACCGACAATTCAGTGGCGCCGACCACTTGGTCACTATCAAATCCATTATTGCGTTGGATTTCTGCGCAGCAGCGAAAGCCTGCTAGTCCGCCGAGCCGACCATTGAAAAAAACTGGGTTCCCTTTCCCGGACGACTGCGCTGCATGACAACGCTGCGGAACTTGGTCGGTATGTCTGCGTTACGCAGTGCGTCAGCTGCCGTGGACCGCGAACGCCTCCAACCCGGCGTCGCGGGGCTTGATGATGCGGAACTTCTCGCGGATGCCAACATCTTCCATCGAGCGTTCAACGACCATCAGCGTATTGGGCGCGTGATCCTCGCACATGTCCTGCATCTGGGAGATTTCCCGGGCCGCGACGGGATGCGCGTCTTCCAGCGACGGTGCGCCGTAGGCGACGACGAAATGCCCGGCGAGGCCATCGGTGAGGCTGACCAGTTCTTCCGGCGTGATCGGAGCCACCGCGACAAAGGTCGAGCGCCCGAATGTCTCTAACCCCAGCCAGCCGTTGGCGAAGGCCTGCCGCGCCTTGCCCGTCAGGTCACTCTGCGTCCAGTCGGAAAACGCGAAGGCCCCCGAGATTGCCCATTCGCCGATATCGGCGGCGGGGTCGAAGACGTTGAGATCGCTGTCGTCCAGCCGGATCACGCGGGCGAACTGGGTCATCTGGTCTCCAAAAGAGTTGTCAGCGGGATTGCCCGCGTCTGGCTGTCCTTACGCAACAGCATCCCGCCGGTTTCGTCCAGCCCGACGAAATGGCCAGGCTCGGGATAGGTCACGTCCGCCCCGAGATGCGTGCACTTGCCGCGAAAGGGGTCGTGCAGCGGGGCCAGCCCGTCATGCAGGTAGTGGTGGATCCAGAGCAGCATGTGCCGCGCCCAGGCTTCCAACAGCATCGGCGCAGTGATGTCGCCGCAGCCCTCGGCGTGCAGCGCGGTCTGCTCGGAATTCGCGCCGGGTTCGACGCCGTCGGGCAGGCGCAGGGCCAGTTCGATGCCGATCACCAGCCAGTCAGGTTCGCTGGCCGGATCATGGGTGGACGCCGCCGCGCGCACCCGGCCGCAAAGACCGCCGTTGACCCGCACCCGGTCGGGCCAGTCGAACTGCACCGCGACTTCCGGCGGCGCCAGCGCCCCCAGCGCGTCCGACAACCCGAGCGCCACCGCAAGCACGGCTCCGATGGCGCGTTCCAGCGGCTCTTCCGGGGCAAGGGTCACGGCGGCGCGCAGGGCGTCTTCGGTTTCGCAATAGTGGATCAGCCCCGGCTCGACCTCGTGTTCCACCGCCGCCTGCGCGGCGGCGAAAGGATCGGCCCGCCCCACGGAGACGCCCTTGAGAAGCGGCGGGAAGTCAAGCTCGACCGGCGTGCTCATGCCTTGGCGGTCGCCGCGATCAGGGCGTCGGCCACGGCCCAGAACGCGCGGGCCTGCAGGCTTTCGGGCTTCAGCGCCACAATCGGCGCGCCGCCGTCGCCCGCGACCCGGATATCGAGGTCGAGGGGGATTTCGCCCAGGAATGGCACGCCCAGCTTTTCCGCCTCGGCCTTCGCGCCGCCATGACCGAAGGGATAGTGCATCTTGCCGCACTGGTCGCAGGCGAAGCCGGCCATGTTCTCGACGATGCCGAGGATCGGGCAATTCATCCGCCGGAACATGTCGATGCCCTTGCGCGCGTCGATCAACGCGATGTCCTGCGGCGTCGAGATCACGACGGCGCCCGCGACCTTGGTCTTCTGGCACAGCGTCATCTGTACATCGCCGGTGCCCGGCGGCAAATCGACAAGCAGCACGTCGAGCTTGCCCCACTGCACCTGGCCCAGCATCTGCTGCAAAGCGCCCATCAGCATCGGCCCGCGCCAGACCAAGGCCTCGTCCTCCTCGACCATCAGGCCCAGGCTCATCACCGTGACGCCGTGGTTGCGCAGTGGCAGGATGATGTTGCCGTCGGGACTGGACGGGCGGCCCGAGACGCCCAGCATGCGCGGCTGGCTGGGTCCGTAGACGTCGGCGTCCAGCAGCCCGACCTTCAGGCCGCGCGCTGCCATCGCCACCGCCAAGTTGGCCGCCAGGGTCGACTTGCCGACGCCGCCCTTGCCGCTGGCCACGGCGATGATCCGGTCGACACCGGGCAAAGGCACGGGACCGCTATCGAGTGGCTTGACCGGCGAGGACGGTGCCGCACCGCGCGGCTTGAGGTCGGGCACCGGGCCGCGCGGCGCCGGGGCCGATCCGGCGGCAGCATGGGCCGTCATCACGACCTTGACCGAGGTCACGCCCGCCAATTGTTCCACCGCCGCCTGCGCCGCCTTGCGCAGGGGTTCCATCTGGCCGCCGCGCGTGGCGTCGACTTCCAGCACGAAGCTGACCGCACCGTCCCGGACCGACAGCGCCTTGACCTGCTCGGCGCTGACGATATCGACCCCGCGCGCCGGATCGACGATGCGGGCAAGGGCGGCCCGGACGGCGGCTTCGTCGATCATTCGACGTTGGTCTCGATCGTGCCGGTCACTTCGTGGCGCAGGTCGACGCCGTCCAGCGTCAGCACCATGCGGGCGCGCAGCGGGCCCTTGGGCAATGTCCCGGCCTCCCGCGCCTTGCGCACGGCCGCTTCGATTTCCTGCTGCGAAGTCACGCCCACGGTCTTGAGAAACTTCCGCAGCGACATGTTGTAGCTGTCACCCATGATTGTCCGTCCTCCCTGACGATCCGCGTCGCAACTTTTCCATGGTTTTCGAGCGCGGGTTTCGGTTAGCATTCCTGTCAGAGGTTGACCATGACGAAGAAAAGCGCGGTTCGGAAGCGGTTTCTGCCGGCGCTGTTGTGCCTGGGTCTGGGCGGGGCGGCGGCGGCAGGGGATCTGCGGCTGGCGGTGCCAAAGCAAATGGCGGAAAGCGGCTTTCTGAATTACCTGCTGCCGCGGTTCAAGCTCAAGCACCGGATCGCGGTGCTGCCGGTTGCGCCGGATGCCGAGGCCGAGATGGCGCTGTCAGGGACGGCTTCCGGCGGTACGCCGGTGTTCGCGGATGCCGATGGTGCCACCTATCGGCTGTCGCTGCTTGCGGCATCGGCGGAGGCGGAGAAATTCCGCGACTGGCTGCAAAGCGATCCCGGCCGCGCGGCGATCACCGGGTTCCCCCCCGGCGGCCCGTCCGCCTATGTCACCGACCTGGCGGTGGAGGCCGTCGTGCAGGCACCCGAGGTCACCGGCGACGCGGCGCTTGGCGCGATGCTGGCGCTACGCCATTGCGGGCGCTGCCACGTGGTCGACCGGCGCAACCGGATGGGCGGCATCGGCTCGACCCCGTCGTTTCGCCGCGATGCGGGCGCGGCCGCACTGGTTCAACCTCTTCAGCGCCTACTGGGCCGAGAACCCGCACCCGAGCTTTACCGAACTGATCGGCGTCACCGAACCGTTCAGCGCGTCCAAGGTCAGCCATGTCGCGCCGGTGCGGATCACGCAGGGCGACCTTGACGCTATCCTGGCCTTCGTGGAAACGCTGGAACCGCTGGATCTGGGCCAGCCGGTGCAGTTCGACTGAGTGGCGGCAGCTTCAGGAAAAAAATCTTCCAGAAAAGTTTTCTAGAAATTTATGCGCCCCGATCAGGCAGTCCAGTTCGCGATCACCGCATCCGCCTCGAACTCGACCAGCCATTCGGGGTTCACGAAGCGGTCGACCGCCATGATGGTATCCACCGGGCGCACGTCGCGGAAGTACTCCTTGCGCACCTCGATCACGGCTTTCCAGTCGTCGATATTGGTCAGGATCACGCGGGTGCGGACGACATCCTGCAGCCCCGATCCGGCCTGTTCCAGCGCGCCCTTGATGATCTCAAGGCACTGCCGCGCCTGCGCCGCGACATCGCCGACGCCGACGGTCTTGCCATCTGCATCGACAGGCGCGGTGCCGCCGACCGAGATGTAGGGGCCAACCCGGACCGCGCGGCTGAAGCCCACCACCGCCTCCATCGGGTTGCCGTTCGAGATCAGCTCGCGGTCATAGGTCATCCTGTCGCTCCCTTGGATTTTCAGCGTCCCACGTCCCGGACCCCGCTCCGGGACCTCGCGGCCAACCTGCGCCCTCAATTCGGCTTCTTGCGCTCGTCCAGGTAATCCTGCGTCGTGCGCACCTTTGGCCGGTCGGCCGCGCGGAACGGCGAGCTTTCCTGGTGGTACTGAGCGTTCACCCGGCAATCGTCGCACATCTGGATCAGCTTGGAATTGTCGCTGCTGGTGTACATCCAGTGCTTGCCCTCCAGCTTTTCGACGATCCGTTCGATGGTTGATCTCACCCCGAATGGCTTGCCGCAGGAAATGCAGTCGAAAGGCTCTTCCTCGTGCAGCACCACATGGGTCATCGCCTCGTTGGCCAGGTTCAGCCGCGGCTCCAGCGTGATCGCGTTCTCCGGGCAGGTCGCCTCGCAGATGCCGCATTGCAGGCATGCGGTCTCCTGGAACCGGACCTGCGGCTTGTCGGGGTTGTCGCCAAGCGCGCCCACCGGGCAAAGCGAGACGCAGGCCAGGCACAGCGTGCAGGCGTCGGGGTCAATCACGACTGCGCCGTAGGGCGCGCCTGGGGGCAGCGGGATCTCGGCACCGTCACCGGTCAGCGCCGAGGCCACGAGACGCGTCACGTCGCGCCGCCCGCCCTGGGGAAGGACGGTTTCCTTGAGCGGAGCCTTTGCCGGTCCGGTGTAGAGCGATTTCTCGAATTCGTCGGGATCGGCGGGCGAGATCAATTCCAGCAGTGCCGGATCTGTGCCGGTGCCTTTCAGGATCGCACCCGCCAGCGCCATTTCCTGCACCGGCACGGATGTGTCGCTGTGCGGTCCGGCCAGAACCTTGACCTCGGCAAATCCGACGCCCACCGCGGCCAGCAGTTCGGCGTGGCCGACGCCCTCGATATTGGCAACCTCCACCGGAATCACGTCGGCAGGCAGGCCGCGCCCGAACCGGGCCGAGAGGCGGATCATCTCTGCTCCGTGTTCGGCGTCGTGGAAGAGCGCGCGGGGGCCGGCACCGCCCGCGGCACGGTAGGCGCTGGCCAGGGTACGCAGCCGGGTGAAGAGGAACCCGACCGCCGGATCGTCGTAACTGGCCGCGCCCGACGGGCAGACCGCGGCACAGGCGCCGCAGCCCGCGCAGATGTCGGGGTCTATGACTACGGTGTCGCCGGCGGGCTGGATCGCGCCGGTGGGGCAGACATTCAGGCAGCGATCGCAGCCGGGTTGCGAGGCACGGGAATGGGCGCAGACCGACGGCTCGAAGCGAATGTAGAGCGGTTTCTCGAAGGTGCCCTGAAGCTCGGCGGCCTGGAAGATCGCGCGCGCCACGGCTGCGGGGTCGCCGGGGTCGGCGCGCAGGTAGCCATCGCGCTTGTGATCGGCGGGGAACAGCGGCCCCGCGCCGCGCAGGTCGAGGATGACGTCGCAGGCCGATTGCGCGCCGTCCACCGGAGCGGAAAACCCGGCGGCACCCCGGCCCGCGCGCACCAGCGGCGCGTAGCCATCGACCGTCACCTCAAAGCCGCCCAGCGCACCCGTGGCCGCCGATAGCCGCCCCAGCGCCAGGTCATAGCGGTCGTCGGGGACCAGGTCCTCCGGCGAATTTGCAAGCAGGCAGGTCACGGCCAGCCGGTCGGCAAGCTGGCCCGCGGCCTCGACGGCCGCTTCGCCCTGGCCCAGGATCATAACCGTGCCTTCCGACACGATATCGCGCGCCGGCGTCGCGGGCCGGTCCAGCGCCGCCTCCGCCAGCAAGGCGGCCTGCTTGGCGTGGGCCCGGGCGTCATCGGTCCAGCCCGCCCGGTCGCGAATATCGGCGCAAATCAGGCGACCCGGGCCGTCGAGATCGGCGAAGAGCTCTTCGAACTGCCGCGCCTGCTGGCCACAGGCGATCAGCGTGGTGCCGTTCTTGGCCAGCGCCGCCTCGGCACGGCCAATCTGGCCTTCGCAAAGCGCTGTGCAGCGCGTCACCGATCCCGCGCCGACGGCGGTCCCCGCGCTGGCGTCGTCCAGCAACATGCTTGCCGCGCAGTCGCAAATCAGCAATTGGTCAATCTTGGCCATGGGGTATCCCGGGTCTGCGCCGGGCGAGTCCCCGGCGGCCCATATTGGGAAGAAGTTTTGACAGGTGCAATACAAAGGCCATAGTCTCGTCCGACAGCAGACTTGGCGAGACCTGATGACCGACACCCCAGTCACCGCACCGCACGAGATCACGATGCCCCTGGGCGTCGTGCTGACCCGGCGTCCGGGCGTCACCCGCTGGGCCCGATATGGTTGGCACCCGACGGCGGTTCTTCCGGGAGCGGCACCGGCACAATGGAAGCTGCTGCGCGAGGATGGCGAGATCCGCGACTATCACGCCGCGACCCTGCCGCTGAGGCTTTTCCGGGCGGATGTCGAGGCTTACAAGGTCGCGCTGACCATGACTCCGCCCGCGGTATTTGTGGTGCTGCGCGCGGCGGAGGCCGGTGCGCAGGATATCGCGGTCCATGCCGTCACCGCCTCGGCCTACGAGGCGCAGGATTATGCCGACAGCGGCGAGGACATCGTCGAGCCGGTGCCGATGCCGCCCGGGCTGGTGGCCTGGGTGCGGGATTTCTGCGATGCGCATTTCGCGCAGGAGCCTTTCATCAAGCGCCGCCGCGACCGGCAGCGTATCGACCGCACGGAGGACGGCATCGGCGATGCGCGGATCCGGCAGACGGCGGATGTGTACCGGGCGCCCGGCGCGCAGAAGCCGCGCAAGGAACCGACATGAGCCGCGACGACGACAGCCTGCTGTCGCGCTGGTCACGGCGAAAGCGCGCCTCGGCGCGAGAGGTGGGCGCGCCGGGGGTGCAGGACCCGGAACCGCCGCGCCCAGACGAGAACGCGTCCGACGAGGAGCTGACCGAGACCGAACTGCTGCAAAAGCTGGGACTGCCCGACCCCGACACGCTGACGTCCGGCGACGATTTCCGGGCCTTCATGGCAAAGAGCGTGCCCGACTACCTGCGTCGGCGCGCGCTGCGCCGGCTTTGGGTCAGCAACCCGGTGCTGGCGAATGTCGACGGGCTGGTGGATCACGGCGAGGATTTCACCGATGCCGCGACCGTTCCCGACGCGTTGCGCACAGGCTACCGCGTCGGCAAGGGTTTCCTGCGCGACATCGTCGACGTCGCGCCCGACGAGGACGCGGACGAAAGCGAGACCGCGGTGTCGGAGGAGGTGGACGTGGAGGACGACGACGAGGTCGAAGCGGTTGCGGAAAGCCCCGGGGCGGAACGCGAAACGGCCGCCGAAGCCGGGGACGGGGACGACCCGGACGCGCCGCGCCCGCGGCGAATGACCTTCCGGGCCGGATGACAGGTTCAACTCTGCGACATGGTCCGACAAAATCGTTGCCCGAAGGCGCGCCTTGCCTTAGCGTCATTGCAGGAAGCGATGGAGTGGATGTGACGCAGGACGCCCTAGCGGAATCCCGAGGCCCCGAGGCGTTGGCCGAGGAAGAGCGGCTGCGTGCCGAGCTTTACTTTTTGCTGGCGCGTTTGCTGGCCAGTCCGCCGGATCGCAAGCAGCTCAAGCACCTGGCCGCCCTCAGCGGTGACGGCTCGGATCTTGGCACCGGCGTCAGCGCCCTGTCGCGGCTGGCCGAGAGCACCATGCCGAAGGCCGTCGAACGCGAGTTCAACGCGCTGTTCATCGGCGTCGGACGCGGCGAGCTTTTGCCCTTTGGCAGCTATTACCTGACCGGGTTCCTGAACGAAAAGCCCTTGGCGCGGCTGCGCGACCACATGGCCAAGCTGGGGATCGAACGCAATCCAAAGGTCAGGGAACCCGAGGACCACATCGCCACCTTGTGTGAGATCATGGCGGGCCTGATCACCGGCGCCTTCGGCGACGCCCTGTCACTGGCCGACCAGGAGGCGTTCTTCAACACGCATCTGGCCCCCTGGGCCGGGCATTTCTTTTCCGATCTGGAGGGCGCCGAAGGCTCGCTCTTCTACGCGCCCGTGGGCAAGATCGGTCGCGCCTTCATGGATATAGAGATCGAAGCATTCAGACTTGAGGGGTGACGGCCTGGCAAGGGCCACATCCGGTGACATCGAAAGGGAGGACGAGATGGACAAGAAAGACACGCGACAAAGCCGCCGCGACTTTCTGAAACTGGCCGGTACCGCGGCCCCCGCCGTCGCTGTGGCGACCGTTGCGGGAAGCGATCCGGCAGAGGCCGCCGAGGCCGCGAGCGCCAAGGGACTGCCCAAGACCGAACACGTCAAGAAGTATCTCGACAGCGCCCGCTTCTAGGGCGACCGGTCGAGGGGCAGGGCGGAAACCGCCGCCCGCCCGGCAGGAATTGAATGCGGGTAGCGCCAGGCCCGACAGGGAGGAAAGACAGATGCTGAGAAAAAAGTCTAACCGGACAACACACGGGGCGGGACGCGCCTCGATCCTGTCGAAAGCCGGGGCCACCCGCATCGACCGCCGCAGCTTCCTGCGCGGCTCGGGCCTTGCCATCGGCGGGTTGGCCGCACTGGCGACCACGTCGGGTCGCGTCGGACGCGCCGAGGCGCAGGCCGGCGCCGCGGCCCCGGTGGAAATCCGCAAATCCGTCTGCACCCACTGTTCCGTCGGCTGCACCGTGCTGGCCGAGGTCAGAAACGGCGTCTGGACCGGGCAGGAACCGGCATGGGACAGCCCCTTCAATCTGGGCGCCCACTGCGCCAAAGGCGCTGCGGTGCGCGAACATGCCCATGGCGAACGCCGCCTGAAGTACCCGACCAAGCTGGTGAACGGCGAATGGGTCCGGGTCAGCTGGGAAGAGGCGATCAACGAGATCGGCGACCAGATGCTGGCGATCCGCGACGAAAGCGGGCCTGACAGCGTCTACTGGCTGGGCTCGGCCAAGCATTCCAACGAACAGGCCTACCTGTTCCGCAAGTTCGCCGGCTACTGGGGCACCAACAACGTCGATCACCAGGCGCGGATCTGCCACTCGACGACCGTGGCGGGCGTGGCGAACACATGGGGCTACGGCGCCATGACCAACAGCTACAACGACATCCACAATTCCCGCGCGATCTTCATCATCGGCGGCAACCCCGCCGAGGCGCACCCGGTATCGCTGCTGCATGTGCTGCGCGCCAAGGAGCAGAACAACGCGCCGCTGATCGTCTGCGACCCGCGCTTCACCCGCACCGCGGCCCATGCCGACGAATACGTCCGCTTCCGGCCCGGCAGCGACGTGGCGCTGATCTGGGGCATCCTCTACCACATCTTCGAGAACGGCTGGGAGGACAAGGAGTTCATCCGCACCCGGGTCTGGGGCATGGACCAGATCCGCGAAGAGGTCGCCAAGTGGGACCCCGAGGAAGTCGAGCGCGCCCTCGGGCTACTGGACCTGGGCCTGGGCCAGCCAGGACCACCCGGCCCAAGCCTTCTTCTCCGAAGAGCGCTGCGCCGCGGTCGAGCCCCAGTGCCAGTACTACAACGCCGCCGTCCACCGGGCGGCCTTCGCATTGCCCACCTTCGTCCAGCGGGCGATGTCAGGCGACGATCCCTTCGAACGCTTCGAGTCCGGCCTCAAGACCTAGGCACCATCACCATGGACCAGCAGCAAGCCCATGGGCGCCAGGCATCCGCCCGGCAGGCGGCCGGGGCAGCTGCTTTCAGGGCAAGGTTCGCCTTGACAAGCCATGGGTCAGCGGGCCTGATCGGGGCGGAGGATTGCGAGCGATCATGTCCGAGGTTGAATTCAAACTGGGTCACCGCCGCGGTTGGGCGGCCAAGCTGGAACCCGGCACCGGCCTGGCGGCCGATGCTGATCTGATCCTGGCGCTTGAGGAGCTGGATCTGCTCTACCGGACCGTGGTGGCCATCTTGTTCAACTGCGTGCCGACCTCGGGCCACCCCGGCGGCTCGCTGTCCTCCGGTCGGATCGTCCACGGCCTGATGTACGCCGGCCTCGAGCTGGATTTGGCCGATCCCGACCGGACGGACGCTGACCAACTGGTCTACGCGGCCGGCCACAAGGCCATGGGCCTGTATGCGGCTTGGGCCTTGCGGGATGAGCTGGCCCGGGTGTGCGCCCCGGATCTGCTGCCCAGCCAAGGGCACCAGCGTCTGCGCCTCGAGGACTTGCTGGGCTTCAGGCGCAACCCGTGCGAGGACACGCCGCTGATGGGCCGCTTCGGCGCCAAGGCCCTGGACGGGCACCCAACCCCGGCTACGCCCTTCGTGCGGGTTGCCACCGGAGCATCCGGGGTCGGGGTCCCGGCCGCCTTCGGGCTGGCCTGGGCGGCCATGGACCTGTATCCAGACGATCCACCCCAGGTCCACGCCCTCGAGGGCGAAGGCGGGTTGACCCCGGGCCGGGTGGCCGAGGCCATGGCCGCAGCGGCCAGCGCCGGCCTGTCCAACGCCGTCCTGCACGTCGACTGGAACCAGGCCTCCATCGACTCGGATCGGGTCTGCCGGAACGGGGCCATCCCGGGTGACTACGTCCAGTGGGATCCGGTCGAGCTGGCCCGCTTCCATGACTTCAACGTGCTGCTCGTCGAGGACGGCCACGACCTGGCCTCGATCCTCGCGGCCCAGGCGCTGTTGCGATCGCGCCGGGCCGAGAACCACCAGCCGAGCTGCCTGGTCTACCGGACGCGCAAGGGGTTCCGGTACGGGATGGAAGGCCGGGCCACCCATGGGGCGGGCCACCCTTGCTGCTCCGACGCCTTCTACGAGAGCCTGGCCGACTTCGAGCGCCATACCGGCCAGCGCTTCGAGCGGATGTGCGCCGATCCGACCCCGGCGGTGCTCGAGGCTCACCAGTGGGAGTTGCTGGGGACCGTGCGCGATTGGATCGAGGCCCACGCCGAGGTCTACGCCCCCCTGGCCGAACGCCTGGCGCGTAGCCAGCGGCGATTGCACGCCCGCGCGCGTCGAATGCGGCCCGGCGCCCCTGACCGGTCCAAGCTCTTCGATCCGCGGGCATTCTCACCCGATGCCCCCCCGGCCGGACTGGACCTCGTCCCGGGTGAGGCGGCCACCCTGCGCGGCGCCCTGGGGCGCGCCCTGGGGGCACTCAACCGCGCCACCGGCGGGGCCCTGGTTGTGGCTTCGGCGGATCTGGCCGACTCCACCAGCATCGACCTGGCAACCGAGGGATTCGGCGACGGCTTCTTCCACGCCGCCGACAACCCCACAGCCCGCCTGCTGGCCCTGGGTGGCATTTGCGAAGACGCCATGGGCGCGTGGTTGGCGGCTGTCGGCGGCCTGGGTCGCCACCTGGGGGCGGGCTCATCCTATGGCGCATTCATAGCCGCTCTGCAGCACGTGTCAGCCCGCTTGCACGCCATCGGCCAGCAGGCCCGCCGGGACTCATTCGGCGACGCCCCGGCGCCCTACCTGATGGTCTGCGCCCACGCGGGGCTGCAGACCGGCGAGGACGGCCCGACCCACGCCGATCCGCAGTGCCTCCAGCTGCTGCAGGAGAACTTTCCCCCGGGCTGGCCATCAGCCTGACCCCCTGGGACCCCCGCGAGATCTGGCCCATGTTGCTGGCTGGACTCCAGGCCCGCCCGGCATTGCTGGCGCCCTTCGTCACCCGACCGGCGGCGGCAGTCCTGGACCGGGAGCGCTTGGGCCTGCCGCCCCCGACGGCGGCCATCCAGGGGCTCTACGACTTTCGCCGGGCCGATCCGCATCGCAGGCCCCACCACGGAACGGTGGTCATCCAGGGCAGCGGGGTGGCCCGCGTCTTCTTGACCGAGGTCTTGCCGCAGATCGACCGGGCAGGTCTGAACATCAACCTGACCTATGTGGCATCGGCGGAGTTGTTCGACCTGCTGCCCGCCCGACAGCGAGCCGAGATCTACCCAGCCGAGCGTGCACGCCAGGCCATGGGCATCACCGGCTTCACCCTGCCGACCCTGTACCGCTGGGTGTGCTCGGAGGCGGGTCGCCAAGCGAGCCTGCACGCCTTCAAGCGAGGCGGCTACCCGGGATCGGGCCAGGCCGAACGGGTGCTGGCCCAAGCGGGCCTGGATGGTCCGGCCCAGTGGGCCGCGGTCCAGGCCTACGCCGAACGCATGCAAACGGAGGGTTGAGCCGTGGCCGCCCACAAGAAAAAGCCCAAGCCAGCGCCGGATGGCCGCAAGGTGATCTGCCGCAACAAGCGCGCATTCCACGACTATCAGATCGAAGATCGGATCGAGGCCGGTCTGGTCCTGGTGGGCACCGAGGTCAAGTCGCTCAGGGAGGGGCGAGCCAACATCGCCGACGCCTTCGCGGCCATCGAGAGAGACGAAGTTTGGCTGCGCAACGCCCACATCTCGGAGTGGCCCCATGCGGCCTACTTCAACCACGACCCGGACCGCAAGCGCAAGCTGCTGTTGCACGCCAGCCAGATCCACAAGCTTCGAGTCCAAACCGAGCAGCGCGGCTACACCCTGGTCGCCTTGTCGCTTTACTTCAACAAAGCCAACCGGGCCAAGGTCGAGCTGGGCCTGGCGCACGGCAAGCGGCAGGTGGACAAGCGCCATTCAATTCGCGAGCGCGACCAGATGCGGGCCGCAGAGCGTGAGCTGGACCGCCACTGAGGACGCTTGTATCGAATCCCAAGCGCCCATAGAATGCAGCCCCGATGACATACCGATCAAAAGTCGATTGGTGGTTGCTGGCCATGGTCAACGGGCTGGCTCTGTCCTGTCTGGTGGGCGGCGTATGGCTGGTCTATCTCAACGGGGACTGGCTGCTGGGGGGCGCAGGAGCGGCCGCAGGGCTGGCCATCCTGGCCATCAGCTGGCCGACGCGCTACCGGCTCGAAGACGGGCTCCTGCAATCCGGGCCGGGGCTGTTTCACTGGCGAATCCCGGTGGCGGCCATCCGGGCAGTCAACCCCGAGCCGCAATCCGATCAGCGCCCCGGCCTGGTCGCTCAGGCGCCTGCGAATCGACTACGACCGGCCGACCGGCAAGCCCGCCTTCGTCCTCATCTCGCCGCGCGATCCGGATCTGTTCCTGAGCGATTCGGCCGGCCTCGACGCCCAGCTCGCACTGCGCGGCGATGGATGGAGCGCAAGGCACAGAGTACACCGCAGGGCGGGGCCATGGGAGGTAAACCGTGACGATCGCGGTCACAGGAGCAACGGGACACGTGGGGGCCAACCTGGTGCGCGCGCTGCTGGAGCGCGGCGAACAGGTCCGGGTGCTGGTGCGCGACGACACGCGGGCCATCGACGGCCTGGACGTGGAGCGGGTCCGGGGCGACGTGCTCGATCCAGCCTCCCTGGCGCGGGCCTTCGAGGGCGCCGAACGGGTCTTCCACCTGGCGGCCTACATCACCCTGCTCGACGACTGGCAGCGGCTCGAGCCGACCAACGTGCACGGACCGGCCAACGTGGTCGCGGCCTGCCTGCAGGCCGGCGTCGGCCGCCTGGTCCACGTCAGCTCCATCGAGGCCCTGCTGCACCGCGAGTGCCGCCGGCCGGTGACCGAGGCCAGCCCGCCCCCGGCGGACATCCTGGAGACCGCCTACGGCCGGTCCAAGGCGCTCGGCATGCGGGTGGTCCGGGAAGCGGCCGCCGGCGATTTGGACGCGGTCATCGCCTACCCGACCGCGGTGATCGGCCCCTGGGACTTCAAGCCCTCCCACTTCGGCCAGATGTTCATCGACTTCGCGGCCGGCCGGCTGCCCTCCCTGGTGGGCGGCGGCTTCGACCTGGTGGACGTGCGCGACCTGGTGGACGGGCTGTTGGCGGTCGCCGAGCGGGGTCGCCGCGGTGAGGCCTACCTGCTCTCGGGCGAGTTCATGACCGTCGACCAGATCGCCGCGGCGCTCCAGGAGTTCACCGGCGCCAAGCGCCCCCGGCTCAACACCCCGCTGTGGCTGGCCGGCTTCGCCGCCCTGTTCACCCCGCCCTACTACAAGCTGACCGGGGTCCGCCCCCGCTTCACCCGCATGTCCATCAAGATGCTGTCCGGCGACTACCGGGTCTGCAGCGCCAAGGCGCAGGACGAGTTGGGCTATGCGCCCCGCCCTGCCCGGGAAGGCATCCGGGCGGCCGTGGACTGGTTCCGGGGGCAGGGCCAGATTCGAGTCGAGCCCGCTGACCGACGGTGCTTGAGGCGAACGACAAAATGACACTATGATGAGTGACATGGACGCAGCACCTGATATCCAGGCAAGCGGCCGGCTCGAGCAGACTCCGCTGGCCTGTCTGCTTTCGCGCCTCTTCGATGCGCAAGCCTACGGCATGTTGACCATCGAGGCTGGCGACCTGGCCACCTGGATCTACCTGGACGAAGGCATGCCGGCCGGCGTGGACAACCCCAACGCCGGGGTCTACCTGGGCATGATCCTCCAGGAGTTGGGGCTGATCACCCACGACGACTTCAACGAGTCGCTGATGCAGATGGCCAAGACCGGCAAGCTCCAGGGCCAGGTGCTCATCGACATGGGCAAGATCAGCGAGGAGCAGCTCGAGCAGGCGCTGCAACTGCAGATGGTGCGCAAGGTGGCCGGCCTGATGGCCCTGCGCGAGGGCGAGCTTCCGGTTCGCCGATGACGAAGCGCCGCCAGCTCGCATGATCCCTTTCCCGGTGCACCCCTACCGATCATCTACAACGGCATCAAGAGCCACTACAACGACGCAGACCTGGACAAGCAGCTCGCGCGCCCTGGCGGCCAAGGCCTGGCGGCTGTCGAAGCGCTTCGCAGGCGTTCGAAGCCGAGATCAGTTGATCGCCGAAGACCGCAGCGACGTGGGCGTCCTGGACGCCTTCCGCATGCCCGATCACTTCTTCGGTCGCGTCATGTCCGGCCCGCGCCCGGGCCCGGATGCTGCTGCTGTGTCTGCACCACTGCGGCCTGCTCGAAGAGGGCGAACCCGACCAGGCCTCCCAGGCCCCGGTCACCCGCCCCAGCCCGATCCCAAACCCACCGGGCGCCGCCCAACGCCGAGTCTCCGACAGCCCAGCGGGTCAAGCCCGCCCGAGCCGAGTCCAGGCGCCAAGCGCAAGGCCCGGCCAAGTCCAAGCCGAGCCCGCTGCGAACAGCAGACCGTTCTCGCGCCTGCTCCAGCACAAGTACGAGCAAGCCCGATCGGGCGACGTGTTCGCCCTGCTGGAGATTCCGCGCGACTCCACTTCGGTCGCGCTCGAGGAATCCTACCTGCGGCTGGTCAAGACCTTCCACCCGGATCGGGCCGCTGGTATTCCGACGAGAAGACCCGCGAGTTGATGGAGTACGTCTTCAGCCGAATCAACGAGGCCTACCAGTGCGCTGATCCAGCAGGGCGGCTTCGGCAACGGGGCTGGCGCAGGGGCCCAGCCGACAGCAAGAACGCCGGGGCGGCCTGGTGGCGGCCAAGAAGGCCGAGGTCTTCCAGCGCAAGAAACTGTGGGACCAGGCGATAGAGTCCATGCAACTGGCCCACCGGCTCGAGCCGAGCAACCCGGACTACCAAACCGAGGTCTGGTGGCTCAGCTACCTGGCCTGCGAGACCGACAGGCCCGCCAAGCTGGAGCGGGTCCGGGACCAACTGAGCAAGCTGGCCGACAAAGCACCTCAACTGCTTCCGTCATCGCCCGCCGGCGGCCACCGCCTGCCAGCTATCGGGGGACAAGGCCGGCTACGAGCAAGTACCTGCAGCGAGCCGTCACACCTGGACCCGAACGACATCGACGTGATCCGCGAGTTGCGCCTGCACACCAGCCGGAAGAGGAAGCGCGAGGAAGACAAGCCGATTCCTCGGCATCAAGTTCAAGAAGTAGGCTCAGGCTCAACGCGCGGCCGGCCGCGACCGCGGGTCCGGCTGAGCCAGCGTCAGAAGAAGGCCCAGCCGAGCCCGATCGAGAAAGACCGGCGTGAAGACATAGCGATCTGCATAGACCTTCTCCAGGTAGTCTCTCGCTGGGCTGGGTGAAGGCGTCCACCAGCCGCGGGACGAGCAATACGTAACGAAACAT
>CAVYHB010000017.1:0-48001 GCA_963768205.1 uncultured Alphaproteobacteria bacterium | reverse complement strand
GCCACAAAGCGGGCCGACGCATCTTCAGTGGAAACATGGCGGGCGTCGTCGGAAACGGTGACGTCGGGCAATCTGGCAATGGTATTGTCGCGTGTGGCGCGTGCCAGCGATTTGAGCCGCCTCATTCGCAGGTAGCACCGGTGTAGGCAGGCACACGTCAATTCAGGTCGGCGAGATACCGAGCCTAATAAATGGTCCTGCCTTCCTCTGAAGACATGATATGGCCGATCTTTTCACCATTATCGTCGATTACCATAACGACTACGGTAAGAACCGCCAATCCCAGGCCTAACGCGCTTGCTGTCAACGAGATCAAGTCAACGGCTGCGGCACCATTCTCGTTGCTTTTGAAGCGCGCCCTCCGTTTATCTAATTTCATCGCGCTCTCCGTTTGCGTCCGACTTCGTTCGTTGCAGGCGACTTGATATTGTGCCGAAACAGTGGCGAAATTGTGGCTGATAGTGCGATATGTTGGACAATTCGCCGTCGAGTTGGGACCGAAGGACGTGGTGGAGGCGATGCTTGTTTCGAAGCAGGTCGCGACCCATGCCGCGATTATGACGCTGGACGAAAAAGTGATTCACTCGAAAAGCCCGCAACTGCGCGACGGCTATGAACGGTCGTTGACCCGGTTGTCGCGTACCTATCTGGCCCAGATGGACGCGCTCAAGCGGTATCGGGCCAAGGCGCAATCATACTACTGTAGTAAGCTGAACAGCGTATCGCCCTCTTTTTACTCAGCCTCAAGCGAATGATTTTTTCGTCTTTGGCGATTACAACCGAGCTTTTATCAATTCCTTGGACACGCCCTCCAAACACGGAATCGCCGACTTTGACCCTAAGAATACTTCCGTCACGCCCTCGCAGGAACGCCCGGAGATCCGGAAATTTGCCGAATATCCCGATGACATTATCGATATCTAGATCGATCGCACCCCGAATTGTCGCCGTCTCGCCAACCCAAGCCAACTGTTCCACCGAAGCTTCTGTTTCAGAAGCCTCGGTATTGATCCGAGTTCCCAACCCTTCGTCGTCTGATTCCGTCATCGCAATTCCCCCAGGACTCTCGTGGTCCCTGTCACATCAAATATCTGCTGGTCCGGCCTATGCTGGCGGCCGCATCTCGATGCGCTGCAGTCAATTCACCCTGGCTTCAAAGCGAGCGATCTAGCTTGCAGACTCTTCCAATTTTCCCTCGCCTCACCCAGACTAGTTGACTACATGATCAAGCGAGCGGCTGTAAATATTGGTAAAAACGGCGTTCTACGTGAGATATCCGGGATTTCTTAGAAAATAGGGGAAAACTAGACATAGAACGGAAATAAACTGTTTCCTATTCCGCCATTAAACTTGGCTAAAGACCTGCTGAATACTTCTAATGATTGTATTTATTTTTCACACCACAATTTAAGCGAAACACGATTTGTGGTCATCGCCTTCAGCAAGGACAAACCACACCATTAATATGCAGCCCGTTCAAAACGAAAAGATCTTCCACAATCAATCCCGCCGTGCGCGGTTGGCGCTTCTGCCGGATGCATGGCGCTGGCGGCGGTCACAAGCCTGGGCCGACCCAGCCTCCCAACATGCATCCATCGCAAACACGATACTCGAAAAGGCTAATTGCGCCGGTATTGTACGATTGCCGTCAAATCTAAACCGCAATTGTAATGACTATTATTCCCTGACAAGGGCGAAACTGGACCAGAAGCTCGGCATGATACGGGTTCACGAAAACTGACGGCAAAGGCCAAAACTAACAAACTGGAGAGAACCAATGAAACTGATGACCATGATCAAGACCTTCAGCCGCGACGAAGACGGTGCTGTCACCGTCGACTGGGTCGTGCTGACCGCCGCCATCGTCGGCCTCGGCATTGCCGTGCTGACCACCGTTGGCGACGCCACCGACGACTATGCCGACACAATCGGTGCGCATATGTCCTCGGAGGGTGTCAAGACGACATACGGCAACTAGTCCAGGCTACCGACAAAATCCTAAGGGCCGCTTCCTGAGACATTGGAGGCAGCCCTTGCAGGTTTCACGGCGCAGGCGTCGGCCATCCATAGGGCACGGCACGCCATTCGTGGAAGCACGGTATGCGGGCGATTGAATGGACCGAAGAGCGGAAGATGCTCAACGAGCTGGCGCGTGAGGTACGCGAGAGTTTGGGTCTGATATAGGCTGTGTGCGCAATCCACAGCAGTTTTCTCAACTATTCAAGACCGGTGCCGCTACAGGCCGAGCAACGGCTGGTCTTGGTTCCAAAGCACCCTGAGCAACCGGTGAACTGCGGTTTGCCAAAAATATCGTTGCCTCTGAAAGTCTGGCCTTTCCCGCCGCAAATCTGGCACGCCTGACGGCCTGAGCCACGGCACCGATGGCACCTTCGCTTTGATTGTGACATCCACTTTTGGCGGGACGGTTCTTCCCTGATGTGCATATCTGACAACTCCCGTTCATTGGGCGAATCCTATGCTAATTGCGCCTTTTGTCAGAAGTATGGAGCAGTTGGGGCGACTGTTACGTCTTTGTCTCGGCCAATTCGTCGCCGCCGCCGGACGCATGGCGCTGGCGGCAATCAAGCGGAATTGCGTCGGTTTCCAAGAAATGACGAAAAAGGCATTCTCTTGGTGAATGCGCGCAAGTCTGGAAGTGCGGGGGGTGATCGCGTTTCGTGAGAGGCGAGTGGGCCCGCGATGAGGACGGCGTGTCAGAGGGAGAACTGCAAATCGACGATAAAGAGCATATGAGGTTGGGATTGGGGCTCAAAATCCAAGGACAACGCAGTATTTCTATCCGCCTTTTTTGCGATAGCATAATCCGTCAGTATGAGGCGCGCTGGGGTCGTGGCTAACCAACTTACCCTCGGAATCGCCCGGTTAAATTTCCGCGATTCCGTCCGGCATATTGGCTGCACCGCCTCTCGCCGCACACCGAACCGAGCGCGGCTTAGGGCTCGGTCCGGTCATGCGGCTGTGCTGCAGGGTGTTTAGCGCCGCTCTTGCCGTCGGATCGTCTTTACTGCCGGAACTGTGAAAAAAAACAACTTGCTGCTAGCGCAGTAAGTGGTGGCTGTATGAGCGCTCGAACGCCTTTGTGGTCACCCCATGCTTGGCTGAACGGACCCAAGGCAAAGCTGCTCACTCACGAGAATCCAGATGGCACAAGCGCCGCTTGTACCTTTCACTCCACTTCCCAGACGTGCACGACTGGCTTGTCTTGGTCCGCGAACAGCTCCAGAACATACAAAAGGTCGTTGCCCCGATCATAGGCAACGGCACCGATTCGATACCGACGTTGGACGCCGATTCCGAGTGTTTCCGGTTCGATTTCCGCGGGATTGAGGAAGAGGTGCCTGTCGATCGTCAGTGACGCATAGGGTTGCGGTTCCCACGGTTCCATCCGTTCGGTGGCAACCTTTTCCAGGTCCGCCGGATCGTAAAGAATGAACTGTGCCGCAAACCCGGAACTCCACCAGCCGCGATAACCGTTGTGGCCTTGGCATTCCGTCAATTCCCCTGCGGGACAGGGTTTGCCATCGGCCATCCGGCATACGTCGAACTGGCCCACGAAATCGCCCGCCACACAGACCTGTTCCGGACCCGCCGGATTAACGAATCCGTACCAGTATTTGGCGCCAACCGATTTTGTGCCTGCAAACAAAACCGCCGATTTGCCCGAACTCGTGGTGATCCACGCGCCGCCTTCCCACTCATCCGGGTGTTGATAGCCATCAAGCGCACCCTCAATCCGGTCGGTGTCGCGCGAGCTTTGATACAGCAGCAGCGCAATCCCCGGCAGTCGCGTGCCTGGCGGAGCCGGAGTTCCCGCGGCGTTGGTCCAGGGGCGATAGGCAAAAAGCGACGGGCCCATGCCAGACCAGCCGCCGTCACGATAGCGGCCGGTCGCGATGACCCGCCCGTCGACATGCTGATCCGCCCAGGATTTCGGTATCGCGAACATATAGCCGTTCGTGCTGTAGTCGGACTGCTGCCCGACGAACCACGTCCCCTGAAATCCGGGGCGCGAAAGGTCGGGATCAATCCAGGCATGGGTCGGTGCCGCTGTTTCCGGCTGAAAGTGCTGGCCCCAGGCGAGATGGATCTTTGGGCCGGTTTCCGGCGCGTCGATATAGGCCATGCCAACGCGCGGCAATTCGTCAAGACCCTCGAAATGCCCGGCGGCCACATCCGCAAAGGGTTGCAGGAAACGCGCGGTTGGAAGCGCTTCGAGAGACGTCGATACGACGGGACGCGGAATGGCAATCTCGGCGATCTGGTTGCCGTCGGGCAATTCGCCATAGGCCATCCGGTCGTGCCCCATGATGAACAGTGACCCTGGACAGTTCACCGCTTTCTGGGTTGCCTTCCACCGGCGGGTCTGAATGTCATCGCATTGCCGCCCCAGGCGAATGTCTTTGGCCGTTCGCCGTCATCCGGCAGCCGGAAAGCGCCCAGATAGCGGAAGTCTTCGGGCTGCAGACGGTCTTGCGCCGAGGCGTGCAGTGGGTGAACGAACAAGGCCAGACACGACATGGCCAATCCGATCCAGGTCAGCCGGAAAGAACATCGAACGGACCTGCCCAACCTCGGATCAAGGCCGCGCGAGACGGCCAATTGCCGCCTGACTTTATTCATTCCATCCATCCCTGACGTGCCTTGTTGCCGAAAGAACCTTCGACTGCCCAAGGTCCGCGAAACTCTGCCACCCCACGCCTTCGACACTCATCCCCGTGGACTTTGGGGCGGTTCATGAGCGCGTGCATTAATATGGATCAATCTGGGGTCATTTAGGTCCTGGTGAATTGCCTGTGTTTACTTGAGAAGTTTGTCGGTGAAACCGGTGGTTTTGGAGAACGGCCGAAATCGAAACGCCGGGACATTACCGATTGCTGCATCACCGCATGGCCGCAGTGGGCGCAAGTAGCATCGTTCTGCGAGACGCATTGAGGCGCGCAAGCACGGAAAGCCGACATCGGCCTCTGCCTGGCCAGTCCACAGCGGCCATTGATTTGCGTCAGAGGGCCGAAAAAACCCGCCCGAACCTCAGACCCCAGCAAACAGGCTTTGAAACGATTTGACCTAGGTCAGAACAGGTTTTTCCCAAAACCATTAAGATATTTTGATACATCCCCTTTCCCGAGGCATAGATGGAACACACGGAAAGCGATATCGCGGCGACCCTGAAAATGGGTGCGCCTCAATGGTGGCAAGGCCGCTGGATCAAGTATTTGGGTCTTTTTGCCATTTCCGCTGCAGGTGCGGCTTATTGGATGCTCGCCGTAGGCAAGCAAGATAGTGTTCAGTTTGTAACCGCCGAAGTCGCCGCGGCAAGTTTCAGCGTTACGGTCACGGCAACCGGTACAGTGGAGCCTACAAATCTGGTCGAGATTTCAAGCGAATTGTCGGGCACGTTGTCCGACGTCTTTGTTGACTACAATGACCCCGTCGAAGTTGGCACGGTTCTGGCCGAACTCGACACTGTCAAACTCGAAGCCCAGCTTGCCGTGCGCAAGGCGGCACTGGATTCGGCCATCGCACGGGTCGCGATGGCGCAGGCGACGCTGGAGGAAACCAAGGAACGATATGAGACCGGGTTGAGATTGGAGCAGCGCGGGATCACATCGCATCAGGAATTTGTTTCGCAAAGGGCAGCATATATCCGCTCGCAAGCCGAACTGCAGTCGGCGAAGGCAGACCAGGCACTGGCCGAGGCCAATCTCGATTTGCAACAGGCAGAGTTGGACAAGGCCTGCATCTGTTCGCCAATCAAGGGCATTGTGCTTGATCGCGCGGTCGATGCCGGGCAGATCGTGGCTTCTGCGCTATCGGCGCCGGTCCTGTTCACGGTGGCGGAAGACCTGACGCAGATGGAATTGCGCGTCGATGTCGACGAGGCTGACATCGGTCAGATCAGGGTTGGTGACCGGGCGGAATTCACCGTTGATGCCTATGACGAACAGCGTTTTCCGGCAGAGATTGCCGATATCAGGTTCGCGCCCGAGACGGTTGATGGCATTGTGACCTACAAGGCGATCCTGACGATCGGCAATTCAGACCTGCGGTTACGACCCGGCATGACGGCGACGGCTGATATTACCGTCGCTGATTTGACCGACGTGCTAACTGTTCCTAATGCCGCGCTCAGATACGCGCCGCCAATAATCTCGGGCGAAAAGGAAGATCGCAGCGGATTGCTGGGTATGCTTATCCCGTCTGGAAACAGTGATGCGCAACGCGGCGACAACAAGACGCTTTGGGTGCTGCGCGACGAAATGGCACAGGAAATTGCCATTCGAGCTGGTGCAAGCGATGGCAATGTCACCGAGATACTTGAGGGCGATTTGGCCCCCGGTGATCTGGTTATCACGGATCAGGTTGATGGCTGATACCCCGTTGATCCAGCTCAAAGGGATCTCCCGCATATATGGCTCGGGCGAGACCGAAGTGCGTGCACTTGATGGCGTGAACCTTACGATACGCGAAGGTGAATTCGTGGCAATCATGGGCCCTAGCGGGTCCGGGAAATCCACAGCAATGAATGTAATCGGCTGCCTTGATGCACCGACGGGTGGGGAATATTTTTTCAACGGTGTAGAGGTCGACAACCTGACAGCGGACCAACGTGCGCTGCTCCGACGGCACTATCTTGGCTTTGTTTTTCAGGGCTACAACCTTCTGGCTCGGACAAGTGCATTGCATAACGTTGTTCTGCCGTTGATCTACAAGGGCCTTACCCGCGTACAGCGTGAGACGCTGGCGATGCAAGCACTGGAAAGAATGGGGCTTTCTGATCGCGCCCATCACGATCCGTCGGAATTGTCGGGCGGCCAGCAACAACGCGTCGCCATCGCGCGTGCATTGGCTGGCCGTCCGAAAGTTGTTCTGGCAGATGAACCAACCGGCAATCTTGATAGCAAGAAATCGGCCGAGATCATGGAAGTGTTGCAAGACCTCAACCGATCCGAGGGGCTGACGATCATCATGGTGACCCATGAAGACGATATGGCGCAATATGCTGATCGGTTGATCTGGATGGTTGATGGCAGGATTGAGCGCGACACGCCAACGCGAAAGGCGGCCTGAAATGCTGTGGGAGACGATCAAGCTGGCCGCCCAAGCGATCCTACGAAACGCATTGCGTTCGTTCCTGACGGTTCTGGGTATTGTGATCGGCGTGGCCGCCGTGATTGCGATGGTCACTGTTGGGCAAGGCTCCGCCCGGCAGGTGACCGCTGATGTCGAAAAGTTGGGAAGCAATGTGCTGATGGTTCTGCCGGGTCAAGACGCCATGGAGGGCGGGCCAGCAACCTCAGCAGTGCCGCTTTTTTCGCTGCGCGACAATGACCACGTACAGGATCAGTTGGGCGTGGTGGAACTTGCGGCACCTCTCAGCATGACACGATCGCGCGCCGTCTTTGGCAACGAGAACCACCGAACTGATGTAGTTGGCACCGACAATCGGTATTTTTCGGCCGCGCGATGGGAGGTCGCGCGCGGGCGGATTTTTGAGCCATCAGAGCTTCAATCTGGCAAGCCAGTTTGCATTCTAGGCGAAACCGTCAGGAAAGAGCTGTTTGGCCTTGCCGATCCGCTGGGCGAGACGATCAGGGTCAAAACCCTGTCGTGCGAGGTGATCGGGCTCTTGCGCTCAAAAGGAGCCTCGACCTTTGGCAGCGATCAGGATGATTTTGTCATCATGCCGATTAAGACGTTCCAGCGCCGAGTGGCAGGAAACTCGGACGTCTCATTGTTCTATGTTGCTGTGCGCGAAGGTGTATCATCCGACCGCGCCAAGGAAGAGATCGAACGTCTAATGCGCGAAATCCGCCGCATTGGCCGCGGGGAAGAGGATGATTTCACAGTTATGGATATGAAGCAAATCGCCACGATGCTGTCGAGCATTACCGATATCTTGACGGGGCTCTTATCAGCGGTTGCGGCGGTCAGTCTGCTGGTGGGTGGCATCGGGATCATGAACATCATGCTGGTATCAGTAACCGAACGGACTCGTGAGATCGGTATCAGGCTTGCCGTGGGCGCGCAGGCACGGCAGGTTTTGTCGCAGTTTCTGGTCGAGGCTATTGTGCTGTCACTAATCGGTGGCTTGATCGGAATTGTGCTGGGGTTGGTATTGGGTTTGGTGGGTGCAAATGCCCTGTCGGTGCCGTTCACGCCTGATCCGCTTATTGTCCTGCTAGCCTTTGGTTTCTCGGCGGCAGTTGGTGTGATTTTCGGATATTTCCCGGCCCGGCGAGCTGCAAGACTTAACCCAATTGATGCCTTACGCCACGAGTGATGAAACCCGTCACCTTGGCAACAGCACTACGTGCATTGATGCTTTGAACAGATCCAGCCCGGCCTGGCGGGCGAGGATGATTTCCCTGTCTGAGCTCTGAACAAATGCTTGGGCAATACTCCGAAGACGCCGTACGGCTGATGTGAACGAATACTGTCGTGGACACGCGCCCCCGTGTTTTTCCGCTTCGGCCATTCACCGCAAGCCAGGTTCTTAACATCTCGAAATCGCAGCAGCATGGAGGTCAAAATGACCAAGCGACCGAATGAGAAAAACGAGCGGATCAAGCGCCGGTTTCTGGAATATCGCAAACACGCTCGCCAGCTTTTGGAGAAATCCCTCGACCGCGAAATCAGCGCGCTGGAGCGTTTCGATGTCTGGAACGAGCGCAAGGATTTCGCGCAGTTTCATATCGAACAGGCGATGGGCTTTCGAGATTATCTGGAACGGGCCAAGAGTGCCTCGGGCAAGCCGTTCTGGCCAGGTAGATCACGCACCTTGATGACTTGGAACTCTACGGTCCTGATGATCCTCTGTTTCCCGCCACGTGCGTCGCGCCTATGTCCAACACGGGCTTCCAAGCCGAGGGATTCGAGCGCCGCCCATGGAAAAGCACCGAACCTGTCCGCAAGATCGTCAACGGAGCCTTTGCAGTGGCGGGCTTCCCTGCTTTCGGACCGCACGCCTTCCGGCACATGCTCGTGCGCCAGGCCGCGAAGAATTGCACTTCGGTTGCCGAGCTTGTCGCGACCTCCCAAAACCTCGGCCATACTGATGTTCTGACCACCCTGCGCAGCTATGGTCAGATCAGCCGCGAACGCCAACGAGCCTTGATCACCGGCGAGTTCGGAAGATGACGTTCTGTAGGATTGACAGATGCAAACCGAGGGCAGTCAACTGAGCGCGGTTTGTGGGAATGAATGTGGGAACGAATTCGCCGATGCTGCAGAGCATATATGTTTATCAATGACATATATTGGTGTTGTGGTGGAGACGAAGTTCCGCCTTTCCCTCTTCCCACCAGTTCCGAAAAGAACCATAAAGCCCTTGTTTTCATTGCATACCTTGTCTTGACTGTTCCGAGGCCGTCCCCCATATTCCGAATTGAAATGGGGGATAGAATGGCGGACACAAATCCAAGTCAGGAAGGCACCCGGAAAAGGCGCTTTCGGCGGCCTTCGTGCGCAGTGTAAAGGAGCCTGGCAAATACTTCGACGGACACGGCCTGTTCCTCAAGGTCGATGCATCAGGCGCGCGGCGCTGGGTGCAGCGCATCGTCATTCGCGGCAAGCGGTCGGAACTCGGGCATGGGCCCCGCCATCTTGGTCCCGCTGGCCGAAGCCCGCGAGAACAGGCGCTGGAGAACCGCAAGCTGGCGCGGTCGGGTGGCGACCCTTTGCGAGCAAACGCGAAGCCGAGGCGGTGCTGACCTTTGAGGACGCCGCGCGCAAGGTCCACGAAATCCACCGCCCGTCGTGGCGCAATGCCAAACACGCGGCGCAATTCATATCGACGCTGGAAACCTACACCTTCCCGCGCATGGGCAGGCTCAAGGTGGCCGACGTGTCCACTGCCGACGTGCTGGCCGTGCTGACGCCGATCTGGCTGGAAAAGCCGGAAACCGCGCGCCGGGTTCGGCAACGCATCGGCATGGTGATGAAATGGGCGGTGGCGCAGGGCTGGCGGCAGGACAATCCAGCCGATGCAATCGCGCAGGCTTTGCCACGGCAGGACATGGCGCAGAAACACCGCAAGGCGCTGCACTACTCCGAGGTCGCCGGATGCCTAGAGGCGGTGCGGGCATCGGGCGCGACGCAGGCCACGAAGCTGGCGCTGGAACTGTTGGTGCTGACCGCCTACACGGTCGGGCGAAGGCCGGCTGGCGCGATGGTCCGAGATTGATCTGGACAAGGCCGAATGGTCCATTCCAGCCAGCCGGATGAAAGCCAAGCGCGACCATCGCATTCCGCTGTCAGCGCGCGCTGTCGACAGTGCTGGAGCCGGCAAAGGCGCTGGACGACGGCTCCGGCCTAGTGTTCCCCGGCACACGCTACGGCAAGCCGCTGTCCGACATGACCCTGTCCAAGCTGGTCAAGGAATTGGGGTTCGAGGCCGACGTGCACGGGTTCCGGACATCGTTCCGGACATGGGCGCAGGAACGCACCAACTTTCCGCGCGAAGTGGCCGAGGCGGCGCTAGCCCACACTCTGCGTCGACAAGGCGGAAGCGGCCTATGCCCGGTCGGATGTATTTGAAAAGCGTCGGAAGATGATGGAAAGTTGGGCGCTCTTCTTGGGTGGAGAAGTTGGTGAATTGGTAAGTTTCGCCAATGGGTGAGCAAATAGAAGGTGACTACTTTTGGCTCCAGCATGATAAATCGCTTGACCAAGAATTTTACTTCTTCACGAAAAAGAACCCAGGCGCTCTAAGTTTCCTAAAATGGGCAAAGGAAAGAACCGGGTTCCAATACAGAGCATTGATCAATCACGGTGGGTTAGAGTTCGTCGATTCAACATACAAAATATTTGAAAATTTCAACGTTTCTGGAGAAGAATTGGCATCTTGCATGGATGGCAATATCCCAATTATTCAAGGCGTATGCCGGAAACTCATTTTCCAAATTGGCAACGCAAAAGAACTTTCAAAGCAAGGCGAGTCCCATCTTATCGGTCGCAAGCTGGAACCCAGCAGAGCAGCAATTCACGAATTCATTTTGGCGACATTGGATGCGATGGAGCGTTACGACCAGTACCAGCCAGTTCCCGAATTGCATTACCTTCTAGGTCTAATTCTATCACCAGGTGTTTCTCAGTTTGAGAAATCGAGAATAAGCCAAGACTTTGGATTTCTTTGCGAGATGGTTGCCGCATCTGAATATCATCGGATGAAGGCCGTTCCAAGCTATCGAGAGCTTGCGAGGCGTTTTGGTGTTGCACCCAGCACAATTTCCAGAATGTTCGAAAATCGTATGGATTTTGAAAAACGTGTTCAAAACAAGTATGAATTTCATTCGAGACACAATTCCGAATACTGGTCTAAGGTTTGGTGGGCAAGGAAAGACTGACAATCAGCGTTGCACGCAAATGTGCGTGCGCAACGGGATAGTCCGCTCCATTCCGTATTTGCACAAGCAAGTACGAAAGGAACCGAGATGTCAGACCTACACCTTCGCCGCCCGGCTGTTGAGGCCGCAACCGGCCTAAGCCGATCCACACTCTATGACATGATGGACCGGGGCGAGTTTCCGCGTCCGATCCGCGTTGGCCGTCGCGCCGTCGCCTGGCCCGAAAGCGCCATCAAGTCGTGGCTGGCCGACCGTCCGACCGCAGAACGTCGCCGCCGGATAAACAAAACCCGCACCATGAAACAGAGGGCGCGGGCTTTGGGTAGTCTGTGCAAATTCTTCCTATCGCACCGCCCTCGTAAATCAACGAGGCTGACTATGACTGACACCACCAAAAGCGGCTGGGGCAAAGCCGCATTCACCATCCAGAACGGTGTCGATGCGCCGTTTCAAATCACAGTCTGCGGGCGCGACCGCTGGGCGCTGGAATGCCTGATTCACGCAGGCGAAAGCGGCTGCACGCCCATACGACACCCCGGCCCGCGGTGGAGTGGCTACGTCTTCAATCTGCGCCAACTGGGAGTGGTCATCGAGACCATCACCGAACCCCATGACGGCCCGTTCCCTGGCACCCATGCGCGCTACGTCGCTGCGGTCCAGCGTCATGCGGTCGGACAGCGGCGAGGTGGCGGCATGACGGCCGGCGCGGACGCAACCGCCCTGCGCCCCGTCCCGCCGCTTGTGCGCCGCCTGATGCAGCGGCATGGCTTGCAGAGCCACACGCGCGCCTGGTGGCGGCCCTGGCCTATGGGGAGGGCGCGCAATGACCGCCCTTCGGGTTTCCTACTTTGCCCGATGCACTCCGCAACGAAATGGCCCGCCTGAAAGGGGCGGGCCTGCACCTCTTGCCCTTGGGCGGCGGGGCGGATGGCAAAGCGCCGCTGTTGCGCGCATGGGCTGGCCCCGGCCTGACCCTGGCGCAAATCCTGGCCCCTATGCATCGGACAGGTTCGCAAGCCTATGGGGTGCGGCTGGATGGCTTGGCGGTGATCGACTGCGACAGTGACGACAGCGCCCTTGTCGCGCAGATCGAGGCGCGCTTTGGCGAAAGCCCGGTTCACGTCAAAACCCCGCGCGGGTGGCATCTTTACTATCGGGCGGGCAGACCCGTGCCAAACCTGCGCGGCGAAGGCTTGCCCGTCGATATCAAGACCGGCGCGCGCAGCTATGTGGTCGGGCCGCTATCGCTTCGCCGCGATGGCGGTTCTTATGAGCCGGCCAAGGGATTGCTGGGGAATGATGCACTGCCTTGCCTGCGTGGCGACTTCAACCCCAAAGGCCGCGCCGATCCTGACCGGGCATCGGCATGTTGAACTGGTGAAGGAGGCCATGCGCATGGTGGAACTGGTGGACAGCGCCGAAGAACTGCAAGCCAATCTTGCGGGCATCCGTGACGACTGGTGCGCCGATCCGGCCACGATGCCTGACAGTGAATTGCGCGCCATTGCCGGATGGGCCTGGAAATGCCGTTTGGAAAATCGCATCTATCGGGGCCGTGACAGCGCCTTTCCCGTGCAACGCCTGGCCCTGGATGCCTTGCGGGGCCAAGCCAATGGGGCGGATGCCATCGCCCTGTCTGGTGCTGCTGGTGGATCAGCACGGCCACAGCCCCCGGCAAACGCTTCCCCTTGGACTTTGCAGCCATGCGGGCGGCTGGCCTGATTAACCTGTCTATGCCCCGCCTTCGGGCAGCACGGCGCGCGCTGGAGGCTGCTGGGCTGTTGCGGCTGACCAGCAAGCATCGGGCAGGATCAAAGCCCCAAACCTTATGTCCTGACTCGGCTGCACCCGGCATTTCGGAGCCGAGCAACGTGGACCTTGCCAAAGACCCGCGCCCAAGGTGCAGGGGAAGGCAGGGGGAGGGGCTAGTATTACTTATGACGCGCGATTTCCGACCTACAAACACTGCGGTCAAGACGATGGCTGATGTAGTGCAGGCAATCTGGCGCGCATTGGCGGGAACAGTGCCGCGAGACCCCAACACAATCTTCTTCGAGGAATGGGATGGCCAATTGCGCGGCTATTTCGCGTGCTACGTACGGACCGGGAATCGAAGGCATTGCTCTGCTCCGCTGCGCGCCGAAACCATCGAACCGCTACTGCGTCATCCTCTTCAACGCCTTTTCCTTTGGCGTACATTACCCCGAGGGGCGCGGAATCGGGATGCGGTTTCTGATCCCGGTACACCTCAAAGACATCGATGACCTTGCTAGCCCGGATTATTCATCAGGTCGCGGTTTTGGGGTGGCAGCGGTAGTGTAAGTCTCTGATTTGGTGTAGAGAATAGCTGTTCAGACGATCCAATCACCGGACAAAAATTGCCACCGCCGCCATGACCGATCCTGCCCAGATTTCGCTCTCGTTTCCAGCCATTCGGTCCAAGAAAGTCACGGCTGCGTTCGACGGTGGCGCGATCACGTCGGATGCCGGCATTCTGCTGCTCGCTCAGGCCGAGCGGCGGCTCGGCATCGTCGATCGGCTTGCAACTTTGATTCCCGATGGGAGGGACCCGGCGCGGGTGACGCACAGCCTTTCGGACATCCTGCGGGCACGTGTGCTGGCCATTGCCTGTGGGTATGAGGACGCCGATGACCTGGACGCCCTGAGGTACGATCCGGCCTTCATGATGGCACTCGGCAAAGCCCCCGGAGAGGCGATCGGGCTGGCCAGCCAACCGACGATGTCGCGTTGGGAGAACGCATCCGACCTGCGCACGCTGATCCGTATCGGGCGTGAAATGGTGGATGTCTATTGTGCCAGCCACGCAGCGGCGCCCAAGGAGGTAATCCTCGACATCGACGACACCTTCGATGCCGCGCATGGCCAGCAGCAGCTCACCTTCTGGAACGGGTTCCATGGCGAGCGCGGCTATGCCCCGATCCATGTTTACGAGGCGGGCAGCGGACGGCCGGTCGCCTTCGTCCTGCGTCCCGCCCGGACGCCGTCGGGCAAGGAAATCCGTGGCCATGTTCGCCGTCTGATCCGCCGCATCCGCAGCCACTGGCCGGACACAAAGATCGCCCTGCGCGGCGACGGGCATTATGCACGGCCTGAAGTCATGGATTGGTGCGAGGCCCATGGCGTCGAATATCTCTTTGGCCTTCCAATGAATTCCGCGCTTCGAAAAGACCCGGTGATCGCCAGGACAGCGGATGCCTGCGCCGTGTTCCGGGCAAGACGCGGGCTGACCGCGCACCGGGAGCACTGCGAAACCCATTATGCCGCGAAGAGCTGGACCACTGCGCGCCGGGTCATTGCTCGCATCGAGGCAAGCATCCAGGGCATGGACATCCGCACCATCGTCACCTCGATCCAGGGGCCAACGCCCGAGCGGCTCTACGAGCTCGATTACTGCGACCGCGGCCAGGCGGAGAACTTGATCAAGTTACACAAGACCCAACTCAAGAGCGACCGCACCTCCTGCATGAGCGCTGCCGCCAATCAGATGCGCCTGATACTGCACACCGTCGCCTACTGGCTGCTCTGGACGGTTCGGCAAGCGATCCCGGAAAAGGTGCCGCTGAAACGCGCCGAGTTCACCACCTTGCAAACCCGCCTGATCAAAATCGGCGCCCGCATCATCGAGACCGCAACCCGCATCCGCATCGCCTTCGCCTCTGCCTGCCCGGACAAGGCCCTGATCGCACAGCTTACCCGGTCTCTTGCAGCGCCGGGGAACCGAAACCCACAGGCCCCCTGACCGCTCCGCCGCGAAACGCCCCGCAAGCCCGAAAATCGCAACACCCAAACCCACATCAGAGCGCGCGATGTCGCGAACGACTGGCCCTTGCCTGAACCCAAAGGCTGCGCCGGATCACTCTCATGCCACGGCCGTCGCGCGACCGTGGTGAATAATCCGGGCTAGAGTATGCTTCGGCGCGCTTTCTGCGTTGATCGTTGAATGGTGCGCAACCAATGTGCACCCCACGGTTTGCTAAAATCCAAAAATGCCTTTCAGAGTTCCGACGCCGAGCAGCACGCCTTCTACCGCGTAGAATGTACCCTTGATGTTGTCGTATCCAAATCGCTTGGTAATCTCAGTGCAGTCGCCGTCTCCCGACCAAATTAATAGGCGCCTGATTTCATTTCCACTTTCGAGATTTGGGGCCGCACGAAGGCCTAAACATATTCCAGTAAATACAAACAAGCCGCCGATTTGGGATGGTGTTGGAGTTATTTCCAACAACCAGCAAATAATCGAGATTGAAGTAAAAACGGCTAGAGGGGTTGCCCAGTACTGAAACGTCAATGTCTTGGTGTGTTCATCCAAAGATTTTTAAAATTCCAATACTCTCGGCTTCTATTTCGACTATTCTGGAGATCACCTCGTAAATTTCTTATACTTGATCCGCTTCGGCTCCATCGCGTCAACCCCCAGCCGCCGCTTCTTGTCTTCCTCGTAATCCTCGAAGTTGCCTTCGAACCATTCCACGTGGGCCTCGCCCTCGAAGGCGAGGATGTGGGTGCAGATGCGGTCGAGGAAGAAGCGGTCGTGGCTGATGACGACGGCGCAGCCGGCGAAGTCTACAAGGGCGTCTTCGAGCGCCCGCAACGTTTCGACGTCAAGATCGTTGGTCGGTTCGTCGAGCAGCAGGACGTTGCCGCCGGAGCGCAAGAGTTTCGCCATGTGGACGCGGTTGCGTTCGCCGCCCGAGAGCAGGCCGACCTTCTTCTGCTGGTCGCCGCCCTTGAAGTTGAAGGCCGAGCAGTAGGCGCGGGAGTTCATTTCGGCGTCGCCGAGGGTGATCAGTTCGGCGCCGCCGGTGATTTCCTCCCAGACGGTGTGGTTGGCGTCCAGCGCGTCGCGCGACTGGTCGACGAAGGACAACTGCACCGTATCGCCATAGGTGATGGTGCCGCTGTCGGGCTTTTCCTGCCCCGTCAGCATGCGGAACAAGGTCGTCTTGCCCGCGCCGTTGGGGCCGATGACGCCGACGATGCCGCCGGGGGGCAGGCTGAACGACAAATCCTCGATCAACTGCTTGTCGCCCATATGCTTGGCGAGGTTCTCGACCTCGATCACTTTGCCGCCAAGGCGCTGGCCGTTGGGGATGATGATCTGGGCGCGGGCGAGTTTCTCGCGCTCTGACTGGCCCGCCATTTCGTTGTAGGCCTGGATGCGCGCCTTGGATTTCGCCTGCCGCGCCTTCTGGCCCTGGCGCATCCATTCCAGTTCGCGTTCCAGCGTCTTCTGCTTGGACTTGTCCTCGCGCGCCTCCTGCGCCAGTCGCTTGGCCTTCTGTTCCAGCCAGGCGGAATAGTTGCCCTCGTAAGGGATACCGCGACCGCGGTCGAGTTCCAGGATCCAGCCGGTGATATCGTCGAGGAAATAGCGGTCGTGGGTGACGATGAGGATTGTTCCGGGGTATTCGATCAGGTGGTTTTGCAGCCAGGCGATGGTTTCGGCGTCCAGGTGGTTGGTTGGCTCGTCCAGCAGCAGCATGTCGGGAGCTTCCAGCAGCAGCTTGCAAAGCGCGACGCGCCGCTTTTCGCCCCCCGAAAGCGTGTCGACCGAGGCATCGTCGGGCGGGCAGCGCAGCGCCTCCATGGCGACGTCGATCTGGGCGTCGAGATCCCAGAGGTTCTCGGCGTCGATCTCGTCCTGCAGCTTGGCCATCTCGTCGGCGGTCTCGTCGGAATAGTTCATCGCCAGTTCGTTGTACTTGTCGAGCTTGGCCTTCTTGGCCGCAACGCCCTCCATCACGTTGCCGCGCACGTCGAGGGCGGGATCCAGTTCCGGCTCCTGCGGCAGATAGCCGACGCGGGCGCCCTTGGCGGCCCAGGCCTCGCCCGAGAAGTCCTTGTCGAGGCCGGCCATGATCTTGAGCAGGGTTGATTTGCCCGCGCCGTTGACACCGACGACGCCAATTTTGACGCCGGGCAGGAACGACAGACGGATATTCTCGAAGGTTTTCTTGCCGCCGGGATAGGTCTTGGACACGCCGTCCATGTGGTAGACGTACTGATAGGATGCCATGGCTTGCCTCGTGACTGTTCAGCCGGGTCATTAGACGGTTCGAACGCAGCCGACAACGGTCGTGCCCCGGAATTATCAGCTTCGGCAAATGCGGTGCAATTGCGTCCAAGGGGCCCATCCTGCCGCAGTTGCGCCGCGACAAGACCCCGCGCGGAACGGATCTGCACCAAAATTTAATCGAATTGAGAAGCCAGGATTGTCCCCGCAAATGGAACAATGCCGCCGAAGAAACGGCGCAGACAGGAGACGCCGGGTGACACAGGAAATCCACGACTGGTCGACCCACTACAGCGACGAGAACAGCGGAACGACGACGACCTTCACGTCGTCGACGACGGAGACCGTCGATGTCACGGTCACCCAGCCCGACCCAAACGGCTGGTATCGCACTAATCGTGACGGGTTCGAATCCAACACCACGATGGGCGGCGACAGCACCGGCTATTTCGAGATGGGTGTGAATAATCCGAATGCCGCGTCGACGCTGACGACGACAATCGACTTTTCGAACAACACCCAAAGCCTGGGCGACAGCGTTACGGACGTGTCGTTCACCCTTTATGATATTGATGCCACATCGTCCGGCTCGTTCCAGGACCAGGTGACCGTGCTGGCGTTCGACGAGGACGGCAATCCCCTGACAGTCACCCTGACAGCGGTCGACCCGACGGTCGTGACGGTTGTTGGCGGGGTCGCGACGGCCATTCCCGGCGCAGGGTCCGGCCCGTCCGGCTCTGTCGCTGCAAACTCGACCGAGGGAAACGTGATCGTCTCCATCTCTGGCGAGGTGGCCAGCATCCAGATCATCTATGGCAACGGCCCGCTTGTGCAGTCGAACCCGGCAAACCAGGCGATCGGTTTCGGCGATCTCAGCTTTGACCTGACGCCGCCGCTGGTTTGCTTCGCGCGGGGAACCCGCATTCGGACAATGAACGGCCAGACGCCTGTCGAGGAGTTGCGCGTAGGCGACATGGTGATGACAGCGGATCGGGGGCTGCAACCCGTGCGCTGGATCGGTTCGCGCCGGGTGTCCGGCCGCGGTGAGTTGGCGCCGGTGCGGTTCGCGAAAGGCGCGATCGGTAACCGCCGCGATCTGGTTGTATCGCCGCACCATCGGGTGGTAATCGGTGGCTGGAAGGCCGAGCTTCTGTTCGGCGAGGATGAAGTCCTGGCCTCGGCCGCCCACCTGGTGAACGGCACGACAATCGTTCAGTCGGACCGGGACGAAATCGAATATTTCCACTTTGCGCTAGACAGTCACGAGATCATTCACGCCGAGGACGCGCGGTGCGAGACGTTGTATCTTGGCACCCGTACGCTGAGTACGGTCGGGGCTGCGGCGCGGCAGGAGATACTGGATATCTTCCCGGAACTGGAAGATGTCATGGGGCCGGGTGACTTCGGTGTGACGGCGCGGGCCTGCCTGAAGGCATTTGAAGCTCCTTTGCTGATATAGTCTCGGGGCACATCGCCGCCACGGACCGATTGACAGGAATCCTCTAAAGCCAGACACAGGGCGGCATGGGAGCGTTGGGCGGCATCATTTTACGATCAGAGATGCCGGTGGCGCGGTCCGGGCAGCGCATCGGGCTATTGGGTGGCTCCTTTGATCCGGCGCATGGCGGGCATGTTCATGTCACGCGCGAGGCGCTTAAGCGGTTCGGGCTGGATCGGGTCTGGTGGCTGGTCAGCCCCGGCAATCCGCTGAAACTGGACAGCCCCGCGGCACTGGAACGGCGGCTTGATGCGGCGCGCAAGCTGATGTCGCATCCGCGTGTGCGGGTGACGGCGCTAGAGAAACGCCTGGGTACGCGGTACACGGCCGAGACCTTGACCCGACTGGTGGAACTCTACCCTGGCGTGCGATTCGTCTGGTTGATGGGAGCGGACAATCTGGCGACGCTGCACCATTGGCAACAGTGGCGGCGCATCATCGAGACTGTTCCCATCGGAGTGATCGCGCGGCCCGGCGATCGGATCTCGGCCCGCACTTCCAAGGCAGCCGACATTTACCGGATGCAGCGTCTGAGCGGGCGTCAGAGCCGTCTGCTGCCACTGCTGCCGCCGCCGGTCTGGTGCTTTGTGAACGTGCCGATGGTAAACTTGTCGTCAAGTGCGATCCGGGCGCGCGGAGACTGGGTTCGGTAAGGTTGTGTCGTTGGTTTGGAAGGGTTAATTCGAGCTATGGGTCGCAAGGGTCAATCGTCGCCGATCACACGGCGTTTGCTGCTGGGTGCGCTTCTGGGAAGTGCAGCAACCCATGCCTTCGCCAGTGCGCCACTGACCTCGATCCGACCGGTTCCCCGCGACCCCCAGCTTGCTCGCGACTCGATCCGGTCAGCGCGGGACTTGGTCGCCGATGCCGGGCTGAGCGGGAAGGTTGGCTTCGCCGTGGCCGATGCAGAGACAGGCGAAATGCTGGAGGTGTACAGCCCGCTTCTGGCACTCCCCCCCGCCAGTGTCACAAAGGCGATCACGGCACTTTATGCGCTTGACAGACTGGGTCCAGATTTCCGTTTCAAGACCCGGCTGATGGCGACAGGGCCGGTGACCAATGGCAAGCTTGCGGGCGACCTGGTGCTGGTGGGCGGCGGCGACCCGACGCTGGACACCGACGCGCTGGGCGACCTGGCGGCGCGCCTGAAAGAGACCGGCCTGCGCGAGATCACCGGCGATTTCATGGTCTCGGCCAACAGCCTGCCCACGATCTTCGCCATCGATCCGGGTCAGCCGGATCACATGGGATACAACCCTGCGGTTTCGGGCCTGAACCTGAACTACAACCGGGTGCATTTCGAATGGAAGCGCGCGGGAGGTGGCGGATACGACGTGTCGATGGATGCCCGGGCGCGGCGGTTCCGCCCGGCTGTGGCGATCGCACGGATGCAGGTCGTGGACCGAAAGGTGCCGGTCTATACCTATGTCGACGCGGGCGGGACCGACGATTGGACCGTGGCGCGCGCGGCGCTTGGATCGGGCGGAAGTCGCTGGTTGCCGGTGCGCAAACCCGAGCTTTACGCCGCCGAAGTGTTTCAGACGCTGGCCCGATCGCATGGCATAAGGTTGCCGCGCGCCAAGGTGTCGCAAGACTGGCAGGACGGCACACTGCTTGCAGAGCAATCCAGCCCCAACTTGCGCGAGATCCTGAAAGACATGCTGCGTTGGTCCACTAACCTGACGGCAGAGGTCGCCGGGCTGACCGCGACTCAGGCCGATGGCATGGGTCCGCGGGCGCTGGCGGAATCGGCCCGTGAAATGAGCGATTGGGCGCGGTCGGAACTGGGCGCGCGCAAGGCCCACTTCGTCGATCATTCCGGGCTGGGGGATCAATCGCGAATGTCGGCCGTCGACATGGTGAAAGCGCTGGTGAAAGTACGTGGGTCGAACGCTCTGGGGCCGATCCTGAAACCGATCCCGATCCGCAACGACAATGGGGACGTGGTTCAAAACCACCCAGTAAAGGTTCACGCCAAGACCGGGACGCTGAACTTCGTCAGCGCGCTGGCGGGCTATGTCACGGCAGCGGACGGGCGGGACCTGGCATTTGCCATTTTCAGTGCGGATCTGGGGATGCGCGAGGCGATCAGCAGCGACGACAACGACGTGCCTTCGGGCAGCCGGGCCTGGACTGGGCGGTCCCGGAGATTACAGATGCGGCTGCTTGAACGGTGGGGGCTGCACGATCGGGGGTGACACTCTTAGCGTCCCGCTGCGGCCTTCTTCACCCCTTTCTACACGGTCTGATGCCGCGCGCGTGCGCCGCGCTCGATGGCGGCGGCGTGCAGTCGGTCGATGCTCAGTTCATAGCGGATTTCGGCCAGCAGGTTGAGCTCTTCCTCGCGCAGGCGACCGTCGGCGGCGGCCACGTCGCAGGCCAGCGCATAGGCCGTTTCGTGCAGCTTTTCCGGCAGGTTGTCGCGGATCAGGCCAAATAGGGCGTCAAGGCCATCCTCTTCGCCAAAAAGGTCGAAGACGGTTTCCGAAACCCGCTTCAGCCGGTCCTTGTCGTAATCGGCGAAGACCGGCAAGTGATCGACGATAGCCTCGATCGTCACGAGTTCCGATGTTCGGATGTTCTCGTCCGAGGCCGAGATGGCGATCATGACGGCCACAAGTGTGTCCTGCGGCGACATCGAGGGGGACGTTTCGGCCAAGGGCTGTTCCTGACGAGGCTTGTTTTGCAGGTGCAGAATATTGACGCGAGGGCCCGTGGGCAATAGGTAGCGGCGTCTCACCGGGCCGTCTGGGCCCGAACCTGCCGAAAGAACCCGATATGACCAGCACGCGCGAACTTGCGATGACCTCCAAGGCTTGGCCCTTCGAAGAGGCGCGCCGGCTGGTCAAACGATACGAGAAGGCGCCGCCCGAGAAGGGGTTCGTGCTGTTCGAGACTGGTTATGGTCCCAGCGGACTGCCGCATATAGGCACGTTCGGCGAGGTGCTGCGAACCACCATGGTGCGCCGGGCGTTCGAGATCCTTTCGGATATCCCGACCCGGCTGTACTGCTTTTCCGACGACATGGACGGATTGCGCAAGGTGCCCGACAACGTGCCGCAACCGGAAATGCTGGTCGGACACTTGCAGCGACCGCTGACGAAGGTGCCGGACCCGTTCGGCGAATTCGACAGCTTCGGCCACCACAACAACGCCATGCTGCGCCGGTTCCTGGATACCTTTGGCTTCGAGTACACGTTCTTTTCGGCGACCGAATTCTATGCGTCGGGGCAATTCGATGAAACCCTGATGCGCGCTGCGGAACGCTATGACGACCTAATGGCGGTGATGCTAAAAAGCCTACGCGAAGAACGTCAGCAGACCTATTCGATCTTCCTGCCGATCTCGCCCCAGTCGGGTCGGGTGCTTTACGTGCCGATCCGGAATGTGGACGCGAAGGCGGGCACGGTGACGTTCGACGACGAGGACGGGACCGAGACGACGCTGCCAGTGACGGGCGGCAACGTAAAGCTGCAATGGAAGCCCGATTTCGGGGCGCGCTGGGCGGCGCTGGGCGTGGATTTCGAACCCTATGGCAAGGAACATGCGCCAAATACGCAGATCTATTCCGAGATTTGCCGGATACTGGGCGGGCGGGCGCCCGAGATTTTTACCTATGAGCTGTTTCTCGACGATATTGGCCAGAAGATTTCCAAGTCGAAGGGCAACGGGCTGAGCATCGACGAATGGCTGACCTATGCCTCTACCGAAAGCCTGTCGTATTTCATGTATGCCAAGCCAAAAACTGCCAAGCGGATGCATTTCGACGTAATCCCGAAGGCCGTGGACGAGTATCACCAGCAGCTACGCGCCTATCCGGAGCAGGATACCGCACAGCGACTGGCGAACCCGGTGTTCCACATTCACGGGGCCGACGTGCCGCAGTCGAACATGGTGGTTCCGTTCGCGATGCTGCTGAACCTGGCTTCCGTCTCGGCAGCCGAGAGCAAGGATAAGCTGTGGGGCTTCATCCAGCGTTATGCACCCGACGCCTCGCCCGGCACCCATCCTGACCTGGATGCGGCGGCGGTGTATGCGGTGCGCTACTACAATAACTTCGTGAAGCCGGCGAAGGTCTACCGCTCTGCCGACGACAAGGAGCGGGCGGCATTGGAGGACCTGCGTGACCGGCTGGAGGCCTGGGACGGCGGGCTGAACGCGGAAGCCTTACAGTCGATGGTCTTCGCCGTCGGCAAGGAGCATGGGTTCGAGCCGCTGCGTGACTGGTTCAAGGCGCTTTACGAGGTCCTGCTGGGCGCCAGCCAAGGACCGCGGTTCGGCGGGTTCATCGCGCTTTACGGCATCGAGGAAACTATCGCGCTGATCGAGGCCGGGTTGGATGGGCAACTAGGATAAGGCAGATGGTGCGCGGAACCACGCATTCCGCGACATAAAAATTCCTTTAGTTGTCAGAATCTTGGGCGTGTCAGCCCGAGCCAGGTGAAACCAATCCCTCGGGCGCACCGTATCTAACAGCATGGTTGGATTCGGGGAGGGATTGCGATGTTGCGCTTGTTGATGGTGGTTTTGATCGCGCTGAAACTGGCCGGTCCGGCCGATGCCCAAGACGATGCCGGAGCAATCCAGGGGGTCATCTCCAGCCAGATCGAAGCTTTCAAGGTTGACGATTTCGCGACCGCCTTCACCTTCGCCTCGCCAATGATCCAGGGTATCTTTCGCACTCCGGACAACTTCGGATTGATGGTGCGCAACGGCTTTCCGATGGTCTGGCGTCCCGCCGAGGTGCAGTTCAAGGATCTCAAGGGGTCAGGCAAACTTTACATGCAGCATGTCCTGATCCGGGATGCCAAGGGCGTCTACTACCTGCTGGAATACCAGATGGTTCAGACCGAGAACGGCTGGCAGATCAACGGCGTAACCCTGCTGGAACAGCCGCCCGTCGGCGCCTGACAGTTAAGCCGCGCAACGCCTACCGTGCGCATGGTTAACCGGGACTTTAGCCCGAACTGATACCCCTAATCCTCGTCTGGGCCGCGTGTCCGGGCATTTCCATGAGCTGTGGAACGTATTCGAGAGACATCTGCACGGGCGAGCCCGGCGCATGTCCCCGGACACGCATTGAGGTTTTGAAAGGGGTTTGGGATGAACAAGGCAATTACCGACGGTCTGGTCCTGATGCCGCCCGCGTTCGGCGGCGGTCTGGACGTATGGTCGAGCGAGGACGGGACTCCCGGTTCGGACACCTATGACGGCGCGACCAACGCGGCGCTTGTTCCCGCCGACCAAGATTTTGGCGGCTGCCTGGAACTGGTCAAGATCGAGACCACCCAGCGCCTGCGCTATACCGGCGAGACGCCGCTTCTGCCGGGATGCTACCTGCGCATAACCGCGCGGGTGAAGGCGATCACCGGCAACCTGCCCAGCGTCCGCATCGCGGCATGGGCGGGCAAGAGCGGCGGCGCGCATGTGACCGGTGTGACGGAAGTCGGGCCAAGCGTGACGTTGACCTCTTACGGCGAAGTCGTCGAGGTCAGCGCGATCATCGGCGTCGGCGACCGCAACGGCGTCGACATGGTCTGGGGGACCGAAGCGATCTACGGCCATTTCGGGCTGGATCTGACTGGGCAGAACGGCGGCGTCGTGCGGATCGACGATCTGGTGATCGAGGATGTGACCGGGGCGTTCCTGCGCACGATGATGGATTGGGTCGACGTGCGCGACTACGGTGCCATCGGTGACGGCACCACGGCCAATGATGCGGCTTTTGCTGCCGCCGACGCCGCTGCAAACGGTCGCGTGGTCTTGGTTCCCGAGGGGATCTACAGGCTGGATGCGAGTTTCACCTTCGAAAGCGAGGTCCGCTTCGCGGGCACAGTCACGATGCCAACTGCCGAGCGACTGATCCTGCGCCGGAACTTCGACCTGAACGGCTATATCGACGCATTCGGTGACGAGGTGCTTGCCTTCCGCAAGGCGTTCCAGGCGCTGCTGAACTATACCGACCACGAGTCGCTTGACATGAACGGTCGCCGGATCGAACTGGACGGTCCGATCGACATGGCTGCCGCGGTTGCCAACAAGGACACATTCGAGGTGCGCCGGGTCCTTCGCAACGGCCAGTTCAACCTGGTGTCATCGAGCAACTGGAACGATCAGGTCGCGACCTCGTCCGGCCAGTACAACGCCAACAACCCGCTGAAGCTGACGAACGTGGCGAATGTCGCCAACATCGAGGTCGGCAGTATTGTCACGGGCAATGGCGTGGGGCGCGAGGTTTATGTCAAGGAGAAGAACGTCGGCGCGGGCGAACTGACGCTCAGCCAGCCGCTTTGGGGACCGGCAGCAACCCAGACCTACACCTTCACGCGGTTCAGGTACGCGCTGGATTTCAGCGGGTTCGTCAAGTTGTCGAAGATGACATTGACCGATATCGAGTTCCAGTGCGCCGGCAACGGCAGCGCCGTCATACTGTGCGCCAATGGCGAGACGTTCCATGCGCGCGACTGCTATTTCACCAAGCCGAAGGATCGCGGCATCACCTCGATCGGGCGCGGCTGCCAGGATCTGCAGATCGACCGCTGCCACTTTGCGTCGAACGAGCAATCGATGGCCGCGACCGCGCGCACGTCAATCTGCTTCAACGTCAATGCCAATGACAGCAAGATCCGCGGCAACCGGTTCCAGCGTTTCCTGCATACCGGCGTGATCAGCGGCAACGGTCACCTGCTGGTCGGCAACCACTGGTTCCAGGGCGACGAGGTCACCGACGGGCCACGGGTGGCCGGGATCGTGTTCACCGAGCCGAACATGAAGTCGGTGATCACCGGCTGCTACATGGACAATTCGTTCATCGAATGGACCAACGAGCACGACGCCGAGCCGGACTTCAGCAACGAATACTCGTTCGGCGGGCTGTCCTTCACCGGCAACATCTTCACCTGCAACGACGTGGCGCCGTGGTTCACCTGGATCGTCATCAAGCCGCACGGGGCGGACCATTTCATCCAGGGCATCAGCGTCATCGGCAACACGTTCAAGTCGCTGAACGGGACGGTGAACCGGGTGGAAAGCGTCGATGATTCCATTGCGCCGCTGGACGTGTCGCGGACCCGCAACGTCACCTTCGAGGGTAACACCTTCAATGGCATCGCCCAGCCGGCGATCAACCCGGTCACGCTAGAGTTCAACCAAGCGAGCGATGCCTCGGTCTGGACGCTCAACGTCAGCGGCTATCTGCCATTCGATGGCTATGCCCGGCAGGTCAGTGCGATTGCATTGAAGGGCGATATCCGCAACGGCGCCAACGAAATCATCTACCCGTTCCCCAGCACGGTCACCAATGCCGGCGCGAACCAGGATCTGGTGCAGCTGAAATGGCCCGAGGCGTGCCGCGGGTCCGTCGTCGTGACCGCGCGGTGTGACAAACCGATCTGATCGCGCCCTTAACGGTTGATCCGGAGCGGAGCGTCTTGACGGCGCTCCGCTTTTTGCATTTCGTTGGATGTGACCGGCGCCCGGAGTCATGATACAGGTCAAGGTGGGCCTTGCTCGCCCGATCTACTCTCGGACGACGCAACAGGAAAGGAACGCCAAGTGTATAAGCATATCGTGATGGCCGTCGCGCTGGACCACGAGCATGACATGGCCCAACTCAAGGAAGTCACCCAGCGACTGCTGGTAGAGGGCGGCAAGATCACCGCCTTGCATGTGTTCGAGGAACTGCCGGGCTATGCGTCGCAATACGTGCCCGCCGATTATGTTCACGAATTCCACAAGGAGATCGCCAACGACCTGCACCACAAGGTGCGCGACATGCCGGGCGTGACGCCGGTCGTGGTATCCGGCCATGCCGGGCGGACCATCGTGGATCATGCGGACGACAACGACGCCGACTGCATCGTCCTCGCCTCGCACCGGCCTGGGCTGGAGGACTATTTCCTTGGCTCGACCGCAGCGCGGGTGGTCCGCCATGCCAAATGCTCGGTTCATGTGATACGCTGATCCGGCCGCGGCGCATCCGACGGGATCGCGCTGCCCCTTGACCAGCGGGAGTCAGCGAAAGCTGGCCCGATCACAGGAGCCCGCAATGCTGACCATTTCGACAAAGACCCAGGCGCAGACGGTGATCACGACCTTCGAAGTGCATCCCGGCACGTGCCAGGACCTGATAGATGCGCTGACCTCGGCCTACCGCGATTTCATTTCAAAGCAGCCCGGGTTCCTGGCCGCCGGTCTGCATGTCAACGACGCCCAGACCCGGATCGCGAACTACAGCCAATGGCGGCGGCGTGAGGATTTTCAGGCGATGCTGCGCACTGAGGAGATGCGCAAGCGCAATCGGGTGATCGGTGGCCTGTGCAAAAACTTCGAACCGGTGATGTACGACGTGGTCGCGGATTTCGGGTGATCCTTCGCGGGCGCAGAAGGGTCTTCGCGCGGTCGTGATGACCAACAGGCAAAGCTGACCAGTTTCCTTGGAACAGGGTCCGACGCTCCGCGTTTTCCCTGCAACGCCGCAAATCGCGGCATGCAGATGAAAAGGAGTTCAGCCATGAAGAAGACACCCATCGTCGTTGGCGCAGTCGCGGCGATCGCCGTGGTAGGTGCCGCAGCCTACATGATCGATATTGATCAGACCCGCGAGGCGCGGCTTCCCGACGTGTCGATCGACGTCGAGAAAGGTACATTGCCCGCGTTTGACGTCGAGACTGGTTCGATAAATGTCGGAGAGGAGACCATCGAGGTGGACGTGCCGAAGGTCGAGGTCACAACCGAAACCGAACTGGTGGACGTGCCGACGATCAACATCGAACCGGCCCGTGAAAACGGCGGCTGACGGGCCGTCTGATTGCCGCAAGAGTTTCGAGTAACAGGGTGTTCCATAGGGAACACCCTGTTACGCCGTTGTCTCCCGTTCCCAAAAACCGCCCACTGCGCGTCATAGCATCGCCATTTTCGCAGCCTAGAATGGCGCAATGACCGAGACAGACAACCTAAGGGCTGCGTTTCGTGACTGCGGATCACAGCAGCCGATGACCATGCGGCAAGCCCGCCGGCACCGCCGCGCCGACGCGACCCGGCGTCAGGCGCTGTCGCCCGCCCGGATCCTGCTCAGCGTACTGCTAGTCCCCGTCGTGGCGGGCGGCTTGACTGTTTCGCTTTTCATTCGCACCAGCCCGTTCGAGCGGGAGGACGCCCTGCGTCATCTGATCGCCATGGCCGGATGCAGCGCCGCCGCCAAAGTCGGCGTGGCCGGTGCCGCGCGCGGCGAGCCGGGCTATCATTCCCGCAACGACACCGACCGCGACGGCGTTGCCTGCAATGTGACCGAACCTGGCTTCAAAACAGTAGATGCTGCCGCTCCAGGCATGTCCGCGCCAAGGTCGAGCGGCGCCAAGTTCATCCGTCCCTGACCGTACACAGCCGATCTTGCACGCTGTCCGCGTTCCGGCCCATGCTGGCGCGGAAAGGAGCATTGTGATGTCAGACTTACCCGTTGTCGGCGCGCAGCTGACGGTGCTCGACCTCGACCGGCACCGCGACTGGCTGATCGAGAAGAACCGCGATCTGGAGCTTCCGGAATTCTGCATGGCCGACATCCTGCGCGCGCCCGGGCCATTCATCGACCAGGCAAAAAAGAAGCTGGACGGCTGGCAGGGGCGGCTGGGCATCCACGGTCCGTTCATCGGGTTCGAGGTCGACACCAAGGACCGCGACGTGCGCAAGATCGTCCAGACCCGCATGGACCAGGGACTGGACGTCTGCGAGGCCCTGTCGGCGGTGCAGATGGTGATCCATTCGCCGTATGATCCCTGGGATCATTCCAACCTCGACAACGGCCCGCGCGACCGGTCTCGGCGGGTGGCGGCGATCCTCGACACTCTGGCCCCGGCGCTGAAACGGGCCGAGGATCAGGGCGTGACGATGGTGCTGGAGAACATAAAGGACATCGACCCCGCCGAGCGCACCGCGGTAATCGAGGCCGCCGCGTCGCCCGCGTTGCGTCTGTCGGTGGATACCGGGCATGCGCACTGGGCGCATTCGGTTTGCGGCGCGCCGTCGGCGGATGCTTACATCGCGGCGGCGGGCGAGACCCTGGCGCATGTTCACTTGCAGGATACCGACGGTCTGGCCGACCGTCACTGGTCTCTGGGCGAGGGCAACATCGACTTCGCCGCGATCTTCGCGGAACTCGCCAGGATCGGGTCACGACCGCACCTGATCGTCGAGATCAACGATTTCGGCAAGGTGCAGGCGTCAGTCGCGCATCTAGCGAAGCTAGGGTTGGCGCAGTAGGCCGCTTTACAATATCTGGTAGTCTGCGATGATTGCCACGCTTCATCTGGAAGGCTTGCCTGGGGCCAACGGAAGGCATGGCTGATGCTGAATTGCGTGTTGCTGATGGGAAACCTGTTCGTGTCGGACGGCCAGGTGATGATCGCGTTCTCGTCCATGTCGCGGGTCGAGCGGGCCGGCCAGCTTCTGCTGATCGGCTCGGACGGGCGCGAGGATGGCTTGGACGTGTCGAACTATCCGCCGCGGGTCGGCGTGCACACGATCCTGTCCGATTGCGCCGAGAAGGCGGAGGCTAGGGCAACGACGGTCGCCTTCCCGGATGAAAAGGCGCGGCGGCCGCTAAAACGATAGGTTGCCGCGGTCCGTGCGAACCCTGACATGGCACCTGCCCCACGCCGCTGACATGGAGCCAGAAAGCAGCTGGCAGGCAATCGCGCGGCCGGAATTGACACGGCTGCATTCCATGCCTGGTTGGCGCCTGCCGCCACGGCGGTCGGCAACAGACGGAGAACAAATGCGACCGTACACGGGCGCGATGCCGGAAGGTGCTTGCTCATTGCCGCGCGCGCCTCTTAGTCTGGCCCCGTGGTTGCCGAATGGGACTGATATGTCTGGGTCAATTGGGTTTGCGCTCTGCGGGTTGATCGGCCTGGGTGGCGGCGTCACGGCGTCGGACGGACCGAAAGCGGAGATATTGCAGACCGACCTTCATACTCCGCCGGGCGACTAGCGGTGGGCGCCGGTCTCGATATCGCGCATCTGCGCGGCTGGATCGGAAAGTCCGAGGCCCGCGACGACCGGATCGCCGCCTTTCCGGCCAATGCCCTTGCTGCGACGCTGGACCGGGTCGGGCGAGAGCTACCACGACGGTGACGCGTTGCCGCCACTATGGCACTGGCTGCACTTCCTGGACGCGGCGCCGATGTCGCAGGTCGGTCCCGATGGCCATACCGCGCGCGGCGGCTTCCTGCCGCCGGTGCCGCTGCCGCGCCGGATGTGGGCGGGGTCACGGTTTTCATTCCGTGCGCCGTTGCAGATCGGTGCGGCGCTGCGCAAGATCTCGACTGTCGCCAGCGTCGAGCACAAACAGGGCCGAACCGGCGACCTGGTATTCGTGACGGTGCGGCACGAGATCGGTTGGCATGGATCGACCGCCGTCGAGGAAGAACACGACATCGTCTATCGTGCCGCCGCCTGCTCCGAGGATCCGCCGCCCCAACCGCCAACAGCCCCGGAGGACAGCACGTTTTCCCGTGTCGTTCGGCCCGATCCGGTGATGCTGTTCCGCTATTCCGCCCTGACATTCAACGGCCACCGGATACATTACGACCAGCCCTACGCGACGTCGGTCGAGGGCTATCCCGGGCTTGTCGTGCACGGGCCGCTGATCGCGGTGCTACTTCTTGACCTGCTGCGGCGCCAGCAGCCGGAGGCGAAGGTGACGGCGTTCCGGTTCCGAAACCTGGCGACGCTTTACGACACGGCGACGTTCTCGGTTCACGGGGTGCAGGCCGACGATGGCTCCGTTCGCCTTTGGGCACGGCGAAACGACGGGGCCTTGGCGATGGATGCCTCGGCGACACTTGGCTAGGGGACGGGCATGACCGAAAAGTTCCAGGACCTGCGCGACGCGATCCGCGACCTTTGCGCGACCTTTCCGCCGGAGTACCACCGCGAGGTGGATCGCAAGCGCGCCTACCCCGAGGCATTCGTCGACGCGCTGACGCAAGCCGGCTGGCTGGCGGCGCTGATCCCGGAGGAGTACGGCGGCTCGGGGCTGGGGCTGACCGAGGCCTCGGTGATCATGGAGGAGATCAACCGCTGCGGGCGGCAATGCCGGCGCCTGCCACGGCCAGATGTACAACATGGGCACGCTGCTGCGGCACGGCTCGGACGCGCAGAAGGCAGCACTACCTGCCGAAGATCGCCAGCGGCGAGCTGCGCCTGCAGTCGATGGGCGTGACCGAGCCGACGACCGGCACCGACACGACCAAGATCAAGACCACCGCCGTGCAGCAAGGGCGACCGCTACGTCGTCAACGGCCAGAAGGTCTGGATCTCGCGCGTCCAGCACTCCGACCTGATGATCCTGCTGGCGCGCACCACGCCGCTGGCCGAGGTGCAGAAGAAGTCGCGAAGGCATGTCGATCTTCCTCGTCGACCTGCGCGAGGCGCATCGGCAACGGGCATGACGGTGCAGCCGATCCGCAACATGGTCAACCACGAGACCAACGAGCTGTTCTTCGACAACCTCGAGATCCCGGCCGAGAACCTGATCGGCGAGGAGGGCAAGGGCTTTCAGCTACATCCTCGACGGCCTGAACGCCGAGCGCACGCTGATCGCCGCCGAATGCATCGGCGACGGCTACTGGTTCATCGACCGCGTCGACGGCCTATGCCAAGGAACGCGTCGTGTTCGACCGGCCCGATCGGCCAGAACCAGGGCGTGCAGTTCCCGATCGCCGAGGCGTACATCGAGGTCGAGGCCGCCAACCTGATGCGCTGCGAGGCCTGCCGCCTGTTCGACGCCGGCGCAGCCCTGCGGCGCCGAGGCCAACATGGCCAAGTACCTGGCGGCCAAGGCGTCGCTGGGAGGCGGCCAACGCCTGCCTGCAGTTCCATGGCGGCTTCGGCTTTGCCGCCGAATACGACGTCGAGCGCAAGTTCCGCGAGACCCGGCTGTACCAGGTGGCGCCGATCTCGACCAACCTGATCCTGTCCTACGTGGCCGAGCACGTGCTCGGCCTGCCGCGATCCTATTAGGAGTGGCGTTCTGATGCGGCCGCTCGACGGCATCACCGTCGTCGTCGCTGGAACATGCGATCGCCGCGCCCTTCTGCACCCGGCAACTGGCCGATCTGGGCGCCCGCGTGATCAAGGTCGAACGCCCCGGAATCGGCGATTTCGCCCGCGCCTATGACGGGCGCGTCAAGGGGCTGGCCTCGCATTTCGTCTGGATCAACCGGTCCAAGGAAAGCCTGGCGCTGGATGTGAAACATGCCGATGGCGCCGCCGTGTTGCAGGCCGCTTGTCGGGCGGGCCGACGTTCTGGTGCAGAACCTGGCGCCGGGTGCCGCGGCGCGTATGGGTCTGACGTTCGAAGCGCTGAAGGATCGGCATCCGCGGCTGATCGTCTGCAACATCTCGGGCTACGGCGCAGGATGGGCCGGACCGCGACCGCAAGGCCTATGACCTGCTGATCCAGGCCGAGGCCGGGTTCCTTTCGGTCACCGGCACGCAAGACGTGCCGTCGAAGGCGGGCATCTCGATCGCCGACATCGCTGCCGGCATGTACGCCTACACCAACATCCTCGCCGCGCTGATCCAGCGCGGCAAGACCGGGCAGGGCATGTCGATCGACGTGTCGATGCTCGAGGCGATGGTCGAATGGATGGGCTTTCCGCTGTACTACGCCTTCGACGGGGCGAAACCGCCCAGCCGTCAAGGCGGAAGCCATGCGACGATTTCCCCCTACGGGCCGTTCGCGGCCGGTGACGGCGCGGTGGTGATGCTGGGATTGCAGAACGAACGCGAATGGCAGGTCTTCTGCGAGAAGGTGCTGGAACAGCCGGAGTTGCTGGAGGACGCGCGGTTTTCAGGCAATGCGATGCGGTCGGAGAACAAGACGGCACTGCGCGAGATCATCATGACGGCCTTTGCAAACCTGACCGGCGATCAGGTGACGGGCCGGCTGGACACGGCGGGGATTGCGAATGCGCGGATGAACGACATGGCCGACGTCTGGGCGCATCCGCAACTTTGCGCCCGGGCGCGCTGGACGCGGGTCGGCAGCCCGGCGGGCCCTATCCCCGCGCTGTTGCCGCCGGGCCGGACGGATGGGTTCACGCCGCGGATGGACCCGGTGCCCGATTTAGGCGAACACAGCCGGGCGATCCTGGCAGAGCTTGGAATCGCGCCCTAGGTTATCGCGCGGCTTGAACGGGACGGCGCGATCTGACACCCGTCCATGTCAACCGCAAGGAAGCCGGTCCGGGATGCGCAGAAATTCCGTCGCGTCCGATTTCCACAGCAGATCTCCGCCAAGGACACCAACCCGTCCCGGGCTTGACCCGGGATCTCCGGCCAGAGGCGCCGGATCAGGTCCGGAGCGGGTAGCCCGGGGACCGATAGGACCGTCCTAATACTGCGGGCAGACCGCCGCCGCCGTCGTCAGGACCTGGTTGTAGTCGTCCGGCAGCCGCAGAAACGTCACGCGTCGGTTTTCCGCCGCGCGCGGGTCGTAGGGGTTCTTCAACACGTTCTCGCCGAACCCCACCCGGTAAAGCGGCAGCACCACGTAGCGCAGCGTCAATTGCTGCGCGACAGAGGCGGCGCGGCGGCGGGACAGGTCGCAGTTGTAGCCGTCGGAACCCGAGGCGTCGGTGTGGCCGATCACGGCGAAGGGCGTCCCGGCAAGGGCCGGGTCCTGGAACGCCGCCGCGAGGCTGGCAAGCTTGCCCTGCTGGTCGTAGCGAATGGTGGCGCTGTCGAAGTCGAATTCGATGGTGATGGCGACGGCGGGCAGTGCGACGGTGCGGTAGCTGCCGCTGCTGGCCGTGTAGTCCGGCTTTTTCGGCGGTGGCGCGGCCGAGGTGCTGACCGCGCCGCTGTTCAGGTCGAGCGTCAGCGTCTCGAAGGTGATGTCCGGCCCGCCCGAGAAGCTTTCCAGCGCGATGCCGTCGGGGTCGATCTCGACCCCTGTGCAGTTCTCGGCATTGGCGTCACGCAGGCAGGCGGCAAGGCGGTTGCGCGGTGCCTCGGGGGTCACCTCGCCGATTGTGCCCGAGGCGCCGGGGATGAAGATCTCGGCCTCCTGTGCGGTAGCGGGCGCGCTGCCGAGCAGGCAAAGCAAGAGGTATCCGGGCCAGCGGAACATGGGAAACCTCCGGTCAGTAATCCGTCACCGGCGCCGATATCTGCGCCTTTGCGACATGCGGGTTCTGGCTGCTGAGGCCGTTGTAAAGCGCGCCGTTGTCGGCGACCTTGTCCTTGCCCGACAGGTCAAGCGACAGGACCTCGCGGATGATCTCGTTGTGCGAGATATCGGAATAGTCGTTGACCCGCTGGCTGGCGTCGCAGGACACGCGGCTGGTGTCGCGGGTCGCAACCTTCACCGCCTCGGGCGCGCCATTGCAGATCGCCAGGATGGTCTCGACCCCGGCCTCGTTCGCGGTCAGCGACCCGGTCGGCGGGAAGACATACTGCGTGCCGCCCGGGATCGGCACGTCGGGCAGCGCGGGATGCGGATAGAGCACGCAGCTTTTGCCACGGTCGTCAATATTAAGCAGGGTCAGGCGGCACTCGTGCCGCGGCTCGACGAAGATGCGCAGGCCGTCGCCGACCTTGTAGGCCGGCTTGTCGGTGTAGATCGTCAGCGCCGCGCGGCCCTGCACGCTGTGATCCGTCGCGGTATAGCCGGTATCGACCGGTTTCGTCTCGCCCGTGTAGTCGTCGACCACGGCGGCGACCGAATATGACAAGTCGGCGGCGGGGACGTGACCGATGCCGATGGATTTGTAATCCGTCACCCGCTCGACCACGACCGGGAAGGCGGCGGTCCATTCGTCGCGGGCGACGGGCGACTGGTCGAGACGGAGGAAGAGGCTGGCCAGTTCCGGCCCGACAAATGCGACGCGGGCGCGCAATTCCTCCTCGGTCAGCCCAAGCTCGTTCGCCGCCTGCGCGAAGTCGATGAAGGCGTCGACATGGTAGACGAAAAGCCCGCGCACCGGTTCCAGCCCTCCAGCGGTCAGCCCGGGTTCGATCCCCGCGGCGGTCAGGGCGGCGAAAAAGGCATCGGTGTCACGCTGCATCCAGTCGCCGACGACCTCTTGCCCCGGATAAAGCGCGTCGATCTTCTGCCGCGCCGCGGGTGACAGCGACAGGTCGTTCAGCGCGACATTGCGCACCTGGTCCTCGTTCAGGCGGATGCCGTTGATGTGGCAGCTCATGCAGGAGATGCCGTTGACCACCTCGCCGGTGCCGTCGGTATAGTCGTCGTCGCGCACAATGGTCGTGGGGCCGACGTCGATGCGGTTGCCGTCAGAGGTGTTCAGGTAATAGGCGTGAAACCCGTTCGGCAGCGTGAAGATCAACTCTCCCCGTCATGGTGAAACGCCAGTTGTTCGGAAAACGCGGTGTTGGGCCCGAGCGGATACTCGAAGAAGCTCTGTCGGCCGCTGGAGCCCGCGAAATCGTAGGAGGTCCAGAAAAAGCCGGTGCCAAGCGGGTGCCGCTCGATCAGCCGGTTGTTGGTCGAGACGCCGGATTTCTGGAAACCGGCGCGCACTACCTGTTCGTCGACGATGTTTCGGGTCATGTCGATGCGCAGCAGCGATTCCAGCCCGGCCACGGTATCGTGCAGCCCTAGCAGATCGTAATAGAGCGGCGAAACCGGCGCGCGCGAGGCGAACCAGTCGGCGCGGATCACCGGCACTTGGGTGCCCGCCATCTGTTGCAAGGGGCCAAGATGCGGGTCGGTCGTGCCGGTCACGCCGTAGGGATAGACCTGTTCCAGCAGCGACCACTTGGCATGGTCCCAGTCGATATCGGGCAGGAAGATGCGGATCAGGACACCGTGCTCGTCCACCGGCTCTGCCTTGAAGACGGCGGGGTTCCAGCTGAGCGCATTGATCAGCTTGACCGTTGAGGCGCGGTAGCCCGCGAGGTTCTCGTCGCTGACATCGGTGTCGTTGTGCAGCACTCGCAGCGACAGATAGCGGATGCGGTCGCGGCGTTTGGTGGGCTGCGCCAGCAGGTCGTCATGGGCCAGAGCAAACATCTCGGTCATCGACACGTAAGTGCGCGGCGGCGGTGCGGCCTGACCCAGTGCCTCGATCCAGCTTGCCACTGCGTCGGCCTCGGCCTGGCTGGGATAGCAGCTGCTTTCGGTGCAGTCGTCGGGCATCGACGGATAGCTCCATTCGCCGATCACATTGTGAACCTTCGAGCCAAGCACGTCGCCCTGCACCACGAACTTGGTGTCCTGGGCCAGGCGGCGGATGTCGAGCACATGGCCGAAGCCGGATTTCGCCTTGGTCAGACCCTCCTTCCAGCGCGCCCTCCTGGTGGCACCGGGAACAGTGCTTTTCGAGTACCTCGTAGGCCGTGTGCTCCTCCGGCGTCGCGTCCTGGGGCAGCGGCATCACGGGATTGCCAAGCACCGGTGACGCGATCAGACTGGTCAGCATGGCGAGGCTGTTCAGGATGCGAATGCTCATGTCGGTCACGTGCCTCCAGGCTCAGTTGCACCAGATGTTGAGGTACTTCTGCGACGACCAGCCAATCACCCCGGGGGTGCCGCGATAGGGGTTGGTGCATTGCCCCGAGACGCATTGCACCCGCGCCCAGCCATTGCGCTGGGCCACGACGCGGACCCGGTCGCCCTGATAAAGCTCCGCCAGCACTTCGCCGTTACTGGTGCTTGTCGCCGAGCGCATCCACAGGAACGTCTGGCCATTCGAGGCGCTGTAGTTCGAGACCGGCTGCAATCCCCGGACCTGGCCGTTGCAGATGCGGACCTGCGGCTTGGAATGGGTCAGATAGCGCGTCGCCGCCCAGCCGGTGCGACCGTCCGGCAGGCGCAGGTGCGCCCAGCTGCCCTGCGTTCCCATCTGGGTGACCTTCAGTCCCGCGCCCATCTCGTGAACGATCCCGTAGTTCGAGCCGGGACCCGAGCGCAGGTTCAGCCCGCCATCGTTGTTGTTGTCGACGTAAAGCGTACCGCCGCCGGGGTCAGGAGTGGGACTGCCGCCCGATTGCCAGGCGATTTCCTGGACGTAACGATGGCCGCCGGAGCAGTAGGAATCACCGGGTATCCGGTTCTGCGATTTCAGTTGCGCCAGACGCCAATCGGCCTCGGACCGGTTCACGGTGCCGACGGTGATGCCGTAATAGCCGTTGTCCGACAGGAACATGCGGACGCCGTCCGTGCTGGGCAGCCGGTCATGGATGAACTGCCGTGCGGCATCGACCGAGGTGCGCGAGGCGACGACGATATAGCACTGGTGGCTGGGCAGGGTGTAGGATTGCGCCGTGCCGTTACCGGAGCTGCCGGACTCCGGACCTCAAAGCGGCGATGCGCTGTTCGTAGGCCGTTTCGATGCACCAGCCCTGTGTGCCACAGGCATCGCGCGTGTTTTTCAGCCAGTCCCTTTGTTGCCGCGTGATCGTCGAGGTCTTGACGCGTGTGTAGACCTGCTCCAGCTCTTCATCGAGGTCCGCGAGATAGCCATTGGCGCAGATCGTGCTTTCCGTCGGGTTCAGCCGAGCCGAAGTGCACCAGGGCCGCAACGGGCCGCTTGGCTGCGGCGGCGGCGTGTAGGGCGGGTTGGTCACCACGTCGACCGAACCGGGATCGGGCGTCTCGGCGGCGCAGTTGTCCTCGATATAGCGGCTGGCAAATCCGACGTAGGGATGATCCGTGCAACTGTCGGCATAGGCGCGATAGGCAAAGCAGGCGGCATAGGCCTTGGCCTCGGCATAAAGCGCGTCGCAGATATCGGTGCCGCCGGTTTCGCCCGCCTGTACGTCCGGGCCACTTGCCGGGGCTTTGCCGGTCGTGTCGGGGGTCGGGCCGCGCGGTTCCGATAGCGCGGCCGACAGGTAGGCGGATCGGTCCAGAATCAGCCGCATCGGAATCGCGAAATTGACACTGTCCTTCTTCGACCCGGCATGATGCAAGCCCACGACCTTCTGCAGGCTGGCGTCGATGATCGGCGAGCCGGAATTGCCCGGCAGCGTGTCGCAGGTATGCAGCAGGCGATTGTTGGACAGCGCCGGGCGGTTGGCGCGGCACTGTTCGCGGCTGATCCGCTGCGCCTCGCCCATCGGATGGCCGATGACCCAGTAGGGGTCGCCATCGCGCGGCTCGCGGTCGGTCAGGGCCAGCAATCCGTAGGAGGCGCTGGGATCGCCGATAACTTCGAGGATGGAATAGTCGAGGTCCTTGTCCGTCTCGACCGGGGTCGGGCTGACGGTATAGGTCCGCGTGCCATCCTCGACGCCCTGCTGGACATAGCCTGCCACGAACTGCACCGCGTCGATCCGCGTTGCCCCTGCCTTTTCGTTGTCCAGGATGCCCGGCACGCAGTGATGGTTGGTCAGCAGATACTTCTTTTCGACGATGAAGGCGGTACAAGGGAAGATGCCTTTGTCAGTCAGAATATCCAGCCGGTCCACGGAGCGTCCCATCAGCGAAAATACGCTGTCGGTGGAATAGTTCTGAATGGACTCGTTGTTGTAGGCGCCGAAGGACAGTTCCAACTCGACATCGTCCCCTGCCCCGACGGACTGGTTGCGCGACAGGACGACATTGCCAAAGCTCGACCGGTCGAAACCGATCAGGTCTTGCGCCTGGATCGGCGCGCTATGCCAGGCGATTGCGGAAACCAGCGCGATGCCGATCATGCCTCGCATGTTATCCCCTCGTTCAATTCAGTTCCGCCGCAGCCCGCCGCCGGACTGAGCCACACAAAAAACAGCGCGATCCATATTGCGCATCGGGCAGCAGGACGCAGACACGCATTTCCCATGATACGGCAGTTGCTTGAATTTGCGATGGGTTTCTTCGGATTGGGGCCAATCCACGCGGTCAGGCCCAGATGGATGGCAAAGATCGAGCAGTTCGCGGGAAGGGGGATTGTGGTGCTGTGAGAGCTGTGAGAGAGGATTGAACTCTCGACCTCACCCTTACCAAGGGTGTGCTCTACCACTGAGCTACCACAGCGCCGGTCGTGGCGGCTGATTAGACGCTAATTGCGCAGTCGGTGCAAGCGCAATCTGGACGCTTTTTGCCGCGCTGCGGTAGAGAGGCGCGCATGAGCAGAAAACCACACCGAAAAACAGCCCGAAGGCTGCCGAAGCGCCGCGAAGACCGGCTGAAGGCGGCGCTGAAGGCCAATCTGGCGCGGCGCAAGGCGCAGGCACGCGCGGCGCGCACAGGCGCAGGACGCAGACAAAGACAGCGACAAGGAAAGGCAGGCAGCATGGATTCGATTGTCGTGACAGGGCGGCGGCCGCGCTGCAGCGGCGAAATCCCGATTGCGGGGGCCAAGAACGCCTGCCTGACGCTGATGCCGGCGACGTTGCTCAGCGACGAGCCGCTGACGCTGACCAATGCGCCGCGCCTGTCGGACATCGCGCACGATGACGCAGCTGCTGCAGTCGCTTGGGGCCGAGGTGACCAGTCTGCAGGACGGCCAGGTGCTGGCGATGTCGAGCCATGACATCGACAACCTGACGCGCCGATTACGACATCGTGCGCAAGATGCGCGCCTCGATCCTGGTGCTGGGGCCGCTGCTGGCGCGCGACGGGCCATGCCGATGGTGTCGCTGCCCGGCGGCTGCGCCATCGGCGCGCGGCCGGTCGATCTGCACCTCAAGGCGCTGGAGGCGCTGGGCGCCGAGCTGGAGCTGCGCGACGGCTATGTGCATGCCAAGCGCCAACGGCGGGCTGAAGGGCGCGGTGATCGACTTTCCGTTCGTCTCGGTCGGGGCGACCGAAAACGTCGCTGATGGCGGCGACGCTGGCCAAGGGCACGACGGTCCTGAAGAACGCCGCGCGCGAGCCCGAGATCGTCGATCTGGCCGCACTGCCTGCGCGCGATGGGCGCGCAGATCGAGGGCGAGGGCACCGTCGACGATCACCATTCAGGGCGTCGACCGCCTGCACGGCGCGACCCACCGCGTGGTCACCGACCGGATCGAGCTGGGCACCTACATGCTGGCCCCGGCGATCTCCGGCGGCGAGGTCGAATGCCTGGGCGGCCGGATCGACCTGGTCGGCGCGCTTTTGCGAAAAGCTGGACGCGGCGGGCATCGAGGTCGACCGAAACCGAGCGCGGCCTGAAGGTCGGCGCGCAAGAACGGCCGGGTCAAGGCCGTCGATGTGACGACCGAGCCGTTCCCCGGCTTTCCGACCGACCTGCAGGCGCAGATGATGGCGCTGCTGTGCACCGCCGACGGCACGTCAGCGTTCTGGAAGAGAAGATCTTCGAGAACCGCTTCATGCACGCGCCGGAACTGATCCGCATGGGCGCGAAGATCGACGTGCATGGCGGCACTGCCACGGTCACCGGCGTCGAACGGCTGAAGGGCGCGCCGGTGATGGCGACCGATCTGCGCGCCTCGGTCTCGCTGATCCTCGCCGGGCTGGCGGCCGAGGGCGAGACGCGTGGTCAGCCGGGTCTATCACCTTGATCGCGGCTATGAGCGGGTCGAGGAAAAGCTGCGCGCCGTGCGGCGCCAAGATCGAACGGGTGCAGGGCGCATGACCGAGACGCACGGTTCGAGGACGGCCGCGAGGCGCCGCTGAACCTGGGGGCGCTGGATGCCGACGATCTGCCGGTGATCTCGGCGCTGGTGCAGGACGCGGTCTTTCCGGTGACCGAAATGACCTGGCGACGCGCCGCAGCGCCGTTTTGCGCTGCTGGTGAACCGGTTCCGCTGGGAGGACGAGGCGCCGCAGCCGGCGCACCGCGCCCGAGCGGGTGCAATCGCGTGCTGGTCGTCGACGATGTGCTGCGGGTGCGCAAGCCAGGGCATCGACCGCGCCGACGCGAGACCTGATCCTGTCGCTGCTTTCGCTCGAGCTTCGAGCCGGGCGAGGATGGCGCCGGGCGCGTGGTCCTGACGCTGGCGGGCGACGGCGCGATCGCGCTGGAGGTCGAGGCGCTCGATGTGACCCTGAAGGACGTGACCCGGCCCTACATCGCGCCGTCCACGCAAGGTGCCCGGATCATCCCGACTGATCGCACTTGCGGGTGAGTCCGCGCGTCGTTGAGGCCCGGCTCCGCCGCCGGCGCTATGTCGGCGGCCTGAACCGGGAAGGTCGACCGATGCCCCATTTTCTGGACACCACCGACGCCGATTTCGAGGCCGCGCTTTGCCGCGCTTCTGGCAGCCAAGCGCGAAGACAGCCCGGATGTGGACGACGTGGTGGCCGAGATCATCGCCGATGTGCGCGCGCGCGGCGATGCGGCGGTGATCGAGCTGACCGCGCGGTTCGACCGGCTGGACGCTGACGCCCGAGACCCTGGCGCTTTCACCGCGACGAGATCGATGCGGCCTGTGCCGCAGGTCGCGCAAGCCGAGGACCGCGCGGCGCTGGAACTGGCGGCCGAGCGTATCCGCGCCTATCACGCCCGCCAGATGCCCGCAGACGAAAGCTGGACCGACGCCGCGGGCGCCACGCTGGGCTGGCGCTGGACGCCGGTGTCGGCGGCGGGGCTCTATGTGCCGGGCGGGCTGGCGTCCTATCCGTCCTCGGTGCTGATGAACGCGATCCCGGCCAAGGTGGCCGGGGTCGAGCGGCTGGCGATCTGTGCGCCGACGCCGGACGGCGTGGTCAACCCGCTGGTGCTGCTGGCGGCGCAGATCTGTCGGGCGTCGACGAGATCTACCGCATCGGCGGCGCGCAGGCGATTGCGGCGCTGGCCTACGGCACCGAAACCATCGCGCCCGGTCGACAAGATCACCGGCCCCGGCAATGCCTTTGTCGCCGCCGCCAAGCGCCGGGTGTTCGGCAAGGTCGGCATCGACATGATCGCCGGGCCGTCGGAAATTCTGGTGATTGCCGACGGCGACAACGATCCCGACTGGATCGCGCTCGATCTGCTGAGCCAGGCCGAACACGACGAAAGCGCGCAGTCGATCCTGATCACCGACGATGCGGCCTTTGGCGCAGGCGGTTGCGCGACGCCGTCGACGAGCGGCTGGAAACGCTGGAGCGCCGCGCCATCGCCGGGGCCAGCTGGCGCGATTTCGGCGCGGTCATCACGGTGCGCGATCTGGACGAGGCCGCGCGCCTTGTCCGACCGCATCGCGCCCGAACATCTGGAACTCTGCGTCGCCGACCCCGAGGCGCTGGCCGCGAAAATCACGCCACGCCGGCGCGATCTTTCTGGGCCAGTGGACGCCCGAGGCGATCGGCGACTATGTCGGCGGGCCGAACCATGTGCTGCCGACGGCGCGCTCGGCGCGGTTCTCCTCCGGCCTGTCGGTGATGGATTTCCTGAAGCGCACGACGCTGGCGCGGATGACGCCCGAGGCCCTGCGCGCCATCGGCCCGGCGGCCGAGACGCTTGCGCAGTCGGAAGCCTGGAGGCGCATGGGCTGTCGCGTGCGCGCCCGGCTCGACCGGTTGAACGAGGAGGCCGGCGCGATGAACAAGCTATCTGCCATATCGAGATCGACGACAGCGGCCTGCCGCCGCCGACGCCCGAGATCGAGCAGGAGCGCAAGGTCGCGATCTTCGATCTGCTGGAGGACAACACCTTCGCGCCTGCCCGCGCGCGATGGCCGCGCGGTGCCCGATGGGCCCTATCGCCTGAACCTCTCGATCCGCGACCAGCGGCTGGTCTTCGATGTCCAGACCGAGGACGACGACCGAGGCGGCCGAATTTCACCTGTCGCTGGGGCCGTTCCGGCAGGTGGTGAAGGACTATTTCCAGATCTGCGAAAGCTATTTCGACGCGGTCAAAAAACTGCCGCCCAGCCAGATCGAGACCATCGACATGGCCCGGCGCGGCATCCACAACGAAGGCGCGCGGGTGTTGCAGGAACGGCTGGAGGGCAAGGCCGAGATCGACATCGACACCGCGCGGCGGCTGTTCACCCTGATCTGCGTCCTGCACTTCGGGGGCTGATCGGGTGGCCCGAGGACTTTCCCTCAGTCGGTCCTGTTTTGCTGCGATCACAATGCGGTCCGCTCGCCCATGGCCGAGGGGCTGATGAAGAAGTTCTATGGCCAGGACGCCTATGTGCAGTCGGCGGGCGTCGAGAATGACCTGGAGATCGACGGCTTTGCCGTCGCCGTCTGCGCAGGAACTGGGGGTCGAACTGTCGCGCCACCGCTCGCGCTCCTTCGACGAGATGCAGGAATGGGGCGACGATCTGTCGGCGGCTTCGATCTGGTCGTCGCCCTGTCGCCCGCCAGCCAGCGCCGGGCGCTGGAACTGACGCGGTTTTACCATCTGGACGTGGAATACTGGCCGATCCTCGATCCGACCGGGCTGGGCGAGACCCGCGAGGCCAAGCTGGCCGCCTACCGCCAGGCGCGCGACCAGATCAGCGCCCGGATGCTGGGCACGATTTGGGCCCCCGACCGTGCCGCAATAGGGTCACCAGGGACGGTCGTGGGCGGAAATCAGCGCCCCAAACGCATCAATTCTTGGCCACAGTGCCGATCCTCCCTTGAAAAATGCAGGGATCAGGCGCATTTAGGGCGCGCTCGGCACCTTGCCGGGCATCCCAAACACGGAGTGACCATGGCCAAGGAAGAACTGCTCGAATTCCCCGGCGTCGTGAAGGAACTCCTGCCGAACGCGACATTCCGGGTCGAGCTTGAGAACGGCCATGAGATCATCGCCCATACGGCAGGAAAGATGCGCAAGAACCGGATCCGGGTTCTGGCGGGCGACAAGGTGCAGGTCGAGATGACGCCCTACGATCTGACCAAGGGTCGGATCAACTACCGGTTCAAGTAGCGCGAAACGGCGTTTCGCGCAGCGCGGGTAAACGGTTTGCGCAGCAAGCTGCGACCGCCGCCCGGTTGCATTTCCGGGTGTAGACATGGCTGACTCGCGGCCTGCTTGATCCTCGGCTCTGCCAGCCCCCGGCGGCTGGAGATACTTGCACAGATCGGCATCGTGCCCGATGCGGTCAGCCCTTCGGACATCGACGAGACCGAACGGCCGGGCGAGTTGCCGCGCGACTATTGCAGGCGTATCGCGCTGGAAAAGGTGCGCGCGGTAGAGGCCGGCCCCGGCGACATCGTACTCTGCGCCGATACCACCGTGGCGCTGGGCCGCCGCATCATGGGCAAGCCCAAAGATGCGGGCGAGGCGGCGGCGTTCCTTTTCAAGCTGTCGGGGCGTCGCCACCGCGTCATCACGGCAATCGCGGTGAAACGCGGCGATCGTGTCTGGCAGCGTGACGTCGTGTCTGCGGTTCGCTTCAAAGTGCTGTCTGACGCCGAGGTGAACGGCTACCTCGCCACCGAAGACTGGCGCGGCAAGGCAGGGGCCTATGCGATCCAGGGTCCCGCGGCGATATTGATTCCGTGGATTCAGGGCTCGCACAGCGCGGTGGTCGGCCTGCCCGCGCATGACACCGCGCAATTGCTGGTCGCAGCGGGCTATCCGTTGGCGGAGATCCTGGGTTGAAAGGCAGCGTGATCGCGCTGGATACCTGGAACGGCGCGCGCGCCGCGGCGCTGGTTGTGGACGGGCGGCTGGAGGATATTCTGGTCGATCCGCCGGGCGATGCCCCGCCGGCACCGGGCACGGTGTTTCGGGCGGTGGCGGATCGCCCGATGAAGGGGCAGGGCGGCGTCTTCGTGACCTTGCCAGAAGGTCAGACGGGCTTTCTGCGCGTCAAGGAGGCCGTCAAGGCCGGCCAATCGCTGCTGGTTCAGGTCACCGGATTTGGGGAACCGGGCAAGGCGGTGCCACTGACCACGAAGCTTATCTTCAAGGGACGCTATGTTCTGGTGACGCCGGGTGCGCCGGGCATCAATGTCTCGCGACAGATCAGGAACGAGGAAGAGCGTATCCGGCTGCTGAACGCGGTTGACGGTTTCGCGGTTGCGGCCTCGGAAACCGGCCTGATCGTCCGGTCGCAGGCTGTCGGTTCCGTGGTGGCTGAACTGGCCGCGGAGGCCGAGCAGTTGATCGGCTTGGCCCAGGCGATTCTGGCCGATAGGGACGGCGCGCCCGAACGTCTGCTCGACGGCCCGGATGCCCATGCCTTGGCGTTGCGCGACTGGCGGGCGCCTGAGCAGCGCGACATCGGCCCCGGCGCATTCGCGCGGCATGGTATCGACGAGATGGTCGCGGCTGTCCGTGCGGCCAGGGTCGATCTGCCGGGCGGTGCCAGCGCCTGGATCGAGCCGACCCGCGCCCTGGTCGCGGTCGACGTGAACACCGGCGGCGACACGTCCCCGGCGGCGGGACTGAAGGCGAACATCGCGCTGGCCCGCGACCTGCCACGGCAACTACGCTGTCGCGGCCTGGGCGGCCAGATTACCATCGACTTCGCCCCGATGCCAAAGCGCGACCGCCGCCAGATCGAACAGGTACTTCGGTCAGCTTTTCGCGGTGACGGAACCGAGACTGCCCTGGTCGGCTGGACCCCGCTGGGTCACTACGAGTTGCAGCGCAAGCGGGATCGTCTGCCATTGACCTGACGCCGGCTGGCAGATTGGTGGGCAGGCGCGATTTCGGCGATACCCGGGGCGGCACGGGCATACCATCGGCCAGACCTTGGCCGCCGTGCTGGCCGACGACCCTTTGGAGGCGAATTAGCCGGTTGAATGCGCTGGACAGCCCTGCCGCGTCCGACTAAGAAGTCGCGGCCCGAGCGGCGTTCCCGCTCACCCGTGCCCGGGTAGCTCAGGGGTAGAGCAGTGGATTGAAAATCCTCGTGTCGGTGGTTCGATTCCGCCCCCGGGCACCATATTAATCATTTAAGCATATGTATTAATTCATAATTTTCTAACTAACTTGCTTTCTATCCCCCTAATTATCCCCCTCTACGGCGTCGGTAGTCAGCAACCAAGAACCCTTTTTGATACGGTTTATGCCAAGCCGTAGACCAGCGTTGGCCCCTACGCGCAAAGTCCGCAACATTAGACCGCCCCCCAGATGCCCTGAATTGTGGATGAGGGATTCTGACGGCGCGTTCCGGTCCCTATGCGCATGGCTGAGAGTATTCGGCGGCACCACTTAGAGGCGCAATCCGAACCGGAGTTTTGTGTTACCGAACGATACCTGCATGTGTCGTTCAGACACAACGAAACCCTACCCGCCGCCTGCGCCATGCATCCGGCAGACGGACCACCCGCCGACGGTGGGATTTCTGAATAGAATACCACGGTAAAGTCACAGAAACACTTTGGAGATTTCTATTTTCGAGTTAGTGTCCTTAGTAGGCAGTTTGGGAGACCTATTGTGAAGTATGCCATTGTTTTAATAGCGATAATGGCAAGTAGGTCTAATGCGCAGGAAATTGAAAACCTTGCCGGACATAGGTTTGCACCTTGTGAAACGGCGATGGCAGTTGCCGCATCTATTCATTCAGGGGATGAACCGCTCGACAGCCCATATGCTCCCATCGCGGTCACGTTAGATGCCTACCTTACCGGTGTCGCCGAAGTCCTTTATCCAAACCAAGAGGATGGTTTCAAGATTCTCAGCCAACGCTTCGTTTACGCTTGCATCACACACCGCGACGAGCGCGTCTATCAAATCGTGCGGCGCCTAATCGCTAGTGAATATCCGTAGGAACGGCCAGCCACTGCGGTTCACAAGCGCTTCAATGAGCCTGGCGTATCAGCGGCTGTCTTAATCGAGGGACCGTCGGACACGCCGTAACGCCTTTACCAAACCGCCGCAACTCGCCCGCCTCCCGGCTACGCCAGCCATGCTTCCACTGCGGGTGCGTCGGCCTCGCATGATGACTGTCGCCAGCGCCATGCATCCGGCAGACGGACCAGCCGAGGATGGCAGAAAGCGGCACGTCGGCTAAATCAGCCGCTCGATCTCGCGCGCCTCTCGTACCAACTCGTTGAGCATCTTTCGCTCCTCGGTCCATTCTCGCGCCCGAAGCCCATGCTTCCATGACGGGTGCGCTTTGCCAGATGGGTGCCCGCCGCCTGCGCCGTGGAACCGACAGACACGCCAGCCGGTAACGGCTGGACCTTTGCACCGTTCCCCCGTGCGCTTTGATTGTGCCGTGCATCTGGGGGCCGCATTGGCCGCGCACATGGGGTTGTCGTCATGTTTCATCTTTGCCCCTCCCCCCGGTCTGCACAGCGCCGACAATCGCTCGCCCGCCATCCTCGACGGTGACCCGCTCCACCCGAACGATCTGTTCGCCCTTGGACCGGTATTTCTTCAGGGTCTGGACCTGCGTGGCGAACGTCCTTGCCAGCTTGTTCAGCGCCCGTTCGGCAGCGTCCTGCTGGGGAATGTTCACAACGTGGTTGAGCCGCCGCGCCATCATCATGGTCGATTGGTGCACGGCTGCCATCTGGGTCGCCAGCATCGCCTCGACCTCATCCGTTGGCTGCACACCGCGAATGACGCTGAGGGCGAAGTTGGACGCTGTCTCGGATACTGGCTTGCCGTGTTCACCCAACGCTGAAATCTGGTGCACTAGCCCCACATGAAAGCGCGTGTCACCGGTCCCCATCTGGAACATGGAAAGAGCCTGCGCCGTCGTCTGGTCTTCGTGGTCATAGCTGACCTCGACAGACCGCGTCTCTTCGTCGAAGTCCATCTTCAGATAAGGCGCTGGACCCTTGGCGCGGAGTTTATCAGCAACAACCTCTAAAGCGGCTGTCTCGCGCTCTGACGGTTCGTATGCTGGTTCAGCGACCGCCTTCGACTTGCTTTTGGCCACGTGTGCCTCCGTCGGATTCAGGCCGTTCCCGGCGCTGAGCCATCCTACACAGAGGCCGCCTCGGGACCAAGCATAATGTCAGCGACATTGACCTAAAACCCAGTGAGTTTCGGTGCGAATTGGTGCTGAAGACGCCACGGATAGAGCGCACAAATGGCCTGCCTGCCATCTGTAAAGGCGCTGCATCGCGGGCTGTGCATCGTAGCGCCCCGGTTTTTTGAGGGAGAAAACAGAGAGTTCCGCTACGCAACGTTGATTGGCAACGCAAAATCACTAACTAACAGGCGTGGAGGCGTTGTTCTTGTCTGCTGCTTTAATCCGTCCAATTGGTTTCAGCGGCGTCTCCACACCAACCAGATTTGTTACGTACACAGCGCGCCTACGCCGCTATCAGTCGCCAGACACAATAGTGCGCACCCGCGCCATCACCAGCCGCCGCAGTTC
>CAVYHB010000016.1:0-21284 GCA_963768205.1 uncultured Alphaproteobacteria bacterium | reverse complement strand
ACAATCCGGTGCGGTCCTCGTAGAGCGCCTCCATGAAGGATTGCAGTTTGGAGTGCTTCCGCCAGACGAACTTCGGGGTTTCCCCCTCGTCGCCGCTCTCGGAGGTCTTGATATATGCGTATTGGTCGAGGCCCATGTGCAGGCTCCTTTCCTTCGTGGTTGGAGCGGCGCAGGGCTCGTCTTGAAAACCTCTCGGCACGGCCATGCTTTCCGCCATTGGGCGAAGGCCTCTCCTGTCTCTGACATTCGGAAGACCCCCGCGTCTTCCGGAGGGCAGAGCAGGTGAGGGCAAAGCCCGTCCTGCGGCCACTGGGGCAGGGGTCACCGGGGCGGAGCAGGGGCATGGCGCGGCCCGCAGCCGGAGGCGAGGACACGGGGCCCTGCGCAGCCGACGCGGCTCGGCCGCGGCGCTTGCCCGTTGACGCCGGCACCAGGGGCTGGCAGGCGGAACGATCGATTGGAAAACTGTCACCGGGCCCAGAGCGACGCGGAGGGGCCGGTGTCTCCTGGATCCTCGATCCCGCGCAGAACCAGCGGGATCACCGCTTCTCTATGCGTGACGTCAGCTCGACAGACGAGGCCAGTTCATCTGTAAGGGCAGGGGGGTCTCACCTGTTTCGGGGAGATGAGAGGTGGCGCATCGCGGGTTTGGCGTTCCCGGGTCAGAGCCCCGGCAAGCGGAAAAACGGTTTCCATGAATGGACCCTCCGCGTTTCCGCCTGCGCCGCACCCTTGGCTGATGCGCTTGGTCACCTTCATCGAAACAAGGAGACATCCCATGACCCATTACATCATCACCGTCCCGGTCAAGTACGACGACAACGGCACCGAGAAGACGACCTACCGTCGGGTGGGCGCGGCCTTCGAAAACACCAAACGCGACACCGGCGAAACCTTCCTGACGCTCAAGCTGGATTTCCCGGTCGGCGCAACCGAGCTGGTCGCCTTCCAGCCGAGCACGCGCGAGGTCACGGAGTAAGACCGAAGCCGGCCGCCGCAAGGCGGCCGGTTCCTGTTTTTGGGGCTGTCTGCCCCCGCGCTTTCCAGCGCTCCCCCAGAGGATATTTCTGGCAAGATGAGGGACGAATTCGCTTGGAAGACACGACAATCATATAGTATCGTAGGTTTGGGATACAGCCGGGGACGGCGATGGTCCTGCAAGGTGAGGGAACCTCCCCACTTACCGGAAGGTCGAGGCTCCGGCTTCGGCCTTCCATCTCGAAGGGTCTGTGAACTTCAACGGTAGGGCGAGAGCGGCCGTTCGAACAATGCGCGGCGAATTCACACTCAGAGCCCATTCTGTGAATTTGATTTTCTCGCTGCGCGCGCTCGCAGCACGAATACACGCTGCGCCGCCGCAACAACGCTGCTGCATCGCAGAGGCGATTGCGGTCATTCACCGCAGTCTGCAGCAAATCTGAAGCCGCGAATTCACGCATCGCGGGACAAAGGGTGAGTTCGCTGCGAGTGCAAATATGGCCGCTATACCGCTCATTACGAACTTTAACTCTGAGTTGCACACAGATCGCACACGCCGCGCGACCAAGACCTTGATCAAATTCAACTATCTGTCCACTCCTCCAGCGGAGCAGACTGCACTTGCCTAGCCTCCGGCGAGTCTACGCATCAGAAATACCTCAGCACCCTCAGGTAGTTCCTTGGACCAATCGTTTCGGTATATAACACCGTCAACGACCACCGCGACTTCGCTTTTGATCGGGTCATGGAGGGCCGGATACCTCTCTTCGAGCTTTCGCAGGAGTTCACGGATTGTGCTGGCCTCGACCGTGAGCTTATTCTGATTGTCCGCGAGCGGGACAAGCCCGCCCCAGAGCGTGACAGAAACCATTATCCCCCCTTTTCAGCCTCAAGTGCCGCAAGAATTCGCGGTGGCGACATCGGAATATGCGACATGCGTACGCCCACCGCGTTCGAAACCGCATTGGCGATCGCCGCAAGCGGCGGCACGATCGATGTCTCGCCAACACCCCGCACCCCGTAAGGGTGATTAGGATTGGGAATTTCCAGGATTTGCGTGTCGATCATCGGCAGATCGGAACAGACCGGAATCCGATAGTCGAGGAAGCCCGGATTCTGGAGCCGCCCGTCGGCGCCGTAGACATATTCTTCGTTCAGGGCCCATCCGATCCCCTGCGCCGCGCCGCCCTGGTATTGCCCTTCGACATAGGATGGGTGCACCGCCTTGCCCGCGTCCTGGATGACCGTATAGCGAACGATCCTTGTCGATCCTGTTTCTGGGTCCACTTCGACGTCGCACAGATGGGTTGCGAATGACACGCCCGCGCCATCGGCCACCAGTTCGCTGTGGCCTGCAATTGGCCCGCCGGTATTGCCGGATTCTGCGGCGATTTCCTGGACCGATAGGGGCGACAGGTTTCCGTATTTTGAGCCCGCAGCCTTGGCGTGCCCGTCTTCCCAAAGGACATCTTCGACAGGAATGTCCCACTTCAATGCCGCCCGCTGGCGCATGACTTCAATGGCGTTGCGCGCGGCGGAAATTGTGGCCAGGGACGACGAAAACGTGCCGCGACTGCCGTCGGTCATATCGTTGTAGCCAAGTGTCGACGTGTCGGCGACGACGGCTTTCACATTGCCGTAGTCAATGCCCAGTTCCTCGGCCGCAATCAACGACAGCGACGCGCGCGAACCGCCTACATCCACTGTGCCCACCGCTAGCGTGACCGTGCCGTCGGCGTTGATGTTCAGATCGGTGCAGGTCTGTCCGCCAAAATTGAACCAGAAGCCGCAGGCCATGCCCCGGCCCTGATTCTTGCCCAATGGGGCGCTCATATGCGGATGCGCCTGGGCGGCCTCCAGCGTTGGACCGATGCCGATGGGGCCGTAGACCGGCCCGTAAGACGACTTGGTTCCTTCCCGGGCGGCATTCTTGATGCGCAGATCAACCGCATCCATGCCAATCTTGTGCGCCAGTTCGTCGATCGCGCTTTCCACCGCGAAGGCCGCCATCGGCGCGGAGGGCGCGCGATAGGCCGCGACCTTGGGTCGGTTTACCAGAACCTCGAACCCGACCGTTTTGACGTTTTCCAGATCATAGCAGGCAAAGGACGTCATCGCGCCCAGTTCTGCCCACATGTCGGCATAGGGTCCGTTGGAATAGCGCAAGGTGGCCGTTGCGGCGGTGATCTTGCCGTCCTTGCGTGGCACCGATTTTCACATCGATTGACGTCGCACTCGTCGGGCCAGAGGCGCGGAACACCTCTTCGCGCGACATGACCAGTTTTACCGGGCGTCCCGCCTTGCGCGACAACGCCAGCGCCACGGGTTCCGCCCAGACATGCGTCTTGCCACCAAAACCGCCACCGATCTCTGACGAGGTGACGCGCAGTTTGGACACCTCCAGCCCCAGAAGATCCGCGCAGGTCTGCCGGTAGACGAAATGCCCCTGCGTACAGACCCAAAGTTCGGCGGTGCCGTCGGGATTGCAATTCGCCACGCAGGCATGCGGTTCGATGTAGCCCTGGTGCGTCTGTTCGGTCTTGTAACTGCGCTCGACGATGACATCTGCGCTGGCAAAGCCAGCATCGACATCGCCGTGACCAAACTCTGACCGGTTCGCGACGTTCGACGGGGTGTCTGGCACAGGCTCGACCCCGCCCGTGAACACGGAGTCGTTCAGCACAGGCGCGTCGGCCTGCATCGCCGCTGTCGACATCGACCACATGCGGCAGGACCTCGTATTCCACCTCGATCAGTTTCAGCGCGGCTTTGGCGGACTTTTCATCAATGGCCGCAACCGCGGCGACGGCATGACCGTCGTAAAGGGCCTTGGTCCGCGCCATGCAATTGTCGAGGATCGCAAAAAGCGCCGCATCGCCATTGGTCAGATCGGGCAGATCGGCAGCGGTGATGACGGCCTTGACGCCCTTGACAGCCTCGGCGCGCGCGGTGTCGATTCGCACGATGCGGGCATGGGCATGCGGGCTGCGCAACACGCGGGCGACCAGTTGGCCCGGCATATTGAAATCGGCCCCGTAGCGGGCGCGCCCCGTGACCTTGTCCACGCCATCCGGGCGCAAGGGCCGTGTGCCGACGGATTTCAGCGTCTTGCTCTGGTAAGCTGCATCGAAACTCATGCCCGTTCCCCTCTCATGTCCTGTGCCGCATCCTGAACCGCGCGCACGATCTTGTCATAGCCGGTGCAGCGGCACAGATTGCCCGCCAGCCAAAACCTGATTTCTTCCTCACTCGGGTCCGGGTTTTCATCCAGCAGTGCCTTGGCCGCCATCAGGAATCCGGGCGTGCAGATGCCGCATTGCAGGGCGGCGTGTTCGATGAACTTGGACTGCAACGGGTGCAACTCGCCGCCGTTTGCCATGCCTTCGATGGTTTCGATGCTCCGGCCTTCGGCTTCGGCCCCCAAAACCAGACAGGAACAGACGACGCGACCATCCATAATGGTGCTGCAGGCCCCGCAATCGCCCGTGCCGCAGCCCTCTTTCGCGCCCATCAGGCCAAGCCTGTTGCGCAAAACATCCAGCAACGTCTCATCGGCCTGACACAGATACTCGACGTCATCGCCATTGATTGTCGTGGATACAGCTATCGAAGACATCAGTTTCCTCCTGCCCGTGTGTAAGCGATACGCGCCGCGCGCCGCGCCAATACGCCAGCCACCTGTTTTCTGAATTCGACGGTGCCGCGTTTGTCATCAATCGGCGTGCTCGCCGCCGAGCAGGCCGCCGCCAGCGCTTCAAGTGCCGCGTCCTCAAGCCGGGTTCCGACAAGGGCCTGTGCGGCGTCTTGCGCCAGCACGACCTTGGGCCCCACGGCCCCCAGTGCGACACGGGCAGATTGCACAGTGCCGCCGTCGTCCAGCGTCAGATGGATCCCCACCCCGACAACCGCAATGTCCATTTCCGTGCGGGGAATAAAGCGCAGATACGCGTCGCCTGATCGCGGCTGACGTTTGCCAAGCACAATCGCCTCGATAATCTCCCCCTTTTGCAGGCACGTCTTGCCCGGACCTTGCGGGATGTCCTCGACGGCGACCATCCTGGTGCCGTCCGGACCCGCGATCCTGGCCTTCGCGCCTGCGGCCACCATTGCCGGCACGCTGTCCGCTGCAGGTGAAGCGTTGCAAAGATTGCCCGCCACCGTGCAGCGGCCTTGAATTTGCGTTGATCCGATCAGATTGGCGGCTTCAACCACGCCGGGCCAGGCCGCGACGAGGCTCTCATTCCTTCCAAGTGCGGCACAGGAGACCGCCGCGCCGATCACGAAGCCGTCGTCACTTTCAACAACATCTCCTATCCCCGCAATCGACTTGATATCGACCACAAGCTCCGCCTCGAAATCGTCGCTCTGCATTCTGACCAGCAGATCCGTCCCGCCCGCCAGAACAAATGCTTTGCCTGTCGCTGCCGACAGCAACGCGGTTGCATCATCAATTGTTTCCGGTCGTTCGTAGCGCATTGCATGCTTCCTTCCTGCCAATTCTAGGTGTCACCTGTGTCAAAGGCGGTTGGCAAATCATCGGTCATTTCAGGGAGGATTGGCAAGGTCAAGACGCGGCAATTGCCGATTCCCAGCGAGCGCCAGCCAGACTTCCAGTTACCCCCGCGTGTACCACCCGTTATCCACATAGAGCGCTTGACCATTCACGAAACTGGCGTCATCAGACGCGAGATAAAGCGCGGCAGAGGCGACTTCTTCCGGCTCGCAGATTCGTCCCTGCGTGGCTGCCAGATCCCCGTCTTCCCAGCTTTGCCCCGCCGCGTCCAGTTCGGCGATTTCCCGCAGCCCATGCGCCGTTTTCACAAAACCCGGGCAGACTGCGTTACACCGGATACCCTGTTCCCGGTACTCGACCGCGATCACACGCGAGAGTTGCAGCACCGCGCCCTTGGTCATGCAGTAAAGCGATTCCAGAGCATAGCCGAGTTCGGACGCGATCGAGGCAGTGATGACGACGCTGCCACCGCCATTCGCAACCATTTCCGGCAGCGCGCGGCGACACACCAGGAAGGCCGAGCGCACGTTGATATCCATCAGCCGGTCATAATCCTCTTCGGTCGAACTCGTGCAGCGGTTTGACGATGATTGTTCCGGCATGATTGAAAAGGACGTTATAAACGCCGACCTCGGAGTTGATCGCATCAAACGCGTGATCCACTTGATCGGATTTCGAAACATCCGCCTGAAAGAAATGCGCAGAGCCGCCTTCGGCCCGGATCATGTCCACCGTCTCTTGGCCCGCGTCGGCGTTGATGTCGATGATGGCCACGCGTGCACCTTCGCGCGCAAACATCAGGGAACTTGCCCGACCGATACCCGCGGCTCCACCGGTGATTACAGTTGTTTTCCCCGCCAATCGACCCTCTGTTTTAGGACTCATGAATTATTTCCTTTCCTGGCTTGGCTTCGTATCCGCCTCAGATACATTCCCCACCATCGATCACCAACGCATGGCCTGTCATGAAAGAGGATCGATCAGACGCCAGATAGATGATACCATCAGCTATTTCCTTGACGGAGCCGAAACGCCCCATGGGGATGGAGGATCGGATGTAGGCTTCCAGCTTGTCACGCCCGCCCATCTGGTCTTCGAACCCTTGGTTGAAGGGGGTGTCGATAAAACCGGGACACAGGGAATTGAACCGGATGTTCTCCCTGGCATAGTCGGCGGCCATCTGACGGGTCATGGCAAGAACGGCGTGTTTGGTAGTGGCATAGGCGATCATTTCGCGATCATATTGCACACCGGAATTCGATGACGTGATGATCACGCTGCCGCCACCCTGCTCCCGCATCGGTGCGATTACCGCTTGTGCGGCCACGAAATGCGCGCGGACATTTAGCGCCCAAGAGGCATCCATATCGGCGACCGCGACCTTTTCAAGCTTGCCCTCGACCTGAAGTCCTGCATGGGAATGTAGCACGTCCAACCGTCCATGCTTGTCAACCACGGCACCTATCGCCCCGACCAGGGCGGCGGCGTCCAAAACATCGACCTGCATGGCCTCGGCGGCGTGGCCGCCGTTCACGATGCCCTGCACCACGCTTTGCGCGGCCTCAAGTTTCCGATCGGTGACGACAACAAAAGCCCCTTCGCGGGCCATCGCCAAAGCGCCCGCAGCCCCGATTCCGGAGCCTGCGGCGGTCACAAAGGCAACCTTTTTTTCAAGCAGCATGAACTCTCTCCGAATTGGGTCAGCGTCGGCGCTTGTCGCCTGAGCGCAAAATAAGTTGGGCGATGATGAGCAGAACCAAAGACGCCAGCATCACAAGCGTTCCGATGGCATTGACCTCTGGCGTGATGCCGCGGCGGATCGAGGAAAATATGTAGATGGGCAGCGTGGTCTCGGACCCGGCCACGAAAAACGCGATGATGAAATCGTCAAAGCTGAAGGTGAAGCTGAGCAAGAATCCGGCAAGGATCGCCGGCGCGATCAGAGGCAGGGTGACCTGCCTGAAAGTACCGAACGGCGTGGCGTAAAGGTCGGCAGACGCTTCGTTCAAAGCACCTTCGAGGCCCGCCAGACGCGCCCTGACGATGATGATCACAAGCGCAAGCGTGAACATCGTATGGGCTGCTATCAGCGATCCCATCCCCATCGACAGCGCATACGGCCGACTTTCCTCAGGCTGAAACGCAGCCAGCCAGGGGTTGAGGATGTCAAATACCGTGACCAATGCGATCAGCGTCGCAATTCCGATCACGATGCCCGGGATCATCACGGCGATATAAATCAGCGCATCGAAGAACGCTCGCGCTGGCCCACGAATGCCCTGCAAGCCAACTGCGGCCAAGGTCCCAAGGATACTGGCCAAGGTCGCCGAGACGAAGGCGACGAAAAGGCTGTTGCCAAGCGCATCCATCACGAAGGGATTGTTCAGTGCCCTGCCGTACCATTTGACTGAGAACCCTTCGAATTGGCTGGCGCTGCGCCCCGCACTGAAGCTGAACAGCGCAATGATCGCAATTGGCGTGTAAAGGAACACGTAAACACTTATGGCATAAGCACGCATATCGGACTCACATCAGTGGCGCGTCGTCACGCTGGGTATTCAGACGTGAAATCAGACGCATATAAAGCGTAACGGTCACCAGCATGATGATGATTAGCATCACGGCAACGGCGGACCCATAGGCCCAGTTGCGCGATTGCAGAAAGAGATCCACCAGCGCGTTGCCGACGAAAAACACCTTGCCACCACCCAGCAACGCCGGGATCAGGAACTCCCCCATCAGCAGGATGAAGACCAGCATGCACCCCGTAGCGATCCCCGAGATCGACATGGGCAGGGTGACTGTCAGAAAGGTCGTCAGCGGCCGCGCCCCAAGGTCCGACGACGCTTCGAGCAGGCGTTTGTCCAGCCGGTCGAGGCTGACGTAAATCGGGAAGACCATCAGCGGCAGATAGCCATAGACGATCCCCACCAGCACGGCGAACGGCGTATTGATCAGCCGCACCTCGTCAAGACCGACACTTTCCAGAAGCGCGGGAATGCCACGTCCACCAAGGATGAATATCCACGCATAGCTGCGGATCAGGATCGAGGTCCAGAACGGTACAATCACCAGAACAAGCAGTACGGTCTTCCATTTGTCAGAGGTACGAACGGCAAGCTGGTAGGCAAGCGGATAGGCGATCACCAGTGCGGCCAGCGTTCCCAGCGGAGCGAGCACCATCGTGTTCTTGAAGGCGGTGAACCGCGCCGGAAGATTGGCATATTGCTCAAATGTGAAAGCGGGCACATATCCGCCGGACGGCGCCCGCTCGCCGAAACTGAAGATAAAGACGACCGAAAGCGGCAGCACCAGCATGACGACCAGCCAGGCACCCGCAGGGGCGACCAAAAGCCAGTTTCGTGCACGCTGTGTCATGTGCTGCCGCCTTTTCGTTTGGATCAGGCCGACTTGAAGCGCGCCATAAGCTCGGCGCGGTTCGGATCAGTCAGCGTGGTCGCGGCCCCGAATTCCAGCGCGTCCAAAAGCTCTGCCGCCGGATAGAGGATGGGATCATTCAGGATCTCTTCCGGCAAGAGCGCGTTGGTGCGGCTGTCCGCCACCGGATAGCCATGCGCCATCACTTCGCGCGCGTTTACTTCCGGATCCAGCATGAAGTTGATGAGCGCATAGGCGGCTTCCATATGCGGGGCGCCTTTTGGAATAGCGTAATAGTCGCTCCACACCTCGCCGCCCTCCTTGCCCAGCACATACTGGATTTCGGGGATGTCGGTGTTGAGCTGCTTGCCATCGCCGGTCCAGCAGATGGTCAGCCACGCATCGCCCGACCGCATCGCCGGCTGGTAGTCCGACGAAATCGCAAAGAGGTGCGGTTTCACTGCAATCAGCAGTTTCTCTGCATCGGCCAGTTCATTTTCATCGACCGAATTGAACGAATAACCGTGATAGTTCAGTGCAGCGCCAATCGTGGTAAGCTGGTAGTCATGTACCATGGTGCGACCGGAATAGTCGTCCATTGTCCGGTCAAAGAAATCCTTCCATGACGTGAACGGTTTGCCGCCATCGTGACTGGTGTTCACCGCCATGCCGGTCGTGCCCCAGTTCTTGGGCACCGCATAGACCACTCCATCAACGATACCCGCATCCGAAAAGCGCGGATCGAATGCGCTGGGATCGTAGTTCGGCAGTTTTGACAGATCGAGTGGTTCGATCAGGCCTTCCTCGACATAGGTGGTGATGGTGTAGTTCGTGGGCACGTAGACGTCCCAACCGCTACCGCCCGCCTGCAGTTTGGCCAGCATTTCCTCGTTTGAACCAAAGACGTTCACTTGCAGGAACGCACCGGTTTCATCCGTGAACATGTCAAAGTTGGCCTGGTCATGATAGTTCGGCCAGGTGGCCAGTACGACCCGGTCGCCGATATGGGAAGCGGCGAATGCGGGTGTGGCGCGCAAGCCAGGCATCGCAGACCCCATCACGGCAGTTGCCGCGCCCAAGCCGGTCACGCCAAGAAAGTGCCGCCGCGTGACAGAGCCTTTCTGGTAGCGGCGCAGCTCTTCCATGAACTTCTTCTTCGAAATGTGAGCTGTCGTCTTTCATCTTCAAACCTCCGGGTTGGGATTGCTGGTCTTAGTCTTTCTTCAGGATCAGAGCGGCATCCTGGCTCCAGTGTATCCAGGCGGTGTCGCCTTTTCCCAAGGCGCTCAGGCCTTCGTCCGACTGGCGCGGAGCCAGCACGATGATGTTGCCCAGTCGGTCGTGGCGCACCAGATATTCGGTGTGTTCGCCCAGAAAAATCCGGTTCTGGATGACAACGGGCAGCGCGCCATCTGTCTCCGTCCGGCTCATGCGGATCTGTTCCGGCCGCACGCTCAGACAGCCGTCTTCGCCAGCATGCAACAGCCGCGCTCGCGGGCGCCTGAAAGAGCTGCCCATCCGCCAGAGAAATCGTTGCGGTCTGATCCCCGGTGGCCGTCACCCGCCCTTCAAAAAAGTTGGATGTTCCAACGAAACCCGCAACATATCTCGTCTGGGGAAAATCGTAGAGTCCTTGCGGTGTGCCAATCTGAACGATTCGGCCCGCCCGCATGACGCAGATGCGATCACTGAGCGACAAGGCCTCTTCCTGATCGTGGGTCACCAGCACAAAGGTGATTCCAAGTTGCCTTTGGATATCCTGCAACTCGATCTGCATTTCCTTGCGCAACTTGCGGTCAAGTGCCGCCAACGGCTCATCCAGAAGCAGAAGCTTCGGCTCGTTCACGATCGCACGGGCCAGGGCCACGCGTTGCTGCTGACCGCCCGACATCTCCCAGACACGCCGATCCTCGAAACCGGCAAGGCGTACGGTATCAAGGGCACGCGCGACCTTCTCTTCGATCACGCTGCGCGCAAGCCGCGGGCGGCGCTGCTTGCAGCCCATAGCCGATGTTTTGTCCTACCGTCAGATGCGGAAAAAGCGCGTAGCTCTGGAACACCATGTTGACAGGTCGACGATACGCCTCCAGACCGGAAACGTCCTGACCGTCGATCAGAACAGCACCTTTCGAAGGCGTCTCAAATCCTGCCAGCATCCTGAGCGCCGTGGTCTTGCCGCACCCGGATGGGCCGAGGAAAGACAGAAACTCTCCCGGTGCGATGCTCAGGTTCATGTCGCTGACCGCCTGCACGTCGCCAAAGACCTTGGAAACGTTTCTCAGCTCGGCAACGGGCGGACGATCTGTCGGCTTTTCGACGGGTGCATATGCGTCCGAGTCGGTATGGTTTGATGAATGCAGCATTTGGGCTCATATACAATGGATCATACATTTCGGTTATAATTTGACCTTTTTGTAAATATGCCTTTTGTTATAGTCAGAACTGAAATCATGTGATGGATGCCGTGAAATGCAACTGGACTGGAGCGCCGATGCCGCAAGGATCATCGAAGATCTGGACACGCCCAAATTTGCCGAAACGATCTCTAGGGCACTGAAGATGATAACAGATTTTGACTACACCGTGATCTTTGGCTACGTGGGCACGTCCCGTCCGTTGGCGTTGTTCAATGATTTTCCAGAGGACCGGCGACGGATGCACGTGGACGAATATCTGGAGGGACCGTACCTTCTTGATCCGTTTTTCCTGGCGAGCAACGGGTGAAGTCGCGCCCGGCCTATGGCGTCTTCAGCGAGATTGCACCGGATCGATTCTACCAAGGGTGAATATTTTCGGAACTACTACGCGCAGACCGGCCTTGCCGAGGAAGTCGGCTACCTGCTCAACGTACACGAAAACCTGTCGATCGTGATCTCACTGATGCGCAAGAGCCGCCGTTTCAGTAAGGCAGAATTCAAGGCGCTGAACGCCGTCTGTCCAGTCATCAATGCGGCAGCCCAGCGTCACTGGCAGAGCACCGCGCGGGCCGGGAACAGCCCACGTACCCGGGCTTGAAAAAGAGGTGGAACTGGCATTCCACAGTATCGGACAAGGGGTTTTGACCCCGCGAGAGCGCGAGGTGGTCGAACACACGCTTCGGGGTCATTCGGCGGATGCGATCGGCAAACTGCTGGGCATTTCACCGGGGACGGTCCGCATCCACCGCAAGAACATCTATTCGAAACTGCGCATCAATTCTCAGGGCGAATTGTTTTCAGCGTTTATCTCGGCCATCACTGAAAACCCGGCCACGCTCAGTTCGCACTGATCTGACCAGCCCCCTTACACCCGAGTGGGCGAGGAATGTTTCTCCCGCAGGCCTGAAACCTGCATGACGGCCAGTGTCTTGCTATGGGTGGGCCGGACCGCGCCGATAGACAGCGGGATCCAGTCGATTTGTGATTTCATGATCCCAGTCATTGCTCCGTGCCGTTCCGGCGAACACCAGACCATGCCTTCGCTCCACATTGTCATTCGCTGCACGTCGCACGAGTGGCAGGTCTGGAATTTCCCGCCATTCGCTGCTCGTCCGATGAACTGGTACTGAGCGGACAGAGCCGCCTTTTGCTGGCGCAGCTATTGCTCAAGCAGAAAATCCTCGCATCTGCGGTATGCCTATCGCTGCGATGCAGCTCATGTCGCCGAAGCGGTCATTGAGAACCGCAAGAAAGTGCCGAATCCAAACTGTCCCTTCGCTGCATTGATTTCGAATGGGAAAGGAGCGGATCTTCCTGACTTTCGGTGCGCGCGCTAAATTCTCTGGCACAAGATCCGGTGCTCTGCCATCGCGGCGGCAAAGTGAATTCGCTGCAGGCGCTTGTTCCAAGACTGAATTTCGGCAAACCTGACAATCGTCGACCTAATTTGCAGGCAGAAATCGCGTGACCGCTCCTTTCAGTCAGATCCCAATCTTTCGAATGCTGCATCACACACATTTTGACTTGAACTGCAAAGAAGCTGCCATTGTCCTAGATGAATGATCCCAAGGGACACAATTTGCCGCAAGCACGACAGATCCAAGCGGCTTTCCCGAAACTGAATTTCGACGAATGCACGGATTCCGTAAGGCTGCCTGAATCGCGACGGGAGCACGGTCAATTACCTGAGTTGCGAAACCGGGCCGCCCCAATATCGGGATATTTTTGACACAATCCGCCCGTTGCCGATCAGGCGACGGATTCATTTATCAAATCAACCTGCTAACAATAATTCTCAAAGTGCGTGCTCACTGTCCCGAGCCACTATGAGTGGTCTCAAATCCCGGTCTTGTCGGGCAAAATCTTACTATCTCGGGATTAATGTGGCGCAACCGGGGTGCGATTCGAAGTGGAAGGCAACGACAACGAAATCGGGCCCAGGTCCAGGCTTTCGGGGGTAAGGCCACATCAAAAGGTCGCCCTAGAATAGCCAAACGAGCAGATCAACCGGCGCAAAAAAAGCCGGGAATAGACAAAGAAGGCAGGCAAGAGAAGTAATGGCAGATGTAACGACTGGCAACGACACCGCGTCGTTGAACGAAGACAATTCCGCGACACCTTTCCGTCAGTTCTGCTGAATGACAGCGCGCCCGACGGTAGTCGATACCGTTGTTTTGATCTCGGGTCCGGCCGAGGGCAGTCTGGTCTTCAATCCAGACGGCACCTATTCCTTCGATCCCTTGCATGGATTTCCAAGACCTCGCATTTGGCGAAACCCGTGATGTTACGTTTGTCTACGAGGTCACCGATCTGGACGGCGACTCTGATCAGGCTACAGTCACGATCACCGTCACAGGCGCAAATGACGACCCGGTCATCACCTCAGACGCGGGTGATGCCGTCGGCACCGTTGTCGAGGCAGGCAACAAGGACGACGGCACACCCGAGGCTGGCGATCCGACGGCCAATGGTACGCTGACTTGGTCGGATGTCGATAACGGGGCAACGGCGACATGGAGTGGCGACGCGACAGGCACCTATGGCTCATTCGTCATCGATCCCAATACCGGCGACTGGACCTACACGCTCGACAATAACGACGCCGACACAGACGCGCTGGCCGAAGGCGAAACCGGGATCGAGACATTTACCGCCACGATCACCGACGAACACGGCGGCACGGCGATCCAGATCGTCACAATCACGATCACCGGCAAGAATGACGCGCCGGTCATTACCTCGTCTGCCTCCGAGGCCGAAGGCGATGTGATCGAGGCGGGTAATCTGGATGACGGGACGGTTGTTCCAGGCACCCCGGTTGCGACTGGCACCTTGACCTCGTCAGACCCCGATAACGGCGCCACAGCCACATGGACCGGCGATGACACTGGCACCTACGGCACTTTTTCCATCGACCCCAATACCGGCGAGTGGACCTATACGCTCAATAACGCCGACCCAGATACCCAAAACCTGGCCGAAGGCGAAAGCGACACCGAGGTTTTCACCGTCACAGTGACCGACGACAATGGTGCCAGAGAAACCATCGACGTCACCATTACGGTGACCGGAACCAACGACAGTCCTGTCGTCACCTCCGATGCAGCCGACGCCTCTGGCACCGTCATCGAGGCGGGAAATCTGGATAACGGAAACCCCGTCGCAGGCGATCCGACCGCCAATGGCAGCCTGTCCTCGTCGGATGTGGATAACGGTTCGACGGCAACGTGGTCGGGCGACGCAACCGGGACCTACGGCAGTTTCACTATCCAGGCCGATGGCGACTGGTCCTATGTACTGGACAACAACAGCGCCGCAACCCAGGCCCTGACCGAGGGCGAAGTCGTTTACGATACATTCGTGGCCACCGTCACCGATGACATGGGTGCCGTCACAACCGAGATCGTCACCATCACGGTGACTGGCACGAATGACAGTCCCGTCATCACCTCTGGCACAGGTGACGCCGAAGGTGACGTGGTGGAAGACGGCAGTCTGCATGATGGCACGGAGGTGCCCGGCACGCCGTCCGCAACAGGTACGCTGAGCTTCACCGATCCGGACAATGTGGTCTCGCAGAACGCAACCTGGTCGATCGACGCCGACGGCGGCAATGCGACCGACCTTGGCAACATGAGCATCGATCCGGCGACCGGACAGTGGACGTACACACTGGATCAAGGCGCCGCCGACTACCTGAACGAACAAGAGGTGGTGACCGAAACCTTTACTGCCACGATCACCGACGAGTTCGGCGCGACCTCTACCGAAACAGTGACCATCACGATTACCGGCACCAATGACAGCGCGGAATTGAATTCGGTCGATGACGCACCGGCGCCACGCATGGTCGGGGCAGAATGGCTGTCGATCGATGTCGATGACGCGATGATCAATGCGACAGGTCAGGCCGTTGTCGATGTTTCCGGATTTTCGGCAAGCCCGACAAGTTCAAACGACATCATTATCAACGATGTTGGCACCGAGGCTCTCACTCAGTTGGAGATCAAGAACTTCGGAGGCGCGGGAGACGCCGACGACAAGATTCGCCTGGACCTGACAGCCTTCGATGACGATTTTACCCTGATCATCAATGGCGAAAGCCCTGGCGACCAACTGATACTGACCGGCGTCGACTCAGTCGTTTACAATGCCGATTTCACGCAGACCGTGACCTACACGGGCAGCGATGGTCAGACCCATGTGGTGACGATCAGCGACGACATCCCGTTCGATCAGGTGACCCATTACGGGACCGACGACGACATCGTGGATGGCACAAGTGCAGACGAGGTCATTTCCGACGGGTATACTGATTACGCCGGAGATGAGGTTCAAGACACAGCTGACAATGTAATCTTCGGTCATGGTGGCGCGGACACGATCACCGGAGGCACCGGCGCCGACACGATCTTCGGCGACTTCGACAAGCCCGCCGGAACTCTGACCGAGGACCTTAGCCAACCCGATCCAAGCGCCGAGCAACTGACCTTCAGCATCACCGATGCAGAGATCGATGGAAACGGCGACGTCGTGCTCAACGTCGAGGACATTGCCGTCGACGTCGACGGCCAGGAAGACATCGTTTTCACCGATGACGGAACTGAGGCAATAACCTCTATCCACATCGCCAAGATGGGCAAAGGCGACGACGAGCAGGACGTCTTCCGTTTTGACCTTTCGACCTTCGACGACGATTTCACCATTACTGTATGGAGTGAAGGGACCGAAGACTATTTCGTCTTCTCGAACGCCCAGTCCATCGTAGACAATGGCGATGGCACCAGCACGATCACTTACACCGGAAGTGACGACCAGACCCATTACGTCACCATCGATACCGGCCTGGCGCAGCTGGAATTCTACACCAGCGATGTCAGCGAGGAATACGACGACGTCATCGATGCCGGTTCGGGCGACGATAGCGTCGATGGCGGTTACGGGCAGGATGTCATCGACGGCGGCGATGGCGCGGACACGCTGATCGGCAACGTCGGGTCGGACACCATTGCCGGCGGCGCGGGCGACGACGTGATCTTTGGCGACTTTTCCGCGCCACTCGAACCGCTGCCGGCGCAAGACCCGCTACCATGGGCCGAACAGATTTCGGTCGGGATTGACGACGGCGATATCGACGATGTTGACGGCACGGTCTCCATTCCGATCAACCAGCACACCGCAAACATCAACATGTCGCAGGACGTCACCATCACCGATGGCGGCACCGAGGCGATCTCGGAGATCCGGGTCAGCCAGCTGGGCGGCGGTCAGGTCGATGTCATTAGGCTTGATCTGACCGGTTTTGACGATGATTTCGACTTCATCGCCGAAAATGTCGGGCCGGAAGATGTGGTAATCTTCACAGGCGCTGACAGCGTGGTCGACAATGGTGACGGCACGCAGGATATTACTTTCACCGGCAGCGACGGGCAGACCCACACGGTCGTCGTCGATGTCAACAACGCACAGCTTGATATCACCTACGCCGTTGTCGACGAGACCTCGTTCGCGAACGACAACGATGTCATCGACGGCGGGGCGGGCGATGACACGATCGACAGCGGCTATGGCGATGATACCATCGTCGCAAGCTCTGGCAATGACAGCATTATCGGCGGCGACGGCACCGACACCTACGACGCTACAAGCTCCACGACACTGACGGACGAGGCGTTCGCTGTCACTGTGGACGGAGTGGGCGATGCCACGGTCGTCAAGACCGTCGACGGCTCAACCGACACCCTAACCGGCGTCGAGTTCGATCATCGCGGACGAGGACGCAGGCGACGACACCATCACATTCTCGGCGGATGTCGAGGCGAATCAGATCCTGGGCCTCGACGGAGACGAGTTAGGCATATTCACTCCCGACAACGGCGATCCGATTGCTTTCGGCGGACCCGGCGAGCCATCGCTGGCGGATATCCTGTCCGGCACCTATACGCCGCCCGGAGCGCCCTATCCGGTGCATCCGAATGGCGATTACAGGTTTACGGCGACGATCTGGAGTTTCAGGTCGACGGCACGACATTCGACAACTTCGAGCAGGTCAACTTCGGTATCGATGATCCGATGGTGGTCTGCTTCGTCAAGGGCACCCGCATTCTGACCCGCGGACGGCGAGACGAGCGGTCGAGGACCTGGCGACGTCCGATCAGATCCTGACCCTCGATCACGGCTATCAACCGATCAAGTGGATCGGGCGCAGCATGGCGGTTGCGAAAGACAAACTGATGCCGGTGCGGATCGACAAAGGCGTGATGGGATGCACGCGCGATCTGTCTCGTGTCCCAGCAGCACAGAATCCTGATATCCGGTTGGCAGGCAGAGTTGATGTTCGGCGAACCCGAGGTTCTGGTTCCCGCCAAGGCGTTGGTAAACGACAAGGATATTTATCTGCAACGCGGCGGGCTGGTGGAATACTTACCACATCCTCTTCGAGCGCCACGAGATCGTCTATTCCGAAGGCATCCTGTCTGAGAGCTTTCCACCCCGCTGACCAAGGCATTTCGGCGATCTCCGATACCGCGCCGGCAGAGTTGTTCTCGCTGTTTCCCGAATTGGCCACGATCCCTGCCAGCTATGGCGAAACGGCCCGTCCCTGTCTGCGGGTCGGCGAAGGCCGCACTGCTTTCCGACAATCTTGACAACATTCGCCGACCGGTTCTTTCTGGCAGCGAAACCGAAGAAACTGGCTCTGTCAGACATTCCCGATGACAAGCCCGACAAAGCCAGGTCCAAGCTGTTTGAGGTCGCGTGATGGGGAGCAATACATTCTTCGAGCCAAGTCGAATGTCTGAATTCACACCGGATGCCTGGCTCTCCCGCTTCGGGCCGCGCGTGGCGAGGATGATCGCACGCGGGCGCGCCATACCAACCAAGCTCGATGTCAGCGTGTTGAAACGATCCGAGCACAGTCTGGTCATGCGGCTCGATCACAGCGGCACGTCGATGATCGTCAAGGCCTACGACAAGGATGCGTCCGCCGCGCGCCATGCCTGCCGCCACGAAATTCCGGTTCTGATGGCCCTGCGAGGCACTGGTCTGGCCCCGGCGATACGGGGCTACAGCATCGAGGACTCCTTTCTGGCCACCGATTTTGTTCCCGGCCAGCCGGTCTCGGAGCTGCCCGACGGGGAGTTCGAGCCAACGCAGATCGCCAGAAAGATCGGTGCCTGGTTCGCGGAGTTTCGATTGGCTGTTCCAACACGGACGGCGCAAACCAACTGGTTTGACTACCTTCGCAGCTACCCGGCGCTGGATTTCACCCGGCTGACGCCCGACCACAAGGCATTCCTGCGCGGCCTGCCGATTACGACGCTGTCGATTGCCAAGAACGACGCGCATCTGTCCAATTTTCTGGTGACCGCAGAGGATCGGCTTACCGGGCTGGATTTTGAGGCCTCATCCTTCAAGCCCGTTGGCTGGGACATCCTTCTGACCGCCCGCACGCTGGCACTGCGCTGGCCCGAGATGTTCGGCCAGGCCCTTGCTGCCCTGATCGCTGGCTGGCCGGCGAAAGACCCCGAGATCAACCGCGCTGACCTGCACAAACTCGCCCATCTCTTTGCCGGGCTCACGGCGTTCCAGGCAATCGACGATAATCGCAGCAGGACCGACAAGTATCTTGATCAGTTCAACAAGACTGCGCCGAAGAAGGCCACGCGGTGCGTGCAGGTTCCCTGGGCCGACGACACCATCGTTCCGCACAGGCGAGAGGACGTGAACCGGTTCAAGGCGCACCTCCTGATCCAGGCGCGCGCCGCGTGCCGGTCTGATCAAACGGAAGGCGTGGTGCCCCCCGCGTCGCCCGTCGATGTACTCGCGCCATTATGCGCAACATGCAGGGGCAAATGCTGCAACGAGGGTCTGGACAAACACGCGTTTCTGATAGCAGGCGACCTTGCGAAACTGGTGGGGTCCGGCCTGGCCACAGACCCGAAATCGATCCTGGACCACTACCTGAAGATGCTTCCTGATGGACACGTCAAGGAGTCCTGCCTGTTCCACCACAAGAATGGCTGCACGATACCAAAAGCAAGCAGATCTGGGGCCTGCAACTCCTATATGTGTCCCAGTGCCAATGAATTTTTCAACCGTGTCGAGGCGACAGAGACCTCTGGCGCTTTGCTGGTCGTGTCAGTTGAAAACCTGCAGCCAAAGCGCGCCACAATTTCCGATCAGAAAGAACTTGAGCTCGTTGAGGTCACGCAGCTCTCAAAGTGAATTGTCCACTTACATCCACAGTTCGTTGTTGACGCGCACTCCAAAGCGTCACCTCTGACTTGGATATGATACGGACCAACCGCCAGCCGACATCTGCCCGTTTTGGGCGCACCCTGGTTCTTCAAAGGCGGTTGGGGCGATATTAGAAGCAAGACCAGTAGCTCAAACAAATACCGAACAAAGGTTTGGTGTCTGCGCGCTTTTGATATACAATATGTGGGATCACTACCGCCTAGGGTTGTGCTGAAGAAATGGAGGCGACATTATGCCTGAACTTCAATCCCTTGTTTCCCTTTCTCAAGCGCTGATCAGTGACGGGTACGAAGACCCCGGATTCCAGGTGCTCTTTGAGGCCGCGCAAGCTGGATGGATACCAGTGGAGGAAGGCGATAATGGCCAGTGGTTCTTCGATTTAGCTCACCTCAGGGTCATTGCAGAAGTCCTGATTCTCTGAGCGGGTTGCGGCCTAGGTCGCAGACCTGACAGAACTTCCGCTGGATCGAAGAATGGGTGAAGTATTGGCCATATTTCACCCGACAGGTAACGCTCCGCGTTGACCGCACTGCCGTCCTTGGCGGGCCTGTTTCGGAAATTCCCTTGCGAAAGGCCGCTTTCGGGAATCTTTGGCTGGCCTGTGCAACTGCAGAAAACGATGGCCACCTTATCGGGTTGAAGGCTACTGGCCGGAATTCCAAGGTCTTGAATGGGCTCGCTCCCGACCTTCGCCGCTCTCGGTTCGAATGGCCGCTGTGATGCCGACCCTGCAGTGTGTCGTTGAGTTCGTTGCTTTTGCCTAGATTGCAACTCGCCACATCCGGAACCGGCCCTGCCCCGTAACTTCCCGAATAAGCCCCTGCCCTTCCATCCATGCCAGGTTGCGCTGCACGGCAGCACGGCTGGCGCCGGTCAGGGTTTCGGCCATCGGGGCCGAGAGCAATGGCCATTCGGTCAGCACCGCACGCAACGCTGGCGGTGTGCGACCCGACAACGGAGCCATGACGGATCCCGCCCGTGCGGACCATGCCTCGATATCGTCGAGGTGGCGCATGGCGGTCAGGGTGGCGCTGTCCATCCCGTCAAGCCAGCGGGCCAAGCGCTCGGCCGGAGGTCCACCGGCGCGCAGCCCCCCTGCCCCGCCCATGGCCAGCGGTGCGAAGACCGCGCCCTTTCCCTTGCCTGCGGCGATCCGGCCCGCCGTGACGGCGGCCTCGATCCGGTCTCCGTGCTGGCCGAGACCCGCAAGGCTCCATAGGTGAAAGCCCATGCAGGCTCGGGTGATCGGGTGCAGGTCGACGCCGCCTCCATCAGATCCAGCCAACTTCCCGAGCGATCGGCAAAGCGGTCCGCGTCATCGGCGATGTTCTCCGGGTCGCTGCGATCGAGAAAATCGGCGAGGCCCGCCTCGGGTCCCGGACCACCCGTCAAGCGTCGCACGGCCCATCCGACGCGCGCGAGAGCGCCCGTGTCGTCCTGCACACCGGCCAGGCGCATGGACATCCAGAGCGCTAGTCGATCGGGACTTACCCGGTCCCCGGCAAACCAGCTCAGCTCGGCCGCCTCGATCAGCGCCAGCCGATGCCTCCAGCCCTCGGGGCCGCGCCGCAGCCGCTCGTCCAGCGCGCCCATCCGTCCGGCCACCCGAGCAAGGTGCGCCGCAAGTCCTGCCTCGGCCTGCGTCCAATCTGCGAGGACCGGAGTTTCACGCGGTTTTACATGTGGGCCGGACGGCAGATAGTCCGGCTCCTCCTCCATCGGACCGGGCAGGAACCACT
>CAVYHB010000015.1:0-67651 GCA_963768205.1 uncultured Alphaproteobacteria bacterium | reverse complement strand
GGTGAGGGATATCCAAACGATCCCGTCGACAGCCGGCGCCTCGGTAACGACGTAGTGGCGATCGACGTCGATATCGCCGACGAGCAATGCGGCCGGCGAATCCGGATTATCGTTCGCGAGCGGATTGATACTGACCTGCTCGAGATCGACGTCGTAAACCCACAGCGTCGCGCCGTCGCTGACGATGATCTGCTCATAGGGGTCGCGATATTCCCAGCGGAATTTCCCCGGTTTCGCGATCACGACGTCGCCGCTCGAGGTTTCGAGCAGGTCGCCGTATTCGTCGAACAACTGCTGCTCAAACGTTGCGGTGAAAGTCGTGAGCTCGGCAAGAAACCGATCGAGACGCACGCGTCCGCCTTCGAGCGCCGCCGCGCCGTGGCTGAACAGTGACAGCATGAGAAAAATAATCGAAAGTCGTGGCAATGGCCTGGGGTCCGTCGAAGATATCAGTGCGGTAAATTACGCGCGCCGCTTCGGGGACACCACGGCGGGCCGGTCAGTCCTTTGGCGGTGGCGGTGCCAGCACCTCGCGCGAGCCGTTCGACTGTAACTCACCGACGACCCCGGCGCGCTCCATCTCTTCGACCATGCGCGCGGCCCGGTTATAGCCGATCTTGAGCCGGCGCTGGATCCCCGATATCGATGCCCGGCGCGATTCCGTGACGATGCGCACCGCCTGGTCGTACAGTTCATCCATCTCCTCGTCACCGGCGCCTTCGTCGAGCCCCGGGATCCCGGCAGTCGGCCGGATCGCTCGGGCCGTTGAGCACATCGTCGATGTACTCCGGTTCGCCGCTCGCTTTCAACTGTTCCACGACCTTGTGCACTTCCTGGTCGGACACGAACGCGCCGTGCACGCGCAGCGGCAGCGCGGTGCCCGGCGGCAGGTACAGCATGTCGCCGTGACCGAGCAGCGTCTCGGCGCCCATCTGGTCGAGGATCGTGCGCGAATCCACGCGTGAGGACACCTGGAACGCGATCCGCGACGGGATATTCGCCTTGATCGAGCCCGGTGATCACATCGACCGACGGACGCTGCGTCGCGAGGATCAGATGCACGCCGGCGGCGCGCGCTTTCTGCGCCAGGCGCGCGATCAGTTCTTCCACCTTTTTGCCGACCGTCATCATCATGTCGGCGAGTTCGTCGACGATCACGACGATATACGGCAACGGCACGAGCGTCGGGATCTCGTCGTCCTCGAGTACGCGCGTGTACAGCGGATCCGGGATCGGCTGCTTCGCCTTGATCGCGTCCTCGACCTTGCGGTTGTAGCCGCTGATGTTGCGCACGCCGAGCGCGGCCATGAGCCGGTAGCGACGCTCCATCTCAGCGACACACCAGCGCAAGGCGTTGGCGGCCTCCTTCATGTCCGTCACCACCGGCGCGAGCAACGCGGGGATCCCTTCGTAGACCGACAGCTCGAGCATCTTCGGGTCGATCATGATCAGGCGCACGTCTGCCGGCGTCGACTTGTACAGCAGGCTCAGGATCATCGCGTTCAACGCGACGGACTTGCCCGAGCCGGTGGTGCCGGCGACGAGCAGGTGCGGCATGCGCGCGAGGTCGACGACGACCGGTTTGCCGCCGATGTCCTTGCCGAGCGACAAGGTCAGCTTCGACTGGCTCGCGTCGTATTCCTTCGAATTGAGGATTTCGCTGAGGCTGACGATCTCGCGGCGCTCGTTCGGAATCTCGAGGCCGATGACGGATTTGCCCGGAATCACCTCGACGACGCGCACGCTGATCGTCGACAGCGAACGCGCAAGGTCTTTCGACAGGTTCGTGATCCGGCTCGCCTTGACGCCCGGGCGCCGGCATCAGCTCGAAACGCGTGATCACGGGTCCGGGATGCACCGCGACGACTTCGACATCGATGCCGAAGTCCTTCAGCTTCAACTCGACCTGGCGCGACATCGCCTCGAGCGCCTCGGTCGAATAACCACCTGCCGCCGACCGCCGGCGCGTCGAGCAGGTTCAGCGGCGGCAAGGACGTTTCCGCCGGAGCGTTCGAACAGCACCGTCTGCTTTTCCTTCTCGATGCGATCGCCGCTCGGCACATCCTTGACCACGGGTTCGATGAACACGGGCGGCCGCCGCTCCTGCTTGATCGCCTCTTCCTTCATGACCGCGGTGCGTTCGCGGCGTGCGCGCTGACCCTGGATGTAGTCGACGAGCTGGTCGAAGCGCTCGCGTCCGCGCTCGATCCCGCGCAGCGTGTAGTGGCCGATGATTGTCCATCACCCATAGCCACGACAGTCCCGTGAACAAGGTCACGCCGGTCAGGAACAGCGCGAGCATCAACAGCGAGCCGCCGAGGTGACCGAATATGGTGAACGAGACGCCGCCGACGACATCGCCGAGAATACCGCCGGCGTTGTGCGGCAGTTCACTGACGAGTTCGCGCGAACGCACCCAGATGAGGCCACAGCCCATTGCCAGTGTCAGAACGAAACCAATCCCGCGAACGCTCAGGTAGAAATAGTCCCAGCCGTTGTCTTCCGCGCGCTCACGGAACACGACCCAGCCGGCGAACGCGATCATGAGCGGAAACACGTAGGCAAAGCCGCCGAACAGATACAACGCGATATCCGCGATCCACGCACCGACGATGCCGCACTGGTTGCGCACCGGCTCGGACGTGCCCGTGTGCGACCAGCCCGGATCGGACGGATGATGCGACCACAGCGCGATCAACAGGAATAGCGCGATCCCGCCGAGCGCGATCAGGATGCCCTCCTTGACCCGCTGCACCACAAGTGATGAAACCGGATCCGCTACACTGGGCCGCTTGCGAACTGCCTGCGCCATTGCTTAATCCAAGATCTCCGAAAATCGATTAAATATATGTTACTTATAGATTTTTATGATAACGCTAAAGTGAGTTCTTGGCTAGACGAAAGCCGCGAATCGAGCAAATTTTGTACGCGGCGCGGAACATGTTGAAAACCCTGGTCATTTCCGCGACCTGCGGATGGCTCGTGCTCGCGGCTTATGTCGTACTTCTGGCAGTCGCGGCTCGTGTTTCATCCGACCCGCCAGTTGGCGACGAATCCGGGCGAGCGCGGCTACACCTATCGCGATGTGCTGCTCGACACGGCCGACGGCGTGCGGATCCACGCCTGGCACGTCACACAGGCCGGCGCCGGGGTTACCGTGCTGTTCTTTCACGGCAATGCGGGCACGATTGCGGACCGGCCGCGCACGCTCGCGCTGCTGCACGAACTCGGTGCGAACGTGCTCATGGTCGACTATCGGGGCTACGGCAAGAGCGAAGGTTCGCCGGATGAACGCGGCACTTACGCCGATGCGAGCGCGGCCTGGACCTACCTGACCGGGAACCGCGCGCATCGCGCCCCGGGATATCGTGATCTACGGCCGTTCGCTTGGCGGCGCCGTGGCCCTCGAACTCGCGACGCGGGTGGTTCCGCGCGCGATTATCGTTGAATCGACGTTCAGTTCACTGGCCGACATGGCGCGCGAGCACTATCCGTACCTGCCCACCGGCCTGCTGCTGCGGTTCAAGTACCCGAGCGTGGCGTACATCCAGCGGGTCCGCGCGCCGATCCTCGTCGCCCACAGTGACGAAGACGCCGCTTATCCCAATCACACAGGGCGAACGCCTGTTTGCGGCGGCTCCGGAGCCGAAGCAGTTCTACCGGATGCGCGGCGGCCACAACGACGCGTTCGTCCGCACCGGCCAGACGTATTACGACGTCCTCGGCGCGTTCATCGCGCCCGCCCGCGCAATTGACCCCCACCGCGTGCTAAATCACAATGGGGAATCAGGCAGTCCACAATAATCAATCAGAACCTCACGTCTTTGAAAATTCAGTTTTTTTCCGACATTCACCTGGAATTTGGTGAATTCGACATCCCGGCTACGGACGCCGACGTGATCGTCGCCGCCGGTGACATCGGGATCGGCCTGCAGGGCATCGACTGGTTGAAGCGGTTCGACCGTCCGACGATCTATGTCGCCGGCAACCACGAATACTACGGCGGCGATCTCGTCCACACGCGCGCGGCGATTGCCGAGGCGACGGCCGCGTCGCACGTGCACTTCCTCGAAAACGCCGCGGCTGAAATTGCCGGCGTGCGATTTCTCGGCGCAACGCTATGGACGGACTACCGCGACGGCGACGACTCCGTGATGCAGCATGCGCGCACGCAGATGAACGACTTCCTGCAAATCCGCTGCGCATCGCGCGAACTGACCCCGGAGCAGATCTACGACATCAACTGGGAATCGCGTTTCTGGCTCGCGCGCGAACTCGACCGGCCGTTCGCCGGGAAAACGGTCGTCGTCACCCATCACGCCCCGAGCATGCGCAGCTGGCCGTACGCCGACGGTTCCGACTATCCGCGAAACATACTGCAACGACCTCGACGACTATTTCGAGCGCTACGCGATCGACGCGTGGTTTCATGGTCACGTTCATTTCGTCGCCGACTACCGGCAGGAAAGCACCCGGATCCTGTGCAATCCACGCGGCTATCACGGGTATCAGCACGTTGCCGATTTTTCGCCCGTGAAAACCGTCGACATCTAGCCAGGCCCGACCACGCGAGTAATGTCGAACCTCCTCGACCGCATCGAACGGATCGGCAACCGCCTGCCGCATCCGGCCGTGCTGTTCGCCGTGTTGACGCTGATCGTCATGGCGCTGTCCGCGCTTGCCGCCGGCTCCGGCTGGGCGGTCGAGAAACCGCCAGCAAGACCAACCGAGCCAAGAAGCTACAACAGAAAAAAAATTGAAGCGCCATCGGCGATCCGTTCGTTTATGCCGCCGGCGACGCCCGGGAAAACGTGGCGCGCGAGGTGATATTCCTGGCCATGGATGGACGGGATCTGGGTGCCAACGACAATATTTTCAGTTTGCAGGGCACGGCGGGAAACCAGCTGACGCTCACGGTCGGCGCGCAGGCCAGTGGCCGAAACACACGTGACATCGTCGTTGAACCCGTTGGCTCGGAGGGATGATGCGCGACTCTGGCACTGGATCGAAAACAACCGGCAGCGCGTCAGTGACGCTACAGTGGGCTCGTTTAATATGTCTACCTACCGAATACTGCGGGTGCGGGTTTCACGTTTTTTAATCGGTACGTCTTCGTCAAGTCGACAAGGAAGCGATGATGATTGATGAGCGCTCGAACGGCGCGGCAGGCGGCCAATTACATCACCGACGTGCTGAGTCGATCACACCTTTCCGGTCAACAACAGCAAACACGAAGATGTTCCGAAGCTCATGTCGATCGACCAGGACGCAGGATCCGTGGCGATTACCTGCCGTACTCCTTTCGCCACCTGCGGATCGGAAGCTGATCGGGAACGCGAACGTGGGCGGCCTGATAGGCATATTCGCCATCTGTTGCTGATCCGACGGCGGCGTGATCACGGTGCCGTACTTCCGCTTCTTCGACACGGGGGCGCAACTCTGTACGGTCGAAAACCAGGGTGTCGCACCGGATATCGAAGGTTGCTTATGGATCGCGAGCAATAAGGGAGCAGCGACCGGAGCCAAGCAAGCAACAGAACAAGCAAAACATTGCCTGCCTATCGCCATGGACGGTGCCGCCGAGTTCGCCGGCGCGCAGGATGTAAGGTACGTGTTCGACTTGCTCAACAACCGGATCAGCAGGGGCGAGATAGAAGACATCCGCGCGTGTCTGACGGAAGACGCACGGGTTCTTTGGGACGCTCCTTGAAGTGCAGATCTCCTCGATCGTCCCCTTAGGTTAGCTTTCGAAGCTCCTGTGGCCGAATTACGATCACAGTATGGGAGCCCCGCATGGCGATCACTCCGGCTTTGCGAAGCGTCGTAAAGGTTCGAGAGACCGTTTCAGTCGTCAAACCCAGGAAATCCGCGATGTCGCTGCGTTTCATCGGCAGAGTGATCTGTCGGAATGCGCCGCAAGTCTCGCCGTAGCGATCCGTGATCACCGACAGGAAAGACGCGACCTTTTCGGTGGCCGATTTGCGACCAAGCATCATGAAGTGATCCTGCATCGCGCTGATTTCGGCCAGAGCGGCCTGTAACAGGGAAGCATGGAGTTCGGGATCACCATCCCCATGCTCCAACGCGGAGACCCTGTACGTCTGAAGCCTCGTCTCAACCAGGGCATCACAATCCGTGTGGTGTCTTCCGTCCGCCGGGAACCCGATAATGTCGCTGGGATACCCAAAGGCGATAACCTGTCGACGGCCGTCCTCCAGAAGCCGTGTCAAGCGCACGACGCCATTGACCACCCGGTAAAGACGTTCGACCTCGTCGCCTTCGTAAAAGAGATAGGCACTTGCCTTCAACGACACCGGAACTGATTGCCGCCTACCGTCAGAGGTTTCGGAAACCGCGAAATCCGGTCGCGCATCGGTTTGCATGGACACGTACATTGTCAGTCCCCCGCTTTGGCTGAGACCGTCATGGACCCGTCGTGTATTATGAGGTACTGATGTCGAACAGCATTTTGTATCAAAATGTAACAGCCCTGCCGACAGCCATGCGCAAGGCTTGCGGGTGCGGATCACCCGATGCAGACAGCTTATGGACCGCGATATGACTGGCAACCAGACGATCCTGGTGGTGGAAGACGACAAGAACGTGCGCAACCTGTTGCGTAACGCTCTTGAAGAGGGCGGCTACGTTGTACGCGAAGCCGACGGTGCCGAGGCCGCACTGGCGTTTCTCGAGAACGAGAAACCGAGTCTCGATTACGCTTGATCTGCATCTGGGGTCCCACAGTGGTCTGGACCTCGCGCGCGATATCCGGAGCCAATCCAGCGTTCCGATTGTCATGGTGACAGGCAAAGATGATGTCATTGACCGTGTTGTCGGTTTGGAAATCGGCGCTGACGACTACATTACCAAGCCCTTTCATGTGCGCGAGATTCTTGCCCGCATTCGCGCGGTGCTGCGGCGGCAACCCGAGATGCCATCGGCGGCAGATCGCGCGCCAGTCAACGGCGGCGTCGAGGCAATTGCGGCTTTCCACTTTGACGGGATCGTTGTCGTGCCCGACCGGATGGATGTCATCGACAGGGATGGCGATGATTGCGGGCTGACCAGCGGCGACTTCGCGTTGTTAAAGGTCTTTCTGGAGCGTCCGAAGCGCGTCCTGTCCCGCGATCAGCTCATGGATTTGACGGGCGGCGTGGACTGGTCGCCGCTGGATCGAACCATCGACAACCAGGTGGCGCGGTTGAGAAAGAAGATCGAGCGAAATCCCTCCGATCCGAAGCTCATCAAGACCGTGCGCGGCGTCGGATATACGTTTGCCTGCGACGTTGAACGCAAGCCTACTCAGGAAGGCGTCGCCAAAAGAGCCTGAAGCCGGGCGGCAAGCTCTGCCTGCCGGTAGGGCTTGTGCAGGATTTCCTGGTCCGGCCTTCCGCCCAGTTTCGTGCTGATCACATCGCTCGCGTAACCCGATGTTAGGAGCACCTTGATATCGGGAAACTCTTCCCGGATCTTGCCCGCGAGATCATAGCCGTTGAGCGCCCCCGGCATCACGAGATCCGAGAACACCAGATTTATCTGACGTCCCGAATGCAGCATTTCGTAGGCCGTGTCGCCATCCTGCGCCTCTTCGGTCCGATATCCGAGATCGCGAATTCGCTCAATCGAGAGTTTGCGAACGCGCGGGTTGTCTTCGACTACCAGGACGACCTGCCCAAACCCGTGGGGCACAGCGCGTTGTGATCCGCTTGCCGACGCCCCTTGGGCGGCGTCGTGTGCTGGCATTACCGGGAAGTAGAGCCCGAAACTCGTCCCATGGCCCAACTCGCTGTAAAGCGTAATGTGGCCGCCGGACTGCCGGACAAATCCGTAGACCATCGCGAGGCCCAGTCCAGTGCCGTTGGCGTTGGACTTGGTCGTGAAGAACGGCTCGAACGCGCGGCGCTGCGCTTCGAGACCCATGCCCTCGCCATTGTCGCTGACGAAAAGCCGCACGTAATCGCCGGGCGCCATGTCGATCTCTTGCGCCATGTAGTCGTCATCGATGGTGACGTTCGCGACCGAGATCAACAACTCGCCGCCATCCGGCATAGCGTCGCGCGCGTTCAAGGTCAGATTGATTAGTGCTGACTGCAACTGGACCGGATCGATCATGACATCGCTGACCACGTCGGCAAAGTCCGTGCGGATAACGTAGCGCTCGCCAATCGTGCGTTTCAGAATCGCCAGCGCATCGCGGCACCGTTCGCGCAGATCGACACGCACCGGCTGGAGGTTGCCCTTGCGAGCGAAGACCAGAAGGCGGGATGTCAGATCGGCACCCAGTTCTGCGGTCTCAAGCGCATCGTCGATCAGCCCTTGCTGCCGATCATCCGCGCCGCGCATTTGCATCAGTTCCAAATTGCCGATGACAACCGTCAGCAGGTTATTGAAATCGTGTGCGATTCCACCTGTCAGTTGGCCAAGTGCGTCGAGTCGCTGGGAACGTGCAAGCGCCGCTTGCGCTGCATGGCGTTCGGTCAGATCGTGCAGGATACCGATGAACAACTTCTCCCCCGCGACCTCGGCGCTGCCAATCGACAGGTGCAATGGAATCATCAACCCATCCTGCCGACGACCTTCGACGTCCCGCGCAATCCCGATGACGCGTTTTTCGTCCGTGGTCAGGTGACGAGACATGAACCCGTCATGCAGTTCGGCCAGCGACTGAGGCATGAGCATGTTGACGCTTTGGCCGATCAACGCCTCAGCCGAATATCCGAACAGCTTTTCCACAGCGGAATTCACCCGCCTCATTGTGCCCTGCTCGTCCGCCACGATGATCGCATCCGCCGCCGTCTCCATGACGGCGGTCAGCAGCTCGGCATCCTGAGTGTTCTCCGAAGTGATGGTCATGGGCCGTCAGCAAAGTGGTGTTCTGCAATTGAACAGACTGGTTTGCGTGCGGTCAACAGCAACTCCTCGAGACGCCGAACGGCTGTGTCTGCCGCCCCGTCATTACGCCGCGTGCCAACTGCGTGCCGTGATAGTCCGACCGAGATCGTTGACGAGCGCAAGATAACGTCCAAGATCGGCCAATGTAATAACGCCTACCAGTTTCGCGTCTTCGACGACCAGAAACTTGCGCTGCCCGGTTTCGGCAATCCGGCCAAACAGGTCCGTGACTGGCATGGTCGGCGCGACGATTGCGCTGTGTGCAAGATCGACGAATACATCGCCCACATGCGTGTCGGCCCAATGCTCCCTGTCGATGCTTGCAAGAACCACGGAATCGATGTGCCCCAGCAGAACACCCTGCTCGACGACCGGCACAAAGCTGACGCGGTTGCCGAGCATCACCTGGTTGACCAGCTCTGCCAAGGTGGCATGCGGGGTTGTGACGACAGGAGTGGGGGTCAAAAGCTCTGCGACTGTCTTTTCACCGAGCAGGGTTTTGATACGTTGCGCTTCCACGCTGCTCCGCGCCGCCGCCAAAACGAAAAAGCCCAAAAATATCTGCCAGAAGGCGCCGACCAGCCCGCCATGAAACAGCGACAAGACCCCCAACCCCATCAAGCCATAGGCAAGCAGGGATCCCAGGCGCGCCGCCGCCTCGGTCGCGGACAAGACGTCGCCACTGCGCCGCCAGAGTACGGCCCGCAGCACGCGCCCGCCATCTAGCGGAAAAGCGGGCAACAGGTTGAACAGCGCGAGTATCAGATTGATGAGCGCAAGATAATTCAGGACCGCGACGACCAGGCCCGATGCGGGAAAAAACGAGGCCATGCTTCCCATGGCAGCAAATATGGCGGACAGCGCCAGGCTCATGGCCGGACCCGCGAAAGCGATCCAGAGCTCATCCGTGGCTCGGGCGGGTTCTTCCTCCAACTCAGCAACTCCGCCGAACAAGAACAGGGTAATCGTTCGTGTTTCCACGCCGAACCTGCGCCCCATCAGGGCATGCGCCAGTTCGTGAAGAAGCAAGGAAGCAAAGAACATGAACATCGCCACGAACGCCATGACGGCATAGGTCGTCTGGGACTGACCCGGCAGCGATGCCGGAAACACATGCTGCCACAAACTCCATGTGATCAAAGCCGCGATAAGAAGCCAGCTCGGATCTATCCGGACATCCAGCCCAAAGAGCCTCACAATGGTCCTGGCGTTCGAGAACATTCTTGCCGTCCTTTTGACGCCAGCCTAGATGATGATGCCACTTTCGAATTGATGTTGGTCAATGGCAGGCCCAAAAGTCGCTCTGCCTCCTGCGCGGTTGACATTTGTCAGTCCTCGGGCCCGCGGGTTCGCTAACTCGGTCTCATGGAGTTTCCCGCGATAGACCTTGCGCTAACACTAGCGCTCTTTGCCGCGAGCGCATTGGCGGTATGGGTCGCTGGCGCGCGTCTGGCCTTTCTCGCCGATGCCCTGTCAGACCGGATGCATCTGGCGAAGTCGATTGTCGGGCTCGTGTTCCTGTCCACAGCGACCTCGCTGCCGGAAATTGCCACCACGCTGACCGCAGCGGTTCAGGACGCGCGGGACTTGGTCGTAAACAACCTCTTCGGCGGTATCGCTTTGCAGACGGCGATCCTGGCGATGTCGGACTTCTGGGCACGTGGCGCGATCACCAACTACCCGCGAAAAGCAAACCATGCCCTGGAAGCAACCTTGCTGGTCTTGATGCTCGGCTTGGCCGTCGTCGTCATGGCCGTGGGCGAGCCGATTGCCATTGGAGGCATCGGGCTGGGCAGCGTGATCATCGGGCTTTTCTATGTCGGGGCGCTTTGGCTGCTTCGCACGTATGACGACGCAACCGATTGGGTGCCGGTGGATCTGCCGAACCCGGACCCTTTGCCATTTCCGGCCCCGACGGGTTTGAGCGAGACCACAACGCGCGCCTTGTTCATGCAAGCTGCTATCGCCAGTGGTGCGATTTTGCTGTTCGGCGTTCTTCTGGTTATTGGCGCAGAGCGCATCGCCGAACAGACAGGGCTTGGCACCGGCTTCGTCGGTGTGACGCTGCTGGCCGCAGCCACCTCGCTGCCGGAGTTGACGACAAGCATCACGGCAGTGCGAATCGGCGCTTATACCCTCGCGATCTCGAACATCTTCGGCAGCAATCTGATCATGCTTGTCCTGGTGTTCCCGGCGGACGTTCTTTACCGGCCCGGGCCGCTCTTGCGCGAAGGCCAACCGATCGCGCTGGCATCGCTTGGTTTTGCCATCCTTGCCACAGCGATCTTCCTCACAGGCCTGCTGATCCGGCGTAAGCCGCGCATTGGACGTGTTGGGCTGGATTCCGTCCTGGTCATGATCACCTTTTCAGCCAGTCTTCTGGTTTACTACCGGTTGCGCTGAAACATCGGTGAATTTCGTCTTGATAAATCTCAATCCACAAATTGTAACCTGGCCTATTCTGCCCACATCCGCAGAGAAGGGAAACTTTCGGTCACATGGGCAAGATACTAAAAAGTAAAGCCTATCCGGCAAACTTCCTCGCCTGGGCGTGGGTCACCGAAGGGTTCTTTTCCTCCTCAGTCCTGTGGCGTGGAGACCGGTATTTGCCAAGCGAAGATGCCGACATTGCGTTGGCTGTTGAGATGTCGGCTGCCGCGCCTGCCATTCCCGGTCTGGACGCGCGGTCAGATGTGATCGCATCGCGCCCGCACAACAATGGGCCGGGTGCATTGTCGGACGCCGACAGCCGGATTGCCGAACACATTTGCGCGACGCGCGATCTCCTGTTGTTTGAAATGGACTGGACCGCCTGCGAGTCATTGATGTCGCGTTCCAGGACGTTCCGAGAGCTCTTTCTGCGAGCGACGACGATGCGCCTTCGCAATCTGCACGAGAGGCGCCGTCATGCCGCAGCAGATAAGTCGAATAGCCCGTTCGAAACTGACTACTTGCTGAGCCCGTGGCCGACGAGCCCGCTCGATCAGGCACAACGACACTGGATGCACTGATATGACACCGAATTCCGGTGACACCGACGGCGGGCCCGGTGCAGCAATCCCCGCATCGCTTGGATCACACGCAAACGAACTAAGTTTCGGGCAAATTTCCGCGACGAGATGTCAGTTGTTCTTGTTCCCATCAGAGGCCGGCGCGGTCATCAAATCCTGGCTCATCTTCACCAGCTTGCCGGTCTCTGCCGTGTATTGATTGATCGCCGTCTGAACGAACTCCGCCTGGATTTTTTGGAGTTCGCCGGCATCCCTGCAATGCAACATGCGATGCTGCGCCTTCACGTCCTCCTTGATCCGGTCGGCCACGAAGGACAGAACTTCGCTTCCCATGTCGCTCAGCATTTCGACCCAGGCCATTCCCATGCCTGACATCGTCTTGAACCCGTAGCTTTGCAGCGTCGCGGCGTCGTCCGCCATATTCGACCTCGCCGACGGTGAACCGCTCTTCTGGTCCTGATTCTGGGTGGTCCGTTTTACAGACATCTCAATCTCCCATTGCATGTGACGTGGCGAGCTTAAACGGTGCGACGGCCTGCGGGATTGATCCACCTCAATGGATTTTGACAGCGGGCCTGTTACCGAAGCCCCAACAGGGCATGGACTTGGAAATGAGCGAGACCGCACCGCAGACAATCGGCTTTGGCGGTCTGTCCTCGGACCAGATCGAGCAATTGCGCTCAAGATACGGGTGGAACGAATTGCCGCGTCCAAAGCTGCCCGGACCGGTCAGCGTCTTTCTGCGACAATTCAAAAGCACGTTGGTTCTGATCCTCGTCATTGCTGCGTTGATCGCTTTTGCGCTGGGCGAACATATCGATGCGCTGGCGATTGGCCTTGTCCTGATCCTGAACGCAGTACTCGGCTTCGTTCAGGAATGGCGCGCGGAAACCGCGCTCGACGCCCTGCGGTCAATGCTGTCGCCGACCGCCATAGTGGTCCGCGACGGTCGCGAACAAGAGATCCCGGCGCGGGAACTTTTGCCAGGCGACATCGTGATCCTCTCGACCGGAACCGCAGTACCGGCCGATATTCGGATCACCGACGGGACTAACATAAGGGTCGACGAAAGCGTGCTGACCGGTGAATCCCTTCCGGTCGAGAAATCCGAGGGCACGGAGGGCGAGGAGGGCCGGCTGTTCGCCGGCACTGCCCTTGTCGAGGGGCGGGCACAAGGCTTCGTCGACGCCATCGGCAACGAAACCCAGTTCGGCAATATCGCACAACTCACTGGAAGTATTGGCGAGAAGCGAACAAACCTTCAAATTCGTCTCAGTCGGTTGGCCCAACAGATCGGGATCGGCGCGATTGCCATTGCCACTTGTGTGGTCGCGGTCGGCTTAGCTGTCGGTCGCCCGCTGTTCGAAATGTTCATGACGGGCCTGTCGCTCGCGGTTGCGATGGTCCCGGAAGGACTGCCGGCGGTTGTTACGGTCACGCTTGCGCTTGGCGCATCCGCCATGGCGCGAAAAAAGGCGCTGGCACGCCGGCTGCAGGCCGTCGAAACCTTGGGGGCTGCCTCGGTCATATGCACGGACAAGACCGGGACGCTGACCGAGAACCAGATGACCGCGACCGAGATCTGGACGGCGGATCGCACGTACAGCGTGACGGGCGAGGGTTACGACCCGGCGGGGCACATCGAAACCGATGGCCGACCAGTGCGCGCGAAAGATGACCCGGTGCTGGCCGCGATCCTCAAGACCGCATTGGTTTGCACGCACGCGTCGCTTCAGAATGCCGGTCAGGGGTGGCGGATGATCGGCGAACCCACTGAAGGCGCACTTGTCACGCTGGCCTTCAAAGGCTGGTCGCCTCGGGTTTCGCCGGAGGATCGAATTGCCGAAACCCCTTTCAGTAGTGAACGCAAGCGCATGAGCGTACTGGCGACCGACGGTGGCCAGGTCACCCTGTTTGCCAAGGGCGCGCCGGAGGTCATCCTGGAGCGATGCACAGATATTCTTGCTCAAGACGGTCGTCGTGCCCTCGAAGAAGGTCTGCGCAAAGAAATAGCTGCCGCGTATCAAGCCATGGCGGCAAAGGGATTGCGCGTGTTGGCCCTTGCTCTTCGGGATGCATCGACGGATGACACGGCAGAGGAACGCCTGGTCTTACTCGGGCTCGTGGGTGTGATCGATCCGCCGCGCCGCGAAGTGAAGGCCGCGCTGGACATGGCCCGGTCCTCCGGCATTCGCGTAGTCATGATAACGGGCGACAGCGCGATTACCGCCGCCGCCATCGCTAAACAGATCGGGCTTGGTACACCGGACCTGATCGAGGGGAACGAGATCGACGGGATGGACGACGCGGCGCTCGCGGCGCGTGCGGCGGGAAACGTGCTCTTCGCCAGAACCCGGCCCGAGCACAAATTGCGTATCGTCGAGGCCCTGCAAGCCAATGCGCAGATTGTCGCGATGACCGGCGACGGCGTGAACGACGCCCCCGCGCTCAAGCAGGCGAACATCGGCATCGCGATGGGCATTCGGGGGACAGAGGTCTCGAGGAGTGCGGCTGATCTGATCCTTCTCGACGACAACTTCTCGACCATCGTCAACGCTATTGCCGAGGGCCGCCGACAGTTCGAGAACGTGCGGAAGTTCGTCAGGTATCTGTTGTCGTCGAACGCCGGGGAGGTCTTCGCCATCGTCGTCAACCTGTTGATCGGTGGGCCCTTGATCTTCCTTGCCACCCAGATCCTCTGGATGAACCTTGTGACCGACAGCGTAACGGCGGTCGCGCTTGGGTTGGAAAAAGAGGAGCCCGACCTGATGCGGCGACCGCCACGCAACTCCGACGAGCCGCTCCTTGGCAAGGCAGGCATCGCACTCATTGCAGTGTTCGGGACATACACTGCCGCTGCGTCGCTTTGGGTTTTCTATACGCTGCTTCCGCTCGGGACCGACTTGGCTCGGACAGCGGCATTCACGGCGATGTTAGTATTCGAAAAAGTCAGCGTATTCGCGTTCCGGTCGCTGCGCCGTCCCGTGACCGCAATCGGCTGGCTCTCGAACCGTGTTCTTGTCATCGCTTTCTCGGTAAGCCTCGGCCTGCAAGTCGCGGCTGTCTATTGGCCGCCGCTCCAGCAGTTGCTGAAGACGGTTCCTCTGTCGGCCGAACACTGGGTGACGATCGGCCTGCTCGCCCTGCCTCTCATGATCGTCCCCGAAATCGTCAAGGCGGTTGCCGTCCGACACAGACCGGAAAGGCATCCCGCATGAGGACTGAGGCCCGCGTTCCGCAGCACGATCACGCCTCGGCGGTGATGGTCCGCGATGGTCGTCCATCCGCGTCAATGGACGCCAGACCAGTCCGTCTTCTTTTGTCGGCGCTTAAGGGAGGGCTTTCTTTGGAATTGACCAAGATCAAGCCTGCGCCGTCTGCGTGGGCGTAGGCTTCTGTACGTGCGCGAAATCAGGAGTTGTCATATGGCGACCACCGTTCTTCCGAAGATGAACATGACGCCCGGGAATACAGGCTGTTGTCCCGAGTTCAATCCCGAGGGATGGGACGGACTGCACCTGACGTTCAACAACAAGCCGTTTGTCCGCGCCAAGACCCGCGCCCTGTTGCACGTTCCGATCGACATGGGGCCGGTCTTTACGCGTGTGCAGAAGCACATCGAGGACGCGGGTGCTCAGGACCCGGAGAATTATTTTGTCTTAAGCCGGGATCTGTCTGCAAGCGAGAGCGAACATCTTTTCGCAGCCACGCACGACGTGCCCGACGAGGAGATGGTTCAGGTGAGCGGCAAATTCATCACGCGGGTCTTCGAAGGACCGTACCGGAAAGCCAAGACCTGGGTCCATGACATGGAAGTCGCGGCAGAGGCCGACGGTCACATGGCGAAGCGTGTCTTCATGTTCTACACGACCTGTCCAAAATGCGCCCGGGCGTACGGGAAGAATTACGTAGTCGGCGTCGCAGAGATTTGAACCACCCGAAACTGAAGACGGAGCAGAAGCGAATGAAAGACCCCGAACTGGATATCCTGATCGACGAACTGGAAACCCGCGCCGACATGCCGATTGCGGATTTCGAGGGTGTGGTGAATGCGCTCGTCTATCTCTTGCCGGGCGGTGTTCCGGACAGCGCCAGGCCAGAGCGTATTGCGACGACCGATGGCGCAATTCTTGTCGCAGACGATGCCTATCCGAATTGGGCGGTCCATATTCATGGCCGCGCCAATGACCGCGATGGACATTGGCGCTGCACGCTGCGCGAGGGTGACAGCAGGGACAACGATGCCGTGATCGGCTCGGGGCGTTCACCGGTTCTTTCGCAGGCGATACTGGCAGCGCTTCTGCGCCTTTCGATGATCCTGAAAAAGGACGACGTGCCCGCCTGATTGGCTTCGTCCGGCCGGATATCCGGCTGCCGGCGCTCGCAGGCAATGAAAAACAGAGGAGGATATGAACCATGGCAATGACACGAAGAAGAGTAGCGCAGGCGCTTGGCGCGGCGACGGTTTCACTGGCGCTTGCCGGTCCGGCAGTGGCGTTTACCGCGTGCCAGGTCACCGATACCGGCGGGATCGACGACAACAGCTTCAACCAGACGGCTTGGAAGGGCGTACTGGATGCCATGGAGGGCTTCGGCGTCGAGGGACGATTCCTGGAATCGCAGGCCGAAACGGACTACGACGCCAACATCAACTCGCTGATCGAGGGCGATTGCGACGTCATCATTACCGTCGGCTTCCTGCTTGGCGACGCGACGGAAAAGGCCGCGAGGGCGAACCCCGATCAACCGTTTTCGATCGTAGACTTCGCCTACGATCCGCCGATCCCCAACGTCCTCGGGCAGGTATACGCCACCGATCAGGCGGCGTTTCTGGCCGGGTATCTAGCCGCGGGGATGACCGAAACAAAGATCCTCGGGACGTTTGGCGGCATCAACATTCCGCCCGTGACGATTTTCATGGATGGTTTCGTGCGGGGCGTTGATCACTGGAATGCCGAGAAGGGCGACAGCGTGATGGTTCTGGGCTGGAACCTGGACACCCGCGAAGGGCTGTTCACCAATAACTTCGACAACCTCGACGATGGCCGCGCTTTCGCGCAGAACCTTTATGACGAAGGTGCGGACATCGTGCTGCCGGTGGCCGGTCCGGTCGGGCTTGGGTCGGCGACGTTGGCCGACGAACTGGGCACCGACCGGCTGAAGATCATCGGTGTCGATGCCGATCTCTATTTCACCGATACCGAACGCCAGAACGTTTATCTGACCTCGATCACAAAGCGCATGGACGCGACAGTCGCGCAGGTGATCGAAGATACGATGAAGGGCGAGTTCGCCGGTGGCCTTCTTGTTGGCACGCTGGAGAATGGCGGTGTGAACCTTGCGCCGTTCCACGACATGGACGGCCTGGTGCCCGATGACCTGAAAGCCGAACTCGATGCCCTTCGCGCCGCGATCATCGAAGGCAGCATTTCGGTGTCGGATTAGGCTCGGGCAATGCGGGTCGAGCTGCGAAATATTACCAAACGGTTCGGCCCGGTCGTCGCCAACAAGGGTGTCAATCTGACCATCGAACCGGGGCAGGTGCTTGGTCTGCTGGGCGAGAACGGCGCCGGCAAGTCGACGCTGATGAACGTGCTTTGCGGGCTCTATCGTCCAAATGAGGGGGAGATAGTAATCAACGGGAACCCGGTTCGTTTTGGGGGGCCCGGGGATGCGATCCGGGCTGGTATCGGCATGGTGCATCAGCACTTCATGCTGGTGCCGGTGTTCACCGTCGCCGAAAACGTGATCCTCGGCATCGAACCCGTTGGTCGGGCCGATCATCTCGATCTGAAGCGCGCGCGCGCCGACGTGCGCCAATTGAGCGAAGACTACGGGCTGGCCGTCGATCCCGATGCCGTCATCGAGACCCTTCCGGTCGGCGTGCAGCAGCGCGTCGAGATCATCAAGGTGCTGTTTCGCGAGGCCGACGTCCTGATACTGGACGAACCGACCGCGGTTCTTACGCCGCAGGAGGTCGACGAGTTCTTCGAGATTGTCCGATCGCTGTGCGAGGCGGGCAAGGCGATTGTCTTCATTACGCACAAGCTTAACGAAATCCTTGAGATCTCGGATCGAATTGCGGTGATCCGACGTGGCGAGATTGTCGGAAGCGGCGATCCGAAAGAACTGACACGCCCGGACCTGGCGGAGATGATGGTAGGGCATCCGGTTGATTTCAGCTTGGCCCGCGGTGCGTTTGCACCGGGCGAGGTCATTCTCGACATCGAAGGACTGACGTTGCTGCGCGACGATGGCGCGGTCGCGGTGGACGATCTGTCCTTGAAGGTCAGAAGCGGCGAGGTCGTGGGGATCGCGGGTGTGCAGGGCAACGGGCAATCGGCACTGATCGAGGCGCTGGCGGGCCTACGTCGGCCGGTCTCTGGTCACGTGCGTTTCGACGGAGAGGACATAACCTTTGCCTCGCCGCGCGCGAGGCACCGGATGGGAATTGCGCATATCCCAGAGGACCGCCAGCGCGCCGGTCTGATCGGCACGTTCACCGTGGCCGAGAACATGGTGCTAGATAGTTATTACGCTACGCCCTATTCGGCTGGCGCGAGCATTGACTGGGCGCGTGTTCACGCCGATGCGGCCCGCGTCGCAGAGCAATACGACGTGCGGACACCTTCGGTCCGAGCCGCCGCCGCAAACCTGTCTGGCGGCAATCAGCAAAAACTGGTCGTGGCGCGCGAATTGTCCCGCGACACCCGTTTCGTGATCGCCGGGCAGCCGACGCGCGGGCTCGACGTCGGCTCGATCGCCTTCATCCACGAGCGTCTGATGGCCGCGAGGGACGAGGGGGACGGGGTTCTGATCGTATCGTCGGAGCTGGATGAAATCATGGCGGTCTCGGACCGCATTCTCGTGATGTTCAAGGGACGGATCGTTGCAGAGTACGCCCCGCACGACACGCCAGTCGACAAGGGCACAATCGGACTGGCCATGGCGGGAGCGGCGGCATGACGGACGCGATGCAAAAGGCCGTACAGGGCAGGCTGATGGGGCGCGGCCAAGTCGAAGACCTGGTGATCGTGCCGGTTATCGCGCTGGTCGCGGCGCTCGTCCTCGGCGCTTTTATCATGTTTGCGACCGGCGTCGATATGGGCACGATCGGTCGATCCTACATCGCGCTTGTGAAAGGGTCGGTCGGATCGGTCAATGCGATCTCGGAAACGCTGACCGCGGCACTGCCGCTGGTACTTGCCGGGTTGGGCCTTGCGTTGGGCTTTCGCGCCGGACTGTTCAATATCGGGGCGGAAGGTCAGATCGTCATGGGTGGCCTTGCGGCTGTCGTCGCCGGTGTTGCCCTTGCCGACCTGCCCGCAGTGATCGCGCTTCCGGGCGCAATCCTGGCGGGCGCGGCGGCTGGGGCGCTTTATGCCAGCATCGCCGGGTGGCTGCGCGCCGCGACGGGAGCGCATGAGGTGATCTCCACCATCATGCTGAACCTGATCTCCTATCGCATGCTCGACTATCTGCTTCGGACACCGCTTATCCAGAAGGAAGGGCGCGCCGATCCGATTTCAAAATCGGTCCCGGAGGCCGCCGAGCTTCCGAAGTTGCTGACGTTTCTCGATCCGAACTTGCGCCTGCACGCCGGTATCTTCCTGACACTTGCTATGGTCGCGGTCGCTTATTGGCTGCTCTTTCGCAGCAAACTGGGCTTCGAGTTCCGCGCCGCCGGCGAGAACGCGGTCGCTGCACGGTTTGCCGGAATGAACGCTGGGTTGACCATTGTAATGGCCATGGCGATCGCCGGCGGACTTGCAGGTCTTGCAGGGGCAAACCAGACGCTTGGCGTTCTGGGCCGTGCAACACCGGGCTTTTCCGCAGGGTTGGGGTTCGATGCCATTGCAGTGGCGCTGTTGGGGCGGTCCCATCCGGTGGGAGTTCTGCTCGCTGGCGTTCTGTTCGGTGCCTTGGAAGCCGGCGGGCGGCAAATGCAGGTCGATGCTGGCGTCAGTATCGACCTCATCGGGATCATCCAATCGCTGATCATCGTCTTCATTGCCGCGCCGCTGCTGGTCAGAACGCTCTTTCCATGGGGGTTCCGCAAGGCTGGCGCGGGGGAGGGCAAGTCGTGACGGTACTGCTTGACAAAGCGCGGCAGCGGCAAACGCGGATCACGGGCGGCATCCTGATTGCGTTGGGTGCCTTGATGGCGGTGTTTCTTGCGCCGGAAGCGGTCGGAAACGCGACATTCCGGTTGTCCCGCCCGACGGATGTCTGGCCGGTCCCAAACCTGATCGTCCCCGGCGGCACGTACATCTATTTCACCTCGGCACTGCTTGCCTTTCTTGGCGTTCGCCTGTTTCTGCGGGGCGGCGCCAAATGGGGACCGCTGATCTTGGGCTTCGGGCTTGCGTTCGCGGTCGCCGCGTTCCTGGTATGGGCCACCGCAGGCAAGTCGTTTTCGCTGACCGGAATGTTGCAGGCGACGCTTGTCCGCGCCGTGCCAATTGCGCTGGGAGGCTTGGCTGGCGTCCTTTCGGAGCGCGTCGCAGTCGTCAACATCGGCATCGAGGGAATGCTGCTGGCGGGCGCATTCACCGGCGCACTGGTCGGATCGTTGGCCGGCGGAATTGCAGGTCTGGCCGCGGCGGTCGCGGTCGGTGGCGTCTTCGGATTCGTGCTTGCGGCGCTGGTCGTGACCTACCGGATGGACCAGATCATCGCCGGCGTCTTCATCAACCTTTTTGTGCTGGGTCTGACCAGTTACATTTCCAGCCAGGTCTTTCAGGAGTACCGAGCGCTGAACAACGCACCTGTGTTCCGTTCCATCGAGATTCCGGTACTAAGCGACATTCCGGTGATCGGGCCGGTGTTCTTTAGTCAGAATATCTTCGTCTACGGCGCGTTCATCCTCGCCGGACTGGCGACGTATTACCTCTTCCACACGCGCTATGGTCTTCGAGCGCGCGCGGTGGGGGAGCATCCCCGCGCGGCGGATACGCTGGGGATCGATGTGTACCGCACTCGATACATCAACGTGACAGTGGCGGGCATGGTGGCCGGGTTCGGCGGCGCCTGGTTCACGCTGGGGTCCGTCGGGCGGTTTGACGAAGGCATGACCGGCGGACGCGGATTTATCGGGCTTGCCGCGATGATCTTCGGGCGGTGGCACCCGGTGGGCGCGCTCTTGGCGGCGTTGGTTTTCGGATTTGCCGACAGCTTGCAGCAAAAACTCGCGCTTCTCGGCACGCCGATCCCGTCGGAGTTTCTTGCCACGGCACCCTACATCGCCACGATCATCGTTGTGGCGGGCGTCGTCGGTCGCGCCCGCGCTCCGGCGGCGGATGGAAAACCCTACGTCAAGGAATAGGTTTGCAGGCAAAGGCGAGAGATATTCGATCAGGATCGGTCGAGATGCCCGGAACGTCGAGATCATGGATCGTATTCCACCGAGTGTTCGGGCCTTAACAGCAATTGCGTGGCGCGCCATGGGAGTCGACGCCTCTGCGAGCGCGCCATGGAAACACGCTGCCCCCAGACCTTGGGGACGAAGACCAGCAGCACGCTACGGCGCTTCCGTCGGCGAAAAGCGTTCGATGGCAGCTTTGACGGCCGCGTCGGTGACTTGCCGGAAATCGCGGTAAGCGCCCCCGACAGCACCAAAATGGCTGAGGTCAGCAAGGCAAATGACCTGATCGGCCAATTCACCAAGCCGCGCGGAAAGGTCGGACGGCCCGACTGGAAGCGCCACAATGATATGTCCGGGCGCGGCGGCCCTAACCGCCACGAGGCTCGCGCGCAGAGTTGCACCTGTCGCTACACCATCATCGACCACGACCACCGTCTTGCCTGCGATCTTCAACGGTTGCCGGCCCGCAAGATAAGCCTGGCGCCGCCGTTCGATCTCGGGGAGCAACTGCCTGCCCATGGCCTCGACATCCTCCGACGACAATCGGTGACTGCGTGCGACGGAGTGGTTCACAATCACCTGCGGCGCATTGCCATCCGTCACCGCGCCCACGGCAAGCTCCGGCTGACCCGGCGCTCCGATCTTGCGGACCAGGATCAAATCGAGGGGCAATCCGTGGGCGGCGCAGATTTCCGCCGCGACCGGCACGCCACCACGCGGTAACGCCAGCACCACGGTGTTGGCCGGATCAAGCCGTGGCAAGGCGGCCGCGAGCTTTTGTCCTGCGTCTACGCGGTCATTGAAGAACAGCGGCTGTGCTTTCATGGATTTGTCCTTTGCCGGAACCTTAAGGCGCACCACGCATCCGCGATTGAGATATCTCAAGGCAGGCAGAAGCGAGCGCGGCAGGGTCGTGTTGAAGGGACAATACGCCCCATGTCGAATATGCTCAGCGCACCCTGATGCCTGCGGTCGATCTGGCGACACCGGTCGAACCGGCAATGGCCGGTTCAGGCCCTGCGCTGGGGCGTTGCCGATGACTGTGAACAGCCGGTCACAGCAAGCCAATGATCACCCGCTGCGCTTAGTCGCCCGACGCGTTTGATTTCAGCGCTTTCGACATTGCGAAGGACCTGGACGAAGCTATCGGGCGTCACCGAGATGGTGTCGATCCCGAAGCGCACCAGGTGGCGCGCATAGGCCGGATCGTTGCTTGGGGCCTGTCCGCAAAAGCCGACCTTTGATCCAGCGGCATGTGCCTCGCGAATCACTGTCTCGATCATCCAAAGCACGGCGGGATCGTCCTCTCTGAACAAGCCGGCAAGGGCGTCTGAATCGCGGTCGACGCCCAGCGTCAGCTGCGTCAGATCGTTCGATCCTATCGAGAAGCCGTCGAACCGTTCGGCAAACTCCGCCGCGCGCAGCACGTTCGACGGGATTTCGCACATCACGTAGACCTGAAGCCCGTTTTCGCCACGCTTCAATCCATGCTCGGCCATCACGGCCAGCACCTTGTCGGCCTCTTCGGGCGTGCGACAGAAGGGGATCATGACGACAATGTTGTCAAAGCCGATCTGCTCGCGCAGCCGTGCAACAGCCTGACATTCAAGCGCGAAACCGTCGCGATAGTGCTCGGAGTAGTAGCGCGAGGCGCCACGGAATCCGAGCATCGGGTTCTCTTCCTGCGGTTCGAAATCATGCCCGCCCAAAAGGTCGGCATACTCGTTCGTCTTGAAGTCGCTCATCCGAACGATGACGGGCTTGGGATAGCAGAAAGCCGCGATACGCGAGAGGCCGCGCGACAGGCGGTCAACAAAGTACTCGGGCATGCTGTCGTAATCGGCGGTCAGGCGTTCGATCTCGGCCCGCGCTGCGGGATCCCGGACCCGCTCGAAATGCGCCAAAGCCATTGGGTGGATTCGCACGGCGCCGTTGATGACAAACTCCATACGCGCCAGGCCGACGCCTTCCACCGGCAAACGCCACCAGCGCAGCGCTGCGCTGGGATTGGCGAGGTTCATCATCACCTTGGTTTCGGTTTCGGGCAGGCCGTCGAGCGCTTCTTCTGTCACTGTGATCTCGGAGATGCCGGCGGTCACGATTCCTTCTTCACCACCGGCGCAGGACACCGTGACATCTTGCTCGTCATGCAGGACATGCGTGGCGTTGCCGCATCCGACAACGGCGGGCAGGCCAAGCTCTCGGCTGACGATGGCGGCGTGCGAGGTGCGGCCACCGTGGTCGGTGACAATGGCCGCGGCGCGTTTCATGATCGGCACCCAGTCGGGATCGGTGGTGCCAGTCACCAGTACCGAGCCGTCGACAAAGCGGCTGATATCCTTGGCGCTTTCGATGATAGAGACCCGTCCGGCGACCGCAGCACTGCCGACACTCAAACCGCGAAGCAGCTCTGGCCCGGTGTTTTCGACCGCGTAGGATTTCAGCGTGCCTACGTCGGTGCGCGATTGTACCGTCTCCGGGCGGGCCTGCACGATGTACAGGGTTCCGGTGACGCCATCGCGGGCCCATTCCATGTCCATCGGCAAGCCGTAGTGCTCTTCGATCACCTTGGCATGACGCGCAAGCGTCAGGATTTCGGCGTCGCTGAGGACGAATTGTTGCCGTTCGGCTTTCGAGGTGGGCACGTTGCGCGGGGTGCCGTCGCGATCGTGGATCATCTTGATCTCTTTGGCGCCAAGGCGCTTCTCGAGAATCGGGCACAATTTGGCATTGTCCAGAAACGGCTTGAACACCTGGTATTCGTCGGGGTCCACCGCACCCTGCACGACATTTTCGCCCAGGCCCCACGCGGCGTTGATCAGCACGGCGTCGGGAAAGCCGGATTCCGTGTCGATCGAGAACATCACGCCCGAGCCGCCAGTATCGGCGCGCACCATCTGCTGAACGCCGACCGACAGCGCGACCTGATCGTGCGCAAATCCCTGCATCTGGCGGTAGGAGATCGCCCGGTCGGTAAAGAGCGAGGCATAACACCGTTTGCAGGCGTCCAGCAGCGCGGTTTCGCCGATGACGTTCAGGAAGGTCTCCTGCTGACCGGCGAAGCTGGCGTCTGGCAGGTCTTCCGCCGTGGCGCTGGAGCGGACGGCCACCGGGACATCGACCTCGCCTGCTGTGTCGCAAAGCGTCTTGTACGCGGCTTTGATTGCCGCGGCGATCTCGGATGGCCAGTCACCCTCAAGGATCAGCTCCCGCACTTTCTTGCCGGTCGCGCTCAATGACGCCTTGCCGGATGCCAGACCGTCGAGCCGCTTTTCGATAGGTTTCAAAAGATCGTTGTCGTCAAGGTAGGCGCGAAAAGCGTCAGCGGTGGTCGCAAACCCGGGCGGCACAAGAATGCCTTTGGGCTCCAGCGCACTGATCATCTCGCCGAGCGACGCATTCTTGCCGCCGACGAGGCCAACGTCGCCGCGTTTTACCTCTGCGAAGTTGATGACGTGTTGCGAAGTCCGGGCCATGTCGTGTCGTCCTCTTGTCTGATCCATGTCGAGCATGGCGACCGGGCCGGAAACCGCGTTGATTCAGATCAGTTCAGCTGGACGAGACGGCGCATCGAACCGGGATTGATCAATATCAACGGAAACCACGGCTGGTTCGGCAAACTGGCGCCATCCAATTACACGCTTCAATCGCAAGGAAAGCTCATGGAAAACGTTGAACGTCTGTTGAAAGGCACGGTCGAGGAACTGGACCGGCTGTTGAATGCCAAGAACGTGCTCGGCGACCCCATCGAGAAAGGAAGCTCGACGGTTATTCCAATTGTCAGCTACGGCTTCGGATTTGGTGCCGGCGGCAGCGCAGGGGCAAAATCCGGCGATGGCGCCGGCACCGGTGCTGGCGGCGGCATCAAGCCGCTGGGTGCCATCATCATCGACGATGCAGGCGCGCGCGTGGAATCGGTCCAGGGCGCCATGACCACGTTCGCCGAAGTGCTTGGACAGACCGCCGGCAAGGTCATCGAGACGACGGCCAGTAAGGCAAAACCAAAGCGTGGGGACGCTTGAGCCGGAAAAATGTCAACGGCAATCGCCTTCATTTTGTGGCTGCTGGCGGCGGTTCTTCTTGTGCTGCTTTTGGTCATTTCGACGCCGCTTCGAATCGAGTTGCGGGCGATCGCAGAGGAAACCTTTCGCTTTTCGATTGCCGTGCGGCCATTCGGGCGGTTTGGACCGCGTGTGTCGCTCTCTGACAGACCATCTGGTTCCAGGAAAAGCGCAAAGGCGACGTCCCGGAAAGCGGTGAACCGAGCGCTCAGGCGGCCTGCCGCGCCCCGGATGTTTCGTGCTGTAGCCCGGCTTCTGACCGACATCCTTTACCGTGTTCGCATCCGGGGCGTTTCACTGGATATGCGTTTTGGCGTTGGGGATCCGGGCGAGACCGGGCAGATTTTTGGCTTGATGGCACCGTTGATTTACGGGCTATCCGGGGTGCCGAGGGCGAACATCGCAATCGAACCGGTCTTTGACCGTATCATTTTGAACGGCCGTGCCACGGTGGATGTTTCGCTGGTCCCGGCGCTGCTCCTGCCTCCGTTTGCGCGCTTCTTTTGGGCCGTTTTCGGGCCGGTCAAATGAACTGGACCGTCGATACTCCTATACGTACGGGCCCGTATGCCTGCGCGGCGATTGTCGAGGTCGACATATCGGTCCGGGCGGCAGGCCCGGCGCTTACCGCCTACGGTGTGAAACGACCGATCATGGTGATCATCATGCGCGACAGGGCGATCAGAGGGATGGACGCCAAGGGGCATCACTACGACCAGAACGAGATCGAGTTTCTTTATCCAAAGGCAATCAAGAAGATGACCACGCTCTTGAACGAAGCGCAGTAGGCGGCGGCGTACCGGCCTTTTTTGAATTCGCGCCTCTCGAGGCAGTGGTTCTCGTAAACACGAAACGTCTTGCCGTTCACCGCAGCGGGCCAGCTTGGAACCATCGCCGACAAGCTGAGCGCGGTGGCCCTGTCTCTGGACGAAATCCTGCTGCACGTCCCGCGCCCGATGCGCTGGGACAGCGACCATGTCATCCTGCTGAACGACGACATTCTTGCCGTGGTGCAGGAACTGGTCAGCGCCGATCTGCCAGGGCAACCCCGTACCGGCCTTGATTTATTCCATGCCAAGATCAGCCGAACGGCTGCCTGGGTTATTGGCACTCGGAACATGCAACAGGCCCTGCTGCGGGCGATGCTTTTACCGCTGGAGCGTTTGAAGTCTGCCGAAGCCGCACTCGACTTCACGGCGCGTCTCGCCCTGACCGAAGAACGCAAGGACTTGCCGATCGGGTCGGTATGGCGCGAATTTTGCACGTGATCGGACATGCCGGAGAGTTCTGATGCTGATCGCGGATTTGGAGCGATACCGGAAAGCCGTCGCCGGACGAGGTTGAACGCGACCGGCAATTGCACCGGCGCTTCGCCGGCCCGGTGTTACCCCAACGTCGCTATCCGGTCCATGTCAGCCTGATGCCCAGCGCAGCAGGCACAATGTCCGCCTTGGAAAACGCGCCTAAGCGACGAACGCTCCGACCGTCACCGCCGCGCCTTTCGCCGCAAGATGTGCGTAGGCGCACCTCAGCCCGTGGCGAAACCCGTCGTTCCCGGCAAGATCGGCGTCGAAGACTTCGCGCTCTGCCAGCAAGGCGTCAACCTTGCCTTCGGATGTGTCCGCGCTGTCGGAGGCGGCGCGCAGGCGGGCCGCCAGCGGGTCCCTGACGTCGATCGGCTGCCCGGTCTCGTCACGACCTCCGACATAGCGCATCCACCCTGCCACCCCGAGTGTCAGGCCCGGAGACGGGCGTCCGGCCGCAAGATTGTCGGATACCGTTGCCAGAATGCGTTGCGGCAGTTTTTGTGAGCCGTCCATGGCGATCTGCCAGGTCCGGTGCCTGATCGCCGGGTTGCGGTAGCGGTCGAGCAGAGACGCCGTGTATGTCCCGAGGTCTTCACTCTCTGGGGGGGAAATCGTGGGCAGGATCTCGTCCTCCCAGAGTTTTTCGGAGAATCGCGCGAAAACCGGGTTGGCGACGGCTTCGGCAATTGTCCGGTAGCCTGCCAGATAGCCCAGATAGGCAAGCGTCGAGTGAGTGCCGTTCAGGCACCGCAGCTTCATCTTCTCGTGCGCCGCGACCGAACGGACGAATTGCGCGCCGCCCGCATCCCAGTCGGGTCTGCCGGTGGGAAAATCGTCCTCGATCACCCACTGGCGGAAGGCCTCGTGCTGCACGCAGGCCGGGTCGCGATATCCCGTGGCCGCTGCCAACCGGTCGATATCAGGACCGGTGGTGGCTGGGGTGATGCGGTCGACCATCGTGGCGGGAAATCGCGCTTCGGCCTCGATCCAGTCGGCAAGCCCGGCGTCCCGCGCCCGGGCGAAATCCAGCATGATGCGACGGGCAAGTCCGCCGTTGTCCGGCAGGTTGTCGCACGACAGGACGGTGAATGGTGGGTGCCCCGCATCCCGCCGGCGCGACAGCGCCTCGACGAGGTATCCGGGGGCAGAGCGCGGCTGTCCACCTGCAAGATCATGCACGATATCGGGATGATCCATCGCCAGCCTGCCGGTCGAGGACGCATGGCAATAGCCTTTCTCGGTGATCGTCAGCGACGCGATGCGAATCGCTGGATCGGCCATGGCCGACAGCACCGCCTCGGGGTCCTCGGGGGCCACCAGGACGTCGACGATGGAGGTGACGATGCGATGGGTTTCGGCCCCGGGGGCAAGTGTGACCGAGGTATAGACGCAGCCCTGCGGCACCAGTTGATCGCGGGTGGTCGGGCTGCGCAGGCTGACTGCGACGATGCCCCAGTCGCCGCCCAACGCGGCCATGGCGTCGTCGGTGTAGACCGCATTGAAGGCACGAAAGAAGGCGCCTGGTCCAAGGTGGACGATACCCGGCTTCGGGCGCGGGCCACTGCGGATCAGCCTGGGTATTTCCGCCCTGGTCACAGCCTGTAGGCCTGTTTTGCCAGCCGATACGAAAGATCCCGCGCCACCTCGTGCGCTTCAGCCAGCGACAGCCGCCCGGTGGCGACCAGCGTGGCGAGATAGGCGCAGTCCGATCGGCGCGCGACGTCATGTCGCCCGGGGATCGAACAGAACGCGCGGGTGTCGTCGTTGAAGCCCACGGTGTTATAGAACCCGCAGGTTTCAGTCGTGACCTCACGGAATCGCCGGATTCCTTCGAAGCTGTCAAAAAACCACCATGGCGGGCCCAGATGCAGCGCCGGATAGGCCCCGGCCAGAGGCGCCAGTTCACGGCCATAGGCGGTTTCGTCCAAGGTAAAGACGATGATCCTGAGACCGGGCTCCATTCCGACGGCATCGAGCAGCGGTTTCAGGGCGGTCACGTAATCTGTACGCCCCGGGATATCGAAACCCTTGTCCCGCCCATGCCGGGCGAAAACCCAGGCCGAGTGATTACGCCGCGATCCCGGGTGGATCTGCATCACCAGCCCGTCGTCCAGGCTCATCCGCGCCATCTCGGTCAACATCTGGCCGCGAAAGGCATCCGCCTCTTGCTCCGTGCAAGTTCCGTCCATTGCTCTCCGGAAAAGGGCGGCGGCAGCCACTTCCCCCAGGTCCTCGGTCCGGGCCGTCGGGTGGCCGTGGTCGGTTGCGGTGGCGCCATGTTGCTTGAAATACGCCCGCCGCTGTCGATGCGCGGCCAGGTATCCCCGCCACGTCGTCGCAGGCTCGCCGGTGATCTGCCCCAGCGTCTCGACATTCGCGGCAAACCCCTCGAATTCGGGATCGACGACCGCGTCGGGCCGGTAGGTCGTGATGACCCGGCCCGTCCAGCCGCTTTCTCGGATCGCGGCATGCCATTTCAGGTCGTCGAGCGCCCCCTCGGTCGTCGCCAACACCTCGATGCCGAACCGGTCGAACAGGGCACGGGGGCGGAAGGCCGGTTCGGCCAGCTTGGCGTCGATATGGTCGTAGTACGCATCGGCGGTATCCGCCGACAGTGGCTCGGTCAGTCCGAAGACATGCTCGAACGAGTGATCCAGCCACAGCCGCGACGGCGTCGCCCGGAACAGGTGATAGTTCGCCGCAAACACCTGCCAGATCCGGCGCGGATTGCGTTCGGTGGCGCCTCCGTCGATGCGCGGCACGCCGAGATCGGCCAGCGGCACGCCGCGGCTGACCAGCATCCGGAAGACGTAGTGGTCAGGCACCACGAAAAGCTGCGCCGGGTCGGGGAAGCGCGCGTTCTCGGCGAACCAACGCGGATCGCAATGGCCATGCGGGCTGACGATCGGTAGCGCTGCGACCTCGTCATAGAGCGCGCGCGCCAGGGCACGCGCATTAGGGTCGATCGGCAGCAACCGGTCGGGATCGGTCAGGGGCATGACGGCTTCCATGGCAGGACGAACCGGTTCAGCGTATGCCCCACGACCGGGTGCGGTCAAACCGGCATCGCGCGACATCACGTATCGAACCAGCCGCTTCGCCGCGAATGTCGGGCAGACTGCGCGCTGGGTCGTTTCTGCATTGGCCGCGGCGGCAAAATCCGACACACAAGAGAAAACGCGCGCAGACCGCAGGCCCATCGGCGGCGGTCGGCTGCCAGAACCGGACACAACCCCACGAAGAGGCTTCCATGACTGCTCAGATCATCGACGGAAAGGCATTTGCCGCAAAGGTCAGGGCGCCAGGTCGCCGATCACGTGGCGACGCTGAAGCGCGACCATGGCATCACGCCGGGACTGGCCGTCGTGCTGGTCGGCGAGGACCCGGCCAGCCAGGTCTACGTCCGCTCCAAGGGCAAGCAGACCGTCGAGGTCGGCATGGCCAGCTTCGAACACAAACTGGAGGCCGACACGTCCGAGGCAGACCTGCTGGCGCTGATCGACCGGCTGAACGCCGATCCGGCGGTACACGGCATCCTGGTGCAATTGCCGCTGCCCGAGCACCTGGACTCCGACCTGGTGATCAATCGCATCGACCCGGCCAAGGATGTCGACGGTTTTCATATCTCGAACGTCGGCCTGCTGGGCACCGGGCAGAAGGCGATGGTGCCCTGCACGCCGCTGGGCTGCCTGATGATGCTGCGCGACCATCACGGCTCGCTCAGTCGGGCTGGATGCGGTGGTGATCGGGCGCAGCAACATCGTCGGCAAGCCGATGGCGCAACTGCTGCTGGGCGACAGCTGCACCGTGACGATCGCCCATAGCCGCACCCGGGACCTGCCCGACGTGGTGCGGCGCGCCGACATCGTCGTCGCCGCCGTGGGTCGGCCGCGAGATGGTGCCGGGCGACTGGATCAAGCCCGGCGCCACGGTGATCGACGTCGGCATCAACCGCATCGACAAGCCCGAGGGCGGCAACCCGGCTGGTCGGCGACGTCGATTTCGACAGCTGCGCGGCGGTGGCCGGCGCGATCACGCCGGTGCCCGGCGGCGTCGGCCCGATGACCATCGCCTGCCTGCTGGCCAACACCCTGACCGCCTGCTGCCGGGCGAACGGGCTGGCGGAACCCGAGGGCCTTACCGCCTGAGCGATGTCACAGCGCTGCGCGCGTCGATCGACCGGGGGCCTGACCCGTCGCCATTGTCGCTCGGGCGAATGGCGCATCCAATGGCGACCCCCCGAGGTATTTCAGGCAAGATGAATGCAGAAGCCTGCATCCTGTTGACCAAGGCGTGCCCTTGACGCACCCTTGCCGCCGAGTGATCGGAAAGGACGACGCCATGGAAGCCCGGCAGATACGCCCGAACATCGACAACTGGCAGGACCGCGTCGACCTTGCCGCCGCCTTCCGCTGGACCGTGCGGCTGAACATGCACGAGGCCGTGGCGAACCATTTCAGCCTTGCGGTCAACGACGACGGCACCCAGTTCCTGATGAATCCCAACCAGATGCATTTCGCCCGCATCAAGGCATCGGACCTGCTGCTGATCGACGCCAACGACTCCGACAAGCCTGGAAGGCCCCAACGCCCCCGACCCAACCGCCTGGGGCCTGCACGGCGCGTTGCACCGGCTGTGCCCGCATGCGCGCTGCGCCATGCATGTGCATTCGATCCATGCGACGGTGCTGGCCAGCCTGACAGACAGCCGGCTGCCGCCCATCGACCAGAACTCGGCGATCTTCTTCAATCGCTATGTCATTGACGACCACTATGGCGGGCTGGCTTTCGAGGAAGAAGGCGAGCGCTGCGCGCAGCTTTTCGACGATCCGAAGAAGAAGGTGATGATCATGGGCAACCACGGCGTTATGGTCATCGGCGACACGGTGGCAGAGACCTTCAACCGGATGTTCTATTTCGAACGCGCCGCCGAGACATACATTCGTGCCCTGCAAACCGGCCAGCCGCTTCGCGTGCTCTCGGACGAAATCGCCGAAAAGACCGCCCGGGAGATCGAAAGCTATCCCGAACAGGACGTGCGACACCTTACCGAACTCAAGGCGATCCTCGACGAGGAAGGCTCGACCTACGCACAGTAGGCTTAGCGTTTGGTGAACAACGCGATGCGCGCCATGTCGTCCTTGTGCGGACCGGCCGCGCCGGGGCCGTAGATGCCTACCTCGGGAAGCGACAGGCCGCCGATCCGGTCCGATAAGTTCTCAAATACACCCGCGAATTCGGCGGCGTCGTAGAACTTCGCGTTGATCATCAGCGCGAACTGCGCGCCCGGGCGGGCGATCCGCAGCAATTCACCCAGCGCATCCGGACCGACATGACCGTGCGTGAACGTGCCGGAACTGACCACGCCGGCATAGGTGCCGTCGGCGATGTCGAGGCCGGCAAGGACGTCGCCCGCGATCAGATCGCGGTACACCGCCTTGCGCCGCGCCACGTCCAGCATCTCGGGCGATAGGTCGGCCCCATCGACCGGGCGGCATCCCCGGGCGACCAGGGCCTCTCCCAGAACGCCGCTGCCGCAACCGAAATCCAGCACCGGCCCGGTGCCGCCCGCCCCCGCGAACGCCCGGGCCACATCGAGGTGAGCGGTGAAATCCAACGCCTGAACGAACGATGTATCGTAGGTCTCCGCCCAATCGGCGTAGAGCCTGCGGGCGTCCTCCACGCCATCCAGCGCGTAGGCATTGTCCAGGTCGGGCTTCGGCATGAAATGCTCCTTGTTGCCGAAGTCTACCAGATCGCCCGTGTCGACGGCTACATCTCCATGATCGGCGCCACTTCGACCGAGCCGCTGCCGTCCTGCACCATCGGGCAACCCTTGGCCATCTCGCAGGCCGCCGCCTGATCTGCCGCTTCGACAACCGTGTAGCCCGATAGCGGATTGGCCCCGCCGTCGCCCTTCACGCCGCTTTTGCTGACGGTCGAGGACATGCCGACCGGCGCGCCGCCGTCGACCAGCTTGTCGCCCATCTGGCCGTACCAGGCGTTCCACTGGGCCATGACCTTTTCGCCTTCTTCCGGGGTCTCGGGCATTCCGCCGCCATGATATGCAAAAATGAACTTGGGCATCTGAGCCTCCTCTTGGTTGCAGTTATCCGTTTGCCAGGGCTTCCAGTTTGCGCAGCGACGATGTCCAGCCGCGCTCGTGGTTGGCGGCCACGTCATCGTCTGGCAGGTCGACATGGCTAAGCTGGAACCTGGTACCGCCATTCGCGGCGGGCACCAGTTTGATCGTGACATGGCTTTCCACGCCGCGGGTGTCGGTCTCGTCATGCCAGGCCCAGGTAAAACCCACCGAATGCGGCGGATCGACATGGGTGACATGGCCGGACACCTTGAACCTTTGGCCCTCGGCGTTCTGCATGACCGACACCCAGGGTCCCTTGCGGTCGAAGGCCAACTGATGCTCGGGCAGCGTCACGCCTTCCGGCCCCCACCACTTCAGCAAATGCTCGGTCTTCGAGACATAGGCGAACACCGTCTCGGGGTCGGCGCTGAACTCGCGCTCCATCGTCAGGGTCACCATTGTCAGCCTCTTTGTTTCAACGCGACATCCAGGCGATCCAGACTGCCGGCCCAGAATGCCTCGTGCCCTTCGGTCCAGCGGCTGATTGCCTGCACGGCGTCAGGTGACACCGCATATATCCGTCGCTGCTTGTCGATGGTCTGCGTCAGTATCCCGGCCTCGCGCAGAACCTTAAGGTGCCGTGAAATCGCGGGCGCCGAGATATCCGCCACATCACCGAGTTCGCCGGCCGACAAGGCGCCTTTTTTCAGCAACCGCTCGACGATCGCGAAACGGGTCGGGTCGCCAAGCGCCGCGAACTTCGTCACCAGATCCTGCATCAAAAACTTCCCTTATTTGTTAATTAACTATTACCGCAATCAATGCGAGTCAACCCGCTTGAACTCTGTTCGCATTCGCCCGATGAGTCGCATATGAACCAGACCCTGCTGTCCTTCGGCCATGGATATTCCGCACAGGTCCTCGCCAGGCTTCTGCTGCCACTGGGCTGGCGGATCATCGGCACCACGCGCAAGGGCGACAAGGCGCGAGACCTGGCGTCCGGCGGCATCGAGGCGCTGGTCTGGCCCGGTTCCGATATCACGGAAGCGCTTGATGCGGCTACGCATCTGCTGGTTTCCGCCGGCCCGACGGACGATGGCGACCCGGTCCTGAACGTTCTGCGAGACCAAATCGCCGCCGCCGCACCGCATCTGGAATGGGTGGGGTACCTGTCCACGACAGGCGTCTACGGCGATCACAACGGAGGCTGGGTCGATGAGGACACGGCTCTGACTCCGTCAACCCGGCGCGGACGCCAGCGGGTTCAGGCAGAGGCCGCCTGGCAGGTCCTTGCCGCCGACACCGGGCTGCCGCTGCACGTCTTCAGGCTGGCCGGCATCTACGGTCCGGGCCGCGGCCCCTTTGCCAAGGTGCGTTCTGGCGCCGCCCGGCGGATCATCAAACCCGGCCAGGTCTTCAGCCGGATCCATGTCGCCGACATCGCCCAGGCCCTCGCCGCCTCGATCGCTCGGCCCCGTCCCGGCGCGGTTTACAACCTTTGCGACGACGACCCGGCCCCGCCACAGGACGTCATCGCCCATGCCGCGCGGCTCCTGGACGTGCCGCTGCCGCCGGCAGAAGACTTCGATGCCGCCGAGATGAGCCCCATGGCACGAAGCTTCTACGCCGAGTCCAAACGCGTGCGGAATGATCGGATCAAGACAGAGCTGGGTGTGCGGCTGCTGTATCCGGACTATCGGGCCGGACTTGCGGCCCTGTTGGCTACCGAGACCGACTCCGAACCATCCGACTGATCCCCCAGCCCAAGCCGACAATCCCCAGCGCCATGATGAATGAGGTCACGTAGAACCGAATCCGGTCGCCGATTTCCATGTTGTTCAGGAATGGATAAGGCAAGCCGCTGGTTATGCTGCCCACGGGCAGTGCATTGGTCGGCTGAACGACGAGTTCGGACCAGCCAACGTAGACAAAAACCACGGCCAGCAGCGTGCCGACCACCGGAAGCGGACGGCGAAAGACGCCAAGGATCAGGAAAGCGTCGATCCATTGCAGCAGCGGACCCAGCCCGTGCAGATAGTATTCCTGCCACCACAGGATCGGTGAACCGTCATTCACATTGGCGGGATCGGCGAGGTAAAGTCGCCAGTAGAGATAAACGACCATCCCGTTCAAGACTGCTGTCACGCCGACCAGCGTTTCCGGGCGACAATTCGTAGCGCCCAACGAAAGGCGCAGCACGGCCAATGCCGACAGCAGACTGGCCGTCAGGGCCCAGATCGTCAGATAGCGGAATTGCCAGCCGAAGCCCTTCGTCGGGTCCAGGACCTGCTGGAATTGATATATCCAATAGCCCGAAGCTAGCAGAAAGACGATCCAGCGGTATGTGAGAATTCTCGAGGAACGCTGATCCAAGAATCCGGCCTCCTTCACGGCATCATGCCCGGCGCGACGATATTTCCGCCACGCCCAGCGTCGCCAGCACCTTCGCCACGATGTCCTCGGCGTTCATCCCGGCAATCGCGTACATGTCCCGCGGGCTGGCCTGGTCGATAAACTCGTCCGGCAGAACCATCGAGCGGTACTTGAGACCGGTGTCGAACACGCCCTCCTCGGCCAGAAGCTGCGCCACGTGGCTGCCAAAGCCGCCGATCGCGCCCTCCTCGATCGTGATCAGCACTTCGTGTTCTGCCGCCAGAGCCAGGATCAGGTCCCGGTCGAGCGGCTTGGCGAAGCGGGCATCGGCGACGGTGGTCGTGAGGCCCGCGCGCCGCCAGCTCGTCGGCCGCGTCGCAGCACTTCCTTCAGCCGCGTGCCGAACGACAGGATCGCCACCGCCGTGCCTTCGCGCACGATACGGCCCTTGCCGATCTCCAGCGCGTCGCCGCGCTCGGGCATGTCGACGCCGACGCCCTCGCCGCGCGGATAGCGGAAGGCGATCGGACCAGTCGTCGATGCGCAGCGGCGGTCGCCACCATGTGCATCAGTTCCGCCTCGTCGGCCGCCGCCATCACCACGAAGCCCGGCAGGTCGCCAGATAGGCGATGTCGAAGCTGCCCGCATGGGTCGCGCCGTCGGCGCCGACCAGCCCGGCCCGGTCGATGGCGAAGCGCACCGGCAGCCGCTGGATCGCCACGTCGTGCACCACCTGGTCGTAGCCGCGCTGCAGGAAGGTCGAATAGATCGCGCAGAACGGCTTCATCCCGCCGGCCGCGAGCCCGGCGGCAGAAGGTCACGGCGTGCTGCTCGGCGATGCCGACGTCGAAGCAGCGCGTCGGGAAACGCTTTCGGCGAAGAGATCCAGCCCGGTGCCGTCCGGCATCGCCGCGGTGATGGCGACGATCTTGTCGTCCTGCGCCGCCTCGTCGATCAGCGCCTGCGCGAAGACCTTGGTGTAGGACGGCGCGTTGCGCTTGCGCCTTGTTCTGCGCGCCGGTCACCACGTCGAACTTGGCGACGCCGTGATACTTGTCGCGCGCGCTTCCTCGGCCGGGGCGTAGCCCTTGCCCTTCTGCGTGATCACGTGGATCAGCACCGGCCCGGTCGCGCGTGTCGTGCACGGTGCGCAGCACCGGCAGCAAGCTGGTCCAGATCGTGCCCGTCGATCGGGCCGACATAGTAGAAGCCCAGCTCCTCGAACAGCGTGCCGCCGACGGTCATGCTGCTTCAGCATGCTCCTTGGCCCGCCGCGCGCCTTCGCTGGAACGGCTCGCGGCAGCAGCTGACCGGCCTCCTTGGCCGCCGCCTTGCAGCTCCTGGAACGGTGCGCCCGGCATAAAGCCGCGACAGATAGGCGCGACATCGCGCCCGACGGGCGGCGCGATCGACATGTCGTTGTCGTTCAGGATCACGATCAGCCGCTTGCCCAGGTGCGCCGGCGTTGTTCATCGCCTCGTAGGCCATGCCGGCCGCATCGCGCCGTCGCCGATCACCGCGATGCATCGCCCAGCCATGCTTGGCGCGCCGCCCAGATCGCGCGCCACGGCGATGCCGAGGCCGGCCGAGATCGAGGTCGAGGAATGCGCCGCGCCGAACGGATCGTATTCGCTCTCCGACCGCTTGGTGAAGCCGGACAGCCCGTCCTTCTGGCGCAGCGTGCGGATGCGGTCGCGCCGCCCGGTCAGGATCTTGTGCGGATAGCACTGGTGGCCGACATCCCAGATCAGCCGGTCGCGCGGCGTGTCGAAGACGGAGTGCAGCGCCACCGTCAGCTCGACCACGCCGAGGCCCGCGCCCAGATGGCCGCCGGTCTCGCGACACCGCGGCAATCGTCTCGGCGCGCAGCTCGTCGGCCAACCGGCTGCAGGTCGGCGTCGCTCAACCGCTTTCAGGTCGGCAGGCACATGCACCCGGTCCAGCAGTGGTGTGTTCGGCGTCTTGGACATCATCCACGCCCCCCTCGGGCGCACAATTCACATCCGGCGGGCAATAACGAAGCGCGCCGCCTCCCGCAAGCATTCGGCGCGCGCGCCGTAGGGCTGCAACGCTGCCTCGGCCTCGGTCACCAGGTCGGCGGCGCGGGCGCTGGCACCCTCCAGGCCGAGCAGCGACACGAACGTGGCCTTCCCGGCAACGGCGTCCTTTTGCAGGCGCTTGCCCGCCAGATCGGCGTCGCCCTCTACATCCAAGATGTCGTCGGCGATCTGAAAAGCAAGCCCCAGCGCTGCCGCGTATCGCCGCATCGGCGCCTCGTCGGCACCGCCCAGAACCGCCCCCGCCACGCACGACCATTCGATCAAGGCCCCGGTCTTGCCCGCCTGCAACGCCGTGATCTCATCCAGCGTCAGCGGCGCGTCGGCACGTTTCCGCCGCGATGTCCAGCGCCTGGCCCAGCACCATGCCCCGCGCGCCTGAGGCCCGCGCCAGTTCACGCACCAGCCGCACGCGCCGCGCGGCCTCGGGATGCGCCTCCGAGTGGGAAACCAGCTCGAACGCCAGCGCCTGCAACGCATCGCCCACCAGCACCGCCGTCGCCTCGTCCCATTTCACATGCACCGTCGGCTGGCCGCGCCGCATTTCGTCGTCGTCCATGCAGGGCAGATCGTCATGCACCAGGCTATAGGCATGCATCGCCTCGATGGCCCCCGCCGCCCAGATCGCCCGCCGGACCCCGACACCGTGCAGCGCCGCACTTTCCAGCACCAGGAACCCGCGCAACCGCTTGCCGCCGCGGCAGGCATAGCGCATCGCATCCACCAAAGGCACACCGCGCGCCGGCCATCGCCTTTTCGGCCATGACACCGTCCAGAAACCGCCCGATATGCGCGGCGCTGCTCGGCTAGCCTTGCGGAAAAGCTCACAAACCCTCGACCGGTGTCGTGCCTTTCGCTTCGCCGGCCTCGTCCAGCGTGATCGCGGCGACCTTTTCCTCGGCCTCTTTCAGCTTTTCCTCGCAGCGCTTCTTCAGCGCCGCGCCGCGCTCATAAAGCTCGATCGAGGCCTCCAGCTCGACATCGCCCGATTCGAGCTGCCCGACCACCTTCTCAAGCTCACGCATCGCCTGCTCAAAGCTCATCTCTTCCACCGACACTTCGGTCATGCGCCCGCCTCCATCAATTCATCCACATGCGCGGCCACGCTTTCGCCCAGCGCGCGCAGATCATAGCCGCCCTCCAGCGACGTGACCACGCGTCCGCCACAAACCTCCTGCGCAACTTCGCAGATGCGCCGCGTGATCCAGCCGAAATCCTCGGTCGACCAGTTGAGGTTGGCCAACGGGTCGGCTGCATGGGCATCGAAGCCCGCCGAAACCAGGATGATCTCCGGCCGGAACGCCGCGACCGCGGGCAGGATCTCGTCGTCATAGGCGTGCCGCATCTCGGCCCCGCCGGTATTGGGATCGAGCGGCACATTCAGGATGTTATCGCTGGCGCCGCGTTCGCTGGCCGCGCCCGACCCGGGATAAAGCGGCATCTGGTGGGTCGAGGCGAACAGTGCCCGATCTTCGAACCACATCATTTCCTGGGTGCCGTTGCCATGGTGCACGTCGAAATCGACGATCGCGACCCGGCCCATTCCGTGATGATCCAGCGCCCGCTTGGCGGCGATGGCCACAGTGCCGAACAGGCTGAATCCCATCGCGGTCGAACTTTCGGCATGATGCCCGGGCGGACGCATCGCCACGAAGGCATTGGCCACTTCGCCCGCCGCCACCGCATCGACCGCCAGACCGGCCCCGCCCACCGCGCGCATCGCCACCTCCAGCGAGCCAGGCGAGACATGGGTGTCGGGGTCCAGCGCGCGAAAGCCCTCATTCGGGATAGAGGCCTTGATATACTCCAGGTATTCCTCGGGATGGCAGCGCAGGATCTCGTCCTCGTCGCATACCGGAGCCTCGCGCCAGTCGAGCGATTTGAACCGGTCCACCGAAAGCGCGTCCATGATCGCGTCATAGCGGGCCACCTGTTCGGGATGGCCGGGCGGCATCAGATGGTTGCGATTGGCGGGGTGTGTTATCAGGGCTGTAGACATTGCCGCATGAGAACCGGAAACTTCCCGCTATGACAAGCCGCCTTGTTGCACTTTGCGCCCTGATCTGCCTGCTGGCGGCCCCGCTGGCCGCCCAGAACATCGGCAAGCCGCTGGTTGTGGACCTTGACGGCGACGGACGCGCCGAGCGTTTCGCTCTGATCGACAGCGGCGAGGGTACGGTCGATCTGCGGATCGAAGACCCCTCAGGGCAGGTCACGCTTGCCCCGGGTATCGCCTGGATGGGCGGCATCGGCCAACAGCCGGAACTTGATCTGGCGCCGAACGGATCGGTCAGGTTGATGTCGATGAACGAGGCCATCGGTCGCAACCGCTGGCATCAGACCCTGACGATCGCCTATCGGCGCGGCGCGTACCGGGTCGTCGGCTTTACGTATTCCTGGTACGACACTCTGGACCTATCGGCCAGCGGCACCTGCGATCTCAACCTGCTGACGGGTCGCGGCATTCTCGTACGCAACGCCGCGGCCGAGCGTCGGGTCCGCACCGATTGGAATGCGCTTTCGGTCACGCAATGGAACGACGCCATCGGCCCGCCGGAAGTGTGCGAGGTCGATTGACCGGCTCCGTTAATCCGGCGCCAGCATGTACCCTGCCCCGCGCACCGTCTGAAGGTAGCGCGGCTGTTTCGGATCGGCTTCCATCTTGCGCCGCAGCCGGGTGATCTGAACATCGACCGCGCGTTCCTGCGCCTGGCCCCGGTCGCGGCCCAGATCCTCGACCAGCTTGGCCCGGGTCACTGGTTCGCCGGGGCAGCTTGAGAATATTTTCATCAACTGGCTTTCGGTGGCCGTCAGCCGCACCAGCTCGTCGCCGCGCCACATCTCGGCCCGCTCGACATCGTAGCGGATCGGGCCAAGCACCAGGTATTTCGGAGCCTGCTCTGCCGGCGCCGCCGCCGGGACGCGCCGCAGAATGGCGTTGATCCGCAGCAGCAGTTCCTTCGGCTCGAACGGCTTGGCAAGGTAGTCGTCCGCTCCGGCCTCCAGCCCCTTGATCCGGTCCTCGGTGTCACCCTTCGCGGTCAGCAGAAGGATTGGCGTAGTGATTGTCTCGCGCAGCTCTCTGGTAAAGGTGACGCCGTCGTCGCCCGGCATCATCACGTCCAGCACGATCATATCGAACTCCAGCCCGCTGAGGATGCGCCGCGCGTGACCGGCATCGCGGGCCGCCGTCACCCAGAAGCCATGCCGCACCAGGAATTTCTGCAACAGGCCGCGGATGCGCTCGTCGTCATCGACGATCAGCAGGTGGGCGTCGGGCTGCTCGGTCATGCTCAACTCTCCTTCAACGCCGCGAAGCGCCTGCGCAAATCAGGGTCCATCATCGCCTCCAGCACGGTGCGAAAGCCGGTCACCGCCTCCGGCCCTGCCTGCCGGTAAGCCGCGCGCATCCGTTCGCGCTGTGCGTCGCTCAGCTCGCGCTCCAGCGCAGCGCCGATTTCGGTCAGGAACAGGTGGCGTTCACGCTTGTCGCGGGTGCCGATCCGGCTTTCCACCAGCCCGTCCTCGATAAGCGCCCGCAGGACCCGGTTCAGCGACTGCTTGGTGACGCCGAGGATGTTCAGCAGGTTGTTCACCGTTGTGCCGGGGCTGCGGTTGATGAAGTGGATCGCCCGATGATGCGCACGCCCGTAGGCATAGTCCTGCAGGATACGGTCAGGATCGGCTGTAAATCCGCGATAGGCGAAGAACATCGCCTCGATGCCCTTGCGCAGCTGTTCATCCGTCAGAAACAGCAGGCTCTCGCCCCCGGCTCCGCCACCTTCGGCCATGTGCACCCCTTACCGTTAATGCGCAGTTTATGTCAGCCTTGTTGACATTCCAAGGACCAACTGCTAGCACATCGCAGTTTTCGCGCAATATTATGTCCGATGCGGACCTGTCTTGCGCAATATTAGCAAACCCGACCCGCGACGGGGCCGATCAAAAGGACGAACGACATGGCTGGCGCCTACAACGACCGCGACGGATTCATCTGGCTGGACGGCAAGCTTGTGCCCTGGCGCGACGCCAACGTGCATATCCTGACCCATGCCATGCACTACGCCAGTTCGGTCTTCGAGGGAGAGCGCGCCTACAACGGCAAGATCTTCAAAAGCCGCCAGCATTCCGAGCGCCTGCGCTTTTCCGGCGAACAGCTCGACATGTCGATCCCCTATACCGTCGACGAGATCGAGGCGGCCAAGTACGAAACCATGAAGGCCAACAACCTGACCGACGCCTATGTGCGCGCCGTCGCCTGGCGCGGCGCCGGCGAGGATATGGGCGTGTCGTCCCAGCGCAACCCGGTACGCATGGCGGTCGCCACCTGGGCCTGGGGCAACTACTATGGCGATGCCAAGATGAAGGGCGCCAAGCTGGATATCTCGAAATGGAAACGTCCTAGCCCTGAAACCATCCCCTGCAAGGCCAAGGCTGCCGGTCTTTACATGATCTGTACGATGTCCAAGCACGCGGCAGAGGCCAAGGGCTGCTCGGACGCGTTGATGATGGACTATCGCGGCTATGTGGCCGAGGCCACCGGCGCCAACGTCTTTTTCGTGAAGGATGGCGAAGTGCACACGCCCGACCCCGACTGCTTTCTCAACGGCCTGACCCGTCAGACCGTGATCGGAATGCTCAAGGACCGCCAGATCAAGGTGCACGAACGGCATATCACGCCCGAAGAGCTTGAGGGCTTCGAGCAATGCTGGCTGACCGGCACCGCCGCCGAGGTTACGCCGGTGGGCCAGATCGGCGACTACCGGTTCGAGGTCGGCGCGATCACTCGCGACATCGCGGAAGGATACGAGAAACTTGTGCGTGAATAACGGGTAATCGCCGCCGTAATGCGCCAAGCCTGCCCGATTGCCGTCAAGATCCAGACTTAGCCATCAGGGACCAATATTCCAGATGGCTAAATGTAATGAACCTGAAACTCATTATGCCGGTTGTCCTGCTGGTCGGTGTCGCCGCGCTGAACAAGGGCTATGTCGGCTTCAACGAAGACCAGTTCGGGGTCGAGCGTGGCTCGAACCAGATCACATTCGGCGAAGCGATGAATTCTGAAAACGGAGTTATCGATCTGATCAAGCCAAAGATGGTGCACGTCGATAACCCGGAAGACCTGCGCAAAGCCTCGCTTTACGGATGGAAATCCTACAAGCCCGGCGTCGCCGGCGAAGGCGACGCGGTGCATATCCTGGACGATATCATCGACGGCCATCCGGGTCGCCAGCGCAAGCCGCAGCGTCCCGCCGATTACCGGATGCAGCGGCACGCCAAGACCTGTGAGTTTCGTCGTCCGCAAGCTGGCGAGCGCATCGTCAACGCCCATATCGGCCAAACCTTGAACCCCAGCGACCTGCACGTGTATTCCGAGGCCGAGATGGCCGAGGACACGCGCGCCTGGCTGGCGGCGCATTTCACCCGGCCGAACTCGATCACCGAGAAGACCATCGTCCGCGACCACGACGTTCCGATCGCCGACATCGTGATCACCGACACCTCTGCGCCGATCTACCTGATCCTGCAGAACCGCGAGGGTAGTGTGTTGTGGAACATCCATACCGCCCCCGGGGTGCACATTGCCCACATCGTCACCGTCGGCCCGAAGACCGTGGCGCTGAACCCGCCGCCGGGCGACTACGGTGTCGACATGCTGCTTGCAGGCCCTGGCTGCGCCCCGATCCCCGCCCGCGAGCCGCAGGACTGGTGGCTTATCCTTCACAAGATGGAGCAATTGCGCTGGGACGACGAAAAAGCGGAGTTGCAGGCAGAGATCGACGGGCTCTATTCCGCCCACCGCGACTATGACCTGTGGTTCCACGATGCCTTCGGTCAACCCAGCGAAACGGGCGTCATCGGCTTCGATCTGACCGATTACTTGCTGGCGGGCCCGGCGCCGGAAACGCCGCAGGCGCGCCTTTCTTATCGGCCGATCGAGGGCAGCACGGTTCTGGTCAGCGAGCAGGACTACATCTTCACCGCTCCGGAACGCGCGCGCGTCGCCTTCATGATGGGGCTCCAGCACGACTTTATCGCCACCGCCGCAGGCGGCGACGTCGCCGCGCTTTACCCCGAACCGATGCAAAGGACAGCGCCATGAACCGGAAACTTCTGGCCGTCCTGCTGCCCTGCGCCATCGGCATTCCGATGCTGGTCTTCAACTTGGGCATGATCGGCACCTGGGCCGGTTTCGAGGAAGACATGGGCAAGGTGCCGACCGCACCAGCCCCCATCGCCAGCGTCGGCAAATTCATCAGCGGTGCGTGGTTCGCACACCAGGACCGGTCCGAGCGTGAAGAGATTTTCGACGCCACTGCGATGACCATCAAACGCACCGTCGAGTTCAGCCGCCACGTCACCATCGAGGACGTGCTGAGACCCGGCGAAACCGTGCCGCGACCGGAATTCCACCACCTCTACATCCTGGCCCGCGCCCCGGCCTTCGCGATGGATGAATGTCCCCGGTTGCTGGCCGAACTGGCCACCACTTGCGTGGTCGGGCGCACCTCGGTCGAGCCGCGCGACGACGGTGCCTATCGCCTGACCACGCATTACGTCTACCTGCCAGAGCAGCCGTTCGGCGATATCAGCCAGATTGCCCGCGCCACGCTCGACCGGGAACAGGTCGATCTGACGCCCGACATCCGCAACGCTCAGGTCGCCGCCGCCGACCTGCCCGCCCTGCGGCTGGAAACCTACCGCGCCGCGATGCTGGCCTGCGAGAACCTGCGCCAGCAGACCGGCAGTTGCGCCATCGGCGAGATCAGTTTCGATCAGACCAGGCAAGCCGAGGACCGACCGGGGTATTACGAGGTCAAAGCCTCGGCCGCGCTGAACTGGCTGAAGGTGGGGTTCGACGACGACAAAGTCGCACTGAACGAGGACGGGCTTGTGTCGCGCATTTCGGGATTTTTCAGCACGGCACCCGAGCCCTTGCCGGAACAACGCGCCGACGCGACTCCGGTCGCCGACCCAGCCCCGAAAATCCTGAATGGCGGCAGCGCCTTCCGTTCGGCAGGCGCCCCCCGGTTTACCAGCGTTGCCACCGAATAAGGCGGCGCGGGCCTTGCGCCGCTTGCACCGGGGTGTAGTCTGACGCTCCCCGTCATTGCGCCAAGGCCCCTGCCCGCCCCATGCTGTCCTACCAGCACGCCTATCACGCCGGTAACGCGGCGGATGTCCACAAGCATGCCCTGCTTGCCTGGATCCTTGATTACCTGGCGCAAAAGCCCAAACCCCTGACCTTTATCGAAACCCATGCGGGCCGGGCGCTTTACGATCTTTCCGGCCCCGAGGCCCTCAAGACCGGCGAGGCGGTGAAAGGCGTTGCAAGGGCGGCAGAGCTGTTCCCGAGCGATCATCCCTACGCTCGCGTCCTGGCAGAGGTCCGCCGCGATCATGGGGCGAACGCCTATCCCGGCTCGCCACTTGTCGCGCGAACGCTGTTGCGGCCTGACGACCGCCTGGTCCTTGCCGAGCGTCACCCGCAAGAGGTCGCCGCCCTGCGCGCCGCCCTTCCCGGCGCGGACGTGCGCGCCGGGGACGGGCCCGCCATGGCCCTGTCGATCACCCCGCCGACGCCCCGACGCGGTATGCTGCTGGTCGACCCGTCCTACGAGATCAAGTCCGACTTTGCCGAGATGCCCCGGCTGCTGGCCCAGATCCATCGCAAGTGGCCCGTCGGCGTCCTGATGCTGTGGTATCCGATCCTTGCCTCCGGGGCGCACGAACCCCTGGGCGACGCGCTAGAGCCATCTCGGTACGAGAAATGCGCCCGCCACGAGGTCCGCTTCCCGCCTGCCCGCCCCGGGCATGGTATGATCGGCAGCGGCATTTTCATCGTGAACCCGCCATGGGGCTGGAACCAAGCGGCGGCGCAGGTCGCAGGCACCCTCGCTCCCTGACCCGCCTACCCCGTCGGCGGCATCGTCTTGCGCGCGCGACCACGGTCCAGCCCAAGCTGGCGTTCACGCCAGATGATCAGCACGCCCGCCGTGATGATGATGCTCGCCCCCAGCAACATCGTCCCGGTCGGCACCTCGCCGAACACGAAGAGCCCGATCAGGATCGCCAGCAGCATCGAGGAATATTCGAACGGCGCGATCAGCGAGGCGTCGGCCAGCCGGTAGCTGGACGTCAGCAATATCTGTCCAAATCCGCCAAGCAGCCCCGCCAGCACCAGCATCGCCAGTTCGCGCGGCGCCGGGACGACCCAGCCCCACGGAATGGTCAGCAACGACAGGCAGGACGCGGTGATCGAGAACCAGAACACGATCGCCGCGGTCCCCTCCGTCTGCACCAGCTTGCGGATGAAGACCTGCGCCAGCGCCGCGCAGACCGCCCCGCCCAGCACCACGACGGCACCGAGGGTTTCCCGGACGTCTAGCGCATCGGCGTCGATCTGCAGGCGTGGCGACAGCACGATCAGCACGCCGATCATCCCCAACCCGACCGTCGACAGGCGGAACAGGCGCACCTGTTCGCCCAGGAACATCGCCGCGAAGATCACCACCAGCAGCGGCGCGGCATAGCCAATCGCCGTCACTTCGGGCAGCGGCAGCAGCCCCAGCCCGGCAAAGCCCAGCCCCATCGCGCTTGCCCCCACGAGACCGCGAAAGAAGTGGCCCATCGGGTTCTTCGTCTCCAGCCCGTGCCGCAACTCGCTGCGCCACAGCAACCACATCACAATCACCGGAAGTGCAAAGAACGACCGGAAGAACACCGCCTCGCCCGGCGGCACGTGATCGGATACCGCCTTGATCAGGCTGGACATGACGACGAAGACGCAGACCGACAGGATCTTCAGGGTGATGCCGCGCAGCGGTTGCATGGGATCGCTTTCATGAACGAACCCCGCAAGCCTAGGCCGCAACTCCGGCGCAAGCCAGCCGCTATTCGCCACCCTCGCTCAGACTGCTGATCACCTCGCCGTAGTCCTCTCCTACGAAGACCGGAACGCCCAATACCCGCAGCTTGTCGGCAAATGCCAGGTCGCTGGCATCCGCTCCCGGACCCGGGGCGCGCAGGATAACGCGCGCAATGCGTCCCGGATGACGCGTGGCGGCGTGCAGGTAGACTTCGGCATCGTGTTGCCCGGTATCGCCCACCAGCACGAAAGGCAGGGCCGGGTTGGCCCCCAGGATCGTGTCGATCGCCGCTCCCTTGTGGTCGCCATGTGTGCCGGTGATGAACTGGGTTTCCGACAGTCCGTAGTCGCGCAGAAACATCGGCCCCATCGGCAGCCCGGTGCGGCGAAAGATCGACTGCAGAAAATCGTGCAGGTTCCAGGGCGACGAACTGACATAGAACACCGGGTTATGCCCGTCCTGCAACGCCTCGATCAGCGCCACCGCATCGCCGTGCACGCGCCGCGTCAGCGCATTGCCGGTGAGCGAGGTCCAGAGATTGCGCCAAAGCGAGTAGGCCCCGGTCTGCAACAGCGTATCGTCGATGTCCGAGATCACACCCAGCCGCGCCCTGCCGTCCGGTACCATCACCGGCAGATCGACCGTGCTTTCGGGCACCTCCCGGACCATCACCCGCACCGGCCCGCGCCAGCCGTCTCGCGGCAGCACGACCGTAACGTAGCCCTCAACGTCGCTTACCGCTTCGTGAGCACCATCGACGGTGCAGACAGTCACGTCGGCCACCTCATGCGTGACGAACAGCCCCAGCATCTGCCGTAAGTTCACCCACCGGCTTTGCCGGGCATCCGGCGTGTGGCGGCGCAAGGCGGTCAGCACCCGACCGCGCGCGATCAGCGTGTCGGGCGTCGCATAGCCGACATAGGGCTCGATCACCTTCGCCGCACGCCCGGTGCGGAACCTGTCCACCACGGCCTCCAGCCGATGCCCGATGCTCGCCAGTCCTGCCTTCACCGGGGTCTCATCCTTTCAAAAGGTTGCGCATCTTGCCTTCGGTCGCCGTGCGTTTGCCGATCTGGCGTTCCCGCCACACGATCGCAACCCCCGCCGCGATCACCAGTGCAGCCCCGGCCAGCATCGGCACTGTCGGCACTTCGCCAAAGACGAAATAGCCGATCAGCAGCGCCAGGTCGCCGCCGTCGCCGCCCGCGCCCAGACGCGACCACATCACGATCAGCACGCCGACCAACCCCACCGCGACGGCGGTCAGACGGAAAAGGCGCACACATTCTCCCAGCAGAAAGATGGCAAAGACCACGATGAAGATCGGCGTGGCAAAGCGGATCGCCGTGGCCTCGGGCAACGGCAACAGCTTCAGACCCAGGAAGCCAAGACCCATGGCGCAACTGCCGACGATGCCGCGCACCGCGTGGTTGCGCCAGTTCGACGTACGAAGACCTGCGGGCCACTCGTGGCGTGCCCAAAACCCAGGCCGCGATGACCGGCCTCGCAAAGAATGCGCGGCAGAACACCGTCTCACCGACCGGGATGCGCACAGCCGCCTTGATCAGGCTGCCCATCACCGTGAACAGCCCGACAGCCAGCAATATCATCAATATCCCGCGCGGCGGCGCCATGACGGCCTTTCGGAAATCGATTATCCCGATTGGCCTAGCAAAGCGCCGTCCGAATGCCCACGCCTCTTGCCCGCAGGGCCAGGGTTCAGGCCAGGTAGCCCCGCTCGATCCGCAGGAACTGCTTGACGCGGGTTGCGTCCATTGTGCCCTTGCGGCTGCGGCGGGTCAGCATCTGCACCTTGGGGTGCCCCGCCTCCCCGGCCTTGATCCGGTCAAGCCGGGTGTAGACCTCGGCGCGCCGTGTGGCGTCCTTGGTATGGCCCTTGTCGATCAGATGTCGCGACATGAAAACCTCCGGTTCTGTTCGTTCAGGTCACCCCTGCCTTCAACCGTAGCATGGCCATCCGGTTCCGGCAAAGGCTGCTATCCTTCAAGCCGGACCACCGCCCAGCGCGCCGCTTCGGACACCGCGGCATCAGGGTCATCCAGCAAGTCGCGCGCCACGCCCGCCAGTGCCGGGTCGCCGGAATTGCCGATGGCGTAAAGCACGTTGCGCACGAACCGGTCACGCCCGATCCGCTTGATCGGCGAACCCGAGAACATCGCGCGAAACCCGGTATCGTCCAGCCCTGCCAATTCGCCGAGTTTCGGCGCGACCAGTTCGGGGCGCGCCGCATATCTCACCTCGCGCGCCGCCACGGCGAACTTGTTCCACGGGCAGACGGCAAGGCAATCGTCACAGCCATAGATGCGGTTGCCCATCAGCGGCCGCAAGGCCTCGTCGACCGGCCCCTTGTGCTCGATCGTCAGGTAGGAAATGCAGCGCCGCGCATCCAGCTGGAACGGTGCCGGAAAGGCATTCGTCGGGCAGATGTCCAGACAGGCGGTACAGTTGCCACAGTGCTCTTGCTCCGGCTGCGTCCGGCGTCAGGTCCAGCGTCGTGAAGATCGCGCCGAGAAAGAACCAGTTGCCCAGGTCACGCGCCAGACAGATTGGTATGCTTGCCCTGCCAGCCCAGTCCCGCCGCCTGCTGCCAGCGGTTTCTCCATCACCGGCGCAGTATCGACGAACACCTTGATTTCCGGGGACCCCCCTTGCCTCGCCGCGTAGCCGGCAGGCGATTTCAAGGGGTTCGATGACAGCTCACTGCCCTGATGCTGTTCAGCCGCGGCGATCAGCCAGCGCCCCAACCGCTTCAGCCGCTTCTTCACCACGTCATGATAATCTCGACCCTGCGCATAGACCGAGATCGCCGCACGATCGCGCCGTTCCAGCATCGCCAACGGATCATGCTCCGGCGTATAGACCTCCGCCAGCATCACCACCGACCGCGCCTCGGGCCAAAGCGCCGCAGGATTCGCCGCGCCAGCCCATCCGCTCGGCCATCCAGCCCATCTGCCCATGCCGCCCGGCCTCGACAAACGCGCCCAATCGCTCGGCGACCTGCGGCACCGCATCCGGCGTCGTGATCCGGCACTTGGAAAACCCCTCTTCCAACGCCCGCGCCACCAGCCGTTCCTTCAGGCTTCCCTGTTTCATCTTGCCGAAAACACCTCGGGGGGGCGCCATTCGATGCGCCATTGGTCCGAGCGACAATGGCGACGAGGCTGGCCCCCCAGCCGGTCGGATCGCGAAGCGATCCGAAACCGCTCAGAAATCCAGATCGGCATAATGTGCCGGCGGCGGAAATCCCGGCACCTGGTCGGCCAGGATCGACCGGAAGGCGGGCCGCGACTTGATCTTGGCATACCAGTCCTTGACCACCGACGACCGGTTCCAGTCCACGTCCGAGATGTAGTCCAGCGCCGACAGATGCGCCGCGGCGGCGAAATCGGCCAGCGTCATCGCGTCGCCCGCCAGCCAGCGCCGCTGATCCAGCAGCCAGGTCATGTAGTCGAGATGATACTTGATCGCCTTGGCGCCCGCCTTCACATTGCGCGACTCCGGATAGCCCTGACCCATCAGCTTCTTGTTGACCCGCTCGTACAGCAGCTTCGACGTCACCTCGGTATGGAACTTGTCGTCGAACCAGTTCACCAGCCGCCGCACCTCGTAGCGGCCCTGCGGCGAGGCCGGCATCAGCGCGGGCTCCGGGTGCAACTCCTCGATGTAGTTCGCAGATCGGCCCGCTTTCGGCCAGCATCTGGCCGTCCATCTTCAGCACCGGCACCTTGCCCGCCGGATTGCGACGCAGGAAATCGGCGTCCGGTTCCCAGTAGCGCTCCTCGACCAGTTCGACCTCGATCTTCTTTTCCGCCAGCGACAGGCGCACCTTGCGGCAGAACGGCGACAGCGGCACGTGGAACAGGCGATTCATCGGCAATGATATCCGGGATCAGAAAGTTGCCCCTCAATGCCGTGAAGATTGCGCTATTTCAACTCCTCAAAACAATCGGCCCGGCCATCGGCGAGGATCGTCGCAGCGCCATCGGCGATCCCGCGCGCTCGTTTGGCAAGCGCGGCTGACGGGCGCGAGGCCGATCGTTCCTTCGGATTGGGCAGAACCGCCGCCAGCCGCGCCGCCTGCGTCGCCGTCAGATCCGCCGCCGCCACGCCGAAATAGTGCCGCGCCGCCGCCTCGACGCCGAACACGCCCTCGTCGAACTCGGCCACGTTCAGATAGACCTCCAGCACCCGCCGCTTGGTCCAGACCGCCTCCATCAACGGCGTCATCAACGCCTCCAGCGCCTTTCGCGGCCAGGACCGCCCGTGCCAGAGATAGACGTTCTTGACGACCTGCTGGCTGATCGTCGAGGCGCCGCGATTGCCGCCCGCCTCGATGGCGGCGCGGATCGCCTTCATGTCGAAGCCCCAGTGCAGGCAGAAATTCGCGTCCTCCGCCGCCACCGCCGACCGCGCCATCACCGGCGCGATGTGCTCGAACGGCACCCAGGTCCGCTCGACGCCGCCCAGGCGGCGCGATTCCGTCAGGATGTAGGGCGTCGTCGGCGGATTGACCGCCCCGTATAGCCCGACCGCCAGCAGCAGGGCGAAGGCCAATGCCACCGCGCCACGCATGAACCATCGCAGCACGAAGGCCACCGCCCGCACCCGGCGCGATTTGACTTTGCGTTTCCCGGCCATGCCGCCAGCAAGACCATGGGCGGCGGCCCGGGGTCAACAGGGCACGATCAGCGTGAGCATGCCCAGATGCGGATCCGGCAGCCCTTGCCGGTCAACCGGCAGGCCGTAAGCGCCCGCTCTTCCGCATTGGCGCGGTCGGCCTCCCATCCGAAACTGCGCAGGCCGGTCGCGTCTTCCGCGAAGGCGCCGCAGGAGTTCACGAAAATTTCGAAGCCGTCGCATTTCGACCCGCACCGCTGCATCGCTTGCGCTGCGGCCTCGGGCGCAGAGCGCATCCCGCTGGCGCGCCCCGCCGCGCCAAGGTCGCCCACCGACAGCGCGCCCCAGCAGTATTCGTAACCGCACTGGCCGGCCGAAACCGACTGGACGGACATAGTCATGCCAAACGCGGCAATTGCCGCTATCCTGCGCAACATCGTCACGAAAACATTCCTCACCCGCCACCAAAATGGGCCAGGCACCCAATGGCTCGCAAGTGAAATGCGACGTCGCGCGACGAAACACTCTGTCAGAACACCTTTGGTTGCAAAGGCTTACCCAGCCGCTTCCCCCTTTTCGAGACCCAGGGGATGCTTCAGATGCACCAGCATTTCCTTCGGGCAGACCTGAAGGAAATACGCCCTCTCCATGTCCCAATGCTGAAGGATATCCCCGGCCTTGACGCTCATCGTCTCGGCGGCATGGCGTTCGATCAGCCCTTTCAGCTCGGCCTCCCAGTGATCGACGGTGACCGGGCATGTCACCAGCGTCTCCAGGTTCATGTAGTCGCGACAGGTGCCGTCGGGATCGTAGAGATAGGCCATCCCACCGGTCATCCCGGCCCCGAAATTGGCCCCGATCGTCCCCAGGATCACAGCGATACCCCCGGTCATGTATTCGCATCCGTTCGAGCCGCAGCCCTCGATCACCACCTTCGCGCCGGAATTGCGCACCGCGAACCGCTCGCCAGCGCGGCCCGCCGCGAACAGGAAACCATCGGTCGCCCCATAAAGCACCGTGTTGCCGATGATTGTGTTCTCGGAAGCCACCAGCGGCGAGGCCATCGGCGGCCGAACAACGATGGTGCCGCCCGAAAGACCCTTGCCGACGTAATCATTGGCGTCACCCGATACTTCCAGCTTCAGCCCGGGCGCGGCGAACGCACCCAGCGACTGCCCGGCCGACCCGGTCAGCTTGACCGTCAGGTGGTCGGGTTGCAGTGGCGAATTGCGCATTCCGAACCGCTTGACGATGTGGCTCGACGTGCGCGTGCCGATAGTGCGGTGGGTGTTTCGGACGGCGTAAGAGAGCTGCATCTTCTCGCCATCCTCCAGAAACCGCGCGGCATCCTTGACGATCTCGGCATCCAGGGTGTCCGGCACGGCGTTGCGCGGCCGGGTGCGGTCGTACTTGATCCGATCGGCGCCATCCACAGTGATCAGCATCGGGTTCAGGTCAAGATCGTCGAGATGCGCCGAGCCACGGCTGACCTGGCTCAGCAGGTCGGCCCGTCCGATCACGTCGTCCAGCGACCGCGCGCCGATCCGCGCCAGTATCTCGCGCACCTCCTGGGCGTAGAAAGTGATCAGGTTCACCACTTTCTCGGCATTGCCGGTGAACTTCGCGCGCAGGCTTTCGTCCTGCGTGCAGACACCGACCGGGCAGGTGTTTGACTGGCACTGACGCACCATGATGCAGCCCATCGAGATCAGCGCGGCGGTGCCGATGCCGTATTCCTCGGCCCCCAGCATCGCCGCCATGACGATGTCGCGGCCCGTGCGCAGTCCGCCGTCGGTGCGCAGCGTAATCCGGTCGCGCAGGTTGTTGAGGCTGAGAACCTGATGTGCCTCGGTCAGGCCCATCTCCCACGGCAAGCCGGCATACTTGATCGAGGTCGCCGGAGACGCACCGGTGCCGCCGTTGTGCCCTGAAATCAGGATCACGTCGGCCTTGGCCTTTGCCACCCCGGCGGCAATCGTGCCGACGCCGGACGACGCGACCAGCTTCACCGTCACCTTGGCGCGCGGGTTGATCTGTTTCAGGTCATAGATCAACTGCGCCAAGTCCTCGATGCTGTAAATATCGTGGTGCGGCGGCGGGCTGATCAGCGTCACGCCCGGCGTCGAGTGCCGCAATCGCGCGATCAGTTCGGTCACCTTCATGCCGGGCAGCTGACCGCCCTCGCCGGGCTTGGCGCCCTGGGCCACCTTGATCTCCAGCTCCTCGCAGGCGTTCAGATACTCGGCGGTCACGCCGAAGCGGCCCGAGGCGACCTGCTTGATCTTGGCGCTGGGGTTGTCGCCATTGCGTTCCGGCTGGAAATGCGCCGGATCTTCACCGCCCTCGCCCGAATCCGACTTCGCACCAATCCGGTTCATGGCGACGTTCAGCGTCTTGTGCGCCTCGGGGCTCAACGCGCCGAGACTCATCCCCGGCGTGACGAACCGCTTGCGGATCGAGGTGATGCTTTCGACCTCCTCGATCGGGATCGGATCGCCGAACGGCTTGATGTCCATCAGGTCGCGCAGGTGGATCGGCGGGGCGGATTTCATCCGCGCCGAATACTGCTTCCACATCTCGTAGGACGCCCGCGTGCAGGCCGCCTGCAACATGTGCATCGCCTGGGCTTCCCAAGCATGAGTTTCACCCGTCTTGCGCGCCTTGTAAAATCCGCCGATGGGCAGCACGTCCTGCCCGCCAAGCCAGCCGCGGGCATGAACCTCCAGCAGCTTCTTCTGAATGCCCCAGATCCCGATACCGCTGATCCGGCTGTGCATGCCGGGGAAGAACTCGGCCACCATGGCCCTGCTCAGGCCCACGGCCTCGAAGTTTAACCCGCCGCGATAGGACGAAATGACCGAGATCCCCATCTTCGACATTATCTTCAGCATCCCGGCGTCGATCGCCTCGCGATAGCGCGCCATGGCTTGCGTCAGGTTGCAATCCAGCAAGCCGCGCTCGATCCGGTCGGCAATCGAATCCTCGGCCAGATAGGCGTTCACCACCGTGGCGCCGCAGCCGATCAGCACCGCGAAATAATGCGCGTCGATACATTCCGCCGACCGTACCGAAATCGAGCAGAAGGTGCGCAGGCCCTTGCGCGTCAGCCAGCTATGCACGGCACTTGTGGCCAGGATCATCGGCATCGCGACACGATCCTCGCCCTGGTGCTGGTCGGTCAGCACGATGTGCCCCGCGCCCGACCGCACGGCATCCTCGGCCTCAGCCCTGATCCGGGACAACCCGTCGCGCAGGTTCAGCGAGTCGCCGTCGGTCGGGAAGGTGCAGTCGATCTCGACCATCGGCGCGGTGAAGCTTTCGACCAGCCGGTCGAACTGGGCATTCGCGACGAAAGGCGAATCCAGTACGATGATCTCGGTCTGGCTGCTGTCTTCGTCCAGCACGTTCTTGAGGTTGCCGAAACGGGTCTTGAGACTCATCACCCGGAATTCGCGCAAACTGTCGATCGGCGGGTTCGTCACCTGGCTGAAATTCTGCCGGAAGAAGTGGCTGAGCGGTCTGTAGTGGTTCGACAGCACCGCCGATGGCGTGTCGTCCCCCATGCTGGCCAGCGCCTCCTTGGCGTCCTCGGCCATCGGCGCCAGGATTTGCTCTAGCTCCTCTATCGTGTAGCCCGCCGCGATCTGGCGTTTGCGCAACTCGGCTCCGCTGAACAGCGCCGTCTCGCGGACGTCTGCCAGCACCTCGTCCATTTCGTTGATCTTGCCGACCCAGTCGCTGAACGGCTGGGCCGCGGCCAGCTTGTCCTTGATCTCGGTGTCATGGAACAACTGCCCCGCCTTCATGTCGACGGCCAGCAATTGACCCGGACCCAAAGCGCCCTTCTCCTGAACCGAGGCCTCGTCGACCGGCACCATTCCGGCCTCGGAGCCGGCAATCACCAGCCCGTCGCCGGTGACAACATAGCGCATCGGACGCAATCCGTTGCGGTCGAGCCCTGCGCAGACCCAGCGACCGTCGGTCATCGCCAGCGCGGCGGGTCCGTCCCACGGCTCCATCACCGCATTGCAATAGCTGTACATGTCGCGCCAACTTTGCGGTAGTTCCACCGCCTGCTTTGACCACGATTCAGGCACCAGCATCGTCTTGGCCATCGGTGCATTGCGCCCGGCGCGGACCAACACCTCGAACACCGAATCCAGCGCGGCGCTATCCGAAGACCCCTGCGGCACGATCGGCTTGATATCCTCGGCCATGTCGCCAAACGCCGACGAGGCCATCCGGATCTCATGGCTTTTCATCCAGTTGACGTTGCCCTTCAGCGTGTTGATCTCGCCGTTATGCGCCAGCATCCGGAACGGCTGGGCCAGCCACCATTGCGGGAAGGTGTTGGTGGAATAGCGCTGGTGATAGATCGCGAACGCGCTGATGAACCGCTCGTCCAGCAGGTCGGGGTAGAATTCGGCCACGTCCTGCGCCAGCATCATACCCTTGTAGATGATCGACCGGCAGGACAGGCTGCACAGGTACATCGAGGGCACCTGTGCTGCCACGGCGGCCTTTTCGATCCGTCGCCGAATCACGTAAAGCTCGCGCTCGAAGGTCTCTTCGTCGACGCCCTTGGAATTCGAGATCAGGATCTGCTCGATCTCGGGCCGCGTCGCGTTCGCCTTCTCGCCCAGTACAGCGATATTCACCGGTACATGCCGCCAGCCGTAGATGTAATAGCCCATGCGCAGAACTTCGGTCTCGACGATGGTGCGGCAGGTTTCCTGCGCGCCGAAGTCGGTGCGCGGCAGAAACACCTGGCCGACGGCCATCATCTGGTCCTTGTGCGGCGTGTGGCCAGTGCGTTCGATCTGGTCATAGAAGAACGCCACCGGGATCTGCACGTGAATGCCGGCGCCGTCCCCGGTGCGCCCGTCAGCATCGACAGCGCCGCGGTGCCAGACCGCCTTCAACGCGTCGATGCCGTTGGCCACGACCTGCCGGCTGGGCTTGCCGTCAATGCTGACCACAAGACCCACCCCGCACGAGGCGTGTTCGTCGGTCTCTGTATACATGCCATTGTCGGCCAGCCACTTGCGCTTGGCTTCTTCGGCGGCAACCCAGGTCGCATCATACTTGGTCATGGCTCAGCCCTCTTCTGATGACGGCGCGAACAACGCGATCGTCTCGGCTTCGGTCAGTTGCGTCCGGCCGGCCGGGAAATCCAACGCAGCCGGTCGCTTGTCTATGAAATACTCGCGCACCAACGTCAGGCCGCGGGTATCGTCGAACAGGCCGATCGGAACGCTGACATGGGCGGCATGATCGCCTTCGGTGACATGGTACCACAGCCCTGATCCGCAGGTCTTGCAGAATGCTCGCTCGGCCCAGTCAGAGCTTTTATAGACGGCAATGTTCTCTTGGCCTGTCACAGCCATCGTGGCGCGTCCCACGAAAACACCGATCAGCGCCGAACCGCCCCAGCGGCGGCACATGTCGCAATAGCAGGCCCCGAACTCGTCTGGCACGTCTCGCGCCACGAAGGACACCGATCCGCACAGGCACCGTCCCGATCTGGTCGTTGTCATGTCGTTGCCTCCGCCGATCCGCCGCTGGGCGCCGCCGTGATTGCGGGTGCCTCAGGAAACTCCGCCTCGAAATCCTCGCGCCACATCACGTCGAACTTGCGCCCGAACCGCTTGGCCTGCAGCAATTTGCGCAGTTTGCGCGGCTTCTGCGCGATGGCCGCGGCGAGCACCGGTTCCAGCACTCTGCGCTTGCGCATTCGCCCGGCGATGTCATGTGGCATCCCCTTGAACACAAGCTGGAATTTTCGGTCCGGGAACCGGCGCCAATGACGCCGCTCGTAGTCGTGCCCGCCATGCAGGATGAAATACGCGGTGTCGGGCCGGTCCAGAGCGCCGACATCAGGGAAGATCCAATTCTCGATCTTGTTGCGGTGATAGACCCACCGGGTTTCCTCGGGCATCAAATCTGGATGCATCGAGTATTGTGGCGCGATGGCGACTACGGTCGCGATGGGCATCAGGTCGGCCAGCACCAGCGCACTGAAAGCCCCCATGCTGTTGCCGACGGCGACGACTTCGGTGATCGCGTGGAATTGGCGGAACTGTTCGACCAGCGACACGATGCTCGCGGCCAGCCCCGGGGTATTCATCCAGCTGCGGGACGTGTCGGAAATGAACAGGACGTGGTTCTCGCCGGAACCGCTGGCTGCGCCGAGGAATTCCGGCGGCTGCGGGCCGTGCCGCCGGGTGCCGACCCCCGCGAACGACACCACCAGCCGGGTTCCGTTGCCTTCCAGGTAATGAACGCACAGCGGATCGGGCGCGTCGATACGGATCGGTTCGGGTATGTCGAGGCTGACACCCTTGATATCATGCACGCTGCGGATCGGGCGGGTCATTCCCGGCCACCCGGGGTCCGCAAGGCTCTTGCCGCAGACTCCATGGCGGTGATAGGCACCCGCCCGGCCAAGACCACGTTCCACGGCACGCCCGGCTATTCCGCCGCCACCTGGGCGGGCTGGCTCAGGTACCCCATGATCGCCTCTGCCGCCTCGCGTCCGTCACGGATCGCCCAGACGACAAGGCTTGCCCCGCGCACGATATCGCCTGCGGCATAGACACCTTCAAGACTGGTTTCATGGGTCCGGAAGTCGGACTTGATGGTGCCCCAGCGCGTCACCTCGAGCCCGTCGACACCCCACAGCTTCGGCAGGTCTTCGGGTTCGAAGCCCAGCGCCATGATCGCCAGATCGGCATTCTCGACGTAATCGGCGCCCTCGATAAGTTCGGGTGCCTGACGCCCGGTGGCATCCGGCGCGCCAAGGCGCATCCGCTGAACCATCACGCCTTCGACACGCTCGCCGGTGAAGCCCTTCGGGGCCGTCAGCCAGACGAACTCGACGCCCTCTTCCTCGGCATTCATCACCTCGCGCTGGCTGCCGGGCATGTTGTCGCGGTCGCGGCGGTAAAGGCATTTCACGCTGGTCGCTCCCTGCCGCACTGCCGTGCGCACGCAGTCCATCGCCGTATCGCCGCCGCCGATCACGACGACGCGCTTGCCCTCGGCGTTCAACTCGCCGCTGTCGAAATCCTCGACCTCGTCGCCGAAAGCTCTTCCGGTTCGACGCCGTCAGATAGTCGATGGCCCGCACGATCCCTTCCGCGCCCGACTCCCGGCGCCTGGAGGTCGCGCGACTTGTAGACGCCGGTGGCGATCAGCACCGCCTCGTGCTCTGCCCCGGATCGCATCGAACGAGATATCTTCGCCGACGGTGCAATTCAGCACGAATTCGACGCCGCCATCCTCAAGCTGCGCGATGCGCTGCATCACCACGTCCTTTTCCAGCTTGAAGCCGGGAATGCCGTAGGTCAGCAGCCCGCCGGCGCGGTCATAGCGGTCGTAGACGGTCACCTGGTAGCCCTGCCGCCGCAGCATGTCGGCAGCGGCCAGCCCGCCCGGCCCGGCGCCGATCACCGCCACCGATTCCGGGCGTTCGGCGCCGGGGCGAATGGCTTGCACCCAGCCCTGCTCGAACGCAGTATCGGTCAGGTACTTCTCGACCGAGCCGATGGTGACGGTGCCGTGGCCCGACTGTTCGATCACGCAATTGCCTTCGCACAGGCGATCCTGCGGGCAGATACGACCGCAGATCTCGGGGAAGGTGTTGGTCGCCTGACTGAGGTCATAGGCCTCGCGCAGCCGTCCCTCGGCGGTCAGCTTCAGCCAGTCGGGGATGTTGTTGTGCAGCGGACAGTGGGTTTGGCAATAGGGCACGCCGCATTGACTGCACCGGCCGGACTGCTCGGCGGCCTTCTCGGCGGCGTACTCGCCGTAGATCTCGTTGAAGTCCCGGTTGCGCAGATCGGGCGGGCCGCTTCGTGGGCATGTCGCGCCCTACCGTCACGAATTTGAGCATCCGTTGCTTGGCCATGATGGGTGTCCCTCCCCGATCGGACTGGTTCGGCCTGTTTACGCCAAGTCAGATGACAATTAAAGTCAGAATATGTGACCTAATATCATCAATTCGAATGCCGCAAAGCGGAAAGGTCGGCAAGAAGTCGGAAATTTATGGCAATATGTTTTACCTATATGCAATCTTTCCTTTGAAACGCACGTGGTTAGTTTGACGGCAACGAATCGCCGAAGGTCAGCTTATGCCCCTGTTCCACCTGCTCCTGATCGCCGCCATCCAGGGCTTGACCGAGTTTTTGCCGATCTCTTCCTCGGCGCATTTGATCTTGTTGCCGAATCTCACCGGGCTGGAGGATCAGGGCCAGGTGATCGACGTCGCGGTCCATGTCGGTACGCTTCTCGCCGTTATCCTCTATTTCTGGCCGGACGTCCGGACTGCGTTGGCGGGTCTGCCTCGACTGATGCGGGGTCGCGTTGATACCGAGGGCGCCCGGCTTGCCGTTTGTCTGCTCATCGCGACGATCCCGGTGGTGGTCTTCGGCCTGATCCTCAAGCTGACCGGCCTGGACAACGCGATGCGCTCGACCGCATTGATCGGCTGGACGATGCTGGTCTTCGGCCTTGTGCTATATTGGACTGATCAGACCGGCGGAACTACACGCGACGACACGCGCTGGTCACGCAAGGATGCGCTGATCATGGGGCTGTGGCAGGCCGTTGCGCTGATCCCGGGCACCTCCCGCTCGGGCATCACGATCAGCGCAGGCCGGTATCTTGGCTATGACAGACATGGGGCGGCGCGGCTGGCGATGCTTATGTCAATCCCGACGATCGCGGCCTCCGGCGTGCTTGTCGGCGCGGGCGTAATCGGCGAGGCCGATGCCGCCGCGGCCCGCGATGCCGCCATCGCCGCGGTGTTCGCCTTCCTGGCGGCCCTGCTGGCACTGACGCTGATGATGCGTCTGCTCCGCTCGGTCAGTTTCACGCCCTACGTGATCTACCGCGTGTTCCTGGGGCTGATCCTTCTGGCAATCGCCTACGGCTGAGCTTTCAGGTTCTTCGCGGAATTCTTGATCGCGGCATACTGGCCGGACGGCCGGTAGGGCCAGAGGTATTCCGGCAGCACCGCCTCGGTCGCCACCGGCTCGATCCCCAGTTCTTCCAACGTCTTTGCATCCGCCGCGACGACGTTGTCATGTCGCAGGTTGCGGACCTGGTCCACCGAGATCGGAACTGGAGCGAGGCCGCCCGTGGCATAAGACATCGCGCCAAATACCCGGCCCATCGCGTTGCCGACCCAGAATGGCAGGCCCACGACCAAGCGCCGCCGCTGGATCACATCCAGCATCTCGTGCATCAGTTCACGAAACGTCCGCACATCGGGGCCGCCCAGCTCGTACACACCCGGCTCGGCCTTGCCTAGCACGCCCAGAACCGCGGCGCGCGCCACATCGTCTACGTAAACCGGCTGAAACCGCGTGTCGGCCCCGACCACCGGCAAGACCGGGCTTAGCCGGGTCATCTTGGCGAAGCGATTGAAAAAGGCGTCCTCGGGTCCGAATATGACCGAGGGTCTCAGGATGATCGCCTGCGGCTGGTGCCGCAAAACGCCCGCCTCGCCCTCGCCCTTGGTACGGGCATAATCGCTGTCGCTGTCGGCATCCGCCCCGATGGCCGAGATGTGCACCATGCGCGGCACGCTTTCCTGGGCCGCGACCCGCGCGATGCGCTCGGCGCCATCGGCCTGCACCGCGTCGGCGTTGTTGGCGCCCCTGGTGTCGAAAGACCCGACGCAGTTCACCACCGCATCGGCGCCATGCACCGCCGCGCGGACGCTGTCTTCGTCGCGGATATTCGCGAAAATCGGCTCGACCTGGCCGACGACCCCGTACGGCCTGACGAACATCGCCTCGTTCGGGCGCCGTACCGCGACCCGCACGCGCCAGCCCTGTTTGGCCAGGCGCCGCGCGATGTACCGCCCCACGAAACCCGATCCGCCAAAAATAGTCACAAGGTTCGACATGCGCCGTCTCCGCTGATGCTGCCTTGTTTTCATAGCCCCGCCGCAAAGCCGTAACAACCCGCCTTTGCCCCGTTGACACCTTCAGTCCCCAAGTATAAATCCGCCAGACGACAGCACCTGCCCAGGTGGTGGAATTGGTAGACGCGCTGGCTTCAGGTGCCAGTGTCCGCAAGGACGTGGAGGTTCGAGTCCTCTCCTGGGCACCACTCCTCCAGTTAATAACTGTCTGATACCATTGGATTAATTCTGGTGGAGACGACGGGCTATGCACACAAACAAGCACACACAGACCAAACCAACACCTTATTTGTTGGTTAGAAACGGTTCGTTCTATCTCAATCGACGAGTTCGAAAACACGCGGTCACGACCTTCGGTAAGTTCATTCGATTGTGGTTATCCAAGGATCGTACAGACGCCGAGAAAATTGCAGAAAACCTCTCGGATCGTTTGGAAGGTTTGTGGCAGAACAAAAGCCTCACGGTTGGTGTTGACCTCGACGCATTGGTGCATGCAAGCAAACCGAAAAAAGAAAGCCTGCTGGAATGGATGCAGGAATACGTTCAGCTTCGTGGTCCAAATCCGACTCCTCCAAGAATGGCCGTTGAAGCATTGCTGCGCGGGGTGGGCGACAAGGATATCAGAGACCTGAACCGAGAGGATGCCCGTGTCCTTGTGTCTTACCTCCTGAAGAAAGGCTGCAAGAGTGCAACAGTTAGACGGCGGTTGGGTTCTGTCTCAGCCATCGTCAAGCTTGCCTATGCGGAACTGGAAATAGATCGCCGCAATCCGTCCAGCCGTATGTTGATTCAAGGGTAAACGCAGGTTTGACGGAAAGACTGCCCATTGCTGGAGACATACCTTCAGAGACCGTCAGAAAGCCGTATTGTGACAATTCTTCCATCCCGACACCGCGGATGCTGATCGCGACAGGTAGCGCTATGAAGTCCAGGCTGACCCGCGTCACCCTGAACGCGCGCCCGTCCTTTTCGCCCTAGACCGTCCCGGTCAGGGCACTAATCGCGGCGGCAGGCACGTCGCCGATGCTGAACAGAAACCGCGGCCCCTGTCCAATCACGCGCTTGAGCTTGGTGTTGCCCTCGGATTTCCCAATCGCTGTGTAGGGCATCGCGCGATCCTCGGTGCATGGCGGCCGTGACCATCGCGCGGACAACCCATTCGCCTCGGACCAGCGTCGAGATCGAAACACCGGATCCGAGCGAGCGATTCCCTGAAATCGTGAGCCGCCGCCACGGCAAGGCTCAACCGGTGTCCGCAGGTCGGCGCCCCTTGCCGCGCAACTGACGAACGACGAAAAGCGCGACGATGCCGATGAAGATCGCGTTGGTGACCGGGTTCATCCAATCGGCAACCTTCTCGTACTGGCTGCCCAGCAGATAGCCTGCGAAGGTCAGAAACGATGTCCACAGCACGGACCCAGCCGTCGACAGCAGAAGGAATCTCGCCAACGACATGCCCGCGAACCCGGCAGGCACCGATATCAGGGTACGGATCGCCGGGATCATCCGGCCAAAGAACACCGCCGCCCCGGCGTGTCGGTCGAACCACGCCTCGGCGCGTTTCAGGCCGTCGCGAGAGATTGTCAGCCAGCGCCCATAGCGGTCAACGAAGTAAAACGCCCTGTCACGGGTCAATCGGCAGGCCGCGAAATACCAAAGCGAGGTGCCCGCAACCGAGCCGACAGTGCCCGCCACGATGGCCAGCACGATGTTCAGCTTGCCGTCATAGGCCAGGTAGCCGCCCAACGGCATGATCAGTTCCGACGGGATCGGCGGAAACACGTTCTCGGCAAACATCAGGAAGGCGATACCAAGATAGCCGCCCTGCTCTACCATGCTCACAAGCCAATCGAACATGTCAGTCGGCCTTCTTCAACCTGTATGCAATCACGTAGTCACCGGCCTGCGTCTCCATGAAATGATGACCGCCCGGCGAGATGACGATATACTGCTCTCCGTCCGCTTCATAGGAGATCGGCGTCGCCTGCCCGCCGGCAGGCAGCACGGTGCGCCAAAGTTCCTCGCCGGTCTCGACATCTGTCGCACGAAAGATGTCGTCGGTGGTGGCGGCGATGGACACCAGCCCGCCCGCCGTTATTCGGCGTTCCGATACCCAGCGGCAGCATCGAGGGGATGCCCCAAGGCCGGTTGTTGCGCGCCAGTCCAAGAGGACGGTCCCAAAGGCGTCGCCAGTGTAAAGGCCGATTGCGCGTGTGTCGCCCCTTGGCGTGGCTCTTTGCACGGCAGCCCGGTGAACGGCAGGCCAGCCCGCATTCACGTCGATGGCATCGAGCGCGCCGGCCTGCGGCGATCCTTGCGCACCTTCTTCGCTGCCGCCTTCGGCGATCGAGCGCAATCCGCGCGCATCCGCTTCACCGCGCGGGATCAGGCGGTTGAAGTTCGGCATGTCGTTGTAGTTGGCGATCTTGCTGCCGTGTTCGCTGTCCACGGCGACGCTGCCCCAATCGGATCCGCCGTCATAGCCGGGATATTGGATCCACGGTCGGTCGGTAGACGGCGGCGTGTAGTCGACTTCGTAATTGGCGCGGTTGAACTGGATGCGGCACCAAGGCTGATCCAGCGGGCTCATCCCCCACATGTCCTTTTCGGTCAAAGGCGGCTTGTTCAGCGCGGCATGGCCGGAATATGGCTGCGTCGGTGACAGGGTTTCAGACTCAACACCGCCGGTCGGCACCGGCCGCTCCTCGACCGTGTGCAGCGGTTCGCCGGTTTCGCAGTTCAGCACGTGAATTTGCCCCTACTTGCCGGGAACGATTATCGCGGGAACTGCACCGCCTTGGGCTGGAAAATCGACCAGCGACGGTTGCGAGCCCAGGTCGTAATCCAAGACATCGTAATGCAGGGTCTGGAAATGCCACGCGACGTCGCCCGTGTTCACGTCCACCGCCAAGAGCGCGGTGCTGTACTCGTCCTCTGTCGCCAAGCGGTTGGCCCTGTTGATTCCACCGAGTGATTACCCATCCGCAGGTAGACCAGGCCAAGCTCAAAGTCTCCCGCCGCGATGGTCCACATGTTGGGTGTGCCGCGGGTATAGACCTCGCCCTCGAGAGGGGCTCCGCGAAGGTCCGGATTGCCCAGGTCCCAGGCCCACGGCCAGTGCTCCGATCAGAGCATCGTAGCCGCGCACAACACCGGAAGGCGCATCCTCGGCCTCGTTGTCGGACACCTGTGCGCCGACCACCAGAACACCGCGCACCAATATGGGAGGCGAGGTGACGGCGTACCAGCCCGGCACCTTATCGCCCACGGCATCGCTCAAGTCGACGTCCTCCGTTCCAACGGCAGCCTCCGGCGGCGTCTCTGCCGGCGTCTTCGCTTGCTGCGCATCGGCCTCTTGCCCGGCCACTGCCGCGATCAACATAAGGCCGGCGACCGATGCAAATCGACCGTCGCTCTGCGTCGCGCGGCGAAGGTAGGGCAGGCCCGGCAGCAGAAAAAGCAACAGAACGGTTGGCGCCGCCACGCGCCAAACAAGCGGCCAAAGGTCGAAGCCGACCTCCCACACCGCCCATATCCAGGTCCCGATCCAGACCATCAGGTAGACCCAGATCCCCGCAAGCTGGGCCATGAACAGGAAAGCGGCCGAACCAATCGGCCCAAGCCCCGCAATCGCCTGATACCAGGACCCGCCCAGAGCGATTAGCCATACTCCACCCGCCAAAAGCGCCAAACCGATCAGCCCGAGCAAGGCCGCCATGAACAGCGTCCACCCATGCGCGAGCCCGTTTGCGTCTCTGCGATGGCGGTCCGGGCTTGCGGAATGGGTCATTGCGGCGCTCTTGCTCTGCTCAAACAGTTTGTTGTCGCACAAACGCATCGCCTGTCGCAGATGTTCCCGATCGCCCGTTTAAGCCACGCCGTCGGGCTCGGCGCGTCTTGATGACACCTCCCATCCGCACGGCACCCTGGTCGTCGTTCCCGGTCCGACAGGACGATCCCGCGCACCACTTTTTTTGCGTTTCGCCCCTTGAGACCCGCCGCAAAAGGCAATAGGTGAAGCGGACTGTCGCGGGGTGGAGCAGCCCGGTAGCTCGTCAGGCTCATAACCTGAAGGTCGTAGGTTCAAATCCTACCCCCGCAACCAGGAAAGCCGCCCCGAAGGGCGGCTTTTTGTTTTTGCAGTCTTGTCCCACGCCTGCCACAAGGGCCCTGCGAGAAAAACTGGGGGCCCTGCGTGGTCAGGTTCGGGTTGCAGGAATTGCAGGGATAAGGGGATGATCCACCGGGCAATGATGCGGTTGGCGCGCTTCATGGCGATTCTTGGCGGGCTGGCGCTGTCCCTGCTGATCCTGCTGACCTGCGCCTCGGTGCTGGGCCGGACCCTGAACGGTGCGCTGCACGGCACCCTGGGCGGCCTTGCCCCTGGCCTGTCCGTCTGGCTTCTCGATCTAGGCATCGGCCCGATTACCGGCGACTTCGAACTGGTCGAGGCGGGCGTCGCCTTTGCCATCTTCGCATTTCTGCCGCTGTGCCAGATCACCGGCGCCCACGCGACCGTGGACATCTTCACTGCGCGCTTGCCGCTTGGTGTGCTTCGCTATCTCAAGGCCGTCATCGAGGTCGTCTTTGCCGCGGTCCTGATCCTGATCGCCTGGAAACTGGCAGACGGCATGATGTCGAAGAAGGGCTATGGCGAGACGACGTTCCTGCTGCAGTTTCCGATTTGGTGGGCCTACGCCGCCAGTCTTGCCGGCGCGGTGGTCGCCTGCGTTGCCGCCGTCTACATGGCGTTGCTGCGCCTTTACGAGGCCGCCGGGAACGCGACGATCCTGCCCGACGGGCCGGGGGCAGAACATTGAGCAGCCTCGAGATCGGTCTGGCGTCCTTTCCGGCGCTGCTGGCTCTGATCTTCCTGCGCGTGCCGATCGGGCTGGCGATGTTTTTAGTCGGCGTCTTCGGCCTGTACTTCGTGACCGGAACCACGGCAATCGCCTTCGGCAAGCTGAAGTCCGAGACATTCACGACGTTCTCCAGCTATTCGCTGTCCATCATCCCGATGTTCCTGCTGATGGGTCATTTCGCTACGCTTGGCGGTATGTCCGCGGCCCTTTTCAAAGCGGCGGAAAGTTTTCTGGGACACCGCCGCGGCGGTGTCGCCATGGCGGCGATCGGGGCTTGTGCCGGGTTCGGAGCGATCTGCGGCAGTTCGCTGGCCACGGCGGCAACGATGGGCCGCGTGGCCCTGCCCGAATTGCGACAATACGGCTACGCGGGCGGCTTTTCCACAGCGACGCTGGCCGCTGGCGGCACGCTGGGCATCCTGATCCCGCCCTCGGTGGTGCTGGTGATCTACGCCATCCTGACCGAGCAGAACATCGCCAAGCTGTTCCTTGCCGCCTTCATCCCCGGCCTGCTGGCCGCGTTGGGCTACGTCATCACAATCTCCATCTACGTGCGCCTTTACCCCGAGACCGCGGGCACCCGCGAGCCGGTGCCGATGGCCCAGAGATTTCGGGCGCTTCTGGCTGTCTGGCCGGTGCTGCTGGTCTTCGCGCTGGTGGTCGGCGGAATCTACCTGGGCTGGTTCACCCCCACCGAAGGTGCCGCCGTCGGCGCATTTGGCACCGGGCTGATCGCCCTTCTGAACGGCGGGCTGACGAGGCTGACCCTAGTCGACAGCTTCATGGTGACGGCGCGGTCCTCGGCGATGATCTTCTTCATCATCCTCGGCGCCGGCATCTACAACGGCTTCCTGGCGCTGACCCAGGTGCCACAGGAAATCTCTGAATATGTTGTGGCGCAGGGGTTCAGCCCCTGGACGGTGCTGACGCTGATCCTGGTCTTCTACCTTGTCTTCGGCTGCCTGATGGATTCGTTGTCGATGATCCTGCTGACGGTGCCGATCTTCTTTCCGGTGATCCTGACGTTGGATTTCGGGCTCAGCCCCGAGCACGTGGCCATCTGGTTCGGCATCCTGGTGCTGATCGTGGTCGAGGTCGGCCTGATCACGCCCCCTGTGGGCATGAACCTCTTCGTGATCAACGCGATGGACCGCGCGACACCGATCCTGGATACCTACAAGGCGGTGATGTTCTTCGTCGCCTCGGACTTGGCTCGCGTCACCCTGCTGGTGCTGTTCCCGCCGATCACGCTGTTCCTGTTGTCGGGCTGACGCGCAGCGGTGAAGGACATCCCGCAGTCACTGCGGCGACCCGACTAAGGGCCGATCGACGAAGCAGTACGATCCGACGGGAATACACTCGTAACCGTCCGGTCTGACCGCTATGCCGTGCAAAAGCGTGGCTTATGCGACGCGGAGTGCCTTCTTGCGGGATTGGCCAATTGCACCGCTTCGCGCAACCGCTCAGCTTCGTACTTCTCCATCGCCAGGTCCACGTCCCATTTCTTGATTTCTTTAACCGCGCGTTTCTTTTGTGCGTCCGAACATTTTACAAGCAGCCGCTGAACCGCGCCCACCTTTAAGCACTCTCGTGTTGTAAGTCCGTTCAGCGCCGCCTCGGCCGTCAGGGCAGATCCGAAGATATCAATGACCTCCTGACGCTCGCCGGTCCACCCAGCAGACAATGACAGACATGCAATAGGACACGAAAAAAGCCGCCCCGAAAGGCGGCCATTTTTTTGTGACATCGTCAGAGAGATTTCAAAGCGTCTTACTAGGTTTGGCGGTGACCTACTCTCCCACGTCTTAAGACGCAGTACCATCGGCGCTACGGCGCTTAACGGTCGAGTTCGGGATGGGATCGTGTGTTTTGCTCGTGCTATGACCACCAAACCAAGAAAGAACGCTTGGCGCAACCGACTAACATCAGCTTCCAAGTCAAATACACTCAACCGGTGTATGCTTTTGATCCCCGTCATTTGATAATGACGTCGAAGTCTGGCTTCTACTGGATCAAATCAAGCCTATCGAGCAATTAGTACCGGTCAACTGAACGCATTGCTGCGCTTACATCTCCGGCCTATCGACGAGATGGTCTATCTCGGCTCTCAGGGATACCTTGTTTTGAGGGGGGCTTCCCGCTTAGATGCCTTCAGCGGTTATCCTTTCCGATCATAGCTACCCAGCACTGCCGTTGGC
>CAVYHB010000014.1:0-135000 GCA_963768205.1 uncultured Alphaproteobacteria bacterium | reverse complement strand
GGGATCGGTGGTCAGCCGACCGGCATTGCGCGCCGGGTCTTCCTTGCCGGTGCCGAATTCGTAGAAATTGTTGTAGTTGGTGATCTCTTCCAGGCTGTTGGGTTCGGCATCGGTGGAATAGGCGCTTGGCTTGGCGTTCAGACTGGCCAGCGCCGGCCCGGCGATCGCCCCCACCGCCAGCGCGCCTGCTCCCGCCATCATCTGCCGCCGGTTCAAGAACGCCGCCTTCGGCGTCACGTCGGACCAGTTCAGATCGTTCTTCCAGCGTCCAGCCATGGTGCCCTCCATGAATTGCGGTTGACGCATGGCGTAACGTCGGCCCGCACGAAAACCAAACCAATCACTTTTCACGATCCTGTTCACGAATTGTAACGCAATCACCAGCCCGCTGCTTTTGACCGTGCGCCGCTGCCCGCCCGGGCTCACGCCCGATCACACTCGTTCAAGCAGTTGTGATTTGATGCGCAACATCACGCGCGGCTTAGCCCGCGCGGCACGTCCGTCAAGGACGCAAACGTCAGATTTTCGACCGATCCGAACCGCGCGACGCACCGTAATCCCTTCGATGCCAGAAACGGCATTCGTCCAAATCATGAAGGAACCACCATGCTTCGCAGAACTCTTCTTTCGCTGACCGCCGCCACCGTCCTTGCCGCCCCGGCCTTTGCCGGCGGCCATTCCAAGGACATCGTCGACACCGCCGTCGAGGCGGGCTCGTTCAACACGCTGGTCGCCGCCGTGCAGGCCGCGGGCCTGGTCGACACGCTGAAGGGCGAAGGCCCGTTCACCGTCTTCGCGCCCACCGACGACGCCTTCGCCAAACTGCCCGAGGGCACGGTCGAGGGCCTGCTCAACGATATCCCGACGCTGACCAAGATCCTGACCTACCACGTCGTGCCCGGCAAGGTGATGTCCGGTCGATCTGAGCGACGGCATGACTGGCCGCCACCGTCGAGGGTTCGGACGTCACCATCGGCACCATGGACGGCGTCAAGGTCAACGACGCGACTGTCACCACCGCCGACATCGAAGCCTCGAACGGCGTGATCCACGTCATCGACACGGTGATCATGCCGCCGATGTAAGGTCAGATCTCTCGGGCGGGCCTGGCTTCGGTCCGGGGTCCGCCCGAACCTTTTCCGTCAACCTATTCGGGCCAACCACACTTCATCCACAAGGAGATATGTCCATGGACCGCCGCCAATTCCTCACCCGCTCCACGCTCGGCTTTGCCGCAATCGCCACTGCCGGCACCACCCTGTCCGCCCTGCCTGCCCGCGCAGCAAACCGCACTATCGTCGATATCGCCGCCGCCACGCCGGACCTCAGCACGCTTGTCACCGCGGTTCAGGCCGCCGGGCTTGCCGATGCGCTGTCCGCGCCGGGCAACATCACCGTCTTTGCACCGACCAACGCCGCTTTCGCCGCGCTGCCGCCCGGCACCCTCGACAGCCTTCTGGCGGACAAGGATGCGCTGACCCAGGTCCTGACCTACCATGTCTCGGGCAGCTACTATCCCGCCTCGGCGCTTCTGGGCCAGCGCGGCCGTGTACCGACGCTTCAGGGCGGGTTCATCAGCGTCAACGCTACCAACGGCGTTGTGCTGAATCACACCTCCAACGTGACAACCCCGGACGTGATGGCCTCTAACGGCGTGGTCCACGTGATCGACACCGTTCTGCTGCCGTAACACGCACCGAGCAGCCAAGACCAACCGGGCGGGCCCTCCCCGCCCGTTTTTCTTGCTTCTGGCGATCTTTCCTTTCGCAGCGCCTTCCCGCACTCTGCGACGAAACGGGGGGTGCTGCGAATGTCAACAAAGACCGCCATCGTCACCGGCGCCGCACGCGGCATCGGACTGGCCACCACCAAACTGTTCCTCCGCGATGGCTACAGTGTCGCGATGGTCGACCGCGACAGCGCCGAATTGGCGAAAGCGTCGCACGGATCTGGACAACGTGCTGCCACTCGACCTCGACGTCTCGTTCCCGGACCAGGTCGCGACTATAGCCCCGCAAACGCTGGACCGTTTCGGACGCATAGACGCGCTGGTAAACAATGCCGGTGTCGCCGATTTCGGCCCGATGGCCGAGACCGATTTCGCCCGCTGGCGCACGGTGATGGAAACCAATCTCGACGGCGTCTTCCTGTGTACCCAGGCCGTCGCGCCCGCCCTGAAGAAGACACAGGGCGCCATCGTCAACATCGCCAGCATCTCGGGCCTGCGCGCCTCGACCCTGCGGGTGGCCTACGGCACGTCGAAAGCCGCGGTGATCCAGTTGACCCAGCAGCAGGCGGTGGAACTGGGCGAGTTCGGCATCCGCGCCAACTGCGTCGCCCCCGGCCCGGTGCGCACCAGGCTGGCGATGGCGGTACATTCGCCCGAGATCATCGCCGCCTACCACGACGCCATCCCGCTGAACCGCTACGGTTCCGAGGACGAGCTTGCCGAGGTGATCGTTTTCCTGTGCTCCGACAAGGCCAGTTATGTCACCGGACAGACCATCGCGGTCGACGGCGGTTTCCAGGCCACCGGCATCGGTCTTCCGGCATTGCGCACCACCTGAGTCGGATGCGCCAACTTCCGCGCAGCCCGTAGATCAGCGCCGCGCCGCCGGATTTCGCCCTGCGGATCGGTGGCGATTGGCCGGCCAAAAAATCGCCCCCTTTTCACGCAAGAGATCGCCACCGCCAACTCGCCTCATAGGCGACCGGGCGCGTGTTTTCGGGTTATGCGCAAGCGACGGATGCGGATGGAAAAACCCCATGCTTCTGTTCCTTGCGCAACCCGATCATGGGTTCGCCAACAGGAATGGAGACGACACTATGACCCGCAAAATGAAGACCCTCACCCTGATCGCCACCACGTTCACGGCGACCACCGCATTCGCGATGACCGAACTCGACACCAACGGCGACGGCGTCCTCAGCATGGAAGAGGTGCAGGCGGTCTATACCGACATGACCGAAGAGCAGTTCATCGAGGCGGATGCCAACGCCGACGGCCTGATCGACGAGACCGAACTGGCCGCTGCACGTGAAGCCGGGCTGATCCCGCAAGATCAGGGCTGACCTGTCATCCCCAGGTCAACCAATGAAAAAGGCCCCGCCGGAGAACTCCGGCGGGGCCATTGCATTGCTTCAGTGCAGCACCGCGTCCTGCGGCGGCTGCCGGGTCGACGACGACACGCGGTCGCCGACGATCAGCCCGTCGGCCCCGGCACTGACAGTGCACCGTGTCGCCGTCGGTGACGTCGCCGGCCAGCAGCATCTCGGCCAGCTGGTCCTGCAGGCTCGCTGGATCACCCGCTTCAGCGGCCGCGCGCCGAACACCGGGTCATAGCCTTCGTCGGCCAGCCACTTCCGCGCGCCGTCGTCCAGATCCAGCGCGATCTTGCGCCGCGCCAGCCGCTTTTCAAGCAGGCCAAGCTGGATCTCGACGATGCCGTCCATGTCGTCCCGCGTCAGCCGGTCGAAGATGATCGTCTCGTCCAGACGGTTCAGGAACTCGGGCCGGAAATGCGCCCGCACCGCGTCCATCACGTCGCGCCGCGCCTGCGACCCGTCGGCGCCCTCGGGCAACTGGCTCAGCGCCTGCGCGCCAAGGTTCGAGGTCAGCACGATCAGCGTCTGCTTGAAGTCGACGTGAGGCCCTGACCGTCGGTCAGCACCCCGTCGTCCAGCACCTGCAACAGCACGTTGAACACATCCGGATGCGCCTTTTCGACCTCGTCGAACAGCATCACCTGATAGGGCCGCGCCGCACCGCCTCGGTCAGCACGCCGCCCTCGTCATAGCCGACATAGCCCGGAGGCGCGCCGATCAGGCGGGCGACCGAGTGCTTCTCCATGAACTCGGACATGTCGATCCGCACCATCGCGTTGTCGTCGTCGAACAGGTACTCGGCCACCGCCTTGGTCAGCTCGGTCTTGCCGACGCCGGTCGGCCCGAGGAACAGGAACGACCCCAGCGGCCGGCTTTCCTCGTTCAGCCCGGCACGCGCGCGGCGCACGGCGTTGGCCACGGCCGTGACGGCGGTCTTCTGGCCGATCACCCGCTTGCCGAGCTCGTCTTCCATGCGCAGCAGCTTGTCGCGCTCGCCTTCCAGCATCTTGACGGTCGGGATACCGGTCCAGCGTTCGACCACCTGGGCGATCTGCTCGGGGCGCACGGCCTCTTCGACCATCATGTCGTCGTCCTGGCTTTCGGCCGGCTCAGCTGCTTTCTCCAGCTGCGGGATCACGCCGTAGGACAGCTCGCCGGCCTTGGCCAGATTGCCCTCGCGCTTGGCGTGGTCCAGTTCGGCGCGCGCGCGGTCCAGCTGTTCCTTCAGCCCGCGCGCGCTTTCCAGCTTGTCGCGTTCGGCCTGCCACTGCGCCGTCATCTCGGACGACCGCTCCTGCAGTTCGCCAAGCTCTTTCTCCAGCTTTTCCAGCCGGTCCTTGGACGCCTTGTCGTCTTCCTTCTTCAGCGCCTCGGCCTCGATCTGCTTTTGCAGGATCTCGCGGTCCAGCGCATCCAGCTCCTCGGGCTTGCTGTCGACCTCCATCCGCAGACGGCTGCGCGGCCTCGTCCATCAGGTCGATGGCCTTGTCGGGCAGGAACCGGTCGGTGATGTAGCGATGGCGACAGCGTCGCCGCGGCCACCAGGGCGCTGTCGCTGATCCGCACGCCGTGGTGCAGTTCGTACTTTTCCTTGATGCCGCGCAGGATGCTGATCGTGTCCTCGACCGTCGGCTCATCCACCATGAGCGGCTGGAACCGCCGCGCAAGCGCCGCGTCCTTTTCGACATACTTGCGGTACTCATCCAGCGTCGTCGCGCCGACGCAGTGCAACTCGCCCCGCGCCAGCGCCGGCTTGATCAGGTTGGCCGCATCCATCGCGCCGTCGGCCTTGCCGGCGCCGACCAGCGTGTGCATCTCGTCGATGAACAGGATGATCTCGCCCGCCGCCGCCGTGATCTCGTTCAGCACCGCCTTCAGCCGCTCCTCGAACTCGCCGCGATACTTCGCGCCGGCGATCAGCGCGCCCATGTCCAGCGCCATCAGCTTCTTGTTGCGCAGGCTTTCGGGCACGTCGCCGTTGACGATGCGCAGCGCCAGACCCTCGGCGATCGCGGTCTTGCCGACGCCGGGCTCGCCGATCAGCACCGGGTTGTTCTTGGTCCGGCGCGACAGCACCTGCATGGTGCGGCGGATTTCCTCGTCGCGGCCGATGATCGGGTCGATCTTGCCCTGCTCGGCGGCCTCGGTCAGGTCGCGCGCATATTTCTTCAGCGCGTCATAGCCTTCCTCGGCGCTGCGCCGTATCGGCGGTGCGGCCCTTGCGGATGTCGTTGATCGCGGAGTTCAGCGCCTGCGCGGTCACCGCACCGGCATCCAGCGCGTCCTTGGCCTTGGATTTCACCATCGCCAGCGCCATCAGGATGCGCTCGACCGGAACGAAACTGTCGCCGGCCTTCTTGGCAATCTTCTCGGCCTCGTCCAGCACCTTCGCGGTGTCGCTGATCCATGTAGGTCTGGCCCGCGTCGCCGGTGACCTTCGGCATCTTCGACAGCGCCAGATCGACGGCCTCGACCACGCGCTCGCGGCGCACCGCCGGCGCGTCTTGATCAGGTTGGCGGCCAGCCCCTGTTCGTCATCCATCAAGGCCTTCAGCAGATGTTCGGGCGCCAGCTGCTGGTGGTTTTCGCGCATCGCGATCGTCTGGGCGGCCTGCAGAAATCCGCGCGACCGCTCGGTGAACTTTTCCAAGTTCATCGGTCTCTCCTTTTTCAAGCGCCCGCCGGTCGGCCCGCCTTGCGGCACCGGACCATCGGCCTTCACATGCAGAAATGGGAATGCACGTCGCCCGGATCAACCCAATGTGATTCGTCGCGACCAAATATATTTTGATTTCTTTTGGAACTTATCCACAGGGTGATGCGTACAAACATCAATAGCGCCAATCCAAGGCGTTTGATCGAGGAGCAGTAAAATGCCGAATACAAGAGCCTCCATACATCACGTGGTGTTCGATGCGCGACGGCGGCGTTTCAAGGGTGCAGTCGTCATTGGCGATGCGCCGGAATTCAGCGTTTCCGTCCCCGGCCATCCAAGCTGGGGTTATCGCAAGATCGCTCGGGCGATGGTGACCGCCAGCGAAAGCCGCATGAAGCAGGCGAAGGGGACGAGCCATGATCATTCTTGATGCCACCGTGAAACATGCCCGCCGCAATCGCGATTTCGGCCGGATCGAGGCGCTTGTCGAACTGATCGTCAAACAGACAGGCCACCCGGCCCGCCGCATGATGATCCGCACCAACCAGCCGGTGCACGCCCAAAAGCCCTTGCGCCAGCGATTGACGGAAGACGCCGCGCTTCTGGCGCAGCGGACCAAACACCGCCACCACCCGATTTCTGCCTGCGCGGCCTGACGCGCGACTTACCGGCCTCAGTTCTGTGGCCGGCCTTTTCTTCCCATATCCCCGGTTTGACCGGTCAAGCCGATCCGTCTATGGCAGGGCAACCCTGACCAGAACGGAGATGCCCCATGTCCGACGATCGCCTCATCGTCGCCCTTGACGTGCCCGACGCCCTCAGCGGCTTGGACCTTGTCGCCAGGATTGGCCCCGCGGTATCGTTCTACAAGATCGGGCTGGGGATGCTGACAACCGGCGGGCTGGGGCTGGCCAACGAGCTGAAATCCGAGCACGGCAAGCGCATCTTCCTGGACATGAAGCTGTTCGACATCGGCGCCACGGTCGAGGCCGCCGTGCGCGGGCTGGCGCAGTTCGATCTGGATTTCCTGACGGTACACGGCGACCCGCATGTAGTGCGCGCTGCAAGCGAAGGCGCGGCAGGATCGGGGATGAAGATCCTCGGCGTCACTATCCTGACCTCGCTGGACCGCGCCGATCTGGACGCGGGCATGATCCAGCCCGGCGACATCACGGACATCACCGTCGAACGTGCCGCCCGCGCGCTCGAGGCCGGGGCCGACGGCGTCATCGCCTCTCCGCACGAGGCCGCCGCGATCCGGGCGCTGCCCGAGGCGATGGGCAAGCTGATCGTGACACCGGGAGTGCGGCCCGTGGGTGCGGCCTCCGGCGACCAGAAACGTATCGCGACCCCGGCCAGCGCCATTGCAGCGGGTGCCGATCACATCGTGGTCGGGCGTCCGGTCTGGCAGGCCGCCGACCCGGCGGAGGCGGCGCGCGCGATCCTGGCCGAGCTCACTCCTCCGCCTCATAGTAAATGTGCTTAGTCTCCAGGAAATCGTTCATCGCCTCGACCCCGTGCAGCCTGCCGATGCCGCTTTCGCGGTAACCGCCGGTCTCGACCTCGGCCATCAGCCGGTTGTGGCTGTTCAGCCAGACCGTCCCTGAGCGCAGCTTTCGCGCCATCCGCATCGCGCGATTGAGGTCGCGGGTATAGATGCTGGCTGCCAGTCCGAACCGGGTGGCATTTGCCTTGGCAAGCGCCTCTGCCTCGTCGCCAAACGTCTCGATCGAGATGATCGGACCGAAAAGCTCCTCCTGCACCAGCGCATGCGTCACGTCGCCGATGCGGAAGATCGAGGGCGTCACGTAGCATCCCTTCGACAGATCGCCCCCCGGCGCCGACCCGCGCAGGATCAGGTCCGCCTCGTCGCCCGCCCGTTCGATGATCCCCAGCATCCGCTTTTGCGCGTTGCGGTCGATCAGCGGACCAAGCTGCGTGCCCTGCGCCAGCGGATCCCCCACAACCGTCGCCTCGAATGCCGCCTTCAGCAGCGCAGTCATGTCGTCAGCAATACTCTCGTGCAGCAGCACCCGCGCAATGCAGGTGCACATCTGCCCGTTCAGCGTCAGCGCCGCGCGGGGGATCTCGTCCAGCGCCAGGTCGCGGTCGGCGTCCTCGAAGACAACAGCCGGGGCCTTGCCGCCCAACTCCAGCGACACGTGCTTCACCGTCGCCGCCGCGTTGGCCATAACGATCTTGCCGGTGCGCGACGATCCGGTGAAGCTGACCACGTCGATCTGCGCGTGCGTCGACAGGACGTGGCCCACTTCGGTGGTGTGATCGTTAACCGAGTTGACCACCCCGGCGGGTAGCCCCTCGATGCCGTCAAAGCAGCGCATGATCGCCGCCATTAGTCAGCGCCGTCTGCGCCGCGGGCTTTATGACGACCGTGCAGCCCGCCGCCAGCGCAGGTGCAACCGACCGCACCAACAACACCAGCGGCGCGTTCCAAGGCACGATAACCGAGGCGACGCCCTTCGCCTCGCGCGTCATCAGGGACATCTTGCCCGGACCGCTTTCAAACGTGCGCCCGAACACATTCCGCGCCAGCCCCGCGTAATATCGCGCCTCTGACGCGGCGGCGACGATCTCGTGCCGGGCCTGCGGCAGGACCTTCCCGGTCTCCCGGCACAGCAGCTGCGCGATGGCGTCGCCCTGCGCCTCCAGCCGGTCTGCGAACGCCAGCAGCACCCGCGCCCGCAATCGCGGATCGCTGGCCCAATCCGTCGTCTCGAATGCCCCGCGCGCCGCCTCGACGGCCAGCCCGGCTAAAGCGCCAGAGCCCAGAGGCGCGGTGCCGATCACCTCGCCGGTCGCCGGGTTCAGGCTGTCGGCATAACCGTTGGGCGCATCGTCACGCCAGCCTCCGTCGATATAGTGTAACCCTTGCGTTTCCGACATCCGACCCGCCTTTCCCTGACGCGCCAAGGCTAAGGCAGGCCGGCAATTCCCGGCAAGGCCCGTCCCGTCACGCGGCGTCGGCGTGTTCCGGGAACATCGCCGCCAGTCCGTCCGCCGAGGCCTCTGCCACGCCGCGCTCTGTGATCAGGCCAGTCACCAGCCGCGCAGGCGTCACGTCGAAGGCGGGGTTGCCGGTTGTGGTGCCCTCCGGCGTAACCTGAACCTCGGCGATTCCGCCGTCAACGCGCCCCTGAACATGGCTGACCTCGTGCCCCGCGCGATCCTCTATCGGGATCTCCGTCACGCCATCGCGCACGGTCCAGTCGATCGTCGGCGACGGCAGCGCCACGTAGAAGGGCACCCCGTTGTCCCGCGCCGCCAGCGCCTTGAGGTACGTGCCGATCTTATTGCAGACGTCGCCCTGCGCCGTGGTTCGGTCGGTGCCGGTGATCACCATGTCGACCTGCCCGTGCTGCATCAGGTGCCCGCCCGCGTTGTCGGTGATGTAGGTGTGCGATATCCCGTGGCTGCCCAGCTCCCACGCCGTCAGCGCGCCCTGGTTGCGCGGCCGCGTCTCGTCGACCCAGACATGAAGGTCAACGCCAGCCTCGGCGGCGTGGTACATCGGTGACGTTGCCGTGCCCCAGTCCACCGTCGCCAGCCAGCCCGCGTTGCAATGGGTCAGCAGGCGCACCGGTTCGCCGCCGGGCTTGCCCGCCGCGATCTGCCTGATGATCTCCAGCCCGTGCAGCCCGATCTGCCTGTTGATCTCGACATCCTCGTCGCAGATCTCCGCCGCCAACGTCATCGCCGCCGCTGCGCGATCGCCCTCTGCCAAGGACAGCAAATGCGCGCGGCAGCGATCCAGCGCCCATTTCAAGTTGATCGCCGTGGGTCGCGTCCCATGCAGCACGTCCCAGGCCTTGCTCAACGATGCAACGGACCCATCCCGCAACATCTGCCGCGCGACGCCGTAAGCCGCCGTTGCCCCGATCAGCGGCGCCCCGCGCACCCACATATCGCGGATCGCGACGGCGAACTCGTCCAGGCTTTCCAGCGTCGCTATCCGGAACTCGTGCGGCAGCCATCGCTGGTCGATGATCCGAACCCTGTCGCCCTCCGCCTCGTACCAGATCGACCGATATGGCGTACCATTCACTTTCATCGGCTGTCTCCTTCGTACTGCTGGCCCGAAGCTGACTGTGGCGCGGTGCAATTGTCAATTGAGCAACATCTCCAAGGCCTGCGGCAATCCCGTGGTTTTCCTTGAGAAAATCAGGAATCGCTATACCATGGCGGGCATACCGCCTGATTTTGCTGGCGTGCCGGATCGAAACGGCCGGATGGATTTCGCAGACCCAGAATATTGGACCAGACCCATGGATGACCTTTTCGAAGCCCAGATCGAGATCGCCAAGAAAGCCGCTGGCCGCTGGAAGGAACGCTCGGACACCCGCATCGCCAACGAGGTCGCGCTTCGGGAAAAGGGCATCGCCGCCGTCGAAACCCCCGAACGGATCGCCCGGCACCGCGATCACGTATCCGGGCCGAACCTAGTTCATGCACTGAACCCCGAAATGCTGCCCCCCGACGCAAGGGCAGAGCGGATCATCGGTATCGACGACCGGCGCAAACTGCCCGAAACCCAGCAAGAGATCGACGCAGGCCGACCCGTCGCCCGCATCGTCCGGATATTCGGCCCCGACATCCAGCCGCAGGGCTTCGGCTCTGGTTTCCTGGTCGGCGACCGCCTGCTGCTGACCAACAACCACGTGCTGCCCTCGAAACGGTCGACCGAGGGGATCGGCGCGAATTTCGGGCATGACTACGTGCCGGGCGGCGGCACCCGCGCGGGCGAGGTGTTCGAACTGGACGCGGATGGCTTCTTTGTCACCGACGAGGCGCTTGATTTCACGCTTGTCGCGATCAAGCCGCGCTCGCTTGCCGGGGCGGAACTGGCCGCGCAGGGCCACCATCGCCTGATCAAGCAGACCGGCAAGATCCTGATTGGCAAGCCGGTCAGCATCATCCAGCACCCGATGGGCGGCGCCAAGCAATACGCCACCGCGGGCAACAAGCTGGTCGACCTGCTTGAGTTGCACCTGCATTACCAGACCGACACCGAACCTGGGGCCTCGGGCTCTCCGGTATTCAGCGAGTTCTGGAAGATCGTGGCGCTGCATCACAGCGGCGTGCCGATGACCCAGGGCGATCAGATCCTCGACGTCAACGGCGACCCGTGGGACGGCAGGGACTGGGACCACGTGCAGTGGGTGGCGAACGAGGGCGTGCGGATATCCAGGATCCTGGCGCACCTGCAGGACGTGGCGTTCGACGACCCGGCTCAGGCCGCGTTGCGCGACGCCCTTCTGACGGCAAGCCAGACTCCGCCGCCCGAGGAAAGCGTGCCAGCCGCGGGCGCAGCAACCGTGGTGCGCACCGGCTCGACCCGGCAGCCGGCGCAGTCGCCGACCGGCGATGGCACGGCACAAACTATCGTCCATGTCCACGGCAATGCCGATGTCTACACCGGTCCGGTGGTTCAGCAAGGCGGGACCGCGGCCCTTGCTCCCGCCATGACCGAAAGTGCGCCCGCGGCAGCCCTTGAAAAGGCGATGGTCTTCGATCCGCATTACGGGCGCCGTCGCGGCTTCTCGCCGCATTTCCTTCGCGGCCACCTGGTCGACATGCCGCGCATCGATCCCGCACGGCAGGCAGAACTTGCCCGCGACCGGTTCGACAACCCGATGGTGCTGGACTACCACCATTTCTCTCTGGTGATGAACGCCGACTGGAAGCTGGTGATGTGGTCGGCGGTCAATGTTGACTACAGCCCCGAGGTGCGCTGGAACATGTCCCGCGCCGATTTCGGCAGCGACAAGTGGATGCACGATCCGCGTATCTCCGAAGCCCTGCAGATCGACAACGAAGAGCTTTACGCCCCGGCCCGCAAGTTCGACCGCGGCCACGTGGTACGCCGCGACGACAACGCCTGGGGCGTCACCCGCGAAGAGGTGATCCTGGCCAATTCCGACACCTTCCACTGGACCAACTGCACGCCGCAGCACGAGAACTTCAACCGCTCGAACCGGCGTGGCATTTGGGGCAAGCTGGAAAACCACATCGCGGACCAGGCCGGGGCCGTCGGCAACCGCGTCATGCTGTTCTCCGGCCCGGTCCTCGATCCCGCCCGGTCGATCCCGCATGACTTCGGCGGCGGCCTCTACCGCGTGCCGCTTGATTTCTGGAAGGTCATCGTGGTGGCCGAACCGCGCAGCCGCGGCGACCGCTCGGACCTGCGCGCCTATGGCTTCCTGCTGGAACAGGAAAAGGCGATCGACGATCACGGGCTCGAGGCGCTGCCGGTCGAGGAACGTTTCGACATCGGCGAATTCGCGCCGCAACAGCGCCCGCTGAAGGCGCTTCAGGAGCGCTCCGGCATCCTCTTCCCCGACAACGTCCTGAAGGCCGACGTCATGACCCGGGCGGCGGACGATTCCGCGATCCCGCTGGAACGCCTCGACAGCGTGAAACTGGACTAGGCGGGGCGCAAACATGCCGACGGTCAAATTCAGGGTCAACAATACCGACCTGCAGCTTAGCGCCCGGCCCGACCGCCTGGACCTGCGCGACCGTCCCTACAGTCCGCCGCTGCACGCCCTGCTGAAAAGATTCCCGCAAGAGGACGAGATCGCGTTGTTCCTGCGGCTTTACGAGCCGCTGATCCTGGACCAGGGCAAGGACGGGGCCTGCACCGGGTTCGGCCTGGCGGCGGTCATCAACTACCAGTTCTGGTTTCGCGACGTGGTGGTGCCCGCCGTGGCCAAGTTGCGCAGCGGCGTCGACGCGGCCCGGGTCGTCGCCGAGGCACAGGCAGACTGGCCCGCCGACCGCTTGAGGTCCGAACGGGTCAGCCCCCGGATGCTGTACCAATTGGCGCGGCTTTACGACGAATGGGACGGCGAGGATTACACCGGCTCCAGCTGCCGCGGCGCGATGCGCGGCTGGCACCACCACGGGGTCTGCCGCGACGCGACCTGGCCGATGACCAAGGCGGGTGCCGCGTTCGAGGACGAGGTGGCCGAGGAAAACCGCAACGCGTGGATGCAGGACGCGGCGCTGCGACCGCTCGGCGCCTATTACCGCATCGCCACTGATTCGATCGCCGACATGCAGGCGGCGATCCAGCAGGTGCACGCGATCTTCGTGTCGGCCTGGGTGCACGACGGCTGGCGCAGCCCAGAGCCTTCGAAGAAAGGACAGAAGCGGGCGACGGATTTCACCCCCTACCCGATTCGCTGGACCGCGCACGAAAGCCGCATCGGTGGACACGCCTTCGCCATCGTCGGCTACGACGCCGACGGCTTCATCGTGCAGAATTCCTGGGGGCCGGAATGGGGCAACCGGGGGTTCGGCCTGCTTTCCTACGGCGATTGGCTGGCCAACAGGATCGACGCCTGGGTGTCGGTCTACGGCGCCCCCACAAGCATGATCTGCTGGCCCAAGACCAAAAGCTCCGGCTCGCTGCAAGCCGCCGCCACCCGATCCGGCACGGAAATCGACGACCGACCGACCCGGCCCTGGGACGACAACATCGCCACGCTGCATTCCATCGTCCTGGGGCGCAACGGCCGGCCGATCTCGCGGCTTGTCCATGCCGAGAACGGCGCCGAGCACCTGCTGATCTGCGCCGAGAAACGCATCCGCCGCTGGTGCACCGAGCATCGCGACAACGACAACATCGTGATCTTCGCCCACAGTGGCCTAGCCAGCGAGGCCGACACCCTGCGCCGCAGCGCAGTGCTGGGCCCGTACTTCAAGGCCAACGGCATCTACCCGTTGTTCCTGTCCTGGACCACGGGTGTACTGGACGACCTGGAAACCCTGTTCCGCGATGCCATCGCCGTGCAGAAGCAGAAGGCCTCGGGCGGGCACCTGACCCCAAGCGAGCTTGAACGGCAGATCAAGGACACCAGCTACTACACCTGGGAGGCCATCGCCTCGGGCGTGTCGATTCGGTCGGTCTGGACCGAACGCAAGGAAAACGCCGCCCTTGCCGCCGAAAAGACCGGTGCGATGCACCTTCTGGCCGGGCACCTCGGCGCGTTACACATGGCCTACCCCGAGCTGAAAATTCATCTGGTCGGCCATTCCGCCGGGGTTTTCGTTCTGGGCAGCCTGCTTCAGGCCATGGCAATCCCGAAATTGCGGGCCAAGACAATGACCCTTTGGACCCCGGCGTGCTCGATGCAATACGCGGCTGACACGCTGGCCCCGCTGATCGAGGCCGGCGGGGTCCACAGGGACGGCCTGTTCATCGAGACCATCGACGACGGCGTCGAGCAGGGCGACAGCGTCGCCGGACTATACAAGCGGTCGCTCCTCTATCTCGTCAGCCGGGCGCTGGAGCGCGAACACAATACGCCGCTGCTGGGGCTGGAAAAGGACTGGAACTTCGATACTTCGATCCCGCGCGCCGACTTCAAGGCGCAGGGCAAGGTGCGGTCCCTTGGCATGACGCGCTACACGGCGCGCAGCCGCCAGATGTTTTCGTCGACGCACAAGGCCGCGGGCGGGCAGCGCCGCGTCGCCACCTCGCATTGCACCTACGATCAATCGATCCGCGCCGTGCATGTCCTGCTGCGGCGTATCCTCGGGCGCACTCCCGACGCGCCCGTCACCGACCTCAAGTCCGACCAGGCCCTGTCTGATCGCTAACCGTCAGCCCCGGCGTTTCCGTCAAGGTCCGGGGCGTGGCTTGCCCGGTCCGGATCCGCGCGAAACGCCGCGTGCACCGGCACCGGCAAGGCCCGGATGTCCTGCCCGTCGGGTAGCCGCGTCACCGGCTGAAATAGCCCGCGCTCCCGGAAATGGCGCTCGGCCAGCGCCTCGTCCAGCCCGACGACGATGATCGCGCAGGCGTCGACGCCGTCAAACGCGGCCCGCCAGTGCGCCGCCGGACGCGCCGCGATGATCCCGGCCACGGCACGGACTGTCGCCTCGGCATCGCGCTGTCGTCGCGTAGCGCCTCCGCCAGTCCGATCACGTCGCAAAAGGTGCGCCAAAATCGATCCTCGATCGGCGCCGCCGCCAGCACCGCGCCGTCCTGCGTCGGATACAACCGATACCGCGCGGTGCCTCCGGTCAGCAGGTTGTCGGCATTGCCCGGCGCCTGCCCGGTCGCCGCCTGCTGGCCCAGCGCCCACCACATCAGCGGGAACAGGTTGTCGGTCATCGAAATGTCGAGATGCGCGCCGCGCCCGGTCCGGTTCCGCGCCAGCAACGCCAGCAGGATGTTCATCACCGCCGGATAGGCTCCACCCGCGATATCGGCGATCAGCGCGGGTGGCACCACCGGCGAGGCTTGCGGCCCCATCGACAGCGACAGCAGCCCGGTCTCGGCGATGTAGTTCAGATCGTGCCCGGCAACCTGCGCCTTCGGCCCGGTCTGTCCGTAGCCGGTCACCGAGCAGTAGATCAGCCGGGGAAACCGTCGTGAAAGGCTTTGGTAGTCAAGATCCAACCGCGCCATGACGCCCGGTCTGAATTGCTCGATCAGGACATCCGCGCGGTCAAGCCAATCCTCCAGCTCCGCCCTGCCCCCGGGCGCCTTGAGATCCAGCGCAAGGCTTTCCTTGCCCCGGTTCAGCAGCGAGAAAAGCGCGCTCTGGCCGCCAAGAAACGGCGGGTAGTGCCGCATCTCGTCACCGATGTCGGGCCGCTCGACCTTGATGACCCGCGCCCCGGCCTCGGCCAGCAACAGCGAGGCCAGCGGCCCCGGCAGCAGCGTCGAGAAATCCAGTACGGTGATGTCCTGCAATGGCTGCATGGCTGTCCGGCGGCTGATTTCCCGCAGCATTGCATGGGCCGGAGAACGCCGCCACCGACTTTGCCCGCACAAACGAAAAAGGAGAGACAGGTCGGCCCACCGTCTCTCCTCTCCGCGATCCGCCCGGCACCGAAGTGCGAAGACAGACCGAAACCTAGTCTTGTTAGCGGTAACATACAGCCGTTCCGGGGCTTGGACAAGGCACTATTTTACCGCTAACACTGACAGCATCCTTAACGGGGAGGGAAAACTGGCCATGACCAGGAATGCGACGGCCAACGTGAACCGGCCACTGACGCTGCGCGACGTGTCCGAGGCATCCGGCGTCAGCGAAATGACGGTCAGCCGCGTGCTGCGCAATCGCGGCGACGTGTCCCAAGCCACACGCGAACGGGTGCTTACCGCCGCCAGAACGCTGGGCTACGTCCCCAACAAGATCGCCGGCGCATTGGCGTCGAGCCGGGTCAACCTGGTGGCGGTGATCGTGCCGTCGCTCAGCAACCTGGTATTCCCCGAGGTTCTGACCGGCATCTCCGAGGTGCTGGACCAGACCCCGCTGCAACCGGTCTTCGGCGTCACCCACTACAAGCCCGAGCGTGAAGAAAAGGTGCTTTACGAGATGCTGTCGTGGCGCCCCTCGGGCGTCATAATCGCCGGGCTGGAGCATTCCGAGCCGTCACGCAGGATGCTGAAGGCGGCGGGCATTCCGATCGTCGAGATCATGGACACCGACGGCCAGCCCATCGACGCCGTCGTCGGCATCTCGCATCGCCGCGCGGGCCGCGAGATGGCCAAGGCGATCGTCCAGGCGGGCTATCGTAGGATCGGCTTTCTGGGCACAAAGATGCCGCTCGACCACCGCGCCCGCAAACGCTTCGAAGGCTTCACCGAGGCGCTGGCCAAGGAAGGGTTGGAAATCGCCGACCAGGAATTCTACGAGGGTGGTTCGGCCCTGCTGAAGGGCCGCGAGATGACCGAGGCCATCCTCAAACGCACGCCCGACCTGGATTTTCTGTACTATTCCAACGATATGATCGGTGCAGGCGGCCTGCTTTACTGTCTTGCCAACGGCATCGATGTTCCGGGCAAGGTCGGCCTTGCGGGCTTCAACGGCGTCGAACTGCTGGACGGCCTGCCGCAGCGACTGGCCACGATGGACGCCTGCCGCGGCGAGATCGGGCGTGAGGCGGCGCGGATCATCGCGCAACGCGTCGAGACCGAGAACGGCGGAGCCGAGCGGATCGTGCTGAGCCCGAAACTGCAACTTGGCGAGACGCTCAAGCGGTAGTGGCCCGGCCCCTCTCGGTGGACATCGCCGACGCATCTGTGTTTAACCGAAGAACGGAATGCCGCGGACTTTCCGCATCTGGGTGGAGCCCTTCATGACATCGGTAGCCATCGTTATTCCGATGCGGAACGAAGCCGACAATGTGGCCCCCCTGGTCGAGGGCATAGCCCGTGCCTGCGCCGCGCTAAAAAGCTTCGAGATCATCGTCGTCGACGACGGCTCGACCGATGCCACCGCGGCCAGGACCCGGGCTTTGCAGGCCGACCATCCGGGCCTTCGCCTGCTTCGCCACGACCACTCCGGAGGACAGTCCGCCGCCGTGCACAGCGGTGTGTCCTCGACCACCGCCGACCTGATCTGCACGCTGGACGGCGACGGCCAGAACCCGCCTTCGGAATTGCCAAAACTGCTGGAGCCGCTTCTGCGCGACGACAGCGGCAAGGTCGGCCTAGTCGCGGGCCAACGCGTTGCGCGGCAGGACACCTGGTCCAAGCGCGCGGCCTCGCGCTTTGCCAACGGCCTGCGCAGCCGCATTCTGAAGGACGGCACCCGCGACACCGGCTGCGGGTTGAAGGCGTTCCGTCGCGACGCGTTCCTGGCCTTGCCCTATTTCGACCACATGCACCGCTACCTGCCAGCGCTGTTCAAGCGCGACGGCTGGCAAGTGGTTCTGGTCGACGTGGCGCATTCACAGCGCATGGCGGGACGGTCGAAATACAACAACCTGCAACGCGGCCTCGTCGGCATCTACGACCTGATCGGCGTGGCCTGGCTGATCCGCCGCCGCAAGAAGGCCGTGATCGTGAAGGACCGGCCATGAGCATCGAGACGGTTTTCGGCTGGCTCCACGTTCACAGCTGGACAGAATTCTGGTGGGTCGTCTTTGGCCTCTTTGGCCAGTTGCTGTTCATGGGCCGGTTCCTGGTTCAGTGGATCGCGTCCGAACGCGAAGGCCGGTCGGTTGTTCCGCTGGCCTTCTGGTACTTCTCGATCGGCGGCGGGGTGGTGCTGTTCTTCTATGCCGTCTATCGCGCCGACCCGGTGTTCATCCTGGGCCAGTCCATCGGCATCTTCATTTACGCGCGCAACCTCTACCTGATCCATGCCGAAAAGCGCCGCGCCTGACGGTTATGACTGGCTGCGCATGGCGCTGCCGGGCGTACTTGCGATCACGGCGCTGCGCGTACTGCTGCTGTACTTCAACCGCACCGATCTTTTCGTCGACGAAGCGCAGTACTGGCTCTGGGGGCAAGAGCTTGCCTTCGGCTACTATTCCAAGCCGCCACTGATCGGCTGGGTGATCCGCGCCGCCACCGAACTGGCGGGCAGCGATGCGCCGTTCTGGGTGCGCCTGCCGGCGCCGCTGTTCCACGCCGCCACCGCCCTGATCCTCGGCGGCATCGCCGCGCGGCTTTTCGGCAGGCGGGCCGGAATGCTGGTGACGCTCGGATACGCCACCCTGCCGATGACGGCGCTGGGCAGCCTGCTGATCTCGACCGACACCATCATGTTCCCGTTCCTGGCCGCGGCCCTCGCCTTCTACCTGTACACCCAGGCCAATCCCCGTCCGATCTTCGCGGCGGCCACGGGTGTCGCCCTGGGCCTCGCCGCGCTGGCGAAATACGCCGCCGTCTACTACCTGCTCTGCGCCGGTCTCGCCGCGCTTGTCCTGCCCGGGGCGCGCCCGTCGCTGCGTGTCGTCGCCGTCGCCCTGGCCGGGTTCCTGCTGACCATCTCGCCCAATATCGTCTGGAACATCGCGCACGGCTTCTCGACGCTGGAACACACGCTGGACAATGCCGACTGGGTCCGCGACCCCGGCACCCGCGCCGCGCTGAACCCCGCCGGCCTGCTGGAATTCTTCGCCAGCCAGTTCGGCGTCATCGGCCCCATTCTGTTCGGCGCCCTGCTTGCGGCGGCGTGGAACTGGCGACGGGTCACGCCGCAACATCGCCTCCTGCTGATCTTTTCGCTGCCGATTGTCGCCGTGGTCTGCGGCCAGGCATTGTTGGCGCAGGCCTATGCCAACTGGGCGGCCTCGGCCTATCTGGCGGGCACGATCTGCGCGCTGACCTGGCTGATGGGTCGCCCCCGCGCCTGGCTGATCGTCTCGTTCGCGATCAACGGCACGATCAGCCTGATCCTGCCCCTGTCGACGCTTGCGGCCGACAGCTTGCGGCTTGGACAGGGGCCCCTGCTGCTGGAGCGTTACGTCGGCCGCGTCCAGATGACCGAGGACATCCTGCGCGCTGCCGACGAATCCGACCTGGGCATCATCGTCGCCGCCGACCGCGACATCCTGGCCGACCTTTTCTACGCGGGTCGCTATCACCCGGCGCTGGTCTACGCGCCGCCGCCCAAGGGCCGCGCGCCGCACCACTACGCCCTGAAGTTCCCGTTTACCGGCAGCACTCAGAACGTGCTTTACGTCACCCGAAGCGAATTCCCGCCGCCCTGCGCCGACGAGGCACAGGAATTCGTCCGTATCGCGCCCGAGCAGGGCGCATACCGCCGCCATCCGCAGACCGTCTATGTGGTTCCCGGCGACTGTTTCGACGGTGATTGAAGACTTGCCTCGACCCGGAACGCGTCGGGAATCCCGTCGCGCCCGTCCAGCACCAGGTCGGCCATCACTTCGGCCACCCCGGGGGCCATGCCGAAGCCGATCTTGAACCCGCCGTTGGCAATGAACTGCCCGAACTGCCCGGGCCACGCTCCCAGCATCGGCGCCCGGCTTCGCGCCCGTGGCCGCACCCCGGCCCACCGCTCCAACACCCGCGCCCCGCGCAATTGCGGCACCAATTGCACCGTGCGCTCCAGCAACCCGTCAATCCGGTCATCCGTCGTGGTGGGGTTGTCGTAGTCGCGTTCGCTGGTCGACCCGACCGCCACCGTGCCGTCATCGTGCGGAATGACATGCAGCCCGTCGGCGAATAGCTGCGGCGCGCCGGGTGCGGCATGGTCCAGCAATAGCGCCTGGCCCTTCACACCGTTGCCCACCGTCTTGTCCAGCGCTGCCGAGAGCGCCTGCAATCCCTCCACGCCCGTCGCCCAGACGATCTGTCCCCGCGGGATTACCTGCCCGACCACGACATCGCCGCCCAACGTCCTGATCGCCCCGGCAAGACTGGCGCAGGCGCGGCGCGGGTGGATCCGGGCCGACAGCGTGTCCCGCACCAGCCAGCCGGTGGGGCTGACCGGCGCCCACGTACCGGCCTCCCGGGACGGAACGACCTGCCACTCCCACAGTCCGCCCCAATGCGCGGCGGCACCGGCCTGCCGACCGCGCGCCAGCGCCACCGCGCGATCATCCGCCAGGGCCTGCACCCGCCCCACCGCGCCATATCCCGTCGCCTGCCCCGAACAGGCCTCGAACTCCCGGCCAGAACTCCCGCGCCGCGATCAGGCTGTCGAACTGGAATTGCTTCTTGTCGTTCCAGGTCTCCGGCGTATGCGGCGACAGCGCCCCGACGATCCCGCCCGAGGCACCGGCCCCGATGCCGTCCCGGTCGACGACGCGCACCCGTGCGCCGCGCCGGGCGCAGGCATAGCCGATCGCCAGGCCGAAAATGCCCGCTCCGATCACTGTCACATCGACCGTTGCCAATCGCACGCCCCTTGCGCATTGTGCCCGCCGAACCTTCTAGGCCCTCCCATGACCACAGACCAGCGCGCAAAGATCGAATGGCGGGACGGCGCCGTGCCGGTCTCGACCCGCTTTGCCGATCCGTATTTCTCAATTCACGACGGGCTGGCCGAAACCCGGCATGTTTTCCTGGCCGGCAACGACCTGCCCGCACGCTTCCGCCCCGGCTTCCACATCGCTGAACTCGGCTTCGGCACCGGCCTCAACATGCTTGCAGCGTTGTGCGCATGGCGTCAGTCAGGGGCACCCGGCCCGCTGACCTACACCGGCTTCGAGGCCTATCCGATGCAACGCACCGACATGGAGAAGGCCCTGCAGGGCTTCCCCGAACTCGCCGATCTCGCCGCTCCGCTGCTGGACGCATGGCACCCCGCCGAACCGCGGATCGAGATCCCCGACCTCACCGCCGAAATAATCTTCGGCGACGCGCGCCGAACCTTGCCGGGGTGGCCGGGCAAGGCGGATGCCTGGTTTCTCGACGGCTTCGCCCCGGCCCGAAACCCCGAAATTTGGGACAGCGCCCTGCTGACCGAAGTAGCCGCGCGCACCCGGGCCGAGGGCACCTTCGCAACCTACACCGCCGCAGGCGACGTCCGCCGCGGCCTGGCGGACGCCGGCTTCGTGGTCGAACGCCGCCCGGGCTTCGGACGCAAACGTCACATGACTGCGGGACGCCTGCCGTGAGCGTCCAGAACACCCGCCTCGGCATCGCCTTGATGGTGCTGACCACGCTGATCTTCGCCGCCCAGGACGGCATCTCGCGCCACCTTGCGGGCGAATACAACGTCGTGATGGTGGTGATGATTCGCTACTGGTTCTTCGCCGCCTTCGTGGTCGCCGTGGCGGGGCGCCGCGCCGGCGGGCTGCGCCATGTCATCACCACCCGGCAACCCGTCCTGCAAATCTTCCGCGGCCTGCTGCTGGCCGCCGAGATCTGCGTCATGGTCTCGGCCTTCGTGCTGTTGGGCCTTGTCGAGAGCCACGCGATCTTCGCCTCCTACCCGCTGCTGGTCGCAGCCCTGTCGGGTCCGATCCTGGGCGAGGCGGTAGGCTGGCGACGCTGGAGCGCCATCGCCATCGGGTTCGTGGGAATGCTGATCATCCTGCAACCGGGCATCAAGGTGTTCTCGCCCGCCGCCGCGATCCCCCTGCTCAGCGCCCTGATGTTCGCGCTTTACGCCCTGCTCACCCGATACGCCGCGCGCCGCGACGGTCCGATGACCAGCTTTTTCTACACCGGCACGGTGGGCGCCGTGGCGATGACCGTGCCGGGACTGATCCTGTGGCAGCCGATGACCGGTCCCGACTGGGGCTGGATGGCGCTGCTCTGCGTCACCGGGGCGGCGGGGCACTACACGCTGATCAAGGTCTACGACGTGGCCGAGGCCAGCGCGGTGCAGCCCTTCGCCTACCTGCAGCTTGTCTTCGCCGCCAGCATCGGCATCACGCTCTTCGGTGAAACATTGCAGGCCAACGTCGCCTTCGGTGCCGCCCTGATCGTCGCCGCGGGCATCTTCACCCTCTGGCGCGAACGGCAGAAGAAACGCGCCTGACCCGGCTCCTTCATCTTGCCGGAAATACCTCCGCCGGAGGCACGCGCCGAAGGCGTGTTCACTTCGCCTTCAACTCGTCCGAAAGCCGGATTGGCTCGACCTTGCCGGTAAGCCGCGCGCGGTAGACCGGCAGGCTCTCGGCCACCCGCATCACGTAGTTGCGGGTTTCGTCGAAGGGTATGTGTTCGATCCAGTCGACCACGTCGACCGCCGGGTCGCGCGGATCGCCGCGCGCGTCGATCCAGGACCGTGCCCGGTGCGGCCCGGCATTGTAGCCAACCGAGACCAGCACGATGTTCTCGCCAAACTCCTCGATCAGATGCGCCAGGTAGGCGCTGCCAAGCTGGATGTTGTAATCCGGATCACTGGTCAGCCGCGCCTTGGAATAGGACACGCCGATCTTGCGGGCCATCTGCTGCGCGGTGCCCGGCATCAGTTGCATCAGCCCGCGCGCCCCGGCATGGCTGACGGCAGCGGGATGGAACTCGCTTTCCCGACGCGCGATCGACAGTGCCAGCGACGTCGGAACCGGCAATGCCTCGTCGCCCATGCGTCGCAGCGGGAAGTAGGCGCGCGGTGCAACCGCACCGCCGCGCGCCGCCTTCTTACTGATCTTCACCGCTAGGAACTGGTCACCCAGCGACAGAGCGTAGTCGGTCAACTTGACCAGGTCGTCTTCCTCAAGGCTCTCCGCAAGGTGGCTGAGAAAACGGATCGTCTCCCATGTCTGGCCCTCGGCATGGAACAACGCAGCGGCCTGGAAGACCGATCCGTCGACGAAATCGGCGGTGCGCCAGCTTGCGCCACGCGCCAGCCCGGTCAGCGTCGGGTCCATCGCAAGCCCAGCCTTCTCGGCAGCCAGCAGCCCGTAGAAACTGGTCTGGTGCCTGCCACCCTCGGCATAGGCCGCCTTCGCCGCCTCGGCATCTCCTATCACCTCGTAGGCACGGCCCTGCCAGTACCCGGCACGGCCAAGGCTGATCGGGGTATAGACCTCGCCGCGGAACTTCTTGAAATGCTCCAGCGCCAGATCCGGCTTCTTCAGATAGGTCAGCGCCAGGTAGCCCGACAACCACTCCAGGTCGTTATGCGTGGTCCCGCCGTCCATGTGATGCGAACTGGCCAGCGCATAGGCGCGTTCGCCGTTGCCCGCCCGCATCTCCTGCCGCGCCAGAATAGCCCGCCAATTGGCCCAGGCATCGGGGCGCCCCAACGTCGCGGCGCTTTTGCTGGCCGCGATGATCATATCCGCCGCCTGGTCGCGCCGCCGCTTGGCCACGGCCCAGGCCATGCGTTCGTAGGCCAGGCCCGGATCACCGGCCAATTCCTTCGGCACCGCCTTGATCAGCGCATCGACATTGCCGGCCTTGCGCTGCAAAGCCATACGCGCCTTCGCCAGCGCCTTCCAGCCGTCGCTGACGCGCGGCAGCATCCGCTCGGCCGCGGTGCGTTCGCCCTGCCACAGCAGGAAATCCAGCCGCGCTGCGTGATGCGCCTTCAGCAAGGCACCGTGATCCGCCAGCAGGGCACGCTCTTCGCCGTCGCTCAGTTCCAGCCCGGTCCAGGCCGCGATCACCACGGCCTTGGCGGCGGCCTTGTCGCCCTTGGCCAGGTGCGCCGCGGCCAGCCGCAAGGCGCCCTTGCCGGTCTGCGGTTCCTGAAGGACGAAATACGCGATCACCTCGTCGGGCCGCGCCGCGTCACCGATCGCCGCTTCGCCGCGCCTGCGCAGGTAGTCCAGACCCGGCCAGTCGGCATTGCGCGCCACAAAGGCCTGGTACGCCGCGAAATCGCCCTTGCCCGACCGCAGACGCTGCCACTCGATCACGTCGGCGGCCACCCGCCCGTCCTCTGCCGACATCGTCTTGGCGATCTGCCAGTCGCCGTCCCGTGCCGCAGAGAGCGCGTCCTGGAACTTCTTGTCCTCCATCAGGTTGACCGGACGCGGCATCGGCGATTTGGACGAGATCACCACCGTGTCGGATGCCGCCTCGGTTTCCGGCGCCACCTCGGTCTCCGGCGCTACTTCGGCTTCCAGCGTCGCTCCGGCCTCGGGCGCCGCCGCCGCAACCGCCCGGTCCGGACGCGGCACCGGGCGCATGTCCTGCGCCAGCGCTGGTCCCGCCATCACCGCCGCTCCTACCAGTAAAACCGAGATCGTCTTCATTCCATCCCACCTTGACGCATTGCGCGGCAGAAGATAGCGGGCCCGGGCGGAATGGAAAACACACAAACTTGGCAACTCCGCCCGGCTTGGCTAGTGTCCGCTCACTTTGACCCCCGGGCCGCCCCGGTCTGCCCACGACAAAAGGATGCGTACCATGATCAAAGGGTCCCTCGTTGCCCTGGTGACGCCGTTCAGAAACGGCGACCTGGATCTCGATGCGCTCAAGGACATTGTCGAATGGCACATCGACGCCGGCACCCACGGCTTCGTGCCGGTGGGCACCACCGGTGAAAGCCCGACCCTGACGCACGGCGAGCATGACCGCGTCGTCGAGGAGGTCGTCAAGGCCGTCGCGGGCCGGCGCCCGGTGATTGCCGGCGCCGGGTCGAACAACACTGTCGAATCCATCCGCCTGGCCCGGCACGCCGAAAAGGCCGGGGCCGATGCAGTGCTGGTGGTCACACCCTATTACAACAAGCCGACGCAGGACGGGCTGATCGCGCATTTCACCGCCGTGCACGACGCCTGCACCCTGCCGATCATCATCTACAATATCCCGCCGCGCTCGGTCGTCGACATGACCCCCGCGACGATGGGCGCACTGGCCAAGTTGCCGCGCATCGTCGGCGTCAAGGATGCCACCGGCGACCTGTCCCGCGTTCCGAGGCAGCGCATCACCTGCGGCCATGAGTTCATCCAGCTTTCGGGCGAGGATGCCACGGCCCTGGGCTACAACGCCCATGGCGGCGTCGGCTGCATCAGCGTGACGGCCAACGTCGCCCCGCAGCTCTGCGCCGAATTCCAGGAGGCGACGCTCGCGGGCGATTTCACCAAGGCGCTGGCCCATCTCGACCGACTGATGCCGCTGCACGATGCGATCTTCACCGAGCCGGGGCTGGTGGGAGCCAAGTATGGGATGTCGCTTCTGGGCAAGTGCGCCGAGGACGTTCGGCTGCCGCTGACCGGTCTGACCGACGGAACCAAGGGCAGGATCCGCGACGCCATGGTCCACGCCGGTCTTTTGAACTGATCCATCCCCTTCTTCGGTTTGCAAGTATCCCGGGGGTATGGGGGCAGAGCCCCCACCCTTCGCGACGCCGAAGGCGGCGCAAAACCTGAGGCACGGCAATGACCGCCCGTATCCACATGATCTGCGGCCTAACCGGGGCCGGAAAAACCACCTATGCCGAAGCCCTGCGCCGCGACCTTGGGGCCGTGCGCTTTTCCATCGACGAATGGAACGCGCGCCTCTACTTCATGGACCGCGATCCAACCTCGGATTTCCAGTGGTTCTACGACCGCGTGCAGCGCTCCTGCGCCCAGATGCGCGACACGGCCGGGCAGGTCCTTGAGGCAGGCGTCCCGGTTGTCTTCGACTGCGGCTTCACCGACCTGAAGGAACGGGCGACCTTCTACGACTGGGCCGACCAGCGCGGTATTCCGGTGACCCTGCATTTCCTCAACATCGACAAGGCCACGCGCTGGTCCCGCGTCCAGCAGCGCAACACCGAGAAGGGCGCGACCTACGCCATCGAGGTCACGCCGGGGATGTTCGACTTCATGGAATCCATCTGGCAGGCCCCGACCCGCGCGGAAATGGCGGCCCGCAACGGCATCCGCGTCGGCACCTGACCGTCACCCCGTCCACGGGCCGCGGTCCAGCTGGATCGACCTGATCCGGCGGATGACCTCGACCAGCATCGCCGTCAGCAACCCGAACATCAGCAGCCCGTTCACCGCCTCCAGCCCCGATAGCAACCGCCATTCGTGCGGCAGCAGCACGTCGCCGAACCCCAGCGTCGTGAAGGCGACGATCGAAAAGTAGACCGCCGCCTCGATCGTTGTGAAAAGCCCAAGCGCATAATAGGCAAACGCCCAGATCCAAACAGAAATCGTGACGATCCCCATAGTCCAGAATACCGACATCACCAGCAGCATCACGATCTTCAGGCCGTGCGGCGGGCGCGAAAGCCAGCTCCTGCCCTTGATCAGCGCCAGTTCCAACAGAAGGAACCCGACGCCGGCGACAAGCGCAGAAGTCAGCATCAGCAAGGTGCCATATGCAATCTGAACAACCATGACTCCGCTCTTACCGGCAATCGCGTCCGGCCAAAAGCGTGTCGTCCACTGGACTTGACCCCGCGCCTTGCCTATGTCCGCCAGACCATGGCCCAGACGAAATCAGACCCGAACTACAAGGTGATCGCCGAGAACCGGCGGGCGCGGTTCGATTACGCCATCGAGGACGACATCGAATGCGGCATCGTCCTGGAAGGGTCCGAGGTGAAATCCATGCGCGAACGGCGGTGGCAACATCGCCGAAAGCTACGCCTCGGTCGAAGACGGAGAGCTGTGGCTGGTGAACAGCTACATCGCCCCCTACAAGCAGGCCAAGACCTTCGGTCACGAGGAAAAGCGTCGCCGCAAGCTGCTGGTCTCGCGCAAGGAACTGGCGCGGCTGTGGTCCGAAACCCAGCGCAAGGGCATGACGCTGGTGCCGCTGGTGATGTATTTCAATCATCGCGGCATCGCCAAGCTGAAGATCGGCATCGCCAAGGGCAAGAAGTTGCACGACAAGCGCGAAACCGCCGCCAAGCGCGACTGGAACCGGCAGAAACAGCGGCTGTTGAAGGACAACGGCTGAGGGACTTCGGATCGCCGCGCGATCCGACTGGCTGGGGGCACTGCCCCCAGACCCCCGAGGTATTTGCAACGAGAAGAAGCCGGGGGAATGCCTTGGCGCGGCGTCTCGGGGTCTTGTCTCCCGGCTTCTGCGCGGCTAGGCAGAGGCCAGGTTTCGAAGGGCGGCAGGCATGACGAAAGACGATCCCAAGACGCTCGTCTCGACCGACTGGCTGGCCGCGCATCTGAACGATCCCGACCTGCGGATCCTCGACGCCTCGTTCTACCTGCCCGACATGAACCGCGACGCCCGCGCCGAATACGACGCCGGCCACATCCCCGGTGCCCGGTTCTTCGACATCGACGAGATCAGCGACCAGCGCTCCGAACTGCCGCACATGGCGCCGCCGCCCGAGAAATTCATGTCAGCCGGATGCGCGCCATGGGCGTCGGCGACGGCCACCAGGTGGTGGTCTACGACGGCGCGGGGCTGTTCTCGGCCGCCCGCGTCTGGTGGCTGTTCCGGCTGATGGGCAAGACCGACATCGCCGTGCTCGACGGCGGTTTCCCGAAGTGGCAGGCCGAGGGCCGCGCGGTCGAGGATATGCCCCCGATGACGCGCGACCGGCACATGACCGCCAGCCTGCAGAACCACCTGGTGCGCGACGTGACGCAAGTCGCCGCCGCCGCCAAGCTGGGCGATCACGAGATCCTCGACGCCCGCAGCCCGCCCCGCTTTTCGCGGCGACGCGCCGGAGCCGCGCGAGGGCCTGCGCGCGGGCCACATCCCCGGCTCGCGAACGTGCATTACGCGATGCTGCTGAACGACGACGGCACCATGAAGGATGCCGGACGCCTTGCGCGCGGCCTTCGCCGCCGCCGGTGTCGACCTGACCAAACCCGCCATCACCACCTGCGGCTCCGGCGTCACCGCCGCGATCCTCAGCCTGGCGCTGGACCCGCATCGGCCACGACCGGCACTCGCTTTACGACGGGTCCTGGGCCGAGTGGGGCATGTACGACGATCTGCCCATCGCCACCGGAAAGGCCTGAGCCATGCTGGAAAACCTGACGCCGCAGCCCGAGGACAAGATCCTGATGCTGATGGAGATGTTCAAGGCCGACCCGCGGCAGCGACAAGATCGACCTCGGCGTCGGTGTCTACAAGGACGCCGACGGCATCACGCCGGTGATGCGCGCGATCAAGGCCGCCGAGCACAAGCTGTGGGAAACCGAGACCACCAAGGCCTACACCGGGCTGGCGGGCGATCCGGCCTTCACCACAGCCCTGCGCGAGATGCTGCTGGGCGATGCCGTGGACGCCGACCGCGTCGCCGCCGCTGCCACGCCGGGCGGCACCGGGGCCTGTCCGGCAGGCGTTCGAACTGGTCAAGATGGCGCGCCCCGACGCCACGATCTGGCTGTCGAACCCGACCTGGCCGAACCACCTCTCGATCCTGAAGCACCTCGGCGTGCCGATGCGCGAGTACCGCTATTTCGACGACGACAGCCGCGGCGTCGATTTCGACGGCATGATGGACGATCTGGCGGAGGTGAAGGCGGGCGACGTGGTCCTGCTGCACGGCTGCTGCCACAACCCCACCGGCGCCAACCTGAACCTGACCCAGTGGAAAGACGTGGCCAAGCGGCTGAACGACAAGGGCGCCACCCCGATGATCGACATCGCCTATCAGGGCTTCGGCGACGGGCTGGAAGAGGACGCGCAGGCGCACCCGCCTGATCGCGAACGGCCTGCCCGAAACGCCTGATCGCCGCCAGCTGTTCGAAGAACTTCGGCATCTACCGCGAGCGCACCGGCGCTGCTGATGGCCATTGCGCCCGACGCCAATGCCACCGCCACTGTCCAGGGCACGCTGAACCACCTCAACCGGCAGAACTTCTCCTTCCCGCCCGATCACGGCGCGCGGCTGGTCACGATGATCCTGACCGACCCGGCCCTGCGCGCCGACTGGCAGGCGGAACTGGAAGAGATGCGGCAGGGCATGCTGAAACTGCGCGAGCAACTGGCCGGTGAACTGCGCAGGCCACCGGGTCGGACCGCTTCGGTTTCATCGCCCAGCATCGCGGCATGTTCAGCCGCCTTGGCGCCACGCCCGAACAGGTCGAGGCGCTGCGCGCCAAGCACGGCATCTACATGGTCGGCGACAGCCGTCTGAACATCGCCGGGCTGAACGCGACGACCGTGCCGATCCTGGCCCAGGCCATCGCCGACGTCGGCGTCTGACGCCCGCCGCGCCAATGCCAGCCAGCGCGCCGCCCGCTGCCGGGCGCCGAATCATTTCGACTGCGACGCGCCCACGGTTTTCAGCACCATGCGGCGCGGCATCAGCGGGACGATCCACTGCATCATGAACCCAAGCGACGGCCGATCGACCTTCACCAACTGGCCCGCCATCATCGCGTCATAACCGATCCGGGCCACCTTCGCCGGCGTCGCGCCACCGGACTTGGCCATGCTCGTCCCCTCCAGGTCGGCGGATTTGGCGAATTCGGTCTCGACAAAACCAGGGGCCAGAACGGTGCAGGTCACGCCCTTCGCGCGCAACTCCTGATCGACCGCCTGGCTGAACGAGTTCACGAAGGCTTTCGTCGCGAAATAGACCGCCTGGTTCGGCCCCGGTGCAAAGCCAGCGGTCGAGCCGACGTTCAGTATCCTGCCGCCGCCCTGCTTCGCCATCCTGGCGCCAAAGGTATGGGTCAGCGCCACCAGGGCTTTGACGTTCAGGTCGATCATCGCCAGCTCTTTGGCCAGTTCCCGCTCGACATGCAGACCGTGCCCGCCAAAGCCCGCGTTGTTGATCAGGATATCGACGCGCAGACCGGCCTCGGTCACCGCCTTCACCAGCGCCTCCGCCCCATCCTCGGCCCCAAGATCAAGCGCGAAAACTTGCGCGGTGATGCCGTTTGCACCCTCAAGTTCGGCCTTGAGGTCCTCAAGCTCGGCCTTGCGGCGCGCGGTCAGGATCAGATCGCCGCCTTTGCTGGCATGGTAGCGGGCGAATTCCTTGCCGATGCCCGACGATGCGCCGGTGATCAGGGCCGTGTTCGACATGAAGTGTCCTTTCGAATGGATTTCCGACAACGGGTTTTGACCCGCCACTTAGAGCGCAATCTGCTTGGTGGGAACCGGCCCGCGACAATTCGGCGACCGGCGCGGCGCATTGCGCCATCCGGCGTATTCCGATCCAAGGCAATCGCCAGAGAGATGCATCGGTCGCGTTCACACTGCCCGGGGTAGTGAAACCGTGATACGATACCGTTCAGGTTGGCTCAGACAGGAGGCAGAAACATGGCCGGAAATCTCGACATCCAGCAACCGCAACCCTTCGACCTTGTGGGCCACACGATCCAGATCGCGGGAAATGCCGTCGCCTTCGAAGGCACGCTGACGATCATCGTCGGCGAGGGGCATGACGAATATTCCTCGTTCACCCAGGTCGGCAGCCTGGCCCTGCGCCAGTTCCAGGGCGAAATCACCATTCCCGAGGACAACGCCTTCAAGCTCAACCGCCTGCTGCTGCGACTTGCCGACGATACCGGCAACGAGGACGGCCCGGCGGTCTTCATCCCGGTCCTCTTCGGCCCGCTGATCCTGCCCGGCTACGGCGGCTATCGGCATTACACCGTCAAGCGCGGCGACAACCTGACGAAAATCGCGCGATCCGAATACGGCAACGACGATTTCCAGCCGATCCTGCAGGCCAACCAGAACATCATCGACGATCCGAACCTGATCTTCCCCGGCCAGGTGCTGCGCATCCCGCGCAACGACGTCTGACGCCAGAAGATTCGCACTGGATGGAACTATAACACATCGCCGGAGTTGAATGTGTAATCCCACATTCAACGGAGGCTTTTCATGCTGAGAAAGACAAGCGCCTCACGCGGCGACGGGTCGCCCCGCGTCGTAGGTTTTTACGAAGAGGATACCGGCAGTGTTCAGTACGTCGCCATCGACGAGGCGACCAGCAAGGCGGCCCTGATCGACGTCGTGCAGGGTTTCGATCCCGCCAGCGCCGCCACCTCGACCGAAGCCGCCGAGGGGATCCTGAAATTCGTCCGCGACGAAGGGCTAGAAATCGTGTGGGTGCTCGACACCCATCCGCATGCCGATCACCTCATGGCCTCGTCCTGGCTCAAGGACAAGCTTGGCGCGCCCAACGCCATCGGTGAGAAGGTCCGGCAGATCGCCGAGCTTTGGCGCGACATCTACGACATGCCCGACGCCTTCGACCCCGACCGCGACTTCGACCGGCTGTTCGCCGATGGTGATACCTTCCGGATCGGCGATCTCGAAGCGCGGGTGATGCTTTCGCCCGGTCACACCCTCGGGTCGATTACCTATGTCATCGGCGACGCCGCCTTTGTGCACGACACTTTCATGCATGTCGACTTCGGCACCGCCCGCTGCGACTTTCCCGGCGGATCGGCGAAGGAACTGTACCACAGCCTGCAACGCATCCTTGAACTGCCCGACGACACCCGGCTATTCGTCGGGCACGATTACGGCACCGACGACCGCAAGGAACCGGCGTGGGAGGCGACCGTGGCCGAGCATCGCGAGAACAACAAGCACATCGGCGGCGGCACCTCGGAAGTGGATTTCGTCAAGCTGCGAGAAGAGCGCGACGCCACCCTCGGCCTGCCCGAACGAATGCTACACGCGCTTCAGGTCAACCTGCGCGCCGGCCAGGTGCCGGACTTCTTCAAGATACCCGCCAACAAGTTCTAGGAGCAAAAGATGGAAACCGAGAAAACCGGGGCCGGCACGCTGGAGACATGGACGGTCGACGAGGTCGCCAAGGCGCTCAAGCAGCGCGAGATCGTCCTGATCGACGTCCGCACGCCGCCGGAATACATGGTCGAGCATATCGAGGGCGCAATGCTGATGCCGCTCCCATTCTTCGACGCGCACTCCCTGCCAACGCAGGACGGCAAGCGGCTGGTCTTTCACTGCGGATCTGGCAAGCGATCCGAGAAGGCGGCGCGCGAGGCGCTGCAGGCGGGAATCGACCCGGTGGCGCATTTGGGCGACGGGTTCGGCGCGTGGAAGAAGGCCGGCAAGCCGCACATCGCCATCGACATGGCCACCGGCGCACCGGCCAGGGTCAACGCGCCCAACTGATCCCGCAGGACGGGCCTTCAACCCATCCCGGCGCGGCTATCCCCGGCTCTTGCCGCCCCTTGAGCCGGATTTCGGCGCGGCCCCGGCCTTGCCGCCCTTGGCCGTCCCGGCCGCCCCCTTCGGCGACCTCGCCGCGGCGTTCTTCGGTGCCTCGTAGGGTTCGACCACCGACGTCTCGTCGCGGCGGCGCGTCGTCTGGTAGGCATTCGTTGTGACGTCGCCGCATTTCGCGCAGGTGTAGCTGTCGACGATGTCCAGCTTGTCCTCGGTCCACGTCGTCACCTTGGTCGACTTGTCCGGTTGCTCCTCGCGTTCTTGCTTTTCCGCGCTCGCCGTCACCGTCTCCTGGCGGTTGCTTCTGGTCCGGCTGAACGCAGCGCCGCATTTCTCGCATTTCGCCGACTTCGCGCCCGAATTGAAACTCGCGCGATAGGTCAGAACCCCGGTTCCCAGCGCCACGATGACGGCGCCGCCGAATCGCACCGCCCCGCCCTGTCCGCCCAATACCCACAACGCCAGCAACCCGGCGATCACCCCCACGACCCCGCCTGTGATCGTCGCGCTTTTCTGGATCGCCGCGCGCTTTGCCTCCTGGTCCTGCGATAGGTTTGCCATGCCGTCCCCCTTTGGTTCCTCGAACTCTATGCACCCACGCAGCAGTCGGTCAATCGTCGGATGCCACGGACCCGCGGACAGAAAAAAGCCCGGGCGCGAACGCCCGGGCAAGTCTCACATCAGGCTGAGGGAGGGGTCAGCCTTTCGAGAAGTCGGGATAGGCCTCCATTCCCAGTTCGGACATGTCCAGCCCGTTGATCTCGGCCTCTTCATCGACGCGGATGCCCATGGTGCCCTTCAGGATCAGCCAGACCGCCGCCGAGACCACCGTCACGAAGACGCCGATGGAAACGAAACCGATGATCTGGGTCACGAAGCTGGTGCCGTCGGTATAGAACGGCACCGCCAGCGTGCCCCAGAAGCCAGCGATCAGGTGGACCGGGATCGCGCCGACCACGTCGTCGATCTTCATCCTGTCGAGCATCGGCACGGTGAACACCACGATCACGCCGCCGACGGCACCGATCCACAGCGCCCCGAACAAGCGACGGGTCAAGCGGACCGGCGGTGATCGACACCAGACCAGCCAGCGCGCCGTTCAGCATCATCGTCAGGTCAGGCTTCTTGAACATGAGCTGCGTCAGGATCAGCGCGGTCACAGCCCCGGCCGCGGCCGCCATGTTGGTGTTGGCGAAGATGATCGCCACCGCGTTGGCATCCGCCACGGTGCCCAGCGCAAGCTGCGAGCCGCCGTTGAAGCCGAACCAGCCCAGCCACAGGATGAACGTACCCAGCGTCGCCAGCGCAAGGTTCGAGCCCGGGATCGGATGCACCTTGCCATCCTTGCCGAACTTGCCCATCCGCGGCCCAAGGATCACCGCGCCTGCCAGCGCCGCGAAACCACCCGCCGCATGCACCAGCGTCGAGCCGGCGAAGTCCGAGAAGCCCATCTCGCGACAGCCAGCCGCCGCCCCACTGCCAGGACGCCTCGATCGGGTAGATGAACCCGGTCAGAACGACGACGAAGATCAGGAACGGCCACAGCTTGATGCGCTCGGCCAGGGTGCCCGACACGATGGACGCGGTGGTGGCGCAGAACATCAACTGGAAGAAGAAGTCCGACCCGGTGGCATAGCCGCTGCTCCAGCGCCGGCTCGCCGCCAATGCTGGCCAGGCTGAATGCGCCGACCCAGTTCGCGACCGACCAGTTGTCGCCCGGATACATCAGGTTGTAGCCGACGAGCCAGTACATGATCGCCGCGATGGAAAAGAGCGCGATGTTCTTGGTCAGCTGCATGGTCACGTTCTTGGAGCGCACCAGCCCGGCCTCGAGCATGGCGAAGCCCGCGGCCATCCAGAACACCAGGAAGCCGCCGATCAGGAACAGCAGCGTGTTGAAGATGAAGGCGTTGTCGACCGGCGCGGCGGCCTCCGCCTCGGCGGCGGCGGCGGTTTCCTGCGCCAGGCCCAGCGTCGGCAGCAGCGGCGCAAGCCGCAGCCAATGGAAGAAGTCGGTTCAGGTTCATTGGAAGAAGTCCTTTCCGGAATGTCATCGCGCGGCTCTAAAGCGCGTCTTCGTTGGTTTCGCCGGTGCGCACGCGCACGGCGGCCTGGACATCGAGAACGAAGATCTTGCCGTCGCCGATCTTGTCGGTCTGGGCCGTGGTCTGGATGGTCTCGACCACCTGGTCGGCCATGGCCGCGGGCACCACGATCTCCAGCTTCACCTTCGGCACGAAGTTCACGGCGTATTCGGCGCCGCGGTAGATTTCGGTGTGTCCGGACTGCGAGCCGAAGCCCTTGATCTCGGTCACCATCATGCCGCGCACGCCGATGGCGGTCAGCGCCTCGCGGACCTCCTCCAGCTTGAACGGTTTGATTGCTGCAATGATGAGTTTCACGTCGTTTCCCCTCGCATCGGCAGGCAGGCCTGCGGCGGTTGTGATGCCGGGAAAAGGGCGCGACATGGCGCGCGGATTCAATGAAACCGACCGCGGAATACTGATCAATACAGCCCAAGTTGCACATTTTTTGCACAATTTGCCCTGTTCGCCTGATTTTTGGGCACATATGCCATGCTGCAATGCAGAATGTTCGCGCATTGCCGAATCGCGCTTGCGAGGTCAGTTATGGCTCCACATATGGCGCCAATGCCGGTATGGTGCCGACAGAGAAAGGCCGGGCAGGGCAGGTATGAGTAGATCAGGAAAAGGCAGGCCGCCACTGGTGGCCGAACGGCGCGTTGCCCGCACGGCAAAGCCGAAGCCGAAGGCAAAGCCCGCCACCCGCCGGACATGCCCGCAGATCTGCAAGAAAGCGTCGCAACCCGATCGTCGCCTTGTTCCGTGGCATCATCGCCTGGACTCTGCGGCTGGTCTGGCGACTGACCTGGCGCGGCGCGGCGGTGATGCGGACTGATCTTCGGCCTTGCGGTATTCTTCTACTATTCGCAACTGCCGCCGTTGAACGCCCTGCTCGACGCCCGCACCCGTGGCTCGGTCACCATGATGGACCGCAACGGCGAGGTCTTCGCCTGGCGCGGCGAACAGTTCGGCGGCCAGATCACCGCCGACACCGTGTCCCCGCTTCTGAAGAACGCCATCGTCGCGACCGAGGACAAGCGGTTCTACCAGCATCTTCGGCGTCAGCCCGCGCGGCATCGCCAGCGCCATCCGCATCAACCTGCGCGAAGGGCGCGGGCCGTTGCAGGGTCATGGCGGCTCGACGATCACCCAGCAGGTCGCCAAGCTGATGTGCCTCGGCGTGCCCTACGATCCGAATGTCGGGACAGAACCGAGGCCGAGTACGAATCCGACTGCCGCGCCGGATCGATGTGGCGCAAGATCAAGGAAATGCCCTTCGCCGTGGCGATGGAGCTGAAGTATTCCAAGGACGAGATCCTGACGATCTACCTGAACCGCGCCTATCTCGGCGCCGGCGCACGCGGCTTCGAGGCGGCCAGCCAGCGCTATTTCGGCAAGTCGGCGGCAGAGGTCAACGCCGCCGAGGCCGCGATGCTGGCCGGGCTGCTGGTCGCGCCGTCGCGCTATGCGCCGACCGCCAACCTGGAACGCGCGCAGGACCGGGCCGCCGTCGTGCTGGGGCTGATGGACGAACAGGGCTATATCAGCCAGATCGACGGCCAGGTCGCCCGCGCCGCCCCGGCCGAACTGTCCGCCGCGGCCGAGGCGCGTGCGGGCGGCTATTTCGCCGATTGGGTGATGGATCGCGGCCCGTCCTTCCTGACCCGCGACACCACCGAGGACGTGATCATCCGCACCACCTTCGACCAGCGCATCCAGCGCGCCGCCGAAGAGGCGCTGCAGGCGGTGCTGGACGAAAAGCTGCGGAGGGCTCCAAGGCGCAGGCCGCCATCGTGGTGATGTCCGCCGACGGCGCAGTGCGCGCCATGGTCGGCGGGCGCAAGTTCAAGGGCGTGGCGGGGCAGTTCAACCGCGCGATCATGGCGAACCGGCAGACCGGGTCGGCGTTCAAGCCCTTCGTCTATGCCACCGCGCTGGAACTGGGCTACAGCTACAACGACCGCGTGATGGACGCGCCCCTGACGATCAACATCCCCGGTTCGGGCCCGTGGTCGCCGCAGAACTACACCAAGGACTACCGCGGCGAGGTCACGCTGACCGAGGCGCTGGCGCAAGTCGCTGAACATCCCCGCCGTGCGGGTGTCCGAGGCGGTCGGCCGTGACAAGGTGCGCCGCGTGGCCGAGGATTTCGGCATCGAAAGCGATCTGGCGGTCGGGCCCGGCGCTGGCGCTCGGCACCTCCGAATCGACCCTGATCGAGATGACCGGGGCCTATGCCGGCATCCTGAACGGCGGCTCGTCGGTGCGGCCCTACGGCCTGACCGAACTGAAACTCGTGGGCGACGACCTGCCGCTGATGGGCAAAGAGGGCGGCATGGGCGAACGGGTGATCTCGGAAAACGCCGCGCGCCAGCTGATCTACATGATGAGCCAGGTCGTCGAGGTCGGCTCGGGCCGCCGCGCGGCGCTGCCGGACCGCGAGGTGGCAGGCAAGACCGGCACCACGCAGGCGGCGCGCGATGCCTGGTTCCTCGGCTTCTCCGCCGATTACGTCGCCGGCGTCTGGATGGGCTACGACGACAACACGCCGCTGTCCGGCGTCACCGGCGGCGGCCTGCCGGCCGAGATCTGGCGCGAGGTGATGCTGCGCATCCATGCCGACCTGCCCGCGCGGCCCCTGCCGATGATCGACCCCGCGACGATGCCGCGTCCCGTGGCTCCGGTGCCCGAACCCGTGGTCCAGCGCCCGCGCAATGTGGCGGATCAGATATTGCTGGACGTGCTGGGAACGATCCTGGGCGGCGGCAACAACCGGTAGCGCGCGGGATATCACACGCGACGCATTTCGCGATGATCACCCGGCCCGCTTCAGATCCCCGATCATCGCATTCAGGTCGCCGCGGCGCCGGTCCAGCATCGCGCCGATCTCTGCCTTCTCGCTTTTCAGCAGGCTGATCCCCTCGATCAGCATGTCGAAGAACAGGTCACGGCCGGAGCGGTCGGATACCAGGAACACCACGCTGAACGGCGCCGTGCCGCGCAGGATCGCGGTCGTCTGCACCTCGTAGAACGACTTGATACTCCGCGTTTTTTTCACTTCAACGCGGCCGCCGATGATCTCGCGGAAGCGTTTGCCGTATTTGCGCGCCATGTAGCCCTGGAACGCGGCGGTATAGGCCCGTATCTGCGCCGCGCTGGCGCTGCGCGCGGGCGGGCCCAGGATGCTGCGCGCGATCGTCGGAACATCGGCGTATTTGGCGAACAGTCTTTCGAAATCGCCGAACATCTGGTTCGCCGAACGGCCGGAATTGATGATGCCGTTCAACTCGCCAAGCATCCGGTCGATCAGCGCCTCGGCTTCCGGCGTGGTAAGGGCAAGGGCGGGCCGCGTCACCAGCACCGCAGCAGCGGCGGTTCCGGCACTCAGGACCCAACGGCGGGACGGGTTACTGTGCATAGGGGTCATCATAGGGATCAAAATAGTCCTCCTGCCCGTCGCCGCCAAGGTCGAAACGCCGGTTTTCCAGGTAAAGCAATCGCGACTGGCTGTAGGGGTCGGCGCTCTCGTAAAGCAGCGAATCGATGGTGGTGCGGAAACGGTAGCGGCTTTCAAGCCGGTCCAGCGCCCCCGAGACAGGCAGCGCAAAGCGTTCCGGCGTCGGCACCACGTAGCTCAGCGGATTTGTGAACAGGTCGACGACCTTGCCCACCGCATCCCGTTCGGTCGACGGGCCGACGAAAGGCACCACCAGATAGGCGCCCTCTGCCACACCCCAGATGTGCAGCGTCTCGCCGAAATCGGTCTCGCGCGCATGAACCTCCAGCAGGCTGGCCGGGTCCAGCGTGCCGCCCAGCCCGATGGTGCTGTTGAAGGCAAAGCGGAAGGTGTTGACGATGGCGTCCTCGACGTTGGCCTGCATCAGGTCGTTCACGATCGAAGAGGGCAGCGACAGGTTCCCGGCGAAGTTGCTGACGACCTGCCGCACCGGGTCGGGCACCACCTCGCCATAGGCACTGGCCGCCGGGCGCAGCAGCTTGCGGTCACTGCGCACGGTCCGCTCGAACCGCTGGCGGTTCTGAACCTCGTAGGGATCGTTGATCCCCTGGGCCACCGGGGCCGGAGTGCAGGCGGACACCACACCGGCGACAAATGCCGCCAACAGGACGGTTCGCAGGGCCAATGGTCGTCGCATTGCAACAAATCCGTCAAAACGTGCAAGCATCCCATGCAGTCCCATATTATGAGTGACGAAACAATGCCCGCTTATTATATATTTCTCAGCAGTTTGCTGTAACAAACCGGTCACGGCCCCTAACTTGGATGGCAGGATTCTGCCACTAACGGACGTCATGCAGAAACCCGACATCGAAAAGGGCCTGTCCGAACTGCGCGCGGCGCGGCGGTCCAGCCGCCGCCTGTTCTGGGCGGTGGGCATCTTCAGCTTCTTCGTGAACCTGCTGATGCTGACCGGACCGATCTTCATGCTTCAGGTCTATGACCGGGTGCTCGGCAGCCGGTCGGAAGAGACGCTGCTGGCGCTGTTCATCATCATGGCGTTCCTCTTCGCGATGATGGGCCTGCTGGATTTCGTGCGCGGCCGGGTGCTGGCGCGCATCGGCGCCAAGTTCCAGGACGGCCTCGACCGCCGGGTCTTCGCCGCGGTGCTGAAACGGTCCTCGATCGAAACCGGCCACGAAAGGGCCGGCAACGCCCTGCGCGACCTTGAATCGGTGCAGAAACTGCTGGCCTCGCCGGTCTTTGCCGCACTTTTCGACATCCCCTGGACACCGGTCTTCCTGATCGGCATCACCATCTTCCACCCCTGGCTCGGGGTGCTGGCGGTGCTCGGCGGCAGTTGCCTGATCCTGGTCACCTTCCTGAACCAGGCGATGACCAAGAACCCGGTGCTCGAGGCGAACCAGTCCGCCTTCCATGCCGAACTGTTCTCGGAACAGATGCGCAACGAGGCCGAGATGATCCGCTCGATGGGGATGCAGGGCGCGGCCTTCGCGCGCTGGAACGCGCTGCGCCAGAAGGCGCTGGGCCTCGGCCTGCGCTCCAGCGACCAGGCCGGCGGCTTCACCACCCTGTCCAAGACCTTCCGGCTGTTCCTGCAATCGGCGATGCTGGGCCTCGGCGCCTATCTGGTGCTGACCGCCGACCTGACCCCCGGCGCGATGATCGCCGCCTCGATCCTGCTGGGCCGGGCGCTGGCGCCGCTGGACCTGGCCATCGGCCAGTGGCCCGCGATCCAGCGCGCCATGAAGGGCTGGCAGAACCTTGGCGAACTGCTGGGCACGATCGCCGAGGAACCGCAGCGCACCCAGTTGCCGGTGCCGGCGGCCAAGCTGTCGGTGCAGCAACTGACGCGTGGTGCCGCCCGGCGAGCAGGTCGCCTCGCTGCGGCTGATCAGCTTCGAGGTGGGCCCGGGCCAGGCGGTGGGCGTGATCGGGCCCAGCGGCTCCGGCAAGACCACGCTGGCCCGCGCCATCACCGGTGTCTGGCGCGCCGCGGGCGGCAAGATCCGGCTCGACGGCGCGGCGCTGGACCATTACGACCCCGACGTGCTGGGCCGTTACATCGGCTTCCTGCCGCAGCGCGTGCAGCTGTTCGACGGCACCATCACCGAGAACATCTCGCGCCTCAGTCGCCAATCCCGATCCCGCGCAGGTCATCCGCGCCGCCAAGCGCGCCGCCGCGCATGACGTGATCCTGAAACTGCCCGATGGCTACGACACCCGCGTCACCGCGGGCGGCGGACGCCTGTCGGGCGGGCAGATCCAGCGCATCGGCCTGGCCCGCGCCATGTACGGTGACCCGGTCCTGCTGGTGCTGGACGAGCCGAACTCGAACCTCGACAACGAGGGCAGCAAGGCGCTCAACGACGCGATCCGGGCGATCAAGGCCGACGGCAAGTCGGTGCTGATCATGGCGCACCGCCCCGCCGCGATCAGAAGAATGCGACATGCTGCTGGTGCTTGACGGCGGCACCCGCCGCGCCTTCGGACCGCGCGACAAGGTGATGCAGGAGGTCCTGCAGAACTACAAGGACGTCAAGCGCAGCATCGGGCCGGGGGGCGTCACATGAGCCCCGGCAACTCCGGCCTGCTGTCGCCGCGCAAGTACCTGGTTTTCGGGTTTCTCGGCCTGGCCATCCTGGTCGGCGGCTTCGGCGGCTGGGCGGTCTTCGCCAACATCTCGGGCGCGATCGTCGCCTCGGGCCAGATCGAGGTCGACCAGAACCGGCAGATCGTGCAGCACCTTGACGGCGGCGTCGTGCTGGAGATCAACGTCGACGAGGGCGATCTGTGTGGAGGCGGGCGATATCCTGGTGCGGCTGGACCCGTCCCTGCTGAAATCGCGCCTGGCGATCGTCGAAAGCCAGCTTTTCGAGCTGATCGCCCGGCGCGGTCGGCTCGAAGCCGAGCGTGACGATGCCACCGCCATCGTGTTCGAACCCGAACTGGTCGAGATCGCGGCAACCCGGCCCGAGGTCGCCGACATGATCGAGGGCCAGCTCCGCCTGTTCGACGCGCGCACCGATTCGATGGACAAGGAAATCGCCCAGCTTGAAAAGCGCCGCGACCAGATCGAGACCCAGGTCGAGGGCATCGAAGCCCAGCGCCTCTCGCTGGAACGGCGCATTGCGCTGGTCGATGCCGAACTGAAGAACCAGCAATCGCTGCTGGAACGCGGGCTGGTGCAGGCGGCGCGCGTGCTGACGCTGGAAAGCGACGTCGCCGAACTGGAAGGCGCGCCGCGGCGAACTGATCGCAAGCGGCGCCCAGGCCGAGGAACGGATCACCGAGATCGAGATCGAGATCCTCAAGCTGGGCACCGGCCGCCGCGAAGAGGCGATCACCACCCTGCGCGACCTGCAATTCCGCGAACTGGAACTGGCCGAACAGCGCCGGTCGCTGCTGGAACAGCTTGACCGGCTGGATATCCGCGCGCCGGTCTCGGGGATCGTCTATTCCAAGCGCGTGTTCACGCCGAACTCGGTCATCAAGCCCGCCGATCCGGTGCTGTTCCTGATCCCGCAGGATCGCCCGCTGGTCATCGCCGCCCGCATCCCGCCGATCCATGTCGACCAGATCTTCGTCGGCCAGGAGGTGATCGTGCGGTTCTCGGCATTCAACAGCCGCGTCGACGCCGGACCTCTTCGGCACGGTCATGCAAATCTCGGCGGATGCTTTCACCGACGAGGCCACCGGCCAAAGCTTCTACCGCGCCGAGATCGAACTGCCCGAGACCGAGTTGGCGAAGCTGCCCGAAGGCCTGACCCTGATCCCCGGAATGCCGGTCGAGAGCTTCATCCGCACCGACGACCGTTCGCCGCTGGCCTACCTGGTCAAGCCGCTGTCGGATTACTTCGCCCGGGCCTTCCGCGAAGGCTGATCCTGACCGGCGCGATCCGCAGACGCTTCCACATGCCCGCCACCTGCACTAGTGTCGCGCAAAGCACCATTGGAGAGCACGCCATGACCGGCAAGATCGAAACGAAACTCAAAGAACTGGGCGTCACCCTGCCCGACGCCCCGGCCCCGGCGGCCAACTACGTGCCCACGGTCCGGGTCGGCGACATCCTTTATGTCTCGGGCCAGATCAGCCAGGACGAGAACGGCCTGATCAAGGGCAAGCTGGGCGCCGACGTCGATGTCGAGACCGGCGCCAAGGCCGCCCGCCGCTGCGCGATGTCGCCTGCTGGCCCAGGTCCGCGCCGCCTGCGACGGCGATCTCGACCGCCTGGTGCGCGTCGTCAAGCTGACCGGCTTCGTCAACTCCACCGCCGATTTCACCGACCAGCCCAAGGTGATCAACGGCGCCTCCGACTTCCTGGTCGAGGTGCTGGGCGATGCCGGGCGGCATGCGCGGTCGGCGGTGTCGCGCCGGCATCGCTGCCGCTGGGCGTCGCGGTCGAGATCGAAGGCATTTTCCAGATCAAATGAGCCGCCTTCACCCTGATTTCCTGGCGCATTCCGCTGGCCCATCGCGGCCTATCACGACGCCGACGGATGGCCGCCCCGAGAACTCGCCCGCCGCGATCCGGGCGGCGATCGAGGCGGGCTATGGCATCGAAATGGACGTGCAACTGACCGCCGACGACCGCGCGATGGTGTTCCACGACTACGACCTGGAGCGCCTGACCGCGCGAGAAGGGCCCGATCCGCGACCGCAGCATGCCGCGACCTGGCCACGACCCCGCTGACCGGCACGCGCGAAGGCATTCCGACCCTCGACGACGTGCTGGAGCTGGTCGCGGGCCAGGTGCCGCTGCTGATCGAGATCAAGGATCAGGACGGCAACATGGGCCCCAACGTCGGCCCGCTGGAACAGGCGGTGGTCGACGCGCTGCAAGGCTACGACGGCCCCGTCGCCGTGATGTCGTTCAACCCCAACTCCGTCGCCGCCATCGCCTCGCTGTCGCCCGATACGCCGCGCGGCATCGTCACCAGCGCCTACCGGACAGAAGACTGGCCGCTGCTGGCCGATGCCACCCTGCGACCGGCTGCGCGATATCGCCGATTTCGAGCTGCTGACCGCCGACTTCATCTCGCCACGAGGCGCGCGACCTGCACCGCCCGCGCGTGGCAGAGCTGAAGTCCAACGGGCGCCGCGATCCTGTGCTGGACGATCCGCTCGCCCGAGGAAGAGGCCGCGGCGCGCAAGGTGGCCGACAACATCACCTTCGAAGGTTATGCCGCGCCGATGCCGGATGCTTGACGGGCGCCGCCTGACACCCATGTCTGACATATGCCCGACAGAAGCCATCGAAATCGACGTGCTCGGCTCACTGGCCGAGATCGACGCGCGCGACTGGGACGCCTGCGCCTGCCCCGAGGCAGACGGCGGGCGGCCCGTCGACCCGTTCACCACGCACCGCTTCCTGACGGCGCTGGAACGCTCGGGCTCGGTCGGCACCGGCACCGGCTGGCAGCCGCGCTACCTGACGGCGCGGACCGGCGGCCAGATCATCGCCGTCGCGCCGCTTTATGCCAAGGGCCACAGCCAGGGCGAATACATCTTCGATCACAACTGGGCCCATGCCTACGAGCGCGCCGGCGGGCGCTACTACCCGAAACTGCAGATCGCCGTGCCCTTCACCCCCGCCACCGGTCGCCGCTTGCTGACCCGCCCCGGCTTCGAGGAAACCGGGCATGGCCGCGCTGGTGCAGGGCGCGGTGCAACTCGCCGCCGAGAACCGGCTTGTCCTCGCTGCACGTCACCTTCTGCACGCGAAGCCGAGGCGCAGGCCGGCGAGGCGATGGGCCTGATGCACCGCATCAGCCAGCAGTTTCACTGGGTCAACGACGACTACGCCGATTTCGACGCCTTCCTCGGCGACCTGTCGTCGCGCAAGCGCAAGACCATCCGCAAGGAACGCCGCACGGCGCAGGACTTCGGCGGCGAGATCGTCGAGCTGACCGGCGATGCGATCCAGCCAGAACACTGGGACGCGTTCTGGCGCTTCTACCAGGACACCGGCGCGCGCAAATGGGGCACGCCCTACCTGACCCGGGCGTTCTTCGACGAGGCCCAGGACGCATCTGCGCGACGACATCCTGCTGGTGCTGGCAGAACGCGACGGCGCTTTCGTCGCGGGCGCGCTGAACTTCATCGGGCGCGACACGCTTTACGGCCGCTACTGGGGCTGTACCGAGGACCACCCCTGCCTGCATTTCGAACTGTGCTACTATCGCGCCATCGACTATGCGATCCGCGCACGGGCTGGACCGGGTCGAGGCAGGCGCGCAGGGCGAACACAAGCTGGCGCGCGGCTACCTGCCGGTGCCACTGCCATTCGCTGCACTGGATCGCCGAGCCGGCTTTCCGCGACGCCGTCGCGCGACTATCTCGAGGCCGAACGCACGCGCGGTCGACGGAAGAGATCGAAGTGCTGACCAGCTATGGCCCGTTCCGCAAGACGCTGGCCGAGAACTGACAATCCAAGGGACAAGCATGGCCGAGAAACTGACACAAGCGCAGCGCGACACCGATCTGCAGCCGCTGCTGGACAATGGGCTGGGCCTTGACCGATGGACGCGACGCCATCGCAAAGACCTTCGAATTCAAGAACTTCATCGAGGCCTTCGGCTGGATGACCCGCGCCGCGATCTGGGCGGAAAAGTGGAATCACCATCCCGAATGGTCCAACGTCTACAAGACGGTAGAGGTGACGCTGACGACCCATGACGCGGGCGGGCTGACCGAACTCGACATCAAGCTTGCGCGCAAGATGGACGCGCTGGAGGGCAAGTGATGGACCAGATCATTCCCGCCGACATCCTGAACATGCAGATCACCGACGACCTGACCCTCGCCGACCTGCTGACCGTCGAATTCGTCGTCGGCATCCTTGGCAACGCTGCTTGGCGCGATCCTCATCCTGATCCTCGGGTTCATCCTGGCAGGCTGGGCGAAACGCCGTATCCGCGGCCTCGGCGCGCAATACGACCGGCTCGACCCGACCCTGTTCAACTTCCTGGGCAACCTGGCGCGCTACACGATCCTGGCCTTCGTGGCGATCTTCGTGCTGAACAAGTTCGGCCTGCAAACCACCTCGATGGTCGCCGCCCTCGGTGCCGCGGGCCTGGCCATCGGCCTTGCGTTGCAGGGCACGCTGTCGAATGTCGCGGCGGGGGTCATGCTGATCCTGTTCCGCCCGATCAAGGACGGCGATTTCGTCGAGGTTGAACGGCGAGCTGGGGACGGTCAAGGACATCTCGCTGAACTACACGGAACTGGCCTCGACCGGGAACGTGCAGATCATCATCCCGAACTCCGAGGTCTGGGGCAACACGATCACCAACTATTCGGGCTACGATCTGCGCCGCGCCGAATGGACCTTCGGGGTCGGCTACGGGGTCGATCTTGGCCGCGCCGAAGCAGATCATCCGAGACACCATCATGTCCGACCCGCGCGCGCTTGCCGATCCCGAACCGTTCATTCAGGTCAACGGCCTTGGGCGATTGGTCGGTGGATTTCCTGGTGCGGGTCTGGGTCAAGGCCAGCGACAACTTCGCGTTCCAGGCCGACATGAAACGCGCGGTGAAAGAGGCGCTGGACGCGGCCGGTATCGACATCCCGTTCCCGACGCGCACAATCATCACGGATGCGGCGTGAGGCCGTAGAAGGCACCGTCGCCAGAGCCCCGAACCGTCCCGGACCCGGTCCGGGACGTGCTGGACCAACCTTAGAGCGAGATCGCCCGCAACATCGATTCGCCGCCCGTCGCCTCGCAAACACCGCGCGCTTCCTCCAGGTGCAGCACCTTCACAACGCCGTCCTCGACAGACATCGCGTAGCGGATCGACCGGTCGATCAGCCCCGCGGGCGGTGCCGAGAAGGTCAGCCCGATCGCCTTGCTGAACGCAGCCTCCGGGTCGGCCAGCATGGTGATCCCGGCCTCGGTCGCGCCGGTCGCCTGGCCCCAGGCCTTCATCACGTGCGGGTCGTTGACCGAGATACAGATGATCTCGTCGATGCCCCTGTCGTCGAACGCCGCCTTGGTGCGGATGAAGCTGGGCACATGCGCCGTGCTGCACGTCGGCGTGAACGCCCCCGGCACCGCGAACACGACGACCCGCCGCCCCGCCAGCCTGTCGGCCAGTTGAACCGTCTCGGGCCCGTCCGCGCCCATCCGCAATAGCGCCGCCTCCGGCAGCCTGTCGCCCTCTTCTATCGCCATCCTCATGTCCCCTGATTTGTTGCGTTCCCTTTGCCGCAGGATATAGGGGAAACCAACGCAACGGCCATGGGGGAATTGGCATGGACAGGATCGTCGTCGTCGGGGCCGGCCAGGCCGGGGCCGTCGCTGGTGGCCAGGCTGCGCGGTCCTGGGTCACGACGGGCCGATCACCCTGATCGGCGCGGAACCGGTCCCGCCCTACCAGCGCCCGCCGCTGTCGAAGGGCTACCTGCTGGGCGAGATGGCGGTCGAGCGGCTGTATCTGCGACCCGAAAGCTTCTATGCCGAACATGATATCGAGCTGCTTGACCGACGTGACCGTGACCGCCATCGACCGTGCCGACAAAGCAGGTCATCGCGGACGGCCGGTCTATTGCCCTACGATGACCTTGCCCTGACCACCGGCTCGACCCCGCGCCGCCTGCCCGCGGCCATCGGCGGCGCGCTTGTGGCGGCGTCCACGTGGTGCGCACGCTGGCCGATGTCGACGCCATGGCCCCCGCCTGCCGCGACGGCGCGCGGATGCTGATCGTCGGGGGCGGGTACATCGGGCTCGAGGCCGCCGCCGTGGCCTCGAAACTGGGGCTGAAGGTCACGCTGATCGAAATGGCCGAGCGCATCCTGCAACGGGTCGCCTGCCGCGAAACCTCGGACTTCTTCCGCGCTCTGCACACCTCGCACGGCGTCGACATCCGCGAAGGCGTCGGTCTGGCGCGCCTGACCGGCGATGACCCGCGTCACCGGCGCGGTGCTGTCCGACGGCACCGAAATCGCCGTCGATATCGTCATCGTCGGGTATCGGCATCGCTCCCGCGACTGATCTGGCCGAAGCCGCCGGGCTTGCGATCGACAACGGCATCCGCGCCGACGCGCAGGGCCGCACCTCGGACCCGGCGATATGGGCCGCGGGCGACTGCGCCTCGTTGCCCTATCACGGTCGCCGGATCCGGCTGGAATCGGTGCAGAACGCCATCGACCAGGCCGAATGCGTCGCCGCGAACATGCTGGATGCGGGCAAGAGCTACCTGCCTTACCCGTGGTTCTGGTCCGACCAGTACGACGTCAAACTGCAGATCGCCGGGCTGAACACCGGCTACGACCGCGTCGTCACCCGGCCCGGGCAGGGCGGCGCGGTATCGCTACTGGTACTTCGCAGGCGACACGCTTGCTGGCGGTCGATGCGATGAACGACGCGCGCGCCTACATGGTCGGCAAGCGCCTGATCGAAATGGGAAAATCCCCCGATCCACAGGTGATCGCCGATGCCGACGGCCGATCTCAAGCCGTTGCTGCGAGCCTGATGCGGATCATCGCGGGCACGATGCGCGGCCTTCGGCTGGCCGAGGTCGGCAAGGGCGACGCAGGCCGCGCACCTGCGCCCCACCTCGGACCGGGTGCGCGAAAGCCTGTTCAACGTGCTGGTGGGCGGCCGGTTCGGCGATCCGGTCACCGGCGCGCGGGTGCTGGACCTCTTCGCCGGCACCGGCGCGCTGGGGCTCGAGGCGCTGTCGCGCGGGGCAGCCAGCGTCACCTTCGTCGAGAACGGCCGCACGGCGCAGGCCCTGATCGCGCAGAACATCGCCCTGACCCGCCGCGCCGGCGACGCGACGCTGCTGCGCCTCGATGCCACCCGCCTGCCCGCCAATCCCGGTGCCCCCTGCACGCTGGTCTTCCTCGATCCGCCCTACGGCAAGGCGCTGGGCGGCGCCGCGCTTGCCGCCGCCAGCCGCAGCGGCTGGATCGCCGACGGCGCCCTCGTGGTGTGGGAGGAAAACGCCCCCAGCCCGCGCCCCGGGGCTTTGCCCTGCTCGACACCCGCCGCTACGGCGACACCCACATCACGCTGCTGCAAAGGACGCCGCATGACCCGGCCTGACATGGTGATCTTCGATTGCGACGGCGTGCTGGTCGACAGCGAACCGATCACCAACGCCCTGCTGCGCGAAGACCTGGCAGCCCGCGGCCTGACCCTGAGCCAAACCGAGATCGAGCATCGTTTCGTCGGCGGTACAATGCGGGGCGTGGGCCGGGAAGCGGCCCGCATGGGCGCCGACATTCCCGACGACTGGCTCGACCTGATCTACGCCGAAATGCACCGTCGCCTGGCAATGGGCACGCCGCTGATCGACGGGATCGAGACGGTGCTGGACCGCCTCGACGCCGTCCGCATTCCCTATTGCGTCGGCTCGAACGGCAGTCTCGAAAAAATGGAGATCACGCTGGGCCAGCACGCGCGCCTTCAGACCCGCCTTGCCGGTCGGCTTTACTCGGCCTTCGTGGTCGGCGTCGCCAAGCCCGCGCCCGACATGTTCCTGCAAGCGGCCCGTGATCACGGCGTGCTACCCGGGCGAACCTGCGTCATCGACGACAGCGCCGCCGGCTGCGAGGCGGCGCGCCGGGCCGGGATGCCATGCCTGGGCTTTGCCGCCCATGACGACGGCGCCCGCCTCGCGACCACCGGCGCCACGGTGTTTCATCACATGCGCGATCTGCCGGGGCTTCTGGGTGTCTGACCTTTGCCAATCGCGGCATTCGGATTATGCTGACCGCATGACCGCCAGCCTCGCAAATTTCTGGACGCTTTGGTCCGCACCGTCCGCCACCGGCCCCAAACCGCCGCGCCGCCACGCGCCGGTTCTGATGGCCGACATCCTGGTGTCGCGCGGCCAGGAACCCGAATTTCTGATCCGCTGGCGCGAGGACCGCGACGGCGCGGATCGCGATTGACAGGCGTCCTGCCTTCGGTCCTCGGCGCCATCGGCGGCACCGCGCTGGTGCGGCTTGATCGCATCGTCGCCAATCGCGGCGTGGGCGGCACCATCCTGGCCAAGCTCGATCACCTGAACCCCGGCTTTTCCAAGAAGGACCGCGCCGCCCTCGGCATCATCGAAGAGGCCGAAGCCGCGGGCGAACTTGCGCCGGGCCAGACGGTGGTGGAGCTGACCAGCGGCAACATGGGCACCGGGCTGGCCATCGTCTGCGCCATCAAGGGCTACCCCTTCGTCGCCGTCATGTCGTGCGGCAACTCGCCGGAACGCGCCCGGATGATGGCGGCGCTGGGGGCCGAGGTGGTGCTGGTCGACCAATGCGAGGGCTCCCTGCCTGGCCAGGTCTCGGGCGACGACCTGGCGCGTGTCGACACGGCGGCGCGGCGCATCGCGGACGAACGTGGGGCGTTCCGCGCCGACCAGTTCACCCGCGACGGCAATTGGCGCGCGCATTACCGCACCACGGGGCCGGAACTGTGGACGCAGAGCGGCGGCGCCCTCGACGCCTTCGTCGATTTCGCAGGCTCGGCGGGAAGCTATGCCGGGGTGACCCGCTATCTCAAGGAACAGAACCCCGACATCCGCTGCTACCTGCTGGAACCTGCGGGTGCCGCCCCGCTCTCGGGCGCGGCTGTCACCGACCCCGCGCATCCGATCCAGGGCGGCGGCTATGCCATGGCCAATCTCGACTTCATGTCCGACACGCCCGTCGATGGCTACCTGACTGTGACCGGAGACGTGGCCCGCGACGCCGCCCGTGCCCTGGCGCGCGAAGAGGGCATTTTCGGAGGCTTCTCGTCCGGTGCGAACCTGGCGGCGGCGTTGCAGTTGCTGCGCGGCGAGTTGGCGGGAAAAACCGTGGCGATGATCGTCTGCGATTCCGGGCTGAAGTACCTGTCCACCGATCTCTGGCCCACGCAGGTGTGACAGCCTGCGCCGAGGTCTGCTAGGCTTGGCCCTGTGGATTCGCCCTTAAGGAGAACGTCATGAAAAGCCAGACCCTTGCGTGGCTCGCCGCGCTGGCCTTCGCCCTTCCTGCTGCCGCCCAGCAGGCCACCGACGCGGTTGCGCCCGAGGCGTCCAGTGCCGCTGGAGCGGTCGCGACATCGCCGGAGGCCCGCGCCAGTCTCGACGCCAAGCTGGCGGGTGTTCCCGTCACCGCCGAAACCTGGATGATCGCGGTGGCCAACCCGCTGGCCGCAGAGGCCGGGGCGCGGGTGCTGCGCAACGGCGGCACGGCGGCGGATGCCATGGTCGCGGTACAGGCGGTGCTGGGGCTGGTCGAGCCGCAGTCCTCGGGCCTTGGCGGCGGCGCGTTCCTGGTCTGGTACGACGCCGAGAGCGGCGAGCTGACCACGCTGGACGGGCGCGAAACCGCCCCTCTGGCGGCAACGCCGACGCTGTTTCAGGACGCGACGGCGAGCCGATGAAGTTTCTTCGACGCCGTGGTCGGCGGCCGCTCGGTCGGCACGCCGGGCACGCCCGCCCTGATGCAGAGGCGCACGCGAGATGGGGCAGTCACGGATTGGGCGTCGCTCTTTCGCCGATGCATCGCGCTGGCCGAGGACGGATTTCACCGTCTCGCCGCGCTTGGCGGCCTTGGTCGCGGAGGATGCCGAGCGGCTGTCGCGTTCTGATGCGACGCCGCCTATTTCCTGCCGGAGCGGACGTACCGCTGCAGTCGGGCGACCCTGCAAAACCCGGCCTATGCCGACACCCTGCGCCAGATCGCGCAGAAGAGGGCGCGGGGCGTTCTATACCGGCGGCATCGCGCGATGACATCGTCGACACCGTGCACCGGGCGCCCGGGCAATCCCGGCGTCCTGTCGCTGACCGACCTGGCGATTTACCGCGTCAAAGAGCGCGAGGCGGTCTGCGCCGACTACCGCGCGCACCAGGTCTGCGGCATGGGCCCGCCGTCGTCCGGTGCGCTGACCGTCGGGCAGATCCTGGGGATGCTCGAAACCTACGATCTGGCCGCGCTGGGCCCGGACAGATGCCGAAGCCTGGCGGCTGATCGGCGACGCCTCGCGCCTCGCCTTCGCGGATCGCGGCCGCTACATGGCCGACAGCGATTTCGTGCCGGTGCCGCACCAAGGGGCTGGTCGACGCCGGACTACCTGTGCCGAGCGCGCGCGGCTTCTGGCGGGCGACGATGCGCTGCCAGAGGTCGCGCCGGGCAACCCGCCTTCGACCACGCGCTGATACTGGGCCGACGACGACAGTATCGAATTTCCCTCGACCTCGCATGTTTCGATCGTCGACAGCTACGGGCAACGTCGCTGTCGATGACCACCACCATCGAGAACGGCTTTCGGCTCGCCGGCTGATGACGCGCGGGTTCCTGCTGAACAACGAACTGACCGATTTCTCGTTTCGCACCCACGAGGACGGCGTGCCGATCGCCAACCGGGTCGAGCCGGGCAAACGGCCGCGGTCCTCGATGGCGCCGACCATCGTGCTGAAGGACGGCAAGCCGGTGCTGGTGATCGGCAGCCCCGGCGGCAGCCGGATCATCGGCTATGTCGCCAAGACCATCGTCGCGCATATCGACTGGGGCATGGATGTGCAGGCGGCCATCGCCGCGCCGCATCTGGTCAACCGGTTCGGCACCTATGACCTCGAACAGGGCACCGCCGCCGCCGATCTGGAACAGGCGCTGACCGAGATGGGGTACGAGGTCAGCGTCCGCGACCTGAACTCCGGCCTGCACGCCATCGCCATCGGCGACGGCCTGCAGGGTGGCGCCGATCCGCGGCGCGAAGGGATCGCTTTGGGCGACTAATCCCGGCTGTAGGTCGGGTGGAACCTGCCGGCGGGCGACAGGGTGAACATCTCATAGCCGTCCGCCGTCACGCCGACCGAATGCTCGAACTGCGCCGACAGCGACTTGTCGCGGGTCACCGCCGTCCAGTCGTCGGCCAGCACCTTGGTCTCGGGCCGGCCAAGGTTCACCATCGGCTCGATGGTGAAGAACATGCCTTCTTCCAGCACCGGCGCCGGTGCCGGGGCGGCCGTAGTGCAGCACATTGGGCGGCGCGTGGAACACCCGGCCCAGCCCGTGACCGCAGAAATCGCGCACCACCGACATCCGGTTGCGCCTCGACAAAGCGTCTGGATCGCGTGGCCGATGTCGCCAAAGGTATTGCCCGGCTTGCACCGCCTCGATCCCCTTGAACAGCGCGTCGTGCGTCACCTCGATCAGCCGCTCGGCCTTGCGCGCCAGCTTGCCCGCCACGTACATCCGCGATGGTGTCGCCATACCAGCCATCGACGATCACCGTGACGTCGATGTTCAGGATATCGCCGTCCTTCAGCACCTTCGGCCCCGGAATGCCGTGGCAGACCACGTGGTTCACGCTGATGCAGCTGGCGTGCTGATAGCCCTTGTAGCCGATGGTCGCCGACTTCGCGCCGGCATCCTCGACCATCTGCGTGATGACCCGGTCCAGCTCGCCCGTGGTCTGCCCGACCTCTACCAGCGGCGTCATCGCATCCAGGATCTCGGCGGCCAGGCGACCTGCCCCGCGCATACCCTCGAAATCGCGCGCCTCGTAGATTCGGATGCCGTCTTTTGTCAGCCGTCCCCGGTTTCCGTCGTCCACGGGCCTTGCTCCTTGCCTGAAAGTTGGCGCTTACATAGTAAATCGGCGCCCGGTGTGCCAGTGCGGCATTACCGCCTTGCGACGAACCTGCGTGTCGCTACGATTTGCACAGCACGTCATTACCGGAGTCATCCCATTGCGCCACCTCCTGATCGCCGCCCTGTCGCTTGCCCCTGCCGCCGCCCTCGCCGATGCCTGCCATGACGAAATCGCGGCGCTGTTCGACGGCGGCCCGCTCGACAGCGCGGCGCGCCCGCCGCATCGGCAGATCAAGGAGGTCCGCTCGCCAGACGGCGACCTGCTTTACACCTTCGAAGCCCGGATTGCCTCGGCCACCACTTCGATTGCCGGAATAAGGGACAGCGGCAACTACGCCATGGCAATCGGTAACAAGACCTGGCTTGGCCCTGGTATTGACGGCCCCTGGACGCCCTCCACCGACATGCCCGGCGACATGGAGGCGGCACAGGCGCAGGTCGTCGCCTCGCAACGCGCCAACCTTGCCGAAACCGAGTGCCCGGGCCTCACCGACCACAACGGCAAAACCTTCCTGACCTACAGGTTCCGCACCAGGACCGACCCCGACCCGGCTCGCGGCAATTCGTGGTGGGGGTCGAAGGACACGGTCTACCTCGACCCCGGCACCGGGCGCGTGATGATCTGGGAACAGACCGAGCATATCGCCAGCTGGTCGCCCGACATGACCATGGAGCGCCACGTGATCACCCTGGACTACGACGACAGCATCGCCATCGCACCGCCGGACTAGTTTTCGACCGGCAGCGCCCCGGTCAGCGCAACGCCTACGGGCGAGATGTCGCAGCCGTGACAGATCGCTTCGACCCCCGCGACGCGGGCCCGCGCGAAGGCGGCGGCATAGGCTGGGTCCAGGTCTTCCGCCAGCCGGAACCGGGCGCAATCGGTGCGCTGCACGACATAGAGCATCACCGCGCGATGTCCCTGCGCCACCATCTCCGCCAGTTCGTCCAGGTGCCGCGCGCCGCGCGCGGTGACGCAGTCGGGAAATTCGGCAAGATCGCCGTCACGCCGCAGATGCACGTTTTTCACCTCGACGTAGGCCTGCGGCAGCCCCGGCTCGGTCAACAGGAAATCGACGCGGCTGGCACGCCCATATCGCACCTCTGCCCGGACTGCGCCGTAACCCGCCAGTTGCGGAACCCGCCGCGCCTCCAGCGCCTCTTTCACCACCCGATTCGGCACGCCGGTGTCGATCCCCGCCATGTGCCCGCCCGCCAGCTCCGCCAGCCGCCAGCCATAGCGCAACTTCTTGCGCGGATCGTCGTTGCGCTCCAACCAGCAGCGCAGGCCCGGCGCGTCCAGCCCCGTCATCGCCCCGGGGTTCGGGCAATGGGCGACAATTTCGGTGCCGTCGTCCAGCACCATGTCGGACAGGAACCGCTTGTAGCGGCGGATCAGCCGCGCGGGCACAAGAGGGGTTTCAAACCGCATCGGCTTGGCCCTATACCGCGAAAAGGTTGCCGACAAGGAGACGCCCATGGCCAATCCCACCGCCGCGATGCTTGTCATCGGCGACGAGATCCTGTCGGGCCGGACCCGCGACGCCAACACGACCTATCTCGCGCAGCAATTGACCGCGCGCGGCATCGACTTGAAGGAAATGCGCGTTGTCAGCGACGATTCCGCGGCCATCGTCGAAGCGGTGAACGCCCTGCGCGACCGCTTCGATCACCTGTTTACCTCGGGCGGCATCGGCCCGACCCATGACGACATAACCGCCGACTGCGTGGCGCAGGCCTTCGGCGTGCCGATCGACGTGCGCGACGACGCGCTGGAGATCCTGTTCGCCCACTACACCCGGTCCGGCACCGAGCTTAACGAGGCGCGGATGCGCATGGCCCGCATTCCCCAGGGGGCGACGCTGATCGACAACCCGGTCTCGGCGGCCCCCGGATTTCAGCATCGGCAACGTGCACGTCATGGCCGGCGTGCCCGCGATCTTCCAGGCCATGGTGCAAAGCGTGCTGCCCGCCCTGACCGGCGGCGCACCGCTTTTGTCCAGAACCCTGCGCATCGACCGCCCCGAGGGCGAGATCGCCGGGCCGCTGGCCTCGGTGGCAGGCGATTACCCTGGCCTCGCCATGGGATCCTATCCGTTCCAGCTCGATGGCAAGTTCGGATCGAACGTGGTGATCCGCGGTGTCGACCCGGACCAGATCGGCGCGGCGCTGTCCGACCTGCAGGCCGCGCTGGGCGGAGAGCCGGTGTGACACCTCCCGACAGCCCGAGACTGATCCGCGCGATGGAACAGACCTGGGCACCGGCGACAACCACCCGTCTTGGCCCGTGGATCATCCGCAACGGACAGTGCGGCGGACAGAGGGTGTCGGCAACCACCGGCGAAGGTCCCTGGCACGAGACCGACTTGGCCGGGGCCGAGGCCGCAATGCGTGAGCTTGACCAGCCGCTTCTGTTCATGATCCGCGACGGCGACGAGCGGCTTGATCGGGTGCTCGCCGCCCGTGGCTACGACCTCGTCGATCCCGTCGCCCTGCATGTCGTCCCGGTAACGCATCTGACCCAAGCGCCGGTGCCGCCGGTGTCCGCCTTCCAGCTTTGGCCGCCGCTGGCCATCATGGCCGACATCTGGGCCAAGGGCGGCATCGGCCCGGCGCGGTTGGCGGTGATGGCCCGCACCGACGCGCCCAAGACCGCGATCTTTGCCCGCCAGTCCGACCGCCCCGCCGGGGTCGCCTTCGTCGCGCTCGATCACAAAATCGCCATGGTCCACGCCATCGAGGTCTCGCCTGAGCAACGCAGACGCGGCGTGGGCCACAACCTCATGCGGTCGGCGGCGCATTGGGCGCAGGCCAATGGCGCCAATTGGCTGGGGCTGGCCGTCACCCGGGCCAATGCCGCGGCCAACGCGCTCTATGCTTCCCTAGGAATGCAGGTTGTGGGACACTATCACTACCGGAAGAAAAATGGCTGACGCGCACGACCGGAAGTGGACTCCAGTTGGCCGGACAGGCCGCGCGACAAGGACCCGGAGACAGGCATGAAAGACAGCAAGAACGCAGCCCCGACAGCGCTTGACCTGCCGATGGTCGAGCCATTGCCGGACGCCACACGGAAATATTTCGAGATCTGCACCGAAAAGCTGGGAATTGTGCCCAACGTCCTGCGCGCCTATGCGTTTGATATCGACAAGCTGAACGCCTTCACGGCGATGTACAACGATCTGATGCTGGGCGACAGCGGGCTTTCCAAGCTCGAACGAGAGATGATCGCCGTCGTCGTCTCGTCGATCAACCGCTGCTATTATTGTCAGGTCGCCCACGGCGCCGCCGTCCGGCAATTGTCGGGCAATCCGGAACTGGGCGAGCAGATGGTGATGAACTACCGCGTCGCCGACCTTGATGCCCGGCAGCGCGCGATGCTGGATTTCGCCGCGCTGCTGACCACTGCCAGCGCCACCGTGGAAGAGACCGATCGCCAGCGCCTGCGTGACGCCGGGTTTTCCGACCGTGACATCTTCGACATCGCCAGCGTGACCGGCTTCTACAACATGTCGAACCGCGTCGCCTCTGCCATCGACATGCGCCCCAACGCCGAGTATCACGCCGCCGCCCGATGATCCTGCGCGCCACCATAGCTGCCGTGGCGCTTCTGGTGCCGGGCGCCGGCCAGTGCCTGACGCTGGACTTCCCGGCCGTGGCGATTCCCCTGGCCGAACGGATCGTTCCACAAGACAGCTATTTCCTGCCGCTCGCCGCCTACAAGGAAGGCCCCGCCGACGGCGTGATGGCGGAAGGCGCGCTTTATCAGCAATCGTGGAAGGTCGGCGCGGGCGGCCTGACCACGCTGCAAATCCTGGCGCCTCTTCGCCAGCAGTTGACGGACGACGGCTACGAGGTGCTGTTCGAATGCGAAGGCCGGGTCTGCGGCGGCTTCGACTTCCGCTACCAGATCGAGGTGCTGCCGGAACCGGACATGCACGTGAACCTGGGCGATTTCCGCTACCTGACGGCGCGGCGCCAGACCGGCGAGGTCGGGGAATACGTCAGCCTGATCGTGTCGCGCAGCGCCAACGCGGGTTTCGTCCAGATCACCCGGATCGGCGCGATCGACAAGGATGCGGCGCTCGCGGTCACAACTTCGGCCCCGGACACGGTGGTCATGGACGAACGCGCCATGCCCGTCGCGCCTGCCGGTCCGGTGGCCGAACAGCTGGAACGCCATGGCCATGCCATCCTGGACGATCTCGACTTCAGGACCGGGTCGTCGGAACTGGGCGATGCGGCACTTCGATTCGCTGCGCCAGTTGTCGGACTACCTCAAGGAGCGCCCCGATGCCCGCATCGCGCTGGTCGGCCATACCGATGCGGTCGGCGCGCTCGACAGCAACATCGCCCTGTCCCGACGCCGCGCCGCCTCGGTCGTGCGGCGGCTGGTCGACAAGTACGGCGTTCCGCGCACGCAGATCACGGCGGACGGCGTGGGCTACCTTGCGCCGCGCGCCAGCAACCAGACCGACGCCGGGCGCGCACTAAACAGAAGGGTCGAGGTGATACTCACCTCGACCAAGTAGGGCGTCGCTTCGCGTCGACGCCGGGCAATACCGGTATGGGTCGGGCGGTCGCCTACCAGGCGTCCGGCCCCTTGTCGGCAAAGTGGTGCACCAGGAAATCGATGAAGGCGCGCACCTTGGGCTGGGTAAAGCGGCCCGGCGGATAGACCGCGTAGATGCCCTGCGTCTCGACCGGCAGCTCCGGGATCGCCTCTTCGACCAGCCCCTGCTCCAGCGCATCGGCGTAAAGGAAGCTGGGCAGATAGGCGATGCCAAGTCCGCGAGATCGCGGCGTTCAGCAGCGACTGGCCGTCATTGACGGTCAGCCAGCCGGCGGTGCGCACCTGGCGCTTTTCGCCCGAGGGTGCGGTCAGCTTCCAGACATTGCCCGAGGACTGGTTGGAATAGTGCAGCAGCTTGTGATCGTTCAGATCGTCGATCTTCAGCGGGCGGCCGTATTTCTGGAAATAGCCGGGCGAGCCGATCATCCGCTTGGTGGTCTCGGTCAGCTTGCGGGCGCGCAGGGTGCTGTCTTCCAGCTCGCCGATCCGCACGGCCATGTCGAAGCCTTCCGAGATCAGTTCCACATAGCGGTTGTTCAGCACCATGTTGACGGTGATGTCCGGGAAATCCGACAGGAATTCGCCCAGCACCGGCGACAGGTGATTGACCCCGAAATCGGTGGCCACGCGAGATCCGCAGCAGGCCCGAGGGTGCCGACTGCATCGAGGTGACCAGCGCATCGGCCTCGCCCGCGTCGTTCAGCACGCGGCGGGCGCGGTCGTAATAGGCCAGGCCGATCTCGGTCGGGCTGACGCGGCGCGTGGTGCGGTTCAGCAGTCGCGCGCCAAGCCGGGCCTCAAGCGACGAGACGTGCTTTGACACGGCGGATTTCGAAATGCCCATCTTCTTGGCGGCATCGGTGAAGCCACCCTGGTCCACGACCGTGGCGAAGGCTTCCATTTCCGTCAATCGGTCCATTCCGGTACTCGTTTGTTCTTCGGCCCCTGGACATGGGGTATCGCGGCCGAATTCGGGCAGCAACGCGGCGTGGTCCCGACAATACTGCGGTAATTGCCGGGATCGTTTGTAGGCAGGGAAACAGTGAAACAATGCCGGCACAGCCCCGCCGGCGATCGGCGCGAAAAGGCGCCTCGGCTAAAGCGCCGCGGCCAGCCGCGTGCCCTGGTCGATGGCGCGCTTGGCGTCGAGTTCCGCGGCCACGTCCGCGCCGCCGATCACATGCGCCGTGCACCCCCGCCTTGCCAGCGCATCCGCCAGCGACCGTTCCGGCACCTGCCCGGCGCACAGCACGATCGTGTCGACCTCGATCAGCGTCGGGTTCTCGCGCGCCTCGCCGAACGACACATGCAGCCCGTCGGCGTCGATCCGCTCGTAATTCACGCCGCCGATCATCTGGACGTCCTTCATCTTCAGCGCCGCGCGGTGGATCCAGCCGGTGGTCTTGCCCAGCCGCTTGCCCAGCTTGCTCGGCCTTGCGCTGCAACAGCGTGACCTGCCGCGCCGGCGGCTCGGGCTGCGGGCCTTGCGGGGCGAGGCCGCCGCGCTCGTCCTCGGGATCGGCGACGCCCCATTCCTGCATCCAAAGCGGCAGATCCTCGGTCGGGCTGGTGCCTTCGTGCACCAGGAACTCGGCCACGTCGAAGCCGATGCCGCCGGCGCCGATGATCGCCACGCGCTTGCCGACCTCGGCCTTGCCGCGCAGCACGTCGATATAGTTCAGCACGTTCGGCCCGTCCTGCCCGGGGATCGCCGGATCGCGCGGCAGCACGCCGGTGGCGATGATCACCTCGTCGAAACCCGCCAGAGCCCCGGCGTCCGCCGCCTGGCCCAGCCGGACGCGTCACGCCGGCGGCCTCGAGCGCCGTCCCGTACCAGTCGACCAAGCCCCTGAACTCTTCCTTGCCGGGGACCTCCTTGGCCATGTTCAACTGGCCGCCGATCCGGTCGGCCTTGTCGAACAGCGTCACCTCGTGGCCCCGCTCCGCCGCGACGATCGCCGTCGACAGGCCCGCAGGCCCCGCGCCACCACCGCGATCGGCTTCGGCGCGTCGGTCGGCGCATAGACCAGTTCGGTCTCGTGACAGGCGCGCGGGTTGACCAGGCAGGACGACATCTTGCCGCTGAACGTATGATCCAGACAGGCCTGATTGCAGGCGATGCAGGGCGCGATCTGCGCGGCCTTGCCGCTGGCCGCCTTGGTCACGAAATCCGCATCCGCCAGGAACGGGCGCGCCATCGACACCATGTCGGCGCAGCCGTCGGCCAGAACCTGCTTCGGCGACCTCGGGCGTGTTGATCCGGTTCGAGGTGATGACCGGGATCGACAACCTTGCCCATCAGCTTTTTCGTCACCCAGGTGAAGGCCGCGCGCGGCACGCTGGTGGCGATCGTCGGAATCCGCGCCTCGTGCCAGCCGATGCCGGTGTTGATGATCGTGGCGCCCGCCTCCTCGATCGCCTTGCGCCAGTTGCACCACCTCGTCCCAGGTCGACCCGTTCGGGACCAGGTCGATCATCGACAGCCGGTAGATGATGATGAAATCGCTCGCCCACCGCCTCGCGGCAGCGGCGCACCACCTCGACCGGCAGGCGCATCCGGTTCTCATAGGACCCGCCCCAGCGGTCGGTGCGCTTGTTGGTGTGGGTCACCAGGAACTGGTTCAGGAAATAGCCCTCCGACCCCATGACCTCGACCCCGTCATAGCCCGCCTCGCGCGCGCGCTGCGGCGGCGGTGACGATATCGGCGATCTGCTTTTCGATCCCGTCCTCGTCCAGTTCCTTCGGCGGAAACGGCGAGATCGGCGATTTCACCGGGCTGGGCGCGACGCATTCGGGGCCATAGGCATAGCGGCCCGCATGCAGGATCTGCATCGCGATCTTGCCGCCCGCGCTCGTGCACCCGGTCGGTGACGATGCGGTGGTTGGCGATGTCGTCCTCGGTGAACAGCCCCGCCGCGCCGGGAAACACGCCGCCTTCCCGGTTCGGCGCCATGCCGCCGGTCACCATCAGCGCCGACCTCGCCCGCGCGCGCGCTCGGCGTAGAACTCGGCGACCCGGTTCCAGTCCCTGGTCTCTTCCAGCCCGGTGTGCATCGAGCCCATCAGCACCCGGTTCTTCAGCGTGGTGAAGCCCAGGTCGAGCGGCGCCAGAAGATGCGGATAGTCGGACATGATGCGGTCTCCCCGTTTCGCCGGACCATGCGCAGGGACACTGGAAATGTCATCCCCAACGCCACGTCACGCCGTCCTGCGCCTTCTCTGGTTCGGAAATATCCCGCGGGGGTGAGACCGGACGCATGTCCGGGCGAGGGGGCGCGAAGCCCCCTCCGGCGCCTACATCGTTTCCAGGCAATGTCGCCGGAAGGCGCGTTTCAGCATGTCCAACTCGGCCCGCAGCAGGTCGATCTCGCCGCGGATGTCATCTTCCAGCGGCTCGCCCGTCACAACCGCGAAGCTGCCCAGCGTCTCGCCGTCGGCCGCATCGCGGATCAGGAAGGTCTGCACCCCGTCCGACAGCAGGTCGGGCGGGATCGCGATCTTGACGGTCCAGGTGCCGGGTGCGCGGGCGTCTTCGGTGATGGCGACCGTCCTGACCTGCTGGTCCAGATGCAACACCTCAAGCTCGGGCGCATCGTCGTCGGTGCCCGGATCACCGCTCAGCACGCCTTCCCAAATTCCCGCCTGTATCCGAGTCTTGACCAGCGACAGTTCCGACATTTCCGTTCTCCTCAGACCTCGGCCCGCGGGCGACGGGTCAGGGCCACGTCGCGCAACTGGATCTGGTTCATCTCGGCGCCCTCGAAGATCAGGTCCAGCCACATCCGTTCGACCCGTTTCTCGTTCAGCTTGGTATAGGCCAGGTCGAATTCGACCATCACCTCGTCCGACCCCAGCGGCAGTTCGCGCACGATCTGCTCGACGTTCGGTCCATGCTTGATGTTCAGCCGCGCGAAAATCTCCAGCGGCTTTTCGACCTCGACCACCGTGGTCAGCCGGATCAGGTGCCGCTTTTCCAGCCCCTTCACCGCGTTCGCGGGCAACTCGATCACCAGAGACAGGAACGAGCCGTCGAAGCGGAACACGTCCATCCGCAGACCGTAGGGCGCCAGGTCGCTTTCGCGGGTGTTGCGGATCTGGCGCAGCGTCAGCTCGGTGATCCGGCAGTCGTGAAAGATCTTCACCTCGTCGCCGTACTCGGTCTTGCTTTCCACCGCCACCATGCCCAGCGGACTAAGCGGGCCGCGCCACAGTTCGGGCCGGTAGGCCCAGTCGGTGTAAAGCGGCTTGACGATGGCATTAGAGCCGACGGCGGGCAGCGTCAGCCGCCCCTCGGCAACGTGGATCACCCGGTCCAGCCTGCGCCTGATCTCGCGGGCGCGGCGGCGCAGGCGGGACAGGCTGGCCAGGTCCAGCATTTCGGCGGTCCGCGCGGCACGGCCCCACCGGCGCAGGATGCGCCCGTGAAACACGCCGTCGATCAAACCGCCGATTAGCCGCGCCATTGCCCTAATTCTCCGGCCGGGGAGGCCGATTTTGTTTCTCGTTCAGAAACAAACAATTTCACCTTATCGAATTGCAGGCCAGCCCCTTTTGCCCCGGCAGGGTTAAGATCGCTCTAACTTTCAGCGGCTTGCGCCTGGGTTTCGGCCCGAATCCGGGCCAGAAAGGCGCGCAGCGTCGCCAGCCCCTCGTCGGCGCCCAGCGGTTGTTCCGCGAAACTGACGACCGAGATCGTCACCAACCGCCCGTTCAGATCGGTCAGCCCGCGCCAATAGACATCCTCGACCCCGGCCAGTTCCGCCTGGCTGGTGTCGCGCAGCCGGATCAGCACCGCGCCATCGCCGCGCCGCATGTCCAGCACCTGGACCGAGGCCGCGCGACCGTCGCGCGCCATCGCCGCACGGCCCGCATCCGAGGCCAGGAAGCCCTCCAGCACGCCATCGGCGGCCAGCAACCCGGCGCCGTCGGCCTCTTTCGCGACCGAGGCGGTCAGCAATCCCGGCACCCGCGGTGCTGCCGCGCCGGCGTCCTGCGTGATCGAGGCGCAGCTTGCCAGCACCACGAAAGCGCTGTCGCCGTTCAGCCGGCTGCCGGATCTGTCGATGCAATACCCCGGCGGTCCGCCGATCACGACCGCCCGGTTCGACACCGCAATGGTCTGCGGCGCAGAGCGCGAGAACCCGAACCCCGCCGCCGAAACGTCGGGCCCGTCCGTGCAACCCGCAACCGCCAGAGCCGGCAGCAGCGCGGCCAGCGTCTTTCTAAAGGTCCATGTAGACATGGCGCTCCGCCTGACCGCCGGGATGCGTGACCGCGCCCTTGTAGGTCGCCCCCACAAGCTGGGCGTATTTCCACAGCGCGCCCGACGCGTAGATCGTCTCGCGCGGGCCGTTCCAGTCGGCCTTGCGTTGCGGCCAGTCTCGGCGTCGCTCAGATCGACCGAAAGCACGCCCTTGATCGCGTCGATGGTGATCATGTCGCCGTCCTGCAGCAGCGCGATCGGTCCGCCATGCGCGGCCTCCGGGCCGACATGGCCGACGCAGAAGCCGCGCGTCGCGCCGGAGAACCGGCCATCGGTGATCAGCGCCACCTTCTTGCCCATGCCCTGCCCGGAAAGCGCCGCCGTGGTGGCCAGCATCTCGCGCATGCCCGGCCCGCCGGACGGGCCCTCGTTGCGGATCACCAGCACCTCGCCTTCCTTGTAGCTGCGCGCCTTGACGGCCTCGAAGGCGTCCTCTTCGCATTCGAAGACGCGCGCCGGGCCGCTGAAGACCTGGTTCTCCGGCTGCGATGCCCGCGACCTTCACGATCGCGCCCTCGGGGGCGAGGTTGCCCTTCAGTCCGACGACGCCGCCGGTCTTGGTGATCGGCGTTCGACGGGATAGATCACCCGGCCGTCGGCCTCGCGCGTCACCATGTCCAGTTCCTCGCCGATGGCTGCGGCCCGTCGCGGTGATGCAATCCTCGTGGAGCAGACCCGCCTTGCGCAGTTCCTTCATCACCACCGGCACGCCGCCCGCCTCGTACAGGTCCTTGGCCACGTATTGCCCGCCCGGCTTCAGATCGACGAAATAGGGCGTGTCGCGGAAGATTTCGCAGACATCGTCGAGGAAGAAGTCGATCCCGGCCTCATGCGCGATCGCCGGCAGGTGCAGCCCGGCATTGGTCGACCCGCCGGTGCAGGCCACGACGCGCGCGGCGTTCTCCAACGCGACTTGCGGGTACAGATGTCGCGGGCGCGGATGTTGCGTTCGATCAGCGTCCATCACCGCGTCGCCCGACGCGACGCCGTATTGGCCGCGGCTCTCATAGGGCGCGGGCATGCCGGACGAGTTGGGCAGCGCAAGCCCGATCGCCTCGGACACGCAGGCCATGGTGTTGGCGGTGAACTGGCCGCCGCAGGCGCCGGCGCGAGGGGCAGGCGACGCGTTCCAGGATCGCAAGCTCCGCGTCCGACATCGTCGCCGGCCTGGTAGCTGGCCCGACCGCCTCGAACATGTCCTGCACCGTCAGGTCGCGGTGGCGAAATCGGCGGGCACGTCGGCCCCTCAGGCGCCGCCCGGCAGGATCGAGCCGCCGTAGATGAACACCGACGGCACGTTCAGCCGCACCATCGCCATCATCATCCCCGGCAGCGATTTGTCGCAGCCCGCCAGCCCGACCAGCGCGTCGTAGCAATGGCCGCGCATGGTCAGCTCGACCGTGTCGGCAATCGCCTCGCGCGACGCCAGCGACGACCGCATGCCCTCGTGCCCCATGGCGATGCCGTCGGTCACGGTGATCGTGGTGAACTCGCGCGGCGTGCCGCCGCCGACTTGACCCCCATCTTGACCGCCTGCGCCTGCCGGTTCAGCGCGATGTTGCAGGGCGCGGCCTCGTTCCAGCAGGTCGCGACGCCGACGAAGGGCTGGTGCGATCTCCTCCTCGGTCAGGCCCATCGCGTAGAAATACGACCGGTGCGGCGCGCGCTCCGGCCCCTCGGTCACGTGGCGGCTGGGCAGTCGGGATTTGTCGGTCTTGTTCTTCAGCATGGCGCGCCCCTGGCTCTCGAAATGTCGCCCGCTGGAATAGGTCAGCGTGACGCGGGCGACACAAGCGCGCGCGCCGCGAAGGCACATTGCCCGGCCCCGCGACCGGTGCCGGCTAGCCGTGCCGCGCATGACGACCGCCCGATTTGCGCCCGCATTCCGCAGCTACGTGACGCCCGCGATGGCCCGCCCGCAGACTGTGGCGGCTGGTGCTGGGCATCCTGCTGTGCGCTCGCCATCTATGTTGTCTGGATCGCGGTGCTGCTGGCCGGGCTGTGGTGGCTGACCGGCACCGGCAACGTGCCGGACTGGGCGGCGGCCCGGTGCTGACCGGGCAGACGCCGCGCGGCACGCTGATCCTGCTGCTATTCCTTCGTCGGCATGGGCCTGGGGCCGATTGCTCGCCGTCGCGCGTGCTGCACAAGCGCCGCGCCGGGTCGCTTTTCGGCCGCGCCTCGCGTGGTGATTCGCGATTTCGCCACGGCTGCGTTGCATCGTCGGCGCTGGTCTACGCCATCGGCACCGCGCTTTGGCTCTGGCAGTTCGACGCGCGGCCGAACATCGACCCGGGTCTGTGGCTGCTGCTGCTGCCGCTGGCCCTGCTCGGCCTGTCTGATCCAGACCGGCGCCGAAGAGCTGGTGTTCCGCGGCTACCTGCAACAGCAGCTGGCCGCGCGTTTCGCGTCGCCGCTGATCTGGATGGTGCTGCCCGCGCTGATCTTCGGCGCGGTGCATTACGATCCCGCGACCGCCGGGCCCAATGTCTGGCTCGATGGTGGCTGCCGCCGCGATCTTTGGCCTCGTCGCCGCCGACCTGACCGCGCGCACCGGCAGCCTCGGCGCGGCCTGGGGGTTTCACTTCGCCAACAACGTGGTCGCCCTGCTGATCCTGTCGCTGCAGGGCACCATGTCGGGCCTGGCGCTGTACACCACGCCCTACGGCCGCCGACGACCTGGTCGTGCTGCCCGGCCTGGTGCTGGCCGATCTTGCGGTGCTGGCGCTGACCTGGGCGCTGGTGCGCCGCGCGGTCAGGCGTTGATTGCATTCGCCCGTCCCCGGCTTATCTGGCGACGGCAACAGGCAACAGCATCGGACCCCGCGATGAACTGGATCTCCAACTACGTCCGCCCCAAGATCAACTCGCTGTTCTCGCGCCGCGAGGTGCCCGAGAACCTGTGGACCAAATGCCCCGAATGCGGCACCATGCTGTTCCACCGCGAACTGACCGACAACCTGAACGTCTGCACCACCTGCGACCACCACATGGCGATCACCCCGCGCGACCGCTTCACGGCGCTGTTCGACGGCGGCATCGTTCACCGAGGTCAAGGTGCCCGAGCCGATCGCCGACCCGCTGCATTTCCGCGACCAGAAGAAATACCCCGACCGGATGAAGGCCGCGCAGAAGGCCACCGGCGAGACCGAGGCGATGCTGGTCGCCGCAGGGCGAGATCGGGCGCACGCCCGTCGTCGCCGCGGCGCAGGATTTCAGCTTCATGGGCGGCTCGATGGGCATGTATCGTCGGCAACGCGATCATCGCCGCCGCCGAGACGCGCGGTGAAGCCGAAGCGCCCGCTGATCCTGTTCTCCGCCGCCGGCGGCGCGCGGATGCAGGAGGGCATCCTGTCGCTGATGCAGATGCCGCGCACCACCGTCGCGGTGGAGATGCTGAAAGAGGCGGGCTTGCCCTATATCGTCGTGCTGACCCACCCGACCACCGGCGGCGTCACCGCGTCCTACGCCATGCTGGGCGACATCCACATCGCCGAGCCCAACGCGCTGATCTGCTTTGCCGGCCCGCGCGTCATCGAACAGACCATCCGCGAGAAGCTGCCCGAAGGCTTCCAGCGCGCCGAATACCTGCTCGACCACGGCATGCTCGACCGGGTCACCCACCGCAAGGCGCTGCGCGACGAGCTGATCACCATCGTCCGGATGCTGACCGGCCTGCCGCCGGCGGTGAAGGGCGACCTGCCGCCGCCCGATCCCGACGGGCGAAGCGATCGAGGCCGACGCGCCGAAACAGGACCCGGCGCCCAAGGCGGATGCCGAAAAGCCCGCCGAGACCGCCAAGACCGGGGCCGCCAAGGCGTGAGCACCGCCACCTCCGACGTCATCCTTGACGCGGATGATGTCGCTGCATCCCAAGATCATCGACCTGACGCTCGACCGGATGTGGCGGCTGCTGGCCGCGCTCGGCCATCCCGCAGCGCAACCTGCCGCCGGTGATCCACATCGCCGGGCACCAACGGCAAGGGCTCGGTCCAGGCGATGATGCGCGCCGGGCTGGAGGGCGCGGGCAAGACCGTCCACGCCTATACCTCGCCGCATCTGGCGCGGTTTCACGAACGCATCCGCTGGCCGGGTCGCTGATCTCCGAGGCCGACCTGACGGCGGTGCTCGACGAATGCGAGGCCGCCAACGGCGGCGATCCCGATCACCTATTTCGAGATCACCACCTGCGCCGCCCTGCTGGCCTTCGCCCGCACGCCCGCCGACTACACGCTGCTCGAGGTCGGCCTTGGCGGGCGGCTGGACGCCACCAACGTGATCGACAGCCCCGCGCTGACCGTGATCACGCCGGTGTCGCTGGACCACCAGCAGTACCTCGGCGACACGCCTGCCGAGATCGCCGCCGAAAAGGCCGGCATCCTCAAGACCGGTGTGCCCTGCATCGTCGGGCCGCAGGACGACGAAGGCGCTCGAGGTCATCGAAGCCCGCGCCGCCCGCCTCGGCGCGCCGCTGCTGGTCCACGGCCAGCACTGGCACGTCGGCGAAGAGCGCGGGCGCCTGGTCTATCAGGACGAAACCGGCCTGCTCGACCTGCCGCTGCCGCGCCTGATCGGGCCGCACCAGATCGACAACGCCGGCATCGCCATCGCCGGGCTGCGGGCGCTTGGCTGCGACGAGGCGGCCTGCGAGGCGGCGATGCGCGACGTCGAATGGCCCGCCCGGATGCAGCGCCTGAAAAGCGGCCCGCTGGTCGAGGCCGCGGGCACAGCGGAGCTTTGGCTCGACGGCGGTCACAACCCGGCGGCGGGCGAGATGCTGGCGCGCACCCTGTCGTCGATGACGCGACAAGCCGCTGCACCTGATCTGCGGGATGCTGAACACCAAGGACATCGGCGGCTACCTGCGCCCGCTGGCGGGCATCGCCGAACGCCTGCACCGCCGTGTCGATCCCCGGCGAAACCGCCACGCTCAGCGCCGAGGACACCCGCGACGCGGCCCGGCGCGAGGGGCTGGCCGCCGACACCGCGGCCTCGGTCCTCGACGCGGTCCGCGCGATCGTCGCTAGCGACGCTCGCGCCCGCATCCTGATCTGCGGCTCGCTCTATCTGGCGGGCCAGGTGCTGCGCGACAACGGCTGAACCCGCAACTTCCGGGTCGCACCGATCCCTCGTACCCACCATTCTGGATGCGAAAGGAGACCGCACCATGACCTTCCGCATTCACGCTCTGCCCGCCGAGGATTTTGCCGACCTGCACCGCCTCAGCGATGCCGAACTGGCCAGCCGCAACGCCCGCCGGATCACCGCCGATGCCAGCCCCGGCTACCCCTGCCGGGTCAGCCTTGCAGATGCCGAACCGGGTGAAACCCTGATCCTGCTCAACCACGTCTCGATGCCGGCCGAAACGCCATTTCGCGCCAGCCACGCGATCTTCGTGCGTGAAAATGCCGAGACCGCGACACCGGAACCCGGCACGGTTCCCGAGGTATTGGCGCGGCGGCTGCTGTCGATTCGCGCCTTCGGTGCCGATCACATGATGAAGAATGCCGATGTCGTCGACGGAGCCGACCTCGGCCCGGCGCTCGACGCGATCTTCGCCGATCCGAAGATTGCCGAAGTGCACATCCACAACGCGAAGTTGGGCTGTTTCGCCGCCCGCGCCACACGTAGCTGAAAGCGACACCCGCCCCGGATCAGGTCCCGAGCGCGTTTTGCCCGGACGCGAGCGGGTATTCCTCCAGCGCGTCATGCACCGCGCCTTCCGACGACAGCCGGGACTGGAACAGCGTGATTCGATCCACCTGGAACACCGGCAGCCCGACCCCGCCGAACCGCGCCAGAAACCGCCGCAACCGCTCCAACTCCTCCTCCCGCAGCCGCGAAAACCGCGCCAGCGTGACATGCGGCCGGAATCGCTCTCTCGGCAGCTCCAGCCCTGCTAGCCGCACCGCTCCGCGCACCCGCTCCCGCAACGCCGTCAAGGCCGGGTCCGGCCGGATACCCGCCCACAGCACCGACGGGCTGCGCGCGCCGAACGTCCCCAGCCCGTGCAATTGCACCTCGAACGGCGCCGCGCTGATCCGTGCCAGCTCCTCGTCGGCCGCCAGCAGCAGATCGCGTGGCTGATCCCCCAGGAACGCCAAGGTCAGGTGCAACGTCTCGGCCATCATCAGCCGGCCCACAGGCACCTGCTCCTGCACGTCCTCCAGCACGGCGCGCACCGCATCCGGTAGGTCGATGGCCACGAAGACCCGCATCGCCTAGCCCCCGTCCCCGCCAAACATCCCCCCGGCCCGCCCGCGCAACGGCTGCCACAGCATCCGGTCGAGCCACAGATCCCGCCGCGTCCGGAACTCGGCGAGGCCGATGGTCATCCCCTCGTGCCCGTCCTTCGGCTGTGCGCGGTAGGTGCCGAACAGCCGGTCCCACCACGGCAGGTTGAAGCCGAAATTGCTGTTGGTCTCCGAGGGACGCACCGAATGATGCACCCGGTGCATGTCGGGCGTCACGACGAACAGCCGCAGCACCCTGTCGACCGACCCCAGACGCACATTGGAATGATTGAACAGCGACGTGGCGTTCAGCACGACCTCGAACACCAGAACCGCCACCGCGGGCGGACCCAGTGCGGCCACCACGCCCAGCTTCAGGCCCATCGACAGCACGATCTCCACCGGGTGAAACCGGACCCCGGTACTGACGTCGAATTCCAGATCGGCGTGGTGCATCCGGTGCAGCCGCCAAAGCGCGGGCACCGCGTGAAACAGCACGTGCTGAAGGTAGATCGCCAGATCAAGCGCCAGGAACCCCAGCACGGCGGCGATCCAGACCGGCAGGTCCAGCACGTTGAACAGGCCCCAGCCGCGTTCTTCGGCCAACACGGCCATCCCGACCGCCAGCACCGGAAACGCCAGCCGCAGCAGCGCCGTGTCGATCACCACCAGCGCGATATTGTTCGACCAGCGCAGCAGGCGCGGAATTTCGCGCCGGCGCCGGGGCGCGGCCACTTCCCACAGCGCCATCGCAGCCAGAACGGCCAGGAAGACCACCCCCCGGACGACCGCCTCTTGCGCCAGCAAAGTCTCGGACATCGCAACGCCCCATCAGTTGCGGTCAGCCTACGCCTTCCATGCCCGCCGCAACAGTCACCTCACGCGCGGTCCTCGCCCCAGCCTTCGCTCTGCATCTCGCGCAACCGGCTGGCGGTGCGCTCGAACTCGAACGTGCCCTCGCCCTCGATATACAGCCGCTCGGGTACGTCCGCCGCCGACATGATCAGCCGCACCCGCGCCTCGTAAAGCGCGTCGATCAGCGTCACGAACCGCTTCGCCTCGTTGAAATTCGAGCGGCTCAGCCGCGGCATGTCCTCCAGGATCAGCACCCGCACCGCCTCGGCCACCGCCAGGTAATCCGCCGGCCCCAGCGGTCGCCCGCACAGATCCCAGAACGGCACCCGCGCGACGCCGTTGCTGGAACCCCGGCAAGCACCACCTCGCGGCCCTTGACCGTCAGGGTCAACGGCGTCCCAGTCGCCGCCCGTCAGATCCTGCCACAACGCATCGATCGCCGCCCGCGCTGCCGCGTTGGCGGGCTTGAAATAGACGTCCGAGCCTGCCAGCCGATCCTGCCGGTAATCGGTCGGCGATTGCCAGATGATGCACCACCATCCGCGTCCTTGATCAGCTCGATGAACGGCAGAAACAGCGCCCGGTTCAGCCCGTCCTTGTAAAGATCGTCCGGCACCCGGTTCGACGTCGTCACCACCACCACGCCCGCCGCGAACAGCGCCTCGAACAGCCGCCCGACGATCATCGCATCGGTGATATCGCTGATCTGCATCTCGTCGAAACACAGCAGCCGCACCTCGCTCGACCACCGCGTCGGCCACCGGCTTCAGCGCATCGTCGACGCCGCGTCTGGCGGGCCGCGTGCATGCCTGCGTGGATTTCCTGCATGAAGGCGTGGAAATGCACCCGGCGCTTCGCGCGTCGGTCGGCACATGCGTCGAAGAACAGATCCATCAGCATCGACTTGCCGCGCCCGACCCCGCCCCACAGATAGGCGCCCCTGGGCGGCTCGGGCGCCTTGGCGAACAGCCCGCCCAGCAGGCCCTTCTTCTCGGGCACGGCCTCGAAATGCGCGCGGATCTCGCTCCAGCACCGGCAGCACGGCATGCTGCGCCGGATCGGCGGTCATCTCGCCCGTCGCGACCAGCCCGTCATAGATCTCCTGCATCGTCTCGCCCATGGCCCCGGCATAAAGCGCCGGCGCCGCATAAGAAAAGCTGATGCGCACGGCGCACAATATTCGATTTGACGCGACACCGCTGATTTGCACGCACCTGTCGCCCGACCATACCGCCGGAGCCGCCAGATGCCCGCACCCGCGCGCCGCTGATCACCCCGGTCCTGATCGGCGGCTGCATCATCATCCTGATCAGCTTTGCGATCCGCGCCAGCTTTCGGCGTGTTCCAGATCCCGATCGCCGAGGAATTCGGCTGGCTGCGCGCCGATTTCTCGCATGGCCATCGCGATCCAGAACCTGGCCTGGGGCATCGGCCAGCCGATGTTCGGCGCCTTCGCCGAGAAGTTCGGCGACCGCCGCGCGATGGTCCTGGGCGCGCTGATCTATGCGGCGGGCCTGGTGCTGTCGTCCTTCGCCGTCACGCCCGGCCAGCACTGGGTGCTCGAAGTCCTGGTGGGCTTCGGCATCGCCGGCACCGGGTTCGGCGTGCTGCTGGCCGTCGTCGGCCGCGCGGCCAGCGACGAAAACCGCTCGATGGCGCTGGCGATCGTCACCGCCGCCGGATCGGGCGGGCAGGTCGTCGGCGCGCCGCTGGCCGAATGGCTGCTGGCCTGCATGACCTGGCAGTCGGTGTTCCTGGTCTTCGCCGGGGCGATCCTGGCGGCGCTGCTGATCCTGCCGATGATCCGCGCGCCGACCCCTGCCAGCCGCGCCGAACTCGAGGAAAGTCATGGGCGCGATCCTGGTCAAGGCGTTCCGCGATCCGTCCTACACGCTGATCTTCCTCGGCTTCTTTTCCTGCGGCTATCAGCTCAGCTTCGTCACCGCGCATTTCCCGGCCCTGATCACCGAGATGTGCGGCGCCGATCGACCCCTCGGGCACGCTGGCCTCGCTCGGCATCACCACGACCTCGGCGCTGGGCGCGGTGGCGATCTCGATGATCGGGCTGGCCAATATCGCGCGGCACGCTGATCGCGGGCTGGCTCGGCAAGCGCTATTCCAAGAAATACCTGCTGGCGGGCATCTACACCGGGCGCACCATCGCTGCGGCGCGCTGTTCATCCTGTTCCCGATCACGCCGACCACGGTGATCGCTGTTCTCGGTCGCGATGGGCTCGCTGTGGCTGGCGACGGTGCCGCTGACCAGCGGGCTGGTCGCGCATATCTACGGGCTGCGCTACATGGGCACGCTCTACGGCATCATCTTCTTCAGCCACCAGCTTGGGTCGTTCCTCGGCGTCTGGCTGGGCGGGCGGCTGTACGACATCTACGGCGACTACACCGCCGTCTGGTGGGTCGGCGTCGCCGTCGGTGCGTTCAGCGCCGTGGTGCATCTGCCGGTCAAGGAAACGCCCCTGAAGCTGCGGGTCGCGGCAGCGGTCTAGACTTGGCACGAGCCGGACCCGAGTAGCGTCCTATCCCAGCGCGTCCTTGATCTCCGTCAGCACTTCGTCGGCATGGGTCAGCACCAGCCCGTGCCCGGCGCCACTGATCACCGATTGCCGCACATCGCGGTTGCATTCGGTCAGCCGGCCCAGCGCCTTGAGCGGGATTACCGCGTCCAGTTCGCCCCAGATCGCCTGCACCGGCACCCGCGCCGCTGCCAGGGCAGCGTGCTCTTCCTCCAGTTCCTCTGCCAGCATGTTGCGCTGCGAGGACAAGACGGCAGGCAAGTAGCCGCGCTTCCAAGTCTCGGCCTCCTGTCGTTGTGCCAGTTCGCGCGCGACCGCGCCAGGCGCCATCTGCCGCCGCGCAGCGCGTCGCAGCGACCAGCCGCCCAGCGCCAGCATCAGCCAGTCGCCGAACCCGGGCACCTTGCGCGCCACCTCGGCCAGCGCCCCGGGGCTATGCACCAGCCCCGCCGGGGCCAGAAGGATCAGACGCGCCACGCGCCCGGGCTCCTCGTAGGCAAAGACCGTGGCGATGCTGCCGCCCATCGAATAGCCCAGCAGCGTGATATCGTCGCCGACGCCCTGATTCTGCAACAGGTCGCGCAGCTGCCGGATGAAGAAATGCCGGGTTTGCGCGCCGCGCGGACGGTCCGAAAAGCCGCGCCCGTAAAGGTCGTAGGTCAGCACCCGAAAGCCCGCCGCCACCAGCCCAGGCACCAGGGCGCGAAACACGAAACTGGGTGTCGTCAGCCCGTGGATGCAGACCAGCACTGGCCCGTTCCCATCCCCGTGCCACTGGTAGTGCGTGCGCCCGTCCGACAGCTCTGCAAACGCGCCCGGGGCCGCGTTGCGGGTGGCTTCGTCCATGTCGGGCTTGCGCCGCTCTGCCAGAAACGGCAGCCCGGCCGCCAGCGCCGCAAGGACCAGGACCGACCACATCATGTGGCGATGTCGCCGGGCTCCAGCAGCCCCTCGGCCAGCAGCCGGTCGCACAGTCCGTCCGGCCCCTCGAAGAGATGCACCTGCCAGCCGCGCCGCGCGGCGGCATCCGTGTTCTCGGCCTTGTCGTCGATGAACAGCAGCGCCGCGGGGTCATGGCCGGTCTCGCGCTCCAGAGCGGCGTATATCGCCGGGTCGGGCTTCATCAGCCCCAGGTGCCCCGAGACGAAGCGCCGGTCGAACTCGGTCAGCACCGGGTAGACAGTGTCGGCCAGCGCCAGCGTCGAGGTGCCGAAATTCGACAGCGCGTGCACCGGCACCTTGCGGCGCCGCAGGGCGCGCAGCAGCACCGCGCTGCCGGGAATGTCGGGGGTCAGCATGTCCAGCCAGCGGCTATGCCACAGCAGGATGTCGTCGCGGTGGTCGGGGTGCGCAAGGGCCGTCTCGGCCACTACCTCGGCGATCTCTTCGCCCAGGTCGACCCGCTCGTTCATCGCACCAAGATCGACAGCCGCGAACAGCGCCCGCCGCCGGTCCACGCCGATCACGGCGTCGAACATCGCCTCGGGATGCCATTCCACCAGCACGTTGCCGATGTCGAAAATCACTGCGTCGATTGCCATGCCTGTCCCCATGCGGCCTGTCGTCAGGTGTATTGGAAGCACGCCGCCGGTCAAACAGGAATCGCCTTTCACCTGCGCACAAAGGCCGACCTACCCCTCGCGCGCCGCCGCCCTGATCTCGCGGTCCAGCGCATCGAGGAACCGCGACCGGTCCGCCTTCGAGAACGCCCGCCCGCCGCCCTGCCGGAACGGATCGGCGGCGCGCAAATCCGCCATCAGGTCGCGCGTCGCCAGCACGTTGCCGATGTTGGCCGTCGTCAGCGCCTCGCCGTTGTGCTTCAGCACCCGCGCCCCGGCCTCGACGCATTTCGCCGCCAACGGGATATCGCCTGTGATCACAACATCCCCCGGCCCGGCCCGCTCGGCGATCCACATGTCGGCCACGTCCGGCCCGTCCGGCACAAACACCATCTCGACCAGCGGGTTCAGCGACGGGCGCAGACCGCCGTTCGACACGATGAACACCTTCTGCGCGCAGCCGCGTCGCGACCTTCTCGACCTCGGCCTTCACCGGGCAGGCATCGGCATCGACATAGATCATCAGCGCGGCCCGTGCCGAACGACCAGGCGCGGCAGCATGAACGCCCCGAACCCCAGGTCGGCGGCCTTCAGCGCAAAGCCCTCGGTCTCGATATGTAACTGGTAGGGCGCTTCGGGAAAGTCCGCGCCCGCCGTGATCACATCGCGGCGGATCAGCAGGAACGTGCCGCCGACCGAATGCAGTGGCTCGATCTCATTGGGGCTTTTCGGGCTGGGATAGTGTCGAAAATAGCCGCCCGGCGGCTGGTAAAGCCCGTCCTGCACGTAGCGCGCCGCCTGGCGGTCCGAAACCTTGCGGGTATAGCGGAACCCGTTCCGATCGAAGATCGCGTCGCCTTCGTGCTTCAGGCAATTCGCCATCAGGATCGGCGCGGCCCAGACAAGTGCGTCCTTCAGCGTTCCGGGCGGGATCTCGGCCATGTCGACGTCGATGAACAGCAGCCACTTGGCGCCGGTCTCCATCCCCGCCTTCAGCAACCGGTTGCGGCAGGCCGCGATCGCCGCGCGCCGTCGCCGCTGCACACCGGCGGCCTTGCGCGCCTGCCTGTCGACGCCGCTGTGCAGGTCCAGCTTGATCAGATCGGTGCTGGCATAGCGCCCTTTCCGCTCGGCCAGCATAGCGCCCGCCACGACGAAGGTATCATCGCCGGAATCGCCCTCCAGAAGACGCAGATGCAGCCTGTCGCGCGGATAATCCAGCGCATCGACCAGCGAGAAATACCGCCCCAGGTCGTCGGCCGCATCCTTGCAGGGCGTCAGGATCGCGACCTGGGGCAAAGGTTCGGGCAGCGCGGCCTTCACCGGCAGCGGAAAGTCGGGCAGCGCATGGGTGAACCGCGTGTAACGCGGAAACGGCTCGTGCCGGTCCCAGAACCTGACGATATCCCCGATCAGCCCCACCCCGGCCTAACCCGCCAGCGCCTCGGCATGGAACGCCACGTGATCGCGCCATGAAGCTGGAGACGAAGAAATAGCTGTGGTCATAGCCCGGTTGCAGCCGCAACTCCGACCTCTGCCGCCGCTCGGCCATGCGCCCGCGCCATCGCCGGTATCTTCAACAGGTCGTAGAACTGGTCCTGCGTGCCGATGTCGATCAGCACCGGCCCGTCGAACCCCGTCTTCGCCATCAGCAGGCTGGCATCATGCGCCGCCCACGCGTCCTCGTCCGCACCCAGATAGGCGCTGAACTGCTTGCGGCCCCAGTCGCTGGCCGTCGGATTGCAGATCGGCGAGAACGCCGAGACCGAGGCGAACCGCCGCGGCAGCCGCATCGCCAGCGTCAGCGCGCCGTGCCCGCCCATGGAATGCCCGGTGATCGCCTGCGCGCTCGCGGATCCAGCGGAAACTCGCTGAACAGCAGCGCGGGCAGTTCCTCGGCCACGTAGTCCCACATCCGGAAATGCGGCGCCCAGGGCGCTTGCGTCGCGTTCACGTAGAACCCGGCGCCCTGGCCCAGATCATAGGCCTCGTCATCCGCCACGCCCTCGCCGCGCGGCGAGGTGTCGGGAAACACCAGCGCCATGCCCGTGCTCGGCCGCCCAGGCCTGCGCGCCCGCCTTGGTCATCGCGTTCTCGTGGGTGCAGGTCAGCCCCGACAGATACCACAACACCGGCACCGGCCCCCGCGCCGCCTCTGCCGGCAGGAACAGGCCGAAGGTCATGTCGCACCCGGTCGCCTTCGAACGCGTGGCGATAGACGCCCTGGACGCCGCCGAAACAGGCGTTCTCCGATACCGTTTCCATGCGTCGATCTCCTTTCAGAACGCCGCGCCCTGCCCGGCAAGCCAGGCCAGCACCAGCGACACCGTGACGATCGACGCCGCCGTCGAGATCAGGATCGTCGCCGACACCCGCTGCGGGGCGACGCCGTAATGCTGCGCCAGCATGAAGATGTTGCCCGCCGTCGGCAAGGCGGCCGAGGCGATCATCACCGCCGCCGCATAAGGTTCGAGCGGCCAGACCACCAGCGCCGCCAACGCCACGAAGGCCGGGTGCAGCACCAGCTTGGCGAACGACAGCCAGCCCGCCACGCTCAGCCGTTCCGCCGACTTGCTGGCCAGCGACGCGCCGATGGCGAACAGCGCGCCGGGCGTGGCGGCATTGCCCAGCAGCGCCAGGAATTCGTTGACGGGCAGCGGGATCGGCAGGTCGAATGCCGACCACGAGAAGCCCAGGAAGATCGACACCAGCATCGGGTTGGTGACCAGCCCCCGGCCCACGGTGCGGAAGATGCCCCACGACATGCTCTGGTCGCGGCTGCCGGTGATCAGGATCACGATCAGCGTGCCGAATACCAGCAGGTCAACGGCCAGCATCATCATGATATAGCCCACCGCCCGCTCGCCCATCAGCAGCGCCAGCATCGGGATGCCCAGAAAACCGATATTGCCGATCACCGCGCATTGCGCCTCGACCGCCGCCTGGTCGACCGGCAGCCGCCGCCACAGCGCCACCGCGTTGGCGATCAGGTAGACGAAGGTCGTGGCCCACAGGTAGACGGCCATGAACTGCAGGTCGAACACCTCGCCGAAACGACAGGTTGGCCGAGAACCGGAACAGCATCGCCGACAGCGCGAAATAGAACACGAACCGGGTCAGCGCCGCCGTCGCCGCATCGCTGAAGAACCGCGTGCGCGGCGGCGCCATAGCCGATGCCGATCAGCAAGAAGAACGGCAGGGTTTTGAGGAAGATCTCGACCATGATGCCGATCTAGAGCAAGTTGTCGGCAAGGGAAATGCTTCCTCGCCAGTGACATGGACGCACGCGCAACAGCCACCGCACGCCCGGGTCACCAATTCCTCATGCCCAGCCACTATACCCTTGCGCCGAGGCTCTGTGCGGGGTGGCACCCGTGCGCAATGACGATCCGGTCCCAAGACCACCTCTTCATCGGGTGCAGGGACGGCAGAGACGTTTCGTTCCGGTGCGCGTTGGCGCGTGTCCGGACCATCAGGAGCTTTGGCTCCCGGATATGTCGAACGGCGGCGCCGCCATTTCATCAACGGCAAGTATCGCCAGCCATGCAGCATGAGAGATTGCGCCAGCCACCCGGCCACCGCCGGCAGGGAGCGCACTTGCACGCGCGGGGCCCTCGGCGCGCCCTATCCCGCCCCGATCAGCGCCCCCGCCGCAAACACCAGCGCGCCGCCCAGCACCACCTGGAACGTGGCGCGCAAGAACGGCGTTTCCATGAACTTGTTCTGGATCCAGACGATCGCCCAAAGCTCGACGAACACGACGATGATGGCGATGATCGTCGCGGTCCAGAAATCGGTGATCAGGTAGGGCAGCGCATGGCCCAGCCCGCCCAGCGTCGTCATGATGCCCGCTGGCAAAGCCGCGCTTGACCGGCGAGCCGCGCCCCGAAAGCTCGCCGTCGTCCGACGCCGCCTCGGTGAAGCCCATCGAAATGCCCGCGCCGACCGACGCCGCCAGCCCGACCAGAAAGGTCGTATGCGTGTCCTGCGTCGCGAAGGCGGTGGCGAAGATCGGCGCCAGCGTCGCTGACCGACCCGTCCATCAGCCCGGCCAGCCCCGGCTGCACCCAGGTCAGCACGAACTGGCGATGCGCGGTGCGGTCCTCTGACGTCGCGGGTTTCGTCGTCCAGATGCGGCTCTGCCAGCTCGTCGGCCTTGTCGCCATGCCCCGCCTCCGCCGCCGCCAGATCGCCCAGCAGCTTGCGGGTGTCGGCATCCGTCGTCCGCGCGGCGGCCTTGCGATAGAACCGTCTCGGCGTCGCGTCTCCATCGCCTCGGCCTCGTCGCGCATCCGCTCGAGCCCGAGATTTTCGATCAGCCAGACCGGACGGCGGGCGTAGAACCCCGACACATGCTCGCGCCGGATCAGCGGGATCACGTCGCCGAACCGCTTCTTGTGCAAGTCGATCAGGCGGCGGCGATGCTCGTCCTCTTCCGCGGCCATGCCGTCGAACACCGCGGCGCTCGCGGGAAATTCCGCGCGCAGCCGCTCGGCGTAGGTCCGGTAGATGCGCGCGTCGTCCTCTTCGGACGAAATCGCCAGCGCCAGAATCTCCTGCTCGGACAGGTCGGAAAAGCGGCGGCGGCTGCGAAACACCGGGGATCATGGGCACGCTCCTCGATTTAGAACGGTTCTAAGCTAGCCTGCCGTCCGCCGGATGCGCAAGCCGCCGCTGCGGCACTTGTCTGCCAAACTGAACCGTTCGGTTTATATTCCGATCGGACTAGCATCGGAGGAGATCCATGAACGTCCAGCCGGCAGACATCAAGAAGGGCCGCAAGTTCGACCAGGTGCTCGACGGCGCGCGCGAGGTCTTCATGGCGCGACGGGTTCGAGGGCGCCAGCGTCGACGACATCGCCCGCGCGGCGGCGTGTCCAAGGCGACGCTCTACAGCTATTTCCCCGACAAGCGCCTGCTGTTCATGGAGGTCGCCAGCGTGCGAATGCCAGCCGCCAGGCCGAGGCCGCGATCACGCAGATCCAGATGGCACGGCGCCGTGCGCGAGGTGCTGTTCAACGCCGCCTCGCACCTGGTGCGCTTCTTCCTGTCGGATTTCGGCCGCCAGACCTACCGCATCGCCGTCGCCGAAAGCGAACGCTTCCCCGAAATCGGCCGCGCCTTCTACGACTCCGGCCCGACGATGGCCCGCAATGCGCTTGGTCGCAATACCTCACCGACCGCAGGTCGCCGCCGGTGCGCTGCGCATCGACGACATCGACCTCGCCGCCGACCAGTTCCCCGAACTGTGCAAGGCCTCGCTGCACACCGCGATGATCTTCGGCGTCAAGACCGATCTTCACCGACGCCGAAATCGACCGCGTGATCAGCGGCGCGGTCGAGATGTTTCTGGCGCGGTATGGGGCAAAGTCGTAGGGCCGGTGCAAGTGAAGAGCGCCGGGAACCCAACCGCGAGCGACCCGGCCTCAATCCACCCGCCGCACCTGCAGCTGGTTGCTGGTCTTCCGCGTCTCGAACCGTTTCAGATCCTTGACCAGGTCGCTCAGCTTGCGCTTGCCGTAGGTGCGGGTGTCGAAATCGGGGTTGTCGGCGACGATGTACTGGCCGAGCGGCCCCAGCGCATACCAGTCGTCATCCTGCGGGATCTTGTCCATCGCGTTCAGGATCAGCGGGATCGCCTCGGTCGGCGGCTGCTTGCCGCTCGGCGGGCGTCGTGCGGCCCCTGGTCGGCGGCGGCCGGCTCGTCGATGATGTTCTCGATCAGGATGAAGCGGTTGCAGACGTTGCGCAGGCTCTCGGGCGCCTTGCCCTCGCCGATGCCGATCACGTCCAGCCCCTGCTCGCGGATCCGGTTGGCCAGCGCGGTGAAATCGCTGTCGGACGACACCAGCACGAAGCCGTCGAAGCGCCCGGTGTGCAGGATGTCCATCGCGTCGATCACCAGCCCGATGTCGCTGGCGTTCTTGCCCTTGGTGTTCGCGGTTTCCTGATGTGCCACCAGCCCATGCTCGCGCACCGTCTTCGACCAGTTCGTGCAGCGCGCCCGATGGACCAGTCGCCATAGACCCGGCGCAGCGCCGGTTCGCCGAAGCGTGGTGATTTCCTTGAGGATCGCGCCGGCGAATTTCGCGGGGATGTTGTCGGCGTCGATCAGGACGGCGTAAAGCGGGCGGTCGCGGTCGGGCATCAGGGCTCCGTCAGGCGATTTGTGCAGCACCAGCGCGTCCACATAGCCCTGTTCGGGATGCAGGAACACCCCCGGCAGGCGGCCGACCTCGGCGAACCCGGCGCGCTTCCAGAGCCGGATCGCGCCCGCGTTGGTTGTCGACCACGAAGTTGAACTGCATGGCGCGGTAGCCCGCCGCCGTCGCCTGTTCCAGCGAATGCGCCAGCATCGGCGCTGGCGACGCCCTTGCCGCGCGCCTCCGGGCGGCGTGGCATAGCCGCAATTGCAGACATGCGCGCCGCCGCCCTGCTGGTTGGGCTTCAGGTAATACGTGCCGAGGACCGCGCCGTCGTCTTCGGCGACGTAGCACTGCGCGCCTGCGTCCAGTAGGCCAATGGCGTCCTGCGCGCGAGATGCCCGGGTCGATCGCATAGGTGTCGCCGGCCCGGAACACCGGGCGCAGGATCTCCCAGATCGGGGTGCGTCGTCGATCCGGCGTCGCGGTAGCCGGTTCGCACGGGCGCCGGACCCGGTATCAGCCGAGGCATCAGTAGACCACCACGCGACCGGATCGACTTGCCCGCGTGCATCAGGTCGAAGCCCTTGTTGATCTCGTCGAGCGTCAAGCGTGTGGGTGATCATCGGGTCGATCTCGATCTTGCCGTCCATGTACCAGTCGACGATCTTCGGCACGTCGGTGCGGCCGCGCGCGCCGCCGAAGGCGGTGCCGCGCCAGACCCGGCCGGTGACCAGCTGGAACGGCCGGGTCGAGATCTCGGCCCCGGCGGGGGCCACGCCGATGATGACGCTCTCGCCCCAGCCCTTGTGCGCGCATTCCAGCGCGGTGCGCATCACCTGCACGTTGCCGGTGGCGTCGAAGGTGTAGTCCGCGCCGCCGCCTGGTCAGTTCGACCAGATAGGCCGACCAGATCGCCCTCGACCTCCTTCGGATTGACGAAATCGGTCATGCCGAATCGCTCGGCCATCGGCTTCTTGTCGGGGTTCAGATCGACGCCGACGATCTGGTCGGCGCCGGCCAGCCGCAGGCCCTGGATCACGTTCAGCCCGATGCCGCCCAGCCCGAAGACGATCGGCGCGGCGCCGATCTCGACCTTGGCGGTGTTGATCACCGCGCCGATGCCGGTGGTCACGCCGCAGCCGATGTAGCAGATCTTGTCGAACGGCGCGTCCTCGCGCACCTTGGCCAGCGCGATCTCGGGCAGCACGGTGTGGTTGGCGAAGGTCGAGCAGCCCATGTAGTGCAGGATCGGCGTCGCCATCGAGCGTCGAGAACCGGATGGTGCCGTCGGGCATCAGGCCCTGGCCCTGGGTCGACGCGGATCGCCTGGCAGAGGTTGGTCTTGCGGGTTCAGGCAGTACTCGCATTCGCGGCATTCCGGCGTGTAGAGCGGGATCACGTGGTCGCCCGGCTTCAGGCTGGTCACGCCCGCGCCCACCTCGAGCACGACGCCCGCGCCCTCGTGGCCGAGGATCGCCGGGAACAGCCCCTCGGGATCGGCGCCCGACAGGGTGAACTCGTCGGTGTGGCAGATGCCGGTGGCCTTGATCTCGACCAGCACCTCGCCGGCGCGCGGGCCATCGAGGTTGACCTCCATGATCTCCAGCGGTTTTCCGGCGGCGGTGGCGACGGCGGCGCGGGTTTTCATGGTGGCTCTCCCTGGCAGATGCGTTTCAGGCGACCCTGTGCGAAAGGTCGCCGTTTTGCAACTGTTCGGGGCGCGGCTTTCGTATTTGCGATACGTGGTGTGGCAGTCCTGGCAGGCGCCGCCCAACTGGCCCATCGCGACCCGCAGATCGGCAGGCGTGCTTATCCAGGTCGCCAGGTTGCGCCGCAGCGCTCAGCTTTTGTGCCTTTTCGGTGAAGTCGTCGAAGCTTGTCCAGATCGCGGGCAGGGCCTCGGATTTAGGATCATCCTCGGGCGCAGCGAACAGCGTCGGAATGCGGGCCGCCTGCTGGGCAATCGCACCGGCGGCGGCGCGGGCAGCGGCGGCGTCAAAGGCGGTCTGACCCTTGTACATGCTGCCCAGAACCTTGGTGTTTTCACCGATAATGCCCATGGCGTGCATGCGGGCCTTCACCGCCTGGTTCCTGACGCCGGTATGGGCGAGGGCGGCACCGGCCACCATCGACAGGGCGACGGCGAGTGTGCGGGTCTTCTTGATCATCAGATATTCCTACCGGGTTTTCGAAGTCGCGCAATCAGACACGAGTCAAAGCGGTCGGATGGACTCGACTCGATCCCCTGAATCGCCGTATTCATGAGAACAAAAAGGGAACATTCACGATAACTTCATGCCACAACGCCGCATCCTTTCGCTCTGGTTCCCGCGCCTTGCCGCCGAGCGGCTGCTGCGGGTCGAGCCGGGGATCATGGACGCGCCCTTTGCCGTGGTCGCCGACACCGGCAACATGCAGGTGCTGGCCTCGCTGTCGGTGTCGGCGCAGGGCGCAGGGGCTGCGCGCGCGGCCAGCCGCTGCGCGATGCCCAGGCGATGTGTCCCGAGCTGATGACGCGGCTCGCCAACCCGCAGGCCGAGGCGCGTTCCTGACCGTGCTGCGGCGCTGGGCGGGCAAGTTCTGCCCCTGGGTCGCCGAGGAGCCGCCCGCCGCGCTGGTGATCGACCTGACCGGCTGCGCGCATCTGTTCGGCGGCGAGGAGGCGCTGCTGGACGCAGGTCGAGCAGGATTGCGCCGATCTGGGGCTGACGGTGCATGCCGGGCATCGCCGACACGGTGGGCGCGGCCTGGGCGCTGGCGCGCTATGCCGGGCAGCCGGCACCGGCCGACCGCAGTCGGGCGATGCCATCGACCAGGAGGCCTATGCCACCCGCGCCCGCGCCGTGAAGCGGCCGCAACTGGGAGCGGGGCGGAACCGCGCCCGCGCGGGGCTGGAGGTCGCGCCGGGCCGGACCGCATCGCCGCCCCGGGCCAGGCGCATGCCGTCCTGGCCCCGCTGCCGGTCGCCGCGCTGCGGCTCGACGAGGCCACCGTCGACCGGGCTGGCCCGCGCTCGGCCTGCGCCGGATCGGCGACCTGATCGGACATGCCGCGCGCCGCGCTGGCCCGCCGCTTGGCCGCGACCTGGTGCGGCGGCTGGACCAGGCGATGGGAAGCGAGCCGGAACCGGTCTCGCCCGCCCGCCCGGCGCTGCATTTCGCGGTGCGGCTGACCCTGCCCGAACCGATCGGGCTGGACGAGGACATCATGGCCGGCATCGACCGGCTGCTGCCGGAGCTGGAAAAGCGGCTGCGCGCCAAGGGTCGCGGCGCGCGGCGGCTGCGGCTGCAGCTGTTCCGCTGCGACAGCACGATGCAGAGCGTCGAGATCGGCCTGGCCCGGCCCTCGGCCAGCCCCGACCGGATCAAGCCGCTGCTGATCATGAAGCTGCCCGAGATCGACGCCGGCTTCGGCATCGACATGCTGCGGCATCGAGGCGCATGTGACCGAGCCGGTGCACGCCCGCCAGCACCGCGGCCATCTGGACGCCGCCGCCGATGCCGCTGCGCGGCTGGCGGCGGACACCGCGCTCGACGACCTGATCGGCCGGATCGGCGCGCGGATCGGGCTGGAGGCGATCACGCGGCTGCATCCCGCCGACAGCCACATCCCGGAAAAGACCGCCAAGCGGCTGGCCGCCGCCTGGTCCGAGCCGGCCACGACTGGCCCGCGCCGCCGACGCCGCGCCCGCTGACTGATCTGGCGGCCCGAGCCGGTGCATGCCCCCGACACCCCCGCCCTGCCCGCGCAGTTCCGCTGGCGCCAGCGCAGCCTGACCGCGGTGGCGGCCAGCGGGCCGGAACGCATCGCGCCGGAATGGTGGCTGGACGAGCCCGACTGGCGCTCCGGCGTGCGCGACTACTGGCTGGTGACCACCGGCAAGCGGCGAGCGGCTGTGGCTGTACTACGCGCATGGCGGGACGATGTCGTCGGGCTGGTTCTGCCAGGGGGCGTTTGCCTGATCGCCGACGCCCGGACACGAAAAAACCCGCCGAGCAGGGCGGGTTTCATCAGCGAGTACGAACCTCCCGGCGATCCGGACTGGTGGGGGCTATGTAACCGGACCACCGGGCTGAACTCGTACTCGCTATGAGGATGTTGTGACCCGCGAAGGCGGCACCCAAAGGGAAAGCCGGGGGCGCTTTGCGGGTCATTTCGCGGCGAAACAAAGGCTTGGTAAAGCGCGGTTAACCCGGCGGGACCGCAACAATGAACCGGGGGGTTAAAAGCACGAAACCCGCCTCCTTGCGGGGCGGGTTTCGGGGTTGGCGAAGGTCCCCGGTGCGACTGCTGGTGGGGGCCATGAAGCGCCGCACCGGGAATTAGCTCAACTTCGCTATGGGTCTGTTGTCGCGGCGCAAAGCGGCGGCTATGGGGAAGCGGCGCGACACTTTCCGGGTCAATTCGTGGCGAAACCGCGGCAGCGGCGCTTGCCGCTTGATTTCGCCCCCCGATGCCGCCAATCTTCCGGTCAATGACGATCCAGACGCCGACCTCGTTTCCCGCGCCGCATCGCCTGCCAGAGCAGGTGATGTTCGACCGCAGGGAACTCGGGCTGATCCTCGCGCTTTACGGGCGCATGGTCGCCGCCGGAGAATGGCGCGACTACGGCATTTCCAGCCTGCGCGACGTGGCGATCTTCTCGGTGTTCCGGCGCAGCGCCGAGACCCCGCTGTACCGGATCGAGAAGCGCCCGAAGCTGCGGCTGCGGCAGGGCCTTTATTCGGTAATCGGCGATGGACGGGCATGTGCTGAAACGCGGGCATGACCTGAAATCGGTGCTGCGGGTGCTGGAACGCAAGCTGATCCGTTCCGTCGATTGAGGATCTCCCGCGACGGTTCGTCCGAAAACCGGTTTCCACTTTTCCGCTTGCGCTACAGGCGCTTGCGCGCCGTCACCGGCCCGTCGCCCTGCGCCTCGATCCGCGCGATGGCGGCGGCGATCGGCTCATAGGCGACCGCCATGTGATGCGCGTTGGCGTGGATCATCGTTTCGGCGTCGACCATCATCCCGACATGGCCATTCCAGAACACCAGGTCGCCGCGCTGCAGCGCTGCCTCCGGGTCCAGCGCCACGCCCAGCGCCGCCTGCTGCAGGTCGCTGTCGCCGGGACAGGCCATGCCTGCGGCCAGCAGCGCCGCCTGCACCAGGCCGGAGCAGTCGATGCCCGCAGATCGAATTGCCGCCCCAGAGGTACGGCACGCCGAAATGCAATTGCGCCGCCGTGACCGGATCGGCAAAGCGTTTGTCCAGCGGCCAGAGGTGCTGTTTCGGGATGAACCAGCCCGTCGGCCGTCTCGAAGAACTGGCGCCGCTCGTCCACGACGGTCACTCGCGCAGCCGAAGCTCAGGCCGTGCAGCTCGGGCGACTTGATGTCCTGGCGCGGATAGGCGTGGGTGGCGGGGGTGGCGACCCAATGGGTCGGCGACCGGCGCCTCGCCCAGCAGCGTCGGCCTCGACGTAGCCGACATAATCGTCGCGGACCGCCTGCACGAAGGCCCAGCCCTCGCGCACCTCGTAGACCGTCACCGCCGCGCCGCACAGCAGCTGCCGGTCGCGCGGCCCGCCGGGGGCGGCGCACAGATCGGCCAGCGGCGCGGCGACGCGGTGCGCGGTGCCGTCGACTGAAGTGCGCGGCCTCGACCTGCCCGCGCAGATGCGTGGCGGCGACGCGGCCGTTGGCGGGGGTCAGGCGGCGGTCCATGTCAAAGCTCCAGCACGTCCGGCAGGGCGGCCAGAAGCGCCCGCGCGCCCTGGCCGACGCCGCCCTTGGGCCGCGCGGGCGCGGCGGTGGGCTGCCAGCCGTAGATGTCGAAATGCAGCATAGCGCGGCGTCGTCGGTCACAAAGCGGCGCAGGAACAGCGCCGCGGTGATCGACCCGGCGAAACCGCCCGAGGGCGCGTTGTCGAGATCGGCGATGCCCGGTTCGATCATCGCTTCGTAGGGGTCGTGGAACGGCATCCGCCAGACCGGATCGGCGCACCGCGCGCCGCCGCCTGCGCAGCGCGTCGGCGACGGCGTCGGATCGGTCGCTGTAGAACGGCGCGAGGTCGGGGCCGACCGCGACCCGCGCGGCGCCCGGTCAGCGTCGCCATCGACACCATCAGGTCGCGGCGTGTCCTCGTCGGCCAGCGCCAGCGCGTCGGCCAGCACCAGCCGGCCTTCGGCATCGGTGTTGTTGATCTCGACCGTCAGCCCCTTGCGCGAGGTCAGGATGTCCTGCGGGCCGGAACGCGGTGCCCGAGATCGCGTTCTCGACCGCCGGGATCAGCACCCGCAGCCGCAGCGGCAGCTTCAGCGCCATGATCATCCGCGCCAGCCCCAGCACCGTCGCGGCGCCGCCCATGTCCTTTTTCATCAGGCCCATCGAGCTGCCGGGCTTGAGGTTCAGCCCGCCGGTGTCGAAACAGACGCCCTTGCCGACCAGCGTCAGCCGCGGGCCGGCGTCGCCCCAGGTCATGTCGATCAGCCGCGGGCGCGCGCGGCGAGGCGCGGCCGACGGCGTGGATCATCGGGAAGTTGCGCGTCCAGCAGGTCGTCGCCCGTGATCACCGCGATCTCGGCGCCGAACTCGCCGGCCAAGTCGCGTGCCGCCTGCTCCAGCGCGTCCGGCCCCATGTCGGAGGCCGGCGTGTTGATCAGGTCGCGGGTCAGCGCCTCGCCCGCGGCAATCGCCTCGATCCGCGCGGCATCGACGCCATCGGGCGCCACCAGCGCAGCCCCTGGCCCGTCGGACTTCTTGTACCGGTCGAAGCGGTATCGCGACAACAGCCAGCCCAGGCAGGCCTCGTCGAGATCGGGCCGGGTGTCGGGGTTGGCCAGCCGGTAGCTGCCGGCGGACAGCGCCGCCTGCGCCCGCGCCAGCGCAAAGCGTCCCCGGGCGCGCGCCGCTTCGGTGCCGTGGCCCGCGACCGCGAAACCGGGCGCGCCATCCTCGCCGGGCACCAGCGCGACCTTGCCCAACCCCGCCTTGAACCCGGCCGCCATCAGCCAGCGCCGCGCGACGTCCGGCTGCCCGCCGAGCCAGTCGTCGAACCCTTCCTCGGAGACGACATGCAGAGGCAGCGCCTCCGGCGACGGCGGGGCAAAGGACAGGGGCATGGCGGGAACTCCGGCTGGGGCTGTGCGCGAAGCCTATCCCACTGGCCCGGACCCGCAAGGCCCGTCAGAGCGAAACGTCCTGCGCTTCCCATACCGCGATCAGCGACTGCTCTCCCAGCCGGACCATGCGGGCGACCGCCGCCGCCATCGCCGTACCGTCGAATCTGTCGCACAGGTCGGCCACCCCGGCGGCGGTGCGTGCCAGCGTTACCAGTCCGAGACGTGTTGCGATCCCGGATACCTGCCGCGCGGTGGGCTGCACGATCTGAAGATCGCCCCTGCCCCAGCCGTCGCTTGCGGTCCGGATCAACACCGCCACGTCCTCCATCGCCGCGCAGATCGCGGCCTCTCCGGCCTGGTGACCCAGGTCGTCGCAGATCCGGTTCAGACAGGTCGTGTCGACCCGGACCGGATCGGAAAATCTTATCGTCGCAACGCTCATGCCAAGTCTCACCCAAGAGGCCCCCGGCGCAGCCTGCCGGAAACCGGGCAAGAAACCGTTGACGCCGCCACAATTAATCCCTCGAATTTCCGGCGAATACCGACTAAATCCGGGCCACCCGCGACAGGAGCCCAAGACGATGGAATTCGCCAAACCGCTGCCAGGCTACCTGGTCACTCGTTATCACGGCTGGAAGGCGACGACCTATGCCGAGAACCAAGCCTGGTATCGCCGCCTGGCCGAGCGACGGCCAGCATCCCGCGCGCCATGATCATTTCGTGCTGCGACAGCCGGGTGCATGTCACCTCGATCTTCGGGGCAGACCACGGCGAGTTCTTCATCCACCGCAACATCGCCAACCTGGTGCCGCCGTTCAAGCCCGACGGCGCGCAGCACGGCACCTCGGCGGCGGTGGAATACGCGGTAACGGCGCTGAAGGTCGCCCATATCGTCGTGGTCGGCCATTCCAGCTGCGGCGGTGTCGTCGGGCTGCCTGGCGATGTGCAGTGGCGAGGCGCCGGAGTTGGAGGAAAAGTCCAGCTTCGTCGGGCGCTGGATGGACATCCTGCGCCCCGGATACGAGCGGATCAAGGATATCGAGGACCGCGACGCCCGCACCGAGGCGCTGGAAAAGGAAGCGGTGCTGCGTATCGCTGGAGAACCTGATGACCTTCCCGTTCGTCGCCTCGGCGGTCGAGGAGGACCGGCTGACCCTGCACGGCCTGTGGAACGACATCGGCGACGGCGCGCTGCAATATTGCCGCGCCGAGGACAGCGCCTTCGTACCGGTCTGACGGGATGGGCGGCGTTTTGGGCCTGGCGGCGGACAACCTGCTGTCGCCGATCATTCTCAGCTTCGTGCTGGGCCTTGCCGCGGCGCTGGCGCGGTCGGACCTCAGCGTGCCCGAGGCCATCGCCAAGGGGATGTCGATCTACCTGCTGTTCGCCATCGGCTTCAAGGGCGGCGTCAGCGTCGCCGATCACGGCATCGACCTGCGGCTGGGCCTGTCGCTGCTGGCGCGGGGCTGGTGCTGTCGTTCGCGACTGCCGTTCCTCGCCTTTGCCCTGCTGCGCGCTGCTCACGCAGCCTCGGCACCGTCGATGCGGCGGCGGTGGCGGCGCATTACGGCTCGATCTCGATCGTCACCTTCGTCGCCGCCACCTCGGTGCTGGCCAGCCAGGGCATCGCCGCCGAGGGCTACATGGTGGCCGTCGCCGCCGTGATGGAGGCCCCGGCGATCCTGTCGGCGCTCTGGCTGGTCGCGCGCGGCGGCCGGACCGGCGGGGTCGATGGACGGCGGGTTGTGGCGCGAAATCCTGCTGAACGGGTCGATCGTGCTGCTGGTCGGGGCGTTCCTGATCGGCTGGGCCACCGGGCGCGGACGGGCTGGCGGAAATCGTCGGCCTTCATCGTCGCGCCGTTCAAGGGCGTTCTGTGCCTGTTCCTGCTGGACATGGGCCTGGTTGCCGGGCGCGGCCTGCGCGACAGCCGCGGCGTCGTTGGCGCGGGCGCGATCGCCTTCGGCGTGGTCATGCCGCCGCTCGGCGGCCGCCATCGGCCTGGCCTCGGCGCTGGCCATCGGGCCTGTCCACCGGCGGCGTGGCGCTGCTGATGGTGCTGGCCGCCTCGGCCTCGTACATCGCGGTGCCCGGCGGCGATGCGCGTCGCCCTGCCAGAGGCGAACCCGTCGGTCTACCTGACGCTGTCGCTGGGCGTCACGTTTCCCTTCAACCTGATCCTGGGCATCCCGCTTTACGTCGCGGTCGCCGGCCTGGGCGACCGGAGGCTGAGGCCATGCAGACCCACAAGGCCAAACGCGTCGAGATCATCATCGAGGCCGCCGATGGAGCGCCGCCTGCGCGACGCGCTGAAGAAGGCGGGCGTCACCGGCTTCACGGTGCTGCCGGTGCTGGGCGGGTCGGGCCGGTCGGGATACTGGAGCCGCGAGGGCCAGGTCAGCCGCGCAGCGGGCATGGTCGCGCGTGGTCTGCATCATCCGCCCCGAGCGGCTGGACGCGCTGCTCGAGGCCGCCTTTGCCGTGGTCGAGCGCCATATCGGCGTGGTCAGCATCAGCGATTGCGAAGTGCTGCGGGCCGAGCGGTTCTGACCGCGCTTCCGCCACGGGGCGCGAAATGTTAGTCTGGGCTGGTCTGCAAGTTGCGGAAAGGCCCTGCCATGCGCTTCCTCAAACGTGTTCTGATCGGCATCGTCGGTCTTGTCGTCCTGCTGGTCGTCGTGGCCTATGCGCTGCCGCGCGAGGTCATGGTCGAACGTTCCGTGATCATCGACGCAGCCCCAGCGAAAATCTTTCCCCATGTAAATTCGTTGAAGGCGAACGAGGCCTGGTCGCCCTGGCTCGACCGCGATCCCGATGTGGTGATGGTCTACGAGGGCCCGGAGGAAGGCGTCGGCAGCAAGCTGACATGGACATCGGACCATCCCAACGTCGGCAACGGCAGCAACGTCATTATCGCCAGCGACCCCGACCGCCGCGTCGATACCGCCCTTGATTTCGGCGATATGGGCACGGCGAACGCCTGGGTCACGCTGGATCAGGCGGGCGAAGGAACTGAAGTGAAATGGGGTTTCGCCACCGACTTGGGGATGAACCCGGTCGCGCGGTGGATGGGCCTGATGATGGATAACTGGGTCGGAGCCGACTATCAGGACGGCCTGAACCGGCTGAAAGCGCTGGTCGAGGCGGGGTGAGGCCGGGCGGGGCCTATGCGTCGCGTTGCACCTCGCTCAGCCCCAATGCCACGGGGATCGCCAGCGCGGCAACGCCTGCGAAGACCGCCAGCACTACCTGCGCCCCGGCATAGTCGGCCAGCAGTCCGAACAATCCGCCCGCCAGCAGCATCACGCCGATGACTGTGTTGGACAGGGCGGTATAGATCGACTTTCGACCATGAGTTTCCATGTCGGTCAGGTGCGTCTTGCGTCCGGCCCGCGCACCTTCATAGCCGATCTGCGCCGTGAAAAGCAGGCCGGCGGCCAGCCAGTCGCTGTCGATGCCGCCGGTGGCGAAACCGATCAGCGCCGCCGTTCCAAGCGCCACTGCCGCCAGCGCGCCCGAGGCCATCAACGTCTTGCGGCTGGAGCGATCCGAGAACCGGCCCCAGATATAGGACGACAGGATCGCCGCCGCCGAGGAGGCCAGGATCAGGTAGCCCAGGTTGCCCAGCCCGCCGCCGCTTTGCTGGTTGCTGAGCATCACCAGGAAGGGCGGCGCCAGGGCGGTCGAGATAAGTAGCATACGGGTGGCGAGATACTGCCGCAATTCGCCGTCGACGCGCAGCGGTGCGATGATCTGTCCAAGCCCGGCCGCCAGCCCGTCGGCGGTGTCGTCGGCAGGTTCGTCAAGGCGCGAGAACACCGCCGCACCCAGCAGCCACAGCACGCCGGCCAGCGCCACGGCCAGCGCGATGGCGCGGGCGTCGAGCGGGATCACTCCGAAACTGACCATCAGCGCGAAACCGAAGACGGCGGCCGCCGCGACCGTTCCCGCGGTGCCCGAAACCGTGCCGCGCGCGCCCTTCTCGACGGTGCGCGCCAGAACGTCCTTGTAGCTTGCAGAACAGGACGCCCGCGCGCAGGCAAGCACTGCCAGCAGGCCCAGGATCGCCCAGCCCGCCGCGGCCCCGCCCAGCAGCAGCGCTGCCGCAGCGATGCCCAGCGCGGCCAGCCCCTGCACCGCCGACCCCGCCGCCCAGAACCACTTGCGCCGACGGCTTGCCTGGATCCGGCTTGCCAGCACAAGTTGCGGCAACAGGGCACCGGCCTCGCGAACCGGCACCAGCGCGCCGACCAGGTAGCCCGGCGCGCCGACGGCGCCCAACAGCCAGGCCAGCACCAGCTTCGGGTCGATCAGCCCGTCGGCGATCTTGGTGGCGGTGAGAGACAGAAGGTGAATCGAAAAGCGCCGCGCCGCGCCGGGATCGGCCTTGCCGTCGACATCGGTCAACCGGTCGTAAAGCATCTGCGTGGGGCGGGTCATGGTGGTATCGGTCCGGGGCATCGGCAGCGATATAGGACGGGCTTTGTCCACGAAAAGGAAGCCGCGCCCAAGAAAAAGCCCCGCCGGAGGGATAACCGGCGGGGCAGTCTGGGATTTCAGGGCGGAGGGAGGGGACGGGAAAACCTGAAATCCGTTGAAAGGTCTCAAGATCCGACCTGGACCGGCAGCCCGGCATCGGGGGCGACCGGTCAGCGTGAGATCTGCAGGACGACCATGGTTCTGCCGCGTCCGGTCTGGTGGATGTCGGCGGTGGCGCCATTGCCGAACTGGCTGAGTGTCAGGCGGTTGCCATCGCCGGACTGGCGCACGTTGGCCGAATGGCCAGAGCCGTTCTGCCAGACCACGACATCGCCCGTCGGGTCGCCGGTCATGATCCCGTCCCTGCGGTCTTCGCCGTCGAGCGAGGCCTCGAACTGCGCTTGCTCGGCGGCAGAGGAATCGCGGATCAGGGTAATGGTCTCGGCCTCTGCGGCCAGCGTCGTGAGCGGCAGGGCGAGGGCGAGCAGAAGGGCGGTTGCGGTGCGTTTCATAGCGGTGGTCCTTTCAGGATATGGGGTCAAAGATCGGTCTGGTTGCTGCAGACCAGGCGTGTGCCGTTCCAGTCGAGGGTCAGTTCGGCGCTGACCGCATCGGGCGGCAGGCCGCCGAATGTTGCCTGGCCAAGCGTCTCGGTCTTGCCCTTGGCGACGTAGAATTCGCCGGACTGGCTGATCATCGCGTGGCCGGTGCTGCCGCGCTTGGTGATGTTCAGCTCGTAGGTGCCCTTGATCGTCTTGATGGCGTGAACGCGGCCTTCGTAGGTGTGGCCATAGCGGCCCTTGCTGATGGCGATGTCGCAGGTCAGCGGCAGATCGCGGGCGGTGTCGTCGTTCGAGTGGGCCGTGCTGCCACCCGCCAGTCCGAAGACCGACATCGACAGGGCAGCGACGGGAAGCAGATAATTTCCGAGGCGGGTCATGTTCAGTTCCATTTCATGTGTCTCCTGTCTGGCGGTGGCGGAGGTGCGCCGGGCGGGGGGAGGAAACCGCCCGGCACTAGGCCTTCACGGGGATCAGTCCTGGACGACCACGACGACGTTGCCGCTGCCGTTCTGCGTGGTGGACGAGCTGTTGCCGTTGCCGATCTGGATCACGCCGACGGCGTTGTTGGTGCCGTTCTGCGTGGTCTGTGCATCGTTATGACCGCCCATCTGGGCCACGCCGGCGATGTTGTTCGCACCGTTCTGATGCGTGTCGGCGCTGTTGTGGTGGCCGGTCTGGCCGATGGCGGTGCGGTTGAAGGCGCCGTCCTGGGTGCTGATCGAGGTGTTGCCCCAGCCGTCCTGGTAGACGCGGGTGCGGTTGTGAAAGCCGGTCTGGCCGACGCCGGCGCCGTTGCCCCAGCCCCACTGCTCGACGATGGCGGTAGAACCGCCGGCCAGTGCGGGGGCGCTCATCAGGGTCGAGGCGACGAGGGCGGAGAGGGCGATTTTCTTGAAGGTGATGGTCATGGTGTAGCTCCAGGTTGATGTGTGTGTTTCGGGTTTCGTGTTGCTCCGGCCGGGTCGTGTTCGATCAGCCGATGACCAACGATGCGGGCAGGACGGAAAGACAGGCAATAACCGCGGGATGACATGCGATGACGGCGCGCCGGTTATTCGATAACAATCTGATTTCAGGCTGTTTCGGCGTCACGAATAGCGCGGCAAAGATCAACGAATTCAATCGCCTGGAATAATTCGTGCGCCGGAGTGGCGTTTTTTGACGGATCCTGTCTTGCCGGTTGGCTGGCGCGAAATCTCATGACGCGGTGCGCCGCCCGTCCGCTGTCGCGCTATCCGATGACACAGGCATTCGGCCAGTTTGCCACCACGGAGTCGCTAATTCCGGGCCTTCGCCAACTCGATCTGCCGTTGCCGTTCGCGGAACCTGTCGCGGTCTGCCTCGCTGTATTCGCCGACACAGGCCGGGCATTGCACGCCCTCTTCGAACAGCGGGCTTTGGCGGTCGGCCCCGGACACCGGTCGCCCGCAGGCGTGGCACAAGGCATGGCTTCCCTGCACCAGCCCGTGCCCGACGCTGACGCGTGCGTCGAAGACGTAGCATTCGCCCTGCCAGCGGCTGTCGGCCTCGGGCACCTCCTCGAGATACTTCAGGATGCCGCCCCTGAGGTGATAGACCTCGTCTACCCCCTGCCCCAGCAGGTAGTTCGTCGACTTCTCGCACCGGATGCCGCCGGTGCAGAACATCGCGATGCGCTTGCCCTCGAAGCGGTCCCTGTTGGCCTGCCACCAGGCGGGAAACTCGCCGAAGCTGTCCGTTTGCGGGTCGACGGCGCCCTGGAACGTGCCGATGCCCACCTCGTAGGCGTTGCGGGTGTCGATCACCGCCACGTCCGGCGCGTCGATCAGAGCGTTCCAGTCGGCGGGCGCCACGTAATGCCCGGTGCCTGCCCGCGGATCGACATCCGGCTGCCCCATCGTCACGATCTCGCGCTTCAGCCGGACCTTCATGCGGCGGAACGGCATCTCGGCGGTGCCGCTTTCCTTGTGCTCCAGCACCGCGAAACCGGGCAGGGCGCGCAGATGCGCCAGCACCGCCTCGACCCCGTCGCGCGACCCGGCGATAGTGCCGTTCAGCCCCTCGGGCGCGATCAGGATCGAGCCCTTCACGCCCAACTCGCGGCACAGCAACGCCAGCGGCGGTTTCAGCGACGCGGGATCGGCGACGGGGGCGAAGTGGTAGAAGGCGGCGACGGTCGTCATGGGTGTGCGCCATACGCCGGACGCAGGGACCGGGCAAGTGGCGGACATGTCCTGTGCGGTGCGGGGCGCGCGGAACCGATACATCGGTTGCGGCGTTACGGAACCGTTAACGATCGTTACCCTAACGAGGACCACCACCATGAAAACGCTGAAAGACGCCTTCCACCATACGCTGAAGGATATCTACTACGCCGAGAATGCGCTGACCAAGGCAATCCCGAAGATGGCCAAGGCGGCGACGAATGCCGATCTGAAATCGGCGTTCGAGGAGCACCTGGAAGAGACCAGGCAGCAGATCAAGCTGCTGGAGAAGGTGTTCAAGTCGATCGGCGAAAGGGCCGAGGGCGAGAAATGCGACGCCATCGAAGGCCTGATCAAGGAAGGCGAAGCCGTGATCGAAGAGGCCGAGGGCACCGCGCTGGACGCTGGTCTGGCCGCCGCGGCGCAGGCGGTCGAGCATTACGAGATCGCCCGCTACGGCACCCTGCGCGAATGGGCCAGGGACCTGGGCGAGGACGAGGCGCATGACCTGCTGACCGAAATCCTCGACATGGAGAAGGCCGCGAACGCCAAACTGACCTCGATCGCCATCGAGGCGTTGAACGAACCGAAGAAGGCCGCCTGAGTCGCGCGGATTTTCGGCACCGGGAGGGTCGCTTCGGCGGCCCTTCCCATTTTCGGCGGGCGACATTGACCGCGCGGCGGCCGCTTCGTACCCTTTGCGTGACCCAGCCGGAGGCCCAGCCATGCAGCCCGCGACCCACGCGTTTCTCGTCATCGACGTGCAGAACGATTTCTGCCCCGGCGGTGCGTTGGCGGTCGAGGATGGCGACGCCATCGTGCCGGGCATCAACGCGCTGATGGACGACTTCACCGCGGTGATCTTGACGCAGGACTGGCACCCGGCGCACCACAGCTCTTTCGCGTCCGAGCATCCGGGCAAGAAACCGCTGGACCTGATCGAGGCGCCCTACGGGCCGCAGGTGCTGTGGCCGGACCATTGCATCCAGGGCAGCGACGGGGCGGCGTTTCACGAAGGCCTCGACACCACGCGCGCCGACCTGATCATCCGCAAGGGCTTTCGCCGCGCCATTGACAGCTACTCGGCGTTTTTCGAGAACGATCACGCCACGCCCACCGGACTGCACGGCTATCTTCAGGCCCGCGGCATCGACACGCTGACGCTTGCCGGACTGGCCACCGATTTCTGCGTGAACTACTCGGCGGTGGACGCGGCGCGGATTGGCTATGCGGTCACGGTGCGCCAGGACCTCTGCCGCGCCATCGACTTTGGCGGCTCGCTGGCCACCGCCCAGGCGGCGATGCGCGAGGCCGGAGTGTCACTGGCCTGACGTTGCGGAATGCGTTAGCCTGACGCTATTCTTTCAACGCAACCGACAGTTTACGGGGCACGGCATTGGACCTTCATAGCCAGTTGATGAGCCAGATCGCAGGTGGCGACCGCCAGGCGCTGGCCGAACTTTACCGCGCCCTGGAAAAGCCGGTCTACAGGTTTCTGCAATCGAAATTGAACGATCCCTTCGAATCCGCCGACGTACTTCATGACGTGTTCATCGAAGTCTGGCGCTCTGCCAGCAAATTCGAAGGAAGATCTAAAGTGCAGACCTGGATCATGGGTATCGCCTACCGCAAGGCGATCGACGTGCACCGCAAGCGCGGCCGCATGACGGTGACCGACGACATCCCCGAAATGGCCGACGACAGCCCCGACGCCGTGGCCTGCCTGACCGCCGGCCAGGAGGCCGAGCATGTCCGCCATTGCATCGAAACCCTGAAGGAAGATCACCGCAGCGCCATCACGCTGGCGTTCTTCCAGGACATGGCCTACGGCGAGATCGCAGAGGTGGTCGGCGTGCCCGAGGGCACCATCAAGACCCGCATCTTCCACGCCAAGAAACTGCTGATGCGCTGCCTGTCGGGCCGCGTCGAAAGGGGGATGGCATGACCCGCGACGAAATCTCCGCCCTGCTGCCGTTCCTTGCCAACGACACGCTGGAAGGCACCGAGCGCGCCGAGGTCCAGGATGCCGTGGCCAACGACCGCGAACTTGCCGCCGAACTGGACGCCCTGCGCGCGATCCGCGCGACGATGCAGGCCGAGGACGCGTTCAGCCCCGGCGAGATGGGCCTGGCGCGGCTGCTGCGCGACGTCGAGGCCGAAACCAGTGCCGCCAATTCCAACCGCCGCCCGCTGGTCTGGCAGATCGCCGCCGCGGTTCTGCTGGCCGTCGTTGTCGGCCAGACGGTCTATCAGTTCACCGACGCCACGTCGCCCGGCTACCAGCTTGCCGGTGCGGACGCCGCCGCCTTCACCGTTGGTTTCCGCACCGATGTCACGGAAGAGGCCCTGCGAAGCCTTCTTTTGCAGGCGGGTCTGGAGATCGTCGCCGGTCCCTCGGCGCTGGGCCTTTATGCCCTGGCGCCGCTGGAAGGCGTCACCGTGGACGAGGCCCGCGCCGCGCTCGAGACGTCGGACCTGATCGAAACCCTGCAATCCGCCGCGCCATAGGTCCGCCGATGCGCCCGTCGTTCGCCCTTTTCCTTGCCCTGGCCCTGTCGCTATCCGACGGGGCCGTGGCGCAGACGGGTCAGGGCGACCGTGGCGAGTTTGGCGTCGATAACGACAGCGGTCGGGACTCGAACGAAGGATTGCGCCCGCCGGGCAAACGGGTGACCGGTCAGGGGGTGCCAGAAACCGTCATCATCGTGCCGCCGCCCGGACGCTCCACGACGCGGCGCACGCCGCCGAAACCGCCCCGGCGCGTACCGCGGCTGCCGCCGGGCAAGTCGGTGCTCGACACGCCCCTAGACCTGACGCACAGCATCCGGACGCCGCTTGTCCGGGGCGATATCAGGCTGCTGCCGGACGGCGGGTTCGAATTCATCGCGATCGGTCCGCTTGATCAGTCCTCGGCTGCCGTCATCGCCCTGACCGACGCCGGCGCAATCTTCCTGCGCCAGCGCAATTATCCCAACATGGACCGCCGTGCGCTGGTGTTCGACATCGGCGATCTCGACCTGGCGCAGGTGCGCGACCTTCTCGCCACCGCGGCCCCCGACACCCGCGCCGACGCCCATTCGATTTATCGCTTTGCCGCCGGCGAGCCCCGGCTTTACGCGGCCGCCATGGTGAACCCGCCCGAGACCGCGCAATGCGCCCTGCCCGCCGGCATCCGAATTGGCCAGATCGACGGCGCGGTTCAGGGCGACCATGCTGCACTGCGCGACAGCGGGATTACCGAGCACTCGGTCCTTGCCGACACGACGGCCCTGCCGCGGATGGACCATGGCACCGCCGTGGCCGCGCTACTTGTCGGGCAGGACGCCAGTGGCGCGCTTGCCGGGTTCGCCCCCGGCGCGCGGCTTTACGCGGCCAGCGCCTTCGCCGCCGAGGGGGCCGGCGGGGCATCGGATATCGAGCGGATCGGCGCGGCGCTGGACTGGCTGGTGGGGCAGCAGGTGCAATTGGTGAACCTGTCCTTCGCCGGGCCCGTCAACGTCGCACTGGAGGAAGTTCTGAACACCGCTGCCGCGCAGGGCGTCCTGCTGGTCGCGGCCGCCGGGAACCTGGGCAACAACACCGCGGTTCACCCCGCCGCTGCCGGACCGGTGATCGGTGTCACCGCCATCGACGCCGCCCAGCGCCGCTACCGTGCGGCCAACACCGGCGAACATGTCGAATTCGCCGCCCCCGGCGTGGATGTCTACGTCGCGACGCAGGACGGCGGCGGCTATGCCTCTGGCACGTCCTATGCCGCACCGATCCTGACCGGGCTGGCGGCGCGGCTGGTGGCCGAGGGCGTCCGCGATCCCGACGAGATGCGGGCGCGTTTGCGGGCGCAGAGCGTCGACCTTGGCGTGGCGGGCCGCGACAGCGCGTTCGGATGGGGTCTGCCGAAAGCTACGGGTTGCTGAACTGGCCGCCGACACCGGCTGCATCGCTGATCCAGATCGCAGTGTGCAACGATTCTGCAAAACGAACTAGCCAAAAAACATAGATAATTCAGAGCAATACCCCCTATATCGAGGAAGGTTCCAATTTCCTTTGAACCCTTTCCCGCCTGTCCCCGACCTATCCCTGTAACGCGAATGACACCGCATCCGTCTGATCGCATTCAGGAGACACAGACATGACCCGTGAAGCCGAAATCGCCACCAAGTTCGCCGCCATCGCCATCGCCCTGGCCGCCGCCGCGATCATCGCCGTCACCGCCCCCGCCGCCTTTGCCGGCAATGCCGGTGCCTCGCTGCCCGCCTGCTACGATCATGTGATCACAGCCTGCAACAAGACCAACCACCCGCAATCCTGCGCCAAGTCCGGCATGGATGCCTGCGACAAGCTGCACAGCGGCAATTCCAGCAACAACTCCGGCCAGATCGGCCTGAAGACGCTGCGCGGCGCCGCCCCGCAATCCTCGGAGCTCCAGTTCCAGATCCAGATGGGCACCTCCGATCTGCAGAACGCCGAGAGCATTCGCTGACACGCATCCCTGACCCCGTTCCTCCCCCGACGGTCCCCACCTGGCCCCCGCTTTGACGGGGGCCTTTTTTTGCGCCTCTGGCCTGCTGCTGGACAAGGCCGACCCCGCTTGGTCTAACGGCAAGACAGGAACGGAGCGCGCCCATGGTCGACATCGCCACCCGCGTCTATAACCACAAGTGGAAGATCGACCCGATCGTGCGGTCGCTGATCGACACCGATTTCTACAAGCTGCTGATGTGCCAGTCGGTGTTCCGCAACAAGCCCGACACGACCGTCACCTTTTCGCTGATCAACCGGTCCAAGCACGTGCCGCTGGCCGAACTTGTCGACGAGGGCGAGTTGCGCGAGCAGCTGGACCACATCCGCACCCTGTCGCTGTCGCGCGGCGAAAGCACCTGGCTGCGCGGCAACACCTTCTACGGCAAGCGGCAGATGTTCACCGCCGAGTTCATGGAATGGTTCGAAGCCCTGCGCCTGCCGCCTTACCACCTGGAACGGGTCGGCGATCAGTACGAGCTGACGTTCGAAGGCAAGTGGCCCGAGGTGATGATGTGGGAAATTCCGGCGCTGGCCGTGCTGATGGAGCTGCGCAGCCGCGCGGTGCTGGGCGACATGGGACGGTTCGAGTTGCAGGTGCTATACGCCCGCGCCATGACCAAGCTTTGGGAAAAGGTCGAGCGGCTGCGCGACCTCGACGGGTCTGCGGCTGGCCGATTTCGGCACCCGACGGCGGCACAGCTTCCTGTGGCAGGACTGGTGCGTGCAGGCGATGCTGGAGGGGCTGGGCGAAAAGTTCGTCGGCACCTCGAACTGCCTGATCGCCAAGAACCGCGAGGTCGAGGCGATCGGTACCAACGCCCATGAATTGCCGATGGTCTATTCGGCCCTGGCCGATAGCGACGCCGAACTTGCCCAGGCGCCCTACCAGGTGCTGGCCGACTGGCACGAGGAACACGAGGGCAACCTGCGCATCATCCTGCCCGATACCTACGGCACCGAAGGCTTCCTGAAGAACGCCCCCGACTGGCTGGCGGGCTGGACCGGCATCCGCATCGATTCAGGCGATCCGGCGACAGGTGCCGAGACCGCGATAAGCTGGTGGAAAGACCGCGGCGAGGACCCGCGCGAGAAGCTGGTGATCTTCTCGGACGGGCTGGACGTGGACAAGATCGAAGAGCTGCACGCCCAGTTCACCGGCCGGGTCCGCGTCTCATTCGGCTGGGGCACGCTGTTGACCAACGATTTCCGCGGGCTGGTGCCCGACGGACGCCTGGCCCCGTTTTCGCTGGTCTGCAAGGCGGTGGCGGCGGACGGGCGGCCCACGGTGAAGCTGTCCGACAACCCGGCCAAGGCGATGGGGCCGGCGCCGGAGGTCGAGCGCTACAAGCGCGTGTTCGGTGTCGGGGCGCAGGAGGTCATGGAAGTCGTCGTCTGACCCGACGCGCGCGACCGACGCAGGGTGAACGTCAGTCCGCCATCCACCGCGCCGCCGCGCGCACGGCGCGCCGGGCATAGACCCGGACCCCGGGATCGCCGGGCGGTACCCTGTCCACCACCCAGCCCATCGAGGCGCAGCGGCGCAGAAGCACGAAGAGCGGCAGAAGGGCGACGTCCCGGTCCGGCAAGCCGCGCCGCGCGCGGTACCCTGCGACCGCCGCCGCCATCAGCGCGTCGTAGTCCGGTTCATCCTGGTTCTGACTGGCCAGCGTGGCGAAGTCGTAAATCCGGAAGCCGTGCCCGCAGTCGTCGAAGTCGATAATCGAGACTGTTTCGCCTGAAAACAGCACGTTTTCGCGCAGCACGTCGGCGTGGATCAGGCCGAAATCGCCGTCCACCGCGAACTGTCGCAGCTTGTCCCTGGCCGCATCCCGCGCCCGCAGCACCAGCGACTGCTCGTCATGCGTCAGGGCCGGGCTATCCCAGAAGCGGCCCCAAAGCGGTGCCTCTCCAAGCAACCCGTCACTGTCCCAGCGCGGGCGTTCGAACCAGTCGGGCAGGTCCAGCGCGTCAGTGGCGTCGTGCATCCGCGCCAGCAGGCCACCGATGGCGCGGAACCGGGCGCGTTTGTCGGCCGGGCTTCCGCCCAGCGGTACGTCGGCCTCGCCCAGCGGCGTGCCGTCGATCCAGCCGATGACCGTGGCGACGCGCGGCCCGGCGTCGTGCAGCAGATCGCCCGCGACCGTCTCGACCGGCAATGGCACCGGAAGGCCGGCGCGCGCCAGCGCCTGCATCCACCACAGTTCCGACCTTATGGCTCGCGGCGTCTGGTATCCGGGGCGGTGCAGGCGCAGGGCGGCGCGGGTGCCGCCCGGCAGCATAACCTCGTAGACCGCGTTTTCGCGGTCCTTGAGGAAGCGTACGATGCGACCGCCGCCCCAGGCCGCCAACGCGGTCTCAGCCTCGTGCATCGACGGCGTCCAGCGCCTGCACCAGCGTGTCGACCAGCAGGTCGGCATTATCGCGCGAGAACGGCATCGGCGGGCGGATCTTCAGTGCGTTGTTCCAGCGCCCAAGCTTGTTCAGCAGAACGCCACGGCGGCGCATCTCCTCGACCACGGCAGTGGTGAACTCGGGCGCGGGGGTCAGATTTGCGTCCTTGACGAACTCGACCCCCAGGAACAGGCCGGCGCCGCGCACCTCGGCGATCATCGGGTGGTCGATCCGGCGCAGCGCGTCCATGGCATAGGCGCCGACCTTACGGGCGTTTTCGACCAGGCCCTCGTCGTCGATCACATCAAGCACGGCATCGGCGACGGCGCAGGACACCGGGTTGCCGCCGAAGGTGTTGAAATAGCCGAAGGCCTCGCGGAAGGCGGCGGTGATCTGTGCCCGCGCCACGACGGCGGCGACCGGGTGGCCGTTGCCCATCGGCTTGCCCAGCGTCACCACGTCCGGGACCAGCCCGATCCGGTCATGGCCCCACCAATGCGAGCCGGTGCGCCCGAACCCCGGCTGCACCTCGTCGGCGATGATGATGCCGCCGGCGCGGCGCACGATCTTCGCAACCGGGTCGAGAAAACCGTGCGGCAGATCGGGAAAACCTTCGTTGGCGAAGAACGGGCAGAGGATCAGCGAGGCGAAACCGACGCCCTCGGCCTCCAGCTCGGCGATCGCCTGGGCGACGTGATCGGCGAATGCCTGGGCCTGGCCCTCGGCAGAGCCGCCAAGCGGCCGCAAGCCGTCGGGCGACGGCACCCGCCGCACGTTCCGTGCGTAGCCGCCGATGGGAGGCTTCTTCGTCGACAGTTGCGACACGGCGGCGGTGTTGCCGTGATAGGTGTTGTCGGTGGCGATCACGCCGGTCTTGCCGGTCGCGGCCTGGCCCATGCGCAGGGCGATATCGTTGGCCTCGGACCCGGTGCAGACCATGACAACGGTGTCCAGCCCGTGCGAGAACAGGCCGGTCAGCCGTTCTGCATAATCGAGGATGCCCTCGTGCAGATAGCGGGTGTGGGTATTCAGGGTGCTGGCGGCAAGAGTCAGGGCCTCGACCACGCGCGGGTGGCAATGGCCGACATGCGGGACGTTGTTGTAGCAGTCGAGATAGCGCCGCCCGGCATCGTCCCAAAGCCACACCCCCTGCCCGCGCACGATGTGCACCGGGTCTTCGTAGAAGGTCGGCATGTTCGGGCCCAGCAGGCGGGCGCGGCGGGCAAGCAGGGTTTCGGGCAAGGCACACTCCGTTCAGGCGGGCTGTGTCACCATAGGGCCGGGGTGCCAGGCGATTGAAGCGCAAACATGTCGCTTTGTCGGCGGAAACGCCCGCAGCGCCACAGAATGGCCAAAGTCGCGCGGCAAGATCGTGCCGTGGCCGCGTCCATGGTGCGGCAGGTGAACCGAAACGGAGGACATGCGAGGTCAATGAAAAAGTTCAGATCGCTGGGCCATTCGCTGGTCATCGGATTCGCCGTCTATCCGGTCATCTTCCTTGGGGTAATTGCCCTGGTTGCCTTGCAGGTCTTTGCCGATCACCTGCACCTGAACAGCGACACCGTGCCGCTGCTTTACGGGCTGGTCTTCGCGGCGCTGACCATCGTCCTGATCGACCTGGCCGGGATCGCCAGCGTGGTGATGGCGCTGATCGCCAGCGCCAACCTGATCGAATATGCCCAGATCATGATTCCCGGGCGCACCGCCTCGGCGGTCGATTTCATCGCCAGCCTGGCCGGCGTGATCTGCGCCGCGGTGCTGATCTGGCTGGCGCATTCGCTGGCGGCCCGTTCAAAGCCCGACTGACGGTGCGCAGGCGCCCCGGTTGACCGGGGCGCACCATGGTCACGCCGGCGGGCGCAGCACTGGTTCCAGGGCCGCGCTGATCCGGCGATGTACCACCGGACCCAGCATTTCCTCGGCGGCAGGCCTGTCGAACTCGTCGAACACCATCTCGTCCAGACCGTCGCGTTTCTCGGCATCGGTCCCGGTGACCGTGACTACGCTGACATGCTTTTCCTCGGTCCGAACACGCTCGATCATGTCGGCGTCGACGAACAGCGCGTCAGCATTGCGCATGTCATCCAGGGCATCCTCGCCCTCGCCCGCCAGCCACAGCAGAACCACCGGGCGGCCGATCTGCGCCACGAGGTTGCGCATCCGGGCGACCCAGGCGTCCTTCAGTTCCTGCCGGACCATGTCGAATTTCTGCTGCGAGGTCTGGGCCAGCGTGCTGAGCATGTGGCGCGTGAAGTTGAACTCGGTGAAGTCGACCTCGGAATAGATCGTTTTCAGCAAAGTCGAGGCATGGAGAAACCGGTCGTTACGGCGCGGATGCACGGCGTAGAACCGGTTTGACATGTTATGCGCGCCCATGACCTGGATCACGGTCGCCTTGGACCGCTCGCAGATGCTGACCAGGCTCTTGTCCGCCAGATAGGCGTCGATGCCGGCGTTGACACAGCCCAGGTTCACCGATTTCAGCCCGGTATCGTGTTCGACCAGCACCGGGAACGGCGTCGCGATGAACTTGCCGTAAGTCTCGATCCCGCCCAGATAGGTTACATAATCGTCCTGCAATCGCCGCCGCGGCCCCCGGAACAACAGTTTCGAGGTGCCGTACCGGCACGGAAAATAGTCCAAGGCCGCTTGGCCCATAGCTGCATAGGTCATCCCACCCACTCATGTTTCGTTTCACCCGAGGAAAAGATTCGCAGACATAGCTTGCCAAGTTGCTAAGCTGCGGATTTGCCTTGAATTGTCCGGGAAGGCGCCGCCCGGATTGCCTCTTGCGCCACGGCGATACGGCTGCATAAGGTCGCCACGACGGCGATAAAGGGCGGAACGGATGGAGATTTCGAAGGTAGGCGTGGTTGGCGCGGGCCAGATGGGCAACGGCATCGCCCATGTGCTGGCGCTGGCGGGTTACGAGGTGCTGCTGACCGACGTCAGCCAGATCCGCCCTGGACGAAGCCGTTGCCCTGATCGCCCGCAACCTCGAGCGGCAGGTGTCGCGCGACAAGATGACCGAGGCCGACAAGGATGCCGCGCTTGGCGCGCATCCGCACCACGTTGAAGCTGCCCGACCTTGGCGCCACCGATCTGGTGATCGAGGCCGCGACCGAACGCGAGACGGTCAAGCAGGCGATCTTCGAGGATCTGCTGCCGCATCTGCAGCCGCATACGATCCTGACCTCGAACACCTCGTCGATCTCGATCACCCGGCTGGCCTCGCGCACCGACCGGCCCGAGAAGTTCATGGGCTTCCATTTCATGAACCCGGTGCCGGTGATGCAGCTGGTCGAACTGATCCGCGGCATCGCCACCGACGAGCCGACCTACAAGGCCTGTCTGGCCGTGGTCGACCGGCTGGGCAAGATCGCCTCCAGCGCCGAGGATTTCCCCGGCTTCATCGTCAACCGCATCCTGATGCCGATGATCAACGAGGCGGTCTATACGCTGTATGAAGGCGTCGGCAACGTCGCGTCCATCGACAGCGCGATGAAGCTGGGCACCAACCATCCGATGGGGCCGCTGGAACTGGCCGATTTCATCGGGCTGGATACCTGCCTTGCGATCATGAACGTGCTGCATGACGGGCTGGCCGACACCAAGTACCGGCCCTGCCCGCTGCTGACCAAATATGTCGAGGCCGGATGGCTGGGCCGCAAGACCGAAGCGCGGCTTCTACGACTATCGCGGCGAGGGCGACCCGGTGCCGACCCGGTAGGATGGGTTTTCAACCCGTGGTCACCGCAAGATCAAACGCTCAGTCCCGGTCCTTCAGGTCGAGCGTGGTCTGCCGCAACCATGCCATGAAGCCGCGCGGGTTCCCGGCCCAGTCTTCGATCACCTCGCGCCCGATGGCGTGGCCCACCACCGGCTTTTGCGGTTTGTTCAGCGAATGCACGACTTCGCGCAGCAACAGGCCCTGCCGCAGCGTCGGCGAGATCTTGTTGGCGATGTGGTAGACCCGCGAATTCGACCCGGGAAAGTAGATCGGCACCACCACCGCGCCGGATTTCTGGATCATCTTGGCGGTGAACAGGTTCCATTCCGCCTCGACCGGGGGGCCGAACATGGTCTTCGAACGCATCACCACACCGGACGGGAACAGCACGACGACGCCGCCATCGGCCAGCTGCTTCATGCAGCGTTTGCGCATTTCGACGTTCTTTTTCTGCGCGTCCTCCTCATGCGGCGAAGGGCACCGGGATCAGGAAATCCTTGATCTCCTTCACGCCGGTCAGCAGCGACCGGGTCAGGATCTTGTAGTCGGTGCGCACCCGGCCCACGAGTTCGGCCAGCACCATGCCGTCGACCAGCCCGTGCGGATGGTTGGCCACCACCACCACCGGCCCGGTCTTGGGAATGCGCCTGATCTGTTCGTCCGGGGTCTCGATCTCGACGCCCATGGCGTTGAGCGCGCGGCCCCAGAACGGATGGCCCTCGACCAGGCCTTCACGCTCGAACTTGCGGATCTTGCGCAGCAGGGTGATCTTGCCGGTCGCCCATTCCAGCGCCCGGATCGTGAACGCCTTCCACGGGTCGGGAAAGGTATTGGCATAGGACAGCTTGCGCTTGTCATACGGCACATAGTCCTTCCGACCGTGAACGTCAGTGTCCGGATAGCTTTCAGCCAATGTTCGCTCGCATTTACCCCGGGACGCGCGTCCCCCGCGACCCGTCAGAAGTCCTCGCCGAACCGGTCGGCCACCAGCGCCTCGAGCGCATCCGCCAGTTTCTCGGCCTCCGGTCCGCTGGTTTCGACCTCAATAGAGGTTCCCCGAGAGGCTGCCAACATCAAAAGCCCCATGATGCTGTCGCCCGAGGCGTCCAGCCCGTCCTTGCGGACACCGGCGCGTGGCGTCATGCGCTTCGACCACCTCGACCAGCTTGGCCGAGGCGCGGGCATGCAGGCCCTTTTCGTTGACGATCCGCAGGCAGCGGCTGTTCCGGTCCGACATCGATTCTCCAGATCTCAGTTCAGACACGCCGTCGAATGCTGTCGATGTATTTGCGCCCCGCCGTCAGCGCGCACTGGCACCGCATCGGCGACCGGCAAGTGGCGGGATTTGGCCAGCTTGATCAGCATCGGCAGGTTCGCGCCGTAGAGGATCTTGCGGTCGGCCGGGCGCGCAGGCCCGCAGCGACAGGTTCGACGGGCGAGCCGCCGAACATGTCGGTCACCACGACCACGCCGTCGCCGGTATCGACCGCATCCGCGGCGGCGCAGATCTCGAGCTGCTTCATCGGCCGGTCATGATCGGGCTCGATCGAAATCGCGCGCACGCCGCCTTGCTCGCCGACGACATGCTCGACGGCGGACAGGTATTCGCGGGCCAGCCCGCCATGCGCCACGATCACGATTCCGATCACGTGATCTACCCCACCGACGACGGCGGCACGGATCGGGCGCGCCGCTCGAGTTCCCGATGTCTTATAGAAACCTGCCACCCGGCCTTTGCAAGCGTATTTGCCAGCTTTTCGGCCATCGCGACCGACCGGTGTTGCCCGCCGGTACACCCAAAGCCGATCGACAGGTGCGGCTTTGCCCTCGTCGCGGTAGGCCGGCAGCAACAATAGTCGCCAAATCCGAGATATTGTTGAAGAACTCCGCGAACCGGGGATCGCTTTCGACATGCGCCACGACATCGGCGTCGCGCCCGTCCAGCGGGCGCAAGGCGGCCTCCCAGTGCGGATTGCGCAGGAACCGGCAGTCGAACACCGTGTCGATGCCGCGCGGCACGCCGCGCTTGTAGGAAAACGACTGGACCGACACCGCAAGCCGCCCCGACGGCGTCGGATCGAACCAGCGCTGCGATCTCGGCGCGCAGGTCATGCGGCGTCAGTTCGGAGGTGTCGATCAGCACCTGGGCGTGACCGCGCACCGGGGCCAGCAGGTCGATCTCGCGCTCGATGCCGATTTCCGGCGCGCCCTCGGGGGCCAGCGGATGCCGGCGGCGGGTTTCGGAGAACCGGCGCAACAGCACGTCAGCGCGGCAGTCGAGGTACAGCATCTCGGCTGGACACGGCGGGGTCTGCCGCCAGCTTGCGGATCAGGTCGAGCAGGGCGTTGACCGAGAAATCGCGGTTGCGCACGTCGAGCCCCAGCGCCAGCGGCCGGTCCAGCGGCGGGCCGTCCAGCAGCCGCGGCAGCAGGGGCAGCGGCAGGTTGTCGATCGCCTCGAAGCCGAGATCCTCCAGCACGTTGATCGCCGTCGACCGGCCGGCGCCGGAGGGCCGGTCACCAGCACCAGCCGGTGCGGGCTGCGTATCGACGATGAGGTGATTCCCGGGACATCAGAGGCCTGCCTTTCCGGCCTTCAGATATTGCAGAATTGCGGCGGCGAAATATGGGCTCTCCGGTTTGTGAAGCAGCGGCACCTGGCAGTCGCCGAAGCGGCAGCGTCGCGGTCGGGCGGCAGGCGCTCGGGTTTCGGTCTGGTCCAGATCGACGGCCAGCGCCACCTGGGCGCAGGCAGCCGGCGCGCGCGGCCAGCAGGCCGACGCCGCGCGCCTCGATCGGTTCCGCGGAGCGTCTCGGGGGCCGAGGCGACGGGAACACCGCGTCGACAAGCCGCAGCAGCACCTGGTCGTCGGCCACCAGGTCGCAGCCATGCGCCATCAGTTCCAGCGCCAGCCCGGACTTGCCGCGTGCCCGACGGTCCGAGGATCAGGACGGCGCGTGAGCGCAGCGCCACGCAGCTTGCGTGCAGCCGCATGTCGGTCGTTTCGCTTCGCCGGTCTCGGAGGATGTATCCGGCCCTTTGGCACCGCGTCCGGGACCCGTGCCGTCGGCTATGCCGCCGCTGGTCAGACCGGCAGGCCGACGACGAAGCGCGCGCCCAGCGGGTCAGAGGTCATGTCGGCATCGGTGGGCCGGATGTTCTCGGCCCAGATCACGCCGCCATGCGCCTCGACGATCTGCTTCGAGATCGCCAGGCCAAGGCCGGAATTGTTGCCGAACTGGCCTGCGGGGCGTTCGGAATAGAACCGGTTGAAGATCTTGGTCAGCGCCTGTTCGGGAATGCCGGGGCCGGTATCCTCGACCACGACCAGCACCCGGTTGTCGCGGCGGCGCGCCCAGACCCGGATCGCGTCGCCGTCCTCGCAGAACGAGATCGCGTTGCGTGATCAGGTTGACGAAGACCTGCGCCAGCCGCGCCTCGAGCCCCTGGATCATGATCGGGTCGGACGGGCAGGTCGGCGATGAACTCGATGCCCTTTTCCTGCGCCTCGTTGCCCAAGATAGTCGGTCAGGTTGCGCAAGCATCGACAGCAGATCGAAGCTTTCCTCTTCCTCCTTGACCAGTTCGCTGTCGAGCCGCGAGGCGTTCGAGATGTCGCTGACCAGCCGGTCCAGCCGCCGCACGTCATGCTCGATCACCTCCAGCAGCCGGTCGCGCTGGTCGTCGCGCTTGGCGACCCGCAGCGTGCCGACGGCCGAGCGCAGCGACGCCAGCGGGTTCTTGATCTCGTGCGCCACGTCGGCGGCGAACTGTTCGTTGCGCGTCGATCCGGTCGTAAAGCGCGCCGACCATGCCGCGCATCGCGCCGCGACAGCCGGCCGATCTCGTCGGGGCGGCCGGTCAGGTCGGGAATGCGGACCCGGCCGGGCTTTTCTTGCGGGCGTTGCTTGTCGCGCCCGAGTTCGGCCGCGGCGGCCAGGTCGGACAGCGGGTTGGCGATGGTCGAGGCCAGCACCAGGCTCAGACCGATCGAGACCAGGATCGCGATGACGAACATCTGCAGCACCTGCTCGCGCTCGCTGCGGACCAGCTCGTCGATCTCGCCCGCCGCGCTGGCGATCGCCACGACGCCGACCGTGTCGGCGCCCTGCAGGATCGGCGTCGCCACCGAGAAGATCGTGCCGCTGTCGCTGACAACGCCGTTCTGCACCTTGGTCGTGCCGGTCAGCGGACTCGGCGACGAGACCGCGCAGCTGATCCTCGATGCTGACGGTCACCGCGCTGGGTCCTGTCCGTGCGACAGCAACCGAGGCGAGCCGTTCCCAGACCGAGTTCAGGAAATCGGTGATGACCGTGCTGCGCCCGTTCAAGCCCGGCGCCCGGCACCGTCCCCGGACGCGCCTGACCGACGGTCGTGGCGACCAGGGTGCCGGTCTGATCGAAGACGAAGACCTCGATCCCCGGCGACAGGCTGAGCCCGGCCAGGGTCCTGGACACGTCGACGCCGTCGCCCGTCACCAGGTTGACTGGCGCGTCCGACGGCAGCTGCGCCTCGAACACGTCGGCGATCAGCTGCGCCTCGGTCACCAGGCCGCTTTCGCGTTGCAGCACCAGGTTGTCGCGCACCGGGTTCAGCCACAGCACGCCCGCCACCAGCACGATCAGCGCCAGCAGGTTGAAGGTGATGATCTTGCGCGCCAGCGGCGAGCGGTTGATCGAGATGAACCCACGCGACCGCCGCCGCGCACGCATCTCTGCGTCGCCTTCGGTCTGCGGGCGTGACCCAGTCCTCGCCCAGGACCAGATCGTTGTCCCGGACCGCCTTGGCGTCACGCATGTCTATCTCGGACGCGAGGGTCATTATTCCTCGTTGTATCGGTACCCGATGCCGTAAAGCGTTTCGATCGCCGAGAACTCGTCATCGACCGAACGCATCTTCTTGCGCAGCCGCTTGATGTGGCTGTCGATGGTGCGGTCGTCGACATAGACCTGATCGTCATAGGCCACGTCCATCAGCTGATCGCGGCTTTTGACGAAGCCGGGCCGCTGTGGCCAGCGCCTGCAGCAGCAGGAATTCGGTCACCGTCAGCGACACGTCCTTGCCCTTCCACGTCACCGCGTGGCGCAGCGGGTCCATCGACAGCTCGCCGCGCACCATGATCTTGCTGGCCTCGGTATCGCCCACTTCGCCGGTTTCGATCGCGTCCTGGCGGCGCAGCAGCGCGCGGATGCGTTCCACCAGCAGGCGCTGCGAGAACGGCTTCTTGACATAGTCGTCGGCGCCCATGCGCAGGCCCAGCACCTCGTCGATCTCGTCGTCCTTGGAGGTCAGGAAGATCACCGGCATCGACGTCTTCTGGCGCACCCGCTGCAGCAGGTCCATGCCGTCCATCCGCGGCATCTTGATATCGAACACGGCCATATCGGGCATCCGCTTGTTGAACGCATCGAGCGCCGCCTGCCCGTCATTGTAGGTTTCGACCTCGAAACCCTCGGCCTCAAGAGTCATCGAAACCGACGTCAGGATGTTCCTGTCGTCGTCGACCAACGCAATCCTCGACATGGGAGGTTTCCTTATACTGCTCTGTTTGTTGCCTGCTTTTTGCCACATTGTTCCCATTCCGGCCTTTGGAATCAACAACTAAGTGCGAATCACTCTGTGTGATGCGACCAATAAGACGCCGAAAAGTCGTAACCAATGGCTAAATTGCCTCACTTCGCCGCATTGAGCCTCAGGCGGCGACATTGGTTGCGCTAACCTGCGATTTGGTTGCGCTAACTGTGCCAAACCGTCCTATTCAGCCGCCGAAACCCTTATGTTATAGGCCGGTTTTATCGGCGGAACGATCCGTCCGACGTGCGCCGGGGCGGGTGCGCGCGCACTTTGCAAGATGGCACCGGTCACCCGGTAAAGGAGACGACGGCATGGACACTGGACGGGTGAACCCGAAGTGTCGCTTGGAGGATCAAGGCATCACGGGCCTCGGGGCCGTCTATTACAACCTGCTGGAACCTGCCCTGATCGAAGAGGCGCTGAAGCGCGGCGAGGGCACGCTGGGCCAGGGCGGCGCGCTTGCTGGTCACCACCGGCAAGCACACCGGCCGCTCGCCCAAGGACAAGTTCATCGTCCGCACGCCCGGCGTCGAGGACACGCATCTGGTGGGACAACAACGCGCCGATGGCGCCCGAGCATTTCGACGCTGCTGCACGCCGACATGCTGGCGCACATGAAGGGCCGCGACTATTTCGTGCAGGACCTGTTCGCCGGCGCCGACGCCGCGCACCGGCTGGACGTGCGCGTGATCAACGAACTGGCCTGGCACGGCCTGTTCATCCGCCACATGCTGCGCCGCCCCGCGCGGCGGAGCTGGACGATTTCACACCCGAGTTCACCATCATCAACTGCCCCAGCTTCAAGGCCGACCCGGCGCGCCACGGCTGCCGCAGCGAGACCGTGATCGCGGTGAACTTCGACGAAGAAGCTGATCCTGATCGGCGGCACCGCCTATGCCGGCGAGAACAAGAAATCGGTGTTCACGCTGCTGAACTACCTGCTGCCGGAGAAGGGCGTGATGCCGATGCACTGCTCGGCCAACCACGCGCCGGGCAACCCGGTCGACACGGCGGTCTTCTTCGGCCTGTCGGGCACCGGCAAGACCACCCTGTCCGCCGATCCCGACCGCACGCTGATCGGCGATGACGAGCATGGCTGGTCCGAGCGCGGCACCTTCAACTTCGAGGGCGGCTGCTACGCCAAGACGATCAACCTGAGCCGCGAGGCCGAGCCGGAAATCTACGCCACCACGACGAAGTTCGGCACCGTGATCGAGAACATGGTCTTCGATCCGCGACACCGCGGAGCTGGATTTCGACGATGACAGCCTGACCGCGAACATGCGCTGCGCCTATCCGCTGGACTACATCTCGAACGCCTCGGCGACGGGCATGGGCGGGCATCCCAAGAACATCATCATGCTGACCTGCGACGCCTTCGGCGTGCTGCCGCCGATCGCGCGGCTGACGCCCGGCGCAGGCGATGTACCACTTCCTGTCGGGCTTCACCGCCAAGGTCGCCGGGCACCGAGAGCGGCGTGACCGAGCCCGAGCCGACCTTCTCGACCTGCTTCGGCGCGCCGTTCATGCCGCGCCGGCCCGAGGTCTACGGCAACCTGCTGCGCGACAAGATCGCCAAGCACGGCGCGACCTGCTGGCTGGTCAACACCGGCTGGACCGGCGGCGCCTACGGCACCGGCAGCCGGATGCCGATCAAGGCGACCCGCGCGCTGCTGTCGGCGGCGCTGGACGGATCGCTGGCCGAGGCAGAGTTCCGCAAGGATCCGAATTTCGGCTTCGACGTGCCGGTGTCGGTGCCCGGCGTCGCCGACCATCCTGCTGGACCCGCGCCGCACCTGGGACGACGCCGAGGCCTACGACGCGCAGGCGCAAAAGCTGGTGGCCATGTTCGCCAAGAACTTCGAGCAGTACGAGACCCACATCGACGAGGACGTGAAGGCCGTCGCCATCGGCTGAACGCCGCGCGCTTGCGGAAGGGGTTTTGCGAAACCACGCCGCCGCGCTAGACTGTGGCCATGATACGCCGCCTGTCGACATGTCTTCTGCTGCTTCTTGGCGCGACGGCCCATGCCGCGCCGTTCGGGCCGGGGGCCGCCGAGCTTGAACACGGCTATTTCTGCGCGATGGAAACAGTGGCGACCCAAAGCGCAAGCGGCACAGTCTCGGGCACCGTCAATATCGTCGAGGGCGCGCCGGAATTCATCGGGCCGGGGCCCGAAATCCCCGGTCGCCTGGGGATCGGTTTCGGCGTCAAGGTGCGCCCCCAGCAGCGGCTTGCGGGCCCAGTGACGGTCGAGGTCGTGCATCCACCGATGGGTTCGGGCGCGGTGACCCGGCAGTACTGGGACACCGTGCTGGACGGCACCGGCACCCAATACCTGGGCTACACGTTCGAGCAGCGCTACGAGGTTCTGCCGGGGCAATGGACGATGTCGGCCAGCAGCAACGGCCGCCCGATCTACTCGGTCTCGTTCACCGTGGTCGATCCGCGCCAGATGCCCTGGGTCGAGTGCGGCATGCAGATACCGCTGTCCTGACCCGATGATCGAGGAACCGCCGCTTCTGTCGATCAAGCGCCCGTCGCGCCGCCCGACCGCGGCGCAAATCGCGGCCTTCCGCGACGTGCCGACCGGCTTTGTTGTCGATGCGATGTTCGGCGCGGGTGCCTTGGCCTCGGTGATCCGGCCCGTGGGCGAAAGCCGCGATATCGACTGCCACGCCGTCGGCCCGGCGTTGACCGTCGACAACGGCCCCGGCGACGTGCTGGCGACGCTTGCGGCCCCGGAATTTATTCAGCCCGGCGACGTGCTGGTTGCCACAAGCGACGGCTACCAGGGCTGTGCCGCCGCCGGCGACCGGGTGATGGGCATGGCGAAGAACAGCGGCGCCGCGGGGTTCGTCAGCGACGGGCCGGTGCGCGACTATGCCGGCATCGTCAAGGTCGGGCTGCCGCTGTGGTGCACCGGCCTGACGCCTGCCTCGCCGTTCAGCACCGGGCCGGGGCGCATCGGCCACCCGGTGCAGATCGCGGGACAGCGTGTCGAGACCGGCGACATGGTGATCGCGGATTTCGACGGCGTGGTGATCGTGCCGTTCGACCGGATCGACGCAGTCATCGCGACGCTGGCACGAGTGAGCGAGCTTGAGACCGAGCGCGATGCGGCGGTCGAGAGCGGGCTTCGGGTGCCGGACAATATCCGCGAGTTGCTGGCCAGCGACCGGGTGCGTTACGAGGATTAACCGACCAGCCCGCGCCGCACCAGGTTCAACCCCGCAACCACCAACACCGCCAGCGTCGCGCGGCGAAACTTTTCCTGGTCCAGCCGGTCATGCACCCGGAAGCCGATGACCATGCCGAGCATCGCCGGGATCAGCATCGCCAGCGACAACGGCATGGTGTCGACATTCAGCACGCCCGAGTTCAGGTGCGCGCCCAGCAGCACCACCGCGCCCAACCCGTAGACCACACCCTGAACTCGCACATGCTCGACCTTGGGCGTGTCGATGGCGGTCAGGTAGGCCACGGTCGGCGGCCCCCAGACACCGCTTAGCCCGCCGACAAACCCGGCGATCGAGGCGATGATCACCTCGGCCCGGCGGCGGTGCTGCGGTTTCAGATGCAGCCGCCAGCCGAAAAGCTGCGCCACGGCGAACAGTGTCACCGGCACACCGAGGATCAGGTAGAGCAGCCAGTCGGGCAGCAAGCGCACCAGCTGCGCCGAGCCCGCGATGAAAACCAGCACGATCCCGATATAGACGGCAAAGCGCCGCGCCGAGGCAAGAGCCGCGGCAAAACCGTTACGCAGCGCCTGCCAGACGTTCGCCACCACGGTCGGCAGGATCAGCGCCGCCAGCGCGATCTCGGGCGCCATGAACGAGCCCAGCCCCGAGATCATGATCATCGGCAACGCAAAGCCGACCGCCCCCTTCACGAAGCCGGCGAACAGGGTCACGGCAACGGCGAAAGTCAACAGCAGCGGGTCGAACTGGGTCAGGATGTCGGGCATTCGGGCAGACTTCCGGGTTTCCGGCGGTCATATCCGGTTTCGACAAGCCCCGCACCGCCAAACTGGCCGCGACATTTTTGGTCTTGCAGGCGATCCATGGCGAATTAAAGTTGCGCTGCGACTGCGAAATGACTACCCCGGCCCAAACCGGTTTGAAGGAGAGACGAGATGGCGCATGATGGCCAGGACATGACAATCGACACCGCCCTTCTGCCGAACCTTCTGACGCTGACCGGACAGGCGATCGCACCGGTCGAAGCGCTGCTGGAGGCGGCACGCGCCGCGGTCCGCGACCGGGTGACCGACGGCGGCAAGGTCTCGCCGGTGTTGCTCGACCAGAACCAGACCGCGGCGCATGGCCTGGCCTGGCTTGCGACCTACGTCGAGGCTTTGCGGCAGATGCAGGGCTGGGCCGAGCGGCTGCAGGCCGAGGGCCGGTTCGGCGAGATCGAGCAACTGATGCACCAGATCGCGTTCGGCGAGTACCTGGCGCAGATCGCGGGCGGCATCCCGATGAGCCAGGGCGAGATCGTGCGGCTGCGCGACATGGGCCTGCCGCCCGAGACACCAGCGCGCGCTGGCCGATCCGGCGGTCGCGGCGCTGATCCGGGTCGGCAACAGCCAGGCCGCCCGCGCGCGGCTGGTGGAGCTGATGCAGGACAATGCGGGCCGCGCGACCGTCGGTGCCTCGGGCCTTGACGACGAGCTGGAGATGATCCGCGACCAGTTCCGCCGCTTCGCCGACGAGAAGGTCGTGCCGCATGCCCATGACTGGCACCTGAAGGACGAACTGATCCCGATGGAGATCATCGACCGAACTGGCCGAAATGGGCGTCTTCGGCCTGACGATCCCCGAGGAATATCGGCGGCTTCGGCCTGTCGAAAGCCTCGATGTGCGTGGTCTCCGAGGAGCTGTCGCGCGGCTATATCGGCGTCGGCTCGCTCGGCACCCGGTCCGAGATCGCCGCCGAACTGATCCTTTGCGGCGGCACCGACGAGCAGAAAGCGAACTGGCTGCCGCGGCATCGCCAGCGGGGAAATCCTGCCCACCGCGGTCTTCACCGAACCCAACACCGGCTCCGACCTCGGCGCGCTGCGCACCCGCGCGGTCAGGGACGGCGACGACTACAACGTGACCGGCAACAAGACCTGGATCACCCACGCCGCGCGCACCCATGTGATGACGCTGCTGGCGCGCACCGATCCCGACACCACCGATTACCGCGGCCTGTCGATGTTCCTGGCCGAAAAGACGCCCGGCACCGAGGCCGACCCGTTCCCGACGCCCGGCATGACCGGCGGCGAGATCGAGGTGCTGGGCTATCGCGGCATGAAGGAATACGAACTGGCCTTCGACGGCTTCGAGGTCGAGGGCGAGAACCTGCTGGGCGGGGTCGAGGGCCAGGGCTTCAAGCAGCTGATGCAGACCTTCGAATCCGCCCGCATCCAGACCGCCGCGCGCGCCATCGGCGTGGCGCAGTCGGCGCTGGAGGTGGTCGATGCAATACGCCCAGGACCGCAAGCAGTTCGGCAAGCTCGCTGATCGCGTTTCCCGCGGGTCGCGGGCAAGCTGGCGATGATGGCGGTCGAGATCATGGTGGCGCGGCAGCTGACCTATTTCTCGCGCCCGCGAAAAGGATGACGACCGGCGCTGCGATCTTGAGGCCGGGATGGCCAAGCTGCTGGGCGCGCGCGTCGCCTGGGCCTGCGCCGACAACGGGCTGCAAATCCACGGCGGCAACGGCTTTGCGCTGGAATACCAGATCAGCCGCATCCTGTGCGACGCCCGCATCCTGAACATCTTTGAAGGCGCCGCCGAGATCCAGGCCCAGGTGATCGCGCGGCGGCTGCTGGGATAGACGTCCTGGCCGGAAACTGGTGGCAAACGTCCGAGGCTATCGGTGTTGGCGATAGCCCAATGCTGCGATTGGAGCCATTCCATTGCCGGGGCCGGCAGGGCTTGGGCCGGGACTGACAGAGGCGCTGGAAATGCAGGTTGAGCCTGTGCCGCAAAGAGATCGCGCGCCGCCCCCGCCTTGCCAGTAGGCCCCGCCCCGGTTCCGGGACGCGACGGTGAATAGTGCGTTCGAACCGTGAGAGGCGCGGCTAGGAAGCGACGTCCGCATTGAGCCCGTACAGAACATTGGGCTTAGTCTGATCGGGCTCACGCCGAGCCCGATCCGCTGGCATCGTGACTACCCCGCTTTCAAATAGGAAATCGCCCCGGCGATATCGGTGTCGTCGATAACGTGGAAGTTTGACACGCTGCCAGACTGGCGCGCCTGTCCGTAGGGCCCGTATTCGGGATCGGCGGCGAAACCGTTAAGTGCTGCCCGCGTCGGGAATTCGAGGATGGCGATCAGCGTGCTGTCCTTTGCCTCGCCTTCGAGGGTCTCGATATTGCCGCTGCGCGACAGGTATCGGCCGCCGTGCTTCTCCACCAGCTTGTGGACGTTGGCGGCGTATTCTGCGACCCAGCCGTCGTCGGTGACCTTGATGTCCGCGATCAGATAAACGCTCATGTCGGTGTCCCTTGTCGGAGGCGGGCCGGTATGGCCGCGCCTTGTGCCCGGAAGTTGACCTGATCGCCCGATCTGCTTCCAGTCACGAAACTGGAGTGGGTGGTACAGTTTTTGAACTAGCCGTGCGCGCCATCGCCGCTAGACTGTGGGCAACAGTTCGAGGGCAACGGCATGGCACAACCTGGTTACAAGCAATTCTGTCCGCTCGCCATGGCTGCGGAAGTGCTGTGCACTCGGTGGACGATGGTCCTGATGCGTGAGTTCATCGCAGGCTCGACACGTTTCAACGATCTTCGACGTGGCGTACCTAAAATGTCGCCGTCCCTGCTGTCCCAGCGGCTTAAGGATCTCGAAGAGGCCGGGATCGTCGAGAGAAAACCGTTGCCGTCGGAGCGCGGTGTGTTCGAGTACCGCTTGACGGAGGCCGGGCACGATCTGCGGGACGTGGTGATCGCCATGGGAATGTGGGGGCAGAAATGGGTTGAGTCCTCGCTATCGCTCAAGAACCTCGATCCGTCGCTTCTGATGTGGGACATGCGGCGGAACCTGAACCCGGTGCCGCTTCCGAACCGGCGCACAGTGGTCCAGTTCGTGTATCATGACCTACCGACGACCAAACGGAATTGGTGGTTGGTGATCGAGCCTACCGGCGAAGTCGATCTCTGCTGGGCCGATCCAGGCTTCGAGGTCGATCTCTACGTCTCAACAAACCTCAGGACGATGACCGCCATATGGATGGGGGTCACCGATGTGGCTGCCGAGCGCGAAAAGTTCGAGTTCACCGGCTCTCGAGAGATTTCGTCCACCATTCAAGTTTGGCTGGGGCTCAGCCCATTCGCCGCGCAGAAAAAATCCGTGGCATGATGGAATTTCGATCGTCCGCGCCGTCCCGCTGATCGGACCCTCACCCCGTTTGGATGTTCGGCCCCTCCGAAGCCGTGACGAACCCCGGCAGCGGCCTTGTCCGAAGATCACGCCACCGCCACCAGCGCGCGGGCTTCGCGGCGGTTTATCATCGGGCGGACGGCGGCGTTGGCGGCGAACTGTGCAAGATCGCGGTCGGGGAACAGGGCCTGAAGCTCGGCCCGCGCCGCCTCGGGAATGGTGTCGAGGCAGGCAGGTCCCGGGTTGAAGCTTTCGGTGCGCAGGCCATCGGAAAACACCAGCTCATGATCGTCGAACTGCAGGTGCAGATAGGCGATCTCGGTCCGGTCCCAGGCAGGCACAACCCTGCAATCGTCGACCAGGTGCGCCGCCGCCGCCAGTACCTGCACCTCGCCGTAAAGCAGCTCGGCCTGCCAGCCTTCCAGCAGGATCCGGTGCTGTGGCGAGACCAGCATGTCGCGGGCCGGCTGGCCGGGGCCGAAGGCGTCCTTGCGGATGCGGATCGGGCGGAAACCGGGCGACATCGCCATGCGGAACGGGCCGACATTCGCTGTGCCGATCCAGCGGATCGGCTGCGCACCGTGATCGCAGGTAACGACAAGATCGCCGACGGCCAGGTCCTCGACCCGGCGCTGGCCGTCCGGGGTCAGGATCAGCGTGCCGGGCGTGAAACAGGGCGGCGCCGCGATGTCGCCGTTGGGCAGGGACGGCACGCCATAGCCGCCGGGGCCCTCGGAGGCGCTGATCACCGTCAGCGCAACGCCGGCGGGCGGGATCGTGTCGATGAAGGCCAGGCCCTCGATGGTGGCGTAACTGGGCGAGGAATTGTTCACGTTCACCGCAACGGCCTGGTATTCGATGCCGGTATTCGGGTCGCGCAGGGTGATGATGTACTCGGCCTCGATGACGGTGCCGCCGCTGTAGTTCACCCCGTCAAAGGTCTGGGTGCCGCGCAGCGTCTGGTTGCCGTCATTGTCGTCGAACGTGTCGTCGCTGCCGCCGCGGTCGCGCACCGAGAGCTGTTCGAAGTTCTTCGAATTCAGTGTGATCGTCAGCCCGACCAGGTGCGACCCGTCGCCCTGGGTGATGCCATCCAGCTGACCGCCACCCGAAATGGTGACCGAGGCCTCTCCCAAGGCCCAGAAGTCATAGTTCGCCATGCACTGCCCGCCCGACCGGTTCGGTCGTTTTCTTTTCAGGATAGCAGGGTTCCGGCGCGGCGGGTGGCGGAAATCCCCGCCCTGCCGTCAGGACCGGGACGGGGTGTTGCGCTGGAATCACAGGCCGCCGGACGGCCACGATCCTTGATCAAACAGGGGTCGAACCCGGCATTGTCGAGCCGATCGCGCGTCAGTCGACCGTTTCCGGATCGTGGCCAGTATGGCTGAAAGAGCAGGCTTGTTGTCCGATTGGGGATGGCAAAGGCCGGCAATCGTGCCCATTGAAGGCATCTTGCACCCCGGCATAGGCTTGCGGTCCGCGCTGGTCCGACGCCAAGTAAAATATTGAAATATAAGTTATTAATGCGATTTTCGTTCTTCCTTGCCACGCACTCAAAAGCCACACTTGCGGGCCGCCGTGACGTCCGGGGAGCAATCCGGCCTTCGGAGAACCCGCCGAAATGCGCTATGGTCGCGTCTGGCAAATCCGGGGGCGGATAGCGTGAGGTGTTTATCATGTTCGATCTTTCCTTCGAAGCCCTGGCGGCGCTCGTCGTGCTTGTGGTGCTGGCGGGGTCGCTGATCGGGTCGACGCTTGTCTTCATCGGCGGTGGCCGCGGCGATCCACAACCGGACCAGCGCCAGCCGGGCTATCAGCGGCCGAGCGACTGGCCGACCAAATCGGGCCAGACGGCGGTGTATTCCACGGCAGGTGCCCCCGAACCGCGCACAAGGACCTCTGTTCTTGCGATCATCTTCGTCGGCGGCGTTGCCTTCCTTGGCGGCAGTGTCGGCATGGCCATCCACCAAAGCACCTGGGCCCCCGATACCACGCTGCGGCACCTGGCGGCATCGCTGCATTGCGATTTCGCGGTACGGGTCGGCCTGGCCCCGTCGCGCGCCGGCGATCCCGGTTATCACATTCGCAATGACGGCAACCAGAACGGCATCGCCTGCGAGACCTACGCGGGCGGACTGGGCGCGGTGACGGTGATGGCGCTTCCGCCAGTCTCGCCGGGCGAGTTGGCGGCCACCGAGGCCGACTTGGCCGTTCCGGCCGAGACGGCCAGCGTTCTCGCCACGCAGTAAGGCAACATCCCGGCCCCGCCGAACGTCCGGTTGCGTCCGGACGGGCAACGGCGCAATCTGCCCCTTGTCACTGGCAAAGGGGCTGACATGAAGATCGTCGTGATGGGCGCGGGCGTCATCGGCGTCACCACCGCCTACTACCTGGCCAAGGGCGGGGCCGAGGTCATGGTGCTCGACCGGCAGGCCGGGCCGGGGCTGGAGACCAGCTATGCCAATGCGGGCGAGCTGAGCTATGGCATGACCTCGCCCTGGGCCGCGCCCGGCATGCCGGTGAAGGCGCTCAAGTGGCTGTTCATGAAGCGCCGCCCGCTGTTCATCTGGCCGCTGATCAGCCCGACGATGTGGATGTGGTCGCCGCAGATGATGCGCAACTGCAACGACGAACAGCTACCGGATCAACAAGGGCCGCATGGTGCGGATCTCGAACTACAGCCGCGACGTGATGCCCGACCTGATCGCCGAGACCGGCATCGAGTACGACGGGCGCGAACAGGGCACGCTGCAACTGTTCCGCACCGCCAAGCAGATGAAGGGCAGCAAGGCCGACCAGGAGATCCTGGCCGAATACGGCTCGCCCTACGAGGTGCTGGGCCGCGACGCCTGCATCGCGGTCGAACCGGCGCTGGCCGAGGTGCGCAACAAGTTCGTCGGCGGGCTGCGCCTGACCGCCGACCGCACCGGCGATTGCCGGATGTTCACCATCGCGCTGGCCGAGAAATGCGCCGAGATGGGCGTCGAGTTCCAGTACGGCCAGTCGATCCGCGACATCGTCGTCGAGGATGGCAAGGTCGATCGGCGTCGACACCGAGATCGCGGGCCGCGTCACCGGCGATGCCTATGTCTGCGCGCTGGGCAGCTTCGGCGCCGCGGGTGCTGAACCCGATCGGGGTCAAGCTGCCGGTCTATCCGGTCAAGGGCTATTCGGTGACGCTGCCGGTCACCGACGATGCCTTTGCGCCGCAATCGACGATCATGGACGAAACCCACAAGGTGGCGATCACCCGGCTGGGCGACCGCATCCGCGTCGCCGGCACGGCCGAAATCGCCGGCTATTCCAACCGGCTCGGGCCCGCATGCCACCGACACCGTGCAACACGTGATCGGCGATCTGTTCCCGAAGGCGGCGATATCACGCAAGGCCGAGGGCTGGACCGGCCTGCGCCCGATGACGCCCGACGGCACGCCGGTGCTGGGCGCGTCGAAATACCACAACCTGTACCTGAACACCGGGCACGGCACGCTGGGCTGGACCATGGCCTGCGGATCGGGCCGGGCGGTGGCCGACGTGGTGCTGGGCAAGCGAGCCGGAGATTTCCTTCGACGGGCTGACGGCGGAACGCTACGGCTAGGTTGCGTTCTGCGCGCACCTGAAAGGACGCCATCCAATGCCAGACCAGACCGTTTTCGTGACCGGGGCCACCGGGTTCATCGCCAAGCATATCGTGCTGAACCTGCTGAACGCGGGCTACCGGGTGCGGGGGTCGGTTCGCGCGCTGACGCGCGGTGACGAGGTGCGCGCCGCCGTGGCGCCGCATCTGAAGAACGCGACCGATCTGAAGGAGCGGCTGGACTTCATGCCGCTCGATCTGACGAGGGACGCGGGCTGGGATACGGCGTTGCAGGGCTGCGACGCGCTGATCCACACCGCTTCGCCGTTTCCGATCGCCCAGCCGAAGGACCAAGACACCTTGATCCGCCCTGCGGTCGAGGGCGCGCTGCGGGCGCTGAAGGCGGCCCAGGCGGCAGGGATCGCGCGCGTGGTGATGACCTCGTCCGAAGTGGCGGTGCGGGGCACCGATCTGCGACCCGGGCGCGCGGCCTATGACGAAGACGACTGGACCGACGTGAATCGCCCCGGCATCCATGCCTATGCCAAGTCAAAGACCCTGGCCGAGCGTGCCGCCTGGGATTTCGCGCGCGACCAGGCGCCCGGGATGCGCCTGACGACGATCAACCCGTCCTTCGTTCTGGGTCCGCCGCTGGACCGGCACTATGGCAGTTCGGTCGGCATGATCGAGCGTTTGCTGCGCGGCAAGGACCCGATGTTGCCGCAGGTCAGCATCCCGATCGTCGACGTGCGCGACGTGGCCGAGGCGCATGTGCGGGCGCTGGAACGTGACGCCAGCATCGGCAAGCGCATTCTTGTCTCGGACACGTCGCTTTGGATGACCGAGATGGCCCGCGCCGTGAAGGCCGCACATCCCGACCGCAGGATGGCCACCCGTGCCGCGCCCGATCTGCTGATGCGGGTCATGGCATTGTGGGACCGGCAGATCGCCTCGATCGTGCCGGTGCTGGGGCAGGAACTTGCGATCAGCCATGACAGGGCCGCCGAAATGCTGGGGATCGCGCTTCATTCCGGCCGAGGACGCCGTTCGCGCCTCTGCCGACTGGCTGATCGACAACGGCATCGTCTGAGGCCCGGATGCTTCGGTTTACCTTGCCCCTGATCCTGCTGATCCCGGCCTGCAAGGACGAGACGTTGTCCGGTTATGCCGATCCGAAGGCGGTCTACGTGCTGGCCGAGATCGGCGGCTTGGCGTATCCGGCGCGTGCGACGCTAAGCTTTCCCAAGGCGGGCGGCATCGCGGGCGAGGCGCCGTGCAACAGCTATTCCGGCGCGCTGACGGTGCCGCTGCCCTGGTTCGGGGTCGAGGCCCTGGCCGCGACAAGGCGGGCCTGCCCGGAGTTGGCCGCCGAAGGCGCGTTCTTCGCGGCGCTTCAGGCGATGACCCTGGCAGAGGTCGCGGGAGAGGTGTTGATCCTGTCCGACGACGCCGGACGAGAGATGGTGTTCGAAGCGGAATAGACGACCCCGCCTCAGACCTGCCGGGTCAGCAGATCGGCGAAACGCTGACGTGCGGGCGGCAAAGGGCGGTCGCCGAGTGCCGGGGTCAGCCATGTGGTCAGGAAATGCCCGGTGATGCGCAGACCGGCGGCAATCTCGGCCAGGTCCATCGGGGCGGCGCCGACAAGGCAGCGCGGCAGCGGCAGCAGTTTATCGGCCCAGTCGCCCGCGCCCGACCGCGACACCGCGCGACCCGTCTTGGGCGAGACATAGATCAGGTCATCGCCCGCACCGGTTACAGCGCAGGCAGACAGGTCAAGACCAAAGCCCATCTCTTCCAGCAGGGAAAGTTCCCAACGCAGATAGGCCAGCGGCCAGGCCTCGGAGTCCCCGATCATGTCCAGCAGCGCCATCGACTGGCGGTAAAGATCGGCATGGGCCTCGCGCTCCGGCAGGGCGAACGACAGCAGCGCGGTGATCGCATTCAGGCCGGCCAGTTCCAGCCGCCCGCTCATCACCGCCGCGGCGCGGCTTTGCAGCGGCTCCAGCGTGAACGCGCCCAGGTGATCCTCGAGCCGCGCGCGCCAGGTGGCGGCGACGTGGCTGCCGGGTTGCAGGAACGGCGCGATCCGGCGGCCGGTGGCACCGCGCACGACGCCCGCGTGGCGGCCGTGCAACTCGGTGAAGATCTCGACGATGGCCGAGGTCTCGCCGTGCCGCCGCACCGCCAGAATTGTCCCCTGATCGGTCCAGTCCATGCCCTAAAACCTTTGCCCGAGCGCGCCCGGTCCAATGAGATCCGGGATCATGTCCGGGATACGTAGCACCTAGCCACTCAGCCCGTCTTCGTCCAGCAGGTGCCGCCCCTGGCGGTCCTCGACCTCGATCACCCAGAGATCGGGGTCGAAGCCGCGCTGCTTGGCCACCGAGGCATCCACATCGGCCTCGGCGCCTTCGGCCAGCGTCACCCATTTGCGGTCGCCGGTCATCAGGTCAACGGATCGCTGGTAAAGGACGGCGTCGCCATCGAGCGTGTTCAGCTTGACCAGCACCGCGCCCGCCGTGTCATCGCCATGCGTACCACGAAGGCCGGGATATCGGCCAGCCGCAGGCGATTGAGATAGGCCTGCACCCAGAATTCGGCGGTCAGGCGCGGCGTCACTTCGACCCGTCTTTGAAATCGAGGCCGATGGCGGAGTAGCGTTCCGCTTCGTCCAGCCAGCCGGGGCGCACCTTGACCTGCAAGAAACAGGTGCACCTTGCGACCGAGAAACTCTTCCAGCTCGGCCCGCGCCGCGGTGCCCACAGCCTTGATCGTCTCGCCCTTGTTGCCCAGCACGATGCCCTTGTGCCCGTCGCGCACCACATAGACGATCTGGTCGATCCGGACCGAGCCGTCCTTGCGCTCTTCCCAGCTTTCGGTTTCGATGGTCAGCTGGTAGGGCAGTTCCTGGTGCAGCCGTAGGGTCAGCTTCTCGCGGGTGATCTCGGCGGCGATCATGCGCAGAGGGAGCATCGGCGATCTGGTCTTCGGGGTAAAGCCAGGGGCCCTCTGGCAGGTTCTCCGCCAGCCAGACACGCAGGTCTTTCACCCCGTGGCCCTTCTCGGCGGATATCATGAAGGTTTCGGCAAAGGGAAACGCGGCGTTCATCTTTTCGGCCAGGCCCAGCAGCACCTCGGATTTCACCCGGTCGATCTTGTTGATCGCCAGCGCCACCGGCTGGCTGCCGGCGCGGTCCTTCAAGCCGTCGAGGATCGCTTCCACGCCCTCGGTCACCCCGCGATGCGCCTCGATCATCAGCACGACGAGATCGGCGTCGGATGCCCCGGACCAGGCAGCGGCGACCATGGCGCGGTCGAGCCGGCGCTGCGGGCGAAAGAGGCCCGGCGTGTCGACGAAGACCAGCTGCGCCGCGCCTTCCATCGCGACGCCGCGAATGCGGGCGCGGGTGGTCTGGACCTTGTGAGTGACGATGCTGACCTTGGCGCCCACCATGCGGTTCAGCAGGGTGGACTTGCCCGCGTTGGGCTCTCCGATCAGGGCGACGAAACCGGCGCGGGTGGTCATCTTGGGGCTTTCTGCAAAGGTGCCGGTTCTGTAGCGCCGTTCGCTGGGCTTGGCCAGTCAGCCGAGCGTCAGGACCAGCGGGCAGTGATCGGACACTTCCGGATCGCGCACTACCTCGAACGGCGCGTCGGCGAGGGTGGCATCGACCAGCATATAGTCGGCAAAGCGGTTCGACCTTGCATAGCGCGATGTGCGGGTGCCCTCGTGCCCGCGCCCGGTGACAAGGTCTGTCAGGCCCAGCGCGCCGAGGATGTCGAAGGTCGCGCTGCCGGGCAGGACGTTGAAGTCGCCACAGGCAATGATGCGGTCACCTTCCTGTGCCAGCGACACGATGATCTCGGCAAAGCGTCGCGCCTGCGCCGCGCGCGCCGGTGTGTCGTGCTTGCCGTCCGGGTCGCGCAGCCCGTGCATGTGGGCCACGACCACCGCACCCCCGCGAGACGCGTCGTGAATCCGCACCGCATGGGCGCTGCGCGACCGCGGGTGATCGCCATAGCCGTCAGGCTTGAAATCCTTGTGCACGAAGCCCTGATGCTGACCGATGACCGGCAGGGAACGGTGGACAAAGCTGGCGAGACCCCATTGCGAAGGGCAGGCGTCGTCGCCATGCCAGAGAACACCTTGCGCGGCGGGACAGAAGGTCGCCACGTGATCCGGCAGGGCGGCGGCCACTTCGGCCAGGAACTGCGCGCGTTGCGGCAGGACGTGGACACCGTCGCGATAGGTCAACCAGGCCGCCGGTGCGTCGCGAGTGTGAACGACTTCCTGCAGGCAGAGGATGTCCGGTTGTTCCGCGACAATGTAGGGGATCAGCACGTCGTGCAGCGTGCCGCCCCAGCCATTCAGCGACATGATCCGCATCGGCAGGCTATGCGTCGAGCCGCTTGAGCAAGGCCCGCGCCGCGCCCTGTTCGGCGGCGCGTTTCGAGGCGGCCTTGGCGGCGGCCTTTTCGCCGGTTTCCAGCCGCGCCTCGATGGTGAACTGCGGCGCGTGATCGGGCCGTCGCGGTCGACCTGTACGTAGGTCCGGCGGCGGTAGGCCGCGCGCCTGCGCCCATTCCTGCAGCGAGGTCTTGGGGTCACGGGCGTCGTCGTCGACCTCTGAGACGCGGTCGCCCCAGGCGGCCAGGATCACCCGTTGCGCCGCCTCGAACCCGGCGTCAAGGTACACGGCGGCGATCACCGCCTCCATCGCGTCGCCCAGCAGCGCCTCTTTGCGCCGCCCGCCCGACAGCATCTCGGACCGGCCCAGCCGCAGCACGTCGCCCAGCCCCAGGTCGCGGGCCACATCGGCGCAGGTTTCCTTGCGCACCAGCGCGTTGAATCGCGGCGCAAGCTTGCCTTCCGAGGCGTCGGTGTCGGAGCGCAGCAAGGCCTCGGCCATCACCAGCCCGAGCACCCGGTCACCCAGAAACTCCAGCCGCTGGTTGTCGGGCCGGGTGGCCGAGGACATCGAGGAATGCGTCAGGGCGCGGTGCAGCAGGTCGGGCCGGGAGAAATCGTGCCCCAGCCGGTCGGCAAAGGCCTTCAGCTCTGCCGAAAGCTTCACTCGATCCCCTTGAAGAAGCGGTCGGACCGCCAGGTCCAGAAGAACAGCATCGACCGGCCCGCGGACGAGAACATGATGCGGTCGGCGCGCCCGATCAGGTTTTCGAACGGCACAAAACCGACGCCCAGCGCCGATTGCGCCACGCGGCTGTCGGTGGAATTGTCGCGGTTGTCGCCCATGAAGAAGAAATGCCCTTCGGGCACGGTGAATACCGGCGTGTTGTCCAGTTGCGCGGTGCGGATGTTCAGGATCGAATGCGCGACACCATTGGGCAGCGTCTCGGTGTACCGTTCCTTGACGCAGATGCCGCCCAGCGCCACGCCCGAGTTGGCGCATTGCGGCAGCGATGCCCACCGGTCCCTGCTTTTCGAACACTTCCTCGAACGGCGGCTGCGGCGTCTGCACCGCCTCGATGCCGTTGATGAACAGCACGCCGTCCTTGACCTGCACCTTGTCGCCGGGCAGGCCGACGACCCGCTTGATGAAATCGCTGCCGGTGACCGGGTGGCGGAACACCACGACATCGCCCAGTTCCGGCGCATTGCCCAGGATGCGGCCCGAAATCGGGCACATCGAGAACGGGCAGGAATACTGCGAATAGCCATAGGCCATCTTGTTGACGAACAGGAAATCGCCGATCAGCAGCGTGTCCTTCATCGAGCCGGACGGGATCCAGAACGGCTGAAAGAACAGGGTCCGGAACACGCCCGCGATCAGCAGCGCATAGACGATGGTCTTGACGGTCTCGAGGATACCGTCCTTCTTCACTGCCTTACTTGTCATACTCATTCCTGCCTCGCGTTTCGCGTTCGGCGTGTCATGCGGCGGGCGTGGCGGTGTGTCAAGCAATTGGCCCGCAACGGTCCGTGAGGCACCTACGCAAGTGCCTTGGTTTTTTGTGGCGAATCGGCTTTCGGATTCGTGGCATTCGCGAGCGGTCGTGGTATCAGAACCGCATAAGGTGCAATCGGGGACCGGTACTGTTTGACCATTGCTGGCACAAATAGAGCGTGGCACACCGCCCTGCGCGTTCTCGGGCTGCTGCCGGTGATCCTGATCATCGGCCGGTACGAATACACCCATGCCTTCGGCGGCACCATGCCGATCCCCTTTATCGCGATGTTCGCGGCCGTCGTCGTGGCGGCGATCGTAGGTGGGCGGCTGACGGGGTTGACGGCAGGGCTTCTGGTCGCGGGCGAGGTTCTGCACTGTCACCTGCGCGGGATCGGCCCGGCGCCGCTGACCGCTTTACCGGGCAACGTGCTTCTGGGGTCGGTCATCTTCTGCAGCGTCGGATTTCTGCTGGGCTGGCTGCGTGACCGGCTGGACCAGACGATCGGGCAACTGGCGCAGCACCGCACCGGGCTGGAGGCCGACCTGGAAGCCGAGAAGGAACAATCGCTGTCCGACAAGGCCAGGCACGAGGCGCGCCTGGCAACGGCGCTGCGTCTGGCGCGTCTTGGACATTTCGAGTTCGAGACGGCGACGGGCACGTGCAGCTTCTGTTCGCGGCGCCACGCGTCGCATTTCGGGTTGACCACGGAAGAGTTCATGAAACAAACGGAGGGTTTCGCGCCGGCCCTGGCCTTTGTCCATCCCGACGACCGCCAGATCGTTCGCGAGGCGATCCGGCGGATCAGGTCGGGACAGGAGCATGAGTTCGAGTATCGCGCCCAGCAAGCCAACGGCGAGGTCCGTTTCATCCGCGAAATCGTCGCGCCCGAATTCGACGTCGACGGAACCGTCATCCGCGAGGTCGGCACCAGCCTGGACCTGACCGACCTGCGCCGCGCCGAAGCCACCTTGCTGGAAAGTCAGAAGCTGGAGGCAGTGGGCCAGTTGACCGCCGGTGTCGCGCATGACTTCAATAACCTGCTTGCAGTGATCATGGGCAATCTGGAATTGCTCAAGGAAGCCGAGAGCCCGGACGAAGAAGCCGAGATGATCGCGGCCGCCCTGGGCGCCACGGAACGCGGTGCGGCCCTGACCCGCAAGTTGCTGTCCTTCGGGCGCAAATCGATGCTCAACCCCGAACCGCTCGACCTGTGCATGTCCATCAAGGAACTTGGCACCCTGTTCCGGCGCACGTTGCCCGCCTCGATCGAGATCGCCCTGCCCTGCACCTCCGGCGATTGCATCGCCTCGATCGACCGGGCGCAGTTCGAAAGCGCGATTCTGAATTTGGTAGTCAATGCCAGCGACGCGATGCCATCGGGCGGTAGCCTCAAGATCCACGGAAAGACCGAAACGCTCGACGCCGCCACGGTCGCCCGGCGCGGCCTTGCGCTGGAGTCAGGCACATACATCGGAATTTCCGTCACCGACACCGGCACCGGCATGACCGACGACGTGCGCGCGCACGCGTTGGAACCGTTCTTTTCCACCAAGGAGGTCGGCAAGGGGTCGGGGCTGGGCCTGCCGATGGTGCTGGGGTTCACCAAGCAATCCGGCGGCGACGTCGAAATCGATTCGGCACCGGGCAAGGGCACGACCATCACGCTTCACTTCAAGGCCGCGCCCGGCGCCCTGCCGGGCTGTTCGACCGGAAAGCCAGAGTTCGAGACGGCGCCCGGCAGCGGTGCGCTGATCCTGCTGGTCGAGGACGACGCCAGCGTGCGCGCGGTCGTTTCCCGCCAGATCGCGGCGCTGGGTTACCGCGTGCTGGAGGCCGAGGATGCCCGCGCCGCGATGGCCATACTCGAGGCGCGGGACGATGTCGCGCTGATGCTCAGCGACATCGTGATGCCGGGCAAAATGCAGGGCACCGACCTGCTGCGCGCCGCGGCAGCCCTGAAGCCGTCCCTGAAATGCATCCTGATGTCCGGCTACCACGGAATGCCGTCCGGCGCCGATATCGACCTGCCGCCGGACGTGCCGCGCCTGACCAAGCCGATCAGCCGTGACGAGCTGCGGGATTGCAGGGCAATGTCGCATCCCGATTTTTGCTGAATGCGGTGATTGCCGCCGATATGATCACAGTGGGTGTGGGTGCTGATAATTAAAGAAATATCCGGCAGTTTAACGCCCAGTCGGGTTATTGATTTTTCGGTTTCATCGAAACCTGAAATATAGCCGGTATCTATCAGGACAGGGGTGTCGGATCGATACACAAAGTGATTCCCGTTGAGAAAGCCCCGTTCGATAAAAAACAGATCCTTTAAAATTTCATTGTCTGCCATAATAGGATTTCGGGATAAGTATCAGTTCGATTCCAGGTAATTTAACAAGGCTGCCCGCACGGCCCGGGCAATCACCTTAACTTTTGCCGGATCATCTCTTAAATCGCGGGTGACCTCAAGTTGCACACCAAGGCCGGTTGCGCCGCGATTGCAGATATTGGCGGGATTCGATCCTTGGAATCGCGGATGATCATTTGAAACCCCTATTCCTCTGTTTTGCAGTTCTGCGGCAATCAAGCTCCCCAGAATTTTATTCAACCCGCCGATGTGAACCCGGCCGGCATTGCCGGTACAGGCATGAACGGCCACCACCACGTCGGATTTTGATACGAGCTCAATGGCGCCGGGTTCGTCAAACCGATGACTGGTTATATGCAGGCCGGCATTATCTTTTTCCTTAGTCCCCTCAAAACAATAAAAGTTGTAATTTTCACCGGCAATACGTTTGGCTAAATCAGATGTACGCGGTTCGATTTTGCCTCCGTGGGGTGCAATAATCGTCACCCGGGAGCCTGCATTCGCGAACCGCCAGGGTGTAATCCTTATCCAGGGTTTCATGACGCTGTAATTCTTCAAAACAGCTGTATCTATCCGTGGCCATATTTTTTAACTATTTTATTTTTCAGCAGCGCCTCGAGATCTGCAAAGGGCCGGAAGGATCCGGATGACGTTTGCTCGCCGCCCGGCGTCACATCACTATAGGGCGCCGAATCCTCATACCGGGAGTGTTCGTTGTCGTGGCAGTAGAGACACAGCAACTCCCAGTTGCTGCCGTCGGGCGGATTGTAGTCGTGGTTGTGATCCCTGTGATGAACGGTGAGTTCGCGCAGCTTTTTTCCGCTGAATTCGCGACCACACCGGGCGCAGACCCAGGGATACATTTTAAGGGCCTTTTCGCGGTAGGTTTTTTCGCGCTGGCTGCGGCTTTGCCGGGCCTCGGCAACGATGTTGTTCTGCCGCTCTATTTCTGACTGCGGTTTTTTAGATGTCATGGCGTCTCACTATTAGGGTATTTCAGAATTATATTTCTTTTACCGGCCTGGCGCAAAGACCAGTTAACCGCTTTTTTGACAAAATTGCGATCATCGATGGCTTCCGGTGTTTCTATGATCCTCGCCGCCCTTGATTCACCAGACGGATGATGTCCTCCAATTCCTTTTTCTCCTCATCCATGAGCCGCTTATACGCGATCAGGTTCTCGTCGGCCTTGTTATTGTGGATGTCCCGGGCAATCTGTGCCGAATCCACTTCGCCATCCGGTTTGCGGTAGGCGTCCAGTTTTTTGGCAAACCCTTGATATTGCCCGGATGTCTTCAGGTTTTCTATGAATTTAGCATATCTGGAATTGTCCAGCTGCGGTTGCAAGCGGCATTGGACACTCAACTGCATCCCGACCGGTTGGGTTGGGCGGTTGGTATACCAGCAGGAGCGATATCTGCAGTCTGAATTGCGGATGCGCCCAGGAGGTAAATAGTTGCCGGGTCTGAAATTCTCTATTTATGCTGCCGTCATCCAGACTCGCCCAGTGGCGCTGACAGATTTCAAAAGACGGCTTCCACCCCTTTCCATTGAGGACGGCATCATAAAATTCGAGCACCTCGGCCGCCGGATAATTGATTTGAAGCTTATAAACGGTCCCTTTGGTTCCCTTCATGCGGTTGAAGCTATTTTCTATGTCGTAGCCTCCCTGGTAAATCGGCAGGGTAATCGCGGGAAAGGGGTCTGTTACCGAACTATCGGCACTGTTCACCGTCAGGTGCAAACATGCCGCCAGGACAGCCGAAAAAATTATTCGAGATAGTTTGTTCATCTGAACACCCATATTTGGTTTGCCGGTTTAGCCCGTTTAAAATATATTCTCTCAGTTTGATTTTCCAACCGGCATACGCGCCAACGGGCCACCGGTCCGAGATAGTTTCTATAAGCTGTTTCAAAATTGTGGATTGGGTTCAAGGGCAAGGCGTCGATTTGGTTAAAAAGCGGAGCGTACACGTTAGTACGTGAGCATTTAAAATCAAATCGCAACGCAGCCATTGGACGCAAGATGCATTTTTGAAACAGCTTTAAATTATAAGGCCAGCCAACGGATTGCAAGGGCCAGACCCAGCCAGCATCCGGAAACGACAATCGCCCATCGCGCCCCCCGGGCCCAGATTGGTGAAAGCCACCGCAATTGCAAAACCAAACCGATAGCGATGATATGCAGCGGGATCGGAAGGCTCAGGCCAAGGGCGTAAACATTTTGGATCACCGATCCTTGCGGCTGCGTGAAGTATTGCTGGGCTAAAACGCCGCTTAGACGGTAATATAAGACCCGGCCGAGCAAAAAAAAGCCGATTAAGATGATGACATTCGCTATTGCCCGAACAACAATTTTGCCCATACGAAGTCTATCCCTGATGGCTGTCTGAAAAGGTTTCAATTGCGTGCCGCATGAATCGGGCAATCGGTATCTTTTGGGGGCAGACACTTTCGGCCTTCGAATAGTCAGTTGTCGCCAGGCGCCGGCGGCTGATTCCCGGCAATTTATGGAATTTTTCATTGGCCTGCCAGCGGTGGCCATAATTATGATAATACATAAGGTAGCGCATTATATCGCTGACCGGGATATTTTCCGCAATCGCCGACTCACACAAACGGGCACAACCAGCGCAATAGCCGCTAGCCGTTTCACCGGCATATTGGTTCAGGAGGCGGTGATCGTCAAAGGACAGTTTGGTTTTATCAAGGGCGGCTGCCGCATTGGCCTGCAGATAGGTCAGATTCGGCATGGCCGAACAAATACTGGCGATATCCGGATTTTCCCAGACAATCTTGAGTTTGGCCTGCTCCGGCGTAAAGCCTTTGGCGATAAATTGTTCCGTGAGTTTTGAGGCGGTCTTATCTCCCTTGCCCACATCGGAATAGAATCTCGACAGGAAAGTCGCCTGGGTTTTCATGGCGGTTAAACCGATGCCGGCCTGTATGCAGTCGTCGGCTGCCTTTCTCATGGCCGCCGTATGCATCAGCCGATAGTTGTAGCTGGCCATGATGCCGTCGATCCATCCCAGCGGGCGCCATCCATCAGGCAGTGATCCATGTTTCTGTGGGTGCTGAAGCCGAAGAAACGTATCTTGCCGCCGGCCTTTGCTCTTTCAGCCCATTTTTTAATCTCAGGGCGGTTAACTTCGTCATTTACATCGGAAACCCCGTGAATGAAAAACAGATCAACATAGTCGGTTTGCATTCTCTCAAGGGAGGTGTATAAATGCTGACCCAGGCCATCGGGACCCGAGGCGCCGCTTTTGGTTACCAGAAAAACTTTTTTGCGGTCCTCCGGGTAGCGGGTAAAATATTTGCCGATGCCCCTTTCACTGTTGCCACCGGAATAGCTGTTGGCGGTATCCCAATAAGTAACACCCATTTTCAGGGCCTGTCGTAACACTAGTTGCCGGGACTTCAGGTTATAGGTGCCACCCAGAGATAGAATGGAGACATTCACGCCTGTTTTTCCGAAGGGACGGGTGGGAACGGTTTGCAATTCGGGGGTATCCGATTCGGATGCACTCGAGGCCCCGGCTGAATTTTCCATTGATCCCAGGATAGATCCGATGCCGGCAGCCCCGGTGGTTTTAAAAAAATCCCGCCGTGAATATTGATGGTCCTTTTTATTCATCTTATGGTTTTCCTTTTCCGGATCATCTGCTGCAGAGCCTGGTTCTGAGAATAATTCCTCGCCAATGAATCCTCGAAACGCTGCCATTTTCTGCGAATCTTGCGCATGGCTATAAAATCGACATAATTGCAGATGGGTATGAAATCCGAATTGCCGATATTGTCAATGATCACCAGAGTCCCTTCGGAGGCATTGTTTTTTTTGAAAACGACATTACCCGGCCTTATGGTCATGGTCACGATTTTCCATTTTAGCAGGTATTGCTTCAGCACAGACAGTGCCCCGGACAAATCCTGGTAGTTAATATCTGTTGAACTCCCGGCGGAAATATAAGCTTCCAGCGTTTTGGATACCTCTCCGTTGAAATCGCGGATCAGCTCAAAAACAGCTCCCGGCCCCCGGTTGGTTTGAGCGTTGCCACAGAACCGGGCCAGCATCTTCCAGGAGATAGCGCGGTTTTCCAGCAGCCGGTAGTAAGATTGTTCACGGATCGTTTCTCTGTGATCGCCGGCCACAACCACCTTGACACACTTATTTTCATCCCCGGGATGAAAATAACATTCGCGGCGCAAGCCTCTCCGATCTTGGTAGCAAGATAGCGCAACGTGGGGCCGACTTTGCGTAGCGTGCCGGGGTTATCGACGTCCTTGAGCACTTCCTCCATGGCGATGGATGCTTTGCTAACCAGCGGTTCCGCGCTGGCCTTCTGTTCCAATAGCCAGTCGCGCAACTCGACCCGCACCGCATTGTCTTCCGGTTGGTGCGCGAGAGTCAGCACGTTGTCCTGGACCAACGGATCGAGCGACGCGAAATTCGGGTCGGCCTTGATTGCTTGGGCAGCCGACGAGTAGTTCGGTGCTAACCGCAGGTCGGGGCCGACGCTGCGCCGCGGGCCGTTGTAACCATTGATCTCGTGGCAGCCAAAACAGCCGTATCCTGCGCGAGTTCGTAGCCTTCAACCACTTTCGGTGCAGGCGGCTCCGGGAATCGCTCGTTTGGCTTAAGCGACGTCACATCGTGGTGACACTTAAGACAGGCACTTTCCACAAAACGCTCGGGAAACATCGGATATATCCAATGATGGTTGTTGAACCAGCCATGTTTCTTAGTCCATTCATCGGCCTCCGCGGGATCGTTTGGCGTGTGGGAGACCCATTTGAAGTCCGTCGCGTTGCCTTGCCCCTCGTGACAAACCGTGCAACCGACATCGGAGATTCTGTGTGGGCTGAGCGAACCGACGAAGAGGTCCAAGCGGGGATGCGATGTGTAGGGATTGGGTAATCCGCGGCGCACGGTCAACGTAATGGGTTCACCCCAGTTCGCGCCTTGAACCAGGAATTCATATGCCTCGGCCGGCCCGAGCACTTTGTCATCGCCGTTGACGAACATCAACACATCACCGACGTGCAAACCGTGCTCGGCGATCTCTCCTTGGCCAACCTGCATGATCGCGTTCGCCGCCAGACTACCCGGTGCCACGTAGTTGATGGTAACGTCATCTTCATCCACAAGCCCATATTCAGCGAGGCGGATGCCGTAGGCGCTTTCCAACGTGACCGGCTGTTCGTTGCCGTCCTCATCAACGGTTGGTTGCGGTGCCTCCGGTGGTGTAAACAGAGTGAAGTCAAGCTCGACGGCGGGCGTGTAGGCGGGCTCCACGGCTGAACCTGGCATTGTCTTGTCGATGGCTTTGTGACAAGTCGTACAACGGTCGAATCGCCGAACTTGTCCAAAACTGCCGATGGGCTGCGTCAGTCCTTCCGTCCAGAGGTTGTCGATTTTCAGCGGTGAATTGAACGCCGTGAGAATCGGCATTTCCAACCAACGTTTGCCAAGAAACGGCGGGGATGACGTAAAAAAAGTTGACTTGCGCTCCTCGATGGCGGTTGCCAGGCGCCCATGCGGTGCTGGAAGGCATGATTATCGCCGCCAAGGCCATCGATGCGCACAAAGGATACATTTACGCGCGTACCGAATATCCACTGGCCATCAAGCGGCTGGGTATGGCCATCGAACAGGCCAAGGATTACGTGCTGCTGGGTGACCACATTCTCGGGTCGGAGCTCTCTTTTGACATCGAGATCTATCAGGGTGCAGGCGCCTTTGTCTGCGGCGAAGAGACGGCCCTGATGCGCTCCATCGAGGGCAAACGGGGCATGCCGCGTCCGCGTCCGCCGTTTCCTGCGCACAAGGGCCTGTGGGAAAAACCCACCATCCTCAACAACGTGGAAACCCTGGCCAACGTGGCTCAGATCATGGTCAACGGCGGCGCCTGGTATGCCAGTGTGGGCACCGAGACCAGCAAGGGC
>CAVYHB010000013.1:0-11600 GCA_963768205.1 uncultured Alphaproteobacteria bacterium | reverse complement strand
GGAACAGGACGGTTCGTCCGGCTTCACGCCGCAGACTTGGGACGTGGCCGGCAACGAGGCCGGGTTCTTCATCCGCGACGCCACCTCTGGCAGCACCCTGCCGTTCCGGATCATCACCGGCGGCGCGCCGAGCCAGAGCCTTGTGATCGACGGCGCCGGCGAGATCGGCATGGGCGTCGGCACCAACCCGCGGGCCAAGCTGCATGTCAGCAACGGCGGGACGGCCTACGCGGCGACCGCGGCGGACGATGTGGTCATCCAGGATGACGCCCCCGCGCGCCTGGTCCTGGTCAACACCGCCGCAGCCAACCCGAACTGGATCTTCAACAGCAACAACACGCTGCGGATCTCGGCCGGGACCGACGCCGCGGAATTCGAGCTGCAGGAAAACGGCAACCTTTTTCTGGGCGGCACCTGCATTGAATTCGATTCGAACGGAACCTCCTTTGCCTGCACCTTTTCTGCGGGCGCCGCACCAAGCTGCGCCGCCGCTGGGTCGACCTGCCCGTAATCTGAGGCGAAACGAAATCCCTGCGCGCGGCCGGGTCGCCCGGCCGGTTCCGAAAAGGCCCGTAATTTTCTAGGATGCGCCCGGAAATTGCGGCCTTTCCGCCCCGCAACGCGCTTGGCGGCGGGGAGTTTCGCGCAATGGTTTCTGACCGATAGGAGGAAGCCTCATGTCCTGCCGCATTCCTGACCCTTGCCCCGCTGTACGCCCAAGCGCAGATCTTTCACGGCGGCACCGGGTCGATCACCGGCAGCCTGTGCGTCGGCAACGACTGCACCGCCGGTGAGGCCTTCGGTTTCGACACGCTGCGGCTGAAGGAAAACAACCTGCGGATCGATTTCACCGACACGTCCAACACCGCCAGCTTCCCGGCCCAGGACTGGCAGCTGGTCGCCAACGAAAGCAGAAATGGCGGGCTGAACGCCTTCTGGATCCAGTCCGACGCGCCCACCGGCTCGGGCAACCGGGTGTTCCTGATCGAGACCGGGGCGCGCAACAACGCGCTTTACGTCGAGAACTCGGGCGAGGTCGGCATCGGCACCAACAACCCGGTGGCCGACGTGCATATCAAGATCGGCGACCCGCCCACCGTGCGGCTGGAACAGGACGGCACCTCGGGCTTCACCCCGCAGACCTGGGATGTGGCCGGCAACAAGACCAACGGGTTCATCTGCGACGCCACCACCGGCTCGCGCCTGCCGCTGCGCATCCGGCTCTATACGACCGGATAGACGTATTCGACCAGCCGCGGCGGGCGGTCTTCCGCGGGCTCCGGCTGAAAATCCGGATCATCCAGCAATTCCGAAATCTGGCGCAGCAGCTCTGCCAAGCGGACATCGCCCGTGGTCTCGGCGCTCTCCGCCATATGCGCCAGAAGCTGCCCGCCGGGGCCGTAGACCGCGGCGAAGTTCTGTGGCGATCCGTCGAGGCCGGGCAGGGGCGGGCGCAGGAAACTGCCGTCCGCGGCTGGGGCGTCGTCATCGGGCGTCTCCCCGGCCGGGCCGCAGAACAGCCCGGCAAGAAGCTCCATCAGTTCGGCGGCGTCAGTCGGCGGCAAATCGTGTCCTTCCGATCTTTTTGGCTATCCAGCCGGGCTGAGCGGATTTGCGCACCAGAAACGGCCCGATGGCCAGCAGGTCGAGATGCGTGTTCAGAAAACAGGCAATGGCGTCCCTGGGGCTGCAGACGATGGGCTCGCCGCGCACGTTGAACGAGGTGTTCATCAGCATCGGGCAGCCGGTCTGGTCATGAAACGCCTCCAGGATCGCCCGCGCCCGGGTCGTGCTTGCGGCATCGACCGTCTGCAGGCGCGCGCTGAAATCCACGTGCGTTACGGCGGAATAGTCACTGGTGACCGCATCCTGCAGCTGCATCGGATGGCTTATCCCGCGGGACTTTGCATCCGCCAGCGTGGTCGTGCCCCGCAACGCGGGCTTCAGCTGTGCCACCAGCAGCATATAGGGGCTGTCGGTGGGCGGCTCGAACAGCTCGGCGGCATGTTCAGCCAGAACGATCGGGGCGAGCGGGCGCCAGTCTTCGCGGAACTTGATGCGCCGGTTGACCCGGTTCAGGGCGTTCTTGCGCCGCGGATCGGCCAGGATCGATCGGTTGCCCAGGGCGCGCGGGCCAAATTCCATGCGGCCATGGAAGTGGCCGACGATCTGGTTTTCGGCCAGCGCTGCGGCGGTCAGTCGGGCCAGATCCGCCTCTGATTCCGGCTCTTCGAAGACCAGTTTCGCCCGGGTCAGCGCCGCGCGGATCTGTGCGGTGGAATATTCCGGTCCCAGCAGGCTTTCGGTCATGGCATCGGTACCGGCCGGTTTCGGCGCGGCGGGCCGGCGCATGCGGTTCCGCGCCACCTCCAGAGCGGCCCCCAGCGCCCCGCCCGCATCCCCCGCCGCGGGCTGGATCCAGAGCCGCTCCAGCCCCGGCACCTCGCGCAGCAGCCGGGCATTGGCCACGCAGTTTAACGCGACGCCCCCGGCCAGACACAGATTGCGCTGCCCGGTCCGTTTCAGCGTGGTGGCGGCCAGCCGCAGCACCGCCTGTTCCAGCACTGCCTGGGCCGAGGCGGCAATATCCATGTAATGCGGCGTCATTGGATCGTCGGGACCGCGAGCGGGCTGCCCGAACAGCATCTCGAACAGCGGCGAGGTGGTGCTGAGCCCGGTATCAAACCCGAAATAGGCCATGTTCAGGGCAAAGGAGCCGTCCGGTTTCAGCTCGATCAGTTCGTCGAGGATCTTTTGCTGAAAGGCCGGGCTGCCGAACGGCGCCAGCCCCATGAGCTTGTATTCACCGGAATTGACCTTGAAGCCGCAGTATTGCGTGAAGGCGCTGTAGAACAGCCCCAGGGAATGCGGAAAACGGATCTCGGCCAGCGCGCTCAAGGCGCCGTTCCGGCCGGACCAGAGACTGGTTGTCGACCATTCGCCGACCCCGTCCAGCACCAGCACCGCCGCCGCGTCGAAGGGCGAGGGAAAAAAGGCGGCGGCGGCATGGGATTTATGATGTGGCACGAAATGCACCGCATCGGGATCGTCGCACAGCGCCTGCAGATGCGCGGGCAGGTCCTGGGCCAACTCGCGCAGGGTGATCAGCGTGCGCGGCCACAGCCCGGCGCCGCGCGGCGCCCGGCTGCTGCGCGTTGCGCAGGATGCGGTCGATCTTGAGCCCGGGGTTCTCGTAATAAGCCACGGCCGCTGGCCGGGTTCCGCCCGGCAGCTGCGACAGGCAATAGGCAATGGCTTGTTTGGGAAACCGCCAATCGGCCTTTTTGCGGCTGAAGCGCTCTTCCTGGGCCGCGGCCACGATCCGGTCGCCTTGGACCAACGCCGCGGCGGCATCATGGAAATGCGACGATACCCCCAGAACGTAGTCGTCGCCGTTCATGCCATCAGATCCGTGCAAAGGGCCTCAGCGGCGGTCGCCAGCCCGCTGGCATAAAGCTCTGCCGCCCGGACGTTGGGGTGAATGTCGCGCGGCAGAAACCTGTGCTCGACATCATGGGGTTGCGAAATGTCCAGGGTATCGGGAAACCGCGCGGTGACCGCCGCGTTGAAGTCCGGATCAAGCTTGTCAAGCAGGGCAAAGCGCAGCGGCAGCGCGTGTTGCTTGGCCAGCACCCGCACTTCGGCCAGCACTGCCAGCGTGGCGGCAGTGATCATATAGTCATCGGGCAAAAATGTCTCTAAATCGCCCTTTTTCAGCAAAGGCTGCCAGATCGGCACATAGCGTATCCGTGGCCAGCCGGCGGCGTTCAGCCGGACCACCGGCACATGTTCGACGCCCAGGACATACCATTCTCGGTTTAGAAATTGCCGCATCCGCTGCGGATGGGCGATATTGCGGAATTTGTGATCACTAATGATCGCAAATATTGCCGCACCCACGCAACCGTCGGCGATGTCACGGCGAAGCTGCAGATAATTCTGCACGGTCCCGTGCCCGCCTATGCCGCGATTGAGGATCTTCAGCCCGGGCAATGCCTGCTGCAGGCGGGCGGCAAAGGTTTCGTCGTCGGCCAAGCCGGTGCCATAGGTGAACGAGCAGCCATAAAGCCCCAGCCGGGGTCCGGTCTTTTCCGCAGCTCCCGGCACCTGGCGCCAGCCATCGGGGCCGATACGCTGCACGACGCCGTCACGAAACCTCACCGCGACCCCGTATCCCGGCGTCAGCTTCCAGCCGATGACCGGGTCCGGCTGAAATAGAAATCGTGGTTTCTTGACAATATTTTGAGGCGTTCCGGTCACGGTTTTCAATTGAGAACAAACTGCCGAGCTGGTGCGGGGAGGCGGCCCAAATAGACCGGATCGGGCACCACTGCGGGGACGAAACTGCACCCCCTGAGAGCACTGTATTCGGCCTTGAAGAGCGCCATCATCCGCGCCGCATCATCCTCTCCGGTCATGGCGCCGCCGTGGATTTGGTGGAACGTCCCCTCTCCCAGCAACTGTACCGGTGTCAGGTCGTTCGGGTTGCACAGCCGCTGCAGAAAGTCATGGTTGACCAACCCGCCACCCGGGCTTTGGAAGGCCTCGTCATAGCCGCCACGTTCTGTGAAACGGGCCCGGGGCAGCGCCAGCCAGCTGCATTCCGCAGGAAACCCGTTCAGCAATCCGCATCCTGACGAGGGTGCCAGCGTGGCTATCTCGAACAGCCGGTAGCCGTCGCTCGGCCAGCTAATCGAGTCGAGCAGCCTATCCTCGGCGGCCTGGTCATAGCCGGAACGCGCCGATATGCGTTGCACATCCGGCCCTAGGTGCCAGGCCAGAGCACTGACAAAACAGGGGTGGAAGCCCGCCATTGCCGCCAGGGTCGCGGCAACAATCCCGGGGGTAGGAATGCGTGCTCCATCGATGATCAGAGCCACATAAGAGCTCTGCGCGCGCGCCACCCCGGCATTCACCGCCGCGGCCGGAGAAACCGAAGCCGTCTCGTGAAGATGGTAGCTGAAGAATGCCCCGTGGCTGCCGACCCAGCCGGGGTCTAGCGTCTGGACCCCGTTCTCCACGGCAATCACCTCATACTGGTCCTCTGTGACACCGGTCTGACAGGCGCTGGACAGAGCCTGCAACGTGCGTTTCGCCTCGCGCATCATCTTGTGAAAAATCACAATGACAGAGAGACGCGGTGCGGTTGGGATCTGGCATGTCATCTGCGCATCACTTTAAGCTTGATGCGTTTGCCGCAACAAGGTCTGATAAAGGTCCTCAGCCTGTGTGACAATGCTTTGGTCTTCACGCGGCCTGCTCGCAGGCCAGCCGACGGCGGGATTGCGCAACTCGGATTCGAAAAACCCCTGTTCCACCCCGCCGGTCGTGAGCCCGAGCTTGATGGCCAATTTTCCCAGAGCCGCCAGATAAGCCTCGTCAGGCCAATCAAAGCAGATCAGTGGCACCGTTTCGGTCCGGCAGAGCCGCAGCAGTATCTGATTGTAGTCGATCCAGAGCTGCAGTGGTGCGGTCTCCGAGATCAGGCCGGAGCGTTTCGATAGGGAACGGACCACCGCTGCGGGATGCCGGAAGGTGGCGACAAAGCGCATTTCCGGCAGGGCCTCGCGCCAAAACGGTAGGGTCAAAACACAGCGCGGGTCCTTGAAGCCCCAGAGGGGAATGACCCTGAAGTTTGCAATATGGGCATCCCGGCGGGCCTGCAGACCGGCGTTCCATGTGAGCGTGGTAGGTACATGGTCCCAACTGCCGCCATTCAGGGCGAGCAGGTCTTCGTTGATCGCGCGCAAGGACTTGCTCTCCTTGTTGCCCTTGCGGTTGTGCGGCGAGTGGTTGACCACATCACCTAAAAAGACACCGGCATGTTCCAAACAGCCCGCCAGACAACTGGTGCCGCTACGGTGCATGCCCAATACACAGATCGGCGAAAGGGGCCTGGCAGAGGGCTTGGTCATGGGTTCTCTTACATCGTGAGGGCGCGTAACCAGAGGAAACACTGGCAATACCAAGGTTGGGCGGGATTCTAAGGTGTCTCCCGTTTTATTGGAACTACCAATGAAGCCGAGACGCATCTACGCTGATTGCTTATGCCGTCCCTTCGCATCTAATCTGAGTGCCAGAGAGGGGAAGCATCAGTGAATTCAGGGTGGAATCAGCAAACTTGCGTCGCCGTCGGTGGGCTTGGCGGCAGCGGGACGCGGGTGGGCGCGGAAATTCTGAAACGGCTGGGATACTATCTTGGGCCGGTTCTGAACCAGGCGCAGGATTGTCTTCTGTTCACATTGCTCTTCAAACGGCCCGCCTGGATCAGGGCCTTTCCTCCCGAGGCAGAGATCAGGCAAACGGTTGAACTGTTTCTCGCCGCCATGACCAGTGGGTTGGAAGCACAGATACCGCGCCTTGGGGAGGGGATGCTAGAAGAACTGCTGGCAGAGATTGATCGACATGACCTTCCGATTGGGGTGTCGGTGGCCGATGTCAGAGCCATGCGCGCCGCCCCGCTGCCCAGGATACGAGACTATGCTGGGCTGGCCTGGAAGGAGCCCAACACCCATATTTTCCTTCCCTATTTAGCTGCTTGTCTGCCCGGGCTGCGCTATGTCCATGTCATCCGCCACGGGCTGGACATGGCGCTGAGTCGCAACCAGGCCCAGCTGGCGAATTGGGGGACCTTCCTGGGCATCGAGCCCGCGCCCGGCGAAACGGTCGAGCGCACCCGGCTACGTTTCTGGCTGGCTGCAAACCGCAGGGCGATCCAGTATGGCCGCGACCGGATGGGAGAGCGGTTTCTGCTGCTGAACTACGACACGCTGTGCCGCGATCCGGAGCGCGAGATCGCCCGACTGGCGACGTTCTGCGGACAGGATCTGCCGGCGGCGGCGCTGGCCGAGCTGTGCCGCGAGATTCGCCCGGCGCCGCGTCACAGATACCTGGACGCGGCGCCGGGCGTGTTCGAAGACAGCGATCACGCCGCGGTTCGTGCCCTGGGCTTCAGGGCGGAATAGGTTAGAATTCCAGCCCGGCCCTGTTTGCGAGGGAAAAATCTACTATGCTGCTGCCATGGGTTCATTCCCACACTGAGGCTGCTTTTGGTCATGTCCGTCAAAGTGGTGTAATTTGTGGGGTGGCCTGAGGTTATGATCAGGTGGCCTTTATGCTGAGAATTGGGTCTGTCTCCTCGTTGTCGATTTGAGCGAAGGCCTCGACCATCATGTATCGGCTGGCGGTTTGCCATTCGTCGTTCTGCTCGAACAGCACGGCATCGATCAGTCGGATGATTGAGTCCTCGTTAGGAAAGATGCCAACGACATCGGCGCGGCGTTTCACTTCCTTGTTCAGCCGCTCGATTGGGTTTGTGCTGTGCAGCTTTGTCCAGTGTTGTCTGGGGAATGCCATGTACGCCAGAACGTCATGTTCGCTTTCATCCATCAGCTCGGCCGGTTTAGGCCAGCGAGAGCGGAGCTGATCGGCGACCTTGCGCCAAGTCTCACCAGCGAACGCGACCTCCGGCTCGACCCTGCCGCTGCGGATCCGCGTCGGCGCGCCGTCCAGCGCCATCGACATCGCCTCTGACGGCGACGTGGGCATCGACACTTCCAATCCCGATCTCAACAACAGCGGCGACGATCTCGTCGTCGCCGACAGTGGCCCGGCCCGGCTGGCGCTGATCAACACGGCGTCGGCGGGCAACGACGCCTGGACCTTCGACAGCAACGACACGCTGCGGGTCTTGGCCGGGACCGACGCGAGCAAGTTCACCCTCGACGATGCGGGCAATCTGACGATCCTCGGAAACCTGGTAACGGGCGGCGGCGGGACCAGCGATCCCGAACCCTGCGACGCGGTGTTCGATCCGGAAGTCTATAGCGTGCCCTCGATCGAGGAGCATGCCGCGCTGATGTGGCAGAACAAGCACCTGCTCGCCGTCGACCCGACCACGCCGGACGCGCCGTTCAACGTGACCGAGAAACTGGCGCGGGTGCTCAACGAGCTGGAGCATGCGCATATCTGCATCGAACAGCTGAATGCCGAGCTGAAGCAGCAGCGCGCGCAGATCGACGAGTTGAAAGAGCTGACCGTCGCGCAGTAGCCGCAGTCCTCGAAACCATGGACAAAGGGGCGCCATCGGGTGCCCCTTTGCTTTTTCGGGGGACCGAAAACCGCTCTGCCGCCACGCCCGGCCCCCGATAGTTTCGTTTGCCGTGGAAATCCGTTATGCTGGGCACGCGTCACATTTTCGCATGTTTCCGCTTCGTGCGTTTCGGCACGGCGGCGGTGAAGGTTCTTACAAAGAAGGAGACGTCATGTCTTATCGTGGGCTGCTTAAATCCGTCAGCGCAGGGGCTTTGCTTGCACTGGCCACTGGCCTTCCGGCACAGGCCGCGGGCCCCAATTTCACCAGCAACGTGATCATCGAAGGCTCGCTTTGCGTCGGGTTCGACTGTGTGCCCGGCATGGCGTTCGGCTTTGACACCATCGTGATGCAGGAAAACAACCTGCGGGTTTTCTTCAACGACACCAGCACCGCGGCGGCCTTCCCGCGCAACGACTGGCGGCTGACGGCCAATGACAGCACCAATGGCGGGGCCAGCCATTTCAGCATCGAGGACGCCACCGCGGGCCGTTTCGTGTTCCGGGTCTTTGCCGGTGCGCGGTCGAACGCGCTGGTGGTCGATGCCCAAGGCGATCTGGGCCTTGGCACCTCGACCCCGGCGGTCGATATCGACATCAAGACCGGCGATACGCCCACCGTGCGCCTGCAGCAGGACGGCACCAGCGGCTTTACGCCGCAGACCTGGGACGTGGCCGGCAACGAGGCCGGGTTCTTCATCCGCGACGCCACCTCTGGCAGCACCCTGCCGTTCCGGATCATCACCGGCGGCGCGCCGAGCCAGAGCCTTGTGATCGACGGCGCCGGCGAGATCGGCATGGGCGTCGGCACCAACCCGCAGGCCAGGCTGCATGTCAGCAACGGCGGGACGGCCTACGCGGCGGCCGCGGGGGACGATGTGGTCATCCAGGATGACGCCCCCGCGCGCCTGGTCCTGGTCAACACCGCCGCAGCCAACCCGAACTGGATCTTCAACAGCAACAACACGCTGCGGATCTCGGCCGGGGCCGACGCCGCGGAACTTGAGCTGGACGACGGCGGCGACATGACCATCCTCGGCACGCTGACCGAGAATTCGGACAAGAACAACAAGATGGCGATCGAGCCGGTCGATACGGGCGCGATCCTGGAGAAGGTCGCGGCGCTGCCGGTCAGCGCCTGGACCTACAAGCACGATGCCCGGGACGGCATCCGCCACATCGGCCCGATGGCGCAGGATTTCTACGCGCTCTTCGGCACCGGCGCGTCTGACAGGGGCATCTCGACGCTCGACACCTCCGGCGTGGCGCTGGCCGCGATCCAGGCGCTCAGCCAGCAGAATGCCGAGCTGCGCGCCCGCCTCGACATGCTCGAGGACCGGCTCGCCGAGTAGCGCCGGTACAAGACCCTTTCTGATCGGGCGCCCTCTCGGGCGCCCGTTTTTTTGCCCGGGGCAGGGCGGTGTCCGGCAAGGTTAAATACTTGTGCCCGGTTCCGTGATCGCGGATACCAGTCGCCGAATCGACGGCAATGGATGCAGGGTGTTGGGATGATTACACCGGTTTTGCTGTGCGGCGGCTCCGGCACCCGGCTATGGCCGCTGTCGCGCAAGAGCTATCCCAAGCAGTTCGCCGCGCTTCTGGGCGAGGAAAGCCTGTTTCAGGCCTCGGCCCGGCGGTTGTCGGGCCGGATTTCGCCGCGCCCGCTGGTGGTGACCAATTCCGAGTTCCGCTTTATCGTCACCGAACAGCTGGCCGCGATCGGCATCGATCCCGGTGCCGTCCTGATCGAGCCCGAAGGGCGCAACACCGCCCCCGCCGTGCTGGCCGCGGCGCTGTGGCTGGCCAAGAGCGACCCCGACGCGCTGATGCTGGTGGCGCCGTCGGATCATGTGATCCCCGATGCCGACGCGTTTCGCGCCGCCGCTGGATGCGGGGACGCGCGGCCGCGCGCGCCGGGCGGCTGGTGACCTTCGGCATCACGCCGACCCATGCCGAGACCGGCTATGGCTGGCTGGAACTGGACGCGGCGCCGAATGGCGGGCGCAGAGGTGCTGGATCTGGTCCGTTTCGTCGAAAAGCCGGATGCGGACACGGCGCAGAACATGCTGGATCAGGGTCGATTCCTGTGGAATGCGGGTATCTTCCTGTTCTCGGTCGCCACGCATCCTTGACGGCCTTCGACGCCCATGCGCCCGGGATGATCGACCCGGTGCCCGCGCGCCGTCGATGAGGGCCACGCCGACCTGGGCTTTCTGCGGCTGGCACCCGGAGCCCTGGGCGCGGGCCGAAGATATCTCGATCGACTACGCGGTGATGGAACGGGCCGACAACCTGTCGGTGGTGCCGTTCGGCGCCGGCTGGTCCGATCTGGGCGACTGGGACGCGGTCGGTGCGCGAGATGGACCGCGACGCGGCACGGCGTGGCCACGCGGCGGCATGCCACCGGCGCATCGACTGCCGCGACACGCTGCTGCGGTCCGAAGCCGAAGGCCTGGAACTGGTGGGCATCGGGCTGGAGGGCATCGTCGCCATCGCCATGCCCGACGCGGTGCTGGTCGCCGACGCCAGCCGCAGCCAGGAGGTCAAGCTGGCGGTCGCGGCGCTGAAGGCCAAGGGCGCCAAACAGGCCGAGGCCTTTCCCAAGGATCACCGGCCCTGGGGCTGGTTCGAGACGCTGGTGCTGGCCGACCGGTTTCAGGTCAAGCGCATCGTGGTGCATCCCGGCGCGCGCGCTGTCGCCTGCAAAGCCACCACCACCGCTCCGAGCACTGGATCGTCGTCGCGGGCACCGCCAAGGTCACCGTCGACGACGAGGTCAAGCTGCTGAGCGAAAACCAGTCGGTCTATATGCCGCTGGGCGCGGTGCACCGGATGGAAAACCCCGGCAAGGTGCCGATGGTGCTGATCGAGGTGCAGACCGGCACCTATCTGGGCGAGGATGACATCATCCGCTACGAAGACGTCTATGCGCGCAGGGACTGATCGCATGCTGATCGAGGACACCGCCCTTGAAGGCGTGAAGATCCTGACGCCGCGCCGGCTCGGCGATGCGCGCGGGTTCTTTAGCGAAAGCTGGAACGCGCGGGCGATGGCCGAGGCCGGGCTGGACTATGATTTCGTGCAGGACAACCACTCGATGTCGGCCGCGCGGCACGCTGCGCGGTCTGCATTTTCAGGCGCCGCCGCATGCGCAGGCCAAGCTGGTGCGCTGCGGGCGCGGGCGGCTTTACGACGTGGTGGTCGATATCCGCGCCGGCTCAGCCCGACCTATGGCCAATGGATGGGGGTCGAGCTGACGTTCGAAAACGGCAAGCAACTGCTGGTGCCCGAGGGGTTCCTGCACGGCTTCGTCACCCGCGAGCCCGACACCGAGATCATCTATAAATGCACCGATTTCTATGATGCCTGAAGCCGATGGCGCGGTGCGCTGGGACGATCCGGCCATCGGCATCGACTGGGGGCTGACCGGCGATCCGACATCGAGCGAAAAGGACAGGGATGCCCCGCTACTGGCCGAAATAGGCCCTGTGTTCACCTACGAGGCCGCA
>CAVYHB010000012.1:0-67025 GCA_963768205.1 uncultured Alphaproteobacteria bacterium | reverse complement strand
CGGTCTTGGCTACCACGCCTCGGGCCGCTCGGCGGCGATGTTCGAAGAGACCTATGGGCTACCCTCGACCATCGCCCTGAACCGCGCCAGCAAAGCCTATCACATGACCGCCAACGGCGGCGTTCTCAGCCCCCGCGGGCTGATGCTTCTGGGCACGCGGGACAATCGGGACGCCTTTGATGCCGACATGGCGAAGATGGCGATGCACGAGATATCGGTGGACGAGGCCTGTGCCATGGTGCCGGTGCTGGACCCGGGCGCCGTCACCCGCGCGGGCCATCACGCCGAGGCCTGGGATATCGACACCGACCGCCTGATCCAGAACTTCGCCCGCGAAGTGCGCGGCAATGGCGGCACGGTCGAAACCGGCACCCGCGTCGATGCCATCACCCGCAGCGCGACCGGCTGGCAGGTGCGCGCCGGAGACCGCGAGTGGCAGGCGGGGCTGCTGGTCAATGCCGCGGGGGCTTGGGCCGACGGGATCGCGAAACTGGCGGGCGTGGTCCCCATTGGCCTGACCCCCTACCGCCGCTCGATGGCCCGGATCCCGGCCCCGGGCGGCCATGACATCAGCCGCTGGCCGATGCTCTTCGGCCCCGGTGAAGCCTGGTACGCCAAGCCCGACGCCGGCAAGCTGCTGGTTTCGCCCGCCGACGAGGACCCGTCGCATCCGCACGACGTCTGGCCCGACGACATGGTGCTGGCCGAAGGGCTGGCGCGCTACGAGGCGCATGTGACGGAAACCGTGACACGGCTCGAACACAGCTGGGCCGGGCTGCGCACTTTTGCGCCGGACCGATGCCTGGTGATCGGTTTCGATCCGGGCGAGCCTTCGTTCTTCTGGCAGGCGGGCCAGGGCGGCTATGGCTTTCAGACCTCGCCCGCCGCCAGTCAATTGGGGGCGGACCTGGTCGCCGGGCGCGACCCGGAGCTTGATGCAAATACGGTGGCAGTGCTGTCACCGCGGCGGTTCAAATGACAACAGGCGGGCCGAAGCCCGCCCCGTGCCACTATCCTGAGCCGTGTGCGTTACTGCAAACGCTGGCCGTTGGCCGAGATCGCACCGGTGGCCCCGTCGACCTCGATCTTCGAGGTCAGCGTGTCCTCGCCGTCGCCCGGACGGGCAAAGAGACCCAGCATCATCCGCGCGCCCATGGCCTGATCTTCCGGCAGCAAGCCCATCGCCACCAGCGTGTCGATCAGGGCGTTTCCGCCGACCAGGGTCAGGTCGATGGTCCCGGTCGGGGCGGGCAGGCCGTCGAACGTCTCCAGGTCGCTGTTGTCGAATGTGAAGGCGCCCATGCCGGTCAGCAGGGCCCCGGCCAAGGCGACCCGCAACTCGTTGAGGTCGAGCGTATGCAATTCGGCGGGCATCTCGTCTCCCATCATCTCGGCCGCCTCTGCATCCATGATGTCGACCAGCCAGTTCGCCTGGCCGCTGACATCCACGATCAGCGTCGCGGGATCATGCGGCAGGGCACCGGACGGATCGGCCAGGCCCCAGATCATGTCGCTGACCTGCAACCCGTCAAGCGTCAGGTTCATGCCGAAATCCTGCGGCTCTTCGCTTTTCGACAGTGGCATCAGGAAGCCGACGCCGAACTCGGCGAAGCTTGCCGCGATCTCGGGCAGCGGGATGTCCGAGCCGGACATGGTGAAGGCCAGGCCGGAATTGCCGACCTCGTAGCTGATCGCATCGGCGTCCAGATCGATCGCCAGGCGGCCCGCATCCGACGACCCCTGCATCTGGAACGCGTCGGAGTCGTCCTGGAAGTCGATGGCATAGGTCGCCGCCCCGTGGGTGAACTCGCCCGCCGTGGTGAAGCCCGAGGCCAGAAGCACCGGCAGGTCCTCCATCGCGCTCATCATGCCCAGGTTGCCCTCCGAGGTCGCCACAAGTTCTGCGAACTCGGCGTCCATGGCAAAGGCTCCGTCGCCGCCCGGTTCCTTGGCGTCGATATCCACCGTGACCGAAGCCGCGGTCAGTTCTGACGTGATGTTGGCCATCTCGCCCTCGGTCATCACGTAAGTGCCGACGAAATCCGAGGCGACGATGTCGGCGGTCATCTCCAGCGGTTCGCCGTTGACGGTCAGGCCGGGAACCGAAACGGTGACCTGCGATCCCGAGAAGTCATAAGTCACGGCGCCGTCACCGCCCGAGGCAACCACGGACAGGTCCGGCTGGCCGATTACCATTGTCAGGTTGACCTTCTCGCCCTCTTCCGGCGCCATCGACAATCTGCATCTCGTAGCTTGGCGACATCGTGATCACCACCGTGCCGTCGCCCTGATCGACGAACTTCGATCATGTCGATGGTGCCGGACATCGTCATGTCGGGGGCTTCCATCGAAACCCGCAGATCGCTGATCGTCAGGGTGTCGCCGCTTTGCTCCTCGGAACCCGGCGTCAGCACCTGGCCCATGCTTTCGGCCGCCGATTTCCAGTTCTCCCAGACCTCGGCTCCGGTGACATCGGCCTGCGCCATACCGGACAGGACCAAAAGCATGGCGGTTGTCGTGCCAAGGGATTTCCACTGTGTCATAGTACGTTCCCGTAAAAAAAATCAGTATGGTCCAGCATCTTCGTTGCGTGCGGTGCGGTCAAGGCGAGACTTGATTGGAAAACCGCCCGTCGTTGCGATAGCAGTTCGGAAAACAGGAGGGTTTCGCATGGACATGCAGGGCAAGACTGTGCTGATCACCGGTGCCAGCCGTGGCATCGGCGCTGCGGCAGCGCGGGCGTTCGCCGGGCCGGTGCGAAGGTGGCGCTGGTTGCCCGCAGCGGGATGCGATCGCCGACCTGGCCGGCGAGATCGGCGCCAGCGCCATCGCGATCCCCTGCGATGTCAGCCGCTTCTGGGAAGTGCGAGGCGGCGGTCGAGGCCTGCGTCAGCACCTTTGGCGGTCTCGACGTGCTGATCAACAACGCCGGCGTGATCGAGCCGATCTCGCATCTGGCCGACGCCGATCCCGACGAGCTGGGGCCAGGTGATCGACGTCAACCTCAAGGGCGTCTTCAATGGCATGCGCGCCGCCCTGCCGGTGATGAAGGCACAAGGGGCCGGATCAGCATCCTGACGATCAGTTCCGGCGCGGCACATCGGCCCGGTCGAGGCATGGACGCCATTACTGCGCCTCCAAGGCCGGGGTGGCGATGCTGACGCGCTGCGTCGACAAGGAAGAGGCCGCGACCGGCATCCGCGCCATGGGCCTGTCGCCCGGCACCGTGGCCACCCAGATGCAACGCGAGATCAAGGCCAGCGGCATCAACCCGGTCAGCCAGCTGGACTGGTACGATCCACATCCCGCCGGACTGGCCCGCCCGGGCGCTGCTGTGGATGTGCTCGCGCCGAGGCCGACGACTATCTGGGCGACGAGATTTCGCTGCGCGACGAGGAGATCCGCCGCCGCGGTGGGGCTGATATGATCGACGTCAGCAGCGAGGGCGGCCTGTGCTGGACCGTCACGATCAACCGTCCCGACAAGGCCAATTCGCTGACGCGCGCGATGCTGAGCGAGCTGGCAGACATGGCCGGACGACGCCTCTGGCAACGCCGGCGTGCTGATCCTGACCGGCGCCGGCAAGGTCTTCAGCGCCGGTGCCGATCTGGACGAGGCGAGGGCCGGGCTGACCACGCGATCCGGTCTGGGAGCGGCTGTCAGGCGCCATCGCCGCGCTGCCCTGCCTGACGATCGCCGCGCTGAACGGCACGCTGGCGGGCGGCGCGTTCGGCATGGCGCTGGCCTGCGATCTGCGCATCGCCGTGCCGAGGGCGCGAAGTTCTTCTACCCGGTGATGAAGCTGGGCTTCCTGCCGCAGCCCTCGGACCCGGCACGGCTGGCCGCACCTGATCGGCCCGGCGCGGGCCAAGCTGATCCTGATGGCCGGCGCGCAGGCTCGATGCGCAGACGAGGCGCTGGCCTGCGGACTGGTCGACGATGTAGTGCCCCGCGACGGGCTGGACGCGCGGATCGGCGCGCTTGCCGAGGCGGCGCTGTCAGCTGAGCCCGACCGCATCGCCGCAATCAAGCGTATGTTTTGATGGCGTGATCCAATCGAAGAACTTGAAGAAAGCACGCAGTCGTGCGCGGTGGCGGATGCAGTGACGGTGGGCAGACTTGATGTCCGATAGCGCAAGCGCGGTTCAGGCAGACGCCAGCGAGACCGTTCAGGCGCTTGTCGTCGGTGCCGGGCCCGCCGGGCTGATGGCGGCCGAGGAACTGGCGCGGGCCGGACTGTCGCGTGCTGGTCGCCGAGGCGAAGCCGTCGGTCGGGCGCAAGTTCCTGATGGCCGGGCAAATCGCGGGCTGAACCTGACCAAGGACGAGCCGTTCGCAGCGTTCCTGCGCGCGCTATGGCGAGGCCGGCCGAGCCGCTGCGGCCGATGCTGGCGGCGTTCGGCACCGCCGCGGTTCAGGACTGGGCGCGCGGGCTGGGGCAGCAGGTGTTCACCGGCTCGTCGGGCCGCGTGTTTCCAGTGGCGATGAAGGCCTCGCCGCTGCTGCGCGCCTGGCTGGCGCGGCTGGCGGAGTTGGGCGTCAAGATGCGGACGCGCTGGCGCTGGACCGGCTGGGACCGGCGATGCGCTGGTTTTCGACACGCCCGAGGGCACGCGCACCATCGCGCCGACAGTTACCGTGCTGGCGCTGGGCGGGGCAAGCTGGGCGCGGCTGGGATCCGACGGCGCATGGGCGACTGTGCTGGCCGCACGCGGCGTTGCCCTGACGCCCTTCGCCCCCGCCAATGCGGGTCTGAGCGTCGACTGGTCGCCGCACATGGCGCGCTGGTTCGGCGTGCCGGTCAAGGGGGTGGGACTGGCAGCGGGCGGATTGGTCAGCCGCGGCGAGTTCGTCGTATCGGCGCGCGGACTGGAAGGCGGCGGCATCTATGCTGTGTCACGCGGCGTGCGCGAGGGCGGCGTGTTGCGGCTTGACCTGCTGCCCGATCTGACGGTCGAGGATGTCGCGGCGCGGCTGGGCCGACCGCGTGGAAAGGCCAGCCTGGTCAATCACCTGCGCAAGAGCCTGCGGCTCGACGGCGTACGGCTGGCGTTGCTGATGGAATTCGCGCGGCCCCTGCCCGAGGGCGCGGCGCTGGCGGAACGCATCAAGGCGCTGGCGGTGCGCCATGCCGGGTTGCGTCCCGCTGGACGAGGCGATCTCGACCTCCGGGGGCGTGCGCTGGGACGCCGTGGATCGCGGGCTGATGCTGCGCGCGGTGCCCGGGGTATTCGTGGCGGGCGAGATGCTGGACTGGGAGGCGCCGACCGGCGGCTACCTGCTGACCGCCTGCCTGGCCACAGGCCGATGGGCGGGCCGCGCGGCAGCCCGGCGGGTAATGCAATCAGAATGACGCGCGTTCCGCTCGGCACCATGACTGGCGCTGCCTGCGTCGACGCGGTTTCCGGTATCAAAGAGCCAAAGATGGTCGCTAACGCACCGGATCCTTGTGGATGATCACGTCGGCCTGCGGGTAGGCGTCCATGATCGCATGCCGCAGGCCTGCACCGATGTCATGCGCCTCTGTCAGGGTCAGCGCGCCGTCGATCTCGACATGCAAGTTGACGAAGAGCACCGATCCCGCGGTCCGGGTCTTGAGGTCGTGAAAGCCGTGCAGACCGGGCCAGTCGCGGGCGATGGCCTCGATGCCCGCGATCATCTCGGGATCGGCCCCGCGATCCATCAGCGCATCCCACGCGCCCTTGCCGATCCTAAGCGCGCCCACGGCCAGCACCGCAGCTGCGCCCAATGCCACGATGCTATCGATCTGTCCAAGCCCGAACCAGGCCGAGGCCGCCAGCGACAGGATCGCGCCGATGTTGGGAATGAGGTCGCCCAGGTAGTGCAACTGATCGGCCTGCACCACCTTGTTGCCGGTGGTCCGGATCACCCGGCGCTGCCAGGCGACGAGGCCCAGCGTCAGGACAATCGACAGGATCATCACCGTGATGCCGCGTCCCTCACCGACGATCGGCGACGGCGGCCCGGCAAAGAGGCGGGCGATGGCCGCCCAGGTGATGACCCCCGCCGAAGCGAGGATGAACACCGACTGGCCCAAAGCCGCAAGATCCTCGGCCGAGGAATGGCCGAAAGCATGATCGTCGTCGGGTGGACGCGCGGCATAGGCGATGGCGGCAAGGGCGGCCAGCGACACCATCAGGTCAAGCGCGCTGTCGGCGAGGCTTGCAGCGACCGACAGAGCGCCGGTTTCCGACAGCGCCCAAAGCTTGGCCAGCACCAGAATCAGCGCCACCGAGGCCGACATCAGCCCCGCCGACAGGTTCAGGCGCAGCGGTTGCCCGGTCATCGCAGGACCCCGCTAGAGAAACGCCTTGTCCCTGATCCGCGCCCAGGCGCGTTTGACGAAATCATCCTTGGCAGGCTCCAGGCAATTGCGGTCGAGGAACCAATAGAGATATTTCGGATAGGCGAAATCCGCCATAGCCTCAGGCCCGTATTTCAGCGCCTCGCGCAGATCGCTTTCGCGTTTCGGGGTCAGCGTGGCGTGCCAGTAGTCGGACTTGCCGCAGGTGATCACGCAACGGCGCTGCATCAGCGCCTCGAACCCGGCGGCGGAGTTCTGCGTCACGACGCAGCGGCTGGCCTCGATCAGGTCGTGGATCGAGGCGTCGCTGACGGTGACGTTCTGATAGTCGGCGACGATGTCCATGATCGCCTTGCGCGTCGGCTTGCGACTGCTGGGGATGCGGTTTGACATAGACGCGTTCGTCGCCGCAGGTCGCGCGCCGTTAGTGCGGATCATCTGCTCTGTGGTCAGGTAGTGGCTGCGGTTGAGGTAGCCTTCGATTTCCTGGCAATAGATCACCGCGGCGGCGGGTTGCAGGGGGATCTTCATCCGCACTTCCTGCGGGAACTTCGACACGTTCTCGCGCAGCATGTAGCCGGTGACGCCGTTGAAGAAATACTCGGCCTTGTCGGCGTCGACCTGGTCCGGCGCAGAAGCGGGCGAAGCGCAGCGACGAATTCCAGTGCACGCCGACCTCGTCGAGATACCAGAAGCCCCAGATATAGGTCGGCATCGCGTGCAGGCGGTCGCGGCCATAGCCGGGGCGGTCGCCGACCATGATGTTGATGTGATCCTGATCCAGCAGCAGCTTTGACGCGCGCCCTCGGCGGCGGTGATCCGGGTGTTGATGCCCTTGACCGTCGCGTGCTTCATCAGCTTGGTGAAGAAAGTCGAACTTGTCGTCCCGGATCGATTCAACCAGGTCGCTTCCGCATGGATCACCATCGAGCGCGGTTCGGACGCGATGCGGCGGGCCGACATCGACGTCCGTACCTGTTCCATGACGCTCACTCCCGGTCCGGGGCCGGGTCGACGCCCCAAAGCGCGTCCCTCGGCACCCAGCCGCGATAGCCGCCCGCGGTGATCCGGCACCAGTCGTACTTGCATTCGCCCAGCCGCGCCACCACGCCCAGTTCGACGGTGGCGTTCACCGGCGCCGTGCGGTCGGGTTTCATCAGCAGCGGCAGCATGTCCTCCTCGACGATCACGGTGCGCATGCCCGACAGCAGCGAGTAATGCACCCAGCCGCCCGCGCCGTCGCGGTCGCGCACCCGGCGCCAGTGGCCGAATTCGCCGGTGATCTGCAAGCGGCATGTCGCGATGCTTGAACACCCAGTCGATCCGGTGCGTCAGGCGACGGGCCGCGGCGCACGTTGCCCTCGGACGCCTTCAGCGACACGAATCGCGGCATCGGCAAGTTGGTGACCGGCCCGCGTTTCCGATGCATGGGCCATGCCAAAGCCGCCGCACGCAAGCGCGGTGCCGATTGCAAGGATCACTCCCAAAAGCCCGGGCCATCCTGGCCGGTGTTTCTGCCTGTCTCAAGTCTGCTCCGCTGCCCGTTCCGGGCTTGTCTTTCGCGCGTGGATCGGAGTTGTTGTGCCCCGCGCCTGTTCTTGTAACTGTGCCCGCAGCGATAGCGTGTTAGCAAGCAGAGGAAGGCCCCGCATGCCGTCTGAACGTCTGAGTGTTGTCGTCACGCGACGGTTGCCGCGAGGTGGTCGAGACGCGGATGACCGAGCTGTTCGACGTCGAACTGCGCGACGACGATCACGCCGATGAGCCGGGACGAACTGGTGGCCGCGATGCGGCGCGCCGACGTGCTGGTGCCGACGATCACCGACACGATCGACGCGGCGCTGCTGGCGCAGGCCGGGCGAGCAGCTGAAGCTGATCGCCAATTATCGGCGCCGGGGTCGACCATATCGACGTGGCGACGGCGCGGCAGCGCGGCATTCTGGTGTCCAACACGCCGGGCGTCCTGACCGAGGACACCGCCGACATGACGCATGGCGCTGATCCTGGCCGTGACGCGGCGGATGCCCGAGGGCTGGCGCTGATGCAGGCGCGGCGACTGGACCGGCTGGGCGCCGACGGCGCTGCTGGGCGGGCGCATCGGCGGGCGGCGGCTGGGCATTCTGGGCATGGGGCGGATCGGCCAGGCGGTGGCGCGGCGCGCCAAGGCCTTCGGCATGCAGATCCACTATCACAACCGCAAGCGCCTGCGCCCCGAGATCGAGACCGAGCTGGAGGCGACCTATTGGGAAAGCCTCGACCAGATGGTCGCGCGGATGGACGTCATCTCGCATCAACTGCCCGCACACGCCGTCGACCTTTCATCTGATGAACGCGCGGCGGCTGAAGCTGATGAAGCCCGTCTGCGGTGATCGTGAACACCTCGCGCGGCGAGGTGATCGACGAGAATGCGCTGACCCGGATGCTGCGCGCGGGCGAGATCGCCGGCGCCGGGCTGGACGTGTTCGAGCACGGGCCCGAGATCAACCCGCGCCTGCGCGAGCTGCACAACGTGGTGCTGCTGCCGCACATGGGCTCGGCCACGCTCGAGGGCCGGATCGAGATGGGCGAGAAGGTGATCATCAACATCAAGACCTTCGCCGACGGCCACCGGCCGCCCGACCTGGTCGTGCCGTCGATGCTGTGAAACGACCAACACTCATTGTTCCAACCAGTAAGAAGGATACTCACCATGTTTCGCGCTGTAGTTCTGGGCCTGGCCCTTAGCCTTTCCGGGGCCCCCGCCCTGGCATTCGATATCGACTTTTCCTGGGCTGGGCTGAAACTGTGTACCAACGGCAAGCCGAACACGGTAGGCAACCCGGAGTTCACGCTGTCCGGCGTGCCGCAAGGCACCAAGTACTTGCGCTTCAAGCTGGTCGACCTGAATGTGCCCAGCTACAATCACGGCGGCGCGCTCCTGACCTACGGCGGCCAGTCGAAGATCCCGGCGGGCGTGTTCAAGTACAAAAGCCCGTGCCCGCCCAGCGGCAGCCACAACTACGAATGGCGCGTCACCGCGCAGACGAAAAAGAACGGCGGCGCCATTGCGACAGCGAAAAAAGTCCGCTCCTACCCCTGAGGGCCGCCGATACGCGGTATCGGTCGCCGGATGCCCCGCCGATCCGCGGGGCGGGCCGGTCGTTTGGCCGCGAAACCGGACCGGCGGGGTAATCGGAATGGCGGGCCAGGGACTTGGCGACACACGGTAGAGATCTGCGAACCGCGGCGCGGGCGGGCATCGCGTATTTCGCGATCGCCTTCGCGGCGGGCTTCGTTCTGGGCACGGCGCGCGTGCTGCTTCTGGCCCCCAACATCGGCGAGACCGCGGCGGTCCTGGCCGAACTGCCGGTCATGCTGGGCATCGCCTGGGCGGCGGCAAGCCTGCTTATCGCGCGGTATGGCGTGGCGCCGGACCTGGCGTCGCGCGCCACGATGGGAACCGTTGGTTTCGTGCTGCTGATGCTGGCCGAGATCCTGCTGGGATGCCTGGCTTTCGGACGGTCCCTTACCGACCAGGTCGCGGCATTGCGAACCCTGGCGGGGATTCTGGGCCTTTCCGGACAGGTCGTCTTTGGCCTCGTCCCGTTGTTCGCCCGGGGTCCCGGACGATGACCGCCGCGCCGCGAACGATCCTGTTGCTGGCCGCCTGCCTGGTCTGCCTTTCCGCCTGCTCGCGCCCGCTCACCAACGGCGAGCGTGCCTTTGCGGCGGATGTGATCGGCGACAGTCTCGATGTGGACAAGGTGCGCATTGCCGCGGGCTTCGGCCTGAAACCGCCGCCAGCCACGCCGAATTCGCCGGCAAGGGGCAAGCGCACGACGATCGCAGGCGTCTGCGACCGCGTGCCGCAAGGCCCCCGCACCGAACCGCCGCCCGCCTTTGCGCTGTGGAACCGGATCCACATTGCGCAGAAATACTACCGCGACGACAGCGCCTCCGGCTGGCCCAGGCGTGTTCTGGTGCCGCAAAGCCTGATCATGGCGCATGAGCTGGTGCATGTGTGGCAATGGCAGAACCGCGCCCGCACCGGCTATAGCCCGGTGCGCGCCGTGCTGGAAAGCGTGCTGAACCTCGATCCCTATTACTACGCCCCCGGCGAGGGCGACACGTTCCTCGGCTTTGGCTATGAACAGCAGGGCGCGCTGGTCGAGGACTATTTCTGCTATGCGTTGCTGGACCCTGAAAATCCGCGCCGGACAGAGCTTCGCGCGCTGCTGGCACCGCATTTCCCGCTGGGGCGACTGGATGCGGCACTGGCCCGGGAAGGGCGTTAGATTGGCAGCACGGCTTAAGGCCGTGGACTTCGCATCGCTTGACGCAGCGCAGCGCGCGCAACTGTCTGCTCTGCAAGTATCGGCACAGCAAGAGGTGTTCGGCGGCTCTTTCCGGGAATCCATCGACGCATGCAATTCAGGGCAAGAGAGAGCTCGGTGCGGGGATGGTGTTTCACTTTTGGCGAAACCGTGGTCGGGATGGTGGTGTTCAAGCGCCCGCCATCCTCGCCGGAATGGGTTGCGGCGCGTGATATGTCGGTTCACGGGTTGAAGATTGACCGGCAATGGCAGGGCCGCGGGCTTGGCAATGAGGCGTTCGTGCTGGGCGTCGATGCCGCCGCGAAGGCCTGGCCCGATGTCGAGAATCTGGTTCTGGCGGTGGATGTGGATAATGTTGCGGCATTGGCGATCTATCGCGGGTACGGGATGTCGGACAGCGGACCGGTGTTTTCGCGACGTGTCGGCCAGGAACACAGGATGCGCAAACGGCTGGCGCAATAGCGGCCGCTCGATCCGCCCTTATGGGCGTCCTTGCGTCAGGTCGGTTTTGCGCGTCATTGCGTCGGCTTGTCCGTGCGCGATTGCCCGGTAATCTGCACATTAGCGTCAAACCTGCCTGCCGGAGACCTGCCCCATGAAAACCCATGTCAAAGCTCTGGTCGTCGGCGGCGGCGCCGTTGGCACCTCGATCGCCTATCATCTGGCCCGCGCCGGCTGGGACGACGTGATGCTGCTGGAGCGCGACGAGCTGACCTCCGGCTCCACCTGGCACGCGGCGGGTCTGCTGCCGCTGTTCAACATGTCCTTTGCGACGACCCATATCCACGACTACTCGATCGAGTTCTACAAGACGCTGGAGGCAGAGACCGGCCTGAACGCCGGTTTTGCGGTCGTCGGCAACCTGCGCATGGCGCAGACGGATGAGCGCATGGACGAATACATGCTCTATGCCTCCACCGCCGAGACCTGCGGCGTGCCCTACGAGTGGCTGACCCCGGACGAGATCAAGGCAACGCTGGCCGCTGATCCGCACCGAGGACCTGAAGGGCGCGCTGTATCACCAGCACCGATGGCTACATTAACCCCGCCGATGTGACGCAGGCGATGGCCAAGGGCGCGCGCCAGCGCGGCGTGATGATCGAGCGCAAATGGCAGGCCGATGCGTTTCACTGGAACGGCGACGCATTGGGAAGTGACCTGCACCAAGATGGTCGAAAAGGGCGGCAACCTGGTGCCGTCGCGACGAGCAGATCGTCATCACCGCCGAACATGTCGTCACCGCCTCCGGCAACCACGCGCAGCGCACCGCGCAAGATGCTGGGCATCAAGATGCCCGCGATCCCGGTCGAGCATCAGTTCATCGTCATGGATCAGGACCCGGCAGCTGGTGGAATTCCGCGCGAAGGCGGCAATGCCGAACACCCGGTGATCCGCGATGCCGACGCGCAATCCTATGTGCGCGAAGAACGCGGCGGCTGGATCCTGGGCGTCTACGAGAAGGGCGCGCCCGCGCGGTTTGAATACGGCGTGCCCGACAGTTTCCGCGCCGACCTGTTCCCGCTCGATCTGGAGCGGATCGAAGAGCAGTACATGGCGATGATCCACCGCGTGCCGTCCTGCGAGGAAAGCGGGCTGAAGGACGATTTCAACGGCCCGATCTGCTACACGCCCGATGGCAACCCGCTGGTCGGCCCGGCGCCGGGCCTGCGCAACATGTGGCTGGCCGAAGGGTTCTCGCTTCGGCATCACCGCGGCGGGCGGCACCGGCTATTACCTGGCGCAGATGATGGTCGAGGGCGAGGCCGAGATCGACATGGCGATCGCTTGACCCCAAGCGCTACGGCGACTGGATGACGACCGAATTTGCCGCGCGCAAGAACGAGGAATGCTACGACCACGTCTACATCCTGCACCACCCGGACGAGGAGCGCCCCGCCTGCCGCCCGCTGCGCACCGCGCCCGCCTATGACCGGCAGAAGGCGCGCGGCGCGCAGTTCGGCTTGGTCAACGGCTGGGAACGTCCGAACTATTTCGGCCCGCTGGATGCGCCCGACAGCTTCGACCACGACGCCCGCTCCTTCCGCCGCGGCGGCTGGTGGCAATACGCCGTGGACGAGGCCAAGGCGATCCGCGAGGGCGTCGGCCTGATCGACGCCACGGCCTTTACCAAGCACGTGGTCAAGGGACCGGGCGCGACCGCAGTTCCTCGACTGGTTCACCTGCAACAAGCTGCCGCGCGTCGGGCGGATCAACCTGACCTATGCGCTGACCGGCGCACGGCACGACGCGCACCGAATACACCATCGTGCGGACTGGCGAGGACGACTATTACCTGGTCTCGGCCGGGGCCTGGACAGACTATGACGCCGATTTCCTGCGCAAGGCCATCGAGGACAAGGTGGCCGAGTTCGGCTATATCGAGATCCAGGACGTCACGACGCAATGGGGCGTCTTCGCCATCGCCGGGCCGAAATCGCGCGACGTGCTGAATGCGGTGATCAAGGATGCCGACCCGGCCACCGCGCTGTCCAACAAGCGCTTCCCCTGGCTGTCGGCGCGCAACGATCGAGCTGGGCATGTGCCCGGTGCAGCGCGATCCGCGTGGCCTATACCGGAGAGCTGGGCTGGGAATTGCATCACCCGATCGAGATGCAGAACTACCTGTTCGACCTGCTGGAAAAGGCAGGCGAACCGCACGGCATGAAGCTGGTCGGCGCGCGGGCGCAGAACTGGCTGCGTCAGGAAAAATCCTACCGCGCCTTCGGCACCGAACTGGGCCGCGACGCGACCCCGCTGGAGGCCGATCTGCCGCGCTTTGTCGATCTCGACAAGGACTTTCACGGCAAGGACGCGATGGCAGGCCATCGGCATCCGCGCAAATGCGTCACGCTGCTGATCGACGGGCCGGACGATGCCGATCCCTGGGGCCGCGAGGCGCTTTATGCACGGACGACACGCGGGTCGGGCGTCTGACCTCGGGCGGCTATTCGGTGGCACTTCGGCAAGAGCATCGGCATGGGCTATGTGAAGCCCGACCATGCCGCCGTCGGGACAAAGCTGAAGGTCAAGATGCTGGACAAGCTTTGGGACGCCGAGATCGTCGAGGACAGCCCCTACGATCCGAAGAACGCCGCGATCCGCATCGACGGCTGAGGCGCGCAGACAAAGGCGAACGTGAAACCGGCCCGGAGTTCTCCGGGCCGGTTTATCCTTCAGGCGACGACAGGGCTCAGTTCGCCCAGGTCGTGTACCCAATCCGCATGACCGCCGGGCCGTAGGAGTTCACCCGGAACTGCGATATCCGCCCCTGGCTTGTGCGCACGCAAACGTAGGTTCCGACCGATAGTGCGGCCAGCGGCAAGGCTGCGGGCGAATAGGATTTGCTGCTGCAACCGGCCAGGCCCCGATTGGTCCCGTCGCCGCGTGCCATCCTGGCCCCGTTGACCGGGACCAACCGCCGATTGCCCGGGCTTACCTGGCGATACCAGATGTCCGCGCCACCGGGACCGACACTGCCGTTGTCCAGGTTGGCCCGGTTGCCCAGGGGCAAGTTCACCGGTCCGGTCGAATAGGTCACCGGCGCGGGCGGGGGCGGTGGTGGCAGAGTACCGACAAACACGCGAAGCGACGAGGTGCGGTTATTAATCAACGGACCCAGCAACGCGACATTGCTGTTCACCAACCTGCAATAGCCGCCCATGTTCGGGTTCTCGCACAGCCGCACCCTGGCGGAGCCGTAAAGCTGGACCGACGTGATGCGGTTGTTGGCCACCGGCGCGAGCGTGTTGTAGATCCCGACGTCGCGGCAAAAACTGGCACCGCTGAAGTTTGGCAGATCATAGAAACAGGCCTGGTTGCCTGAGGGAGTCGGTGACGGTGACGGCGCCGGAAACGAGCCATCGCCGCAAACGATCGTGAACTGCGGCCCCCCTGCCCCCAGGGTCAGTTGAAAGCGACAGTCCGATCCGGGCGATCCGGCCGAGGGACCGGCGGTAAGATAGCTGGAACTGACCCAACCGTCGGGACCCGGGTGGTTAATATAGCACCAGCCATTCGCCTGGCATTCGGTCACGTCCACAACTTCGCCCGGTGTCAGCGTGTCGACCACGCTATACGCGGTACTTGGCCCCGAACGGACATTGAGCGCCGTGGTGGCGCTGGCTTCCGTCGCCAGCGCCGCAACAGCGGACAAAGGTAGCGCAAGTACTGCCAGTAGGGCGCGTTGAAGAAATCTCGATAGCGTCATTGTAACCTCCCGTTCCCAGCCGATCCGGTACCGCGAATACATCGCGCGGCATCCCTGCCCGCCAGCACAGGGCAATTATCGCAGATATTCGCACCCACGAATATGAGGTGGATCAACTCAGGACCAACCCGATTGGTTAGTCAGCGCCACTTAAAGCTCCGGGAAACCGGAAGCTTCACTCGGAGTAGGGACCGAGTACCGCTACATGTCAGGCGGGCTGGGCGGCGGCATTCTGGCCGCGTCGCTGCAGGTCGTCACGCCACCGAAGCAGCCGTATTTCTCGCCCTGCAACGAAGGCAGGTAGTTGACCCCGGCGCCCGGCGCGGCCTCGGGCAACAAACGTGGCACGGTCAGCACGAAATCGGCCTTCTCCTCGAAAATCACGACGAAATCCGAACCGCCGAAGGCGAAATTGGCGAATTCCCAGCCCTTGTCGGCCATCGCGCCCAGCTTGACCCAGTCGCGCGGCTGAATTGCCGAGACCTGCGCCATCCCCATCGGCGAGATCACCACGACGCCGTGCTCTGCCGTCTCGATCCCGATCACCATGCGGGTCTGGCCGAACTGCCAGTCCGCCGTGTCGCGCGGGTCGTAGAAGCCGATGCCGCCCAGCGGCGCTTTCCAGCCCGATTTCATCCGCACGCCCGATTGCAGATGCTTCATGTAGATCAGCCGGCCCGCCACCGGCACATGCAGCCGGTGGTAGTTGTTCACGTTCAGGAACTGATGCGTCCAGGTGCCGCCGTCGAAGAGCGTCGGGTCGATCGACCCGAAGGTCGCCAGCACCGTCTCGTCTGCGCCGCCGGCGATGAATTCGTGCACGTCGGAATACAGTTTGCCCTTGATGATCTGCCCCGACTGCGCCAGCCCATCGTAGGTCGTCACCAGCTTGCCGCTGTCGCTGATCGGCCACCAGCCCGCCGAATTGCTGTCGCCGATCGACACCACGGTCGCCGGATCGTCATAGCCCTGCACCGGGCGCGAGCCGTTGGGGAAATCCTTTGCGCAGAGTTCGCGGGTGAAAAACGCCTGGAACGTGCCGTAGCCGCCGTCCGGCGGGCAGTACCAAGCCCCGAAATTCGGATCATCGGTGAAGTCCGGAACATGCGAGGCTGAGGGCGGCGTTTCCAGGTACTTGCCCCATTCGGTCGCCACCCGCCGCATCCAGTTGCCGAATTTCGCGTTGACGAACTGGATCTGGCCGCGCGGATCGGTGGTGATCTGCCGGTCGACCAGGAAATAGCTGTAGGCCAGCAGGTCGAGGATGTTCCAGTTGCAATAGTTGCTGCCATCCATCGCCACCCGCGTCTTGCCGTTCAGCACGCCGGTCATGATGTTCTGCGGGTTGTAGGTTACCAGCGCGTCGATGAAATCGTAATAGGCGTCTAGCGAATTCACCGGGTTGGTCGCCGGATCGCCATTGACCACCTGGCCCAGGGCGATCGATCGGCCAAGTTGGTATTTCAGGGTCGTGTCGCTTTCGGCCAACTGGATCAACGCCTCGGTCGCAGGCTGGCGGCCCGGGTCGGGGCAGGTCTGCGCAAGCGCCATTCCGGGCGTCGCTGCAACGAATGCGCTGGCGACGAGTTGGGCAATCAAACGCGTCATAAGAAACTCCTCTTTTTGAAATTGTTCGCGCGAAAATGTTGTCGTCCCGCTGTCACTCTACCATAGGGCGAACAAAAGCCCAAACGCACCATTCATTGTATGGCCGGGATCGACCGCAGGAATTTCCTGCCGCGTTCTGATCTGTCGTTTCGCGATGGCGCTGTCAGTTCAAAAGCCGCGCAAGATGCGCCAAGGCAGTGTCGGACCGAGACTTGCAGAACGCCGCGTCGGGGGCGGGAACGCGCCCGATGACCCTGCGTATCTGAAGGTCACCGATCAGCAGATCGAGATACAGCCCAACCGCCGTTTCCGATTGATCGAAGGACAACTGACCGGTCCGCCGGGCGCTTTGCAGCACGCGGTCCAGCAGCGGCAGAATCGATTCCCGTCCGGCCTGCGACAAAGTGGCGCCGAGCTCGCCACTGGGATCGGCGGCGGCAGCCCGGTTCAGCGCCACGGCCCGGTCTCCCAGCAGCAGCGTCAGCAGCCTGGGGCCCAGCAGCCCAAGGATGTCAAACGCATTGCGGTTCGACGACAGTTCGGCCTGAAGCAGTGCCCGAACCTCTGCGGCGTTGCGGGTGACCAGCGCCTTGAAGAGGCCCTGTTTGTCGCCATACCAATTGTAAAGCGTCTCGTTTGACGCCCGCGCCCGCCGCGCGATGCCTTGCATCGAGGTGCCGGCATATCCCTTTTCCTCCAGCACTTCGTAAGCGGCATTCTCGATCTGCTCCTGGCGAAGCGATCTGGTTTCCTCGCGCATTCAGGCCTCCCTGACCATTGACAATAACCGTAACAGAAGTTACGGATAGGCGCAACCGTAATCACAATTACACTCATAAGGACCGACATGATGCACTCCGAACGCCCGGCAATTGCCGCCCTTTCGACCCTGATCTTGCTGCAACTCATCATGCTGTCGGCGCTCTATGCCGGAATTCCGCCGCATCCGCCGGTATCGACACCGCTCTTCGGCATCGCGCCTTTTATCGGCGCATCGGTTTCGGCGGCGCTTGCCTCTATACTGGTCGGCCCGCGCGCCGGGGCCGCCGGGCGCGGTCTCAGCGGGCTTGCGGTGATCCTGGCATTGATTTCTTTCGGGCCGCAGAAATATCTCGACGCCCAGTTCGCGCTGATCTGGCCTGCCGTCCTGACAGGTCAAATCGCCGCCCTCGTCGTGCTGATCCAGATCCTGCGCGCACCCGACAGCCAGACCCCGGCCAACTGAGGCGGACCCTCCGCCCGCACAAGGAACCACTCCGATGGACCTCACGCTTCTCGCATTCGCCCTTGTAGTCTTCATAACGGTCGTCACCCCCGGTCCGACCGTCCTGCTGGCGCTGACCAATGGGTCCCGCTTCGGGTTCAGGCGCGCCGGTTTCGGGATGCTGGGTGCCGCCCTGTCCGATATGGTTCTGATCACCGCCGCCGCGCTGGGGTTGGGCGCGGTTCTGGCCACCTCGGCCTTCTGGTTCGCCGTGGTGAAGTGGCTGGGCGTCGCCTATCTGGCATGGTTGGGGCTGCAGATGCTGCGGTCGGCGGGCGATTTCGGCAAATCCACTGACTGCCCACGCGCTACGATCGCAACCGGGCAAGGCTCCGCCCATCGCCTCTTTCGGAAAAGCTTCCTTGTGGCGGTCAGCAATCCCAAGGGGTACCTCTTTTTCGCGGCGTTCCTGCCGCAATTCGTCGATGTCGCGCAACCGCTGACCGGGCAGTATGCGATGCTCGCCTTCCTGTTCGTGCTGATTGATCTTCTGGTGATGGCTGCCTATGCCGCGCTGGGGGCGCATGCGGTGCGGATCCTGCGCCAAAGTGGGGCCAGGTGGCTGGAGCGGGGTTGCGGGGTCACGTTGATTGCCCTGGCCGGAACGCTGGCGATGTACCGGCGCGCAAACCTCTGACGAACATATTCAACGGAAGGGTCGGCGGCCGCAGGCGCGACGATTCCGCCGCAGTCCCGATAGACGCGACGCCGCCCCTGCGGTAACCACGGCTCATGCGCATCGAGCTGGTCATCTCCACCTACAACTCCCCGCGCGTCCTGCGGCTGACGCTGCTGTCGGCCACCCGGCAGGACCGTCAAGCAGACAGCATCTGCATCGCCGACGACGGTTCGGGCCCTGAGACGAAGGCGATGATCGAGACTTGCGCGCGGGCCTTCCCCGCGCTGAACCTGCGCCATGTCTGGCACGAGGATCGCGGGTTCGAGAAGAACGCCATTCTCAACAAGGCCGTCGCGTCCAGCACCGCCGATCTGATGATCTTCACCGATGGCGATTGCCTGATGCACCCCGGCTTCATCGCGCGACACGCGGAACTGGCGCATCCGCGGCGCTATTGCTGCGGCAGCCTGGTCCGGCTAACCGCCGAGGCCACCGCGCAGGTCTCTGAGACAGACGTGCTGGACGGCACGGTCTTCGACCGCGGCTGGCTTGCCCGGCGCGGAACCTTCCGTCGCCTGACGACCCGCTTCAAGGCGGGCGTGCTGCCAAGACCGCTTGCGTCCTTGCTGGAACGGGTCTCGCCGGTGCGCCGCACCTGGTCGGGCTCGAACGCTTCGGCCCATCGCGACGCGATCATCGCCGTGAACGGTTTCGACGAGCAGATGAAATACGGCGGCGAGGACAAGGAATTCGGCGTGCGCCTGCGCAACTACGGCATCAAGGGACGCCACCTGCGCTTCACCGCGCCGCTGATCCACCTCGACCACAAGCGCGGCTATGTCGACAGGGACCAGGTTCGCGAGAACCGGGCGCGGATCGCCGACGTGCGCCGCTCAGGTCGGTTCTGGACGCCAAACGGTCTGGTCAAATCCAACGACGAAATGCAAGACTAACGCGCCGCTACCCGAAATATCGACGCAAGAACTTGGGCATCCGCCGCTTGCCGTTCAGCGTCAAAAGGTAGCGACCGAAATCAAGGCGTCGCCCGGCGATCACATCGCCGCAAACCTCTGCAAACACGCGGATATTGCGCTTCTTTCGAGACTGGAACAAGTGGAAGAACTCCATCTCGCCATAGAATGTCGCGATCCCGAAGACCCGTTTCCCGGAAAGGTTCACACATCGGGTCGGAGGCAGGAATTCGGCATCGCGTGTCGTCAGGTCAAGCTCGGTGGCTCGCGTGACAACACTCATCCGTTGCTCGCGCTGCTGCATTCGGCGAAGAATGGCGCTCCCGACCATGCCATTGTGACCTGCGAGGAAGTATCTTCATGGCCCGTCGCCTCTCAGCTCTCGAACGACACCGGCAATTCCAGCCCGTGGTCGCGCAGCAAGACGCTTAGCGTCTCGCCGCCTTGTCAGGTCTTCGGCGACCATTTCGGCGCACATCTCCCGTGCCGTGATCTGCGGGCTCCAACCGAGCTTTTCCATGGCCTTCGCCGGATCTCCCAAGAGCGTTTCCACCTCTGCGGGCGAAAATACCGCGGATCTATCGCAGCATCACGTCGCCCGGGCTTACACGCCGGGGCCATGTTGCCGGTGCACGCGCTTCGACGATGCCAGTCTCCGCAGGCCCGCTCGCCTTCGAAACGGAGCGTATGCCAAGATCCGCGGCGGACCAGATGATGAACTCGCGCACCGAGTACCTGCTTGCCGGTGGCGATCACGTAGTCCTCCGGCGCGTCCTGCTGCAGCATCAGCCATGCATGCGCCACGTAGTCCCTGGCGTGGCCCCAGTCGCGCAGGGCAGTCGATGTTGCCCAGGTAAATGCAGCTCCTCGAGCCCCTGCGCGACATTGCGAGCCCGCGGGTGATCTTGCGCGTCACGAAGGTTTCGCCGCGCCGCGGGCTCTCGTGGTTGAAGAGGATGCCGTTGCAGGCGTAGATCCCGTAGGCCTCGCGGTAGTTCACCGTGATCCAGTAGGCGTAGAGCTTGGCCACGGCGTAGGGCGAACGCGGGTGGAACGGCGTGGTCTCGCGCTTGCGGCGTTTCCTGCACCAGCCCGTAGAGCTCCGAGGTCGAGCCTGGTAGAAGCGCGTCTTCTTCTCCAGACCAGAAATCGGATTGCCTCCAGCACCGCAGGTTCCGGCCCCGCCCGCGCCACCGCGACCAGCCGGTCGAACGCGCTCCGGTCCAGCGGCACCGCGTCGATATCGCAGAACACGACCACGCCGTCGCCGGCCCCGCCAAGCACTTCGTCCATCCAGGCGCCGTGCTGCATCCCGTCGCGCAAGTCCTGCGTCAGCGGAATGCCAAGGTGATCGAAAACCGCCGCCTGCGCCGCCAGAATCGTCGGATCGACATTGCCCCAATAGAGGCTGTGAACCATTGGGGCGCTCATCGTCCGCCGTCCGGCAACCGCACCGAACGGCGCTTGGCCAGCCACCGCCGCCAGAAATCAGAGCCCAGGAACCGTCCGGCGCGATGCTGCCCCACGCGGTCGCGGGCGATATGCGATTGCGCCGGGTCGGCATCCGGATGCCCGATCAGGCGCGGCCAGGCGGCGACGGCACCGACCCGGGCCAGATCGCAGGGCCAGTCGGCGGTGAACGAGATCGGCAGCGACAGCCGCCGGAGGTCCGCCGCGACGCTCGCGCTGACCGTGTAGCCGGTCGTCAGGAACGGCGACATCGTCACCGGGCGCCCGGTGACGCCGTGCCCCAGGTCTATGCCCGAGCCGCGCCTGACCCGGGTGTTGGAATGATCCAGCAGGATCATCCCGGCCGTTGCATAGCCGCGATTCGCCATGAACCGCGCGAAACCCGCACCTGGCACGGCGTCATCCTCCAGCACCACCGCTCCCGGCAAGCCACGGTCCAGAACGTCGCGGTAAATCTCCTGGTGCGACAGGGCGCAGGCGAATTCGCCGTCGCCCATCCTGCGCCCCAGCCGCCGTGCCGCCGCGTCCCGGTCGATGCCGGGCTCCCATTCCGGGGCCAGCCCGTCGCGCCCGTCGACGCCGAAAAACAGCTCATACTCAAAGCCCTGCGCCTCCAGCCACGCCACCAGAGGCGCGCGGCGCGCCTCGTCGCCGTGCATCGTCAGCACGAATATGGGATAGGGCTCAGTGTCCATAGGGTTCTCCATAGCCGTCCCGCCCCGGCGCCGAAAGCCTCACCGCAGGGTCGCCTTCAGCTTCGACCACGGCAATCGCAGCGCATCCCAGGGGCGCAAATTCAGCCCTTGTTTTGCCCCGCCGATGCCGAAGCGCAATGCCGGTGCGATCAGGTTGTCCCGGAACCGTGCCATCACCGGCGCTGGCGCATATTGCGTCAGGTAGACCTCGCGCGCCGACCGCGCTGACCCGTCGAATTCCCTGATCAGACGAAACAGGTCCTCGGCCCCGTGATAGGCCAGCGCCGCATCTCCCAGAATTTCCAGATGCGCCCTTTCACGCGACTTCGCATAGGTCAGCACCGGCTTGCCGCGCAGCGAGAATTCGGCCACGGCGATGCCGAACGTCTCGCCCCGCAGGCGCGCGTGCAGCATCGCGTCGCAGGAATTGATGAAGGCGGTCTTGGTCTCCAGTTCGGCCGAAGCGGGCAGGAACACGACCCGGTCATGATCCACGAAAGGCGCGATGTTCATGAAAAGGAACCAGACGTCCGGCAGCGTTTCCAGAACCCGTGGGATCACCCGGTCGCGTACGAGGCCGATATCGAAACTGTCGCGACCGCCATAGCAGCCAAAGACACGGGCTGACGCGGGCACGCCCAACCCGCCCCGCATATCCGCATCCGTCGTCCCGATGCGCGCGATATGCGGCACTGCGGGCACCCGGCCGCCCGAACACCAACCCGCCAGCCAGTCCGACACGAAAGCAAACGACGAGCCGTGCACATGGGCAGTGGAGACCGGGAACACGCCGTGCACCATCGTCGGCACCGTGTCCGACACCAGCCCGTCTTCCCGCCCCGCCTTCAAAACGTGGAGCAGATCGCAACCCTCTGCGGTCATCCTGGCATCCACCTCGGCGAAACCCTTGACCGGGATCACCTCCAGCCGGTCGCGAAACCGTTCGATGACGCCCGCGTTGTTGAAAGGGCTTTCCGCCTCGTAGAACACGACGCTTTCGTTACCAAGCACGGCGATATTCTCACTGGCGTAATCATAAAGCGCCACGCCAGTGCCGCGCTCTGATAGGTGCTGTGCATAGAAGGCGATCTTCGTCATAGGCGGCGGCTCCGTTCGGGTCCGGATTATTCCGGGTCCGCCCGCCTGTAAAGCGCGCCCATGCCCGACCCGGCCTTGCACAGCCCCGGCAACAGGACTACCTCGAAGCCGACCCCAGACCGCCCGAGGCCCCGATGACCGACCGTCTGCAAAACCTGACCGCCCGGCTGCTGACCGCTGCCCGGAAAGCGGGCGCCGAGGCCGCCGACGCCATGGCCGTAGACGGCACGTCGCTGTCGATCGACGTGCGCGACAGCAGGCTGGAGCAGGCCGAGCGGTCCGAGGGCATCGACATCGGCCTGCGCGTGCTGATCGGCAAGCGGCAGGCCTGCGTATCCGCCTCGGACATCTCGGACGCCACGATCCGAACCATGGCCGAACGCGCCGTCGCCATGGCGCGTGAGGCGCCCGAGGATCCGTATATCGGCCTTGCCGACCCCGACCAATTGGCCCGGGACTGGGATGCGGGCGCGCTTGAACTGGCCGATCCCGCCCCCGAACCCTCGCCCGCCGCGCTGCAGGAGGATGCGCAGCGCGCCGAGGCCGCCGCGCTTGCCGTAGGCGGCGTTACCAAGGTCGATAGCGCCAGTGCCGGCTATGGCCGCCGCGCCCTGCACCTGGCCGCCAGTAACGGCTTCACCGGCGGCTACACCCGCACCGACCGCGCCATTTCCTGCGTGGCGATCACCGGCGACGGTACCGGCATGGAACGCGACTTCAACCACGAAAGCCGCATCTTCCAGGCTGACCTGCCCGATGCCGCCGAAATCGGCCGCCTGGCGGGCGAGCGCACTGCCGCTCGCGCCGGGGCCCGCAAACCGCCGTCGGGCCGCTACCCGGTGATCTTCGACGAACGGATCGCAAGCTCCTTGATCGGCCACCTACTGCAAGCCGCCAATGGGACCGCCATCGCGCGCGGCGCGTCTTGGCTGCGCGACGCCAAGGGCGAACAAGTTCTTCCCGAGGCGCTGTCGATCATCGAGAATCCGCACCGCTCCCGCACGCCCGGCTCGCGCCCCTTCGATGCCGAGGGCTTGCCGACGCGCCAACGCGCCATCGTCGAGGACGGCGTTCTGCAAAACTGGACGCTGGACCTCGCCACCGCACGCAAGCTGGGCCTGGAAAGCACCGGCAATGCCGCGCGCGGCCCCTCGGCGCCGCCGTCGCCGTCGGTCTCGAACATCGCCCTGACGCAAGGCGACAGCACCCGTGACGACCTGATCCGCGATGTCGGCACCGGGCTGCTGGTCACTTCGATGATCGGCACTTCGATCAACCCCACGACCGGCGACTATTCCCGCGGCGCCTCGGGGTACTGGATCGAGAACGGCCAGATCGCCTACCCGGTCAACGAATGCACGCTTGCCGGCAACCTGCGCGACATGCTGATGACGTTGATCCCCGCCAACGACGCGCGTCCGCAACTCTCCCGCGTGGTGCCGTCGCTGCTGGTCCAGGGCCTCACCCTTGCCGGCAACTGACCTCGACTTGCTGATCCAGGCCGCCCACGAGGCCGCCGAGATCGCCAACCGGTTCTGGAAGTCCGACCAGCGCATCGTCGAGAAGCCGCTGGGCGGCGGCCCGGTCAGCGAAGGCGACCTTGCCGTCGACCTGCACCTGCGCGAAACCCTGACCAGGGCGCGGCCGGACTATGGCTGGCTGTCGGAAGAGACCGAGGATGACCGCAGCCGGCTTGACGCCGACACGGTGTTCATCTGCGATCCGATCGACGGCACCCGCGCCTATATCGCCGGTCACACCACCTGGGCCCACAGCCTGGCCATCGCCTACCGGGGCGAGGTGACCACCGGTGTCGTCCTGCTGCCGCAACGCGACAAGCTTTATACCGCCACCAAAGGCGGCGGTGCGGCGCTTAATGGCGCGCCACTTGCCGCCTCGGTTCGTACCGGCATCGGCGGCGCCACCCTGCTGGCGCCGCGCCCGACGATGGAACCGGAGAACTGGCCCGGCGCGGTGCCGCCCGTGACCCGGCATTTCCGTCCGTCGCTGGCCTACCGGTTGTGCCTGGTGGCCGAGAATCGGTTCGACGCCATGCTGACCCTGCGCGACGCCTGGGAATGGGACATCGCGGCGGGGTCGCTGATCGCCTCCGAGGCGCGGGCCACCACCACCGACCGGCACGGCGCGCCGCTGCGCTTCAACACGCCCGGCGCCATGACCCCCGGCGTCCTGACGGCGGCGCCCGCGTTGCATCAAGACCTCATCGCGCGACTTCTATAGCGGTCATTATCGGAACCCCCACCATTACTATGGCCCTGGCGCATATCTTGTGGTAGGCATCGGGCATAGCACACACCCGGGGGGGCATATGCACATTCATCTTAAGGCGGGACTATTCGCGTTTGTCACGGCAATGTTGCCGTTTGGCGCCACGGCGGGCACCGTCAGCGCATCGGTCGATCGACTGGTCAACGACTGCGCCTACAGCGCCGGCGTTCGCGGCAGCTATCACGTCACACCGGTGCGATATGGTTCGGTCGACGCGCTCAGCGTTCCGCCCGGTGCCAGCGTCTCGAAGACGCAAAGTCAGCGGATCAACCGGTGTGTCGCCTCTGGCCTGAAACCAGCCCCAAGCGCCGCGCCGCAGGTCACCCGCCGCGTCACGACGGTGACGACGACGACGGCGCGGACCCGCCTGACCGGCACCGACGCCTGTCTTGCCGAATACAGACACAAGCTGCGTACTACCGATTACGGGCGCGAATACCGGGGTGACAACGTCGGTACGCGCATGTTCTCAGGGCTGTTCGGTCGACGCATGGGCCGTCAACTGATCGAGCATGAATATGACCGTTGCCTCAACAAGGTCGCATATGCGCAAGACCGCTGCCCCACCGGCCTGTTCACCGGCGGCGCAGGCTATTGCGTCAAGCGGCCCTTCTGACAGAGCGTCGGCAGCGCCCGCCCTGCGGCAGCGGCGCGGGCGGTTTGACCGTTCGGTCAGCGGCGGCTTTCCGGTTCAGCCGAATTGGGCCACCGGGTTCGCCCGGAACCGGCCTTCGCGCGGCAACTGGCGCCCGTCTTCAAGCAGGGTGCCAGGCAGTCAGCCGATCTGGTTTTGGGTTCCTGCATATCGGTCGGTCAGCACAAGTAGCTTGAGCCGATGCAACCCGCGGCCCGCAGGGGTCTTTCGCGGGTCTTGCGGATTTCGACGGCCCTTTCCGCCGCGCGTTCGGTCCATTAGATTGGCCGCAATCAGACAGGAGGCCCCATGACCCAGCGCCTGCACCTCGTTTTCGGAGGCGAGTTGACCGACCCGACCAAGACCGTTTTCAAGGATCCCGAGAACATTCATGTGGTAGGGATTTTCCCCGATTATCAAAGTGCTTACAACGCCTGGAAGGCCGAGGCGCAGCGCACTGTTGACGATGCCCACACCCGCTATTTCCTCGCTCACCTGCATCGCCTGCGCGACGAAGAGGCCGAGGCGAGTTCGACGGAGGAGCTTGACTGATCGGTTGAAATGCCCAAGTCGCTGAGCCTTGCCCTTTACCTTGCTGCCCAAGCCCGCCGCGACCGCGCCGCCAATCGCGATGTCGCGAGCAGCTCTTTGACGGAAGAACAGAAAGCCCGAGAGGCAGAGCGTGTGGGCGTAATATCGAAGCCGCGCCCCAAGGGCCCACTGATCTGGTTCCATACCGGCCAGGACCCGCGCGCAACCGCCGTCCGCGAATTCGCCACCCGGCTGCTTTCCGAGCGCGACGAGCTTTCCATCCTGCTGACAACCAGCGCCGAGGACCGGGACGCGTCAACGCCCTCCCTGACGTCACAATTCGCCCCCGACGAGACCCTTGCTGCGGTGCGCCGCTTCATCGGCCACTGGAAACCGGACATGGCGGTCTGGACCGAACCCGATTTCCGCCCCGCCTTGATCGCCGAGACCGCCAAGCGCCGGATACCGCTGGTGTTGGTCGACGCCAACACCGCCCGTCCCGACACCCAGAACTGGCGCTGGTGGCGCGGCATGTCGGGAAGTTTCCTTTCGGATTTTCAAAAGGTGCTGACCGGAAACTCGGCCTCTGCCACGACCCTGCGCAAGCTGGGCGCAGAGCCGGACGCGCTGGAAGTCAGGGGCTTTCTGGAAGAGGGCACCCCGGCCCTTCCCTGCATCGAGGCCGACCGCACCGCCATGGCCCGCGAAATGGACGGCCGCCCGATCTGGCTTGCCGCGCATGTGTCCGCGGCCGAGCGCGGCACCGTCGTCGCCACCCACCGCCAGGTCGAACGCCGCGCCCATCGCCTGTTGCTGGTCATAGTGCCCGAAACGCCGTCCGATGGCCTGGCCTGGACCCGCGAACTGGCCGCCGAGGGCTTCTCGGTCGCACTGCGCTCTGCCGGGCAGGACCCGCGCACCGAAACCCAGATTTACATGGCCGATACCGAGGGCGAGATGGGTCTTTGGTACCGGCTGGCGCCGATTTCGTTTCTGGGTCAATCGCTTGAGGACAAGGGCGGGATCAACCCGTTCGAGGCCGCGGCGCTTGGTTCGGCGATTTTGCACGGTCCGCATGTCGGCGCGCATCGGCAAAGGTATGCGCGTCTGTCCAAGGCCAAGGCCGCGCTGATGGTCTCGGACGAAGATGCCCTTGGCAGCGCGGTCGAGGCGCTGTTGTCGCCCGATATCGCGGCCGGAATGGCCCATGCGGCCTGGGAAGTCTGCTCATCAGGGGCCGAGGTGACGGACCGGGTCATCGACCTGGTGCTGACCACGCTCGACAGCAAAGAAACCGCGTAGTGCAGCCGCCCGGGTTCTGGTTCACGGCCCCGGACCGGCCCGACTGGCGTGCCCGCCTGCTGGTGCCGCTGGCGACGATCTATGCCGCGGCGACCGCACGGCGCGTGTCCCGGCGCGGCACGAACGCGGGCGTGCCGGTGATTTGCGTCGGCAATCTCAATGCGGGCGGGACTGGCAAGACGCCGACAGTCATCGCGCTGGCAAGCCACCTGCAAGCCGCTGGTATCGCGCCGCATATCGTGTCGCGCGGCTATGGCGGCGGCGAACGCGGGCCGGTCAGGGTCGATCCTGCGCGTCACGGACCGGGGGATGTGGGCGACGAACCGCTTCTGCTGGCGGCCTTCGCGTCGACCTGGGTGTCGCGCGACCGCGCGGCGGGTGTCGCGGCGGCGGAAGCAGCCGGCGCGCGGGCGGTGTTGCTGGACGACGGGTTTCAGAACCCTTCGGTGGTCAAGGACGTCTCGATCGTGGTGGTCGATGCCGGGCAGGGATTTGGCAACGGTCGCGTCCTGCCCGCCGGCCCGCTGCGGGAACCGGTCGCCGTGGGCCTCGCGCGCGCCGACATCGTGCTGGTCATTGGCCCGCCGGACCTACGTCAGGCGTTCATCGAGCAATGGCAAAGCGCGCTGCAACTGCCGATCCTGGAAGGCGCGCTCAAACCTTTGAAGACCGGGATGGACTGGGCTGGGCTGCCGGTTCTGGCCTTTGCCGGGATCGGCAGGCCCGAGAAGTTTTTCGCCACGCTGCGCGATCTTGGCGCCTCGCTGGTGCGCGCCGAGGCGCTAAGCGATCATCAGCCGCTGACGCCGGCCCTCATGCGGCGCTTGGAGGCCGATGCGGCGTCGATCGGCGCGCAGCTTGTCACGACCGAGAAGGACGCGGTGCGCCTGCCCGACGACTTCCGGCAAAAGGTGCTGACGGTGCCGGTCAGGCTGGAGATCGAGGATTCCGCGCCGCTCGATGCCGCGCTTAAATCCGCAGGGGTCATTCCGGACTGAGAGACGCCCGGATATCCGCGCCATGCTCGTCGAGTTTCGGCGAGGCCCGACCCAGCGCCACCTCCGCCCCCGAGAACCGGAACGGCGGGCGCACGGTCGGGATGCCCTCGACCTCGGCCTGCAAGCCGCGATGCACAGCCTGGCGGTCGGCGAAAACCTCGGCCATGTCGTTGATCGGCCCGGCGGGAATGCCGTGCGCCTCGCAGGCCGCCAGCAGGTCGGCTTTGGAAAACCGCATCGTCTGTTCGGTCAGTAATCGGCCAAGCTCGTCGCGATTGGCGATGCGGTCGGCGTTGCTGGCGAATCCGGGCGTCTCCTTCAACTCGGGCACGCCCAGAACGTCGCAGAGCCGCCGGTACTGTCCGTCGTTTCCACAGTTCACGATGATGAAACCATCGGCGCAGTCGAACACCTGGTAGGGCACAAGGTTCGGATGCGCATTGCCCAGCCGACCGGGCGGCGTGCCGGTGGTCAGGTAGTTCATCGCCTGGTTGGCCATGATCGCCGTGGCCACGTCCAGCAGCCCCAGGTCAATTTGCTGGCCCTTGCCGGTGCGCGTCCGGTGATGCACCGCCGCCAGCACTGCCGTCGCGGCATACATGCCGGTGAAGATGTCGGTGATCGCGACGCCGACCTTCATCGGTTGGCCGTCCGGTTCGCCGGTGACAGACATCAGGCCCGACATGCCCTGGATGATGTAGTCGTAGCCCGCGCGATGCGCATAGGGCCCGTTCTGGCCGAAGCCGGTGATCGAACAGTAGATCAGGCGCGGGTTCACCTGTGCGAGGGAGTCGTAATCCAGCCCGTATTTCTTCAGCCCGCCGACCTTGAAGTTCTCGATCAGGATATCCGCATCCGCCACCAGCGCCCGCACGGTCTGCTGGCCCTCTGCGCTGGTGAAATCCACCGCGATCGACCGCTTGCCACGGTTGCAGCCGTGAAAATAGGCCGCCGACCGGTCTCCGTCGCGCTCGATGAAGGGCGGACCCCATTTCCGGGTGTCGTCGCCCGCCGGGCTTTCCACCTTGATGACCTCGGCCCCCAGATCGGCCAGCGTCTGACCGGCCCAGGGGCCAGCCAGTATGCGCGCAAGCTCGACGATCTTCAGCCCGGCCAGCGGTGTCGACATCACTCGGCAAGCTTGGCGTCGAGGATGTCCTTGAAGTCGGCATAGCTCATGTTCGAGAATTTCTCGCCGTCGATGACAAAGGTCGGGGTCGAGTTGACGCCATCCGCCTCGGTCGTGTCCTCGAACACCTTGATCATCGCCAGCGCCTTGGCCTCGTCCCGCAGGCAGGCGTCGATTTCCTCGCCGCTCAGTCCTGCCGTGCGGCCGATCTTTGACAGGTTGTCGGCGATGGCCCCGGGGTTCTCGCCCTGCGTCCATTCCGCCTGCTGCGCGTAAATCATGTCGGAGATGCCGAAATACTTCTCGGGCCCGGCACAGCGCGCCACCATCCCGGCCCACAGGCCGAACCGGTCGAAATAGACCTCGCGGTAGATGAAGTGGACCTTGCCGGTGTCGATATAGTCCTTCTTGAGGTCCTGGAACGCCGACTGGTGAAAGTTCTTGCAGTGCGGACAGGTGAACGATGCGTACTCGATCACCGTTACCGGGGCCTCGGCATCGCCCAGCGTCATTTCCGTCACCAGCGAGGTGTCGGCCTCGGCGGCTTCGCCCGCATCCGACGACTGCGCCTCGGCCATGCCGAGCGCGCCAAAGCTGGTCGACTGCGGGTCTTGCGATGTCTGCCACCAGACCGCGCCTCCGATCAGGACAAGGGCCGCGGCGGCGATGGGTATCAAACGGTTCATATGCTCTGCCTCATTGCGATTTGTGTCTGGATAGAACGTTTGCGCCCAGCGATTCAAGGGCGCGGCGCAGGCCGTCGTCGGTGATCGGTGCCGCGGTTTCCCGCGCCTCGGCCCGGGTTTTTGGATCGGGCTCGGGCGCCGGCCCGCGCCGCAGGCTGGAACGTCGCCTGCTTTTCGGCAAATCCGGTCGGCGCTGTCTGGGTGATGCGGATCCGCGCGATGGCGGCATAGCCGTAACAGGCGTTCACCCGTTCCTTGATGCGCGGCAGGTCGGCCTGCAGCATCGGCGCCGTCGCGCCTTTCGTCAGCAGCGTCAGTGTGGCACCAAATCCGCCCTGGCCGTAACCGACCTTGACGGGACGCGCGATGCGGGCGGTCTCGTCGCCGACGATCTCGGCCCAATGGGTCAGCAGCCGCGCCACCGCGAACCCGCGCTTCTCGCCGATCTGGCGAATGCGATTCTGCAGCAGACCGGCGGTCCGCTCGAATCCGCGCATCCGGCGGGGGTTTGGGGGCTTGGCAGCGGGCATTGCTGGCTTGTCCTCTCGGTCGCGCTATTCTACCGCGGGGCAAGGGCTATGCCAGCCCCAAGCCCGCATGAAAGGCATAAAGATTGCGTGACGACGCCCTCAGCGAGATACTGCTGGCCTGGTACGACGCCAATGCGCGCGCAAATGCCGTGGCGCATAGGCCCCGCCGAGCGGCAGGCGGGCCAGCGCCCCGACGCCTACGCCGTCTGGCTAAGCGAAGTCATGCTGCAACAGACGACGGTCGCGGCCGTGCGCGGCTATTTCCGGCGCTTCACCGCGCGCTGGCCCACGGTGCATGACCTGGCGGCCGCCGAGGACGGCGATGTCATGGGCGAATGGGCCGGCCTTGGCTACTACGCCCGCGCCCGCAACCTGCTGAAATGCGCCCGCGCCGTGGTTGCCGATCACGACGGCCAGTTCCCGAGCACCCGCGACGGCCTGCTGGCCCTGCCGGGCATCGGCCCCTACACCGCCGCTGCCATCGCCGCGATCGCCTTCGATCGGCCCGCCACCGTGGTCGACGGCAATGTCGAGCGTGTGATGGCGCGCCTCTTCCATGTCGAAACGCCCCTGCCTGCCGCAAAGCCGGACCTGACAGGGCTGGCCGAGACGCCTGACGCCCGCAGCACCGCCCCGGCGACCATGCGCAGGCGGTGATGGACCTTGGCGCCACGATCTGCACCCCGCGCAATCCCGCCTGCGGGCTTTGCCCGTGGCGCGCGGCCTGCAAGGCGCGCGCGGTCGGGCGTTCAGGCCGACCTGCCGCGCAAGCTGCCGAAGAAAGCCGAAGCCGACCCGGCTCGGCATCGCCTACCTCGCCCGCCGCGACGACGGCGCCTGGCTGCTGGAACGCCGCCCCGACAGCGGGCTTCTGGGCGGAATGCTGGGCTGGCCCGGCTCGGACTGGACCGACGCGCCCCGCGACGCGGCGCCGGTCCGCGCGCGACTGGCGCGATCCCGGGGCCGAGGTGCGCCACACCTTCACCCATTTCCACCTGCGCCTGGCCTTGCGCGTGGCCGAAGTTCCCGCCGACGCCATGCCCGACCGGGGCAGCTTTCGTGCGCAAGGCAGGACTTCCGCCCGTCCGACCTGCCCACGGTGATGCGCAAGGCCTATGACCTTGCGTCCGCGGCACTGACGTCGGATTGAACACGCGGGCGGTTCGCCGGTATGATCGCGCCCGAGGGGCGACGAAACGGAGCAGGTAATGAACCCGCCATCCACAGCAATGCGCGGCACGGATGCGCTGCCGTTCTGGCTTTCGCTCGGACTGGTGCCGCTTGCCGTGCTCGCTGCGATTTACGGCGGCTGGGCGCTGATCCTGCGTGCCGCTCTATGCGCTGTGGCCTGACCACCCTGCTGGACCGTCTGACCGGCCTCAACACCGACAATGCCGATACCGACACGCCGGATGACCGCGCTGTTCTGGTACCGGCTGGTCACGCTGATCTGGTTTCCGGTGCAGTTCGTCCTGCTGTTCGGCACGCTCTGGTGGGCGACCCGATCCGACCGACCTTGCGACTTGGGAGAAGATCGCGCTCTTCTATGGCATCGGCGTGATGTCCGGCGACATCGGCATCAACTACGCCCACGAGCTGATGCACCAGACCACCAGGCTGGAACGCTGGCTCGGCGACCTGCTGCTGGCCAGCGTGCTTTACGGCCATTTCCGCAGTCCGAGCACCTGCTGGTGCATCACCGCTATGTCGGCACCCCGCGCGACCCGGTGACGGCGCGCTACAACGAGGGCTTCCACCGCTTCTTCCCGCGCGTCCTGCGCCAGTGCCTGATCTCGGCCTGGCGGGCCGAAGCGGCGATGCTGGCGCGCAAGAACCTGCCCGCTGGCACCGCTCGCAACCCGTTCTGGCGCTACTGGCGCGCTGCAGGGCGGCGTTCCTGGCGCTGGCGCTGCTGATCGGCGGCCTGGCCGGGTCTTGGCCTGTTCCTGTTCCAGGCCGCTGATCGCGGTCTGGTAGCTGGAACTGATCAACTACGTCGAACACTACGGGCTGACCCGCAAACATCTGGGCGACGGCAAGTACGAACACGTCCAGCCGCGCCACAGCTGGAACGCCGCGCACCGGGCGTCGAACTGGCTGCTGATCAACCTGCAGCGCCATTCCGATCACCACTACAAACCCGACCGCCGCTTTCCGCTGCTGCAGACCTATGACCGAAACCGACGCACCGCAACTGCCCTATGGCTATCCGCTGATGACCGCGCTGGCGATGATCCCGCCGCTCTGGCGGCGGGTGATGAACCCGAGGGTGCGCGATTGGCGGCAGCACCTACTATCCCGAAATCACGGACTGGCAGCCCTACAACAAGGCCACGACGCCGCTGCCACGCTAACCTGCGCAGGGGTCTTCTTCTCTTTCTAAAATATGCAAACCGCGACGCCGGAGGCGGCGCAAGATATCGAGTCGCGCCCCAGGCGCGGCTATCAGAAAAATGCCCCGCCGGGCATCACGCGCGGCGGGGCAAGTCATGCCGTGCGGTCAGGCCACAAGCACCGGCGGTCGTTTCTGCCCTCTCTTTTTGATCTCAGCTCATCTCGGCCCGGATCTGCTGGCGCAACAGGTCGATCGGCACCTGCTTGCCGTCGCGCTTGTACGTCCAGTAGGTCCAGCCGTTGCAGCTTGGCGCGCCTTCCAGCGCCGCACCGACCTGATGGATCGAGCCCTTCACATCCGCCGCGATCAGCGTTCCGTCGGCGCGCACCTTGGCGGTCTTGCCGCCTGGCCCGATCAGCACCTCGCCAGGCCGAAGCATGCCGCGCTCGACCAGCGTACCAAACGGCACCCGCGGCTCGGCGCGTTTCGAGGTCGTGACCTGCAACGCGGCGCTCTCGAATTTCCGGACCTTTTCCAGCCGCTTCAGGGCCACTTTGCGATAGGCCTCCTCGCGCTCGATCCCGATGAAATCGCGGCCCAGCATCTTGGCCACAGCCCCGGTGGTGCCGGTACCGAAGAACGGGTCCAGCACGACGTCGCCGGGGTTGGTGGTGCCAACCAGCACGCGGTGCAACAAGGCCTCGGGCTTCTGCGTCGGATGCGCCTTGTCGCCGTTCTCGTCCTTCAGCCGTTCATGCCCGGTGCAGATCGGAAACGTCCAGTCCGACCGCATCTGCACGCCCTCGTTCAGCTCCTTCAGCGCCTCGTAGTTGAAAGTGTATTTTTCACCCTCGCCCCGGCTCGCCCAGATCATCGTCTCGTGCGCATTGGTCAGCCGCTTGCCGCGAAAGTTCGGCATCGGGTTGGTCTTGCGCCAGACCACGTCGTTCAGCACCCAGAACCCAGTGTCCTGCAAGGCCGAGCCGACGCGGAAGATGTTGTGATAGGACCCGATCACCCAGATCGCGCCGCCCGGTTTCAGCACCCGGCGCGCGGCTTTCAGCCAATCCTTAGTGAACTTGTCATAGGCGGCAAAGCTGGAAAACTGGTCCCAGGCATCATCCACCGCATCGACGCGGGAATTGTCGGGGCGATGCAGTTCCGCCTTCAATTGCAGATTGTACGGCGGATCGGCGAAGACCAGGTCGACGCAGGCCTCCGGCAGCGCGTTCATCGCCCCGATGCAGTCGCCTGCAATGATAGAGTTGAGCGGCAGGCTGGCCTGCACGCCGGTCTGTTTCTTCGTCATTTCTGCCTCTGTCCCAACGCCTTTTTCGGCGCGCCTTGTCGTTGGGCAAAGGATGAGTCAAAGGCGATTCGCGGTCAATTTCTTTTTTGAATCAGTCGGTTAGAAATTCTCTTGATACAAGATGTTGTGTACCGGTTTGAAACTGCGTCTATGATGAGGGGTCGGACCGAGATGTTGCAGCGCTTCCAGATGCGCTTTCGTCCCGTACCCTGCATTGGTCTCCCAGCCATAGCCCGGATGCTGTTGCGCCAATCCCACCATGATCGCGTCGCGGCATGTTTTCGCCACAATCGAGGCCGCCGAAATCGACAGACAGCGCGCGTCGCCGCGCACCACGGCCCGGGCGGGACAGACCAGATCGCCGGGGATCATGGTACCGTCGATCAGCGCGAAGTCGACGCCGTCAAGTGCGGCCAGCGCGCGCCGCATCGCCAGATGCGAGGCCTGCAGGATATTGATCTCGTCGATTTCCGTGACCGAGGCATGGGCGACGGAAACCCGGGCGCTGGCCGTTATCCCGGCGGTCAGCGCCATGCGCCGCGCTGCGGTCAGTTTCTTGGAATCGTTCAGTCCGGGCGGGATATTCGCGGGATCGAGCCGCACCGCCGCCGCCGTCACCGGCCCGGCCAGCGGGCCGCGGCCCACCTCGTCGACACCCGCGACCCAAAGCGCGCCGCGCTCCAGTTCGGCCGTCTCGAAGGAAAAATCGGGGGCGATTGCGGGCATGGGCGCCACCAAGCCGATCCAGGGGCCTGGTGCAAGGTACAATCGGGGCAGGCGTCCCGCAAAAAATCGCCCGCCCCGAAGGTGTGACCCGGCCTTGCGGCGCGGATCACTGCTCGAAACCTTCGGGGTTAGCCGAAGGTCCAACCATTGCGGCGCAGGCAACCGGCGGCATAGCCGGATCGCCAGCCACGGTTGGTTTGCACCGAGATCCGGCAATTGTCGGGCAGGCGGCCCGCCTGGCGCATGTTCTGCGACAGGCAATGCGCGCCGACGTAACGGTCGCGGCCGTGGCCACGCAGGCAGGCGGACGGCACGACCTTGCGGTGTCCGCCACGCCGGTAATCGCGATGATCGCGATCGCGGTCATAATAGCGCGGCTCGACATAGCGGCGGGTCACGTGGCCGCGGTTGTTCTGCCTGGCCAACTCGTTGCCGAGATACAGAAGAACACCTGCGCCAAGGATGGTACGGGCGATTTCGCCGCTGTCGGCGGCGCGCGCGGGGGCACTGAATGCGGTCGTCAGGGCGATACTGGCCGCCAGCGCGGTGGCTGTGATGCGTTTCAACATGGGTACGGTCCTTTGGTTTGCTGGCGCCTGTTTGGCCGACGCCGTTGTGATGCCCTCAATCTCGGCCCGGGCCCGTTGCTAAGCAATATCGGCGGCTTGTTATCGGATAACAGCGCGCCAAAACCTCGCCGATATTGTATAACAGGGCCTGGATGCGCATTCTGGGGCCAACGAAACACTTATCGAGCACAGCCATGAAACACCTTATCGCCACTCTCGCCGTCGCGACGGCGCTGGCCGCGGCCCCCGCCTCGGCTGCCTGCCTCGTCGAATACAAGGCCAAGCAGGACAATCCTCTGCGCCTGGAACACGGCACGGTCACCGTCCCCGACAGTGCTTGCACCAAGGCTGCCGCGGCGCCTATTGTGCAGGCACAATTGGCACAAAGGGGCTGGACGTTGCTGAGCATTCTGTCGGTCCGTAGCGGCGGCTGACCGGGGCGATGAGCCTGGTCGAGAATGGCGCTGACGCAACCGCGACCCGGCGCTCCGGCAGCCGGGTCGTTGCGATCGGGCTGGCCTGCATCGTGGCGATCCTGCTGGTCGCGTCGATCCTGCTGTTCGTCAACCTGCCCGACGCCAACGCCTTCAACGACCGGGTCGAGCGGATCTTCGTCGAGAACGACAACCTGACCTCTGCGGCCGAGATCAAGCTGCTGGAGATTCTTGCCCAGTCCGGGACCACGTTTTCCGAGGTCTTGGTCAGCTACCGCCGCGTGATCTTTGTGCTGCTGATCTTCGCCACCGCCCTGCTGGTCGCCTCGCTGATCTTTCTGGTCACGATCATCGCGTTGAACCGCCGCGTCGGCGAGATCGAGCGCTCCGGCATCCAGGTCTCGTCGCTGATCATCAGCCGCGACGAGCGCAAGGTCTACCTCAACAACATGGAATATTCCCTGACGGCGGCGGCCATCGAGACGCTGTCGGTGCTGGCCGAGGCGCGGATGGACGAGGACGTGCTGACCGGGGCCGAAATCGAGGCGATGATTTCAGGCCGCAGCAGCGCCGATTGCGACGAAGCCTCGGGCGCCACCCGCATCAAGCGGCTGCGCGACACGCTGGGCAACCAGATGGTCAGCGAACTGCTGATCAAGAACATCGCCCGCAAGGGCTATATGCTGGCGATCGACAAGTCCGTGATCCGGATGATCTGAGCGCCGGCGCGGCGTTATTCCGCCGTTCGCAGCACCCGCGCCGGGCGCGCCGCCAGGGGCCGCCAGGCAAAGGCCAGCCCCGCCAGCAGGGTCGCGACCACGCCGCCCGCTACAATGGCCAGGGCCGAGACAGGCTCGAACCGGAACGCGGTCTCCATCACGAAATGCGTGACGCCCCATCCCGCCAGCCCGCCCGCCGCGATGGCGACCAGTGCCGCCGCCAGCCCGAACATCGCCGAGCGCAGCGCGAAATTCAGCAGCACGAAGCCGCGCGTCGCCCCCAGTGTCTTGAGGATCGCCGCCTCGTAGGTCCGCGCCCGTTCGCCCGCCGCCGCCGCCCCGATCAGTACGATCAGCCCGGTCACCAGCGTTGCCATCGCGCCATAGGTGACCGCCGCCGCGATCCCGCCCAGCACTTCGCTGATCCGCTCGATAGCGTCGCGCACGCGAATCAGAGTGATGTTCGGGAACGCCTGTCCCAGGTCGCGCAGCAATCCCGCCTCGGACGCCTCGTCGGCGTGGATGGTCGCGATATGGGTGTGCGGCGCGCCCTGAAGGGCGGCGGGGTTCATCGACAGGATGAACCCGATCCCGGCGGTCGAGAAGTCGACGTTGCGGAAGCTGGCGATCTCGGCCTCGATATCGCGGCCAAGCACGTTGACGGTAAGACGGTCGCCCAGCTTCAGGCCCATCTCGGCGCCCTCTTCAGACGCAAAGCTGACCAGCGGTGGGCCGTCGTAATCTTTGGCCCACCATTCGCCCTGGGTGATCTCGGTGCCGGGCGAGGGCGTTGCCGAATAGGTGATCCCACGATCCCCCGAAAGCACCCAGTGATCCCCCGCCACCTCGCGCGCAGGATTTCCGTTGATTGCCATTATGACACCGCGCAGCATCGGCGCGGTTTCGATCTGCTTCACGCCGGTGTCGGCGCGGGTGCGTTCCAGAAAGCCCTGCAACTGGTCGTTCTGGATATCGACCACGAAATAGCTTGGCGCGATGTCGGGCAGGTCTCGGGCGATGGCGCCGCGCAGGTTGGCGTCGATCTGGCCTACCGCGGCCAGTACCGTCAGCCCCAGGCCCAGCGACAGCACGACCGAGGCCGCCTCGTTCCCCGGCCCGCCGACCGACCCCAGCGCCATGCGCAGCGCCGATCGTCCGCGCACCAACCGCCCGCGCGCCGCGCGCCGCGCCAGCCGGCGGGTAATCCAGGCCACCACCAGCAGGGTCAGGAATGCCGCGAACAGGCCCGCCGCCGACCACAGCGTCAGGCGCGCCAGGCCCGACAGGACCGCCGCCAAGGTGATCAGAACCGCAAAGATCGCGGCCATCGCCGCCAGGTAGGGCCAGCGCGGCCAAAGCCGCCCCTGCCCCACCGCCCCGCGAAACAGTGCCGCCGCGCGCACGCTTTCGGTGCGCGCCAGCGGCCAGAGCGTAAAGAGCGCCGCCGCCAGCAGGCCGTAAAGCGCCGCTTCGGCCAGGGGCCCCACGTGCAGGCGAAACACCGCGGGCAGTGGCAGTTTCGCCTCGATCAACGGCGCCAGCGCCAGCGGGGCCACCGCGCCCAGCACCAGGCCAAGAAAGACGCCAAGCACGGTCAACGCCCCGATCTGCAATGCATAGGCCAGAAAGATCGTGCGGGTCTCGGCCCCCAGCGTCTTCAGTGTGGCGATGACGCCGACCTTTTCGTCCAGATAGGCGCGCACGGCCGCCGACACGCCGACACCGCCCACTGCCAGACCGGCCAGACCGACCAGTACCAGGAACGCGCCAAGCCGGTCGACGAATTCCGCCACCCCCGGCGCACCGTTGCGCGAATCGCGCCAACGCAGGCCGGCCTGCGACAGCTCTGCCCCGGCGCGGTCCTTCAAGGCGTCAAGGTCGGTGCCCGGCGGCAGGCGCAGGCGATACTCGGTCTCGAACAGGGTCCCCGGCTCCAACAGGCCCGAGGCGGCAAGGTCGGCGGTGCGGACAATGGTGCGCGGCCCCAGGCTGAAACCGCCGCCCGCGCCGTCCGGCTCGCGCTCCAGCTCCGCCATCAGGACGAAATCCTGTTCGCCCAGGCGGAAGGTGTCGTCGATGCCCAGTCCAAGCCGCCCGGTCAGAACCGGATCCATCACGGCGCCGGGCAGATCGCCCCGCCCATCAAGCGCCAGGGCCAGTGGCATCGGCGGCTCCAATACCACCGCGCCATAGATCGGATAGGCGGCGTCGACGCCCTTAATCTGCGTCAGGCCTCGCTCGACCGCATCGCCGCGCGCGACAACGGCCATCGACCGGAAATCGACGATCTCGGAGACCTGCGTCGCGACGCCCTCCATCCAGGTGCGTTCGGCGTCATCGGCAAAGCGATAGGTCAGCTCTATTTCGGCATCGCCGCCCAGCAGCGCTGCGCCCTCACGCTGCAATCCCAGTTCAATAGATTGGCGCACCGATCCGACGGCGGCAATCGCGGCGACGCCGAGGGCGAGGCAGGCCAGGAACACCCGAAAGCCCGACAGGCCGCCGCGCAACTCGCGGCGCGCGATACGGGCGGCGTTGGCAAGGCTCATTCGGCAGCCCGCGCGGTGGCAGCGTCGGCAAGCCGGCCGTCGACCAGCCGCGCCACCCGGTCGCATCGTTCAGCAAGGGTCGGATCATGAGTGACAAGAACCAGCGTCGCCCCGTGCTTGTCGCGCAGGGCGAAGAGCAGGTCCATGATCGCCCCGCCCGTGGTGGCATCGAGGTTGCCGGTGGGTTCGTCTGCCAGCAGGATATCGGGGCGCGGCGCGAAGGCGCGGGCCAGGGCCACGCGCTGCTGCTCGCCGCCGGACAGTTGCGCGGGGTAGTGCCCGGCGCGCGGCCCAAGCCCCATGGCCGCCAGTTCCGCCTCCGCCCGGTCGAAGGCATCGTCCACGCCTGCCAGTTCCAGCGGCGTCGCCACGTTCTCCAGCGCAGTCATTGTCGGAATCAGGTGGAAGGATTGAAACACCACCCCCATATGTTCCCGGCGGAAGCGGGCCAACGCATCCTCGCCCATCGCGGTGAAATCCTGGCCCAGAACTCGCACAAGCCCGGCGCTGGCGCGTTCCAGCCCGCCCATGAGCATGAGGAGCGACGACTTGCCCGAACCGGATGGCCCGACCAGCCCCAGTGTCTCGCCCGGTGCCACGTCCAACGTGATGCCCTTCAGGATATCGACGCGCCCCGCATTGCCATCCAGCGACAGCTTGGCGTCAGTCAGGGCGATCACGGGGTCGGTCATGGGCGGTTTCCTTCGGCGCGTGTCCCTGACGGCATATGGGGCTGTCCGGGTGATGCGCAACCTTTGTCTGGCGCTGGCGCTGGGAACCGGCGTGGCGGCGGCCGAGCCGGTGACGATTGCCGCCCTTGGCGACAGCCTGACGGCGGGATACGGCCTCGTTCCCGGCCAGGGCTTCGTGCCCCAGCTTCAGCAGTGGCTGGACACGCGGGGCATCGACGCCCGGATCATCAACGCGGGCGTGTCCGGCGACACGACACAAGGCGGGCGGGCGCGGGTCGACTGGACGCTGACGCCCGAGGTGGATGCGATGATCGTGGCGCTTGGCGGCAATGACCTGCTGCGCGGCCTCGACCCCGACCTGGTGCGCGGCAATCTCGACGGGATCCTTTGGGCGGCGCGGGACAGGGACGTCGCGGTGCTGCTGGTCGGCCTTCGGGCGCCAAGCAACTACGGGCTGGACTACAAACGCAGCTTCGACGCCGTCTTCCCCGACCTGGCCGAGACATATGGCACCCTTTATGCCGACAGCTTCTTTCGCGGGCTACGCGACGCGCCGGGGACGCAGAACGACTATCTTCAGGCAGACGGCATCCATCCGAATGCCAAGGGCGTCGCCCTGATCGTCGAGGGGCTTGGCCCCAGCGTGCTGGAACTGATCGCGCGCGCGAACGACTAGGTGCTCCGTCCCGGCAACCTGGCTTCACCCGTCCCGGGCGTGACCCGGGACCTCATGGTGGCAGCCCCGGATCGGGTCCGGGGGCGGGTGACACGACCAGCGCGCGGCGGATCCTATCCGATGCTCATCGCCAGCGTCCGGCTGATCTCTGTCAGTGAGCGTCCGGACTGGCTGCGCCATTCGTTGAACGCCTGCTGCACAAGGGCGATGGCCTTCTTCGATGTCGGCGGCTTGTCGACCACGCCCTCGGCGATCAGCCGCGCCACCACGTCGCGCGACAGGACGTATCCGTCCGCGCCACCGAAGCGCAGCGCATATTGCGCGGTGGTGCCGCCCAGGCGGCTGCCCTCCTTGGCGAGCAGCGCCAGCAGACCCGCGTAGTCGTCGCTTGGCCAGTCTGCAATGAACCGGCCAACCGAGCCATGTTTGGCCGCGATGCCTTGCAGGAACACGGCATTGTCGCGGACCGACTGGATTTTCGCGCCGTTGCGCACGATCCGCTTGTCTTGCAGCAACTCGTCCAGCCAGGCGTCGTCCATCATCGCGCATTTGCCGAGATCGAAGCCGTGAAACGCCGCCTCAAACCCGTCCCACTTGGCCTCGATGACCTTCCAGTTGAAGCCGGCGCTGAACACGAGACGGGTGAAAAGCGCAAGCCAGCGGTCGTCGGACTTAGCCGCGACCGCCGCGGCGGGCGTCGGCGCTTCCAGCAGCGCATTGAGCGCGTCGGCCCCGCCTTTGCGTTTGGCGGCGATGGCGAATATCTCGTCGTAAGTGCGCATGATCGGCCTCCTGCTTGAGGCAGGATAACAGGCGTTGCCTTGCGCGTCAGGTCTTCGGCGCGTCGTCGTGATCGTCCGAGAGGATGCGCTGGCTGTCGCCGTCAGGATCGTCGTATTGCCGGGATTTCAGCGTCCAGAAGAAGGCGGCAAGACCCAGCCCGCCGAGGATCAACGAGATCGGGATCAGGTAGGCGAGCACGTTCATCGCGTCACCTCAGCCGCAGGGCGTTCAGCGACACCGTGATCGACGAGGCCGACATCGCCAAAGCAGCCGCCAGCGGTGTGGCGAAGCCCAGCAACGCCACCGGGATCGCCACGGCGTTGTAGGCCGCCGCGATGGCAAAGTTCTCACGGATGCGCCGCGTGGCGGACCCGGCGGTGAGCAACGCGTCGGCCAGTGGCGTCAGCGAGCCGCCAAGCAGCACGATGTCCGACACGACCCGCGTCGCCTCCAGCGCCGATGCGGGCGAGATCGAGGCATGGGCGGCGGCCAGCGCGGCGGTGTCGTTCAGCCCGTCGCCGACCATCAGCACCCGGTGGCCCTGCGCGCCCAGCGCCGCGATCCGCACGGCCTTGTCCTGCGGCAGCATCTCGGCCTCGAAAGCGTCGATGCCCACGCGGGCGGCGGTATCGGCGACCGCGGCAGGCGTGTCGCCCGACATCAGGATCACCGCCATACCCCGCGCGCGCAACGCCGCAACCGCCGCTTCGGCGCCGTCGCGCAGCCGGTCGGCAAAGCGCAGGGCAACTGGCGTGTCGTCGCCGACCTGCAGGTAGGTGGCCGTCGCCGCGACGGGCGCGGCACCGGCCCAGCCTGCACGGCCCAGTCGGACGGGTGTGCCACGCCAGATCGCCTCGACACCGTAGCCCGGACGCTCGGTCACGGCGTCGAGCGTGGCGGGTGTCACGCCCGAGGCGGTCAGTGCCTTTGCCAGCGCCACCGATAACGGGTGTGCCGAGGCCTGTGCCAGCGCCAGGGCGACGCTCCGGTCGCCTAGGCCAAGGGCGTCGAGTCCCAGCGGTTCTGGCGTGCCTGCCGTCAGGGTGCCGGTCTTGTCGAAGACCACGGTATCGACCTCGGCCAGCCGCTCCAGCGCCGTGGGCGTCTTGATCAGCAGGCCGCGGCGAAACAGCCGCCCCGAGGCCGCCGTGACGACCGCTGGCACGGCAAGGCCCAGCGCACAGGGGCAGGTGATGATCAGCACCGCGACGGCGATGTTCAGCGCCAGACGGATATCGCCGCTGATCCCGAACCAGGCGATGAAGGCACCCAGCGCCAGCAGGTGCACGGCGGGCGCATAGATGCGCGCGGCGCGGTCGGCCAGCGAAGTGTAACGGTTGCGCGACGTCTCGGCCATCGAGACCAGTTCGGTCAGCCGGTGCAGGCTGCTGTCGCGCCCCGCCGCGGTGACGCGCACGGTCAGTGGGCCGGTCAGGTTGATCTCGCCGGCATTGACCGGCGCCTCGGCCCCGGCAAAGACCGGCAGGCTTTCGCCGGTCAGCAGCGAGCGGTCGATCTCGGAACTGCCGGTCTCGACGGTTCCATCGACAGGAATGCGGGCGCCCGGCAGAACCCGGATCAGGTCGCCCACGGCAAGCTCTGCCACAGGGGTCAGGGTCTCGACCCCGTCGCGCACCAGCAGGGCGCGCGGCACCTCCAGCGCGGCCAGTTCCTGCGCGGCGGATCGCGCGGCGGCGCGGGTGCGATGGTCGAGGTAGCGGCCCGCCAGCAGGAAGAAGGTCAGCGACAGGGCGGCGTCGAAATAGGCATGCGCGCCGCTGTGGGCAGTCTCGTAAACCGACATGCCCGCCGCCAGCAGGATCGCCAGCGAGATCGGTACATCCATGTTCAGCCGCGCGGCTCGCAGCGCCGTCATCGCCTGGCGGAAGAACGGCTGCGCGGCATAGGCGATGGTCGGCAGGGCGATGGCAGCGCTGATCCAGTGGAACATGTCGCGGGTGGCGTCGGTGGCGCCGGACCAGACCGCGACCGACAACAGCATGACGTTCATCATCGCAAAACCCGACACGCCCAGTCGCATCAGCAAGTCGCGGCCCGCCGGGTCGCCCTGGTGACCGGCCAGCGACGCGGCGTCCAGTTCGTGCGCGGTGTAGCCGCTGGCGGTCAGGGTGCGGGCCAGGTCGGCGGCCTCGGTGCCCGGCGCGGCGGCAACAGTGGCCCGTTTCAGGGTCAGGTTGACCCGGGCCGAGGTGACGCCCGGCATCGCCATCAGCGCCCGCTCGACACCCGAGATGCACGCCGCGCAATGGATATCCGGCAGCGACAGAAGGATCGCGTCGTCGGCGACCGGAGCCGCCTTGTCCGATGGCGGCGGCGTTGCAACACAGGCAGGGCAGGCAGCGGGCGACGGGCGCAGGGCGGCGGTCATCAGGGTTTCACATGCAGGACGATGCGCTGGCGGAAGATCGTGCCGTCGGCGGCGGTGGCGACCATGCGCAGGTTCCAGTTGCCGCGATCAAGATCGACCGGCGCGACCATGGCCTGGCCATCGAAACGGAACGCCGGCGCGCGGTCGTCGGCGACGTCGGTGGCGCGGCCCAGCGTCGCTTCCAGCGCGGCGGGCTCTACCGGAAGACCGTCTCGGTCGAGGATCGACAGCCGAATTTGGCCGCCCTCGACCCGTGCTGACACCTCCCAGCCCAGCGCGAGCTGCGCCTTGCGGTCGGCATCGAAGCTTTGGCTGGCGACGTAGCTGTTGCTGGTCTCGAGCCCCGGGAAGGTGCCGACGGCCTGGAACGCCATGTAGACGTTGACCCCGATGATCACCGCGAAGGCGCTGGCGGTGATGGCGAAGACCTTTTGTCCGGTCAGGGGCTTGTCGGTCATTGGGCTGCTCCGTTGAAAGCGCTGTCCTTGTGGACGCGGTCGCCGCTGAGCAGGTCCTCGACCCAGAACCGGATTTCGATGCGGTCGGACTGCGCGGCTTCGGACCCGTTCGGCGCGATGACGTAGACGCGTTGCAGGCGGGTATCGTCGGCCGGGACGTCGACATTGTCAAACGATCTCGCCCTCCAGTTCCAGCCGCAGCGCATTGTCGCCGCGCACCGAGATATGGAACGGGCGATCCTCGCCATGTTTGTTGCGCAGCCGCAGATCATAGGAATTGCGGATCGAGCCGTCGGACAGTGTGACATAGACCGGGTTGCGCACCGGCGCGACGGTGACGTCGATATCAGCCTGCATGAACAGGGCGACGACAAGGCCGATGCCGACCAGAGACCACAGCGAGGTGTAAAGGATGGTGCGCGGCCGCATGACGTGCTTCCACACCGGCTTCGGCGGCTGCCCCGCGCGTTCGCGGGTTTCGTCGGTCAGGGCGAGATAGTCGATCAGGCCGCGCGGCTTGCCAATCTTGGCCATGATGTCGTCGCAGGCGTCGATACACAGGCCGCAGGTGATGCATTCCATCTGCTGGCCGTTGCGGATGTCGATACCCATTGGGCAGACGTTGACGCAGGCCATGCAGTCGATGCAGTCACCGGGGCCGTCCTGGGGCAGCGGGTTTTGCAATCCGGTGCCGGTGCCCGGATAGGGCGTCGGCGCATAGACCACGCGCCCCGGTCCCGCCGCATGGCTCGTGGCCTCGGCGGCTGCGGCCTGATCGGCGCTGCGACGGCGGACATTGGCCTTGCCGCGCGGCTCTCCGCGCCAGTCGCGGTAGCCAATGGTCAGCGTGTCCTCGTCCATCATCGCCGCCTGAATGCGGGGCCAGGGGCACATGTAGATACAGACCTGTTCACGCGCAAAGCCGCCGAAAAGGACCGTGGTCAGGGTGAGGATCGCGACGGTAGTGTAGGCGATGGGATGCGCATTCAGCGTGACCAGGTCGCGCAGCAGGGTCGGCGCGTCGGTGAAGTAGAACACCCAGGCCCCGCCGGTCGCCAGCCCGATCAGCACCCAGACGGCCCATTTGAACAGCCGAAGCCGCACCTTGCGGAAATCCCACTTGGCCTTCCACAACCTGACGCGGGCGTTGCGGTCGCCCTCGATCCAGCGTTCGGTCAGGATGAAGAGGTCGGTCCAGACCGTCTGCGGGCAGGCATAACCGCACCAGACCCGGCCAAGCGCCGAGGTGAAGAGAAACAGGCCCAGCCCCGCCATGATCAGCAGGCCGGCGATGAAATAGAATTCATGCGGCCAGATCTCGATCATGAAGAAGAAAAAGCGCCGGTTGGCCAGGTCGACCAGCACCGCCTGGTCCGGCAGGTTCGGTCCGCGGTCCCAGCGCAGCCACGGGGTCAGGTAGTAGATCCCCAGCGTGACCGCCATGATGCCCCATTTCAGGGTGCGGAAATTGCCGTGCACCTTGCGCGGAAAGACCGGCTCTCGCGCGGCATAGAGAGAGGGCGTGTCCTGAGACCCCATGAGAAGTGATTCCGATTGTTCCTGTTCGCTAGGATGGCTTCTGGCAGAGCGGAGGAAAAGGGTCTTTGACCTGAATCAAGTTTCGCTGCGACGCGGCGTAAGCCGGGCGGGGCAATGGGGCCGGACGGCCCGGATGTTTCGCGCGCGAAACATTCCGCAGGGCAGAAAATTAAGCCGCTGCGCGGCAAGTGACTGGTACGGCTGGATTGCCGCGTTAACGGTTTTGTGTCAGCGGCGGAGTGTGCGAGCACACCTCCTACGGTTGGGGGGCGTCGTCCTGCCTTGCCTGGCTGCGCAGCCAGCGAACGAATTCGCGCAGGGGCAGGCGCATGGGGCCGGGGCGGGTCACCATGAAATAGCCCCAGCCGATGTTCATGTCCTCGTAGAGCACCACGATGTCGCCGCGTGCGATATCGGCCTCGACGAAGCTGCGCGCCGTGGCGGCGATGCCCTGGCCTGCGCGCAATCCGTCCAGCAGCAGGTTGCCCGGCAGGTGGGTGATGCCGCGGGTCCGCGCCTCGGTCACGCCATGATCGCGCAGCCAGGTGTCGACCTCGTTGGTGCCCAGTTCCTGCAACCACGGGAAATCAAGCAGATCCTGCGGCGAGGATATCTGCCGGTCGCCGATCAGGCGGCGGGCACCCATGATCTGGAAATCCGAGGGCAGCAGCAGCTCGACCTCGAAGCCGGGCCAGTTGCCGTTGCCGTAACGGATCGCCAGGTCGACCCCGCCGGGGCTGATCTCGACAAGGCTGGACGTCGGGTTGACCATCAGTTCGCGGTCCGGGTGGCGCAATTGAAACTCGGCGATGCGCGGCATCAGCCAGCCGGCGGCAAAGCTGGGAGTTGTGGTTATCTGCAACGGACGCAGGGCGTCGGCGCCGGTCATGTCACCGATCTCGGCGGCGATAGTTCCGAAGGCTTCGCGCAGGGTCTGGCCCAGCCGCGCACCATCGGGGGTCAGCGCCACGCCGCGCCCATCCTTCGTGACCAGCTTGAGGTTCAGATGCGATTCCAGTGCCCGGACCTGCTGGCTGATCGCGGCATGGCTGACGTTCAGCAAATCCCCGGCCTGGCTCATCGAGCGGGTTTCGGCCAGGGCGGTGAAGGCACGCAGCTGTGCCATCGGTGGCAGGGATCGAAGCGGCATATGTGTAAGCCAGAATTACAGGTCAGGAATTTTCCTGACTGGCATGGATCGGCGCTTCGGTCAATATGAGAGGCATCAGACACCTCAAGAGAAGGATCAGTGCCATGATCAATCCTTACGCAACCTCGTTCCTGATCGCGACCCGGCAGGAGCCTTATGTCAAGCCCCGCCTGACCGCCGCACGCGATCCCAAGCCCGGCAAGCGTCCGTTCCGGCTGTTCGGCCGCAAGAATTCGGCGGCCGCGGCGCGCGACTGACACAACTCCCCCGTCCGGCCCCTGCCGGTAACTGAAAAGGCCAGGAGGGATTGCACCCGCCTGGCCTTCCCTTATTCAGAGGTGCCGATCCCGAAGAAACGCGCGAACAGGATCTGGGACCGGCACCACCCTCCTCAGGCTTGCGCCCTCGGAAGCTCTTGTTTTCTATTACGAAATTCAATCCACAGCTGGTCTTTGCCTTGCCGTTTGCGCTTGATCATTCGCCGCCGCCAAGCTGGTGGACGTAGGCCGCGACCGCGTTGACCTCGGCGTCCGAAAGCCCGCCCGCGGTGCGGAATTCCTCGCTCCATGCGGGCATTACGCCAAAGCGGGCGTTGCGCACCGATGTGGTCAGCGTCGCGACGTCGCCGCCGTAGAGCCAGATCGCGTCGGTCAGGTTCGGCGCTCCGTTGACGGGATCGCCGGTGCCGTCTTCCATGTGGCAGCCCGAACACTGGTCCATGTAGACCGTCTCGCCCGCCGTGGCCGCGGCCTCGTCATGATCTTGCCCGGACATCTTGCGGACGTATTGCACGACCTGGTCGATCTCGGCGTCTTCGAGGATCTCGTCGAGGCCGAATGCGGGCATCTGCGACCAGCGGGTATCGGGCGATTGCTCGTTCCGGACGCCGTGGCGCACGGTATAGGCGATGTCCTCCAGCGTGCCGCCCCAAAGCCAAGCGTCATCCAGCAGGTTGGGAAAGCCCACCGCGCCCGCCGCGCCGGCGCCGTGGCACTGCGAGCAGTTGTTGCGGAAGACTGCGGCCCCGCCCTGGACCGCGTAGTTATAGAGGTCGTCGTTGGCTTCCAGCTTGACCAGTTCGACGCTGCCCAGCCGCGCTTCGAGCACCGCGTTCTGCTCGTCGACCGAGTTGATATGCGCGGCCACCTCGGCGCGGGTGGAATAGCCCAGCAATCCGCCCGTCGCCCGGCTGATCAGCGGCCAGGCCGGGTAGGCGATGGTGTAGAGCACTCCCCAGATGATCGTGATGTAGAAGGTCCAAAGCCACCAGCGCGGCAGTGGATTGTTGAATTCCTCGATGCCGTCCCAGCTATGGCCGGTGGTTTCCGGATCGTCCTTCTTCAGGGGTTGCTTGCTCATGACCGTGTCTCCTCGGCCCGGGCCGGTTTGTCTTCGTTGCGAAACGGGATGTTGCTGGTGTCGCGGTGGGTCTCGCGGCTGCCCGGACGGAATGCCCAGAACACGCAGCCGAGAAAGAAGATCACCATCAAGCAGCAGCACCCAGCTGTCGGCGATCTCGCGAAGGATGTGATAGTTCATCGCGCGTCTCCTATCGGCTGGCGTCGGGCGTGAAGGTCGAGAAATCGACCAGCGTGCCGAGCATCTGCATGTAGGCGATCAGGGCATCCATCTCGCTGACGCCCGGCTCGAAGTCGAAGTTGCGCACCTGCGCGCCGGGATAGCGTTCCAGCAGCCCGTCGATGTCGCCGTCGGGGTCGATCTGCGCCATGAAATCGGCCTCGGCGTTCTCGATCATCTCGTCGGTGTAGGGCACGCCGACCATCCGGTGCGTCTTCAGCAGGTCCTCGATATGTTCGGGCCGCAGGCGCACGTTCCGCAGGAACGCGTATTTCGGCATCACCGATTCCGGCACGACCGACTGCGGGTTGACCAGGTGCGCCACGTGCCATTCGTCCGAATAGCGGCCGCCGACGCGGGCCAGATCCGGCCCGGTGCGCTTGCTGCCCCATTGGAACGGGTGGTCGTACATCGATTCCGCCGCCAACGAATAGTGGCCGTAGCGTTCGACCTCGTCGCGCATCGGGCGGATCATCTGGCTGTGGCAGACGTAACAGCCCTCGCGCACGTAGATGTCGCGCCCAGTCAGCTCCAGCGGCGAGTAGGGGCGCACGCCTTCCACTTCTTCGATGGTGTTCTCCAGGTAGAACAGCGGTGCGATCTCGACGATGCCGCCGACGGTCACCACGAGGAAGGAAAAGATCAGCAGCAGCGTGGCGTTCTTTTCCAGGATCTTGTGGCGGTCGAGGATAGACTTGCGTTTCGGCCGCTCGCCCACGCCGGTGGCAGAGGCGGGCATTGCGGGTTTGTCTTGCGGTGCCATGTTTCCGGCCCTCCTTATTCGGCCGGAGCCATCGCGGGAGCCTTTTCGGGGGCCGCCCGGACAGTCATCCAGAGGTTATAGCACATGATCAGTGCGCCGGTCAGGAACAGCACCCCGCCCAGGGCCCGCACGACGTACATCGGGAACTTGGCGGCGACGGTGTCGGCGAACGAGTTCACCAGGAAGCCCTGCGCATCGACCTCGCGCCACATCAGGCCTTCCATGATGCCGGTGACCCACATCGAGGCGGCGTAGAGAACGATGCCGATGGTGGCGAGCCAGAAGTGCCAGTTGACGAGGGAGAGCGAGTAGAGACGCTCGCGGTTCCACAGCCGCGGCACCAGGAAGTAGAGCGCGCCGAAGGTGATCATGCCGTTCCAGCCCAGCGCGCCGGAATGCACGTGGCCGATGGTCCAGTCGGTGTAGTGCGACAGCGAGTTCACCGCGCGGATCGACATCATCGGACCCTCGAAGGTCGACATGCCGTAGAAGCCGATCGAGACCACCATCATGCGGATGATCGGGTCGGTGCGCAGCTTGTCCCAGGCGCCCGACAGGGTCATCAGCCCGTTGATCATGCCGCCCCACGAGGGCATCCACAGGATGATCGAGAAAACCATACCCAGCGTCGAAGCCCAGTCGGGCAGCGCGGTGTAGTGCAGGTGGTGCGGACCGGCCCAGATGTAAAGGAAGATCAGCGCCCAGAAGTGGATGATCTGACAGCTTGTAGCTGTAGACCGGGCGGCCGGCCTGCTTCGGCACGAAATAGTACATCATGCCCAGGAAACCGGCGGTCAGGAAGAAGCCGACGGCGTTGTGACCGTACCACCATTGCGTCATCGCGTCCTGCACCCCGGCGAAGACCTGCACCGATTTCGAGCCGACGATGACTGACCGGGATCGAGAGGTTGTTGACCACGTGCAGCATCGCCACGGTGACGATGAACGACAGGAAGAACCAGTTGGCGACGTAGATATGCGGTTCCTTGCGCTTGATCAGCGTTCCCAGGAACACCGCCAGGTAGGCCAGCCACACGACGGTCAGCCACAGGTCGACGTGCCATTCAGGCTCGGCATATTCCTTCGACTGGGTCGAGCCGAAGAGGTAACCGGTGGCCGCCAGCACGATGAAAAGCTGGTAGCCCCAGAACACGAACCACGCCAGGTTGCCGCCCCAAAGGCGCGCGGCGCTGGTGCGCTGGACCACGTAGAACGAGGTGCAGATCAGGGCGTTGCCGCCGAAGGCGAAGATCACCGCGCTGGTATGCAGCGGGCGCAGGCGGCCGAAGTTGCCGATGCCGTTGAGGAATTCGAAGTTGAGCTGCGGAAAGGCGAGCTGGAAGGCGATGAAGGTGCCCACCAGGAACCCGACCGCGCCCCAGAAGGCCGTTGCAATGACACCGGCGCGGATCACGTCGTCCATGTAGGCGGTCTGATCGGCGGCGACGACCGGGTCGTCGATGCGGCGCACCGACCAGACGAACATCGCACCTGCGACGGCCAGGATGATGATCGCATGAACCTGAAAGGCCAGGTCGCGCGCGAAATTCGCAGCGATTGCGGCAAACAATACGATCAGCCCCAGTATCACCGGTTTAAGGTAGTTCCACATATCACGTTCCTTCGAATTGGCAGTACGCCGCACGAATCGCGGCGTCTGCCCTCCTGTTCACACCCCAGTTTTGACCGTGTCGGGGCAGGCATTGCCTTGATCCATGTCAATCTTTCGCATTTGCAGCATTGACCCATGTCAAAGACGTCCGGGCACATACGAGAGAACTTGGATTCAGCATCGGGCGTGGAGAATGCAATGGCTTACAAATCCTTGACGACAATCGTCACCAACCTGGAGACGGATGCAGACGCCCTGCGCGCGGCGGTGAAGCTGGCGCGGGTGCACGACGCGCATCTGGACGTGCTGTGCCTTGGTCTCGACCGCACCCAGCCGGGGTTCTATTACGCCGGGGCCAATGCGATCGTTATTCAAGAGAATCTGGCGACGGCACATGACGATGCGGCGGCCCTTGAAAAGGCCGTCACGGCGTTGATGAAGGCCGAGGACATCCGCTGCGTCGTCAATGCGGCGACAGCGCAAACGTCCTGGCTGACCTCTTCGGTAGCTCATCACACACGGCTGGCCGATCTGGTGGTCCTGCCCCGGCCCTATGGCAAGGGGCGCGGTCACGAATCCGAGGCGATCGTCGAGGCGGCGCTGTTCGACGGGCATGTGCCAGTGCTGGTGATCCCGGACGAGGCGACCTGGCCCGACCCGCCACGCCGGGTGGCCATCGCCTGGAACGAAAGCACCGAGGCGCTGGCCGCGATCCGCTTTTCGCTGCCGCTATTGAAGGCGGCGGAGGCCGTCAGCATCGCCATCATCGACCCGCCGCCGCATGGCCCGGACCGGTCTGATCCGGGTGGCCAGCTTAGCCAGATGCTGTCGCGGCACGGGGTCCGGGCCGAGGTTTCGGTGCTGGCAAAGACAATGCCGCGGGTGTCCGACGTGCTGTGCCGGCACTGTCTGGACGTGGATGCCGATCTGCTTGTGATGGGGGCCTATGGCCATTCGCGGTTCCGTGAATCGATCCTCGGCGGGGCAACGCGGAACATGCTGGAAGTGTCAAAAGTGCCGGTGCTGCTGGCACACTGACCGATGGCGGGTAGCGGGCTGACGCCCGCCCTGCGCCACGTCAGGTCTTCTTGGCGGCCTTCGGTTTGGCCCTGGCGTCCTTCGGCTCCATCGCATCGAGCCGTGCCTTCAGCGCCTCGTTCTCTTCGCGGGCCTTCTGCGCCATGGCGCGCACCGCGTCGAATTCCTCGCGGGTGACGAAATCACGCTCGGCCAGCCAACGGTCGATCCAGCCCTTTCATCGCCGTTTCGGCCTCGGTCTTCGCGCCCTGGGCCACGCCCATGGCATTGGTCATCATCTGGCTGATATCGTCGAATATCTTGTTCCGGGTCTGCATGGCATCGCTCCTTTCGCGTTGGCCCCTATATGGGCCCGGCGGGCCGCCTGCGACAAGGTTGACTTCGCCCGGGCGCCATGGCCAAGGATGCGCCATGCAGGCCGTGATCCCCTTCCCCGACATCAGCCCCGAATTGTTCTCGGTCGCCATCGGAAACTTCACCTTCGCGCTGCGCTGGTACGCGCTGGCCTATATTGTCGGGATCATCGCGGGATGGCGCATGGCGGTGATGCTGGGCACCGATGCGCGGCTTTGGCCCGGCGATGCGCCGATGACGCGCCCGCAGGTCGAAAGCCTGGTGACCTATATCATCATTGGAATCGTGGCCGGTGGCCGGCTCGGCTATTGCCTGTTCTACCAGCCGGCCTACTACCTGAGCCATCCGCTGGAGATCCTCGCGGTCTGGCAGGGCGGCATGTCGTTTCACGGCGGGTTTCTGGGGGTCGTCCTTGGCGGTCATCCTGTTCGCCCGGCTGAACGCCGTGCGGCTAAGCAGCGTCGCCGACGTCATGGCGGTCGTGACGACGCCGGGGCTGTTCTTCGGGCGGACTGGCGAATTTCATCAACGCCGAGCTTTGGGGCAGCCCCAGCGACGTGCCCTGGGCGGTGATCTTTCCCGGGACGGCGGCGCAGGATTGCCCGGGCGTCGCGGGGCTTTGCGCCCGGCACCCGTCGCAGCTTTACGAGGCGGCGCTGGAAGGCGTGCTGCTGGGGGCGGTGCTGCTCTACCTGGCCTATCGGCGTGGCTGGTTCGCCATGCCCTGGGCGATGACCGGCGCGTTCCTGGCGGGCTACGGCGCGGCACGGATTCGTCGTGGAGCAGTTCCGGCAGGCCGACGAGCAGTTCATCACGCCAGACAACCCGCTGGGCCATGTCCTGCGGCTGGGCGAGGTCGGGCTGTCGATGGGGCAGCTTCTGTCGCTGCCGATGCTGCTGCTGGGCATCGGCTGTGATGATCTGGCGCGCACCGGCGGGCATGACCGAGCTGGCGCGGCATCTGCGCGCAGCGCATCGCCGCCACAGGGCCGATCAGCGCTGGCCGACTACATGGCCGAATGCCTGCTGCACCCGACGCATGGGCTATTACGCCACCCGCGACCCGTTGGGGGCGGCAGGCGATTTCACCACCGCGCCCGAGATCAGCCAGATGTTCGGCGAATTGATCGGGCTGTGCGCTGGCGCAGGCCTGGATGGACCAGGGCCGCCCGGCGCCCGTTCACGCTGGCCGAGCTGGGGCCGGGGCGCGGCACGCTGATGGCCGACGCGCTGCGCGCCACGCGCGGGGTGCCGGGGTTTCACGAGGCCGCGCGGCTGCACCTGGTCGAGGCCTCGCCGGTCCTGCGCGCGCGGCAGGCAGAGGCGCTGGCAGGTCACGCGCCGCACTGGGTCGACAGCGGCAGCGGCCCTGCCCGAAGCGCCGCTGTTCCTGATCGCCAACGAGTTCTTCGACGCCCTGCCGATCCGCCAGTTCCAGCGCGATGGTGACGGCTGGCGCGAACGGCAGGTCGGGCTGACGGACGGGCGCGCTGGCGCTTCGGCCTCGGTGCCGCCGCGCCACGCTGCCGAACTGGCGCACCGGCTGGCCGACACCAGCCCCGGCGACATCGTCGAGACCTGCGCCCCGGCGGCGGCGACCATCGCGGCGGATCGCCGACCGGATCGCGCGCCACGGCGGCGCCGCGCTGATCGTGGACTACGGCGACTGGCGCTCGCTGGGCGATACGTTGCAGGCGGTGCGCGGACACCGCGATGGACGATCCGCTGGCGCATCCGGGCGCAGGCCGATCTGACCGCGCATGTGGATTTCGAGGCGCTGGCGCGTTGCGGCGCACGGGCGTGTCCCATACCCGTCTGACCGCCCAGGGCGTGTTCCTGGAACGGCTGGGGATCGCGCAGCGCGCCGAGGCGCTTGCCGGTCGTTTGAGCGGACGCCGCGCTGGACAGCCACATCGCCGCACATCGGCGCTTGACGCTGCGTCAGGAAATGGGGAGCCTCTTCAAGGTAATGGGGCTGCATCCACAGGGCACGCGCGCCGCCGCCCGGGACTGGAACCATGACGCTGGAGATCATCAGATCGGATGCGCTGGGCGACCGTGCGGCACGGGTTCTTCACCCGTCGCGGCGGGGCGTCGTCCGGCGTGTTTGAAGGGCTGAACTGCGGCACCGGCTCCAGTCGACCAGCGCGAGGCGGTGGCGATCAACCGGGCGCGCGCCGCCGCAGGCGCTGGACGTGACGCCGGACGCGCTGGTGACGGTGCACCAGGTGCATTCGGCGGACGCCGTGTCGGTCGACGGCCCGGCGACCGATCCACGCCCCGAGGCCGATGCCATGGTCACGGCGACACCGGGGCTGGCGCTGTCGGTGCTGACCGCCGACTGCCAGCCGGTGCTGTTCGCCGACCCGGCGAACGGCGTGATCGGCGCGGCGCATGCGGGCTGGAAGGGCGCGCTGGACGGGGTGCTGGAGGCGACGGTCGACGGCGATGGAAGCCCTTGGCGCCACGCGCGGAACATATCGTCGCCGTCATCGGTCCGTCGATCAGCCAGCGGGCCTACGAGGTCGGGCCGGAGTTCTTCGAGACGTTCTACGACACCGACACCTTCTATGCCCGCTTCTTCGTCAATGGCGATGGCGACCGCTATCATTTCGACCTGCCCGCCTTCGGGCTGCACCGCCTGCGCGTGGCCGGTGTCGGCCATGCCGAATGGACGCATCACTGCACCTATTCCGACGCCGAGCGGTTCTATTCCTATCGCCGGTCGGTGCATCGCCGGGAAGCCGACTACGGTCGGCTGATCTCCTGCATCCGGCTTTAGGCCGCGCCGCAGCAAGGTGAATTGGGCGCTGCTGCGGCGGGGCCGCGCCCCATTGTTGCCGCAGTGTGCTGCCGATCGGGGCCGCGCAACGCGTCGTGCGGTGATCTGATCGCCAATTCAGCGAACATTTCCTGATTGTTTCATGCCCGAGCCGGAGGCGGCGAAAGCGCCATAATTGCGAGCGGGGGTAACGAAAACTTTTTCTTTCCGCGTCATCCTGAAGCCCCAATGACCCGGCATCAAAGGGCCATCGACGCAGCAAGAACAACAGCCAAGACGGGCAGCAAGCAACCGCCCTCGATCTGGAGAATGAAGATGACGAAGCAACGCCGCTGGATGACATCCGTGCAAAAGGAAGCCGCGCGGATCAAGCTGGACATGCCCTGGACACGGGGGGCGCGCCGCGCCGCCTTTATCGCCAAGCGTTCCGACACCCCGCCGCGCCGCGCCGCGCAAGGCTAGGCCATGCCGAACCGGCACGGATCACAGGGTCACGTTCGCCGCCCGTTCTGCCGGGCCGTGCAACGGGCCGGAAAGGTCGGCGCCGACGACGTTCACGAGTAACACCGCGCCGTTGCGGCGCATTCCTGATCACGTCTTTGCGCATTCGGTGGGGGCCGAGACAAAGATGACCGGACGATTGGAAGAGTAACATGAACTACCCCCACCGTGCAGGCACCCCTGCTCCGCAAGCTGCCCTTTCTTCCTCATCGACGGACCGCTGGACCGTTCGCCGCCCGGTCCATCCGGCAGCGCCGCAACCGGCATTGCCGCAGCGGCGCTATGACGCGCTGGCACTGCTGGGCGACGGCTCGCTTGCCGAGATTTCCCGCCGCGCCCCCGCTCATCCGATTTTCGAAAGCGCCTTCGCCGCGCTGGCCCGCGGCACGCTGCTGGCCACCGAGGAAGGCCCCGTCGCGATCGAGGATATGCTGCCCGGCATGAAGGTCGAAACCCGCGACGAGGGTTTCCAGACGGTCGAATGGGTCGGCACCATCACCCTGGTTCCGTCTCAACCCGCCGGGCAAATGCCGCTGCGTCTGTTCCGCGTTCCGGTCGACAGCTTCGGCCCGTCGCGCCCGATGCCGGACCTGATGCTGGCCCCGCATGCCCGCCTGCTGCACCGGTCGCCCCGGCTGCGCAATGTCGTCTCGGACGATGCCGCGCTGACGCCGGTGACCGCGTTCGAGGACGGCCAGACCGTGATTCGCGTCGCGCCGGTCTCTGCCGTCAGCGTCTATCACCTGGCGTTTCGCGAACATCACATCCTGCGGGCCAACGGGCTTGAGATCGAAAGCTACCACCCGGGCGAGGACCTGTTCGCGCGGCTGGGTGGCGAGAACCTGAAGCTGTTCCAGTCGTTCTTTCCGCACCTGTCGTCGCTGGCCGACCTTGGCGCTCTGCGCGCCCCGCGCGTCAGCGTCGAGGAATTCGCCGCGCTGAATGCGGCCTGAGGATCAGTTTCAAGCGCTTTTCTTCAGCCGCGCCTCAAGCACATCGAACGGCAAGCCGGGGTCGTCCTTGGCGACCCGGATCACCAGCGAGGTCTTGACGCTGGCCACGTTGTCGGCGGCGGTCAACTGTTCTGTCAGGAAGTTCTGAAAGGTCGAAAGGTCGGGTGCCACGCATTTCAGGATGAAATCGATGTCGCCGTTCAGCATATGGCATTCACGGACCAGCGGCCAGTCGCGGCAGCGCTGCTCGAACCGGCCGAGATCGGCCTCGGCCTGGCTTTGCAGGCCGACCATCGCGAAGACCTGCACCTCGAATCCCAGCATCCGTGGATCGACATCCGCGTGGTAGCCGCGGATGTACCCCTGCTCTTCCAGGGTTCGGACCCGGCGCAGACAGGGCGGGGCGGAGATGCCGACGCGACGTGCCAGTTCGACATTGGTCATGCGGCCGTCGGCCTGCAACTCTGCCAGGATGTGACGGTCGATCGGGTCAAGTTTGCTGCCCGGCATACGTTGAAGCCTCCCAAATTTTGCGAAGCTTACCCTGCCGCTTGTCCAAGCGCAATTATCTTTCGTTGTCGCGCAATTTCCTTAAGTACCGATCCGCGGTCAGACCGGCAGGCCGCCATCGGCATCGTCACCGGTTTCGGCCATCAGCGCCTCGAAGTCAGGCACCAGAATGCGCCGCTTGCCGTGAAGCTCGATGACCTTGTCGCGCTTCAGCGCCGAGACCTGACGACTGACCGTTTCCAGCGTCAGGCCCAGGTAGTCGCCCATCGATTCGCGGGTCAGCGGCAGATCGAAGCTCGATCCGTTCTTCGGTGCGGACTGATGCAGCGCCGCTTCGCGCTGGGCGATGATCGTCAGCAGGCTTGCGATCTTCTCGCGTGCGGTCTTGCGGCCCAGGATCAGCATCCACTGGCGCGCCGCGTCCAGTTCGTCCAGGGTCATTTCCAGCAGCCGGTTGCCGATATGCGGCGTGGTTTCCATCAACGCCTCGAAGGGCTTGCGCCGGAAGCAACAAAGCGTCAGGTCGGAATTCGCGGTGACGTCGTAGGGGGCCACGGCGCGGCCCGGTCGACCGAGGAAATCCGACGGCAGCAGCAGCCCGACCATCTGGGTACGCCCGTCCTCCAGCGTCTGGCTGAGCGTGGCGATGCCGGTGACGACCGAGGCCACAAAATCCATCTGGTCGCCGGCCCAGATCAGCGGCTGCCCGGCCTGGTAGGACCGATAATACTTGATCTCTTCAAGCTGCTTCAACTCGTCAGTCTCGCATTTCGCGCAGACCGCCCGATGCCGAATCGGGCAGTTGGCACAGCTTTTTAGGTCGGTGAGCTGCTGGGTCACTTGGGCAATCTTTCCACAGGTTGATCCTGATCAAGGCGCGAGGCGTCGGGCTTTGCGCAATGATACCTAATGACCCTTCAGAGCGAACTCAAGCGACTGGGCCTCTTTGACGCCCGCGTGCCCCGCTACACCAGCTATCCCACCGCGCCGCAATTCAGCGGCGACGTGGATGGCGGTATTGTGCAATCCTGGATCGGCGAGATCGCGGAAGGTGCCAAGATCTCGCTATACATCCATATCCCGTTCTGCCGGAGGCTGTGCTGGTTCTGCGCCTGCCGCACGCAGGGCACCAGCAGCCTTGCACCCGTGGTGGCCTATGTCGAGACGCTAAAGGCCGAGCTGGCGCTGCTGCGCGACATGTTGCCACGCGGGGTCGAGATCGAGCATCTGCACTGGGGTGGCGGCACGCCGACCCTGCTGGGGCCGGAACTGATCACCGACCTGGCCGGGGCGATCTTCGACGTCGTGCCGCTTGCCGGGGATGCGCAATTCTCGGTCGAGATCGACCCGAACGAGATCGACGACGCCCGGCTTGACGCGCTGGGCGCGGCGGGCATGAACCGCGCCTCGCTGGGCATCCAGGACTTCGACCCGAAAATCCAGGACACCATCGGTCGGCCGCAAAGCTATGCCATTACTCGCGCCACGGTCGACGGCCTGCGGGCGCGCGGCATCGACAGCCTGAACGCCGACATCGTCTATGGCCTGCCGCATCAGACCAAGGCCGGGATCGCCGACACCGTGCAGAAGGTCCTGTCGCTGGACCCTGACCGGATCGCGCTTTTCGGCTATGCCCACGTGCCCTGGATGGCCAAGCGCCAGACGCTGATCCCCGCCGACGCGCTGCCGGACGTGCCCGAACGGCTGGAGCTGTTCGAGACCGCGCGCCGGCTTTTCACCTGGGACGGCTTCGAGGAGATCGGAATCGACCATTTCGCGCGGCCGAAGGACGGCCTTGCGGTGGCGCATCGCGAAGAGCGGATGCGGCGTAATTTCCAGGGATATACCGAGGACAGTTCGGACACGTTGATCGGGCTGGGGGCGTCGGCAATCTCGCGCTATCGGCAAGGCTATGCCCAGAATGCACCCGCGACCTCGGCCTACCAGGCCCGGGTGCGCGCTGGCGGTCTGGCGACCAGCCGGGGGCACGTGTTTTCCGACGACGACCTGCTGCGCGGCGCGATCATCGAGGCGCTGCTGTGCGATTTCCGCGCCGATCTTCCGGCCATCGCACGCAGGACGGGCCATCCTCGCGGCGCTGTGGTCGCGCTGGCGGACGGTTTGGGAACGGCCTTCCCCGGGATGTTGCAGATCGACGACGGCGTGATCGAGATATTCAGTTTCGGGCGCCCGCTGGCCCGGATGATCGCCCGGCATTTCGACGCCTATGCGCTGTCCGCAGCGGGGCACAGCCACGCGGTCTGACATCCCGCCCTTGCCGCGCCGGCGCAAAAGCGCCATCCCTTGTTCGAGCGACCGGAGCAAGGGGATGCGGGATGAACCTGACCGAAGAGTTGCGCGCAATCGTCGGGTCATCCCATGTCCTGACCGGCAGGGACACCGAGAAATTCGCCCATGACTGGACCGGCAAGTACCACGCCACGCCGCTGGCCGTGGTGCGGCCGGGCTCGACCGACGAGGTTAGCCGCGTCCTGGCGCTGGCGCATCGGACCGGCACGCCGGTGGTGCCGGTATCGGGCAATACCGGGCTGGTCGGAGGCACCTTTGCCGAAGGCGCCCTGATGCTTTCGGTCGAGCGGCTGAACCGCATCCGCGAGATCCGGCCCGAGGCGCGGCTTGCCATCGTCGAGGCCGGTGTGGTGCTGTCATCCCTGCATCAGGCGGCGGACGCGCAGGGGCTGATCTTCCCGCTGTTCTTCGGCGCGCGCGGATCGGCGATGATCGGCGGCGTGCTGGCGACCAACGCGGGCGGATCGAATGTGGTGCGCTACGGCAGCACCCGCGCCCTGTGCCTGGGACTGGAGGTGGTGCTTGCGGACGGGCGGGTCATGGACCTGATGACCGAGTTGCACAAAGACAACTCCGGCTACGACCTGCGCGATCTGTTCATCGGTTCCGAGGGCACCCTTGGCATCGTCACCGCCGCCGTGATGAAGCTGTCGCCGAAGCCCCGGGCCTATGCCACGGCCATGGTCGCCACCCCGGACCTGACCGCCGCGCTGACCCTGCTGAACCGGCTGAACTCTGCCACCGGCGGCGCGGTGGAGGCGTTCGAATACATGCCCCGCGCCTATATCCAGCAGCACATGGCGAAGTTTCCGAAGGCCGGGGCGCCATTCGACGCCATGCACGACGTCAACATCCTGGTAGAGGTCGGCGCCACCGCCCCGCGCGACGCCGAGCCGGCGGACGACGGCAGCATTCCCATCGTCACCTATCTGGAAGACACCCTTGCGGCGCTGATGGAAGACGGCGGCGTGTTGGACGCGGTGGTGGCGCAGAACGAGGCGCAGCGCATGGCGATGTGGGCGCGGCGTGAGCAGGCGGCAGAAGTGCAGCTTGATCGCCTGCCGATCATCCTGACCGACGTGGCGCTGCCGCTGGACCGTGTGGCGACCTTCATCACGCGGATGGAGACGGAACTGCCCCAGATCGACGCCGATGCGGGCGTCAGTGCCGTGGCGCATCTGGGGGATGGCAACGTGCATTACGTGTTCTGGCCGTCGACCGGCGACGAGACAGTGCACGACGCGATCATGGAGTTGGTCGAGGATGTGGCGCTGTCGCTGGGCGGCTCGTTTTCCGCCGAGCACGGGATCGGGCTGTCGAAGAGGCCGTCGATGGCCCGGCGCAAGAACCCGGTGGCCGTTGAGGTGATGCGGTCGATCAAGGCGGCGCTGGACCCGAAAGGCATCCTCAATCCGGGGAAGGTTCTGCCCGAGGGCTGACGCAAACCGGTCCGGGTTCGCGCGCCGGTCTGGGCACTTCAGCGCCAGTCGAAGAACCCGTCGCCCGCGCGAGCCAGTAGCCTCGCCGCCAGATCCCGGCCCATCGCGGCACCGTCCTCGAACGGTCCGGTGGCCGCGTCGGCCAACGCCTCGGACCCGTCGGTGCGCAGGATCTCGCCGCGCAGGTGCAGCGATCCGCCGTCCAGCTCCGCCAGCCCGGCAATCGGCGTCTCGCAAGAGCCATCGAGTGCCGCCAGAAACGCCCGCTCGGCGGCAAGGCGTTGTCCGGTGGGCCGTGTCATGGATCGCCTCCAGCAGCGCCGCCGTGGCACTGTCGTCCGCGCGGCGTTCGATGCCGATGGCGCCCTGCGCCACGGCGGGCAGCATCGTCGTCGGCTCGATCGCGGTCGCGCGGCACGTCGGCCATGTCCAGCCGGTTCAGCCCGGCCATGGCCAGGAACGTCGCCTCGCGCCACCCCGTCGCGACAGCTTGCGCAGCCGGGTCTGCACGTTGCCGCGGAACTCGACCACCGCCAGATCGGGCCGCCGGTTCAGCAGCTGCGCCTTGCGCCGCAGGCTGGAGGTGCCGACCACGGCGCCCTGCGGCCAGATCGGCGATGCCGGCCATGCCGTGGCGACACGAAGGCGTCGCGCACATCCTCGCGCGGCAGGTAGCAGTCCAGCAGCAGCCCGCCGGGCTGGTCCACCGGCATGTCCTTCATCGAATGCACCGCGATGTCGATGCCGCCCGCCAGCAGCGCGTCTTCGATCTCGCGGGTGAACAGGCCCTTGCCGCCGATCTCCTTCAGGGCCGGTCCTGCATCGTGTCTCCGGTCATCTTGATCGACGACGATCTCGAAGGCCGCATTCGGGCAGGTCGAAGGCGGCGGCAAGCCGGTCGCGCGTCTCATGCGCCTGCGCCAACGCCAGAGGCGAGCCGCGGGTGCCGATCTTCAGGGGGCGGTTGGGTGTGGGCAGAGGTCATGGCGCCGTGACTTAGACCGTGTCGGCGTGCGGGCTGACAATGTGCCTTGACTTCGCGGGTCCGGCACGGGACCAACCGGGCAGGCAAGACGGGGCGGATCCATGGCAGAGACAGAAGAAACTGATGCGCGCGCTGGCGGGCGAAACGCAAGCCGTGCCGCCGGTCTGGCTGATGCGGCAGGCCGGGCGCTACCTGCCGGAATACAAGGCCACGCGGGCGCAGGCGGGCGATTTCCTGTCGCTGTGCTACAACCCCGAACTGGCCGCCGAGGTCACGCTGCAGCCGATCCGCCGCTACGGCTTCGACGCCGCCATCCTGTTCGCCGACATCCTGCTGGTGCCGCAGGCGCTGGGGGCCGACCTGTGGTTCGTCACCGGCGAGGGCCCGCGACTGTCGACGATCACCGGGCCGGAAGGTTTGGCCACGCTGAAACCGGCCGACGCGATCCACGACACGCTGTCGCCGGTCTACGAGACGGTGAAGATCCTGTCCGGCGAATTGCCGGACGATGTGGCGCTGATCGGTTTCGCCGGCGCGCCTTGGACGGTGGCGACCTACATGATCGCCGGGCGCGGCACGCCCGATCAGGCCCCGGCGCACAAGTTGCGGCAGGAGCACCCGCGCCACGTTCGACGCGCTGATGGACGCGGCTGACCGAGGCGACGATCGAATATCTGAGCGCCCAGATCGAGGCCGGTGCCGAAGTGGTCAAGCTGTTCGACAGCTGGGCCGGGTCGCTGAAGGGCGCGGCTTTCCAACGCTATGCGCTGGAACCGGCGCGACAGATCATCGCGGCGCTGAAGGCAAAGCACCCGCATATCGCCGATCATCGCCTTCCCGCGCGAGGCGGGCGACGGCTACATCGGGTTCGCCAAGCGCCACCGGCGCCGACTGCGTCGCCATCGACAATTCGGTCAGCGCAGAATGGGCCGCCGAACACGTGCAGATCGACGGCTGTGTGCAGGGCAACCTTGCGCCGCAGCACATGATCACCGGCGGTCAGGCCCTGATCGACGAAACCAGGCGCATCGTCGAGCCTTTCGGAACGGCCCGCATATCTTCAACCTTGGCCACGGCATCACGCCAGATGCCGACCCCGAGAATGTGCATGTGATGCTGCAAGCGATCCGCGGATAAGCGGCATTCGGGGAACGCCCGGGCAAGAATTTTCAGAGAATATTGCGATTTTCTTGTTTCACTGCGCCCAAGGCGTAGGTTTGAGAGAAAACGAGCAGGACAAAGACATGAACATGATGGCGCGCCCCGACGCGGGGGCACTCGCCTCTGGCGATGCAGTTAACCTGACCGATCTGGCGGATCACTATGGCTCCGACAAGGGGTCGACCAAGCACCGCTATACCGAGCTTTACCACATGCTGTTTCTGCCCTACCGGCAGCGCAAGATCACCTTTCTCGAAATGGGCCTGCTGATCGGCGGGCCAGAACATGGCATTTCGAAAGACCGCGAAACCCGCGATCTGCCGTCGATCCGGATGTGGCTGGACTACTTTCCCAAGGCGCAGATCATCGGCATGGACGTTTCGGATTTCGCATGGTTCGAGCATGAGCGCTTCAGCTTCCGGCGCTGCGACATGGACAGCGATCGAGGAACTGCGGCGCCGCGGGCGCAGAGCTACCCGCCTGCGACGTCATCCTCGACGACGCCAGCCATGCCTCGCACCACCAGCAGAACGCCTTTCTGGAGCTGTTCCCGAAGCTGGCCAGCGGCGGGCTATACATCATCGAGGACCTTCGCTGGCAGCCGGAGACCTACGAAAAGCCGGGCATCACCAAGACGGCCCGGCTATTCCGAAGCTACCTTGAGACCCGCGAATTCGCACATTCCGATCCGGCGGTCGCGGCCGGGTTCAACGCGCTGCGGTCCGAGATATCGGGATGCTTCGTGTTCACGGCGGGATATCGCAAGAACAGCCGCGACCAGGTGGCGGTGATCCACAAGCGCTGATGCGGGGCGTTAGCTGAGCCACCTCTTGCGGCGCCGGTAGGACCGCACGTCGCGGAACGATTTGCGCCCCTCTTCGCTGACGCCGAGATAGAATTCCTTGACGTCCGGGTTCTCGCGCAGGTCGGCGGCGGGGCCGTCCATGACGACGCGCCCCGATTCCAGGATATAGCCGTAATGCGCGAACCGTAGCGCGACGTTGGTGTTCTGCTCGGCCAGCAGGAAAGAAACGCCCTCCTGTTCGTTCAGGTTCTTCACGATGGTGAAGATTTCCTCGACCAGCTGCGGCGCCAGGCCCATGGACGGTTCGTCCAGCAGGATCGTCTCGGGTTTCGACATCAGCGCGCGTCCGATGGCCGTCATCTGCTGTTCGCCACCCGAGGTATAGCCCGCCTGGCTTTTGCGCCGTTCTTTCAGGCGCGGGAAATAGCTGTAGACCTTTTCCAGATCAGCCTCGATCGCGGCCTTGCCATCGTGCCGTGTGTAGGCTCCGGTCAGAAGGTTCTCCTCGACCGTCAGATGTTCGAAACAGTGCCGGCCCTCCATCACCTGGATGACGCCGCGCCTTGACCATGTCGGACGGGTTCAGCCCGCCGACGCGCTTGCCGCGATAGGTAATCGAGCCCTTGGTGACCTCGCCGCGTTCGGAATGCAGCAGGTTGCTGATAGCCTTCAGCGTCGTGGTCTTGCCGGCGCCGTTGCCGCCCAGCAGCGCGGTGATGCCGCCCTTGGGCACCTTCAGGCTGACACGCCCTTCAGCACGAGAATGACGTGATTGTAGATCACCTCGATATTGTTGACTTCAAGCAGGGTCTCGGCGCTGGTCGCATGCGGCATCGGACGGCATGGCCGGTCTGTCCGTCATCGCCGTCGCTCAGCCTGAGCGGGACCTCTCGGCCTAGGGATAGGCGCGGCGGTCGACCGCCGCGCCACATTTCATGAGGCCCGGATCAGGCCCGGGGCGCGCGACAGATCAGTTGCAGCGCTCTTCGATGTTGTTTTCGGCGGCATAGGCCGCGCTGTCCTCGGCGATCAGCGGATCGATCACCTCGCGGTCTGCAGCGATCCAGTCGGTGATCACCTTCCACTCGCCCGAGGCGGCATCCCACTGCTGCACCTTGCCGAGACCGGAACCGCCGTGGTTCTCGCACGACACGCTGAACTCGGGGCCGAAGTCCGGCAGGCCAAGCTCGGCCATCCGCGCCTCGGTGATCTCCAGCGCCTCCATGCCGTCGCGCATCATCGCGGGCGTGATGTCGCCGGTCGCCGTGGATTTCCTGCGCCTTTCGCGCCGCCTCGGCGGCCAGCATCGCCGCATACATGCCGCGGTTATAAAGCACCGTGCCGAGCTGGTCACCCGCGCCGGCGGCCTTGCCGGTGTCGTAGACATGCGTCTTGAGGTCGGCATAGATCGGATAGTCGGCACCCGGATTGGCCAGCGCCAGCGCCTTGTAGCCATCGGCCCCGTCACCGGCGGGCAGCACGTCGTTTTCCGACCCGGACCACCAGATGCCGATGAAATGATCCATCGGGAAGCGGATGTTGGCGGCTTCCTGGATGGCGACCTGGTTCATCACGCCCCAGCCCCACATCAGCACATAGTCGGGCTGCTCACGCCGGATCTGCAGCCACTGCGACTTCTGCTCCTGACCGGGATGGTCGACCGGCGAGCAGGGTCAGCTCGAAGCCGTGCTTCTTGCTCAGTTCCTCCAGCGTGCGGATCGGTTCCTTGCCATAGGCGGAGTTGTGGAACACCAGCGCGATCTTCTTGCCGCGAGATATCGCCGCCTTCCTGCTCCATGATGTGCTTGACGGCAATCGAGGCGCCGTCCCAGTACGTGCGCGGGATAGTTGAAGATATGGCTGAACACCTTGCCGTTTGCGGCGCGATGTCCGACCATAGCCCATCGAGTGCACCGGGATGCCGTCGGCGGTGGCTTTCGGGATCAGCTGATAGGTGATGCCGGTCGACAGCGGTTGATAGACGAGGCTGCCTTCGCCCTTGGTCGACTCGTAGCACTCGACACCCTTTTCGGTGTTGTAGCCGGTCTCGCATTCGATCATCTTGATCGGCACGCCACCGATGCCGCCGTCCCGCTCGTTCAGCAGGGTGAAATAGTCGGCGTAGCCATCGGCAAACGGAATGCCGTTCGCGGCGTATGGCCCGGTGCGATAGGACAGCGACGGGAACACAAGCTCCGCCATCACCGGACCGGCGGCGATCACGCCGGCCAGGGCCATCGTTGCAAGCTTCAGTTTCATTTGGTCTTCCTCCCTAAGGTTCTTTCGTCTTTCAGGACGGGTTTTCGACCCGTCTCCATATCTGTGCCCGCACCCTAGTACGGAAGCGGCCACAATCTCAATTTTTCCTTTGCCAACCGCCACAACTGCGCCAGCCCGTGCGGCTCGGCGATCAGGAAGATCACGATCAGCGCGCCGACGATGATGAAAGATGAGTTATAGAACCGTTCTCTCCAACAATTAGGCATCCCCGATCGTATGTCCGCTGTACATAATTAAGGTGTATATTAGATATTGTTCCGTCAGAGTGCTTACAAGTTACAACCGCAATATCTTCGACGTCAATTTCTAAAGAACTTAATCGACCAGTCATACAAAACAGTTCTTCGATTTCTCCTAAATACCAGCAGGATAAATCAATTTCGTGAACACAATCAAGAAGACATCCTCCACCCATCGAGAGTTTAGCACTGTAACTTTCACGATAATCCTGACCCGGGCGCCAATCGGGTAAATAAAGTCGAATGTAGTCGGGCAAATAATATTCTACCTATAGCCTTTTGTTCAAGTAATTCCTTTACTTTTATTGGACCGGGGTGAAAGCGCATATTGCATCCCACAAGAGTTATCAATTCATTGAGATCTATTACTTCCAATATATCTCTTAAATTATCATTCTGATGGGTCAATGGTTTCTCGATGAAGAAATTGAATCCCCCACGAGCTATCTCAAGTGCGTGTGTACTGTGAAGATGTGTTGGGGAAGCAATAACAACGAAATCTGGATCCCAAGATATGCCTTCCTTTAATTGTTTGAATCCTTCGAAATTACACTCCTGACTTAAGTCATCTAGACGACCTTGATCAGGTTCAACTAACGCAAGTTGATTAACTCCTAAAATCTTGAGATTTCGCAGGTGACGGGCTCCAATAGAACCGCCACCAATTACAAGACCTTTCAATTGTTTGCCTCCATAACCGTCTGTTCAAAATCTAGCC
>CAVYHB010000011.1:0-272847 GCA_963768205.1 uncultured Alphaproteobacteria bacterium | reverse complement strand
TACTCCAAATTGGCGGGTCTCAGTTCCCTGCGCCGCCAAGGTCGTAGCGCTCAGCAATAATGCAATCAGAGTTCGAAAACAGTTCGAGCTGGCTTTTGAATTTCCCAATTTGCATCATCCCGATTTTCCCATTTGGCCTACTAGCCGCGAGGTCGAGAGCCTTAGAATTTGGTGCTCAAGAACTTTCAGGCTATTTTCAGAATAAAGCAAAAGGCCTGTCGGGGCTTCAAAAAAATTATCATGTCTAATTGTCTGAATTTTTGCAATATTCGTGACTTTGGATGGTGCGAGCCCGCCGTCGAAAAATTGGCGAAGTAGCCGGCTGTCGCTGGACCGACAGCGTCGCCGTTTCATTACAAGTTTCGAGTGATCGATAGGCGACTTCTGCAACGCTATTCCTTTGTGGCGTGCAAAATCGCCGTGCAAACCAAATCGGTTTTGAAACGTTTTCGAATGGCCCAGCGGAAGCAGACGTTCGCCGCGATGAGTTGAACCGGTAGAATGGGCTCAAGGACTAAGCCGCTCCCGCGGCAATGGCGCTTGTGGCTGGTGTGGCGCTGATCCTGAGGGCCGCGCATTTTGCGATCTGACCGACCTGTCTGACGATTGGGGCTTTCTCAATCGTCAGACAGGAGGTTCCCATGACACAGGAGAAGATGAGCCCGCTGCGTGCGCGGATGATGGAAGACATGCGCATTCGCGGGATGGGGGAGAAAGCGCAGAAGGCCCATATCCGGGCGATCAAGGATTTCGCCGCCTTTCTTGGGCGTTCGCCGGACACGGCGACGCCGGACGATCTTCGCGCCTATCAGCTTCACATGGCGGACAGCGGGTCACGGCATCGACTTTCAATGCCCGGATCACCGCGCTCCGGTTCTTCTTCTCGATGACCTGCGGGCGCGACGAGATGAAGAAGTACATGCAGTTCCGCACCGAGCCGCGCAAACTGCCGATCGTCCTGAGCGTCGAGGACGTGTCGGCGGTTCTGGCCGCGGCGCCTGGGCCAGGGATCAAGTATCGGGCCGCCTTGAGCATCTGGTATGGTGCCGGTCTGCGGGCCTCTGAGGTGACCAACCTCAAGGTCCGGGACATCGACAGCGACCGCATGCTGATCCATGTCGAACGCGGCAAGGGCGGCAAGGATCGCGACGTGATGCTGTCGCGATCTCTGCTGGTGCTGCACGAGCGCAAGACCCGGCTGACCGTCATGACCCGTCTGGCCAGCAAGAGCGCCGCCGAAACCGTCACCGCGATCACCGATATCCTCGCCAGGCTGGACCCGAAACTGCGCCGTTCGATGACCTTCGACAACGGCGGGGAATTCGCCCGGCACGCCATGCTCAAGGACGCCTTCGACATGGCCACGTACTTCTGCGACGCCTACGCCTCCTGGCAGAAGGGCGGCATCGAGAACGCGAACGGTCGGATCAGACGATGGCTTCCGCGTCAGACTGACCTCGACGACCTCACCGACGAGGACATCCAGGACATCGCCATGAGCCTCAACCTGACGCCGCGCAAATGCCTGGGCTTCAAAACACCCGCAGAGGCATTTCTAAGCACTCTTGGAAAAAGCCTGACAATCCGCTTCAATGCCGGCGTTGCGCTTCGCTGCTGAATCCACCCTGGATGTCGCGGAATGTGTAGGGCTCCGCTCGATTCCCCTCGTCGAAGCCGGTCCAGGCCGCCATCGAGAAGCCTAAGAATGGCTAAGAATAGAACATTCATGGCAGGCGCGGCCTTTGCCCTGGCGGTGCTCATTGGCGCGGGGCTATACGCGGTCTCGTTGATATTCGGCGATCAAGTGGAGTTCGAGGATGCCGCGCCACCGCAAGTCGGTCTGAGTGCTCATCGACTTCAATCGAACCAAGCCTTGTTGTATGTTCAGCAAATGATTGAACGACGCCTCCGACATCACACTGCAGCGGCAATTGATTCCATTTCAAGTCGACTTGGTCTGCGTGACGAACCGGGCATGGAGGATTGGGAATTTCAAGTCGCCGAGGCGTCCGACCTGCACCGGTATCTGACCCTTTGAAGAAGTGGTAGGTCGGGAAGACATTGCTTCACCTTAGCTGATATGATTGTTCAGGCATTTGAGGACTCGGATTTTGATCTCGAGACCGACACGGAATGGACGGCGTTCCTACTGCGCCTCGTAGAGAACATCGGGACTTATGGCTGTCAAATTTGGTATTGGGCGAACTGGGATGCCGAGCTCGAAGATGCCTGGAGAGTAACTCCGTTCATGCGAGCATTATGCGAAGATCATTTTGCTCCTCAGGAATAGAGCTAGCTCAAAACTGCATCAACCAAGGGCCGCAAAGTGAAAATCTCGCTGCGCCTTGCCTGAACGGCGGCTTATCTCGCCGCGCTGTAGCGGCAGTTTTCGCGGTGTCGCAGCGACGATGTCTCTGCGAGCGCACGCAGCGAGAAAACTGAATTCACAGTGTGGGCTCACTGCCGCCGTCGAACAGGCGATCAGCATATGGCCGGTGTTGGAAGCCGAAAGGCAGGCACCGACCGCCGAGATGTCAAATAGGGACCTATTGGACCACGGTTTGCGCGCGGATTTCGAACCGCAATCGCGAATGACGGGTTCTAGGGCGCAGCGTTTCCACGCGTCGCTGCGGTCTGCAAAGGGCCCTTTCCTGCCTCCCGATTTCGGATCGCGCCGGGCGGATTCGGTAGGTCACTACCGACACACTTGCCAAGTCTAACTGTTGGCACTGTCTTCTCCTGCCCCCTCAGTGTCAAAGGGCTTAGGCTCGGCTGTATCATTCCTGGCCTCTTTTTCAGAGCCTGACCGCGCCCCTGCGTCGGCCTCCCTGGATGCATCCTCGATGCGGAAAGGCTGCGTGCTGCCATCCTTGGCTTCGCCCAGCCAGATGGTTCGCTGCGGGAACGGAATCTCGATGCCGCGCTCATCAAAGACGGTCTTGAGATAGCCGTTATAGGCGCGCCCGATTGCCCACTGCTTGCCTGGCACGGTCTTGATGCGGGCGCGCAGCACCACGGCATTGTCGCCAAAGCTGTTGATGCCGAACCACTCCAGTGGGGCGATGATGAGTTCGGCCATCTCCGGGTCCGCGTTCAGCATGTCGAACGCGTCGTGCATGGCCTGCTTGGCGTCCTCCACGTTCTCGCGGTAGGCGATGCCCATGTCGCAGACCGAGTACGAGAACCCGCGCATGAAGTTGCTGACCATATCCACGCTCGAGAACGGGATGATATGGAAGACAGCGTGCGCGTCGCGCAGACTGACCGAGCGCACCGACAGCTTTTCCACGGTGCCGGTGATGCCGCCCACCGTGATCACATCGCCCACGTTGATTGCATTCTCGAACTGGATGAAGACGCCGGTGATGATGTCCTTCACCATGGACTGCGCGCCAAAACCGATCGCCAGACCAAGAACACCAGCCGAGGCAAGCAGCGGCCCGATATTCAGACCCATTTCGGACAGGCAGAACATCAGCGTGATGATCACCAGCGCGATGGTGGCCGCATTGCGCAGCAGGGTCAGCAACGTGGTCTCGCGCGATGTCGGCACCGAGCCATATTCGGGATTCAGCCTGAAATCCACGAAAGAACGTCAGCGCCAGCCACAGCCCGAATGCGACCAGCAGGATCAGGGCGACCGAGATGATCGACGTCGTGACCTGAAGGCCGACCCGGCTTTCCAACCAGGCGCGCATATCGATCATGCCGATCACGTCGAGGGCAAACAACAGAACGACGGACAGGATGAAAAGCCGAAGCACACCAAAGGCACGCGGAACGAATCGGTTCAGACGCGGCTGCAGCAGGGGCAGCTTCTGGTTGATGTCTTCGGGCAGCGACACACCGCGCACCATCGCCGACGACAGCCAGCCCGAGACCAGCGAAGCCACGACAAGCGCTGCAAGGACCTTGCCCGAGGCGATCAGCGCATTGAACGTCACGTCGGCAGGCTGGGTCATCACCACCACGAACATCACACCCAGATAAGCAAGCACGATCCAATGCCAGAACTTCGCCAGTCCGGTCATCAGGCCGTTGGCCCATCCAGATTTGGACCGGCGCGGATCATCCTCCGATGCGGTATCGGGGTCGGGTGGAGTGTCGACCGGGCTGGACAGCCAGTTTGCCACCTCATCGCGGCGGCGAATCACGACATAAACCAGATAAAGCAGCACGAAGACCGACAACAGCGCCGACACGCCACTGCCTGCGGCCATCGACGCACTTCGGTTGACGATCGGCACCACAAGAAGCTGACCATAGCCCAGAACGCCGATCACCAGACTGAGGGATCCGTTGATCGTAATCGCCGCGTGGTCGGTCACATGCACCATGCGCAATCCGCTGGCGGCGGGGGACAACACCGCGCGCACGACCACCTTGCCGATTTCGACAAGAAGAAAGGCGTTCAGATACATCGTCTGGCGAATGCCTATCGTGCCGAACTCGCCGACGGCCAGGATCGTCACCAGATAGCCAAGCGCCCAGGCGAGCAACACGATAAGCAGATCAGCCAGGTTGGACACCAGGAACAACGAGACCGTACGGAAGAAGCCTCCCCGCTCGGCGCTTTGGCCCAGACGCGCGTAAAAGCGCTTGGCCAGGGTGCGCAGTACCAAGAAAACGGAAACGGTGATGACGATAACCAGCAACAGGTCGGGCAATGCGGCAAGGAGAATGCTGAATTCATCGCCGCTCAGGCCGGAAAACACACTTTGACCGCTGGAAAGACTGGACCATAACCCGCTGATCGTGGCCACTGCTTCCTGGCCGACCTCCTGTGTGATCCGCGCGATGCGTCGACCGAGTGAAACGTGCTCTTCGACAGGCTCAGCTACGGCCGTCGGCCGCTTCCTCCGCATTGGCCACGGTCGCTTCCAGTTCCTCTATCAGCTTGGTTCGCGCGGTGTCATCTTTCAGAACTTCAAGCAGTGTTTCGAGCGCGTTATTCGCCGTCTCTGCCTTTAATTCAGTTGCGGCCGGATCGATGGATTGCGCTTGGGCAGGTAGCACGCCGAAGCTCAAACTCAGCGCAAGTATCAAGGCGAAGAACGCCCTGATCATCCTCAGTTTCGGTTCCCGATGTCCCACTGCCTGCATGAATTCGCCCCCCGTCTCCCTATTCCTGCCTTTCGTGGTCTAGCACTTATTCGATAGCCCCGCCTTGTCCAAATCCCAATTCTAAACCTGCTTTCGATAAAGGCCACGATTAACCCGGCTGAGCGCCACCCAGTGGCAGCTTTGTCCTCGTCCGCGACCCGGTCGTTGCCCTCACAATTCACGCTGCACTATGCATGAATGACTGGTATTCTAGCTACACCGCAGCGTGGATTTCTGCCGCCGAGCAGCGACAAGTTCGCTGCGAGCGCGCGCAGCATAAATTCGGCACTTCTCCTTCGGGCTCGAAGCCGTCATGCGGCAGTGCGGCGATATCCGTGGTTTCGCGCTCGTCTGAATGTCGGCATCCGACATGGCTGATTGTCGGGCTCGCGGACGCAGAGAATGTCGGCAATCCGCCCAGGCACCCGTCCCTCAATTTGACGACCAAGGAAAGAATTGATGCCGCAACCGTGAGCACACGTCGATCGCACATCGTACTTGACCTGCAAAACCCCTTGAAATAGGCCAGATTGTGCGCTGCGGGTGTAGTTCAATGGTAGAACGGCAGCTTCCCAAGCTGGTAGTGTCCTGGAAGCTCCTGAACCGGCACGCAAATTCTGCTTCCGACAAAATACCGACAAAAGAGTATGCTGCGAGTATCGGGATAAACCGGTGTACAGAAAATTCGCAATCCGTCGACTGGTCTGAGTATCTCCAACTTTTCCCGTCTTTGTAGCTCTGTAAGAAACTGCCTTGATCTGGTGACAAATACGGTGACAAGAGGCGAATTACAAATTTCACCATCAATAGCAGTTACCATAGTCACCTGATTTTAAGAAGTTTTTTGGCTCCGGCGGTAGGGATCGAACCTACGACCAATTGATTAACAGTCAACTGCTCTACCGCTGAGCTACGCCGGAACACGCAGGCGCATATAGCAAGGTGGTCGGGTGGCGTCCAGAGGTTTTCAGGAAATCATCGCGCCGGCGTCAGCGCCGCGAAAACCGCGCGTGGACGGACAGGTCGGGATCGGCTGTAACGCTGTCTTTGCCATGCAGATCAATGAGATGCGCAAAGACGTTGCGCTCTGCCGCCCGGAGGAGCGGGGCGGGAATGTCGGTGTAGATCGCCCGTGTCAGAGCTCCCAGACCGAGGGCTGCGGAGGACAGGTGCGCGAGGATCTCCGCCTCGCGGCGTCTGCGGTGCGCGAGCAGCCACAAGACCCGGTCGCGGGGGCGCTCGATCGGGGCGCCGTGGCCGGGGTAGTAGATCCGGTCGCGCCGCGCCGCAAGGCGATCGGTCGAGGCCATGAAATCGCTCAGGTCGCCATCCGGCGGCGACACCAGCGAACTGGCCCAGCCCATGACGTGATCGCCGGTGAAGACCGCGTCGCCGAGAGCGAAGCACAGGTGATTGCCGAAATGGCCCGGGGTGTGAAGCACAGCCAAGCGATGTCCACCCGCGTCGGCCTCGTCGCCATCGGTGAGCCGTTCATCGGGAGAAAACCCGGCATCGACGCCTTCGCCGCCCGCCATCAGACCGGTCTTTGCAAGCCGTGCCATGACGGCGGAACGGCCCGCGCGGGCATCGCCGAAACCGAAGACCGCGGCGCCCGTTTCCTTGGATAGCGGCCGCGCCATCGGCGAGTGGTCGAGATGCGAATGCGTAACGAAAATGCCGGTGATCCGTTCATGCGGGGCGAGGCCGGCGTGGATCGCCGCCATGTGCGACGGCAGAGCGGGGCCGGGGTCGATCACCGCGACCGCGCCTTCCCCGACGATATAGGTGTTGGTCCCGCGGAACGTCATCGGCGACGGGTTGGGGGCGAGGATGCGGCGGATGCCCGGCTCAAGCTGCGTCACCACGCCCGGGACCGGGTCGAATTCGGGGGTGTCCTGCACCTAATCGCTTCCTTCCCGACACGCCTACGGGGTACATCTAGCGCATGTTTTTCAAATGGCTCAAACGATATGTGCCACGCTCGCTTTACGGACGGGCGGCGTTGATCCTGCTGGTGCCGGTGGTGACCTTGCAGCTTGTGGTGTCGGTGGTGTTCATCCAGCGGCATTTCGAGGGCGTGACCGAACAGATGACCCGCAACGTGGCGCTGGAATTGCGCTATCTGCATGACTTGGCGAATGCCGCCGCGTCGGACGCCGCGGCGCAGGCGGCGCTGGCGGATGTCGCCGAGCCGCTGGCCTACGAGACACGGCTGCCAGGCACGCCAATCCAAGGCGATGCGCGGGCGTTCTACGACTTTTCCGGGCTGCGAATGATCCAGGCCTTGCGGGACGAGATCGACGACGTCATCGCCGTTGACCTGACGGCGGACAGCCGCGCCGTCACGGTCTGGCTGGACACGCGCCACGGTCCGCTGCGCGTCCGGTTCGACCGGCGTCGCGTCACCGCCTCGAACCCGCACCAGTTGCTGGTGCTCATGGTGGCCACCGGGCTGCTCATGACGCTTATCTCGTTCGTGTTCCTGCGCAACCAGTTACGCCCGATCAAGCGGCTGGCTTTGGCGTCCGAGGCGTTCGGCAAGGGGCGCATCGTGCCCTACAAGCCCTCCGGAGCGCTTGAGGTGCGGGCGGCGGGCAATGCCTTTCTGGACATGCGGGGCCGGATCGACCGGCAGATCGAGCAGCGGACGATGATGCTGTCGGGCGTCAGCCATGACATCCGCACGCCGTTGACCCGGCTGAAGCTGGGCCTGTCGATGCTGGAGCAGGATGCCGAGACCGAGGCACTGCAGCGCGACGTCAGCGATATGGAGCGCCTTCTCGACGAATTCCTGACCTTCGCTCGGGGCGATGCGCTGGACGATCCCGAGACCTGCGATCCCGAGGAACTGGTGCGCGAGGTCGTCGCGCGGTTCGCGGGACAACCGGTGCGGCTTGTAGAAGCGACGGGTGCCGGGCAAGCGATGCTGCGCCGGATGGCGGTCGGCCGGGCGCTGGAGAACCTGATCGGTAACGCCTTGCGCTATGGCACGGCCTGCGAGGTACGGCTGCGGATCGGCGAACGGGCGGTCCGGATCGCGGTCGAGGACGACGGGCCGGGGATCCCGGAGAACCGGCGCGACGAGGCGCTGAAGCCCTTCGCCCGGCTCGATGCGGCGCGCAACCAGGATCGCGGCACCGGTGTCGGGCTGGGGCTGGCGATCGCGCAGGATATTGCGCGCAAGCATGGCGGTTCCCTGAAACTGGGCAAGAGCGAGACCCTGGGCGGGTTGAAGGCGGAACTGGTGCTGGCGCGGTAGGGGCGAAGGCAGGGTGTCGAGCCCTGGTGGGCTTCACCCTGCGTTATCGCCGGTGTCCAGGTTCTCGCGCCAATAGTGGCAGGAGACCCGCGCACCGTTGCCGGCATCCTCCAGATGCGGCACACGCTCGCTGCAATCGGGCCGCGCCATCGGGCAGCGGGTGTGAAACCGGCAGCCTGTGGGCGGGTTGGCCGGGCTTGGCACTTCGCCCTCCAGCCGTTGCGCGGAACCGCTGTCGTCGGGATCCAGCGATGGGATCGCCGACAGAAGCGCCTTGGTGTAGGGGTGCCTGCGGGTGGGCGAAAAGCTCGCGCGTGGGCGCGATTTCCACCAGCGATCCAAGGTACATCACCGCCACATAGTCGCAGACATGCGCGACCACCGACAGATCATGGCTGATGAACAGGAAGGTCAGATCAAGGTCGCGCTGCAATGATTTGAGCAGGTTGAGAATATCGGCCTGTATGGAAACGTCCAGCGCAGCGACGCTTTCATCCGCCACGACGAATTTCGGGCCGCAGACCAGCGCCCGCGCGATCGATATCCGCTGTCGCTGCCCGCCCGAGAACGCATGGGGAAAGCGCCGCAGGTGTTCGAGGTTCAACCGGCACTTCGCGGCGATCTCCCGCACCCGGGCGTCGGTTTCCTCGCGGCTTTTCGTCAGCCCCATGACCTCGAGCGGCTCGGCGATGATGTCGCGCACCGTCATCCTTGGCGACAGCGCCGCATAAGGGTCCTGAAAGATCAGTTGCGCCCGCTTTCGATAATCGCGCATCAGGGATTTCGGCAGGGTGGCAATATCGTATTCGACCTCACCGTCGCGGAACTTCAGATGTCCGCCCGAGATCGGTGCGGCGCGCAGGATGGCCCGGCCCAGTGTCGTCTTGCCCGAGCCGCTTTCTCCGACAAGTCCGAAGAAGCTGCCCTTGGGGATATCAAGGCTGACCTCGTCGATCGCCTTCAGCACCTGGTTGCCGCCCAGCAGCCTGCGCCCCAGCGGGTAATGCACCGACAACATGTCGAGCGAGACCAGCGGCGGCGCGACAGTGTCCTTCATCACGCCACCTCGGTTTCGGTTTCAAGCGCAAAGCAGCGCGCGTGATGGTTTTCTTCCACCCGCGTGGCCGCCGGCACCGACACGTTGCAGATGCCTTTCATCGCCAGGTCGCATCGGGTGTGAAAAACGCACCCAGAGGGGCGTTCCAGCGGCGACGGGATGTCGCCCGCCACCGGCACCAGCGGCGCATCGAGATCGTCAAGCCGGGGCAGGGCGCGCAGCAGTCCTTGCGTATAGGGATGGGCGGGGTTGCGGATCACCGGGCGCACCGGCCCGGTCTCGATCACCCGGCCCAGGTACATGACCGCGACGCGGTCGGCGGTCTGGGCGATGACGCCAAGATCATGGGTAATGAACAGGATGCCCATGCCGAAGTCCTTGACCAGGTCCTTCATCAGGTCGATCACCTGCGCCTGTATCGTCACGTCCAGCGCCGTCGTCGGCTCATCGGCGATCAGCAGTTTCGGCTTGGTGCTGAGGGCCATGGCGATCATCGCGCGCTGCCGCATTCCGCCGGAGAATTCGAAGGCGTACTGGCCAAAGCGTTTGGCGGCCTCGGAGATGCCGACACGGTCCAGCATCTCGATGCTGATCTCTTTCGCGCGTTTCTTCGACATGTCGGAATGGATGCGCAATTGCTCGACCATCTGGTCGCCGATGGTGATCGCCGGGGCGAAACTGGCCATCGGTTCCTGGAAGATCATGCTGATGGCGCCACCGCGGACCTGGATCATGTCGCGCTCGCGCTTGATGCCAAGCACGTCGAGCGGCGCTTCGCCCTCGACGTTCAGGGTGATCTTCGATTTCGGGTCATAGCGGGTGTTGCCGGCATTGAGCCGCATCAGCGCCTTGGCGGTCACCGACTTGCCCGACCCGCTTTCGCCCACCAGCCCCAGCACCTCGCCGGGGGCAATGTCGAAGCTGACGTCCTCGACGGCAGTGATCAGGCCCTCGTCGGTTTTGAACCGGATGGTCAGGTCGCGGACGGAAATCAGGCTCATGCCATCACCTTGCGGAATGTGATCTTGTCCTCGCCGACTGCGAAGAAATCCGGGATGACGGCGACCGGGTCGTAGCCTTGCTTGGAGTAAAGCGTGCGGGCGGCGAACTGGTCGGGCAGTTGCGTGGTCTCGATCACGATCATGCGGGCATCGAGCCGTGCCTCGATGGCTTGCAGCAGGTCGGTGGCCAGGTGCGCGCCGCGCGCCTGCGGCGCCACGCCCATGGCCAGGATGTTCCACACCCGGTCGGTCAGGTCCTCGGCACGGGCGAAGGCAAAGCCCACAGGGGCGCCGTCCTCCTCGGCCACCAGCCAGACGTCTGTCCCGCCTGCCAGCGCCGGGGCGACCATGTCGGGGGCCATCTCGGCGGGGAACAACCTCGACGCCTCGGCGATGGCGCCGATGGCGGGAATGTCGCTGGATTGCGCGGGACGGATGGTCATTTCTTGGTCCCCGCATAGGGATCGGCGGCGTCGCGCAACCCGTCGCCGACGAAGACGAAGGCCATGACGAGGGCGATGAAGAAGAACACCGGGATGAAGTACCACTGGTAGTTCAGCAGCACGTCGGCGGAGGTGGTGTTCTGCAGCATGACGCCCAAGCTGTTGACCGGATCCTTCAGGCCGAGGCCGATGAAGGACAGGGCGGTTTCCGAGAGCACGATGTAGGGAAACGAGATCACCAGGTCGACGATGATGTAACTGGAAAAACTGGGCAGCAGATGGCGGCGGATGATATGGCCGGGCCGGGCACCGGAAAGCTGCGCGGCGAGGACGTATTCCTGGTTGCGCTCGACCAGCAGGTGGGTGCGGACCCGGCGCGCCAGCGTCGGCCAGTTGATCAGGCCGATGATGATCGAGATGAAGAAAAACCGCATCTCTGAGGACCATTCCTGCGGGATGAAGGCGGCGATGGCCATGAAAAGCGGGATGATCGGGATGGTGCGCACCGCGTCGGTGACCATCTGGATCGCGCCGTCGATATAGCCGCCGAAGTAGCCCGCCACCCCGCCGATCACCAGGGCGAGGACGAACGAGATCAGCACGCCCAAGGTGCCCACCGCCAGGCTTGTGTAGATCGCGTGCAGGGTGCGGCTGAAGATGTCCTTGCCGGTGTCGTCGGTGCCGAAAAGGTGGATATAGCCCTCGTCGACGCCAAAGAGGTGAGTGTCGAAGGTTATCCCGAAAAGCTTGTATTTCTGACCCTCGACAAACCATTGCAGATAGCGCCGGTCCTCGGTGTCGATGCTGGTCACCCAGCGGAAATTGGTCGCCATCGAACGTTCGCGCTTGACGCCGTAGATGAAGGGCCGGGCCGAACAGCCTGCGTCGTCGCAGAACATCGGGATCTGCGGTGCGCCATTGGTATAGTCCTTGTCGCGGCCCGCGATTGTCGGATCGTAAGGCGACAGGAACGGCGCGAAGACGCCCATCAGGATCAGCGACAGCAGGATGATGCCCGCGATCATTGCCGAGCGGTTGCGCCTGAACCGCGCCCAGATCAACTGGTATTGCGAGGCGGTGAAATAGGCTTCCTTGGCGCGGCGCTTGACGGCGTCCTCGGTCTCGACGACCTGGACATGGGGGCCGGTGGTTTCGGCCAGGTTGGGCTTGAGGGGATCAGGTGCGGCCATGGTTCAGGACCCCACGACGGATTTGCGGATGCGCGGGTCGATCAGCGCCAGCGCGATATCGGTCAGGAAATTCACCGTGACGATCGAGGCGGTGAGCAGGAAGATAATGGCCCCGGCAAGCTGCTGGTCGTTGGAGCGGGCCAGCGCGTCGAGGAGCAGGGCGCCGGCCTCGGTCAGGGTCAGGATCAGCGCCACGATGGGCAGTTCGTTGAAGATGCGGTTGAGGTCGAAGCCGAGCGAGTTGATGATCGGGCCAAGCGCGTGGCGCGCCGGATAGCGCCAGGCGAGGCGGCGACCGTATAGGCCGCGGGCGCGGGCGGCGGTGACATAGAGCTTGCCGTTTTCGTCCAGCATCAGCGCGCGCACGGTCTGCAGGGCGAAGGCGGTGGCGGACCAGCCGAGGATGAAGACCGGCAGCCAAGCTCTTGACAGAAAGTCCTTTAATCGGTCCCAGGACCAGGCGGCATCGCGGTATTCGTTGGAGAAGAGGCCAGTCAGCGAATCGCCCCAGATCACGGTCGAGATCAGCATGATCATCAGCGCCAGCAGGAAGTTGGGCATCGCCAGCCCGAGATAGGAGACGAAGCGCAAGCTGCCGTTCAGCATCGCCGAATTGGACGAGGCTGCGATGATCCCCACCGGGACCGCTATGAGATAGGCAAAGAGCAGGGCGGTCAGGCATATCCCCAGAGAGACCAGGAACTTGTCGCCCAGCAGGTCATTGATGTTGAGCCGCAAAATGCAGCTGTCGCCGAACTCTCCCTTGAAAAAGACGTTGCCGACCCAGGACGTCCAGCGCACCAGGAACGGGCGGTCGAGACCCAGGCGGCGTTCCTCGGCCTCGATATCGGCGACCGAGATGCCGGACCCTTGGGTGTTCTTGAACGCCAGATACCGCTCGGCGCAGGTGCCGGGGACCAGTTCCATCAGCGTGAAGACGATCAGCGAGACCGTCAGCAGCGTGAACAGCGCCATTGCGGCGCGTACCACCGCGAATTGCAGGAACTGGAACATGACCCCCCTTTTTTGCCCAAACTCAACGGCTCTTTCGCCGCCTGGTCAAGAGCGGTCCGGGCGAATTGCGCCGCCCGGACCAGGATTTCCTACTGTGCTATGATCACTCGTCCAGCCACCACTGCGCCGCCAGATAGGGGTAGGTGCGGTAGTATTCGTAGGACTGGGTCTTGAACTCCGGCACGTTCTTAAGCGCGTTGCGGTGATAGATCACGTTCGGCGCCTGCACCGTGCCGATGAACAGCAGGTTCTCGGTCATCGCCTTGGCCATCCGCGCGCCGATCTCGCCCTGCTCATCCGAGCCCGGCACCGCGCCCTGGAAGGCGTTGATGTCGTCCATCAGGTCCTTGACCCATTGCGGCGGCTCGACGCCCGAGGCACCGTTGGTATCGACCCATTCGGCCCAGAGCATGCCGGTGCGGTGGCCAAAGTAGTTCTCGAACGGCGGCACCCACAGCTCGTTGTTGCCCAGCACGATGGCGACCGGCTGGCCCTTTTCCCACATGCCGACATCAAGCTGGTTCGAGGATTGCTGCGAGCGGTATTCGTCCGGCGTGACCTCTTTCACCGCCGTCTGAACGCCGACATCGGCCCAGTTCTGCGCCACAAGTTCAACGACCTCGCCGCCGATACCCTGCGTTGCAAACTGCATGTTCAGCGTGATCGCGTCGCCATTGGGCAGTTCGCGGAAGCCGTCGCCGTTGGTGTCGACCATGCCGACCTCGTCCAGCAACTGCTTGGCCAGTTCGGGGTCGAACTGCGCGTAGTGGCTGGTCAACGTAGGATCGACGCCATGCCGGCGTCGGCGAAAAGCCGATGTACTGCTTGGGTTCGCCCTGGCCGAAGAACGAGGTTTCGTTCAGCTCGTCCCGGTTGATCGCGACCGACATCGCCTGGCGGAACCGCAGATCGCCGAACACGTCGCGCTTGGCTTCGTCCTCCGAGGTGACGTTGAAGCTGAACACCGGCATCGCGATGGTCGGCTTCAGCTGGACGGTAAAGCCGCCCTTTTCCGGCGCTATCCAGCAGCAGCGGCGCAGCGGCCAGCGTCAGCGACTGCGATTTGTAGTCAACCTCGCCGTTGACCAGCTTGAGGATACGCACCTCGTTGTCGTTGGCGTAAAGCTCGTCCTGGCGGCTGATGTAGGGCAGTTGCTGGCCCGTGGTGTCGACCATGTGGAAATACGGGTTGGCGACGTATTTGCGCCCCTCGGTGGTGTCGGAGGTGACGATATGGCTTTCCAGCGTCGGCATCGTCGCCGGCTGGCATCCCGTCGACCTTGTCGGGGTTGTTCAGCACGGCGTCGGCGTGTCGGTCCAGTCGGAATTGCCGAAATAGGCGGCGATCACGTCGGTGCCGTTTTCAAACCCGATGGCCTGTGCGTCGGCGTCGGCATCGGGGTTGATGTCGGGGTGGAACTGGCCCAGGAAATGCTTGGGCTGGAAGGCCTGGGCAAAGGTGGTGGCGAAGTGCGCCAGCAGGCCAGGCTTGGGCGACGGCAGGTTGAAGACCACCGTGGTCTCGTCCGGCGTGTCGATGGTCATCGGTTCGCCCGCGACCAGCACGTAATCCTTGGGCTTTTCGATGATCTTGGGATCAAGCGCCAGGTTGTCGTACCAGAACTTGACGTCGGCGCTGGTGAACGGCGCGCCGTCCGACCACTTGTGGCCCTTGCGCAGGTTGAAGGTCAGCTGGGTGAAGTCGTCGTTCCATGACCAGCTCTTGGCGATGTTGGGCACGATGGTCTGCAGGTCGTCGGAATAGCGCACCAGGTTGACGTGGCGCGTCGACAGGAAGTCGGACGTGCCGGCCTCGGTCGCGTTCGACAGCGCGTGCAGCGTGCCGCCGTACTTGCCGATCGGATTCGTAGGGTGCGACGACCAGCGGTTCCTCGGGCAGACCGCTCTGCCAACGGCGGCAGGGCCGGGTTGCCCTGGATCTCGGCGTTCAGCGCCTCGGCTTCCGGGTTGCCGGAGAATTCCATCTCGCAGCCGGCGGCGGCCTGGAATTCGGCCAGTTCGTATTGCTGCGGGAATTCGCCCGCGGGCACGCCCATCATGTCGGCCACGGTCACGGCGGGACAAGCCGCGTGCAACGCGGTGCTCATCAAGAGCGTCGCGCCAGTTCCCAGAATCACGTGTTTCATTTGTCACCCCCCTTTGGTGTTTTCATTATCGGCATAGCCTAGGGTATGTGACCGCCTCATGACAACGCCAGAGTTTTCGCGGAACCGTCCTCCGCTGCGCCGGTCCCGCGCTGCGTGTATTGCCGAAATGTGATCGCTGCGCACAAAGTGCGCGCTTGGCGTGGCGCGCGCCCTGGCATAGGTCTTGGGGCAGGGCGCGGCAGGAGGTGTCGGCATGGCAATCAACAGGCGGCAGGTTCTGATTTCGGGCGCGGCACTTCTGGCCGCACCCATGGCGCGCGGCTCGGTTCCCGCGACGATCGAGGCGCGGCTCGGGCGGCAGCTTGTGGCGCCCGCGGGCTATGGCGAGACCGCGATCTGGGGCTACGAGGGCGGCACGCCGGGCCCGGAACTGCGCGTGCCGCAGGGGGCGGTCGTGGCGCGCCGGTTGATCAACAGCCTGCCGCAGCCGACGGCGATCCACTGGCACGGTATCCGCATCGACAACCGGATGGACGGCGTGCCGGGCCTGACGCAGCAGGCAGCGATGCCGGGGGGCACCTTTGACTATGATTTCACCGTGCCGGATGCCGGAACCTACTGGTATCATTCACACAATCAATCCACCGAACAGGTGGCGCGCGGCCTCTATGGCCCGCTGATCGTGGAAGAGCCGGCGCCGCCCGACGTGGACCATGACCTGGTGATGATGCTGGGCGACTGGCGACTCGACCCCGAAACCACCCAGATCGACCCAGACTTCGAGAATTTCCGCGACTTGTCGCATGGCGGCAGGTTGGGCAACCTGGTCACCGTCAACGGCCAGTTCGAGACGCGGCATGACGTGGCACGGCACCAGCGCCTGCGTTTGCGACTGGTCAATGCCGCCACGGCGCGGATCTTCCATCTGGGGCTGGAGGGGTTCGCGGGCTGGATCGTAGCGCTGGACGGGATGCCGCTGGAGACGCCGCGACCGTTGGACGGGCCGCTTGTACTGGCCCCGGCGCAGCGCGCCGATCTGATCGTCGATGTGACAGCCGATACCGGGACCGAGGCGCATCTTGTCGGCTTCGAGGGAAACGACGGGTTCTCGCTGGCCGCCTTCGCGGTGCAGGCGGGTTCTGCGACGCGGCGCGGCACCCCCGCGCCGCTGCCACCCAATCCGGCGATGGCGGTGCCCGATGTCGCCGGTGCGCCGCGTCACGTGCTGCGCATTGCGGGCGGCATGATGGGCGGCATGGCAAGTGCCGTGCTGGACGGCGCGGAACAGTCGATGCGCGAGCTTGCCGGCAAGGGCCAGTTCTGGGCCTTCAACGGCACCGTGGGCATGACCGCCGATCCGTTCCTGGCCGCCACGCGGGGCGAAACCCAGCGCATCGCGCTGATCAACGACACGGCGTTCGCCCACGGGATACACCTGCACGGTCACCATTTCCGCGAGATCGCGGCGGATGGCGCGCAGGGACCGATGCGTGACACCGTCCTGGTCGCACCGACAGAGACGCGCGAAATCGCCTTTGTCGCCGACAACCCCGGCGACTGGCTGCTGCACTGTCACATGCTGTCTCACCAGGCCTCTGGCATGAAGACCTGGATCAGGGTCGCAAGCTAGGCCTGCACAAGGTCGATGAAGGCGCGGATCAGCCTCAGGTCGCGGCGTTGCGCCAGGTAAACCAGCGTCTCGCTCATCGCCATGGCCGTGTCCTTCAGCGGCACCTTGACGAACCGCGCGTCGTGGCCGAACTCGGCCTCTGACACGAAACCGATGCCGGTGCCCGAGGCCACGACCTCGCGCATCGCCTCGCGGCCCTCGACCTCGATGATCGGGGTCAGGCGCACCTTCTGGCGGACGGCTTCCTCTTCCAGCTTGGCACGGGTGCGCGACGCCGGTTCGCGGAATACCAACGGCAGACGGGCGACCTGCGGCAGGGTCATCGGGCCACCGTCATCGGGCAGGAACCCGCGCGCCGCGATGGCGATGATCGGGGTCGATCCCAGATCGAGCGTCTCGAATTCGCGCCCCGGGTCGACTGACCCCACGACCCCGATCTCGGCGTCATAGGTGCGCAGAGCGGTCAGGATCTCATCGCTGTTGCCGGTGCGCATCGAGACGAAGACGTCGCCGTGCCGTGCCTGGAACCGGCGCAGGACGCCGGTGACGTGATGCGCCGAGTCGACGATGATCCGCAAACGCCCCTCCAGCGCGGCGCGACTTTCCGTGAGGTACTCGCCGATCTGCGCTTCGACCTCGAACATCCTCTTGGTCAGCACGAAAAGCTTCTCTCCGGCTTGCGTCAGCCGAACCTGGCGGCGGTCGCGGTGGAACAGCAACACGTCATAGTCCTGCTCCAGCCGCCGCACATGCTCCGACAGCGCGGGTTGCGCCTGGTGCACGATCTCGGCGGCACGCGAAAAGCCGCCGTGCAGGGCGACATCGTGGAAGGCTTTCAACTGGCTGTGACGCATTCTTGTTATCGCAAAAAACGATGAGTAGATCGATATTAGCAATTTTACATATGAAATGCCACGGGCAATGATCCGGTGACACTTGGTGGAGCCTGACCCCCGTGACAACACTTGCCGCGCCGCATCTGGGCGAACCCTATCTTCTGACCCCCGGTCCGCTGACCACATCGTTTGCAGTCAAGCAGGCGATGCTGCGTGACTGGGGCAGCTGGGACGACGATTTCCGCGCCATGACAAAGGCGTTACGCGAGAAGCTGATCGCGATGATGGGGGCTGGTTCAGAAGATTTCGACTGCGTGCCGATGCAGGGTTCGGGCACCTTCGCGGTGGAATCGATGCTGGGCACGCTGGTGCCGCGCGACGCACGTGTGCTGGTTCTGGCCAACGGCGCCTATGGCCAGCGCGCGGCGCAGACACTGGCCTGCATGGGGCGCGCGCATGTTGTGCTGGACAAGGGCGATTACCTGCCGCCGCGCGGGGCAGAGGTGGCGGCGATGCTGGCCGCCGATCCGGCGATTACCCATGTCGTCGCCGTGCATTGCGAAACCTCGTCGGGCATTCTCAACCCGATCGCAGAGATTTCGGAGGCGGTCTTGGGCGCGGGGCGAAAGCTTCTGGTCGATGCAATGTCCAGCTTCGGCGCGATCCCGATTGTACCCGCCGACGTGCGCTACGAGGCGCTGGTATCGTCGGCCAACAAGTGCATCGAGGGCGTGCCGGGCTTCGGCTTTTTGCTGGCGCGCAAGGACGTTCTGGAAGCGGCGAAGGGCAACGCCCATTCCCTTAGCCTCGATGCACATGCGCAATGGGCCACCATGAACAAGACCGGGCAATGGCGCTTCACCCCGCCGACCCATGCCGTCGCCGCCTTCATGACGGCGCTCGACGCGCACAAGGTCGAGGGCGGCGTGGCGGCGCGCGGCGCGCGCTATGCGGCCAACCGCGACCGGGTGGTCGCCGGACTGCGCGGCCTGGGGTTCGAGACGCTGCTGGCGGATCGCTGGCTTTCCCCGATCATCGTCACCTTCTTCTGTCCCGCCGACCCGGCCTTTTCTTTCGACGCGTTCTATGCCGCGATGAAGGCGCGGGGCTTCATCATCTATCCTGGCAAGCTGACAGAGGTCGACAGCTTCCGCATCGGCTGCATCGGGCAAATGGATGTGGCGGTGATGGACAAGGTCGTGGACGCCGCCCGCGACGCCCTGGCCGAGATGGGCGTCGCCTCGGCCACGCCGCCGGCGAAGGCACTGGAAGAACGCGCGAAGCTCGCCGCATAAGCACAGGGAAATATATGACTATTCAGAAACCGATCACCGCGAACGAACGCGTCTACCCGTTCCCCAAGGTGCCCGCCATCGCGATCTGCCTTGACGGCTGCGAACCGGCCTACCTGGACGCGGCCATCGCCGACGGTCTGATGCCGACGCTCGAGCGGATGCGCGAGACTGGCACTGATCGGCTGGCGCATTCGGTAATTCCCGTCCTTTACCAATCCCAACAATCTGTCCATCGCGACAGGGCGACCGCCCTCGGTGCACGGCATCTGCGGCAACTACCTCTACGAGCCCGAGACCGGCGAGGAGGTGATGATGAACGACGTGCGCTTCCTGCGGGCGCCGACCGTGTTTAAACAGTTCTTCGATGCCGGTGCGAAGATCGCCATCGTGACCGCCAAGGACAAGCTGCGGGCGCTGCTGGGCGCGGGGCTGAGCTTCGACGAAGACCGGGCGATGTGCTTTTCGGCGGAGAAATCGGCCTCCACGACGAAAGCCGAACACGGGCTCGAGGCTGCCTCGCAGTGGCTGGGCATGGCGCAGCCAGAAGTCTACTCGGCCGACCTCAGCGAGTTCGTCTTCGCCGCAGGGGTCAAGCTGCTCAAGGACTGGCACCCGGACGTGATGTACCTGACCACCACCGATTACGTTCAGCACAAGTACGCCCCGGAAGACGCTGAAGCGAAAAGCTTTTACGCCATGTTCGATGGCTACCTGGCGCAACTTGACGCGATGGGTGCCGCCATCGTGGTGACCGCCGATCACGGCATGAAGCCCAAGCATCTGGCAGACGGATCTCCCGCCGTTGTCTATGTGCAGGACCTTATGGACGACTGGCTGGGCAAGGATGCCGCCCGGGTGATCCTGCCGATCACCGACCCATATGTGGTGCATCACGGTGCCCTGGGATCATTCGCGACGGCCTACCTGCCGGAAGGCGCCGACCATGCCGATATCATCGCGCGGCTGCGCGCGACGAAAGGGTTGCTGGAAGTCATGGGCAGGGCCGAAGCCGTCAAACGGTTCGAACTGCCCGCCGACCGGATCGGCGACGTCGTCATGGTCTCGACCGAGAACATGACCATCGGTACGTCGGAGCATCGCCACGATCTTGCCGCCCTGAACGAGCCCCTGCGCAGCCACGGCGGGCTGACCGAGCAGGAGGTGCCGTTCATCGTCAACCGCAGGATCGACCTGCCGTCCGCACCGACCTTGCGCAATTTCGACGCGTTTTTCTACGCCACCACCGCGGCGGCGGCTTCATGAAGGACGCAGGCAAGATCGAGGTCCGGCACGAGGCGATGCGCATCGGCGGCGAGAAGGTGTTCACCGACGACGTTGTCGAGGTGCGCTATCCCTTTACCAATGAGGTGATCGGCACTGTACCTGCCGGTGATGCGAGGCACGCCCGGAAAGCCTTCGAGATCGCAGCAGCTTACAAGCCGAAGCTCACGCGGTATGAGCGGCAGCAGATCCTGTTCCGCGCCGCCGAACTGATCCGCGAGCGCAAGGAGCAGATCGCCTATTGGCTGACGCTGGAGCTTGGGATTTCGCAGCAGCACGCGCTCTACGAGACCGGGCGGTCCTACGACGTCTTCACGCTGGCGGGACAACTGGCGATACAGGACGACGGGCAGATATTTTCCTGCGACCTGACCCCGCATGGCAAGGACCGAAAGATATTCACCAAGCGCGAACCGGTGCGCGCGATCAGCGCCATCACGCCGTTCAATCATCCGCTCAACATGGTGGCGCACAAAATCGCGCCGTCGATCGCCACGAACAACTGCATGGTCTGCAAGCCGACCGAACTGACGCCGCTGACGGCGATCACGCTGGCGGATATCCTCTACGAGGCCGGGCTGCCGCCCGAAATGTTCCAGATCGTCACCGGCTGGCCGAAGGATATCGGCGACGAGATGATCACCAACGAGCATATCGACATCATCACCTTCACCGGCGGCGTGCCGGTCGGCAAGATGATCGCCACCAAGGCCGGCTACAAGCGCTGCGCGCTGGAACTGGGCGGCAACGACCCGCTGATCATCCTCAACGATCTCGACGACGCCGATCTGGAAAAGGCCGCGACCATCGCGGTGGCGGGGGCCACGGGCAATTCCGGGCAACGCTGCACGGCGGTCAAGCGCATCCTGGTGCAGGAAAGCGTCGCGGACCGGTTCGTTCCGATGGTGCTGGAAAAGGCGAAAGCGATCCGGTTCGGCGACCCGATGGACCCCGAGACGCAACTGGGCTGCGTGGTGCACGCGAAAGCCGCCGAGACCTTCGAGAACCGGGTGCTCGACGCCGAAAAGCAGGGCGCGAAAATCCTCTATCATCCAGCGAGAAAAGGCGCGCTGCTGCCGCCCATCGTGGTCGATCACGTGCCGCATGACAGCGAACTGGTGATGGAGGAAACCTTCGGCCCCATCGTGCCCATCGTCCGGGTGCCCGACGATGACGCCGAGGTCATGCGGATCAGCAATTCGACCCAGTTCGGGCTGTCCTCGGGTGTCTGCACCAACGATTTCCGCCGGATGCAGGCCTACATCGAGGGGCTGGACGTCGGCACGGTCAACATCTGGGAGCAACCCGGCTACCGCATCGAAATGTCGCCCTTCGGCGGCATCAAGGACAGCGGCAACGGCGTCAAGGAAGGCGTTCTGGAGGCGATGAAGTTCTTCACCAACGTGAAGACATACTCGCTGCCCTGGCCGCGATGAAACGGGCCTGCGCCGCATGGCGGCCGCACACTTGACCGCATCCGTCGCGGCCATCGTGCTTTTCGCGGCGCTGCTGCATGCGACCTGGAACGCCGTGGTCAAGGGCGCCGGCGACCGGACGGTCGTGCTGGGCCTGGTGGCCCTGGGTCACGTCGTGCCCGGCCTCGTGATGGTATCGCTGGCGCCGCTTCCGGCGGTTCAGGCGGTGCCGTTCATCATCGCCTCGACCGTCATTCACTGGGCCTATTACTACGGGCTGAACCTGGCCTACCGGCTGGGTGACCTGTCGCTGGTCTACCCGGTCAGCCGCGGGCTGGCCCCGGTCCTGATCGCGCTGGGGGCGCAGGTCTGGGTCGGCGAGCGGCTGCCGTGGGTGGCCTGGGCCGGGATACTCTGCGTCTCGGTCGGCATCATGCTGCTGACTGCGCGGCAGTTCCGGCGCGGCGTCGAGGCGCATGGGCTGGGGGCGGCGCTGGCCGTGGCCGTGATCGTGGCGGCTTATTCCATCGTCGACGGTGTCGGCGTACGCGGCGCAGGCACCGCCCTGGGCTATGTCGGCTGGCTTTTCGTGGCCGAGATCTGCGTCGTGGCCTATGTCTTCGCGACCCGGCACCGGCGGCTGCGCGCGATGCCGCGCCGTTCGATCGCGCTGGGGTTCGCGGGCGGCGTGCTTTCGGGGGCTGCCTATGGCCTGGTGCTCTACGCCAAGACCCTGGCGCCGCTGGGTGTCGTCTCGGCGCTGCGCGAAACCTCGGTGATCTTCGCGGCGCTGATCGGAGTGTGGCTGTTCGGCGAGGGGCCAAGGCGCATCCGGCTTGTCGCCGCCGGGATCGTCGTTGCGGGGATCGTGCCGCTGGCGCTGGCCAAGTGATGCCGAAACCTGCATTACTGGCGGTCTGACATGACCATACTCTCGTTTCTTGTCCAATTGCTGGGCGCCACGATGCTGCTGCTTTACGCGGTGCGCATGGTGCGGACCGGCATCGAGCGTGCCTTCGGCGCGTCCTTCAAGCGTGCCGTCACCACCCAGCAAAATGCCGTGCGCGGGGCTGCGACGGGGCTGTTCCTGGCGGTGATCCTGCAAAGCTCGGCCGCCGTGGCACTGCTTGTGGCAGGCTTCGCCGGGGCGGGGATGATGGGGTTTTCCACCGGGCTGCCGGTGGTGCTGGGCGCCGACCTCGGCTCGGCCCTGCTAATCCAGGTGCTGTCGTTCCAGCTCGATTGGCTGGTGCCGCTTCTGCTGGCCGTCGGGGGCGGCATGTTCCTGAAGACCGACAGCCGCAACTTCCGGCAGGCCGGCCGCATCGTCCTTGGCATCGCCTTCATTCTGATCTCGCTGCGGTTCCTGCGCGAAACGATGGAGCCGATCCGCGATGCGGGCTTCCTGCCGGTGCTTGCCGCCTGGCTGGCCCGCGATTTCGTCGGGGCGTTCCTGACTGGCGCCGCGCTGGCCTTCGTGATGCATTCCTCGGTCGCGGTGATTCTGATGTGCGTGACCGTCGTGGCCATCGGTGCGGTGCCGCTGGCGGCCGGGGCATCGTTGGTGCTGGGCGCGAACTTCGGTTCGGCGCTGATCCCGCTCTATCACACGCGGGCCATGCCACCCCCGGCACGCCGCGTCCCCCTGGCCAACCTAGCGATCCGCGGGACCGGGGCGATGGTGCTTGTGGTGCTGGTCGCGAAACTGCCGATCCTGCAGATGTTGCAGGGGTTTGGCGATGCGCAGGCCCTGATCAACCTGCACATCGCCTTCAATATCCTGCTGCTGACCGCCTTGCCGTTCGCGCGCCTGCTGGCCGCGCCATTCGAGCGGCTTCTGCCGGACTCGGCGCGCGAAGAGGCCGCCAACCCGGCCTTCCGCAGCGTGCTGGACGACGCCGCCGCCGCCACGCCGGCACTGGCGCTGGCCAGCCTGCGGCGCGAGGTGATGCGGATGATGCAGATCGTCGAGATGATGGCCGCCCCGGCAATGGACCTCTACCTGCGCTTCGACAAGGCGCAGATGAGCACGATCCGTGGCTGGGATTCGCATGTGAACGCCGCCCTCGATCACGTGCGCCGCTTCGGATCGGACGTTCCGACCGACCGGATGGGCAAGTCCGAACGCAGGCAAATGCGCGAGCTTATTGAATATGCCATCGCTCTGGAAACCGCGGGCGATGTCGTGGTGGGGCGGTTGCTGCCGCTGGCGCAGGAAAAGGCCAGCAAACGCGTGACGCTGTCGGACGAGGGGCTGGGAGAACTGACGCTAATGCACGAGCGAGTAATGGCGAACCTGTCGCTGGCCACCAACGTGCTGGTGTCGGACGACCTGGAAAGCGCGCGCCTGCTGCTCGAGGAGAAATCCGAAATGGCGCGCCGCGAACGGTCGAGCCGCAAAAAGCACCTGCGCCGATTGTCCGAAGGCCATGTCGCCAGCTTCGATGAAAGCGACCTGCATCTGGAGACATTGCGGGCGCTGAAGGAATTCAACAGCCTGGTCACGGCGGTGGCCTATCCGATTCTGATCCGGGGCGGCCAGTTGCTGGAAACCCGGCTGATCGACAACATCAACGATCCCGATTGAGGCATCGCAAAGGGCAGGTAAACGGCATGGCCGTGCTATTCATCGTCATCGACCAGATGCGGGCCGACCTGCTGACAGGCGCGCTCGGAACCCATGTCGATCTGCCGAACCTGCGCGCACTGATGGCCGAGGCGGTGTTCTTCGACAACCACTGGGCGGTGGCCAATCCCTGCGGCCCGTCGCGGGCCTCACTGTTGACCGGGCAATATGCGATGAACCACCGCTCGGTGCGCAACGGCGCGCCGCTGCGCCATGATCTGCCGACGCTTCCAGGCAGCCTGCGGCGGGCGGGCGTGGCGCCGCTGCTTTTTGGCTATTCCGACACCACGCTCGACCCGCGGATCCGCGCGCCAGGCGATCCGGCGCTGAAAAGCTACGAACAGCCGATGCCGGGGTTCGACGAGATCGTCGAGATGCGGCTGGAGGAATCCTGGCCGTGGCGCGCCCACCTTGCGGCCAGGGGCTACGACTGCCCCGACTACGCGCGGTTCTACGTGCCGGTGGCGGCACCGGGCCAGCCGCGCCGCCTGACCGACCCCGCCTTCTACCGGGCCGAGGACAGCGACACCGCTTTCCTGACCGACCGCTACCTTGACTACATGGGCCGACGCGGCTGGGACGCGGTGATGGCGCATCTGACCTATATTCGCCCGCATTCCCCCTTCGTCGCGCCAGCCCCCTACAACGCGATGTACGATCCATCCACGCTGCCGTCGCCACGACCCCTGGCGGGCGCGCTGGCCGACCACCCGTTTCTCGCCGTTCCGCGCGACGGCAACTGGGCTGCGAACTCTGTCGACGGCTTTCCAGACCTTAAGGAAACCGACGCCGCGGCGCGGGCGATGCGGGCAGTCTACCTTGGGCTGACGACGGAAGTGGACCATCACATCGGCCGGGTGATCGGGCATCTGAAAGCGGCCGGGGTCTACGACGACACGCTGATCGTGGTCACCGCCGATCATGGCGAGATGCTTGGCGATCACGGCGCGTGGGGCAAGACCACCTGTTTCGACGCCGCTTTCAAGGTGCCGCTGATCATCCGCGATCCGCGCAGTCCGTCGCCGTTCGGCGCCCGGGTGACGACGCCCACGGAGTCGGTCGACGTGATGCCGACGATCCTTGAGTGGCTGGGCGCGGCCATCCCGGCCTCGGTCGATGGGCGGTCCCTTACGGGCTTCCTGGAAGGGACCGCGCCGGACAACTGGCGCGAGACCAGCTATTCCGAACTGACCTTCGGCGACCCGGTGACACCGTCGCGGTGGCAAAAGGCGCACGGCATCCCGCATTCCGACGCGACGCTGGCGATCCTGCGCAAGGGGCCGCACACGCTGGTGCAGTTCGCCTGCAATTACCCGCCGATCCTGTTCGATCGCGCCGCAGAGGGTGAGGCCCGCAACCTTGCCGCCGACCCCGCCCACGCCCTGGTCATGCTAGAGATGAGCCAGGCGATGCTACGCCACCGGATGCGGCATCCCGACAGGACACTGTCGGACATCCAGATCACGCCGGACGGCCCTGCCACCGCGTAAAGAATGGCGCAAACGAAATGCGGGGCACCCCATGGGGCACCCCGCATCGCACTGTTGAGTTTCAAAGCCCCCTAGAAGCTCAGCAGTTTCGCTTCGTGGCGTTTCAACGAGTTGCGCGCCGCTCCGTATGCCGCCAGCCCGTCGCGATCGCGAAGCGCGGGGAACAGCGAGAAGATTTCCTCGCGCTGGTCGGGGTCGATGCCTGCCATCGAATAGTCGCCCGGCTGGAAGCTTTCGCTCCAGGTTCCGTCCGACAGCACCACCTCGTGGTGATCGAACATGAAGTGGACGTAAGTGACCTGCGAGGCCCGAACCTGGGCGATGCCCTCGATATGGACCAGGTGCTTGGCCGCGACCAGGACTTCGCGCTCCTCGAACAGCAGGCTGGTTTGATCGTTGGCGATCAGCAGCTTGTGGTTCGGACTGAGCAGCATGTCGCGTTCGGGCAGACCGCGGCCCAACGATCCCTGGCGCACCAGCACGGGCTGTTTTTCGGAGTTGGCCATCAGTTCTGCCGGGCCGACATCCGCCTTGCCGACCCAGCGCACTTCCTGCACGCCGTTGTCGCGGGTGACGACGCGGTCGCCGACGCGCAGGTCCTCGACCCTGACCTCGCCGCGGGCCGTGCCGATCAGCGTTCCCGGCGTGAAGCAGGGGATCAGCCGCTCGATTTCGCGGAACGTCAGGCTGCCCTCGATCGAGCCGTCGGCGGCCAGGAAGTTGACCGTTCCCGAGGTGCTGTCGCCATCGGCATCCACCGTCTCGTTGACAATCTCGAACCGGCCCAGGCCGCGCAGGTCCAGCGTGTCGACATCGTTGCCGTCGGTGCCGCCGTCGACGGTGTCGCCGAAGGCGTCGGTGCGGGAGTCGATGAAAAACTCGTCGCGATCGGCGCCGCCGAACATGCTGTCCATGCCCTGGCCGCCGATGATGTCGTCCTGACCGATGCCACCGTCGATGACATCATCATCCTTGCCGCCATAGAGCGTGTCTGCCCCGTTGCCGCCGATCAGGGTGTCGTCATCGTCTTCGCCGTAGATCAGGTCGTTGCCGCGGCCGCCGTCGATGTAGTCCATGCCGTTGTTCGGGCGCAGGTCGGGACCGATCGGGTCAGAGCCATCGTCGGCGATGTTGATCGCGTCGGGGAAGCTCGGGCCGAGCCCGCCATAAATGGTGTCGTTGCCCATGCCGCCGAGGACGGTGTCGTTGCCCTCGCCTGCGGTGACAAGGTCGTCGCCGCCACCAGCGTCGATCTCGTCGTCGTCGATGCCGGCGTTGATGGTATCGTCGCCATCGCCCGAGCTGATGGTGTCGGCGTCGTCACCGGTGGTGATGTCGTCGTGACCATCGCCGGTGGTTACGAAATCCCGGTCGTTGTTGGGATCGGTATCGGCCGAGTAGAGACCCGGATAGCCGATATCGGGACGCGGGTTGGCACCGGACGTGTTGATGACATTGTTGCCGTTGCCGCCGTTGACAACGTCGTTGCCGTCGCCGCTGGTGATGGTGTCGTCGCCGTCACCCGCTGTCAGCGTGTCGTCGCCGCCGTACCCGGTCATCTCATTGTTACCGTCGCCGGCATCGACGTTGTCATCGCCGTTCGAGCCCTGGACCGTGTCGTCCCCGGAGCCGAGCACGAATTGCTCGATCTCTTCGAACTCGGTGGTGTCGGCGCCGTCGGTCAGATACCCCTCCTCGGGCGCTGTGAGGTCGAGGAACAGATCGTCGCCGATGTCGCTGGCATCCAGCACGTCGCCGCCGTCGTCCTCGTCGGTTTCGCCGCCGATGATGACGTCATTGTCGATGCCGTCGCCTTCGTCGTTGATGTCGAAAACGTCGTCCCCTGCGCCGCCGTTCACGGTGTCGTTGCCGACGCCACTATCGATAGTGTCGTCGCCGGCATAAGCGTAGATGATGTCATCGTCGCCATCCGAGCCGTCGATCATGTCGCCTTGCAGGTCGATATAGCCCGGCAGCATGGCGTCGGCACCGACCGTGCCGTCGACAACGCCGTTGCGCGGGTTGGTGCCGGTGGATCCGGAACCGGACCCGTCGGAGCCGGTGCCACCCGAACACTTCGAGCCTTGCGAACCGCCGGAACCGGAGCCGTCCGATCCCTTCGAACCGACAGAGCCATTCGTGCCTATACTTCCGCCGGATGACTTGGCGCCTGAGCCGCCAGACCCCGACCCGGACTCTTTCGAACCAGCCGACACCGACCCGGTCGAGCCGTTGCCCGAACCGTACATCGCAACGTCGTTGTGATCGCCGACACCACCGTCGTAGTAGGTCGTGGTTCCTTCGGAAGAATACTTGGCAGACATGACCCCACCTCCACACGTTAAGAGTAGGGTCCCGAATGGAACCCAGAACTAAATTGCCGCCCCCACGGACTTTATTTCGCAATTGTGTGGCCCGGTGCCTGAAAGCCGGCAAGGTTTGACCACATTTGTGCCACATCTCTAATGATCAGCCGGACGCACGAAATCAAACTAATGGTCCAATAGCCATGAATTCGCCGGAAACTGTCGCTTCAGGACGTATTATTCTTGGATATCTGGCCAACTGTCCCGCCACGGTGAACAATGTCACAATTCAAAGCTGTACTTGGTTCGAATCGGATCGCCAGAAAAGTGTTAACAAATATGGCAGTACCGGCGAACAGCGGTGCCGGTGCCGCCAAACGGCTGCCACATTGCTGATCTAGACGGCGGCCAAACCAAGGGGTGCACGGGAAACTTGCACGAAAAGGGCAGGCGCATGGCGAAGGACCGCAAACCCCGGATCGAAGAGATCGTCGGCATTGCCGAACGCATGTTCGGCGAGCAGGTGCTGAAGGTCACCGCGCCCGGCGGCAAAAGCCGGGACAGCTACAGGATGTACCTCGGCAACCGCTCGGTGATCGTGACCTGGCGCAGCCGGACCGGTCGGGCGCAGCGCGAAATTCTGGTCCTGCGGCATCTGTCACCGCGTTGCCGCGACATGCCACGGCTCCTGGGCTTCAAGGATAATCTGCTGTTTCAAAGCGATCTGGGCGAGGTGCGCCTCAGCCAGGAGGTTCACCGTGCCGATCCTGACCGGCAGGCCGACCTGGCCGCCGAGGCCGTCGCCTCGATATTTCGCATCCAGTCCGCCGCCCGGAGCGTCCGCGAATTGGACGCGCTGCCGCACCTGGGCGCAACCGGGGCCTGGGTCACGGTCTTCGTCGATGCGCCCGACCGGCTGGCCCGGCTTCTGGACCGCGCCAGGCCCGGGTTCGACCGCGCAGAACTCTGCGAGCGTCTGGCGCAGCCGCCGGCGCAATTCACCAAGTGGGATTGCCGTCCGGGCAACGCCGCACTGGCCGGCACGCCCAAAGTCGCCTGGTTCGATTTCGAATATTCCGGTCGCCGACACGGGGCCGAGGACATCGCCTTTCTGATGGGCGACGAGGTCTGGCCAGTGGCGGCCGACACCATGTTCGACATCGTGACGCGGCAATTCGACCCCGGCTGCGGCCACGCGCGCGACGATTATCTCGAATATCTGGGGCTTTACGCGACATTCCATGCCGTGCAGCGCATCAAGCTGGTGCTGTCCGAGGTCGACCGGCGCGGCTGGAGCACGCAGGAGCGCGCGCTGCGATACGACAAGGTGGGCACGCATCCGCTGCTGGGGGCACGGCTGTGCGCGCACGCCGCGCAATGCGCCGACCGCCACGTGCTGACCCGACCGCTGCGTCCGCTTCTTGACGATATGAGCGCAACATTCCTGGCCGCAATGCCGGCCAGCACAGAGCGACTGGCCAGCTGACGTCCGTTTGCTCTTCGGAAAAGGATGATGCGGGGGACTGGCGCGACGCACCGCGGTGTCCGGGCTGAATGGGAATGGTAAGGTTTCGTCATGGACCGAGGCCCCAAAAGGTCTTTCTTGGTTAAGACTTGACGAACACCGGTTCCCCCCGCATCTGACTTCTTATTAGGGCGATCCGCAAAATTTCAGGCGGCGCCTTGTGCGTCTGGTTCACTCCCCATCGGCAGGTTGATTGAAACAGGTCATCGTAAAGCAACTGCAAGAAGAACCGCGGTTCAGCGCAATAATATCGCAAAAAAAGGGACCGTTAATGGCTTCTTAACCTGATTGTCCGGAAAGCGACAGGCGCTCCGATGCCGCATTCATGGCGCGAGGCGCTGATTGGCGACAAGGGGTTTCCGTTTGATACCAGATATTTGGAGTCTCAGACTGCCCTTTTTGCCATCGAAGGGGCAACGCAGTCCGCATGATCTTCGACTGCGGCCGGTGCCGGCAACATCGCGCAACTTCAAATTGATGGCGACTTGACCACCGGCGCTTCGCGCGCACATACTCCCGCTGTCTGCACTGCAATAAATTCGCAAGAAAGCCATTCAACGGCGCCCTTCCAGTGGCGGTTCCGGGTTGAGCAATTTTCCTTTGTGACTTGAACCTGGATTGGAGGCGATGACACCGCAGGTCAGATTCTTGGGTGGGTTCGCGCTGAGCGACACCGTCGGCAGGCCTGTCCGGCTGCCAACCCGCAAGTGCTGCGCGTTGCTGGCCCGCCTGGCGATGTCGCTGGGCCACGACGTGCCGCGCGAGGAACTTGCCGCGCTGCTCTGGCCGCGCAGCAGCGACGCGAACGCCCGCGCCAGCCTGCGCCAGGAAATCGCCGTCCTGCGCAAGATGCTGGCCGCCGCCGGCCTGCCCGAAATCGAGAGCAGCAAGGAACTGGTGCGCCTGAAACTGCCGGAAGAAACGGTCGACGCCTTGCGCCTGGTACGCTTGGCCAAGGACGGCTCGACCACGTCCGCGCGACAGGCGGTGACGCTTTACGGCGGCCCATTCCTTTCGGGGTTGAACGTCGCGGCGCATCCCTTCGAGGACTGGCAGTGGGTCGAACGGGTCCGGCTGAAAACGCTGACACAGAACCTCTATCTGCAGTTGCTGGAACAGGATCTGGCGGGGTCGGATGTCGAGCAGGTCATCGCCACCGCCTCGGCCCTTCTGGCGGTCGAGCCGACGCAGGAGCAGGGCCACCGCGCCCTGATGCAGGCCTATCGGCGGCTCGACCGGCATACCGAGGCCCTGCAGCAGTTCCGGCGCTGCTCCACGATCCTGCAGCGCGAACTGGACACCGAGCCGTCGCATGAAACCGTGGACCTGGCAGACAGCATCAGGACCGACATGTCGCGTCCGGACCCGGCCCGAAGGCGGGCGGCCAACGCGCCGCCGAAAGGCGCGGAGTTTTCCGCGCCGCCGCGCGACGAATGCAGGACAGTGATCGTCATTGCCGCGGGTCTTGCCGGGGGCGATGCGCTGGCCGCCGATTTCAATCCGCGTGACCTTGCCCGCGCGCAGGACGCGTTCGCCGACTACTGCGTGCGGAAGGTCGGCGCGCATGGCGGTCGGGTAACGACCGGGGCGGGCGGCGCGGTGCTGGCCTGCTTCGGCTATCCCGCCAAAGTGCCGTCCGATCTGCCCCGCGCGATCGACACGGCGCGGGCGATCGCCGCCTGGACCGGCGATGCCACCACCGACAGGCGGCTGCGGCCCCGCGCGGCACTGGCGCGCGGGGCGGTGCTGATCCGCGCCCGCACGGACGGTAGCGGCGGGGCCGAACTGATCGGCGTCGCGCGGTGCCAGGCCGAGCAGCTTGCGCGCGATGCCCGGGGTGGCGAGGTCCTGATTAGCGCAGAGCTTCGCGCCCGCATCGGCCTGGCTTACGAAGTCAAGGAGCGTGCCGCGACCAGCGGGCGGGCCGGGGGCCGCGGCTTCGTGCTGAAATCCGGGACCCGGTGATCAGGCGGTTTCGCTGAGACTGGAACGCGTCGCCCTGTCGGCCAGCACTGTGTCCGAGACGATCTTGCCGTCCGACATCCGGATCAATCGGTCGCATTTCTCGAAACAGTGCTCGTCGTGGGTGACGGCCACGACGCAATGGCCCTGGTCGACAAGCCTGGGCACCAACTCGTCGTAGAAATACCGCCGGCGCGCCGGATCCTGATCGGCGGCGAATTCGTCCAGCACCAGGATCGGGCGCTCTTCGGCCAGTGCGATGGACAGCGCCAGCCGCCGCATTTGGCCCGTAGAAAGCGACAGATTGGCGAACCGGTCGCCGGTGATCGACACGCCCTCGGCCAGGCCAAGCTCTTCGATATTGTGCTGCAATCGCTCGCGGTCTTCCGGCCCAAGGCCATAGAGTTCGCGGAACATGTAGAATTCGCTGAATACGGCGGCGAAGACGCTGCGGTAGGCGCTGATGTTCTCTCGGGTGACCGGCTCGCCGTCGATCAGGATCTCGCCGCTGTCGGGATAGCGCAGGCCGGTCAGCAGTTGCAGCAGCGTCGATTTGCCCATGCCGTTGCCGCCGGTGATGAACACCGACTGGCCGGGCACCAGCGTCAGGTCAAGCGGGCCGAGCGTGAAACTGTCGACCGCCTTGCCGTTCGACGAAGGCACGTCGCGGGTCAGCGTCACCGTGACGCCGCGCAGTTCGACCGACGAGAACCCGCCCCGGTGATCGGTCTGCGCGCCGACCGGCGTCAGTTCGTGATTCTCGGCCAGGTCGGCCTGCACTTCGCGGAGCATCCGCAACGACACGGCGGCGCGGGCGAAACTGGGCAGCCCGCCCACGACCTGCTCGATCGGGCCAAAGCAGAACAGCATCAGGGTGATGATCTGCAGGATCGTCACCGGGTCCGAGGCCACCGTCATCGGCAGGATGGCCACGATCGCGATCAACAGCGCCGCCAGCGCCCCGGCGCCGCCCAGTTGGCCAAGGCTGAAATAGCGTTCGTAGGCCAGCCGCACCCGGCGCGAAGTCGTCGGTGATCTGGTCCAGCCGCACCGACAGGTCGCGGCGACGGGCACTGCGCAGGCGCAACTCCTTGTAGCCACGCAGCAGGTCGTTGACCTTGTCGTGGAAGGCCACGTTGACCTTGTGGCTTTCGGCGATCGCGCGGCGCGCAGGAATCTCGGTTAAGACGAAGGCAGTCACCCCGATGACCACGGCGATCAGCGCGCCGCCGATGCTGACCCAGGATTGCGACGCAAGGTAGATCAGGCAGAAGAACAGCAGCAGCATCGCCTGCAGCACGTCGATCAGGCGCATTGTCGTGCTCGCGACCTCCATCGTGTGTTCGCGGATCGCGGCGAAGATCAGGCCCTGGTCGCGGGTCTGAAAGAAAGTGGTGTCGGCGGCAAGCAGCTCGTCCTTCATCTTGCGGCGCATCTTGACCATCATGTTCTGAACCAGAAGCTGGCCGCTCATCCGCGCCTGGTGCGAGGTCCACAACATGGTGGCGACAAGCCCGACCAGGATCGGAAACACCCACAGGCTGGCGCCGCCACGTGCCGCGGTTTCGTTGATCGCATAGATCAGGCCGGTCCGGCTGGCGCTGGCGGCTATCACGAAGATCGCCGCCGGGCTGTGCCGCAGGTCGCTTTCGCGCCACAGAAAGCGGATCAGCTCCAGGATGCTCTTATAGATGTTGTCGTTCAAGGGGTGCCGCCGGTCTGTCCCGTGTCGCGGCTGGGCAAACCACATCCGGTAACTGGCGTCAACGCGCGCCGCCCCGCGCGTCGGCTTGCCGCAGCAACGTCACCGCGCGGCGGATGCGTTGCAGGGCGGTCAGATGGCAGAGCAGGGCGTAAACCGCCACCCCCGCGGTCATCAGCCAGGCCAGCGGCAGAACGCCCGCGAGGATCAGCAGGGCGCAGAGGAAGATGATGCGCTCCAGCCGCTCGAAGAAATCCGGCCAGTCGGTGTTGCTGACGGGTGTTTCGATGGCGGTCCGGGCCTTGGCATAGCTGGTGATTACCGCGCCGCCGAACGCCAGCATCGCCAACGGCCAGTTTTCCGTGACATGGCCGATGGCGGCCAGCACGATCAGTTCCTGGTAGCGGTCGACCATGGCGTCGAAATAGCCGCCGGTCTTGCTGGACAGCCCGGTCTGCCGCGCCACCGCGCCGTCTAGCGCGTCAAAGGCGTGCGCGACCGCCAGCGTCAGGCCGAACAGCAGATCTGACCGGTGCCAAAGGTAGGCGGCGGCGGCCAGCGCCACCAGTGCCAGTCCCGCCGCGGTGACCTGGTTGGGCGTGTAGCCGGCGCGCGCGATGGGGCGGGCCATGCGTTCCCACAGGGGGTCTATGTGGTCTTTCAGCAAGGCGTCGATCATCGGGCCGTCATCCTTATTCGGAACGCCGGTAGAGCCTGACCATGGCACGGCGTATCGGGTCAAGCCGTTCGGCGCGCGCGTTCAGACGCGCAACGCGGGCCGGGTCGGGGTCGTGGACCGGGCCGCCGCGCTCGCGGAATGCCGCCGCCGCCTCCCAGACAGAATTGGCCCAGCCGAGACTGGGCATGGCGATGGCTGCGGCGCCCAGCACGCCGCTGAACCGGGTGTCGCCGATCCGCACCTGCCGGTTCAGCGCGTCGGCGATGCATTGCGCCAGCGCCGGGTTTCCCGCCGCCCCGCCAACCATCGGGATCGGGCCGCTGGCGTCCGCGCCGGTCCTGGCGATAACCTTGTCATGGGCCCAGCGCAGGTTCAGCGCGATGCCCTCGATCACGCTGCGTTTCAGCGCCGCCCGGTCATGCCGAAGGGTCAGGCCGACGAATGTCCCGCGCAGGCGGTCCTCGTCGACCGGCACACGCTCGCCGGCCAGCCAAGGCAGGAAGACCGGATCGTCCTCGCAAATCTTGCCCGCGTCGGCGTAGAACGCGGCAAGATCGTCGCCGCCGTTCTCCATCGGTCCCAGGGTGCCCGCCAGCCAGTCCAGCGCCGAGCCTGCGCTTTCCTGCGTGGCGATCAGCAGCGGGCGGTAGCCCACCGAACTGGTGATCGTGGCATAGGCGTGGGACGGGCTGAGGATGCGGCGGTCGAAGAAACCGGCGACCCAGGCGCTGGTCGACAGACACAGGTGCAACGCGCCGTTCTGCACTGCGCCCGACCCGATGGCGGTGGCGCTGACATCGCCGCCACCCGCGACCACCGGTGTGCCGGGACGCAGGCCCAACGCGTCGGCGGCGGCGCGGGTCAGGTCGCCGACCACCTCGTCGCCCCGGACGATCGGGGGCATCTTGTCGAGATCAAGCCCGGCCTGGCGTGCCAGCGCCGCCGACCAGCCCTCGCGACCGGGGCGCGTGTCCATCAGCCAGGTCAGGTTGGCGCTGTCGGCGGTGGTGGAAAAGGCGCCGGTGGCGCGGTGAAGCAGCCAGTCCTTGACGTCGAGGAACTGCGCGGTCCGGTTATAGACCTGCGGCTCCTCCTCCTTGATCCACAGCATCTTTCCGGTCGGATCCATGCCGTTCAGCGACGGCGCGCCATTGGCAAGCCAGGCCCAGCGCAGCCCCTTGTCGACCCGGTAGCCCGCGACCGAGGGAAAGCCGCCCACGCGGGCGCGCATCAGTGCACCCGACCGCTTGTCGAGCCAGACCAGCGCAGGGCGCAGAGGACGGCCTTGCGCATCGGCGCAGATCAACCCGCACATCTGGGCGCAGAACGCGATCCGTGCGATGCGCGCCCTGAGGTCGGGCACCTCGCCGGCCAGCGTCGCGATGCCGCGCGCCAACGCCTGCCACCAGTCCTCGGGCGACTGCTCGGCGCAATTTGGACCGGGCAAGTGCAGCGGGTAGGCTTCGGCCGCGGAAGCCACAAGCGTCAGGTCGCGGCCCACGACGCCGATCTTGACGCCGGACGTGCCGAAGTCGGCCGCCAGTATCAGGTCGCCTGTTTCCATGCGTCTTGCCGGGTCCTTTCAGGTCAAGGATGCGCGCCACCGTTGGCACGGGGGCGGGGCGGATGGCAAGCCTAGCGCCGACTTGCGGTATAAAGTTCAAGATAGGCGGGACCGGCGGTTGAAATGCCGAATTGCCGGGCGTGAACCTCGCCCCAGTCGCGCAGGGCATGGCGTTTGCCGGGGTCGCGGGCGAGCATCACGATCTTGTCCGCCAGCGCTTCGGCATTGCCGGGGGCGACCAGGGCCTCCACGCCTGGCCCTGTCAGCACCGAGGCATAGCCGTCGTTGGCGGCGGCAATCGGCACTGCCCCCGCGGCCATCGCCTCTGCCAACACGATGCCGAAGCTTTCGCCATAAGGCGCCGGGGCCAGAAACAGGTCGGCTCCTGCCACCAGCCTGCGCGCCGCGGCGTCGTCGGGGCGTTCGACGTAGTGCAGGCGTCCGGTCCGGTCGCCGCGGATGGCGGCCTCGACCGCGCTGCGCAAGGCCCCGTCGCCGGCGATGGTAAGGTCAAGCTGCGGATGGCCGGGGCCGATCCTGCGCCAGGCGTCAAGCAGAACCGCAACCCCCTTGCGCGCCTCGAGCCGCCCGAGAAACACCATCTGAACCGTGTTGCCGGGGCGGAGCGGGTGCCGGGCGGCCTGCCAGTCGGCAAGGTCGACGGCGGGCGGCAGGACGCGGACAGGAGTGCCCGGCGCAAGCTGCCGCAACAGCGCAAGCGGCGCGGCCGAGGGCGTGATCACCGCGCTGCTGCGGGTCATGAAATGCCGGGCAGCGCGGTGGATGTAGCGGTCGTGCAGCCCCTTGCCGTCAATCCGGGGCAGCGTCGCGTGGACTGTCGTCACGGTAGGCAGGTCCAGCGCGCGCCAAAGCTGCCAGACCAGAAGCGGCGTCCATGGCGTGTGGATATGCACCACGTCGGCGCCCCAGTTCCGCAGGTCCCTGGCCGCGCGCGCGATGTGCCACGGCGCGGCAAAGCTGACCTCGAAGGCGGTACCATGCAGCGTGATCGCGCGGGCGCGCCCGATTTCGGTCAGGTTGCCGGTATGGCGCGGCGCGGCGCCTGGGGCCGGAGGCGCGACGATGCGGGTTTCGTGGCCCTGCGCGGTCAGCCAGGTTGCGAGATCGCGCACGTGACGCTGCACGCCGCCGGGGCGGTCCATGGCATAGGGACACAGCTGGACGATTTTCATTGCGGATCGGGATGACGCAGCGAGACCAAGGCGTCGCCGAGGTCGAGCAGCGCATAGACCAGCAGGAACCAGACCGACAGCCAGAGGAAACTGCCGGTAAGCGCCAGGAACGGGATCAGGCCGGACAGGCCGGCGACGAACACCACCGGTATCTGGGTCAGCCCGCCCGGATGCGGCGGGCCGGCGTCGGGCGCAGCCGCAAGCGTGTCGCGCACCAGCCGGGCCAGCAGCCGCAGCCAGGCGGCCCCGGCGGCAAGCGCCGTCCAACTCCAGCCCGCGCCAAGCCATCGGTCGGCCAGAATGCCGATGGCAAGGTACAATAGCCCCCATTGCGCCATGTCGACCAGAAAATCCAGGTCGCCGCCACGCCGTGACGTCCGCCCCGTCACCCGCGCCAAAGTGCCGTCGACGCAATCGAGCACCTGGAACACCATGCCGCTTGCCGCAACACCCCAGACTGCAACGCTCAACGGCAGAACCAGCGCCTGCAGGGGCATCGTCAGCGCGAGGGCCAGCGCCAGCAGTGTCACGGCGGTCGGACCGATACCCAGGCGCGTGGCCAGCCAGACCAGTGGAAGGCTGGGTGCGCGGTAGAGCAGGGCGATGGCCCAGCTGGTCCGGAATTCGGACCGCAGGCGCCCGCCGCGCAGGTCGTCCGCGATCACACGCAACGGGATTTCGGTTGGTTGGCGCACGCGGAGCGTCCCTTGCTTGATGGCAGGCTCGTCCTAGCATAGCCTGCGCGCCGGGGCACCCGGGCATCGAGGCATTTTCGGAGACGGCATGAAGGACATCACCGCGATCATTCTTGCGGCAGGCTTGGGTGTGCGCATGGGACCGCGCGGGCGGCTGTGTCCCAAGGGCCTGATCGAGATCGACGGCGTGCCGCTGGTGCGCCAGTCGGTCGAGACCCTGCGCGCCGCGGGCATCGGGCAGATCGTGATCGTGACAGGCCACCTGAACGAGCAATTCCAGACCGAATTCGCCGGGGACGGCGTGACGCTGGTGCACAACCCGCATTATGCCACAACCGGCAGCCTGCGCACCCTGACGGTCGGCCTGGAGGGGCGGCAGGGCCCCTGCCTGATCCTTGAATCCGACTTAATCTATGCCCCGCAAGCCCTTGCACCGATTAGTGAAACATCAAGTTGCCTGGTGACCTCGGGCCCTACCGGCGCGGGCGACGAAGTTCATGTCTGGACGCGTGAGGCGGCTGACGGCACCGCGATCCTGCAGGAGATATCGAAGCGCAAGACGGCGCTGCCCGACGCGCCTTTCGGCGAACTGGTCGGCATCACCGGGCTGAACGCCGCGGCGGTGGCACGGTTGCCGGAGGTCGCGGCACAGGTCCTTACGCGCACGCCCGACGAGCATTACGAGCACGGGCTCGTCGCCCTATCACACGTGCAGGCAGTCGCGGTCAGCCGCATCGACGGCCTTCCATGGGCAGAGGTCGACGACGAGGCGATGCTGGCCCGCGCCATCCGCGAGGTCCACCCCCGGGTGGCGGCGGCGCGTGCGGATGCCCGATGCGCGTCGGCATGAGGCGCGCGGTCGTTGCGCTGATCTTGCTCGCAGGGCTTGGCCTTGGTGCCGGGCTGTGGCTGGGCTGGCAGGGGCGGGGCCACGCCCCGATTGCGCCGCTTGCGCAGCCAGCCGATATCGTCGTGCTGGTCACGCTGGACGGGGTGCGCCCGCAGGAATTTTTGACCGGCCCGGATCCATCTCTGGCCGGGAACGCCGGTGCCGGCACCGCGATGCCGTTCCTGAGGACCACACTTGCGCCGGGCGGCACGCTCCTGGGCAGCGCCACGTCGCGGGCTTTCGGGCTTGGCAACCCCATGGGCATCAGCACGCCAAGCTATCAGTCGATCTTTACCGGCCGCCTGACGGCCTGCGTCCGCAACGAATGCGGCGCGCCGTTCGGGCGCACCCTGATGACGGATATCGCGACCGCAACAGCCGGCGCGGCGGCTGTCGGTTTCTTCAGCTTTTCGCCGCAGATCTGCACGTCGGCCCGAATCGCCCCGCGTCCGGGGTCGGTGATCTGCGGGGCCGGCGACACGGGCGAGCAGCCCGATGCCGACGTGCTCGACGCGGCACTCGCCTTTCTGGCAGAGGCGCGCCCACGGTTCCTCTATGTCGCGCTGGGGGCCGCGGACAGCGCAGCGCACGGCGGCGATTATCGGACCTATCTCGATGCGCTGTCGGCCCATGACGCGGCGCTGGAACGACTTCATGCCGAGGTCGCACGGCTGCGGGCCCGTGGCCTGCGGGTCACTTTGCTGGTCACCACCGATCATGGCCGCGGCGAAGGGGCCGACTGGACCGGGCACCGCTGGAACATCGCAGGTTCCGACCGGCTTTGGCTGCTCGGCGAAGGCCACGGCGTTGCCCGGCAGGGCGTCGTGGCCGAAACCGAGCGCGCCTCGCTTTACGGCATCCGGGCGACGGTCAGCCACCTTCTCGGGTTGACGCCGCCACGCGGTCCGTTTTTCGGGCCGGTCCTGACGGACATCCTAGATGCGTCGCCGGGCCAGCACGAGGGTCAGCAATAGGGCCGACAACAGCGGCAGCAGCACGGCTGCCGGCGCGGCCAGTGTGCCCAGCATTCCAAGCTGCCAGAACACCTTGACCATGACGACCGAGACATAACCAAGCGCGGCCAGCACCAGCGCGCGCGCCGGGACAAGCTGACGCGCCTCGAAGGTCAGCCTTGCCAGCGCCGCGGCCAGCACTGCGAAGACACCCGGCAACAGCCAGGCCGTGCGCCGCCGCCAGACCGCCGTTTCGACCGAGGCGGCATTCGGCGCGTCAGTGCGGGTGGCAAGCCGGGCCAGGTCGGGTCCGGGGATATTGAACTCCTGGATACCGTGGTAGCTGAGCTGCTGTGGAATCAGGTTGATCTCCAGGTCCAACGTGTCTTGAGAAATCGGCGCGCGGCCATCGGTCGCATCGCTCCAGATGCGGACATCGGTCAACTGCCATTGCAGGGGTTCATCCATCGGCAGGCCGCGCTCGGCCGAGATCACGCGGGTCAGTTGCGGCGCGCGAATACCGTCGAAAATCAGGATTTTACGCATTTCGGGGTCATCGGTTCGGCGCAGTTCGGCGCGGATCGCCAGGTCGTCGATGACGAACCAGGTCGCGCGCCGCAGCCAGTCGCGGCGAAACCAGTGGGCATAATTGCCAAAACCCGATTCGACCTGCGCGAAGACGGCGGCCGGACGCCAGCGTGATTCGAGCATTCCCTGCAGCGTTCCCAGGATCAGCGCCAGCCACAACAGCGCGGCGGCACGGCGCCAGGGCGCATAGCCGGCGGCGGCCAGGACGACGCTTTCCAGACGGATCCGGCGGCCGACCTCGGCCAGAAGCACGCCGAAAAGGCACGCCATCGGCAATAGCCGCGTAACGATGTCGACGCCCCGGTGCAAAAGGTAGGGCGCAAGCAGGCCCAGGGTGGTCTCGGGGCGCAGGTCGGCGGCGGCACGGATCGAGGGGAAATGCCGGGCCAGGTCGATGGTCCAGGCAACGGCCAGCAGTATGAACATGATCAGCCCGACACCGCGCAGGTAATCCACCAGCGCCCGCCGGACGGCGATGCCGAAAAGCACGGGCAACAGCTTTTGCATCACGCCCGGCCCCTGGGCGGGGTCACGATCGCCTCGCCGCGCCTGAGGACATAGGCCAGCGGTGCGCCAAGTCCGAACATGGCGAAGCCCAGGATTCCGAGCCAGAACCGGATGCCACCGTGAAACGCGGCGTCGCCGATCAGCGCACGGGCGGCGATATCCAGCCCCAGCACCAACACGACCGCCACCAGCAGGGCGGCGTATCGTCCCACCCGGGTCGCCGACCAGGCGGCGGCGGCAACGGCGATCATCGCGGCGATCGGGCACATCAGGGCGCGCGCCAGCATCTCGCCGAAACGCCGCGCATTCGGGTTCGGGCCAGCGCCCGCGCTGTCGAACGCGCGCCGCGCAAGGCCGAAGATCAACAATTCGTCGCGCCGCCGGGTAGTGTCGGCGGCACGCAGAAGATCCTCGGTTTTCAGGTCCATCGTCACGGTGCTGACGGTCACGCTGACGCCGCCAAGCAATTGGCGTACCTCGCCCGGCTCTCTCTGGCTTGCGGTTTCCGTGCCGCCCGAGGTGCCGGAGGATTCGCGGAACGTCCGCATCCGCACGACGTAGTTGCCGTCGGCGTCCGGGCCGATGGCGCTCCAGTCGTCGGCCTGGTTGACGCGCCAGCCGCCGCCGGGCTCTGGCTTGTACAGAAACAGATTGCCGCGTTCGGCGCCGGGGTCGTTCGACGGCGTCGCGATCACGGTCTGCCCGTCGATCGTGCGCACGATAGTGCGCTGTCCCGGCTCTTGCAGTTGCCGCAGCACCAGGCGTGTCTCCATGTGAAAAAGCGACAGCCGGTGGGCGAAGGCGGACAGCGGTGTCAGGATGCCCGCGAAGACCAGGCTGACGCAAAGCGCGATGGCGCCGATTGTTGCAGCGAAGGCGGGAATTCGGGTCCAGGGCACCCCAGAGGTGGCGCAGATCACCAGTTCGTTGTCGTCGCGCGCGCCCTGGATTGCAAAGAACAGCCCCAGCACCAGCGCCAGCGGCAGGGCGAAATCCACCACCTCGGGCGATTTCAGCGCCACCAGCACGGCCAGGTCCCAAAGCGAGCCGCCGTTGCGCACGGTTTGCTCCATGATCGTCGTGAAGGATTCGGCGATGAAGATCGCTTCGACCAACAACAGCAGCCCCAGGACGGTGCGCAGCGTCCGCCGGGTCAGAAGGCGCGTAAGGGGGCCCGTTACAAGCATCGCACTCGGGTCTAACCGAGACCGCCAAGGGCCACCAGCGCAACCAGCCCGGCCCCCGCCGCGATCCAGGCATCAGCGATGTCGAGGAGGCCGCCCTGGCGCGACAGGACAGGCGGGAAGTCCTTGACGTTGCTGCGCCGTTTCAGTGCCGAGGCCGCAAGGTCGCCCGCTACGGCCAGAGCGCCCACCAGGGTCGCGACCGCGACGCTGGCCAGCACTGGCAAACCGAAGGCTGCGCCCGCCAATGCCGCCGTCAGCATCAGCGCGGCGGTGCCGAACCCCAGCCCCTCGACGGTCTTGCGCGGGCTCAGCGTCGGGAACGCCGGCGTCTTGCCGAACATCTGTCCGCCCGCAAGCGCATAGCTGTCGAAGGTCTCGACAAAAATGAACGCCACCAGCAGCCAGGCGCCCAGCATCTCTTGCATACCCGCGGCGGCGAACAGCAGCAGCGGCGCGCCGGGAAAGAACCCCATATCCAGCAGGAGATTGGTGTCAGGATCGGATGGCAGGGTGTTGGAATTGCGAAGAAATGCGGACAATGCTACCAAGGCGATGGCCAGGACGGCGGTGATGTGGATCGGCAGCAAACCGGCCAGGACAGCCAGCACCACCGCGCCCGATGCGATCGCCAGCGCCGGGGCGCGGGCTCTGGGATGCCGCATCCGGGCGACATAGGCGGCCTCCCACATGCAGCGGAACACCAACGCCAGCAGTGCGAGGTCCAGCACGAGGCCGCCGACCCAGAACACGCCGGCGAAGACGCCGACAATCAGGGCCTCGGTCAGCAACAGCGGCAGGCCATCCCGGGCGTAAGCGCCGAAGCGCGCGGTCGGGCGCAGGACGGCCCAGATGCCGAAGCCTGCCGCCAGCAAGACCAGGCAGGTCAGCGCAAGCGTCGGAACTCCGGGCATCATCGGTCCGAACGCCCCGCCCGTCGGATGAGGCCGCGCTGCCAGGCGCGCAGGCCCGGTCCCAGCAGCGAATGCAGCATCAGAAGTGCCTTCATCTGGAACCCGGGTGCGACGGTGAATTTGCCCTGTTCGGCGCGGCGCAGGATCAGCCTGGCGACGTCGCGCGCGCTCCACAGCCCGCCGCTGGCGGTAATCGCGCGGGTGACGGCAGGTTTGACGCAGTTCTCGGCCTCCAGCATCGGGGTGTCGGTATCGGGCGGATAGGCCAGGGTCACGGTCACGTTCTCGGGCGCTAGTTCCAGCCGAAGCACCTCTGCCAGCCCGCGCATGGCGAATTTTGAGGGCGCATAGGCACTGTATCCGTAAATGCCGAAGAACGCGGCCCCCGAGGCGACGAAGACCAGATGGCCGGCAGTTTCTGCCAGCGGCTGGGCCACGGCGCGGGCAAAGTAAAGCGCGCCCAGGTAGTTGATCCGCATATGCGCTTCATGCAGGTCGATGTCCTGGTCCAGGAACCTGCCGGGCACCGAGATGCCGGCATTGGCGATGGCCCAGCCCGGCGCGCCCAGATCGGCGATGGCCCGGGCGACAGCCGCCTCGCAGTCCGTACGGTCCCCGACATCGACCGGGTAGGTCCGGACGGTGGCCGCAGGACACATCTGGGCAATGACTTCAACTGCGTTCGACAACCTATCAGAATCACGCGCAAAAAGCGCAATTGGCACCTCGCGTTTCGCAAGTTGCACCGCCAGTTCCAGCCCGATGCCGCTGGAGCCTCCGGTGATGAAGGCGGCGGGCGGGGTCACGCCGGTGCGGTCCCGCCGTTCGCGAAGGCCAGCAGGCGGTCATAGGCCTCGGGGTCGTCAAACTGAACCGGCGGATGCTTGAAGAGAAACGCGCTGGCGTCCTCGATCGGGCCCGCCAGACCGCGATTGCGGGCAATGCGGGCAAGCCGGATCGCCGAGATCGCCATGGCGGCGGCATTCGGCGAATCCTCGACCTCGAGCCGCATTTCGACGGAGGTTCGCGCGCCTCCCAGCAAGCGCCCCTCAAGCCGCACGTAGGCCACCTTGCGGTCGTGCAGCCAGGGCACGTAATCCGACGGGCCGATGCGGATATCGCCGTCGGCCAGCCGCGCGTCCATGGCGGCCTGCACCGCTTCGGTCTTCGATTCGCGCTTGGTCGCCAGCCGGTCCATGTCCATCATGTTCAGGAAGTCGGTATTGCCACCGACGTTCAGTTGGTAAGTGCGGTCGATCTTGACGCCGCGCAGGTCTGCAAGGTGCGCCAGGGTCCGGTGCACCACTGTCGCGCCGAACTGCGCCTTGAAATCGTCGCCGATCAGCGGCAGTCCCGCCGCCCGGAACCGGTCTGCCCAGGCCGGGTTCGAGGCCAGGAACACGGGGATGCCGTTGACCACGGCGCAACCCGCTTGCAGGGCGCATTCGGCGTAAAACTCCACCGCCTGGATCGAGCCCACGGGCAGAAAGATGATCAGCACCTCGGCCTGCGCGGCCTTCAGGGTCTCGACGACCTCATCGCGGGTCAGGGCAGGTGCATCGGAGGTCACGAAGCTGAGATCCGGTGCCTGGTTGCGCATGAAGGCCGAAACGCCATCCAGGTCGGGGCCGCGATGCACCTGGGCCGGTTGGTCGTCCAGCTTGTCCCAGAACACTTCGGTGCAGTTGGGCCGCGCCATGACCGCCTCGGACATCGGGCGTCCGACCTTGCGCGCATCCACGTCGAACCCCGCGACGATCTCGATGTCCTGCGGCTTCAGGCCGCCCAGATCGGGAAAGCTGACGCCGATGGCCTCGGTTCCCAGCGCGCGGCAATACGAGATCCCCTGGACCAGCGAACTTGCACAGTTTCCGACCCCGGCGATGGCGGTGCGGATGCGTCCGTCCTGATGTGCAGGCATATGTCCCTCGACCTCGAATTTCCCGTGTTGAAGGGGCTTTTTGCATGGGCGGGCAGGCCGCGCCAGTGTGTTATTGCGGGATTTCGCCACCCGAGACACGGAAAGTCTCGGCAATGGCACGCCCGGTAGCAGGGTCAATGGCGTGGACGGTGATTTGGGTCACCCGGGGGATCAGTCCACTTTCGTCAATTTCGGCGAAAGCGTAGACCGGGCGCATCATGCGCCCGGCGACCGGCACCAGCAGTTCGGCGCGGCCCGGGCCGGTCTGGCGCAGGTGCAGCTTGATCCGCGACAGGGCCCGCGGGGTGACGATGAAATGCCCCGGTTCGGACCCGCGCCGGGTGCTGACACCGAAGGCGAGGCGCGATTCGAAAAAGCTCAGCGCCTTGCGGGCACCGTCGTCGTTGTAGCGCCGCCAGTAGACGGCTACGGGGTTGCGCGGATCGAGATCGCCGTTGGGCCCGAACCGGGCGACGTAGATCACGGTGTTGCTGTTGGTGGACCGCTGAAAATAAAGCAACTGATTCGGCTCTGACGGGATCGGCCAACCGGGGCGTTCTGCCTGGACCTGCTCGGTCTCGTTCACGCCGATGCTGTCGAGGCTGCGCGCCGCCAGCGGCGCGGCGGTCGCGACGGCTATGACGAAACAGGCGGCAGAGAGGATACTCCGGCGCATCGGCCTCAGGACGAGGCCACCTTGACCTGGGCAGTGCCGTTCAAGGCGCCCGCCGCCACGTCGACGGCGCGCAGGATATCCTCTTCGCGGTGATCGGCGGAGAAGAAGAAGCGGATGCGCGGCTGGTCCTTGGGGACGCCGACCTGGACGATGGGCGGCGCGTAGATGCCGTGATCCATCATCACCTGGCTGACCATCATGGTCTGGTTCGGGGTCTCGAAGAGCACCGGCACCACGGCCTCGCCGATGGCGTCACCGGTGTTCAGCCCCGCCGTACGCGCCGCATCGCGGAACAGCCGCGACTTGGTCTTCAGTCGCGCCACGCGCTCTGGCTCGGCCTTCAGCACTTCGAGGGCCGCGTTGGCGCTGGCCACGGTTGCGGGCGCCAGACCGACCGAATAGACGAACCCCGGCAACGAGAAGCGCAGCATGTTGATGACATTCTCGGAGGCGCAGACGAAACCGCCCGACGAGACGAAGCTTTTCGACAGGGTGCCGACCGACAGTTCGATCTCGTTCGGGTCGATGCCGAAATGTTCGCAGGCGCCACGCCCCTTCGTGCCGAGCACGCCGTAGGAATGCGCCTCGTCAACCAGAAGCCAGGCCTGGTGCCGCTTCTTCATCTCGACCAGCCGGGGCAGGTCGGGGATGTCACCGTCCATGGAATAGAGGCCCTCGACCACGATCAGCACGTCGCGGTAATTGTCCCGGGACTCTGCCAGTTTCGCTTCGAGGTCGTCGAAATCGTTGTGCTTGAAGGTCTTGCATTCGAAGCGGCCGCTATGGGCCCCGACGAAGATCGAGTTATGCGCAAGCTCGTCGATCAGCACCAGGTCGCGCGGAAACATCATGTGGTTGATCAGCGACAGGTTGGTCAGGTAGCCGCTGATCATGGTCAGCACGTCGCCGACGCCCAGGAATTCCGCCAGGTTCCGCTCCAGCGCCTTGTGCGCCAGGCGTTCGCCGCCCACCAGGCGCGAGGCCCCGGCACCCGGGCCGAACTGGTTGATCGCGTCGATGGCGGCGCCGCGAACCCGGGGATGCTTGCCAAGGCCCAGATAGTCGTAATGGGCGAAGTTGACGAAGCCATGCGGGTTGGACTGGTGCATAGCCTCGAGGCGATCGACCGGCACGAAATAGGGGTGGCCCTTCTCGATCAGCGCCTTGCCGCCCAGGCGGAACCGCTGGTCCCACGTGGCCGCGAAACTCGGCCTTTGTGGCTTGCCATCCAAACCCATTCGTGTCCCTCCGTGGCGCTTGTTGCCCGGTCCGCCCCCGCGGATCATTTAATTGCGCTCATACACCAGTCATGTCCACACCAACAATACCGGCACCGGGTTTGACAAGTCAAAAACCTGCCTGTCGGGAAGGCTGTAATGCGCTGCAATGGTCGGTGAGGGATTAGGAGGCGCCGGCAGCCTTGGCAAGTCTCTGCCGGGGCGCCTTCGCGATCTGCCTGGTCGAAAGGTGCCAAACGGCAACGGGTCGGCGAGCTTGATCGCGGTTGGCGCGAAATCAGATGGCGGGTTGCAGCCCAAGCGGGGATCCTCTCGGCGACAAAGTGCCGAGCCGGAATCAGTGCGGCAATCGCGCCGGGGCCAAGGCGCACGGCGATCCCGGCTTGCCTGTGGCGGGGTCTCCGTCCAGAACGGAAACCGGCGCATGGCCGCGCCGGAAAGGCTGCCGCGAGATGCCCGATGGTTCCCTGCTGATCGACCTTGTTCTGGCGGCGCTTGCGCTGGGGACGGGGGGCATCCTGAAGGGGGCGACGGGGGCCGGTGCGCCGATCATCGCGGTGCCCGTGATGGCGATGCTGTTCGGGGTCGAGATCGCTGTGGTCACCTTCGTGCTGCCCAGCCTGCTCACCAACATCTGGCAGGGCTGGCATTACCGCGCGCATCAATGCCCCTCCGCCTTCACCTTCGGGTATGCCGGGGCCGGGGCGTTTGGCGCGATCATCGGCTCGTACCTGCTGGCGACGGTGCCGCCGAACCTGCTGCTGCTGGCGACGGCTGGGGCGGTTTTCTGTTATATCGCGTTCCGGCTGGCGCGTCCGGGATGGGTGCTGAGCCCGCCCGTGGCGCGTCGCTGGGTCGGCCCGGCGGGGCTGGTCGGCGGCATGTTGCAGGGCGCGACGGGCGTGTCCGCACCGATTTCGGTCACCTTCCTCAATGCGATGCAGTTGGAGCGCCCGGTGTTCATCGCGACGATCTCGGTCTTCTTCGGGATGATGTCGGCGGTGCAGGTGCCTGCTCTGTGGTTCCTTGGTCTGATGGACGGGCCGCGCATGCTGTGGGGGCTGGCGGCGGTTCTGCCGTTGCTGGCGTTCATGCCGCTCGGGGCCTGGCTGGCGCACCGGCTGTCGCGGCGCACCTTCGACCGGGTGATCCTGGCGCTGCTGGCGGTGATCGCGGTGCGGCTGGTTTGGCAGTCGCTGGGCTGAACGGTCAGATCCGCCCCACGGCGTTTTCAAGACAATGCAGCAGCAGGTCGACCTTGAACGGCTTGATCAGCAGGCTGCGCATCCCCATTTGCCGCGCCTCGTCCAGGCGACCCGAACTGTCGATGCCGCTGGTCAGCACAAAGGGCGTGGCGGTGTGGCCCGGCAGCTGCCGCAGGCGTTTGAGAAATCCGACGCCGTCCATGGCGGGCATGTTCAGGTCCGAGATCACAAGATCGACCGCCTGGGTCCGCAACACCTGCAATCCCGCATCCGCATTGGCGCAGGTCGTCACCTGCCCGACGCCAAGATGATCCAGCATCTGGCCGAGGATCTGGCGGCTGACCGCCATGTCGTCGACCACCAGAACCCGAATGTCCCGTCGCAATGCCATGTCTTGTCCCATCGTCGTTCAGGACGCAGGCTAGCGGCAAGTGGTTAATACCGGCTTTAGAGGACGACCCCGCCCAGGCGGGATCAGGGCGTCAGCGCCGCCAGGTGGCTGGCGCAGCCGGCGAGGGCGGCGAAATCGTCCTCGATCACCGAGACGCCGAAATTCTTCATGAACCCGGCGAACCGGCCCTTGTCGCGGAACGCGGCGGTGAATCCGAACCGGTCCATGTGCGGGGAAAAGGCGCGCGCGACACCGCCCGAGAAATAGACCCCGCCGAACGGCAGGTAGATCAGCGACAGGTTGCCCGCCACGGCGCCGAGGATACGCACGAAGAACTGTGCCGCCTCTTCGGCGCGCGGATCGTTGCCGGCCTCGAGACCGGCCATGATATCTGCGGCTTTCGCCTCGGACGGCGTGCCGGCCTCGTGGCCCAGCCAGGCATAGATACGCTCCAGCCCGCGGCCCGACAGGACGTCCTCGATGGCCGGAAAGCCGTGCGCGGTCTCGACGAAATGGCAAAGCCGCAATTCGGCTTCGGTGCGGATCGGCATGTTGGCGTGACCGGCCTCGGAGGGCGTGACCAGCTTGCCCATGGCGGTGGTATAGACCGGTGCCGCGTTGAAGCCGGTGCCGACGCCGATCACCAGCCGCACCGCGTGGGGGCTGTGCTCGGGCGGTGCGATGACCTCGCGCAAATTCTCCGGCGAAAGGTGTTCCAGCGCATGGCCCTGGGCCTGAAGGTCGTTCAGGATCGACACCGTCTCGGCCTGGGTGGCGCGGGCCAGCGTGTCGCGGTCGATCTGCCAGTTGACGTTGGTCAGCGTGCCGACCCCGTCACGCACTGGCCCGGCGACAGCCACGCAAGCGCCCTTGCAGTCGACGCCGCCCTCGGCTTCGATGAACTTGCGCAGGACCGATTCAAGGCCGGGATAATCGGTGTTGGGGTATTTGCGCACCGTGTCGGGCAAAAGCCGCGTGCCCTCCGCCAATGCCACGCGGGTGTTCGTACCGCCAATATCGGCGACCAGCGAATAGGTGTCGGCAGGGCGGGGGCTGGACATCGGGCGGGCTATCCTTGGCTGCGGCGCAGGACTGTCCGCAACCCGTGATAGGATGCTTTCGGCGTACGCTTCAAGCTGTCGAAATCCACATGCACCAGACCGAACCGCTTTTCATAACCCAGCGCCCATTCGTAATTGTCCAGAAGCGACCAGATGAAATAGCCCTGCACATAGGCGCCTTCGGCGATGGCGCGGCGGACCTGCGCCAGGTGGCGGTTCAGGTAGTCGATGCGCTGCGGGTCGTCGACCTTGCCCGTCGTCAATCTCGTCATCCGAGGACATGCCGTTCTCGGTGACGAAGATCGGCAGGCCGCGGGCGTAGTCGGCCTGAACCCGCGTCAGTAAGTGATGGATGCCTTCGGGAAAAACCTCCCACCCCATGCTGGTCTGGGGCAGGTCGCCGACGCTTTCGGTGAAATCGCCGAAAAGGCCGCTTTTGCCCGGCGCGATCAGTTTCCGGGTGTAGTAGTTCAGCCCCAGCCAGTCGACGGGCTGCGAGATCAGGGCCATGTCGTCCTGCCAGTTGTCGGGCATGTGCGGGGCAAGGCCCTCCAGCACGTCCTCCGGGTATTCGCCGTTGCGGATGCCGCCGAGGAACCAGCGGTTGTAGATGCCGTCGTAGAGCTGCGCGGCGCGGGCGCTGGCCTCGCTGTCGTCGGCGGGGGCGACGTGTTCGTGGTTGGTCACGGCGCCGAGGTTGGACATGCCCAGGCCGCGCATCGCCTGGATGGCATGGCCATGCGCCAGCAGGACATGATGCATCGCCCGCGTCGCGGCGCGGATATCGCGCAGCCCGGGCGCGTGCGCCCCCAGGTAATGCGAGAGCCACGCGACGCACCACGGCTCGTTGATCGGGGCGGTGGCATGCATCCGGTCGCCGAGGCGCGACATGATGGTTTCAGTGAAATCGCCGAACCAGCCCGCGATGTCCCGGTTGCGCCAGCCGCCCTTGTCGGCCAGTGCGCTGGGCAGCTCCCAGTGGTAAAGCGTGGCATAGGGCTTCAGCCCGCGGGCACAGATCGCATCCGTCAGCCTGTCATAGAAATCAATTCCTTCCGGGTTGACGTTGACGCCATCTGGCATCACGCGTGCCCAGGAGGTCGAGAAGCGGTAAGCGTCCAGGCCCATGTCGGCGGCAAGGTCCAGGTCTGCCTCGTAGCGATGGTAGTGGTCGCAGGCGCGGCCGCCGTTCTCGGCCCGCACCACATTGCCGGGGGTGGCGGCAAAGCTGTCCCAATGGGTCGGCCCCGCGCCGCCGAACCCGTGCCCCTCGATCTGATAGGATGAGGTGGCCGCGCCGAAGGTGAACCGGGGCGGAAAATCGGCGCGGGTGAAATCCATGGCGGGCCTCGGCGTGAACGCTAACAGTCAACCGAGGCTATACCGATTCTCCCGCGTGCCGCAAAGGGTCCGCGCCCCAGGCCGCGCGCTACTGCGCCATTGCACGGGCGAGCGCGGCGGCCCCGGCTTCGGCCATCAGCTCGGCCTCCATCAGCGGCAGTCCCAGCTTGCCATAGCTGACCTGGAGATACCCGCCCTTGCCCCGGGTCACGGCGGCGGCGAACCGGGGATCGACCGCCAGTTCTTCGGCCAGCACGCCGACGAAGCCCCGGTTGTCGCCCTTGTAGCGGAACGCATAAAGGTTGAGGCCGTTCTCCAGCGTCCTGACGCGCGTGATGTCGGTCTTCAGATCGGCATCCGACACGACGGTCGGGTAATACATCATGCCGCCCCCGGCATTGAGAATGAAGATCACGCCGCCGACGATCGCGATACCAGCCAGGATGCAGATCGCCGGGTAGGCGACGCAGTAGGGCGCGCTGCCCGACGGCCCCGAGGCCGCCTGGAAAAACTCGGCGCAGCCGGTCACGGCGAAAACGGCGCTGATGGCCAGGGCTGAGATAGTATTCTTCATGTCCACTTCCCCCCAAAGCAGTCGGCGGTGATTGTCCCGCCCCGGAAATCCATACCATAAAACGCCTGGTTTTTCTGCCTTGACCGGGCCTAACCGGCAATCGCAGCCGGCCCGGTAGATTGCCCAACCGTCAGCTCAACCTCCAGCAATTCATTGCCGGGGGGCTGGTCGGGTTCGCTGATCAGACGGATCACCCGCTCGGCGCAAAGCCGCCCGGCAAGCCGGACCGAGGACCGGGTCGCGGTGAAGATCGGGACGTCGCCGCCGTTGCGCAGGTAGCTGAGTTCGTCGTCATGGGTGATGACCGAAACGTCGCGCCCCATCGCCAGGCCCTGGTCATGCAGCGCGCGGCGCACGCCCAGCCCGATGATCATCGACGAGCACAGGAAGGCGGTCGCGGGCTCGGCAAGGTCCAGGCATGTGCGGGCGGCGTCGAAGCCGTAGGCCTCGGTCATTTCGCCGTTGTGCATCAGGTCGCGGTCCGGCGCGATGCCGCGCGCCGCCAACGCGTCCTCGACCCCGGCCTGCCGCCGCACCGCGAAATCCATGTGCCCCAGCCCGTTGAGCAGAGCGATGCGCCGGTGTCCGAGGTCGAGCAGGAATTCGCAGGCGCGCTGGAAAGCGCGGCGGTTGTTGATGTCGATCCAGTTATAGCTGTCCTCGGGTTCCGAGGTACGACCGTGGACCACGAAGGGCAGGCCGATCTCGCGCAGCATGGCGATGCGGGGGTCGCCGACGCGCGGCACATGCAGGATCAGCCCGTCGACGGTGCCGCGGTTGGCCAGTTGGCGATAGGCCTTTTCCTCTTCCTCGTCCCTGACCACCGACAGCACCAACTCGTAGCCGCTGGCGGCATAGGCTTCGCTGGCCCCGGCGATGAAATCCGAGAACACCGGGTTGACGATTTCGTGCATCGACGAGGCGGGCAGGATGTGTCCGACGGCCCGCGACCGGCCGGTGGCCAGTCCTTGCGCCCGCGTGTTGGGCCGGTAATCGAGGTCGGCGGCGGCGGCGAGAACTCGCGCACGGGTTGATTGTGCCACTTCGGGATAGCCGTTCAGCGCCCGGCTTACGGTCGTCTGCGACAGGCCGAGGGCTTGCGATAGCTGTTTGAGATTCATCGTCAATGGCTTCCAAAGCGCTTTGGACAAATCCGAGGATAAGTCCAAAATCATCGCTTCGTCAAAGCCGTAAACATGCTGCGCCGCGGCGTTGCTGGTGCAGAAAATCCTTTTACTGTTATGCGCTTCGCGAATTGGCGGATTGACTCGATGTAACGAATACCAGAGCCTAGAAGCAGTCAAAGCGCTTTGGAAATGATTCCCCTGCGCCGAAGAAAACGTCGAAGGTGCCGTCAGTGCATCCATCAGGGAGGACTACCATGAAACACATGCTCTATGCGGGTGCGGCCACTCTGGCGCTGTCGACCGGCATGGCCTCTGCCGCGGGCCATCTGATGTTCAATCCCGGCGAGGGAGAGTTCAACTGGGACAGCTACAACGCCTATGCCGAGGCCACTGACCTTGGCGGCGAGCAGGTCACCGTCTTCGGCCCATGGCTGGGACCTGACCAGGAAGCCGTCGAGGCGATGCTCGCCTATTTCGCCGAAGCCGCGAATGCCGACGTGCGCTATGTCGGATCAGACAGCTTCGAGCAGCAGATCGTCGTCGATGCCGAGGCCGGGTCGGCCCCCAACGTCGCCGTCTTCCCGCAGCCCGGCCTTGCCGCGGACATGGCCAAGCGCGGCTTCCTGACGCCGCTGGGCGATGAGGCCGCCGCCTGGATGGCCGAGAACTACGCCGCCGGGCCAGTCCTGGGTCGATCTGGGCACCTATGCCGACGCCGATGGCAACGACGGCGTTCTATGGCTTCCCCTACAAGGTCGACGTGAAGTCGCTGGTCTGGTACAATCCCGAGAACTTCGAGGATGCGGGCTACGAAGTGCCCGAGACCATGGAAGAACTGAAGGCGCTGACCGACCAGATCGTCGCCGATGGCGAAACGCCGTGGTGCATCGGTCTGGGATCGGGCGGCGCCACCGGCTGGCCCGCGACCGACTGGGTCGAGGACATGATGCTGCGCACCCAGCCGCCCGAGGTCTATGACCAGTGGGTGACCAACGAGATCCCGTTCAACGATCCGCGCGTCGTCGCCGCGATCGAGGAATTCGGCTATTTCGCCCGCAACGACGACTATGTCGCCGGCGGGGCAGGCGACTGTCGCCTCGACCGACTTCCGCGATTCGCCCAAGGGCCTCTTCAGTTCGCCGCCGCAGTGCTACATGCACCGGCAGGCCAGCTTCATCCCGGCATTCTTCCCGGAAGGCACCGAGATTGGGCGTTGATGCCGATTTCTTCTACTTCCCGGCCTACGAGGGCAAGGATCTGGGCAAGCCGGTGCTAGGCGCGGGCACGCTCTTGGCGATCACCAACGACAGCCCGGCGGCGCATGAGTTGATCGAGTTCCTGCAGACACCGATTGCGCACGAGATCTGGATGGCGATCCCGGGCAGGGCTTCCTGACGCCGCTGACCACCGGCGCAACCCTGCGACCTATTCCGACGATCGCCAAGCGCGACATGGGCGAGATCCTGACAAGCGCCACGACCTTCCGCTTCGACGGCTCGGACCTGATGCCGGGCGGAGTGGGCGCCGGCACCTTCTGGACCGCGCATGGTCGAATATGCCGGTGGCAAGCCTGCCGAGCAGGTCGCGACCGAGATCCAGAACAGCTGGGACGCGCTGAAGTAAAAGCGCGGGTACAGTTCCGGTCCGGGCCAGCGATGGCCCGGGTCGATCCAGAATTCAAAGGCGCGAGCGAACGCGCCGGGAGGGGACGATGCATCCGGCACTTCAGGGTCTCTTAACCATCGTGATCGGCGTCGGCGGCTGCGTGGGGTATTTCTATTTCTCCAACCAGTTACTCGACAAGGTGCTGTTCCCGGCACGGGGCCGAACGCCGGGCGCAACATCAACCGCGCCAACCAGATCCGGCCCTGGCTGTTCCTGCTGCCGGCCCTTCTGGCGCTTGGCCTCTACCTTGCCTACCCGGTCATCGAGACCCTGCGCCTTTCGCTGACCGAACGTCTGCCCGGCGGCGGATCGGAATTCGTCGGGCTTGGCGAATTACCGGCAGATGCTGAACGAGCCGAAGTTCTGGGAGGCGCTGACCAACAATTTCATGTGGCTGCTGATCGTGCCCGCCATGGCCACGGCCTTCGGGCTGCTGGCCGCGCAGCTGACCGACCGCATCGGCTGGGGCAGCCTGGCCAAATCGCTGATCTTCATGCCGATGGCGATCTCTTTCGTCGGCGCTGCGGTGATCTGGAAGCTGGTCTACGACACCCGTCCCGCCGACCAGGACCAGATCGGCGTGCTGAACGCGGTCTGGCTGTTGTTCGACGGCGGCTTCGGCTCGGTGCTGTTCCTTCAGGTGGCGCCGATCCTGTTGCTGGCGGCCTTCGGCGCAGCGGTGCTGCTGGTGGCCTGGACGCTGGTGCAGCCATTCCTGGCCGGCACCGCGATGAAGGCGGGGGCGGCCTTTGCGCTGCTCCGGGTGATCGGCCTGCTGATCTGCGCCTTCCTGCTGTGGACCGCCCTCGGAGCGCTGGTCAACCTGCTGTCGATCAGCCCGCCCTACGGTGAGCCGCAGCAATGGCTGACGATCCCGTTCTGGAACAATATCTTCCTGATGGCGGTGCTGATCTGGATCCAGACCGGCTTTGCCATGGTGATCCTGTCGGCGGCCCTGCGCGGCATTCCCGAAGAGACCATCGAGGCCGCGATCATCGACGGCGCCAACCCGTTCCAGATCTTCTTCAAGATCAAGGTGCCGCAGATCATGGGCACCATCGTCGTGGTCTGGACCACGATCACCATCGTGGTGCTGAAGATCTTCGACATCGTCTTTGCAATGACCAACGGCCAGTGGGAGACCCAGGTGCTGGCCAACTACATGTACGACAAGCTGTTCCGCGCCAATGACTGGGGTGTCGGATCGGCCAGCGCCATGGTGATCATGCTGCTGGTGACGCCGATCCTTGTCTGGAACGTCTACAACGCCCGCAAGGAGATGAAGTGATGGCCCGCGACCGGACAGGAGCAAGTCATGGATAACATTGCGGGTACCAAGTCGTCTCTGACGTGGGCAGTTCACATCTCGGTCGCCTTGCTGGTGGCGCTGTGGCTGTTCCCGACCGTGGGCCTGCTGGTGTCGTCGTTCCGCACCGCCGACCAGATCGCCACAAGCGGCTGGTGGAAGGCGATGTTCCCCGCCGAACAGAACCTGGTGCTGCGCACCGGCGCGCCCGATACCCAGGTGCAGGAGGGCGATCTTTACGTGATCCAGGGCAACCTTTTCGTCGAGGACGGCAAAGAGGCCGGACGGTCGGAGATATCGGTCTGGGGCACGTCCTCACGCGAAATCTCGACCTACGAGGCCGGCGATACCGCCGATCTGGGCGAGGACGGCCGGCTGACCGTGCAGGGCAACGGCGACTACCGGTTGGAGAACACGGAAGAATATTCAGGCCGCCGCGGCGAGCGCGTGTTCGTCACCGCCGAAACGCCGCCCGAATTTACCTTGCAGAACTACCAGAACGTGCTTTTCGACCCGGCCAACCGCGAGGGTATGGCCAAGGCGTTCTTCAATACCCTGACGGTGACGATCCCGGCCACGATCATCCCGATCCTGATCGCCGCCTTCGCGGCCTACGCTCTGGCCTGGATGGACTTTCCCGGGCCGCGCGCTGCTGATCGCCGCCGTCGTCGGCCTGCTGGTGGTGCCGTTGCAACTGGCGCTGATCCCGCTGCTGAAATTCCACAACGAGATCGGCATCGGCAAGGGCTACCTGGGGGTCTGGATGGCGCATACCGGGTTCGGCCTGCCATTGGCGATCTACCTATTGCGCAACTACATGGTCGGCCTGCCGCGCGACATCATCGAGAACGCCAAGGTCGACGGGGCCACCGATTTCCAGATCTTCACCAAGATCATCCTGCCGCTGTCGTTCCCGGCGCTCGCCTCTTTCGCGATCTTCCAGTTCCTCTGGACCTGGAATGACCTGCTGGTGGCACTGGTGTTCCTGATCGACGCCACCGGCGAGACCACGGTGATGACCAAGCAAATCGTCGAACTGCTGGGGACCCGCGGGGGCAACTGGGAAATCCTCGCCACCTCGGCCTTCGTGTCGATCGCGGTACCGCTAATCGTATTCTTCTCGATGCAGCGTTACCTCGTGCGCGGGCTGCTGGCGGGATCGGTGAAGTAACATGAGCTTTCTTGATCCATCCGTTCAGGAAAGCCCGACCCAAGCGGTCGATCCCGACTGGTGGCGCGGCGCGGTGATCTACCAGATCTATCCGCGCAGCTACCAGGACAGCAACGGCGACGGCATCGGCGATCTGGCGGGCATCATCCACCGGCTGCCGCATGTGGCCGATCTGGGTGTCGATGCGATCTGGATATCGCCGTTCTTCAAGTCGCCGATGCTGGATTTCGGCTATGACGTCAGCGACTACCGCGACGTCGACCCGATGTTCGGCAGTCTCAGTGATTTCGACGCGCTGGTGGCCCGCGCGCATGACCTGGGCATCAAGGTGCTGATCGACCTGGTGATGAGCCATACCAGCGACCAGCATCCCTGGTTCAAGGAAAGCCGCGCCAGCCGCGACAATGCCAAGGCCGACTGGTACGTCTGGGCCGAGGCCAAGCCTGACGGCGGCCCGCCCAACAACTGGCTGTCGATCTTCGGCGGATCGGCCTGGGAATGGGACGGCGAGCGGATGCAGTACTACCTGCACAACTTTCTGACCAGCCAGCCCGACCTGAACCTGCATAACGCGCAAGTTCAGCAGGAACTGCTCGACATGGTGCGGTTCTGGCTGGAACGCGGCGTTGACGGGTTCCGCCTCGACACCATCAATTTCTACTTCCACGACCCCGAATTGCGCGACAATCCCGCCCTGTCTGCAGAGGACCGCAACGACACGATTGCCCCGTCCGTGAATCCCTACAACTGGCAGGATCATCTTTATGACAAGAACCGCCCTGAAAACCTTGAATTCCTGAAGAAATTCCGCGCCGTTCTGGATGATTTCCCGGCCGCCACATCCGTCGGCGAAGTTGGTGACGCGCAGCGCGGCACCGAGATCCAGGCCGAGTACACGGCCGGCGGCGACAAGGTGCACATGTGCTACGGCTTCGAGTTTCTGTCGCCGAAACCACTGACCGGGACCCGCGTCGCGCAGGTGCTGGGGCATTACGAAAGCATCGTCGGCGACGGCTGGGCCTGCTGGGCGTTTTCCAACCACGACGTGGTGCGCCATGTTACCCGCTGGAACCTGGGCGAGGACGCAACGCGCCTTTACGCGGCCCTGCTGATGAGCCTGCGCGGCACGATCTGCCTTTACCAGGGCGAGGAACTGGGGTTGACCGAGGCCTATGTTTCCTTCGAGGACCTTCAGGATCCCTACGGCATCCGGTTCTGGCCCGAGGTTCAAGGGCCGTGACGGCTGCCGGACGCCGATGCCCTGGGTGCAGGACAATCGCAACGGCGGCTTCACCGATGGCAAACCCTGGCTTCCGGTCGCGATGGAGCACTTGCCGCGCGCGGCGATGAGCCAGGCGGGGCAGGAGGATTCTACACTGGCCTTCTACCGCGCCATGCTGGCCTTCCGCAAAGCCCATGCCGCCTTTGGCAAGGGAACCCTCACGGTAGTCGAGGCCCGCGACGATTACCTCTCGCTGGTGCGCGAACACGACGGCACGCGCATCTTCTGTGCCTTCAACCTGTCGGATACCGATCAGTCGGCCAGCCTGCCGCACGGCACCTGGCAGCAAGACATGGACGCCCCGTTCAACTCAACCGCCGACAACGGCAAGATCACACTTCCACCCTGGCAGGCCTGGTTCGGCCTCGGCTTGGACGCATAGGAGAGAGCACGATGGCCAGTTTGCAAATGAAGAACGTCGGCAAGGCCTATGGCGGCACGATCGAGGTTCTGAAAGACATCAACCTGGATATCAAGACCGGAGAATTGATTGTATTCGTCGGTCCGTCGGGCTGCGGAAAGTCCACGCTGCTACGCATGGTGGCGGGGCTGGAGAAGATCACCAGCGGCACGTTGTCGATCGACGGCACCGTCGTCAACGACGTGCCACCGGCACAGCGCGGCATCGCCATGGTGTTTCAAAGCTACGCGCTTTATCCGCACATGACGGTGCGCGACAACATGACATTTGCGCTGAAACTGGCCAAGAAAAGCCAGGCCGAGATCGACGCCGCGGTCGAGAAGGCCGCGAACATCCTGCAATTGACCCCCTATCTCGACCGGCTGCCCAAGGCGCTGTCGGGCGGCCAGCGCCAGCGCGTCGCCATCGGCCGATCGATCGTGCGCGATCCCAAGGTGTTCCTGTTCGACGAACCGCTTTCGAACCTCGATGCCGCGCTGCGCGTCGCCACCCGGATCGAGATTGCGCAATTGAAGGAATCGATGCCCGACAGCACGATGATCTACGTTACCCACGACCAGGTCGAGGCGATGACGCTGGCCACCCGCATCGTGGTTCTGGCCAACAAGGGCATCGCCCAGGTCGGCAGCCCGCTGGACCTCTATGAGCGGCCCGAGAACGAATTCGTCGCGCAGTTCATCGGCTCGCCCGCGATGAACCTGTTGCCCGGCGAAGTGGTCGGCACCGGCAAGACCACGTCGGTCAAGCTGGATGGCGGCGGCACCGCGACCTCGACAGTGCCGACCAAGGACAGCGACAGGGGACTGAAGGTGAATGTCGGCGTGCGCCCAGAAGACATGGTTACGGCCACGGGCGACGACTACCTCTACAGCGGCACGGTCAATATCCTGGAGGCGCTGGGCGAGGTCACGGTGCTGTACTTCAAGCCCGAGGACGAGCGCGATCCGGTGATCGGCAAGCTGCCAGGCATCCACGGCGACCTGCGCGGCAACCAGGTGAAACTGACTGCGGCCCCGAACAAGGTGCACCTTTTCGCGAACGGACAGTCGCTGCTCTACCGCTAGGCAAGGACCTGCCGTGCCAGAAGCATCTGTTTTCAAAGGTTCTTGATTTTTTCCGCACGATATGCGACCCGTTCAGGGCGACGTTATCTCTATCGACCTGGCTCCGTTACCGGCATCAGTTCTTCGATCTAGCACTGACTAGCCGGGCCGCCGCACTTCCGCGGGCGGCATACACCAAGGAGTTATCACGATGGCCAAAGGCACCGTGAAGTGGTTCAACGCAACTAAAGGTTTCGGCTTCATCGAGCCCGAAGGCGGTGGCGGCAAGGACGTGTTCGTCCACATCTCCGCCGTCGAGCGCTCGGGCCTCAATGGCCTGCAGGACGGTCAGAAAGTGACCTACGACGTGCAAGCCGGCCGTGATGGCCGCGAGTCGGCCGAGAACCTGGCGCTGGCGTAAGCCACCCTGTTCCATGCGATAGAGAGGCGGTCCCTGCGGGCCGCCTTTTTGCTTTGTGCCGTGCGCTTTGGATTTGGCATTTCCCGGGCCCGGGCGTTGCGTCTAGACTGGCCGCGACCAACCGCCGACGGAGCGCCCATGATGACTGTCGTTACGCAGCTTTGCCATCCTCGCCGCAGCGCTCTGCCTCGCCATGCCCGCCCTGGCGCAGCCGGGCCTGACGGGCCAGGAGGTGACGTTCCAGGTGCTGACCTATGACGACCCGGCGAAACCCATATTCCAGGGCAGGCAGCACCGGGCGCAGATCGGCGGCGGCGTCGAATTCGGCGCGGGTTACGAGGGGACGCAGAACGATCTCGACGTGGTGCCGGTGCTTGTCGATATCGGTGCCGACCGGATCGAATTGCGCTATTCCGGCGCCGAGCCGGGCGCGCTTTGGAAATCGGGCTTCAACGGCTATGTCCTGACCTTCCGGGCGCCCTGCGACATGATCCGCCGCGCCACGATCGACCCGGCCTTCACCACCCTGCCGATGGACAACAAGCGTCTTGCCGTCGGTGTCAACGAGGTGCGGATCAACGTGTCGGACCAGGTTTATGATCGTGACAGCAGGATCGCGGTCGACCTGATCCTGTCCGACTGTCCGTCGAGCTAGGCCGGTGCCCGCGCCCCGCAACCTGCTGAAGGCCGCCCTTGCAGGGGGCGAGATGCAAATCGGTTGCTGGCTTGATTTCGCCAGCCCGATGGTGGCCGAAATCGCCGCATCGGCCGGGTTCGACTGGTGCCTGATCGATGCCGAGCATGGGCCGAGCGACCTGCCGCTGATCCAGGCTCAGCTTCAGGCGATGGCGGCCTCGGGCACGCCTGTGGCGGTTCGCGTGCCGGTGGGCGAGGCATGGCTGCTGAAGCAGGTGCTCGACCTGGGCGCGCAGACGGTGCTGGTGCCGATGGTCGACAGCGCCGCGCAGGCGCAGGCCATGGCGCGCGCGGTGCGCTATCCGCCGGACGGCATCCGCGGCCTGGCCTCGGGCCTGGTGCGCGCCTCGGGCTACAACGCCGTACCGGACTACGTGACGACGGCGAATGATCAGATCTGCCTTGCGGTTCAGGCGGAAAGCCGCGCCGCGGTCGCGGATATCGACGCCATCGCGGGCACGCCCGGTGTCGACTGCGTGCTGATCGGTCCCTCCGACCTGGCCGCCGACATGGGCCACACCGGCAATCCGCAGGCGCGCGAAGTTGTAGAGGCCATCGAGCACATCATCGCCCACACGTGCGCGGCGGGCAAAGCGGCGGGGATATTCTGCCTCGACCCCGATCAGTTCCGACACTACCGCGATCTGGGCGTCACGATGATGGCGGTGGCGACGGACGTATCGACGCTGGCGCAGGGGTTGCGGACGACCGCCGCTGCGGCCCGCAAACTGCTGGCCTGAACCGCCTGGCCCTAAAGGTAGTCGCGCAAATCGGGACGTGGCAGCCCCTGCGATACGTGGCGGACATACCGCAGGCAAAGCGGCTGGAACACGGCTCCGTTGAGATGGGTCCAGGGCACCGGGTAGGACGAGACCTGGTCGCCGACAACCGCGCCGGGCCTGTCGCGTGGGCTGCGCGCGGGATGGCTTTGAAGGGCAGGCTGCATGTGGTCGAGCCGTGCATTGACCTGGCGCCACCAGGCTTCGACCAGCGGGGTTTCCGGACGACAGATATAGGCGCCGCAACCGATCAGGCGCCGCCAATGCAGTTGCAGCCATTTGCGGTGCAGATAGGCCAGGGCGCGTAGCGGCGCAGGGGCGCCCAGCTCGGTGCTTTCCGCGTAAAGGTTGGCAATGCTGGAGGGCCCGGTTTCGCGGTATCCGGAAACCCAAATTCCGGGATCGGCCTCAAGCTCGGCGAAGGCGCTCTCCCATCCCGCCGACGGCGATTTTATGTCGCTGTATCCGCCGCCGAAGTGCCGCATGAAATAGGCCCGCAGATAGTCCGAGCGATGCACGTAGCTGAGATGCGGGTACCCAGGATGCAGATTGTCCGGGGCCACGAAATCGGCAAGGTTGTCAGGAGTGACCAGCACGACATCGCAGCCGGCATTGGCGTGAAGATTTCGCAGGCTGGCCGCCCGCCGGTCGGACATTGGGTTGTCGCCGGTCCAGAACGTGAAAATTCGGCGGTCCATGGCTTTGCCATTCGTAGGCCGGTCCTTTCCGGCCCCGCGGTCACTCAACAGGCGCCACGCGCTTGAGATATGCGGCAATCGCCTCGCGGTCGCTGGCGGGCAGTTTCGAGGTGTTTTCGATCACGTTGACCATGTGCCCGCCCGCGGTGTCGAATTCCGGCGTGAAGCCCGATGACAGGTATTCCGCGATGTCCGCCTCGGACCAGTCCAGCTTGCCGGGCGTGATGTTGGGGATCGTGCCCTTGCCCGACGGGTTCGGCGCGCCGCCCAGCCATTGGCCCAGTTTCAGCCCGCCCATGAGGTTGCGCGGCGTGTGGCACTCGCCGCAATGGCCCAATGCCTCGGCCAGGTAGCGTCCGCGCTGCTCGGCCTCGGTCAGGTCGCCATCGACGACCCAATCATCCTTGAAGAACAGGAACTTCCAGCCGCCAAGCGAGCGGCGGATGTTGAACGGGAAACCCACGTCATGCGGCTTGCTGGCGGCGTCCGAGGCGGGCAGGGATTGCAAGTAGGCGTGCAGTGACACGATATCCTGAGCCGTCGCCCTGGTGTAGGAAGCGTAGGGAAAGGCCGGGAAGTAATGCGCGCCATCGGGCGAGGTGCCGTGGTGCATCGCATTGTAGAGATCGAGCGCCGACCAGCGCGCCGATGCCCTGCTCGGGATGGGGCGAGATGTTGGGGGCGTAGAAGGTGCCGAACGGGCTGGGAAAGCCCTGGCCGCCGGTCAGCAGCAGCTTGGCCTCGCCCTCGGCCTTGTCGGCGGAATGGCACGAGGCGCAACCGCCTGCATAGAACACCTGCTCGCCTGCAGCGAGATCAGGCTCCAGCCCGGCAAGCACCTCGGCTTTGGCCGTCTCGGGCCGGGTGATCCACCAGAACACCGCCGCCCCGACCAGGGTCAGGGCGACAAGCCATCTTAACGCGCGTTTCATGCCGAATTGCGCCTTTCGCGTTACCGGTCCCTATTCGGGGCACGATACGCCTTGTGACAGGCACTGCAAGCCCCGCCGACGGCGCCGATGTTGGCGCGAACACCGTCAAGCGTTCCCGCCGCTCGCCGCCATCGCCGCCGCGGCGTTGTGCAGGTCCATGCCTTTCTGCCGGGCGGTGGAATCCTCGGCCCAGATCGCGGGCAGGGCGCGGGTGCTTCTCGAATGTCGTCAGTTCGACGTGCCTGGCAGCCAGTAGGCCGACGCTGGCTCAGGCCGGACAGCGCCGCCAGGTTGTCGGCGGCCGCCTGCGCGGCCGCGGCGTCGAAAGTCGATTTCGCCCTTGGCCATGCCGCCAAGAACTGCCCGAGGTTGTATGGTAAAGCGTCCATATGCGACTGGCGCGCCTTGATCGCCATGGCCTCGGGCGTGTTGTGGGACTCTGCCCAGACAACGGTTCCGGCGAGGATGGCCGCGGCAACGCCGGATGCAAGGATAGGGGTAAAACGCATGGAAACGTCCTTTCGGATTAAACTGGTAGTTCAAACCTAGCTGTGAAAATATCAAAGACCAGTGGGAAAATTCGCAAAGGGTTGGTGAATTTATGCACAAGTCGAATTGGGACGATCTGCGCTTCGTTCTGGCCGTGGCCGAAAGCGGCTCTGTCTCGGGGGCGGCGCGGGCGCTGGGGGTGAACCACGCGACCGTGCTGCGCCGGATCGCCGCCTTCGAGGACCGGCACGGCGGCGCGATCTTCGACAAGACCCCGCGCGGCTACACGATCCCGCCCGACCGCCAGCAGATCATCGAGGCCGCGCGCGAGGTCGAGGCCGCCGTGCACGCCGTCGAGCGGCGGATCGAGGGCGTGCAGGCGCCGCTGCACGGCGTCGTGCGCATCACCTCGACCGACACCTTCTGCCACGGCGTCCTGCCGCCGATCCTTGTCGAATTGCGCCATGCCAGCGCGGAGTTGCAACTGGAGCTTCTGTGTTCCAACAGCCACCTGGACCTTGTCGCGCCTTCACGCCGACGTGGCCGTCCGTCCCGCCGCGCGGCTGCCCGAGGACCTGTTCGGCACGGTGGCGGCGCAGCTGGGTTTCGCGGTCTATGCCGCCGAGGGCGCGGTCCCCGGCTGGCTGGGTCTGGGCGGCGCCCTGTCACGGTCCGCACCGGCCCAGTGGCTGGCCGAGGCTTGTGCGCCGGAAGGCACCAATGCGATTGCCGACAGCTTCATGACACTACGTGAACTGGCGGCGGGCGGGCTGGGACAGGCGATACTTCCGTGCCTGCTGGGCGATGCCGATCCCAGGCTCGTCCGCCTGAAGGATGCCATGCCGGAGATGAAGGTCGACATCTGGGCCGCCAGCCACGTCGACCTTGCCGACGTGCCGCGGATCCGCGCGGTGCGCGAACATCTTGCAGAGGCGCTGCGCGCGCGGTCGGCAGAACTGAGCGGTGCGGGGGAAGGGTAAGCCGGACCGCCGGCGTCAGAACACGCGCCCGCCGCCGGGGATCCGCTCGGGCGTCAGCCACTCCGGCCAGCCGAAGACCAGTTCGATTCCCAACAGCGCAAAACAGATCGCCACGACGATCAGGACGAACTTCACCTGTTTGCCCGAGGGCGGGTTCCGCGCCCACTTTGCCATGCGCATCAGCCAGACCGGGTTCATGCCCGCACCTGCCTTGCCGTGTTGGTCCGGTGAGGTAATCTGTCCTCTGAACATGTCGGGATGGATCGTCTCATGCCTCACCCTGTCACTCTGGCCGTGGTCCTTGCCATCGGTCTTGCCACCGGCCCCGCGCGCGCCACGTCGCACCTGTCGGCGTCAGAGGCGCGGGCGGCCTATATCGCCGGAGAGTATGCCACGGCGCTGGAGGTTCTGCTACCCGCGGCAGAGGCGGGCGATCCGGTGGCCCAGAACATCGTGGGCGCCGCCTACCACGACGGCAACGGGGTGCCACAGGACACCGCCCTCGCGCTTGACTGGTACGGGCGGGCGGCGGCCCAGGGGCTCGACAAGGCGATACACAATCTGGGGCTGATCCATGCCGATGGCGCGCCGGGTCTGCCTCAGGACTATGCAAAAGCCGCTGAGTATTACGCACATGCCATCGCCCTTGGCTATGGCCCTGCGATGAACAACCGCGGCCGGATGCACAAACTGGGGCAGGGCGGCCCGGTCGACATGAAGGCCGCACTCGCGCTTTTCAATCAGGCCGCCGAGGCGGGCGACGTCAATGCGATGAACAACGCGGGGCAGCTATATGTCGATGGCGAGGAGGCCGGGCGCGACCTGTCGCGCGCGCTACAGCTCTTCCGCAAGGCCGCCGTACTGGGCGACGCGACCGGGCTCAGCAATCTTGGCGCGATGTACGACAACGGCTATGCCGTTGCCCGGGACCACCTGGCGGCGCAGGGGCTTTACCTGATGGCGGCAGAGGCCGGACATCCGCGCGCGGCGATCAACCTGGCCTATGCGCTGATCGAGGGGCCGGAAGGTCTGCGCGACCCGGTACGCGGCTATGCCTGGTGCCTGTCGGGCCGTGACCGGGCGCTTGCGGCGGATGCCGGAAGCTTCGCCGCGGATTGCGCCGATCTGGCCGGATTGCTGGACGCGGACCAGCAGGCCGCGGCGAAAGCGCTGGCGTCTAGTCTTCCTTGAGAAACCGGACCTTGCCGATATAGGGCAGGTTGCGGTTCCGCTGCGCGAAGTCGATGCCGTAGCCGACGACGAACTCATCCGGTATCTCGAAGCCCGTCCAGCTTGCCTTGGCGTCGACCTCGCGTCGCGAGGGTTTGTCGAGCAGGGCGATGGTTTCCAGCCGCCTCGGGTGCCGCGTGCGCAGCAGGTCGGTGACATGGGCCAGAGTGAACCCGGTATCGACGATATCCTCGACCAGCAGTACGTCGCGGCCACCGATCTCGCCGCGCAGGTCCTTCAGGATGCGCACCTCGCGGCTCGATTCCATCGCGTCGCCATAGGACGAGGCCTCGAGGAAATCGACCTCGACCGGCAGGTCCAGTTCACGCACCAGATCGGCGATGAACACGAACGAGCCGCGCAGCAGGCCGATCACCACCAGCTTCTCGGTATCGGCGAAGGCTTCGCTTATCTCGCGGGCCAGCGTTTCAATCCGTGCCGCGATCGACTTGGCCGAGATCATCTCGTCGACCGCGTATTCCGGCTGCGCCATGCCGCGCCCCCCTTGATTTCCGCGTGCCAGTCTATGAAAGGTTCGGCCCACGCGAAACAGGCGAAAGCGCAGATGCCGACCCATTCCGAGACAAAGTTGCTGCCTTACAGCGCGCAGGCCATGTACGATCTGGTCGCCGATGTCGAAAGCTACCCCGAATTTCTGCCCTGGACGTCCGCGGCCCGAATCCGCTCGCGGCACCGGGACGGCGACCGGATGGTGCTGGAGGCCGACCTCGTGATTTCGTTCAAGGTGTTCCGCGAACGCTTCGGCAGCCGCGTCGTGCTGCACCCCGACGCTTTGCACATCGACACCGAGTACCTGGACGGGCCGTTCAAGCGCATGAAATCGACCTGGGATTTCGCCGAGGCACCGGGCGGCTGCGAGGTGAAGTTCTTCGTCGACTTCGAATTCCGCAACGCCATCCTGGCCCGTGTCATCGGGCTGGTCTTCAACGAAGCGATGCAACGCGTGGTGCGCGCGTTCGAGGGAAGGGCGGCCACACTCTATGGCAAGACAGCTTGACGCAGCTGCGTGAACCGGATCAACGACCGTGCATATGCACAACACGTCGCTCGTTCAAGGATGCGTAGATCTAAGAGCTATTGAAAGCGCCGCGAAAACTGTTAACATCTAGTTAATTAAGTATCTTAACATATTAAGGAGGCAACGAAGTGAAGAACTTCCTGAAAACAACTACCATCGTCGCTGCAGTTAGCGCGGCTATCTTGCCCAGTGCTGCGCTGGCTGATCCGCCGGTCGGTTTCTACGGCGGCCTGATCGCCGGTTACGACGCCGGAATGGGCACTCTGGAAGTTCCCGGATATGCTCCGACCTCGCCGTATGACTTCGATCTCAACGGCGCCCGGATCGGCGGTTTCGTCGGCTACAATTTCGCGTCGGGGGGCGCGCTGGTTTATGGCATCGAGGCGGGCGTGAATGCGCTGACCGGATCCACCACGTTTCCCACAGTTGTAGCTCCGGGAGAGACCTTTACCGTTGAAGGCCAGTACGAGGCATCGCTGGTCGGCAGGGTCGGCGGCATGGCCGCGCCCGACGTCTTTGTCTACGGCCTGGCCGGCGCCAGCATCATGGGGATTTCCGGTCAGTATTCCACTGCTCCGAAAAAGGAAGATTTCCAGGTCGGTTATGTCGTCGGCGTCGGGGTCGAAAAGGACACCGGCACCAACGCGTTCATCCGCGGCGAGGTCCGGTATTCCAACTACCCGACTTTTGACCTGCAATGTACGGCCTGCGGCCCGACCAGTGCGGATATCGACGACGTCAGCGTCTCGGTCGGTTTCGGGATGCGCTTTTAGGCTATGCATTCCCCGTGCCGTCGCGGGCGACGGCACGGGGGGTTTTCGCCGATCACGACGACATGTCGTAGGCCCGCTCGCCGTGCTGGCTCAGGTCCAGCACCGTTGGTTTCGGTCTCGGCATCGACGCGGAACGCGGTGACCGCGCCGACGATCTTGACCAGCAGGAACGTCAGGATCACCGTGTAAACCCCCACGATCACAAGGCTTCCCGCCTGCGCCACTAGGCTGCCATGGCCGAAGAGCGCGATCATCAGCGTGCCGAAGATGCCGCCGACGCCGTGCACCGCAAAGACGTCCAGCGTGTCGTCGATGCCGATGGCGTTGCGGATCAGGTTCACCGCCTCCTGACACAGAATGCCTGCAACCGCGCCGATGATCAGCGCCTCGATCGGGCCGACGAAACCACGGGCGGGCGTGATCGAGGCCAGCCCCGCAATGGTGCCGGTCACGATGCCGACCAGCGATGCGCGGCCGTACTTGATCTTTTCCCACAAGGCCCAGGTCAGCGAGGCGGCGGCGGCCGAGATATGCGTCACGGTCAGCGCCATGGCAGCCCCGCCGTCGGCGGCCAGCTGGCTGCCTCCGTTGAACCCGAACCAGCCGACCCACAGCATCGCCGCACCGATCATCACGAAGCCGGGGTTATGCGGCGGCGTGGTGCGGTTGCGGCGCGGACCCAGCAGGAAGGCGATGACCAGCGCCGCCAGACCAGCTGTCTCATGCACGACGATGCCGCCCGCGAAATCCTTGACGCCGACCTCACCGAAAATGCCGCCATCGGCCAACATCCCGCCGCCCCAGATCCAGTGCACCACCGGCGCATAAACCAGCAGCATCCAAAGGCCAGAAAACGTCAGCACGAAGCCAAAGCCGATGCGCTCGACATAGGCACCGACGATCAGCGCCGGGGTGATGATCGCGAAGGTCATCTGGAAGGCGAAGAACAGCACCTCGGGCAGGGTGCCCGTCAGGCTGTCGGCGGTGACGCCCAGCAGGAACATCTTCTCCAGTCCGCCCCACATCGCGCCCGCGCCGCCGAAGGCGATGGTATAGCCGAAGGCCAGCCACAGGATGCTCATCAGGCAGGCGATGGCGTAGCAGTGCATGAAGACGCTCAGCACGTTGCGCGCCCGCACCAGGCCTCCATAGAACAATGCCAGGCCCGGCAATGTCATGAACAGCACCAGCGCCGTGGCGACGATGATCCAGGCGGTATCGGCTCCGACCATTGGAAACTCCCCTCGTTCCTTGCTTCGTTGGGCGCATGAACCGGGATGCGGACGCGAGGAAAAGCGGCAAGACGGGCTGCGGCTGCCGCTTTCCTGGGCAATGCGGCGATTGCTCGAAAAATGCGCGGACTAATGGGGTGGTCGCCCAATTATCGGGCGGTTTCAGGACAGCGCTTCCAGCAGCAGGTCAAGTGCATAGTCCACGCTGGCCTGGCGCACCGCCCCGCGGCCAAGCGCGCCGAACTCCATGGTGACGGTTCGGGGGTCGCCGCCGCGCCGGGCAATCGCGAAACACACCCGGCCCTCGGGCTTGTTTTCCGATCCGCCGGGCCCGGCAATGCCCGTGACCGAAATCGCAAGATCGGCATCGGAATGCGCCAACGCGCCGGCCACCATTTCCGCCGCGACTTCTTCACTGACAGCGCCATGCGCCGTCAGCGTGGCCGCCGCAACGCCCAGAAGCTGGCGTTTTGCGGCATTGGTATAGGTGACGAAACCGCGGTCGAAGATGTCCGACGCCCCTGCAACGTCGGTGATCGCGGCCGAGACCATGCCACCGGTGCAGCTTTCCGCCGTGGCGATCATCACCCGGGCGGCGCGGGCGCGTTTCAGCAGGGTGTCGGCGGCGCTCATAGGCGCATCAGCCCGTGGGCAAGGCCGCCCAGCATCAGGACACCGACCGCCGCAAACACCCCGGCGATCACGTCGTCCAGCATCACGCCCTGCGCATCGCCGCGCCGGTCCGCCCAGCCGACGGGGCCCGGTTTGCGGATATCGAAAAACCGGAACAGCACGAAAGCGGCCACCCAGCCGGGCCAGAGCGCAAGCAACGGCGCGGACATCACCTCTGCGCCGTAAACCACTGGCAACAAGGCAATCCATTGCCCAACGACCTCGTCGATCACGATCTCGCCGGGGTCATGGTCCTCCTTGCCGCGGGTTTGCTCGACCGTCGCCCAGACTCCTGCGGCATAGGCGACCAGGGCACAAAGGACCAAACCGATGCTGCCCCAGACCTGCGCGATGACCCAGGCCGCCGGAAGAGCGGCCAGCGACCCCCAGGTTCCGGGGGCGAAGGGCAGCAGGCCGACGCCGAAGAAGGTGGCGATCAGGCGGCTCATGGCCGCACCAGGGTGACAGTGGCGATGGCGGCGATGCCTTCCTCGCGCCCGGTGAAGCCAAGCCTTTCCGAGGTCGTGGCCTTGACGCCGATCCGATCCGGCAGAAACTGCATGATATCCGCCAAATTCTTTTGCATTTCAATTGCATGTGGACCGATCTTCGGGCGTTCGCACACAATTGTCAGATCGACATTCGAAAGCCGGTATCCCTGCTCTGTCACCATTCCGCAGGCGTGACGCAGGAAGACATCGCTCGGCGCTCCCTTCCATTGCGGATCGCCGGGCGGGAAGTGCCGCCCGATATCGCCCGTCGCCAGCGCGCCGTAGATCGCGTCTGTCACCGCATGCATGGCCACGTCGGCGTCGGAATGGCCGACCAGACCCTGACCATGCGGCACCGCGATGCCGCAAAGCATGACGTGATCGCCCGGCCCGAAGGCGTGCACATCGACCCCGTTTCCGACCCTGATATCCATGGCTTGTCCCCAGAATTTCCTCGGCGCGGGCAAAGTCGCCCGGCTCGGTCAGTTTCAGATTTCGCGCCTCGCCCGGCACGATGGCGACCGGCACACCAGCCGCGCGCGCCACTTCGACGTCGTCGGCGGCGCCGCCCGGATGGGCGCGGTGCGCGGCAAGGATGGTCGCGAAATAAAAGCCCTGCGGCGTCTGGGCGCGGTAAAGCCCGTCGCGGCCCAAGGTGCCGGTGACGATGCCGTCGCGCCCGTGCCACAGCGCATCGGAGACTGCCAGCGCCGGGGCCGCGGCGGTGTGCGCCTCCAGCGCCTCCAGCACCGCCGCGATCACGCGCTGGCTGACCAGCGGCCGCGCCACGTCATGGATCAGGACGCGGGTCACCCCAGTGCCGTCGAGCGCCTCCAGCCCCGCGCGCACCGAGGCATCGCGGCTGTCGCCGCCAGTCACGCATTGAATGTCCGCGTAGTCTGCCGCGTATTCCATGTCATCGGCATGCAGCACCAGCACGATGCGGTCGATGCCGGGGGCGTCTCGGAATGCCGCCAAAGTCCGATCGGCGACCCGTTGCCCGGTCAGCATCCGCCACTGTTTGGGCACAGCGCCGCCGGCACGCAGGCCGCGTCCGGCGGCAACGATCAGGGCGGCGGTGGTCATGGGTGCTCCGGTCTTGGTCGGCCCTGTCTAGGCAGTCTTTCGCGGGCTGACAATGGCGCGGGCAGGCTGCCTAAAATGCAGGCAATCGTCGATTTGCACCTGGTCCACCGCTGCCAGACGATTGCCTTTCCGGAACGGTGGGACTAATCCCGGGGCAATTGCACAAGGATTAGGCATCTGTCCGTTCAGGTGGCACATATCACGCTGGACGCTCCGGTCCTGCTGGCCCCGATGGCCGGAATCACCGACCTGCCGTTCCGCAGACTGGTGTCGCGCTTCGGCGCCGGGCTGGTGGTCAGCGAAATGGTCGCCAGCCAGGAAATGGTGCAGGCCAAGCCCGGCGTGCGCGAAAAGGCCGAGCTGGGCTTCGGCGTCGAAAACACGTCCGTCCAGCTTGCGGGTCGCGAGGCGCACTGGATGGCCGAAGCCGCGCGCATCGTCGCGGACAATGGTGCACGGATCATCGACATCAACATGGGCTGCCCGGCCAAGAAGGTGGTCGGCGGGCTGTCGGGCTCGGCGCTGATGCGCGATCTCGACCACGCGCTGCGGCTGATCGAGGCGGTGGTGGCAGCGGTCGACGTGCCGGTGACGCTGAAGACCCGGCTGGGCTGGGACGACGACTGCCTGAACGCCGCCGATCTGGCGCGGCGGGCCGAAGCGGCGGGCATCGCGATGATCACCGATCCATGGTCGCACCCGCTGCCAGTTCTACAAGGGCCGCGCCGACTGGGCCGCGATCGCGGCGGTGAAGGACGCGGTCGCAATCCCGGTGATCGCCAACGGCGACATCGGCGACGTGGCCGATGCGCGGCAGGCGCTGCGGCTATCGGGCGCCGACGGCGTCATGGTCGGGCGCGGGGCGCGGGGCAGGCCCTGGCTGCTGGCCGCGGATCGCCGCGGGGCTGAAGGGCAGGGCGGCACCGCCGCCGCCCGCGGATTTCGCCGCAATGGTCGCGGAGCATTACGAGGACATGCTGTCGTTCTACGGCGCGACGCTGGGCGCCAGGGTCGCCCGCAAGCATCTGGGCTGGTACATGGACCACGCCGGGACCGTCGCCCGCCTTGCGCCGCGCGATCCTGACGGCGCCTCGACCCGGCCGAGGTCTTCGCCCTGTTGCCCGACGCGCTGCGAACCGCACGGAGCCTTGCCGCATGACCGCCGCTCGGCGACATGGTCTGGGCCTCGCTGCCGGTGCCCGCGCTGCTGATCGACGGCGACGGATCGGATCACCGATGCCAACGGCCGCTGCCGAGCAGTTCCTCAACGCCTCGGCCCGGTCGCTGCGCGACCTGCCGGTGCTTCGACCGGCTCGCTATCGACGCGCCGCTCGAGGAGGCATTTGCCCGGGTGCGCCAGCGATCTGGCGCCGCTGTTCATCAACAAGGTCGACGTTTCGGGCGGCAACGCCGCGCCGGTGCAGTGCAACATCCAGATCGCCCCGCTTGCGGGGTATCCCGGACAGATCCTCGTGCTGATGGAGCCGCGCCAGATCGCCGACCGGCTGGGCCGCGCCCATTCGATCACCTCGGCGGCGAAATCCGCGATCGGCATGTCCGAGATGCTGGCGCACGAGATCAAGAACCCGCTGGCCGGAATCACCGGGGCGGCGCAGCTTCTCAGCATGAACCTCGACAGCGACGACCAGGAACTGACCGACCTGATCGTCGCGGAATCGCGCCGCATCGTGGCGCTGCTGGACCAGGTCGAGCAATTCGGCAATCTGGGTCCGCCCGCCCGCAAACCGGTCAACGTGCACGACCTGCTGGACCGGGCCCGCAAATCCGCCGCCGTCGGGTTCGCCGCCCACATGCGGTTCGTCGAGGATTTCGACCCGTCGCTGCCGCCCACCTTCGTCGACGGCGACCAGATCCTGCAGGTGTCTGCTGAACCTGCTGAAGAACGCGGCGCGAGGCGGCGGGCGACGCGGGCGGCACGATCCGGCTGCGCACCTTCTACGACATGTCGCTGCGGCTTGCGGCGCAAGGACGGCTCGGGCGGGGCGCTGCCGTTGCAGATCGAGATCATCGACGACGGCCCCGGCATCCCGCCCGAACATCGCCGCCGACATCTTCGAGCCCTTCGTGTCGGGCCGCGAGAACGGCACCGGGCTGGGGCTGGCGCTGGTCGGCAAGATCATCTCGGAGCATGACGGCTGGATCTGCGATGGAATTCGGTGCCGGGTCGCACCGTATTCCGCATTTCGCTGCCCGTGGCGCCGAAAGAGTAACGAGGAGACGCGACAATGGATGGCACGGTACTGGTCGCCGACGACGACCGCACGATCCGCACGGTCCTGACCCAGGCGCTGACGCGCGCGGGCTGCAAGGTGCATGCCACTTCGTCGCATGGTGACGCTGATGCGCTGGGTCGACGAGGGCAAGGGCGACCTGGTGATCTCGGACGTGGTCATGCCCGACGGCAACGGGCTGGACGCGCTGCCCAAGATCACCGAGATGCGGCCCGGCCTGCCGGTGATCGTGATCTCGGCGCAGAACACGATCATGACCGCGATCCAGGCCGCCGAGAAAGAGGCCTTTGACTATCTGCCCAAGCCCTTCGACCTGCCCGACCTGATGAAACGCGCGTCGAAGGCCCTGGACATCCGCCGCCGCGCCGCCCGGCCGCGCGCGCCGGCCGACGGCGCGCCGCAGGACGACCTGCCGCTGGTGGGCCGGACGCCCGCGATGCAGGCGCTCTACCGACTGGTGGCGCGGGTGATGAACACCGACCTGGCGGTGCTGATCAGCGGCGAATCGGGCACCGGCAAGTCGCTGATCGCCCGCGCGATCCACGATTTCTCGGACCGCCGGACCTTGCCCTTCGTGGTGGCCAGCCCTGCCGACCTGGCCGCGATGGACGGCCCCGCGACTCTGCTGGCCCGCGCGCGCAATGGAACGATCCTGTTCGACGAGGTCGGCGACCTGACCGCCGAGGCGCAGGCGCGGGTGGTGCGGATGCTCGACAGCCTTACCGACAACGCGCCGCGCGTCATGGCGACGACCCAGAGCGACCTGGCCGCGGCGATGGAGGCGGGCGATTTTCGCCAGGACCTTTACTACCGGCTCAGCGGTATCACGGTTCAGGTGCCGCCCCTGCGCGAACGGGTCGAGGATATCCCACTTTTGGCCGAGCATTTCCTGGCCCGGGCCGAACGTGACGGCCTGCCGCCACGCCGCCTGAGCGCCGAGGCGCTGGACCTGATCCGCGCCTATACCTGGCCCGGCAACGTGCGCCAGCTTGAGAACACCATCCGCCGCTTCGCCGTTACCGGCGGGCGAGGAGGACATCGGCCGCACCGAGGTCGAGGCGGCACTGGGCAACCAGCCCGCTGTCGAGCCGCTGATGAGCGGTGGCGAAGGCGACAGGCTGACGGATTCGGTCGCGCGCCACCTGCGGCGTTATTTCGATCTGCACGGCAACGCGCTGCCGCCGCCGGGCCTTTACACCCGGATCCTGCGCGAGATCGAGCTGCCCCTGATCGAGATTGCCCTGGATGCGACCGGCGGAAACCAGGCGAAATGCGCAGATTTGCTGGGGATCAACCGGAACACCCTGCGAAAAAAGATCACCGACCTCGATATCCGCGTGACTCGCCGCCGCAAATTGATGTAAAACCGCAACATAAGAGTGGCAATGCCGCCGCAGAGGCGGACGCAGCCACCAGATTTGGCGGTCATGCTGCCCGGTCCCGCAAGGGATAGGTGGCCATTTGGTGAGGTACCTAGACTGTGCGCACACCCGCGCGGTCCATAAGCTGGGATAGCCTGAGCAAGCTTCGCCGGCAGCGGCGGGTTCAGAACGCCGCCACTCTGGGGCTGGTGATCCTGGGTCCCGTGCTGGCGATTGCCACTTTCCTGGTGCTCGGCCCGCTCGACCAGGGCGCCTCGGCGCTGTCGTTGCGGCTGATCCTGCTGGCAGACCTGGTCTATGTGCTGGCCATCGCCGCGCTGGTGCTGCAGCGCGTCGCCCAGATGATCGCCGCGCGCCGCGCCCAGTCGGCAGGATCGCGGCTGCACCTGCGACTGACCGGCGTCTTCGCGCTGGTGGCGCTGGCACCAACGATCCTGGTCGCGGTCTTTGCCAGCCTCACGGTGAATGTCGGGCTCGAGGGCTGGTTCTCGGACCGCGTCAGCAGCGTTCTGGGGGCGTCGCTGTCGGCGGCGGAAGCCTATGAAGAGGAACACCGCCGCGACCTTTCGCAGGATGCCGAAGGCCTTGCCGAGTACCTCAACGCGGCGCGCCGGGCGACGTTCTTCGTGTCGGATGGCGAGTTGCGGCAGCTTCTGACGCAGGGCCAGGCGCTGGTGCAGCGCGGACTACGCGAGGCCTATGTCATCGACGGCGCGGGCGACATCAAGGCGCGCGGCGAACGGTCCTATCTCTTCGATTTCGAGAAGCCGAGCCAGGAGCAGCTCGACCGCGCCCGCGACGGCGAGACGGTCATCATCCAGGACTGGGACGTCAACGAGTTCCGCGCCATCGTTTCGCTGCCCGAGTTCGTCGACCGGTTTCTCTACGTGTCGCGCAACGTCGATGGAGAGATCCTGTCGCTTGCTGGACGACACCAAGGAAACCGTGGCGCTGTACCGCCAGCTGGAAGACGAGCGAGGGCGCATCGTTTTCGAGTTCGGGCTGCTTTACCTGGGCTTTGCCGTGATCCTGATCCTGGCCGCGATCTGGCTGGGCCTGTGGTTCGCCGAGCGGCTGTCGAAACCGGTGGGACGGCTGGCGGGCGCGGCGCAGCGGGTCGGGGCAGGCGACCTGGACGTGACCCTGCCCGAAGAGCAGGGCGACGACGAGATCGCGATGCTGGGCCGCATCTTCAACCAGATGACGCATCAGCTGAAAGGTCAGCGCGACGCGCTGCTGCAGAACAACGCCCAGATCGAGCGGCGGCGGCGCCTGTTCGATTCGGTGCTGGGGTCGGTGACGGCTGGCGTCATGGGCCTCGACGCGGACGGCAACCTCGCGTTCGTGAACCGTTCTGCCGAACGCCTGCTTGGCCTGGCGCCGCAGACCCACGAGGGCGCGCTGGCGCATATCGTGCCGGAGTTCGAGCCGCTGTTCCAGCGACTGCGCCGCAGCCTGACCGAGACGGCGCAGGAGGAGATCCAGATGATGCGCCGCGGCAGCCTCGAGAACCTGCTGGTGCGGATGTCGACGCGGCGCGCCGAGGACGGCAGCCTGGAGGGCTACGTGATCGCCTTCGACGACGTGACCGATCTGGTGAGCGCGCAGCGCATGGCCGCCTGGGGCGACGTGGCGCGGCGCATCGCGCACGAGATCAAGAACCCGCTGACCCCGATCCAGCTTTCCGCCGAACGGCTGAAACGCAAATTCGCGCCGGTGCTGGGCGACGATGCCGGCAAGCTGATCGAGTTGACCGACGTGATCATCCGCCAGACCGGCGATCTGCGCCGCATCGTCGACGAATTCTCGAAATTCGCCCGGATGCCCGAACCCGAGCGCCGGGTCGCACGACCTGACGAAGCTGGTCCGCGACGCGGTGGTGCTGCAAGAGGATGCCACCCAGGACGTCACGGTCACGGCCGACCTGCCAGACGATGCGGTGATGGCCGATGTCGACCAGACGATGATTTCGCAGGCCCTGACGAACCTGATCAAGAACGCCGGCGAAGCCGTTGAAAGCCATCGGGAAAAATCTGGCGATAGCAGTTATCCCGGCGAAGTGCGCGTGACGATGGAGCCGACGCGGTGACGAGGTGCTGATCACCATTTCCGACAACGGCATCGGCCTGCCCGCCGACCGCGTCCGGCTGTTCGAACCCTACGTGACGACGCGTGAAAAAGGCACCGGGCTGGGGCTGTCGATCGTCAAGAAGATCATCGAAGAGCATGGCGGCACGCTGGTGCTGACCGATGCCGACCCGTTCGAAGACGGCGCCCGCCAAGGCGCGCGCGCCGAGATACGGTTGCCGTTGGCCCCCGCGGCCGCAGCGACCGAAGACCGAAGAGCAGCCGTGTGAGGGGGCAAAAAATGGGCGATATTCTGATTGTAGACGACGAACGCGACATCCGGGAACTGATCTCGGATATTCTCGAGGACGAGGGCTATGCCACGCGGCTGGCCAGCAATTCCGACGAATGCATGGCCGCGATCAACGCCGAGCCGCCGGCGCTGATGATCCTCGACATCTGGCTGAAGGACAGCCGGATGGACGGCATCGACATCCTCAAGGCCATCAAGCGCGACAATCCCGGACATCCCGATCGTCATCATCTCGGGTCACGGCAACATCGAGATCGCCGTCGCCGCGATCAAGCAGGGCGCCTACGACTTCATCGAAAAGCCGTTCAACATCGACCAGCTGATGGTGGTGATCGGCCGCGCGATGGAAACCTCGCGGCTGCGGCGCGAGAACGTCGAGCTGAAGCGCCGCGACGACACGTCGACTGAGATGATCGGATCAAGTTCGGCCTTCAAGGCGCTTGAAATCGAACCTCGACAAGGTCACGAAATCGAACGGGCGCGTGATGCTGACCGGCCCCGCGGGCTGCGGCAAGGAGGTCGCCGCGCGCTATATCCACGCCCATTCCAGCCGCGCCGACGCGCCCTTCGTCACCGTCAACTGCGCCTCGATCGAACCCGAGCGGATGGAGGAGGTGCTGTTCGGCCGCGAAGGCGCCGACCGCGGCGTCGAGCCGGGGCTTCTGGAACAGGCCCATGGCGGCGTGCTGTATCTTCGACGAGGTGGCGGACATGCCGCTGGGCACCCAGTCGAAGATCCTGCGGGTGCTGGTCGAACAGCAGTTCCAGCGCGTCGGCGGCAGCGACAAGGTGCGGGTCGACCTGCGAGTGATTTCCAGCACGAACATGGACTTGCAGGGCGAAATCGCAGAAGGGACGTTCCGGCAGGAACTGTATCACCGGCTCAACGTGGTGCCGATCCAGGTGCCGTCGCTGGAGGACCGGCGCGAGGATATCCCGACGCTGGCGGAGCATTTCATCGCCAGCTTCAACCGCGCGCAGGGCCTGCCGCTGCGCAAGCTCAGCGACGAGGCCGTGGCGCTGTTGCAGACGATGGTCTGGCCCGGCAACGTGCGCCAGTTGAAGAACGTGATCGAGCGGGTGCTGATCCTGGGCGACGGATCGGGGCCGATTTCGGCCAGCGAACTGCCGCAGACCGACGAATCGTCGCGGCGAGGAGGGGCGCGTGGTGCTGTCCGGGTCGCTGGCCACCCTGCCGCTGCGCGAGGCGCGCGAATTGTTCGAACGGGAATACCTGCTGACCCAGATCAACCGCTTCGGCGGCAACATCAGCCGCACCGCCAGTTTCGTCGGCATGGAGCGTTCGGCGCTGCACCGCAAGCTCAAGAGCCTGGGCGTCGTGACCTCGAACAAGTCCGGCAGCCGTGTCGCGCATGTCGAGGAAGAGGCAAAGGCGGACTGAGGCTCAGTCGTCGCCCAGAAATGCCAGGATCGCCGCGATCTGCTGGTCCCAGGTCGGGTCGGGGGTCAGGCAAAGGGTGTTGGCGCTTTCGACCACCAGGAATTCGGCGCCCGGTATTCCGGCCGCGATCATCCGGCCCTCGGCCAGAGGATGCAGCGTGTTGTTGCGGCAGTGGATGACCAGCGTCGAGGCCTTCACGACCTCCAGGTAGTCGCGCACGTCGAAGCGGTCGATAACCTGGCGGCTGGCCAGCGCGTTTTCGGTCGAACAGGCTCCCGATATCAATTCGATCAGCTCGGTGGCGTCGTCATAGCTTAGCCCCGGTAGGGCGAGCGAGATCCAGGCCCGCATGTAGCCGCTGTCGGACTGGCCCCAACCGCCTTCGCGCAAAAGCGAGATGAACGGATCCGACCAGTTCTCGCCGTCCGCGTGGCGCATGGCGCGGCCACGGGCATAGCCTTCCTGCACCACGAGGCGGCTGACGCGGTCCGGGTTTTCGGCGGCGAAACGGATCGCCGTGGCGGCGCCGTTCAGGTTTGACAGGATCGGGAACCGGTCAAGCCCACAGGCGTCTGCGACCGCGGCCAGGTCGGCCACGTGATCCGCGATTGTGTCACTGTCGCTGGCGTGGTCCGAAAGGCCGGTGCCGCGGATGTCATAGCGGATCAGCCGGTTGTTGCGGCCAAGAGCGTCGAATTGCGGTCGCCACAGGCGGCTAATCCACTCCAACTCCAGGTGGGTGACGTGATGGGCGACGCGCAAGAGCGGCGCGCCGCTGCCCGACAGCGCATAGGCGATTTGCGCACCGTCGGCAGATGACGTGTAGCGGATTGTCTGACCGCCATTGGCAGGGGCGTCGTTGCTGCCATCGCGGCGGTCGGCGCCCAGGGTCCGGATTTCGGCGATCAGTTCGATCCCGCGCCTTGGCACCGTGCGGATCACCGCCTGCGCCTTGCCGGTATCGCCGACCGCACGGCGCGCGGCGTTGATGCGGGCGGCGATGGTCGCCTCGGACACGATGCGCCCGTCCCACACCGTCTCGACCAGGCGGTCACGGCTGACCAGCTTGCCCGCGTGTTCCGCCAGCAGCGTCAGCAGGTCGAAAACCTGCGGCTCGACAGGCACCGGTTCGCCGCCCCGGACCAGCGTGTAACTGTCGGTATCGAGCACGCAATCGGCAAAGGCATAGCGCATGTGTCGGTCGCATCCCGTTCCCTGGGGTCCCCGTTTCAAAGCCTATGGCATCGCCCGCGATATCCAAAGCGGATTGGCGGCATCAGCCCGAAAGCCGCATCAGTGCCGCGCCGCCAAGGGTCAGCGCGACCGCCCCCAGCTTGACCGGCCCCAAGCGCTCGCCGAAGACAAGCACCCCGATCAGCAGCGCGAAGACGATGCTGGTCTCGCGCAGGGCCGCGACCAGGGCGATGGGTGCCTTGGTGAAGGCCCAGACGGCGATGGCGAAGGCGCTGAACGAGGCGCTGCCACCCACCAGAAATGTCAACCCCGCCTTGCGCGGCAGCGACATGAGGTCGGCGGGATGGCGCCATGCCATATAGGCCGAGAAGGTCACCGCATTGCCCACCGCGATCCACGCGAAAAAGCCGAACGGGCTGCCCGACAGGCGCGCGCCGATGCCGTCGGCAAGGGTGTATCCGGCGGTGAACAGCCCCGTCGTCAGTGCCAGGCCAACGGCGCGCGGGTTGCGCAAACCATCTGCGCCGCGCACCAGCGTAAGGCTGAGGATGCCTGCCGCGATCAGCAGCACGCCCGTCAGCTCCGCCCCCGACAGCACCGCCCCTAGCGCCAGCACCGAGACCAGCGTCACGATCAGCGGGGCCGAGCCGCGCGCCAGCGGATAGACCTGGCTGAAGTCGCCCGCCTGGTAGGCGAAGAGCAGGAAGAATTGGTAGCCCGCGTGCAGGGCGATGCCGATGCCGATCCAGGCCCAGCTTTCGGCGGCGGGCGCCGGGGCCAGCGACAAGGCCAGCAGCGCCAGCGGCAGGTGCCCGATCACCACGGCGGCCATGCTGACATGCTTGCGCGTGCCACCTTTGACAATGGCATTCCAGCCGGCGTGCAGCAGGGCGGCCAGAAGCACCGCGAAGAAGACCTGGGGTTCCATGGCCGCGACGTTAGGGCTGCAAGCAACGGGGTGCAATTACACGGATTCGTACCGGATCTCGTGCATCATATGGCGTAATCCCGCGTCCAGCGATGTCCGACCCAGATACACAGTCTCTCCCCGCGCCCGTTTGTCGAGGCCCGCCCGTAACAACTGTGCGCCGCCCACCGGTGCGTTCAGGCCGATCCGGTCGAGCAGCCGCAGCGCGCGCAAGGCCAGCGCCGGCGAAACCGGCACGACCAGCCGCCGCAGGCGGGCCGCCCGCCGCACCGCGTCGTAAAGCTGTGCGAACGTGACTTCGTCCGGCCCGGCCAGCGCCACGGTCTGCCCAGCCCAGCGATTGTCCAGCAGCGCCCCGGCCACCGCCGCGCCGACATCGCGCCAGAATACCGGCTGCTGCAAGGCCGGCGTGGCCGGGCGCGGCATCACCGGCCATCGCTGCATGGCGCCGGCAAGGCGCGACAGGTTGCCGTCCTCGGGATGGCCGTAGATCATCGTCGGGCGCAGGATTGCCGCCTGGGGGACTGCCCGGCGCACGGTTGCTTCGGCCCGGCTCAGGCCCTGGTAGATTGGGGCATCGGGCACCACGGCAACGTTGTTGCTGGAAATGAATACTGCCCGCTGGCTTTGGCGCAGATGCCGGGCAGCAGATACGCTTGCTGTCAGGATCGGCAGCACAACCACCGCCTCGGTCCGCCCAATAGCCCCGCGCAATCGCGCAGTGTCTTCCAGGTCAAGCTGTTCGGTCATGGCCCCTGTCGCGGCGATCCGTTCGCGGACGCCGGGACCCGGGGTGCGAAACGTGGCGGTGACGGTCAGACCGCCCCGCGCCAGACGTGCGGCGACATCAAGGCCAAGACGCGATCCCGCGCCCACCACCAGCACCTCTTGCATCCGCGCCCTCCGACGTTCCTGTCCCTTGCCATAGTCGCAAACCGTTTCCCCGGCAATTCGCCGTGCCCGGCCGGTCGATGCTTCACATTGACGCCTGCCGAGGCATCTGCCATCGGTTAGGCCCGGCAAATTGCCAGGAAAGGGCGTCATGAAGGTCATCATCTGCGGCGCGGGTCAGGTCGGCTGGCAGATCGCCCGGCACCTTTCGGGCGAGCGCAACGACGTCACCGTCGTCGACAACAACCCCGACCTGGTGCGCCGCGCCACAGACACGCTCGACGTGCAGGGCATCGCCGGTTTCGCAAGCTATCCCGACATTCTGGACCGCGCCGGTGCGCGCGACGCCGACATGATCATCGCCGCCACCCATTCCGACGAGGTCAACATGGTCACCTGCCAGGTGGCCCACTCTGTCTTTGCGGTGCCGCGCAAGATCGCACGCCTGCGCAGCCAGTCCTACCTGACGGCGGTCTATTCCGACCTCTACCGCCGTGACCACATGCCCATCGACGTCGTGATCAGCCCCGAACGCGAGGTCGCCGAGGCTGCGATGCGCCGCCTTTCTGCCCCCGCGGCCTTCGACACCGAAAGTTTCCTCGAAGGCAAGGCGCAGCTTCTCGGCATCGTGCTGGACGAGGACTGCCCGGTAGTGAACACGCCGCTGCGGCAGCTTTCCGACCTGTTCTCGACCCTGCGCGCCGTGGTCGTCGGCGTCCGGCGCGGCGGCAGCCTGTTCGTGCCCGAGGCCGGGGATCAGTTGTTCGTCGACGACGAGATCTACGTCTTCGCCCACACCGAGGACGTCAACCGCGCCCTGGAGATCTTCGGCAAGGAGGTCACCAAGCAGGAACGCGTCGTCATCATCGGCGGCGGCAACGTCGGTCTTGCGGTGGCCAAGGCGCTGGAGGCGCGGCCCGAGCGCATCCGCGCCAAGATCATCGAGAAAAGCCGCGACCTGCGCCGAACATGCCGCCGACGCGCTGGAACGCACCGTGGTGCTGAACGGCGACGGGCTGAACATCGAACTGCTGAACGAGGCCAATATCGACCGCGCCGACGCGGTGCTGGCGGTGACCGACGACGACAAGACCAACATCCTTGCGGCCGTGCGCGCCAAGTCGGCAGGCGCCAAGCTGGCGATCTGCCTGATCAACGATCCCACGCTGGTATCGCTGATGGGTCCGATGGGCATCGACGCCTACATCAACCCGCGCACCACCACCGTCAGTTCGATCCTGCGCCACATCCGTCATGGCCGCGTACGCGGCGTCTATTCGATCGGCGATGCCGAGGCCGAGATGATCGAGGCGCAGGTGCTGTCGACCTCGCCGATTGCCGGCCAGCAGATCCGCGACATCGACTTTCCCGAAGGCGTGCTGATCGGCGGCATCCTCAAGGACGGCAAGGTGATCCGCCCGACCGGGCATACGAGGATCGCCGAGGGCGACGTGATCGCCATTTTCGCCATGGCGGCGGACGTGCCAGAGGTCGAGCGGCTGCTTCAGGTCTCGATCGACTTTTTCTAGAGCGGTTCAGGTTGTATGAAAACTCATCCATCGGATAGCGCGTTCGGGCGCCGCGAGCGGCAGAGATTTCCGGTGCTGACCAAACCTGATCTAACCTGAGCGATGCAACGGATCTATGCCCTCCCTCTGATCGTGATCCTGATGGGGATCGGGGCCATCGCGATGTACCTGCCGACAGGCTATGCCGTGGCGGGGCGCGACTGGGCCTCGGCGCGGACTTATTTCTATTGCGGCTCGCTGTTCCTGACCCTGACCGTGATGATCGGTTTCGCGACCGCGCGGCACCAGATCAAGCGCCCGGCGCGCAGCCACCTTCTGGCACTGCTGACCACCTATGTCGCGCTGCCGCTGATGCTGGCCTTTCCGCTCGATGTGAACGTGCGCGACACCAGCTTTCTCAACGCCTATTTCGAGATGGTTTCGAGCCTGACGACCACGGGGGCCACGGTGTTCGACGATCCCGCGCGGCTTAGCGGCGCCGATCACCTGTGGCGGGCTTTGGTGGGCTGGATGGGCGGCTTCCTGGCCTGGGTCACCGCAATCGCCATCCTCGCACCGCTCAACCTTGGCGGCTTCGAAGTGCTATCGCCGCAGGGCCAGCGCGTCGAAGGCTCGGCGCTGACACAGATCGACAAGATCGCCGACCCGTCCTTGCGCCTGCAACGCTACGCGGGCGCGCTGGCGCCGATCTACCTGGTCCTCACGCTGGTTCTCTGGATCGCGCTGCTGCTGGCGGGCGACGCGCCGCTGGTGGCGATCTGCCACGCGATGTCGACGCTGGCCACCAGCGGAATCTCGCCCATCGGCGGGGTCGAGGCGGCGTCGTCCGGGACCAGTGGTGAAATGGTGATCTTCATCTTTCTGTTCTTTGCACTGTCGCGCCAGACCTTCGCGCGCGATGCGGGGAACCGCGACAGTACCCAGTTGATACGCGATCCCGAGATCAGGATCGGGCTGGTGCTGGTGGCCCTGGTGCCGCTTGTGCTTTTTGCGCGCCACTGGATCGGCGCCTACGAGGTCGACACCGCCGGAACCGCGCCCGCCGCGCTGAGTGCGCTTTGGGGGGCGGTCTTTACCGTGATGTCCTTCATGACGACGACCGGCTTCGAAAGCGCGGGCTGGGCCAGTTCGCGCACCTGGTCGGGGCTGGAAACGCCCGGGCTGATCCTGATGGGTCTGGCCCTGATCGGCGGTGGCGTCGCAACCACGGCGGGCGGCGTCAAGTTGCTGCGGGTCTACGCGCTTTACAAGCACGGCCGGCGCGAGATCGAGAAGCTGGTGCATCCGTCCTCGGTGGGCGGGTCGGGGGCCGCGGCCCGGCAGATGCGCCGCCACGGCGCCTATATCGCCTGGATATTCTTCATGCTCTTCGCGATGTCGATCGCCGTCGTGATGCTGGCGCTGTCGCTGACCGGGCTCAGCTTCGAGCCGACGGTGATCCTGACCATCGCGGCGCTGTCCACCACCGGTCCGCTGGCTGCCGTGGTCGGCGAAACCGGCATCAGCTACGCTACTCTGCCCGAGCCCGCCAAGCTCATCCTGGCCGCCAGCATGGTGCTGGGACGGCTCGAAACCCTGGCCATCATCGCGCTGCTCAACCCGGAATTCTGGCGCAACTGACCCGGCGCGGATCGGCCAATCTGTAACGGGCTGATTTTGGGGCTGGAATCTTTGTTTTTTCGCATACTATACTGGTCCCACATACGAACCGTTGCAGGCGCGAAGCGGCGGGTACAGCGAAAAAGACTGAGTAAAACAGGGCGAAAGACCAATGGCTGCCGACAAGCAAAGTCTGCAAGACGCATTTCTAAACCATGTCCGCAAGACGAAAGTCTCGGTGACGATCTTTCTGATCAATGGCGTCAAACTTCAGGGCGTTATCACCTGGTTTGACAATTTCTGCGTGCTGCTGCGCCGCGACGGCCAAAGCCAGCTGGTCTACAAGCACGCGATCTCGACGATCATGCCGTCGCAGCCGATCAGCCTCTACGACGGCGAAGAGTAGCCGCATGGTCCCGGGTGAAGCGGGTCCGACCCGTGCCTGGGTCCTGCATCCCGAACTGACCGCAAACCGCGACCGCCGCGAGGCGCAGCCTGCGCTGGACGAAGCCGTGGCGCTGGCGGGCGCTTTGCCGGGCATCGAGGTCGTCGGCTCCGACATCATCCGCCTCGCCAAGCCGCATTCCGGCCTGCTGTTCGGCACCGGCAAGGTCGAGGAACTGCGCGCCCGCCTCGCCGGCGCCGAGATCGAACTGGTGCTGATCGACGGCACCCTCTCGCCCGTCCAGCAGCGCAACCTGGAAAAGGCCTGGAAGGTCAAGATCCTCGACCGCACCGGCCTGATCCTCGAAATCTTCTCCGACCGCGCCCGCACCCGCGAAGGCGTGCTCCAGGTCGAAATGGCCGCGCTCAGCTACCAGCGCACCCGACTCGTCCGCGCCTGGACCCACCTCGAACGCCAGCGCGGCGGGCTCGGCTTCGTCGGCGGCCCCGGCGAGACCCAGATCGAGGCCGACCGCCGCGCCATCGACGACCAGATCCAGCGCCTCAAGAAACAGCTCTCCAAGGTCGTCAAGACCCGCGAACTCCACCGCGCCGCCCGCCGCAAGGTGCCGTTCCCCATCGTCGCCCTCGTCGGCTATACCAACGCCGGCAAGTCGACGCTGTTCAACCGGCTCACCGGGGCGCAAGTCATGGCCGCCGACATGCTCTTCGCCACCCTCGACCCCACCATGCGCAAGCTGGCGCTGCCCTCGGGGCGCGACATCATCCTGTCCGACACGGTGGGCTTCATCTCCGACCTGCCCACGCAGCTGGTCGCCGCCTTCCGCGCCACGCTGGAAGAAGTGCTCGAGGCTGACCTGATCCTCCACATCCGCGACATCTCGCACCCCCAGACCGGCAAGCCAGGCCGCCGACGTCGCCGCCATCATGGCCGACCTCGGGGTAGGGCAGGACACCCCGCAATTCGAGGTCTGGAACAAGATCGACCTCCTCCCCGAAGACGCCCGCGCCCCCCTGCGCGTGCAGGCGACGCGTAGCGACACAATCTTCACCATCTCCGCCCTCAACGGCGAGGGGCTCGACCGCTTGCTGTCCTCGGTCGCTCAGGCGCTGGACGACCAGAAAACCACCGCAACGCTCACCCTGCAATTCAGCGACGGCAAACGCCGTGCCTGGCTGCACGAGGCCGGCGTGGTCGAGAATGAACGCCAGACCGACACCGGCTTTACGGTAGAGGTCCGCTGGACCGACCGCCAGGCAAAAGCCTGGCGCGACCTGTAAGCCCCCCCGAACCCCTCAACCCCATCCCCAAAGCCGGTTAACAGCGGCGCCAGCCGCCCGACCAGCGCAGGCCCGTTCCGGCGGGTCGGCGCTTTGCTGAGGTTGCGCACCGTCGTGCGGTCGGATGACTTCGGCACCGTAAAGCGCACCGTATCAAAAACCGAAGATGACACGACAGCACCGGAGTTCGGGGAATCGACAACTCAACCCTTCTGTGTTATTATTAGCCATATATTCATTTAAAGCAGAACCATTTTGCAGTAGCGGCAAAGGGTGAACAAAGCATACTTCAAAAGAATTGAAGGGGTTCCGATAATGCGTTTTATCAGAAGCATCGCAATGTTAATTGCCCTTAATTGTAGTTGGCTCTCCGTTTCCTATGCTCAAGATTTCTTCTATACGATGGCAAATACGGGCTCTGCAAGTTTCCGTGAATTGAGAGCAGTTAATAATTTTACGACTCCCAACACCCTGCGGCAATTGGAGGAACCGGGAAGTTTTTCAGAGTCGGCCGTACTTCGATTTGGCCCCAGCTTAAATGTTCAAAATCTCTTTCTCCGCGGGAACGTTCAAGTTTCAGCATTTGGGTCGGGGCAAAATGCGCCGACGAACATTGACAGCCGCGGTGTGATCAGCTTCGAGCGCGGAGATCGTCCAAACGAACTGAAAGTCAGTTCCTTCGGTGTGCGCTCACCAGATTGGGTAGATCGTGGATTTGCCGTTTTGGTAACGCGTCCGGTAGATGCCAGACTAGGCCAGCTGGCCTTTGCTCTACTCGATCGCCCGACGGCGGTGGGATACAATGCTGAGGGGCCAACGAGTTTTGGGCGAGGCTCGATGCGGGTGCTGCGGACCGGTCGGGGTCTCTACGAAATTAACCTTGACCCTCTCGCGGATACGGGTGCGACTGTTCAGGCAACCGCCGTCAGTGATCAGCCGAGATACTGTTCGATCGTGAGTTGGAGCGCCGGAACTGTCAAACTGAGTTGTTTCGATTCGGACGGCAATCCCGCAGACAGTGCGGTAAGTTTACTTGCCGTGTCCGACGCAATGCCTGGGGTCAGTTTCTTGTGGAGTGGTCGAACCTCAGGAGGACCGTTGCCGTCACAGTACCAACATTCGACCAGTACAATGGTCACGCAAAATGTTGTTCGGAACGATATAGGGGACTATCTGGTAACTCTTGGCCCTGAAGCGAATACTGGCGGACATGCGCAGGTGACCGCCTATGGCTCCAACGCTTATTGTTATTTGGACGAAACCGCTCGCCAATCGGACGTTATCTGGGCAAGCAACTCGGTCAACGTAAAATGCACCCGCGCGGGCGAGTTTGTAGACAGCAGTTTTTCGGTCATGGCGATCACACGTCAATTCGTGGTACCGAGAACAACGTCCTTTGGCGGCGATACGCCTCAGACCGCTCATATGTGCCCAACCTGGCCTGCGATGACTTCGGGTGATATGGAATTTGGAAATAACGGTGCGACGGTTACGGCCTCAATTACGTTGGCAGCCAATCCGACAAACAACAGGGTCGAATTGGACATCACCTTCACCGCGAATGAAAACAATGGAGGGGACACCAGAATGGGCATGCGCCTTATTTCCACGGTTGCGACGATCGACCAGGCCTACACGATCACAGGCGTCATTCCGGGCGGTACGACCTCGGTCTCATTTTCCAGCCGCGGCCCGGCATTTTCCGGTGAAGATAGGCGTGTATTCCAGAACCGCGCATTCGTTCGAACTGTCGAGATCATCGGTGACACTGGTGGCGACGATATCAGTCGCGATTTCCCGGACTGTTCAGACGACACGCGGCTGCAGAAGATTATGATCGCACCGGTCATAGTCAGATTGGCGCCAAGGTAGCAGGCCGTAGGGTGCGCATTCATGGCGCAACACCCACCCACCAAAACCCAACCCGTCCCCACAGCCCGTTACCGCTACTACCAACAAAACCAACACTTTGACCCCCTGTCCTAGCTAGGACACCCCCAAAAACCGGCCTTGCGTCCGGACCAACCTCCGGCCACTCTCCCCCAAAAACCCGGAGCCCCGCCCCATGCAAACCACCCCGAATTTCGACCGCATCGGCGAAGAAAACGCCTTCGACGTCCTCGCCCGCGCCGGCAAGCTGGCCGAGCCAAGGGCATGGACATCATCAACCTCGGCATCGGCCAGCCCGATTTCCAGACGCCGCCCCACATCGTCGAGGCCGCCGTCAAGGCGCTGCGCGACGGCCACCACGGCTACACCCCCGCCACCGGCATGCCGCAACTCCGCGAGGCCGTCGCCGCCGACCTCCACCGCCGCTTCGAAACGCGAGGTCTCCCCCGACAACGTCCTGATCGTCCCCGGCGGCAAGGTCACCATGTTCTTCGCCATCCTGATGTTCGGCGAGCCGGGCGCGGAGATCCTCTATCCGAACCCCGGCTTCCCGATCTACCAGTCGATGATCGAATTCACCGGCGCGCGCCCCATCCCGGTCCCGATCCGCGAGGAGAACGACTTTCGCCTTCGACGCCGACGAAACCCTGTCGCTGATCACCCCGCAGACCCGCCTGCTGATCCTCAACTCCCCGGCCAACCCGACCGGCGGCGTCATCCCGAAGGCCGAGATCGACAAGCTGGTCGCAGGGCCTGGCAGGCGCATCCCCAGGTCGCCATCATGTCCGACGAGATCTACGCCCAGATGCTCTACGACGGCGAGGAGCACGTTCAGCTGCTGACCTACCCGGAAATCCGCGACCGCCTGATCCTGCTGGACGGCTGGTCCAAGACCTACGCCATGACCGGCTGGCGGCTGGGCTACTCGGTCTGGCCGCAGCCGCTGTACGACAAGGCGCGCAAGCTGGCCGTCAACTGCTGGTCCTGCGTCAACGCCCCGTCGCAATTCGCCGCCCTCGAGGCGCTGACCGGGCCGCAGGATGCGGTGGCGGACATGGTCGCGGAATTCGACGCGCGGCGCAGGCTGGTGGTCGACCTGCTGAACGGCCTGCCGGGGGTCAGTTGCGTTACGCCGAAGGGCGCGTTCTATGCGTTTCCCAACGTCTCGGGCACCGGGCGCAAGGCCAAGGCGCTGGCCTCGGACCTCCTGGAAGAAGCCGGCGTCGCCACCATCGGCGGCCCGGATTTCGGAGTGCTGGGCGAGGGGTATATCCGGCTGAGCTATGCCAACAGCCAGGACAATATAAGGCGTGCGATCAAGCGGATGGAAGACTACCTTAACGCGGGCTGACGCGGTCAGGGGGCGCGTGGCTCCAGCACGGTGACGCCCACCGCCGCCGCCCGCGCCAGGTTCGGGTCGAGCGACATCGGGATATATTCGCCGCGCCGCCAGATCTCCCCCATGTCATCGTAGTGGCGGCTGAGCGGATGCCCCGACTGGCCGGTCGAGGTGACGAAGACCGAACTGTCGGGATCGGCGAAATCGTAGATGCCACGATAGCCGGCTCCGTGGACGTTCAGGAATGGCTGCGGCCCGGTGCCCCTGGTCCGCCCGCGCAACAGCGTATTGTCGCCGCCCGAGGTCGACTGCCGGATATTGACGAACCATTTCAGCACCGGCACCTCGCCAAGCGTCTGGTGGTCGTGCGTCGCCTGGTGCGCATCGCCCCAGCGCAAGGATTCGAGCGCCGAGCCGTGGGTTTCCGTCACCCAGACCAGGGCGTCGTCCAGCGACAGGCGGGCGATATCGGTGCAGGTTTCGGTCGCGGCGGATTGCAGCACGTCGCACCAGACGCCCGCGCCACCGGTATCGCGGAACACGCGCTCCAGGAACACCGGCTCGATGTGTTGGAACTCGCGCGCCAGGGGTCCCAACTCGTCGCGGATCAGCCGGTCCTGCAACGCTCGCATCCAGGCGGCATAAAGCAGCGGCTCGGGGCGATGCTCGTTCATCTCGCCGTTCCAGTCCGCGAGCAACAGCAGGGCCGTCTGACGCAGCCGTTCCGGCGTGCCCGCGGGTGCCGCTTCGCCGGTGAACCACAGGTCCTTGGCCACCAGCGGCAGCAGCGAGCGCGCGGTGAAGGACACGGTGTCAAGCTGCGCCTCGATAAAGCTTTCGCGGGTATGCACCTCGCGGTTCTGCATCAGCCGCCGCCACCGCTGGATGCGCTGGGTGTCGCCCCATTCGTATGAGACATGCAGCGGGAACGGGCGCTCGACGGTCTTGTTGTTGGTGTTGCCCAGGATGCCGCCCGAGGGCGCCACGAATTCGGGGTTCGACGCATAGCTGAAGAAGCCTTGCCAGCGGTTCTGGGCCAACCAGCCCGGAGCGGGCATCCGGCCCCGGGTCTGATGCTGCGCATCGCGGCGTGGCATCAGGCCGACGGTCTTCAGCGCCACGATGGTGCGATCGGCCATCGTGATGTTCTGACTGCCCGCCTCGAAGCCATCTGCCGCTGCCAGCCCTTCGGGCACCGACTTGGCCTGCATCAACGCAAGGGCGGCACTCATCGACCGGTCGGCCCCGGAAAGCGCGGTCCAGGCCAGCGAGGTCACATGGCCGGGCGGCGTGATCGGGCCAAGCTGGTAGTGATGGCCAGGCAGCACCGGGCCGTTCTCGGTCCATTGCAGCTGGATGGTGACGGCGGGCGCGCCCTTGATCTTGATGATCGAGGGCTGGATGCGCATCGGCTTGAAACCGTCCGGCGTCAGCACTTCACGCGGATTCTCGGGGTTCAGCTTCTCGATATAAATGTCCTGATCGTCGAGATAGCTTGAGGTCAGGCCCCAGCCGAAGCTCTCGGACCGGCCGACGAGCACGGCGGGCGTGCCCGGAATGGTGCCGCCGATCACGCCGCCCGACCGCAGCTCCAGCCGCGCCAGATACCAGATCGAGGGGGCAGAGAATCCCAGGTGCGGGTCGTTGGCAAGCAGCGTTCCGCCCGCCGCCGACCGGCTCGGGGCGGCGGCCCAGGCGTTCGAGGCGCCTGCCAGGCCGCGCGGCTGCGCCGGCGACAGCGGTCCCGGCGGCCAGGGCGCGGCCTCGGCATAGCGCGGCAGATCGGGAAACAGGCTGGCGTATTTCGGCAGGGCGGCGATGCCGGGGCCGGGGGCGTCGGGAAGGATGTCGACCACCCGCTCGTTCGGCAGCAGCAGTGAGGTGCGGGCGCGCAGGACCTCGTCGCTCAGGTGGCCGGCCAGTTGCAGCGCCATCAGCTTACCGATGGCCAGCGAATCGGCGGGCTGCCAGGGCGCGATCTGGTTGGAAAACAGGAATAATTCCGGCGCGCCGCGGCCCAGCGCGTCCTCGTTCACCCGGGTCAGCCAGGCATTGACGCCGTTGGCATAGGCGATCAGCGCGGCGCGCGTCGGCGCATCCTGCACCTCGACCGATTGGACCGCCAGCGGGTAGAGATCGAGCCGGCGCAGCAACTCGTCAATGCGCAGGGTGCGCTCGCCGAAGAGTTCCGACAGCCGTCCCTGCGCGGTGCGCCGCAGCATGGTCATCTGCCACAGCCGGTCCTGGGCATGGGCGAAGCCCAGGGCAAAATATACGTCGCGATCGGACGCCCCGAAGATATGCGGCACGTTGGCGTGGTCGCGCACGATCTCGACGGTCGCGTCGACGCCCGCGACGCGATGGGTCGCGGAATAGTCCGGCAAAGAGCGCGACGCGAACCAGTAGATCAGCACGCCCGCCAGCGCGGCCAGCACGACCAGGCCGGTGAAAAGACGCAAAAGCCAGCGAAAGGCGGTGGGCATGAAGCAAGGACTCGGTTGACCGTGACTTGAAGGCCGTTAGTTAGACAGGCTAACTGCCGAGGGCAATGGGGAGGCGTGCGCGATGACCAAAGTAGCATTTCTGGGACTGGGTGTGATGGGATACCCGATGGCTGGGCACCTGGCCGCCGCGGGATACGAGGTGACTGTCTACAACCGCACCGCTGCCAAGGCCGAAGACTGGGTCGCGCAACATGGCGGCGTCATGGCGGCAACGCCACGCGAAGCGGCGAAGGGCCAGGATTTCGTGATGTCCTGCGTCGGCAACGACGATGACTTGCGCAGCGTCTGCCTGGGCGCTGACGGGGCTTTTGCCGGGATGACGATGGGTGCGGTCTTCGTCGATCACACCACCGTTTCGGCGGCGGTGACCCGAGAGCTGTTCCAGGCAGCGAACGACGCGCAGGTTTCCTTCGTCGATGCGCCGATCTCGGGCGGGCAGGCGGGGGCCGAGAACGGTCAGCTTGTGGTGATGTGCGGCGGCGACCAAGGCGCCTTCGACCGGGCCGCCCCGGTGATCGACGCCTATGCCAAGCTGGTCAAGAGACTGGGCGACAGCGGCGCCGGGCAGTTGACCAAGATGGTCAACCAGATCTGCATCGCGGGGCTGGTGCAGGGGCTCAGCGAGGGGCTGCATTTCGCCGAGAAGGCCGGGCTGGACGGGCGCGCCGTGGTCGAGGTGATCGGCGGCGGCGCGGCGGGGTCGTGGCAGATGCAGAACCGCTATGAGACGATGGTCGACGACAGCTTCGACTTCGGTTTCGCGGTGGACTGGATGCGCAAGGACCTCGGGATCTGCCTGGCGACAGCGAACGAGACCGGCGCAAGCCTGCCGGTGACCGCATTGATCGACCAGTTTTACAAGGACGTGCAAAAGCTGGGCGGCGGGCGCTGGGACACCTCCTCGCTGATCCGGCGGCTGCGCGCGCTCGACGGCTGATCCAAAGGAGCAGGCTGCGCCTGCACGCCATTCCTTGCCGCGTGCAAATGGGCCTGCGTGCCCCTGCTGATGTTGCACTTGGTGCTGGCCGCGGGTGCCTCCGGCGGAGGTATTTGGGGCAAGATGAAGGAGCCGCTCAGGCGCTGCGGCGGGCGGCGGCAAGCCAGATCAGGACAAGCGCAAAGCTGATCAGGGCGTTCCAGCTGGCCATCGACAGGCTGAGGAATTCCCAGGCGACCTCGTCGCATTTGACCAGCGGCGGGCCGAGATCGCGGCTGGTATCGAGCAGGTCGCCTGCACTGAGGGTGGTGATGTCGCCGGCACCCGAACAGGCGGTGATGCCCTGCCACCAGGCGCGCTCGACCCCGGTGTGAAAGACGCCGATGGCGGCGGTGGTCAGCGCCGCCAGCGCCCCGAGCATCGGCAGCAGCCGTCCGGGAAACGCCAATGCGATCACGCCGATCAGCATCGCCGCACCATGCGGCCAGCGTTGCCAGAGGCACATCTGGCAGGGCGCATAGCCCAGCATCTGGAACCCGAACGCCCCCAGCAGCAGCGCCATCGACCCGCCCGCGGCCGCAAGTATAAGCCTTTCGCGTCTCACAAAAACCTCACCAATGCGAACCCGCCCACAAGAAGCACGAGCCCGCCGCTGAACACAAGCGTCAGCCGCTGCTCGATGAAATCCCGGATCGGCGCGCCGAACTTCCACAATAGCACTGCGACCAGGAAGAACCGCAATCCACGCGCAAGGATCGAGGCCAGGATGAAAACCGGCAGGCTGAGTCCGGTGGAGCCGGACAGGATCGTGATGACCTTGAACGGGAACGGCGTGACGCCGGCGATCAGCACCGCCCAGGCGCCCCAGTCGTTGTAGCGCGTGCGGAAAGCTTCGAAATGATCGCCCTTGCCGTAGAATTCCAGCACCGGACGCCCGACGCTCTCGAAAAGCCCCCAGCCGATATAATAGCCCAGAAGCGCTCCCAGAACCGACCCGGCCAGGGCGATGCCCGCGATCGCGAAGGCGCGGATGGGGCGGGCGATGATCATCGGGATCATCAGCACGTCGGGCGGGATCGGGAATACCGAGCTTTCCGCGAAGGCCACCAGCCCCAGCGCCCTGTAGGCATGGCGGGACTGTGCCAGTCCCAAAGTCCACGCGTATAGCCGCTTGATCATGCCCGCCCTCGCGTTATTTTCGTTCCTTACGCCACGGACGATGGGTGGCGTCAAGCAACAGAGAGTATGGCCATGCGCTGGAAGGGACGGCGAGGCAGCCGGAACATCGAAGATCGGCGCGGCATGCGCGGCGCCGGCGGCCTGCAGATCGGCGGCGTTGGGCTGCTGGCGGTGCTGGCGATCGGCTATGTCCTGGGCATCGACGTGACACCCTTGTTGCAGCAGGGCGGCGCGCCGGTCACCGGCGTCAGTCAGGAGATCACGCAAGCCGACCGCGAGGCCGGCGCGTTCGTTTCCGTCACTCTGGCCGATACCGAGGAGGTCTGGTCCGACCTTTTCCGCACCCAGTTGGATCGCGCCTACGATCCCGCCACGCTGGTGTTGTTCAAGGGGATCACGCAATCGCCCTGTGGCGGGGCCTCCGGGGCCACCGGCCCGTTCTACTGCCCCGCGGACCAGAAGGCCTATCTCGACACCGCCTTTTTCACCACCCTGTCAGCCAGAAACTGGGCGCGCAGGGCGATTTCGCCGCCGCCTATGTCGTGGCGCATGAAATCGCGCATCATGTCCAGAACGAACTGGGCATCCTGGGCCAGGCCAACGCGGCCCGGTCGCGGATGTCCGAGGTCGACAGCAACGCGATCTCGGTGCGGGTCGAGCTGCAGGCCGATTGCCTGTCTGGGGTCTGGGCGCACCATGCACGGGCCCGGTTCGACAGCCTGGAGCGCGGCGATCTTGCCGAGGCGCTGAATGCCGCCCGCCGGATCGGCGATGACACCTTGCAGCGGGACGCTGGCCGGGTGCCGCAACCGCATACCTTCGCGCACGGAACCGCCGAGCAGCGCAAGCGCTGGTTCCAGACCGGGCTTTGACAGCGGTGCCATCGCAAGTTGCGACACGTTCAACGCAACGCGCCTTTAGAACCGGACTTTCCGCTAGACGCGCGGCGGGCAGGCGGATAATCCGGGATCCGGTGGCCCGAGTGGCGGAACGGTAGACGCAGCGGATTCAAAATCCGCCGCCCTTGCGGGCGTGAGAGTTCAATTCTCTCCTCGGGCACCACTTTAATTGTCTCACGGCGGAAAGCGCCTCCGACGGGGCGGGCTGACCGCCCGGCGTCCGGTCGGACGCTTAGGGTGGCGGTTGTCCGGTTGAATGCTCACTTTGCGGATAAAGCGGAGATCCACCGATCAGACGGAAATACATACACGTTTAACCGTCGCCTTTCGGTGCATGCCCACGGTTAAACCGAAGAAATGCGATCGGTGTTTGCATAAACGCTGGACGGCAGCCATTTTGAGAAGTTTTTCACAAGTCTGGTGTCGCCGCTCAGGAAGAAATCCCCATTATCAATGTCGCGGCTCAGGCTGCGGCGTCCCATATATATCCCTGTCAAGACTCCGACCGGGCATTCGACATAGAGATCAGGGTCAAGCCGCGGATCGTGGATGCACAAATCAATGCCAACACCGCGCTGCGCTACGATCCAGTAAGTATCGTGCTGGCCTGACGAGTCGGGGAAATGAAAACGCACCACGTTGCGCCCCTCCGGCATCTGCGCCGGATCCATCCGGCGCCTCAGCTTCCACATCAGCATCCCGGCATCGCGGTCAGACAGGGCGATCTCGGCGTCAACGTGGCGTTGTGCCCAACGCGCCATCTCGTCGAAAATGGGTTCAAGTTCGATGGCCTTCGGCGTTCTGAAATAGTCGATAGTCCCCTTGGCCTGATTTTCGACCCTTTCAACCAACCCTTCCGCCTCCAATTCCTTCAGGCGTTTGGACAAAAGCGGTGGGGACAAAGCAGGCAGGGCCCGCCTGATTTCGTTGAAACGCGTGTTTCCATCCCAGAGTTCGCATAGGATCTGTATCGTCCAGCGCGGCTCAAGCACTTCGCATGCCTTCGAGGTTGGACAGTAAATTCCGTATCCCTTGCGCGCCAAAATGCAGTCCTCCTCCAGATTGGGATATCAACACCGAGCTTTTGTAGCCAGTTCACAATGTATACCGGCTTCGGTTTTTTTCCTAAACTACGACCTCAGCGGTCCCCCGTGCCAAACCAAGAGGCATTCCAGAGGAGGACGCCCGATGTACAGAAACGAAAAAAGAACAACGCTCACCGACTTCGATTTGATGGTCATCCGTGCAGGTGGCCGGACCCAGGCCGAGATAGAGGAGAGCGCCGTTAGGTGGGCAGATATCGGTCGCCGGATGCAAGCAATCGTTGCCGGTCACCGCCAAAGAATTACCCTCTGGTGGGAAGGGCGTGGCACTTCGAAAGGCCCAGAATTGCGCCGCCGCCATGCAGGCCGGGTGGCTCAGTAATCCGATACGCAATCCGAAAGATGACACGTGCTGGGAGCGGCTCGAAGCGATCAGCGAACCCATTGATGGGGCGGCCGCTTCGGGCTCGAAAAAGCTATTGACCAGCGACAGATCGCACGTGGCGACGGGCTTCCAGCAGCAAATCAGGCAAAGGGGGACGTCGCATGACGTGACCGCCCCTTTGCCTGCGCGCCGGTTTCGGATAGATGTTCGCGCAAAACACGCAAACAGCGCAGGCAGGGCAACATGGTACACCGCAGGACTTTCGGACTGGGACTGATAGCATTGGGCCTGTCCGCTTGTGGCGGCACGCCCGCGCGGTTCAACGCCTCGTCAACAGCGCGCGAAGCCGCCTTTCCCGCCCTGCCCAATCCGGCCTTCGACGCCTGGGTCGCTGGCTTCAAGACCCGCGCGGCGGGGCAGGGGATATCGCAATCGACCCTGAACACCGCCTTTGCCCGCGTCGGCTTTCTGCCCGGTGTGATCGAGCGGGACCGCAACCAGACCGAATTCAAACGCTCGCTCGAGGATTACCTGTCCATCGCCGCCTCGGATGAGCGCGTGTCCAAGGGCCGCGCCGCCTATGCCCGGCACCGGGCGGTGCTGGGCGAGATCGAGCAGCGTTTCGGCGTCGAAGGCCACGTCGTCGCGGCTGTCTGGGGGCTGGAGAGCTTCTATGGCGAACGCCGCGGCTCGGTGCCGGTGATCTCGGCGAGTCTCGACGCTGGCCTTTGACGGGCGGCGCGGGGCGTTTTTCGAACAGCAGCTGATCGCCGCGCTGCGCATCCTGCAGAACGGCGATATCTCGCCCTCGCAGATGACCGGCAGCTGGGCCGGGGCGATGGGGCACACCCAGTTCATCCCGACCTCGTACCTGGCCTATGCCGTCGATTTCCGCGGCGACGGGCGGCGCGACATCTGGTCCGAGGATCCGACCGATGCGCTGGCCTCGACCGCCTCCTACCTTCGCGTTCCGGCTGGCGGCGTGGCCAACCCTGGGGTGTCGAAGTGCAACTGCCCGCGGGCTTCGGCGGCCCCTTCGGGCGCGGCTCGACCCGCAGCCCGTCGGCCTGGGCGGCGCAGGGCGTGCGCGACATGAGCGGCGGCACGGTGCCCGATCACGGCCCGGCCTCGATCCTGATCCCGGCAGGCGCGGGCGGCCCGGCCTTCATGGTGTTCCGCAACTTCACCGTCATCACCCGCTACAACAACGCCGAAAGCTATGTGATCGGCGTCGGGCACCTGTCGGACCGTATTCGCGGCGGCGGGCCCGTTGCGGGCAAGTTTCGGCCCCGATGCCCAAGGCATGACCAAGGCCGACCGGCAAGACCTGCAACGCCGCCTGACCCGCGCCGGGTTCGACACCGAAGGCGACGATGGCGTGATCGGCCCGAAGACGAAGGCCGCAATCAGCGCCTATCAGCGGCAGGCCGGTCTGCCGGTGACTGGCGAGCCGTCGCTGGCGCTTTTGAACCGCTTGCGGGCCTGACCGCAGGGTGGGTACGACCCGCCGCCCGGGGATCGCTCAGAGGCCGAACCCGTAAAGCACCACCCAGCCCGACAGCGCCAGACCGCACAGCAGCACATAGGCGCCGTTCCAGACCAGCCCGACGCGCACCGGGTTGACCCCGCTGAAGCTGCTGGTCAGCAGCGTCGAGGCGGTGAACGGACTGCTGGCCCCGCTCAGTGCCCAGCCCGAGGTAATCGCCACGATCAGCGCCGTGGGCGTGACGCCGAGGTCTTCTGCCGCCGGGATCAGCGGCGCGATCAGGCTGACCGCCAGGATCGGGTTCATCGCGAACTGGCCGGCCAGCGGGATGATCCAGACGAACGAGACCAGCACCAGCCAGGGCGGCAACGCGCCCAGGTCCAGCCCGGCGCGCGCCATCAGCGGCGCCAGAAGCTGCGCGCCCACGGTGCCGATATAGCCCGCCATCATCAAGAGCGTCAGCTCGCCGCGATAGGCAGGCAGTTCCTGGAACAGGTACCCGGTGATCCGTGCGCCCACCGCGCGTACCGGTCCCTCGTGCCAGTGCTGGATCACCAGCCAGGCCACCCCCATCACCGGCACGATCACCGCCACCAGTCCGACCACACGGACCCCGGTCAGCAGGAACAGCCCGGTGACGCTGACCACCAGCAGCCCCAGCAGGATCAGCAGCGGCGTCATCAAGCGCCCAACTGCCTTCGGGTTTTGTGCGCGCCGGGCGCGGGCCGGTCAGGCGCGGCTTGAAGATCGTGTCCAGTCCCCAGCCGATCCCGGCCAGGATCACGCTGGTCATCAGCCCCGGCAGCACCGCCAGCGCCCAGCTTGCCCCCGGCACGATGGCCGTCGAGATCGCCACGGCGAAGGACAGCGGCGACCACGGCAGCGTCGAGACGAAGGCGCGCTGGATCGCCAGCAGCATCCGGCGGACGCGGTGGCCGCGGATCTCGGCGTTCGGTTCCGATCGGGCGTTGGCCATCGCCATCGCGCCGAGAAGCTGCATCGCCCCGTAGTTCAGCAGCAGCGCGAACATCTGGCCGCCCAAGGTAAGCGCCGCATAGCGCCGGCCCGGCGGTTGCGCCGCCAGGAACCGACCCGCCTTTTGAATCGCGGGCGAGGTCTGGGCCACGTTGCGCAAGGTCGACAGCGCCGAGAAGAAGGCCGCGATGAAGGCCGCCGTGCCGAGCCCGGCCAGCACCGTTTCCAGCCAGTTGGTGTCGATCATCGCCAAGGCGATGCTCAGCCCCACTGCCACCGCGATGAAGACCTTGCGCGACACCCGCACCTGGGCCGCGAAGATCGCCACGACCGCGACCACAAGGAAGGGCAGCACCGGGCGGGTCGCGGGCAGGACGCCCCACTCCCTGAAAGATCACCAGCAGCGTGATCGCCGTCAGCAACAGACCGGTGAAGACGTTGACGAGGGTCCTGTTCATGCCCGACCGTTGAGTTTGGTTGGTCCTGTCTGACGGTGCCGCGCGCCGCGCACAAGCGCCGATCATGCATGGCCGCCCTGTGCGCTTCGCATGAATGTCCGTCTCCGCCCGCAAGATGTCGCGGACTGGCACATCCGCAATCCGTTGATATGGTCTCTCGAAGGGCAGGGAGGACGCCATGGATTTCGGACTGAGCCAGGAGCAGCAGATGATCGTCTCGACGGTGCGCGCCTTCGTCGAAACCGAGATCTATCCGCACGAGGCGGAGGTCGAGCGCACCGGCGAGGTACCGCCGAGATCTGGCCGCCGAGATCAAGCGCAAGGTGCTGGAGCTGGGCTTCTATGCCTGCAACTTTCCCGAAGAGGTCGGCGGCGCCGGGCTGGGCCATCTCGATTTCGCGCTGGTCGAGCGCGAATTGGGCCGCGGCTCGATGGCGCTGACGCATTTCTTCGGCCGGCCGCAGAACATCCTGATGGCCTGCGAGGGCGATCAGCGCGACCGCTACCTGCTTCCGGCGGTGCGCGGCGAGCGGATGGATGCGCTGGCGATGACCGAGCCCGAGGCCGGGTCGGATGTGCGCGGCATGAAATGCACGCGCGGTGCGGCAGGGCGGCGACTGGGTGGTGAACGGCACCAAGCATTTCATCTCGGGCGCCGATCACGCCGATTTCTTCATCGTCTTCGTCGCCACCGGGGTCGATGACACCGCGCACGGCCCGAAGAAGCGGATCACCGCCTTCCTGGTCGATCGCGGCACGCCGGGCTTCGACGGTGCGCGAGGGCTATCGGTCGGTCAGCCACCGCGGCTACAAGAACTGCATCCTCGAATTCGACGACTGCCGCCTGCCGGACGGCCAGGTGCTGGGCGAGGTCGACGGCGGCTTTGCGGTGATGAACGAATGGCTCTACGCCACCCGGCATCACCGTCGCGACGATGGCGGTCGGCCGCGCGCGGCGCTGTTTCGACCATGCGCTGGACTACGCCGCCGAGCGCCGGCAGTTCGGCCAGCCGATCGGCAAGTTCCAGGGCGTCAGCTTCCAGATCGCCGACATGATCACCGAGATCGACGCCGCCGACTGGCTGACCCTGTCGGCGGCCTGGCGGCTGGACCAGGGCCTGCCCGCCAACCGCGAGATCGCCTCGGCCAAGGTCTATGCCACCGAGATGCTGGCCCGCGTTACCGATGCCACGCTTCAGATCTTCGGCGGCATGGGGTTGATGGACGATTTTCCCATCGAGCGGTTCTGGCGCGATGCGCGGGTCGAACGGATCTGGGACGGCACCAGCGAGATTCAGCGCCACATCATCGGGCGCGAACTGCTGCGGCCGCTGGGCGCATGAGGGTTTGCACCGCGCTGCGCGCGTCGCCCGGGTTGGGGGCGCTGCCCCCGGCCTGCGGCCTCCCCCGAGGTATTTTCGGCAAGATGAAGATGAGCCGGGAAAGGCTCCACCCCCCGTCGCAGAACGACGGGAAGCTTCACCTTGCACGGCCATTGGCTCCTCAGCCTGTACCGTGGGACCAGGGTGAGGCGGAGACGTTAAGGCCCGGTTACTTCATCTTGCCGAAAATACCTCCGCCGGAGGCATCCGGGGGTGTGACCGGGAGGTGCGCTTGCCAGTGACGCGCAACCTTTCCCGTCTGCTCCGCCCCCGGACCATCGCCGTTGTCGGCGGTGGCGCATGGTGCGGCGCATGTCGTGCGGAATTGCCGCGAACTGGGGTTCGACGGGCCGGTCTGGCCGGTGCATCCCACCCGCGACCGGATCGGCGACGAGACCGCCTATGCCAGCATCGCCGAGCTGCCGTTCTCGCCCGATGCCGCCTTTGTCGGCGTCAACCGCACCGCCGCCGTCGAGGTGATGCGGGAACTCGAGCGACGGGGCGCGGGCGGGGCGGTGGTCTACGCATCGGGGTTCCGCGAGGCCGTTGCGGAAAGCGCGGATGGCGGCGATCTGCAGGACGCGCTGCTGGCGGCGGCGGGCGACATGGTGCTCATCGGGCCGAACTGCTATGGGTTCCTCAACTACCTGGACGGCGCCGGGCTTTGGCCGGATCAGCATGGCGGTGTTCGGGTCGAGAGTGGCGTGGCGCTGATCACCCAAAGCTCGAACATCGCGATCAACCTGACCATGCAGCGCCGCGGCCTTCCGATGGCCTATGTGGTGACGGCAGGCAACCAGGCCCAGACCGGCCTGTCGGAGATCGGTCATGGCCTTGCTTGACGACCCGCGGGTGACCACTCTGGGCCTGCATGTCGAGGGTATCGGCGACCTGCGCGGCTCCGAGGCGCTGGCGGACCATTCCCGGGCTCTTGGCAAGCCGATCGTCGCGCTCAAGATCGGGCGGTCGGAACAGGCCCGCAGCGCGGCGATCTCGCACACCGCCTCGATCGCGGGAAGCGACGCGGGGGCGCGGGCGCTGTCTGGCCGGCTGGGGATCGCACAGGTGGCGAGCCTCGGCGGCCTGCTGGAGACGCTGAAACTGTTGCATGTGACGGGGCCGCTGGCCTCGAACCGCATCGCGTCGATGTCCTGTTCGGGCGGCGAGGCGGGTCTGATTGCCGACGCCGCGCACGGCAAGGCACTTGTGTTCCCGCCGCTGGAGCCGTCGCAAAGGGACGCGCTGCGCGCAGCCCTCGGGCCCAAGGTCGCGCTGGCCAACCCGCTGGATTATCACACCTATATCTGGGGTCAGACGGCCGCGCTGACGCGCCACCTACCGCGCGATGATGACGCCGGCGCTGGCGCTTGGCATGGTGGTGCTGGACTTTCCGCGCGCCGACCGCTGCGACGATCGCGACTGGGAGCCGGTGATCGACGCCGTCGTCGCGACCCGTGCCGCGACCGGCCGTCCCATGGCAATCGTCGCCAGCCTGCCCGACACCATGCCCGAGGCCAAGGCGGCCCGGCTGATCGACGCCGGCAGTCGCGCCGCTGTCGGGTTTGGACGACGCCCTGGCGGCCGTCGAGGCCGCCGCCTGGCTAGGCCGCGCCCGCATCGGCCCACGCGCCGTTGCTTCTGCCGCGTCGCCCCCACGGCGACCACGGTGTTGACCGAGGCCGACGGCAAGGCCGCGCTGGCCGGTTTCGGTGTCGCGGTGCCCGCGTCGCGCCGGCTGTCGCAGCAAGGCGGACCTGCGCCGCGCCGCGCGAGACCTGGCCTTTCCGCTGGTGCTGAAGGGCGAAGGCGCCGCGCACAAGACCGAGGCCGGGGCGGTGGCGCTGAGGCTTGGCCGGGCGCGCGCCTGCTGGCCGCGGCGCGGGCCATGCCGGGCGACAGCGTGGCTGGTCGAGGAGATGGTGACGGACGGCGTGGCCGAGCTGCTGGTCGGCGTGCGTGCTGGACCCCGCGCATGGCTACGTGCTGACACTGGGGGCCGGCGGCACGCTGAGCCGAATCCTGGACGACAGCACGCAAATGCTGTTGCCGACCAGCGCCGACGCGATCCGCGATGCGCTTGACGGCCTGCGCATCGCACCGCTGCTTGCGGGATATCGCGGCACACCGCCCGCCGACATCCCACGCTATCGTTGACATGGTGCTGGGCGTCGAGGCCTATGTGACGGCGCACCGGGGCCGCGTCGAGGAGGTCGAGATCAACCCGCTGATCTGCACCCCGACCCGCGCCGTGGCTGCAGATGTGCTGATCCGGATCGGAGAGTTGGATGACTGAAACCGCCGTGAAGACCGAGGTTCGGGGCCATGTCCTGATCGTGACCCTGGACCGGCCCAAGGCCAATGCCATCGACCTCGCGACACGAGTGTGCGGATGGGCGAGGTCTTCCAGGCGTTCCGCGACGACCCCGACCTGCGGGTCGCCATCCTGACCGGCGCGGGCGACAAGTTCTTTTGCGCCGGGCTGGGACCTGAAGGCCGCGGCGGACGGCGACGCGGTCGACGGCGATTACGGCGTCGGCGGCTTCGGCGGCTTGCAGGAATTGCGCGGGCTGAACAAGCCGGTGATCGCCGCGGTCAACGGCATCTGCTGTGGCGGCGGGCTGGAGCTGGCGCTGAGCGCCGACATCATCTTGGCCGCCGATCACGCCAGCTTCGCCCTGCCGGAGATACGATCCGGCACCGTGGCCGATGCCGCCAGCGTCAAACTGCCCAAGCGCATCCCCCATCACATCGCGATGGAGATGCTGTTCACCGGACGCTGGCTGGACGCGGCGGAAGCGGCGCGCTGGGGGTTGATTAATCACATTCACCACGGCTCACAACTTCCTGGAAGAAGCTATCACAATGGCTGACTTGCTGGCCTCCGGTCCGCCGTTGGTCTATGCTGCGATCAAGGAGATCGTGCGCGAGGCGGAGGATATGAAATTCCAGGACGCGATGAACCGGATCACGAAAAGCCAGTTCGAAACGGTCGAGCGGCTTTATCGGTCCGAGGATCAGCAGGAAGGCGCTCGCGCTTTTGCCGAAGGCCGCGATCCGGTGTGGAAGGGGCGCTGAGTACTGCGCGAATTGCCGCTTGTGCTTGACCTGCCCACACGGGCAATCTGGCGCCGATGAAACGCCTTCTGATCCTTCTGATCACGATCTTCGCCGCACCCGCCGCCGCCGAGCGGATCACCGTGGCTGTGGCGGCGAATTTCCTGACAACCGCCGAGAATATCGCCGCCGCCTTCGAGGCCCAGACCGGGCACGAGGTGGCGCTGGTACATGGCTCGACCGGCAAGCTATTCGCTCAGATCCTGTCGGGCGCGCCCTATGACGTGTTCCTGTCCGCCGATACCGAACGGCCCGCGCGCCTGGCGCTTGGCGGGCGTGTCGTGGGCCTGCCGCGGCCCTATGCCTTTGGCAGATTGGCCCTGATCACCCGTGCCCCGGTGCCGATGTCGCTGGACGAATACCTCGCCCAGCCCGGCATCCGCCTGGCCATCGCGGATCCGACGGTAGCCCCCTACGGTGTCGCGGCCCGCGAGGTCTTGCAGCAGGTACGCGGCGACGCATGGGCGCGCGACCTCGTCTACGGCGAAAGCGTCGGGCAGGCCTTTGCCTTCGTTGCGACCGGCAATGCGCAGGCCGGCCTGGTGGCGCTGTCGCAGACCCTGATCGGAGAAACCGATCTGACCGTCATCGAGGTGCCCGAGGGTCGCCATGCGCCGCTGCGCCAGGATGGCGTGCTGCTGTCGCGTGCCGCAAGCAACCCTGCGGCGCTTGCCTTCATCGCCTTTCTCGACGGGGCCCTGGCGCGGGGTATCATGCTGGAATCGGGCTACGGAGTGCGCGAATGAGCCTGTGGGGGCCGGTCTGGCTGACCTTGCAGCTGGCCGGGCTGACCACGGTTCTGCTGCTGCTGATCGCCATGCCCATCGCCTGGTGGCTGGCCAACACCGGCTCGCGTCTGAAGCCCGCTGTCGAGGCGCTGACGGCGCTGCCGCTGGTGCTGCCGCCGACCGTGCTGGGCTTCTACCTGCTGATCCTGATGAGCCCCGAAAGCGCCATCGGCGGGGCCTGGGTACGGCTCACCGGCGAGGCCCTGACCTTTTCGTTCAGCGGCCTGGTCGTCGCCTCGCTGTTCTATTCGCTGCCGTTCGCGGTGCAGCCATTGCAGGGAGCGTTCCAGTCCGTCGGGCGCGGCGTGATGGAGGCGGCGGCGACGCTGGGGGCCAGTCGCTGGGACGCCTTTCGCAGCGTGGCGCTGCCCTTGTCGCGGCGCGGCGTCCTGACGGCGGCGGTGCTGACCTTCGCGCATACGATGGGCGAGTTCGGCGTGGTCCTGATGGTGGGCGGCAACATCCCCGGGCGCACGCGGGTGATCTCTATCGAGATCTACTCGGCCGTCGAGACGCTGGACTATCGCACCGCGCACCTGCTGTCGGGCGGCCTGCTGGTATTTTCATTCGTGGTGCTGACGGCGGTCTACCTGATGAACCAGCGCGGGGTGCGGGCCGGTGGCTGACAGCCTGACCTTCGACATCGGCGTCCGCTATCCCGGCTTCACGCTGGAGGCTGCGGCCGAGATCCCGGGGCATGGGATCACCGTGCTGTCGGGCCCCAGCGGCAGCGGCAAGACCACGTTGTTGCGCGCCCTTGCCGGGCTGGAGCCGCGCGCCACCGGCACGGTGCGTTTCGGCGCCGACGACTGGGGCCACCTGCGCCCGTCCGAACGCCCGGTCGGCTATGTCTTTCAGGAGGCGCGGCTGTTTCCGCATCTCGACGTGGCCGGTAACCTCGACTACGGCGCGCGTCGCCGTGGCACCGCACCCGCACGGGTTGCCGCTGTCATCGACGCGCTCGACCTTGGCCCGCTGCTGGGGCGCGACACCGGCACCCTGTCGGGCGGCGAGGCGCGGCGCGTCGCGCTGGGACGTGCGCTGGCCTCTGGCCCGCGGGTGCTGTTGATGGACGAACCCTTGTCGGGGCTGGACCGGGCCCGCAAGACCGACCTGATGCCCTATATCGCCCGCGCCGTCGCCGCGTTCGGCGGGCCGGCGCTTTATGTCACGCATTCGGCTTATGAAATCGGCGTGCTGGCCGATCGCACCCTGTCCATCGCCGCTGGCCGTTTCACCGGCTGGGCCGGGCCGTCGCCGCGGCTGAAGGTCCGCATCCGCCGCGCCGAGGCGGGCTGGATCGAGCTTGCCGCCGGGGATCGGCACGTCTGGGTGCCGGGCCGGGGCGAGGTTGGCGACGTGCTGGCGCTGCCATTGGGCGAGGGGTGCCTGGTCTCGGCGGCCAGTCCGGGCCAGAGCACCGGCGCGGTGACCCTGCCGGGCCGGCTTCTGGACGCAACTGACGACGGCTTGCGGCTGGAAATCGCCGGACAGACGGTCACGCTGGCGGGGGTCGGCGGCGATGCCGAGGACTGGACGCCGGGGCAGGCGGTCTGGCTGACCTTGCCACGGTCGGCGGGGCCATTGCTGGCCACTGGCGATTCGGAATGACGCCGCGCTCTCATGCCAGATCGGTTAACAGTCCGCACAGCGTATGAGGATTGGCCTCGGATAGCAGACGCCGAGACGTGCTGCGCAGGTCGGGCCGGGCCCACTGGTCGGGATCGCCCGCCGTGTATCGCCGCCCGATACGATACCAAGAGGCTTTCAGGGCATTCAAGCGTGTCAGCCTGCGCCGAAGATGCGGCGGAGCCGTGGAAACAAGGCGTGCTGGCTATTCGATCGGGTAGAACCCCACGGGCGCACGCGTCGGGCGGTTGTTCACGCTGCCAAAGCAAGGGGAACGACGGTCAAGGACGACCCTGCCGGGAATTCACCGAACCTGCCGGAATTGCGCCACCGTTTTGCCGCAATCCCTTCAAGACGGCCCGATGCAGCAGGTAACATTCCAGTAACAACTGAATGAACCTTCGTGACATCCGTTTGCACAAGACGGAGCCGGGGCAGGGGTGACACATGGCGCAAAACGATCATTCGGGGCAGGCGTGTTGTGCGGGGCGAAACCTGACACGCGCCGGCAGTGATGCCGCCGACACCACGCCGTGCTTCACGCCCGGCACGGCCATCGCGACCCCAAACGGGGACCGGGCTGTCGAGGACCTCGGCGTCGGCGACACCGTGTTCACCCGTGACAACGGCGCCCAGGCCATCCGCTGGGTCGGCAGCAACCGGTTGGCGGGCCGGGAGCTGGCGATTTCGCCGCATCTACGGCCGGTCCTGATCCAGAGGGGCGCGTTGGGCGACGATCTGCCGCGCTGTGACATGTTGGTCAGCCCGAACCACCGGATGCTGGTCGCCAGCGACCGGACGGCACTGTATTTCCAGGAACGCGAGGTGCTGGCCGCGGCCAAGCACCTGATCAACCACCGTGGCGTGCAGGCGCTTGTCACCACCGGCACCAGCTACCTTCACTTCATGTTCGACCATCACGAACTGGTCATGGCCAATGGCGCATGGACCGAAAGCTTCCAGCCCGGCGACCGCTCGCTGAAAGGGCTGGGCAATGCGCAGCGCAACGAGATCCTGGAACTGTTTCCAGCACTTGCCACGACGCAGGGCATCGATGACTACCTGTCGGCGCGCCGCATCCTGTCACGGCGCGAGGCGCGGCGCCTGACCGACTAACGTCCTGCACCAGGCCTCAGCTTGCCCCGCCACCGCGCTCTGCCTGCCAGGCCGCCCAATCCTCGGGCGTATCGAGGTCGGTCAGGGCGCGCCGGCCGGGCAGCGGCACCAGAACCGGCTTTTCTCGGCCCAGAACGTCGCGCCCGCCGCGATCACCGGTCAGGGCCGCCAGCATCGGGAACAGGCGGCGCGGCACCACCGAGGGCGATCCCGGCGTGCCGTCCTGCGCCGTGGCGCGGATCACGCGGGCCGCCCCGTGCTCGACGAAGGCCTCGATCAGCAACAGCAGGTCGGCGGCGCGCAGGTCCGGCATGTCGGCCATCAGGAACATCGCCCCCGGCGCGTCAGGCCGCAGGCTGGCGATCCCGGCGCGGATCGTGGCCGACATGGCCGGCTCGGTATCGGCCACCGTTACCGCTCTCAACGGCAGGCCGTGCAGAACCTTGGCGCGGTCCGGGCTGTCTTTCGGCAACAGAACTGTCACCGGATGGCCGGTCTCCAGCGCCACCCGGGCACTGCGCGTCAGAAGCGGCACGCCGTCAATCTTTTCAAGCAACTTATCGGCCCCGCGCATCCGGCGCGAGACGCCGGCGGCGAAAAGCAGGATACCCAGAGGGTCGGCCACTGCGCCGCGCCGCGCGTCAGCGTTCCGGGATCAGCCCGCGCGGGCTGAACCGCAGCACCAGCACCATCAAGAGCCCCATGGTGAAGAGCCGCATATGCGCCGCTGATTCCAGCAGGTGCGCCTTTAGCCAGTTGCCATCGGCCATGCCGGCGGTGATGCCGTCCATCAGCAGCCGGCCCAGCGGTTCGACCTCGACCCACAGAAACCAGATCAGGAAGCCGCCCAGCACCGCGCCGAAGTTGTTGCCCGAGCCGCCGACGATCACCATCACCCAGATCAGGAAGGTGAAGCGCAGAGGCTGGTAGGTGCCCGGCGTCAACTGCCCGTCGAGCGTCGTCATCATCGCGCCGGCCAGGCCGCAGACCGCCGAGCCCAGCACGAAGATCTGCAAGTGCCGCTTGGTGACATCCTTGCCCATCGCCTCTGCCGCGATCTCGTTGTCGCGGATCGCGCGCATCATCCGACCCCAGGGCGAATTCAGCGCCTTCTCGGCCAGCCAGATCAGCGCCACCAGCACGATGAGGAACAGCGCCGCATAGGCCAGCTTGACCACGATCGCCGACCCCACGGCGGGATCGGCGCCCAGCGAGACCATGCGCTCGACAAAGGCGGGGTCGCCTTGCAGGTCGATCTCGTATGGCACCGGGCGCGGGATGCCGATGACGTTCTTGACGCCGCGCGACAGCCAGTCCTCGTTTTTCAGCACCGCGATGATGATCTCGGCGATGCCCAGCGTGGCGATGGCCAGGTAGTCCGAGCGCAGTCCAAGGGCGGTCTTGCCGATCAGCCAGGCCGCGCCGGCGGCCAGCAGGCCACCCACCGGCCAAGCGATTATGACGGGCAGGCCCAGTCCGCCCAGAAAGCCGGTGCCCGCCGGATTAACCGCCTCGATCACCGCGACGGCGGGGTCGAAGACAGCGCGGTAGATGAAAAAGCCTGCAACAAGCAGAACCAAAAGGACCACCGTGCGCAGGGCACCGTTCGGCAGCCGCTTCCAGACAAGAACCGTGCCCGCGATGGTCGCGGCCCCCAGCACCAGGGCGCCCAGCACGCGCGCGCCGCCTGCCGCCCAGGCTTCGGTCACGGGCGGCATTCCGATCAGCACGGCGGCCAGCCCGCCCAGCGCCACGAAACCCATCACCCCGATGTTGAAAAGCCCCGCATAGCCCCATTGCATGTTGACCCCGAGCGCCATGATCGCGCTGATCAGCCCCATGTTGACGATGCCAAGCGCCACGTTCCAGCCCTGGATGAAGCCGACGCCGGCGATCAGCCCGAAGACGAATGCGAACAGCAGCACGTTGCGAAGTGGTAAGGTCATCCTGATTTCCCCGCAAAGATGCCGGTTGGGCGAAACAGCAGCACGATGATCAGGATCACGAAGCTGACCGCGAATTTGTAATCGGTGCTGAGCAGTTGCACCAAGCTGTCAGGACCCCAGCCATCGGGCAGCAGGTAAACCAGCACCTTCTTCCAGGCGTAAGTGATCGTCACTTCCGAGAATGCGATCACAAAACCGCCGACGATGGCCCCGACGGGGCTGCCCAGCCCGCCGACGATGGCGCTGGCGAAGATCGGCAGAAGCAGCTGAAAATAGGTGAACGGCTTGAACGATTTGTCGAGGCCGTAAAGCACCCCCGCGATTGTGGCCAGCGCGGCCACCAGGATCCAGGTGATCGTCACCACGCGCTCGGGATTGATCCCCGACAGCAGCGCCAGATCCTCGTTGTCGGAATAGGCGCGCATCGACTTGCCGGTGCGGGTGCGGCCCAGAAACCAGAACATGAAAGCGACGACGATGATCGCTGTCACGATGGTAATGCCTTGCGTGGTCTTGATCGCAAGGCCCTCGTCCAGCCCGGTCATCTCTTTGAATTCGCGCGCGCGGATGATGAACCGCTCGCCATCGGCGAAGTTCTGGTCGTCGGGGCCGATGATGAAGCGGACGATGCCGTTCATCATGAACATGACGCCCATCGAGACGATGACCAGCACCACCGGCTTTACCTTCTTCTCGCGGTAGAACCGATAGATCACCCGGTCTGTGCCAAGCAGCAGCAGTGCGGTCATGGCGATACCGAAGGGCAGGGCCAGAAGCGCGGTGGGCAGCGGGCCGAGGCTGACACCCGCGGATTGCAGCCACCATGTCAGCAGGATCGTCGCCATCGCGCCGAAGGCCATGGTGTCGCCGTGGGCGAAGTTGGAAAATCGCAGGATGCCGTAAATCAGCGTGACACCCAGCGCGCCCAGGGCCAGTTGCGCGCCGTAGGCGACGGCCGGCACCAGAACGAAATTCGAGAGCGTCACGAAAGCGTTGAGAAACTCCATCAGCCGATATCCTCGCAAATGCCGTCGCTGCTGCTGCCATCCGGCCCGCTATAGGTGGCCGTGCCATCGGGGCGGATCGTCAGCACATGAGTGCCGGTGACCGGGTCGTCGGTCCAGAAACCGCGCGTGCCGCCCGCCATCAGGATAGGCTCGGCGACGAAGCTTTGCGGCCCCAGCCGAATGCGCGAGACCTTGCGGCGCGGCGGGTCGTTCGGGTCGACCGGGGGCGCGAACTGGGTGCGGTCGATGCCGAAGCTGATGTCGGGCGCATCGGCGAACCGGCACAGCAGCTCGTCCGCCGCGACGGGCGCCCCAAGTGGCGCGGTCAGAAGCAAGGGCAGGGCGACCAGTTTCATCGGTCCAGGCCGGGGTGCAGGGTCATTGCCCGACCTCGCAGCGCCCCAGGTAGGTCACCGATTGCGGCCCGTTGATGAGGTGGGCGGTGAACCGGGCCGTCCCGTCCGCCGAGGCAAGGGTCAGCACGTAGAACCCGGTTTCGGTCATACCCGCCAGATGCGCGACCTCTGCCGTGCCGCCCGACGCCACGCCGATGGTTTCGGCATCGGTGACCAGCTCCATCTCGTTCGGGCCGCCGGTGCCCGCGCGAAAGGTTATGTCGAACTGCGTCTCCTGGCAGGCTTCGCCCTCGTAACACTCGGTGACGAAGCGGCATTCGCTCGCTGCCATTGCGCAATTCGGAATCGACATTATTCCTGTCAGAACGGATATATAAAGGACGTTCTTCATCCCCCGAGAAAGCTCCGCCGAACCTCGTCATTGGCCAGCAGCGCCTTGCCGGTGTCGGTGAAGGCATTGCGGCCCTGCACCAGCACATATCCGGTATCGGCGATCTCCAGCGCCTGTCGCGCGTTTTGTTCGACCATCAGGATCGAGATGCCGGTGCGGGCGACCTCGATGATCCGGTCGAAAAGCTCGTCCATCACGATCGGGCTGACCCCGGCGGTGGGTTCGTCCAGCATCAGCACCTGCGGCTCGGTCATCAGCGCGCGGCCCACCGCGACCTGCTGGCGTTGACCGCCGCTGAGTTCGCCCGCCATCTGGCGGCGCTTGTCCTTCAGGATCGGGAACAGGTCATAAACCTGATCCATCGTGCGGGACACGCCCTCGCGGCGCAGGAAGGCGCCCATTTCCAGGTTTTCCTCGACGGTCATCGAAGTGAAGATGTTGTTGGTCTGCGGCACGAAGGCCATGCCCTTGGCGACGCGGTCCTGCGGGCTGAGATCGCTGATATCCTCGTCGTTCAGCACCACCCGCCCGCCATGTAGGTCAAGCATCCCGAAAACCGCCTTCATCGCGGTCGACTTGCCGGCGCCGTTGGGGCCGACGATGACCGCGATCCGGCCCTTCTCGACGGCGATGGTGCAGTCGTGCAGGATATCGGGCCCCTTGCCATAGCCCCCCGTCATCTTCTTGCCGATCAGGAAGGGGTTGCCCGGTGCCGGTTCGACATGGCCGCCGCGCCGGACATGGGGCAGGGTGCCGCCGGGGCGCGGATTGGCGATGCTGGCGTCCTTGTTGCCGCGGTCGGAATAGGGATCGGACCCGCTCACGGCGTCACCGGGACCAAGGCTCGGGTCGCTCGGGTCGGCATATTCCGGTTCAAAGAAGTTGCTCCGCGCGCTGGATCCTGAAGTGGCCAAGGAACTCCCGGTGCAACATCTGCGCCGCCTCGGCGTCGGTGGCAAGCGGCGTCATGGTGATGAATTGCAGAACCAGCCCCTGCGAGACCAGGTAGGAATGCACGGTACGCAATTGCTTGCCGCCAAGCGGCACCTTGTATTGCAGCTTGCCCGCGGGCAGCCCATCGACCTTGCCGCTGCTCAACTCGTCGATCAGCATCTCGGTCTTCTGCTCTGGCCCCGAGGTCAGCAGGCTTCTCAGGATGGCGTTTTCCAGAAGCGCCTGGGTGATCTTGACGCCCGTGGTAATCTGCACGATCACTTTGCCCGCATCGCCTGCCTCATTGCCGTAAACGGCGATGCCGTCGACGCCGGGATCGTGCAGGCTGGGGGCCCAGCTGTCGGCGCCGTCGCCGTCGCAATAGACAACCCGTTGATGAACGGCATCGCACCCCGCGCTTGCCGCGCCCGCCAGACAACACGCCGTGAACGCCGCGCAAAGCCCTGCCTTGATACCCCTCATGCCGTGCCTCCCACCATTGCCTTGTTCTTCAGGCCGGTGCCCAGGTAAGCCTCGATGACCTGCTCGTTGGCCTTGATCTCGTCCAGCGTGCCTTCGGCCAGCACGTGGCCTTCGGCCATGCAGATCACCGGGTCGCAGATCCGGCCGATGAAATCCATGTCGTGTTCGATAACGACGAAGGTATAGCCGCGCTCCTTGTTGAGCCGCAGGATCGCGTCGCCGATGGTCTTGAGCAGGGTCCGGTTCACGCCCGCGCCGACTTCGTCGAGAAACACGATCCGGGCATCGACCATCATCGTGCGACCCAGTTCCAGCAGTTTTTTCTGGCCCCCCGACAGGTTGCCTGCACGCTCGTCCTTCAGATGATCTATGGTCAGGAATTCAAGGACTTCATCGGCTTTTTTCAACAAGGCCCTGTCTTCGTCGGCGACCCGCTTGCGCGCGAACCAGGCGTTCCACAGCGTCTCGCCCGACTGCCCGCCGGGCACCATCATCAGGTTTTCGCGCACGGTCATCGAGGAAAATTCATGCGCGATCTGGAAGGTGCGCAGCAGACCCTTGGCGAATAGTTCGTGCGGCGGCAGCCCGGTGATATCTTCGCCCGCCATGGTCACGCGACCCGATGTGGGCTTAAGAACGCCAGCGATCACGTTGAAAAGAGTGGTTTTTCCGGCTCCGTTCGGTCCGATCAACCCGGTGATCGAGCCTTCCTGTATTTCCAACGACGAGCCGTCGACCGCGCGGAAGCCACCGAAATGCTTGTGCAGGTTCTCGACCCGGATCATCGACGCGCCCGGATCCAGCCGAAGATGAGGGACGGGGCGATTTTCACGGCCACCCCGAAAGGCACGGCAAAGCCAGGTGCGTCACGACATTTCCCCTGCGAACTTTTCGTTCTTGTTCCGGTCAGATTAGCCAAGACATTCGAAAAAAGAAACCGTTCAGCGGCCCCGCGCGATCACAGAAATGCCATCTGTGGCGTTTGGGGGACGGGCAACCACAAGATGAAGGGCGGCATGGCTAGATCGACAACCGCGCCGCGTGGCTGCCGCGTTCGCGGTAGGGCGTGGTGTCGTAATGCGCGCGGTAGCATTTCGAGAAATGCGACGGGCGAGGCAAAGCCGCAGGCCAGCGCCACGTTGATCACGCTCATATCGGTCTGCATCAGCAGGTTGCGCGCCTTTTGCAGCCGCAGTTCCATGTAGTACCGCTTGGGCGAGCGGTTCAGATAGCGCCGGAACAGCCGTTCCAGCTGCCGCGTCGACATGCCGACATCGCGGGCCAGGATCGAGGGGCTGATCGGTTCCTCGATGTTGGCTTCCATCATCTGGATGACCTGGCGACAGCTTGGGGTGGCGCACGCCGATCCGGGTCGGCACCGACAGGCGCTGGGTGTCCTGATCGGTGCGGATCGAGGAATAGATCAGCTGGTCGGCCACGGCGTTGGCCAGATCCTCGCCATGATCGTCGGCGATGATCTTCAGCATCAGGTCGATGGACGAGGTGCCGCCCGCCGTGGTCATCCGGTTGCCGTCGACCACGAAGACCGACTTGGTCAGCTTGACCTCTTCGAATTCCTCGAGGAAAGCTGTCCTGGTTTTCCCAGTGGATCGTCGCCTTCTTGCCATCCAGCAGCCCGGCCTTGGCCAGCGTATAGCCGGCGGTGCACAAGCCCGCCGATCACCGGCCCGCGGCGCGCCTCGCGGCGCAGCCAGTTCAGCACCTTCTTGGTCGTGGCCTCCTGCACGTCGATGCCGCCGCAGACCATGATCGTGTCGTCGCGGTGCACCTCGGTCAGATCGCCGTCGAGCTTGAAACACGGTGCCCGCCGAACAGCTGCACCTCGTCGCCGCCTTCGCCGACCAGCATCCAGGAATACAGCGTCTGTCCCGACATCCGGTTGGCGATGCGCAGGCATTCCAGCGCGCAGGCAAAGCAGAGCATGGTGAAATTGTTCAGCAGCACGAAGACAAAGCGCCGCGGTTCGGCGGCGGCCTGTGTCATCTTCGACTGGCTTGGCGGCTTGACTGCATGAGCCTGTCGCTCTTCGGATGCTGGCAAGACCGAAACAGGTTTGTTGCATGCGATCAAGGGATGCGTGGCGAAAAACCGGTGCATTGGCCAGTACCAAGGCCCCGCAACGATGATTTGCAGGTTTTCACCTCGCGCACTTGGTCCTATAAGCCGGGGCTCGACACAGATGCTGGAGACAGAACGATGAGCGACGTGGGAAAAGACCGGATGGCGCAACAAGCCGCGGGTCCAGATGCCCGACTATACGGACGCGGACGCGCTGAACGCCGTCGAGGCGCAGCTTGCCAAGTATCCGCCGCTGGTCTTTGCCGGCGAGGCGCGCCGGCTGAAGCGCCGAGCTGGCCGACGTGTCGCGCGGCGAGGCGTTCCTGCTGCAGGGCGGCGACTGCGCCGAAAGCTTTGCCGAGTTCTCCGCCGACAATATCCGCGACACGTTCAAGGTGATGCTGCAGATGGCGATGGTGCTGACCTATGGCGCCAAGGTGCCGGTGGTCAAGGTCGGCCGCATGGCCGGCCAGTTCGCCAAGCCGCGCTCGGCCCCGACCGAGACGCAGAACGGCGTCGAGCTGCCCAGCTACCGCGGTGACATCATCAACGGCTTCGACTTCACGCCCGAGGCGCGCATCCCCGATCCGCAGCGGATGCTGCAGGCCTACACGCAGGCGGCGGCGTCGCTGAACCTGCTGCGCGCCTTCTCGACCGGCGGTTTCGCCGACGTGCACCGGGTGCATTCCTGGACGCTGGGCTTCACCGACCGCGACGAGGCCGAACGCTACCGCGACATGGCCAACCGGATCTCAGGACACGCTGGATTTCATGAGCGCGGCGGGCATCGGTTCCGCTGACCGCGCACGAGTTGGCGACGGTCGATTTCTACACCAGCCACGAGGCGCTGCTGCTGGAATACGAAGAGGCGCTGACCCGGGTCGATTCGACCTCCGGCAAGTGGCTGGCGGGCTCCGGTCACATGATCTGGATCGGCGACCGCACCCGGCAGCCCGACGGCGCGCATGTCGAATTCGCCCGCGGCGTGCAGAACCCGATCGGCGTTGAAATGCGGGCCGACGATGACCGCCGGGCACCTCAAGGTGCTGATGGCCAAGCTGAACCCGGAAAACGAGGCGGGTCGCCTGACCCTGATCGCCGCTTCGGCGCGGGCAAGGTGGGCGAACATCTGCCGCGTCTGATCAAGGCGGTGCAGGAAGAGGGCGCCAACGTGGTCTGGTCCTGCGACCCGATGCACGGCAACACGATCAAGTCGTCGACGCGGCTACAAGACCCGGCCGTTCGAGAGCGTGCTGCGCGAAGTGCAGGAATTCTTCGGCGTCCACAAGGCCGAAGGCACCATTCCCGGCGGCGTGCATTTCGAGATGACCGGCAAGGACGTGACCGAATGCACCGGCGGCGTGCGCGCTGTGACGGACGAGGACCTGTCGCGATCGCTATCACACCGCCTGCGACCCGCGGCTGAATGCCAGCCAGTCGCTGGAACTGGCGTTCCTGGTGGCCGAAGAACTGATCGGGCGGCGCGAGGCGCGGCAAGCCGCGGCCTCCTGACCAGAAATTCGTCGCGCGAGGCTGCCAGCGGCATCCGGCGCGGCCGCGATATCAGTCTTCTGACTTGACCAGCCGCAGGGCAGGGCGCCCGCTTGTGGGAACCGCGAACGTGTGCTGCGTATCGGCGAACCCCGGCATCATGGGACGCTGCACCCTGGCCGGACGGCCCTCTGGCTGGCGCGAGGCGACGATACGGCGCATCTGGACCTGGTCGATCGCGAATCGGCGCGGCGTGCGTCCGATCTCGCCCGCCGCCTGAAGGCAGCCCAGCACCCGCGGCACCAAGCCGGTACCGGTACCCAGCGGGGCGAGGTAGAGACGGGCGTTCAGCGTCGGGCGCCCGATGCCGCGATCGGCGCTCAGCGCCAGGTCGGCAACGCGAGGCTGTGACACGACCGCGTCCAGAACCCGCGCCATCCTTGCCCGCGCCTCGGGCGCGATCAGTGCGGTCAGCGGCATTCCCCGGACCTCCATCCCCAGAAGGTCCGACAGGTGCATTCCCGACACGCGGATGCGTCCGACCCCCGGCGCGATGTGTTCCAGGATGAACGCATGTTCCAGCGCGCATTCCAGCCCCCGGGGATCGACCTCGGCGCGGTCCGGCATCAGCCGCCCGTCGCGCAGCCCCTCCCAGTAGGCATCCACCTGTGCGATTGCCGGAAAGCTCATGGCCCTTCCCGGAAACAACGACACAACCTCACCCGCGCCCACCTGGCCATGGTCCATACCTTCACCCGTTTCACTCGCGACAGGTCCGGCCACGTGCATTGTGGCCGCCCCCCCTGTCTGTTAACTCCTAGGTCACAAACCTTACTGAAGGCTTAATGCCATAAATCCCGGCGCGGCGCGCGTTCAAAAGTCTTAAAGGGTTAATCCGAATGACCAAATCCATGACCGGCTTCGCGGCGGGCACCGGCGCGCATCAGGGCTGGAGCTGGGCCTGGGACGTCCGCGCCGTCAACGCGCGCGGCTACGATCTGCGGCTGCGGTTTCCCGACTGGCTGACCGGGCTGGAGCAACCGCTGCGCGCCGCTGTCGCCAAGCTCGTCACGCGCGGCAATGTCTCGATCGGACTGCGCCTGACCCGCGCCGCGGACGACGTGGCAGAGGCAATCGACAGCGACGCGCTGGCCCGCGTCATCGGCCACCTGGCCGCCATCGACGCCACGGCGGAAGCGGCGGGCGTGCTGCTGGGCCGGGCCACCGCGGCGGATATCCTGGGCGTCAGGGGTGTGTTGACGGCCACAATACCCGAGGACGACCCCGAACCGCTGGTCACGGCGCTGCTGGCCGACCTGCCGCCGCTTCTCGACGCCTTCGACGCCATGCGCGGCACCGAGGGCGCGGCGCTTCAGGCCGTCATCGAAGGCCAGCTTGACCGGATCGAAAGCCTTAGCGCCGAGTCCGCCACCCTGGCCGAGGCGCGGCGCGACCAGGTCGCGCTCAAGCTGCAGGAAAACCTGGCCCGCGTCCTCGACAACATCGACGGCGCCGATCCGGACCGCGTGGCACAGGAGCTGGCGCTGCTTGCCGTGAAGTCCGACGTCACCGAAGAGATCGACCGCCTGAACGCCCATGTCGCCGCCGCGCGTGATCTGCTGGCTGGCGACGGCGCGGTGGGCCGCAAGCTCGATTTCCTGACCCAGGAGTTCAATCGCGAGGCCAACACGCTTGTGTTCCAAGGCGCAGGCCACCGACCTGACCCGTGTCGGCCTTGACCTGAAGGCCGTCATAGATCAGATGCGCGAGCAGGTTCAGAACGTGGAGTGAGCAATGCCCGACCGTCGCGGCCTTCTGATCATCCTTTCCTCGCCCTCGGGGGCCGGCAAATCGACGCTGGCCCGCACGCTTGCGCGACTGGGACCCGACCATAAGGTTCTCGGTCTCGGCGACCACCCGCGCCGCGCCCGGGAAGGCGAAGTGGACGGGCGCGAATACCATTTCGTCGACGAACCCGCCTTCAAAAGCGCGGTGGCGGACGGCGAGATGCTGGAACATGCCCATGTCTTCGGGCAATTTCTACGGCTCGCCCGCGCGCCCCGGTGCGCGACGCCATCGGCGCGGGCTGCGACGTGCTGTTCGACATCGACTGGCAAGGCGCGCAGCAGATCAAGGAAAGTCGCGCTGCGCGACCACGTGCTGTCGATCTTCCTGCTGCCGCCCTCGATCGACGAATTGCGCCGCCGCCTGGATCAGCCGCGGCCAGGACACCGAAGAGACCATCGCCGCGCGGATGCAGAAAAGCTGGGACGAGATCAGCCATTGGGACAGCTACGACTACGTGCTGATCAACGACGATCTCGACGACACCGAGGCGCGGCTGAAGACCATCGTCACCGCCGAGCGCCTGCGCCGGTCGCAACAGCCCGGCCTGCTGGATCACGTGCGCAAACTGCAACGCGAATTCGAGGACCGGCCATGACTCTACGCACTCGACGGCATCGCCCCCGAGATCGACGCGCAGGCCTGGGTCGCGCCCGATGCCAACGTGATCGGCAAGGTGACGCTGCTGGCGCGCAGTTCCGTCTGGTTCGGCTCCACCCTGCGCGGCGACAACGAGCGCATCACGCTGGGGCAGGGCAGCAACATCCAGGAAAACTGCGTTCTGCACACCGACATCGGCTTTCCGCTGACCATCGGCGCCAACTGCACCATCGGGCACAAGGTGATGCTGCATGGCTGCACGATCGAGGACGGCGCGCTGGTCGGCATGGGAGCCACGGTGCTGAACGGCGCGGTGATCGGCGCGGGCAGCCTGATCGGCAGCGGGCGCGCTGATCCCGCAAGGCAAGGAGATCCCGCCGCGATCACTGGTGATGGGTGCGCCGGGCAAGATCGTGCGCGAGCTTGACGCCGCCGCCCTCGCCGACATCGCAGAGACCGCCCGCCACTATGTCGAGAACATCGTCCGCTATCGCAGCGGATTCAGACCGGTCCCGGCATGAGCGACGACGATTTCACCCTGGTGCGCCGTACGCCCTGGCCAGAAAGCTCGTCCCGGGCCGTGGTCACGCCGTTGCAGCCCTCGGTCGTCTATGCCTCTGAAAGCCCTGACGCGCTAGATGCGCAGTACGAGGGCCGCAGCAAGGGCTACACCTATGCGCGCGAGGGCCATCCAAATGCCGACGTACTGGCGCGCAAGATCGACGGGCTGGAGGGCGCGACGGGCGGGCTGATCCTGGGCTCGGGCATGGCGGCGATCACCGCGGTGATGCTGGGGCTGCTGAAATCGGGCGACCATGTGCTTGGCGGCAACCAGCTTTACGGCCGCTCGATGCGGATGATGCGCGAGGAACTGCCGCGCTTCGGCGTGGCGACGACGCTGGCCGACCCGACGGATGTGGCGGCGATGGAGGCGGCGCTGACCCCGCAGACCCGGCTGATCCTGCTCGAGGTGGTCTCTAACCCGACGCTGCGGGTCTCGGACGTCACCGGCATCGCCAGGCTGGCACAGAACCGCGGCATCCTGCTGGTGATCGACAACACCTTCACCACGCCGCGCGGCTTCCGGCCCTTCGACCACGGCGCCGACATCGTCCTGCATTCCGTGACCAAGCTGCTGGCCGGGCATTCCGATGCGACGCTGGGCTATGTCGCCGCCCGCGACGCCGCGCATCGCAAGTCGATCTATGACACTGCCGTGACGCTTGGGCCTGACGCCAAGCCCGTTCGATTGCTGGCTGGCCGAGCGTGGCCTGATGTCTTTTGATCTGCGCTATGACCGCGCCGAGGCAGAACGCGGCGGCCCTGGCCGAGGCGCTGACCGCGATGCCCGGCATCCGGCGGGTGCTTTATCCGACGCGGCCCGATCACCCCGACCACAACCGCGCCGCCGTTCTGCTGGGCACGCGCGGCGGCAACATGGTCAGCTTCGAGATCGGCGGCGGACGCGCCGCGGCCAACGCGCTGGTCCGCGCCGCGCCGCAGATCGCCTTTGCCCCGACGCTGGGCGATATCGGCACGACGCTGTCGCATCCCGCGACTTCGTCGCACCGTGCGCTGACGGCACAGGCCCGCACCGACCTGGGCATGTCCGAGGGGTTCTTCAGGGTCTCTGTCGGCGTCGAGGATCCGGACCTGCTGATCCGCGACTTCCGCGCCGCGCTGAGCGCCGCCGCCGCGGCAGGCTGAGGCGCGGCCCGTGGCCCCGGCACGGATCGAGGCAATTTTGGGCGCGATCCCGATGCCGCTGCTGCTGATCGGCCCGGACCTGCGCATCGCCGCCCTGAACGCCGGTGCCGAAGCCCTTTTCGGCAGCAACGCCCGGGACCGCAACCATGTCACCGTGCTGCGCCATCCCGCCATGCTCGACTGCATCGAAGAGGTTCTGGCGACCGGCACCACGCAGGTCGCCGACTATCGTCATCGTTCCACGGGGCGCGACACGGCCTACCGGGTCAGCGCCAGCCCGCTTGAGGGCGGCGTGTTGCTGACCTTCGAGGACACCGGCGCCGCCGAGGCCGCCCGCGAGATGCGCCGCGATTTTGTGGCCAACGTCAGCCACGAGTTGCGCTCGCCGCTGACGGCCATGCTGGGGTTCATCGAGAACTCTACGCGGGCCCGCGCGCGGCGATGCGAATGCGCAGGACCGGTTCCTTTGCATCATGCAAGCGGAGGCCGCCCGGATGAACCGGCTGATCCAGGACCTGTTGTCGCTGAGCCAGGTCGAGGCGAACGAACGCCTTCGGCCCGCGGGTCGGGTGGACCTGGCAAGCGTTACCCATCAGGCCGTCGCCACGCTGGCCGGCCAGGCCAGTGAGGCCGGTGTTTCGCTGGTGACCGAGGGCATCGATGTCCCCGCGACCGTACCTGGCGACGCGGACCAACTGCTTCAGGTGCTTACCAACCTGATCGAGAACGCGATAAAATACGGTGGCAAGACCGTGACCGTCCGGCTTTGTGACATTCCCCGCGATCCCGACCTGCGGGTTCCCGGCATCAGGGTCGAGGTGGTCGACAACGGGGCCGGCATCGACCCGCTGCTGATCCCGCGCCTGACCGAGCGGTTCTTCCGCGCCGATGCGCACCGCTCCCGCGAGAAGGGCGGCACCGGCCTGGGCCTTGCCATCGTCAAGCATATCGTCGGGCGCCATCGCGGCCACCTGCGCATCGACAGCAAGCCGGGGCAGGGCAGCTGTTTTGCCGTCACCCTGCCCAGGCAGTAAAATCGCCGCTGCCGCCGATTGTCATGAAGCTGTTACATTAGCTTCACATAAGCATCGCCAATCCCGCCTATCAGGCGAGCAAGGCCAGATCGCTGGCCCTGACAAAAAGATACAGGAGCTGCCTCATGTCCACGTGCAAACTGGCCACCTTGGTCTTGGCGATGTCGATCCTCGCCACCGGCGTCACGGCGCAGGGCCGCGACCAGATCCGCATCGTCGGGTCGTCCACCGTGTTCCCGTTCTCGACCGCCGTGGCCGAGCAGTTCGGCCGCACCACCGACTTTGCCACGCCGGTGGTCGAATCGACCGGGTCGGGCGGCGGTCTCAAGCTGTTCTGCGCCGGTGTCGGCGTCGATAACCCCGACATCGCCAACTCATCGCGCCGGATGAAGGCCAGCGAATTCGAAACCTGTCAAGCCAACGGCGTTACCGAAGTGACCGAGGCGATCATCGGCTATGACGGCATCGTCATCGCCAACGACAAATCCGGCCCCGATTTCATGCTGACGATCCCGCAGATCGTCATCGCGCTGGCCTCCAACGGCCCGAAACCCGCCAAGTGGTCCGAGGTCGACCCCGCGCTGCCCGACATCGCCATCGAGGTCCTCGGCCCGCCGCCCAGCTCTGGCACCCGCGACGCCTTCGAGGAACTGGTGATGCACGAGGGCTGCAAAAAGACCGACCTTGTCGATTGCGACGGCGTCGAGGTCCGCGATGACGGGCCGTATGTCGAATCGGGCGAGAACGACAACCTGATCGTGTCGAAGCTCGAGGCCAACCCCAATGCCCTGGGCATCTTCGGCTTCTCGTTCCTCGACCAGAATTCGGACGCCGTGAAGGGTGCCGCGGTCGATGGCGTCGAGCCGACCTTCGACAATATCGCCTCGGGTGACTACCCGGTGGCGCGCTCATTGTTCTTCTACATCAAGAACGCCCATGTCGGCGTGATCCCGGGCATTCAGGAATACGCCAACGAGTTCATGTCCGAGGCCGCCGCGGGAGAGGATGGCTACCTGGTCGACCGCGGCCTGATCCCGCTGCCCGAGGACATGTTTTCCGAGATCGGCGAGAACATTGCCAACCTCAAGCCGCTGACCGCGGAAGACTTCTGAGGTCGCAAAGAGAATCGAGGCAGGGCGCGGGCGTCCTGTCCCCCTTGCGTCGCCCTTGGGCCTGACCGATACGAAGGCCACGCCTGACGCTGCCGGGATGACACCATGACCGCCACGATGTTCCTTGCCGTTCTGGGCCTTGCCGCCGTGGCGTTCCTGGCGTCGCGGCGCAGGGCGTACCGGATCGCGGGCGCCGATCTCAGCACGCTGCATTCGCGCCCCGCCTATCACGGCACCTATGCCGCGCTTTGGGTCCTGCTGGCTGGATGGGGCATCCTGCTGGTGCTCAGCCTCGCCTCGAGCCTCGCGATCGAAACGCACCTGGCCGGTCGCATCGCCGACGCCCTGCCCGACGCGCCGCAAATCGAACGGCAACTGGTCCTGTCCGACGCGATCGCCCTGTCCGAGGGCGCTCTGGCCTCCAGCACCGACGATCTGCGGCTCGAGATCGCGGGCCGCTACGGCCAGTTGTCGCGCCTGCGCGGCTGGGCCGTGGTTGGACTGGTCTCGCTTGGCGCGCTGCTGGCGGCCTGGGCCACCTGGTCGAAGGTTGCGCCGGGCTGGCGGGCGCGCAATCGGTCAGAGGCGATCATCCGCGTCGTGCTGCTGGCCATGGCCGGTATCGCAGTGCTGACGACAATCGGCATCGTGCTGTCGCTGATCTTCGAAACCCTGAGCTTTTTCAACAACATCGGCTGGCGCGTTGACAAGTTTCTATTCGGCACCACCTGGTCGCCGCTTTCGGGCGTGCAGGAGGGCCGGCTGGACCCCGACAAAGTTGGCGCGGTGCCGCTATTTGCCGGAACGCTGCTGATCACGCTGATCGCGATGCTGGTCGCAGTGCCGGTGGGCCTCTTCAGCGCGATCTACCTGTCGGAGTTCGCCTCGAAGCGGGTGCGGGCGCTGGTCAAGCCGATGCTCGAGATCCTGGCAGGCATTCCCACCGTGGTCTACGGCTTCTTCGCCGCGATCACCGTCGCCCCGGCGATCCGCGGCGCGGGCGAGGCCATCGGACTTTCGGTGGCGTCTGAAATCGGCGCTGGCCGCCGGGCTGGTGATGGGGATCATGATCATTCCCTTCATCTCGTCACTCAGCGACGACGTGATCAACGCCGTTCCGCAATCCCTGCGCGACGGATCCTACGGGCTGGGCGCCAACCAAGTCCGAAACCATCCGGCAGGTGGTGCTGCCGGCGGCCTTGCCGGGCATCGTCTCGGCGGTCCTGCTGGGCGTCAGCCGCGCGGTAGGCGAGACCATGATCGTGGTCATGGCCGCGGGGCAGGGCGCCAACCTGACCGCCAACCCGCTGGAGGCGGTGACCACCGTCACCGTGCAGATCGTCATGCTGATCACCGGCGACACCGAGGCGACCACCGCCGCCGGACCCGCCTTCACCCTTGGCTTCACGCTGTTCTGCGTGACGCTGGCCATGAACATCGTGGCGCTGCGCATCGTGCGGCGCTACCGCGAACTCTACGACTAGGGGGCCGGGAATGAGTGAACTGATCGCAAGGTCGCCGGCAGAGTTTCGCAAGCTCGCAGGCGACACGCCCGCCCTGCGCCGCCGCCGGTTTGCCGAGATCCGTCTGAAGTACTACGGCATTGCCGCGATCACCGTGGCCGCCGTGGCGCTGGTGGCGCTGCTTTATTCGGTGGTCTTCAAGGCCAGCCAGGCGCTGACCGAAAGCTACATCACGCTGCCGGTCGACCTGCCCGCCGACGAGATCGACCCGGAGGCCACACTCGACCCCAGGATCATCTACCGCGCCGATTTCAACGGTATCGCCCGCGATGCCTTCCGCACCCGGTTTCCGACGGTCAGCGGACGCAGCGCCAGACGGGACCTCAACGACCTGATCTCGGTCGGCGCCTCGTTCGAACTGGCCCGGATGGTCGCCGACGACCCCACGCTGATCGGGCAGACGATCGACCACACCTTCCTGTCCTCTGACGTCGCCGACCTATACCTCAAGGGCTCGTACGGGACACTTGAAACCACCAGCGGCACGGGCCTGCTGAGTGCTCAGATCAGTGACGACCGCGCCGTCCTTACATCGTCGGTGAACGACTTTTCCGTGGCGCTGGGTCGCGTCAAGGAAGGATTGCTGGGCCGTGCCGCGCAGGTCCGGCGGCAGGCGGCACTTCAGGACAACGGAGTGCGCTATTACGAACGCGCCCTGGAGGCCGCCACGGCCGAGGCCGAACGCGCGGCGGCGCAGGCCCAGGTCGATGCCCGCGTTCAGGCGCGTGACAAGCTGCTGGCCGAGGCCGAGGCGATCGAGGCGCGCGGCAACTCGGCGACCGGCAGCGAAAGCATCGTGCCCGAGAACCGCTCTGTCCTGATCCGGGCGGCGGGCGGCTGGTTCAAGGTCACGGACCTGGACAGCGCCGTCGCCCGCGCCGACATCCTGATCCCGCCCGAGGGCCCGATCGAGAACCTGGCAGATTGGCAGTTGATCGTCACCGATCAGCCCGAGGCCTCGCGCAAGGTCAGCGACAACCAGATCGTCTGGATCGAAGAGCTGAAGGACAGCGGCGCGGTCGACACCGTGTTCAACTGGCGCTTCTTCACCGCCGGCGACAGCCGCGACCCGGAACTTGCGGGCATCTGGGGCGCCGCGGTGGGTTCGTTCTGGACGATGCTGGTGACCTTCTGCCTGGCCTTCCCGATCGGCGTGCTGTCGGCGATCTACCTGGAGGAATTCGCCAGGAAGTCCAGGTTCACCGATTTCGTCGAGGTCAACATCAACAATCTCGCCGCGGTACCGTCGATCATCTTCGGCTTGCTGGGGCTTGCCGTTTTCCTGAATTTCTTCGGCGTGCCGCGCTCGGCCCCGCTGGCGGGCGGCCTGGTGCTGGCGCTGATGACGCTGCCCACCATCATCATCGCCGGACGCGCTGCGATCCGCGCCGTACCGCCGTCGATCCGCGAGGCCGCCCTTGGGGTAGGGGCCTCGGAGGTGCAGGCGACGTTCCATCACACGCTGCCGCTGGCCATGCCCGGCATCCTGACCGGCACGATTATCGGCATGGCACAGGCGCTTGGCGAAACCGCGCCGCTGATCATGATCGGCATGGTCGCCTTCATCGTCGACATACCCACCGGCATCACCGACAGCGCCACCGTGCTGCCGGTGCAGATCTTCCGCTGGTCCGACTTCCCAGAACGCGCCTTCGAGGCCCGCACTGCGGCGGCGATCTGCACGCTGCTGGCGTTCCTGGTGCTGATGAATGCACTGGCGATATTCCTGCGGCGCCGGTTTGAACGCCGCTGGTAGGAAAGGCTATGTAGAATGTATGACCAAGGCCCGACAAAGGATGCCGCGCAAATGACCGAAGAAATCAAGATATCCGCGCGCGGTGTGCAGGTCTACTATGGCGACATCCATGCGATCAAGGATGTGGATGTCGACGTGCAGGACAAGATGGTCACCGCCTTCATTGGCCCGTCGGGCTGCGGAAAGTCTACTTTTCTGCGTTGTATCAACAGGATGAACGACACAATTGATTCGGCGCGCGTCGAGGGAGAGATCACCCTGGACGGCGAGAACATCTATGCCCGCGACGTCGACCCGGTGCAGTTGCGCGCCAAGGTCGGCATGGTGTTCCAGAAGCCCAACCCGTTCCCGAAGTCGATCTACGACAACGTCGCCTACGGACCCCGCATTCACGGCATGGCCCGTAGCAAGGCGGAGCTGGATGAGATCGTCGAGAAATCCCTGCGCCGCGCAGCGCTGTGGACCGAAGCCAAGGATCGCCTGAACCAGCCCGGCACCGGCCTTTCGGGCGGCCAGCAGCAACGTCTTTGCATCGCCCGCGCCGTCGCGACCGCGCCCGAGGTGTTGCTGATGGACGAACCCTGCTCGGCGCTCGATCCCATCGCCACCGGGCAGATAGAGGACCTGATAGACGAACTGCGCACCAATTTCTCGGTGATCATCGTCACCCACTCGATGCAGCAGGCTGCCCGCGTCAGCCAAAGGACCGCGTTCTTTCACCTTGGCAACCTGGTGGAATACGGGCCCACCGACCAGATCTTCACCAATCCAGAAGACCCGCGCACCGAAAGCTACATCACCGGGCGCATCGGGTAGGAGAGGGACCATGACCGAACAGCAGCACATCTCCTCGGCCTTCGACCGGGACCTTGAAACGCTTCAGGCCCTCATCATGAAGATGGGCGGACTTGTCGGAGTCCTCGATCAGCGACGCCACCCGCGCCTTGCTGGACCGTGACGAGGAACTGGCCACAAAGGTGCGCCAGAACGACAAGAAGATCGACGCGCTGGAAGAACGGGTCAACGACGAGGCTGCCCGCGTCATCGCCCTGCGCGGCCCGATCGCCAGTGACTTGCGCGCGATCCTGGCAGTGATGAAGATCAGCGCCAACCTGGAACGTTGCGGCGACTATGCCAAGAACCTGGCCAAGCGCACCTCTGTGCTGGTGCAGATGGACCCGATCGAAGGTGCCGCGGGCGCAATCCGGCGGATGACGCGCGAGGTCGAAATGATGCTGAAGGATGCGCTCGACGCCTATGTCCAGCGTGATGTCGACCTGGCCGAGGCCGTGCGCCAGCGCGACGCCGAGGTCGACCAGATGTACAACGCGTTGTTCCGCGAATTCCTGACCCACATGATGGAAGACCCGCGCAACATCACCGCCTGTATGCATCTGCATTTCATCGCCAAGAACATGGAACGGGTCGGTGACCACGTCACGTCGATTGCCGAGCAGGTGATCTACCTTGTCAGCGGAGAACTGCCCGACGAAAGCCGCCCCAAGGGTGACAGCACGCCCTACGAAGCGGCGGAAGACCTGGGCTGATGGCTGCGGTCAAACCCCGCGTTTTGGTGGTCGAGGATGAACCGGCGCAGCGCGAGGTGCTGCTCTACAATCTCACTGCGGAGGGCTTCGATGTCGAATACGCTGCCACCGGCGATGCCGCGCTGTTGCGGGTCAGCGAGGATCCACCGGACCTTGTGCTGCTGGACTGGATGCTGCCCGGCGTCTCCGGCATCGAGATTTGTCGCCGCCTGAAGCAGCGCGTCACGACGAAGGCGATGCCGATCATCATGCTGTCGGCGCGCGGCGAAGAGCCCGATCGGGTGAGGGGGCTTGAGACCGGCGCCGATGATTACGTGGTCAAGCCGTTCTCGGTCACCGAACTGATGGCCCGCATCCGCGCGCACCTGCGCCGCACGCGTCCCGCAACGGTCGGTGAACGGCTGGAATACGACGACATCGTACTGGATGCCGCGGCTCACAAGGTCAGCCGCGCCGGCAAGCCGGTGCATCTGGGGCCGACGGAGTTCCGGCTGCTCAGCACGCTGATGGAACGTCCGGGCCGGGTTTTCAGCCGCGAGCAACTGCTCGACCGGGTCTGGGGCCGCGACATCTATGTCGACACGCGGACGGTCGACGTGCACATCGGGCGGCTGCGAAAGGTTCTGGGCCAGCACGGCGGCAGCGATCCGCTGCGCACGGTGCGAGGGGCGGGATACGCGCTGGGCTGAGTTGCGGTCTGGCGGCGGGCCGATCCGGATACGCATAATACGTATAATCAGTATTATGTAATATAATTGTACATGGTATCCCACCTGGCGCCGCTGCCGAGATTACATCAGCCGCCATGCGTAATCCCCTGACAAATAGACAGATACCTGATTTCGCACACGCGCGGCCCGGTTCCAGGACGGCGACAGACAGGCATCGCCACCGGGTTTCCTGAGTCGCAAAGCAACCTTATCAACTTTTGTCATGGAATTTCAGGGATCTGCGGCTATTCTGCCAGCCGAGGACTCGCACCACATGATTGAATACATCGAAAAGGTCATCGCGGCCCCCACGGTCGAGCAGCTTTGGTCGCTGCATTGCGACGCGATGGCGACCTTCGGCTTCGACCGGCTGCTTTACGGCTTCACCCGGTTCCGCACCGCGACCTCTCTGGGCAGCGCCGAGGATTTCCTGATCCTCACCAATCACGACGACACCTACATGCGACCGTTCATGCAGGATGCCATGTACCTTCAGGCGCCGACCGTGCGCTGGGCGCTGGAAAACTCCGGCACGCTCAGCTGGTCATGGATCAACGAGCATCCCGAAATGCTGACCGACGCCGAGAAACGCGTGATCGAACTGAACCGTGCCCATGGTATCAACGCCGGCTACACGATCAGCTTCAAGGACGTGTCGGTGCGCTCGAAGGGCGCGATTGGGCTGATCGCCTGCGAGGAACTCAACCAGGCCGATGTCGATGCGCTGTGGGCGCGCGAGGGCCGCAAGATCACCGCGATGAACAACATCGCGCATCTCAGGATCACCAGCCTGCCCTATTCGGCGGCCCGCAAGACACTGACCGGACGCCAGCGCGAGGCGCTGGAATGGGTCGGCGAAGGCAAGACCACCCAGGATATCGCGACGATCATGGGCCTGACCCCAGCCACGATCGAAAAGCATCTGCGCCTGGCGCGCGAGGCACTGGACGTGGAAACCACCGCGCAGGCAGTGCTGAAGGCTTCGTTCCAGAACCAGATTTTCGTGGTGACCGGGTAACGTGACCACGAATTTTTCCTGAATGTCACCGACGTGACGCCGGGTACGGAATCCCGTACTTCCCTTACGTGCGGTTAAGAAGCAACCTGATCCCGTTCCGTGAGTGGTGGCCATTAGCCAAGGAACCGTGGGTCCGCGCCGCCTGTGATACCAGGCGCAACGGTCCGCACCGGGCAACCGGACGCTGGTTCGACAGGCTCATAGTCCGCCTGTCGGGCCGGCACCTGCAAGGCGACCCGTCCTCATCCCCAATGTAAATGGGCGCCAAACAGAAACGGAGCGAAACCAACAGGTTCCGCTCCGTTTTTCATGTGATCCAAAGAGTTGTGGATCAGCTCTTGCCGACCTTCGCCACCTCGGCGGCGAAATCCTCTGCGAGCTTCTCGATGCCCTCGCCGACCTCAAGCCGGACAAAGCCGGTGATCGCGACACCGGCCTCCTTGGCGGCGGCCTCGACCGTCAGGTCGGGATTGACGACGAACTGCTGTCCCAGAAGCGTGACCTCGGCCAGGTACTTCTTCATCCGGCCCTCGATCATCTTCTCGATCACCGCCTCGGGCTTGCCGGATTCGCGCGCGATGTCCATCTGCACGGCGCGTTCCTTGTCCAGTACCGCCGGATCCAGATCATCCGACGACAACGAGGCCGGGTTGGCCGCGGCGACGTGCATCGCCACCTGGCGCGCGAACCCGGCATCGTCGCCGGTGAACGCCACCAGTACGCCGATCTTGCCCATGTCGGGCGCCGCAGCGGCATGGATGTAGGACACTACACCCGCGCCTTCCAGCGCGGCCATGCGGCGCACGCTCATGTTCTCGCCGATGGTGGCGATCTTGTCGGTCACCATGGCGCCGACCGCCTTGCCGTCGACATCCGCCAGTAGCAGTTCGTCCAACGAAGAGACGCCCAGTGCCGCTTTGGCGATGTTGGCGACCATTGACTGGAACTCGGGGTTGCGGGCGACGAAATCGGTCTCCGAGTTGACCTCGACCGCGACGCCCTTGCCGCCCTCGACCGCCACCGCAACCAGGCCTTCCGCGGCGGTGCGCCCGGACTTCTTGGCGGCCTTTGCCAGGCCCTTGGTGCGCAGCCAGTCGACCGCTGCCTCCATGTCGCCATCGGTTTCGGTCAACGCCTTCTTCGCGTCCATCATGCCTGCGCCGGTGCTGTCGCGCAGCTCTTTCACCATGCTTGCGGTGATTGCCATCTCGGCTCTCCTCAAATCTATCGGAACGGGGTCGGGACCGGCCGCGCCGGTCCCGGAGTCAACCTTGCAAAGGTTTGATTACTCTTTGCTTTCCAGCTCGTAGGGCGCATCCTTGGCGACCGTGTCGTCGGAAACGGTCTCGGACGATGCCGCGCCAACCTCGACGCCCGGCTCTTCGACCTTGGGCTCTTCGGCCTTCGCCTTGTCCGCCTTCGGCTTTGCCTTTTCGGCTTTCGGCTTTTCGGCCTTGGGCTCTTCCGCCTTGGGTGCTTCCACGGCGTCTTCCACCGGCGCGTCTTCCATCGCGCCAACGTCGATGCCAGCGGCATCCATCTGTGCCGACATGCCGTCCAGAGCGGCGCGGCTGATCAGATCGCAATAAAGCGAAATGGCGCGGGCCGCGTCGTCGTTGCCGGGGATGATATAGTCAATGCCCGCGGGCGAGCAGTTCGAATCGACCACGGCCACAACCGGGATGCTCAGCTTGTTGGCTTCGGCGATCGCCAGGTCTTCCTTGTTCACGTCGATGACGAAGATCAGGTCCGGCAGGCCGCCCATTTCGCGGATACCGCCAAGGCTGGCCTCCAGCTTGGTGCGGTCACGCTCGATCGACAGGCGCTCCCGCTTGGTCAGACCCTCGGCGCCGTCCTGCATCTGCTCGTCGATCTGCTTGAGGCGGTTGATCGACTGCGACACGGTCTTCCAGTTGGTCAGCGTGCCACCCAGCCAGCGGTGGTTCATGTAGTATTGCGCACAGCGCTCGGCGGCCTGGGCGATCGGCTGCTGCGCCTGGCGCTTGGTGCCGACGAACAGGATGCGGCCGTTCTTGGCCACGGTCTCGCGCACGACCTGCAGTGCCTTGTCCAGCATCGGCACGGTCTGCGTGAGGTCGAGAATGTGAATGCCATTCCGGTCGCCATAGATGAATTCACCCATCTTGGGGTTCCATCGCTGGGTCTGGTGGCCAAAGTGAACGCCCGCTTCCAACAGCTGACGCAAAGAGAACTCGGGAAGAGCCATCTGCATATCCTTTTCCGGTTTCGTTTCCTCGGCGCGGCCATGACGCCCCTGTCGGGACAACCGGCGGACCGTCACGGGATTTCTCCCCGCAAGGCCCAGACCACGCCTGTGAAGTGGGCGCGTCCTATGCGATCCCGACGGCAATGGCAAGGCCCCCGCAGGCTTCTTCAACTTGCCGGAAATACCTCGGGGGTCTGGAGCAGCGCCCCCTGACGGTCGGATCGGCCAGCGGTCGATTCGATGCCCGGCTTGCGCAGCGCCCGCAATCCGGCCAGAACCGCGGCATGAGCGCACCAACCGTCCTTTGCATCGGCTCCGTCCTGTGGGACGTGATCGGTCGTTCCGCCAGCCATATGGGTGCGGGCTCGGACGTGCCTGGCCGCATCACCCGGCTGCCCGGCGGCGTGGCGATGAACATCGCGATGACCCTGCGGAGATTCGATCTCGGCGCCACGCTGCTGACCGCCATCGGGCGCGATGCCGAGGGAGACGAGTTGATCGCCGCCTGCGCCCGGATGGGGATGGAGACGGCCCATGTCTACCGCTCCGACGACCTGCCGACTGACCGGTACATGGCCATCGAGGGCGGCAATGGCCTGATCGCCGCCATCGCCGATGCGCATTCGCTGGAAGCCGCGGGCGACAAGATCCTGCGTCCGCTGCGCGACGGGCGCCTGGGCCGCGCCGATGCGCCCTACTCCGGTCTCATCGCGCTGGATGGCAATCTGACCGAGGACCTGCTGACCCGCATCGCCGCCGATCCGGCTTTCGGGCGCGCCGACCTGCGCGTCGCCCCGGCCAGCCCCGGCAAGGCCGAACGCCTGCTGCCCCTGCTGACCCATCCGCGCGCTACGCTCTACGTCAATCGCGAAGAGGCCGGGCTGCTGTGCCGGACCCGGTTCGACAACTCGATGCAGGCGGCGGAGGCCTTGCGCGCCCGGGGTGCGGCCCGGGTTCTGGTGACCGACGGCGGGCGGGCCGCGACCCAGGCAGGGCCGGGCGGCTTGGTCAGCGCCCAGCCCCTCGAGGTCATGGTCACCCGCGTTACCGGTGCCGGCGATACCTTCATGGCCGCGCATATCGCGACTGAAATGCAAGGCCATGCCGGCGCCGAGGCGCTGGACAACGCCCTGCGCGCCGCCGCCGACTACGTATCCGGAGACACCCACCTATGATCGAGTTGCAGTTCAGCCCCGAGGTCGCGGCGGCGCGGCGTGACAGCGCGCCGCTGGTGGCGCTCGAATCCACGATCATCACCCACGGAATGCCACATCCGGCCAATCTTGACACCGCCCGCCGGGCCGAAGCCGAGATCCGCGCCGCGGGCGCGGTCCCAGCGACCATAGCGGTGCTGCAAGGCCGTCTGCATATAGGCCTGACCGAGGCGGAATTGACCCAGTTGGCCGCCGCCCGCGACGTCGCCAAGCTGTCGCGCGCCGACCTTGCCGTCTGCCTTGCTTCACGCGGCACCGGGGCGACCACGGTCGCCGCCACGATGATTGCGTCACATCTTGCCGGTATCGCGGTCTTCGCCACGGGCGGTATCGGCGGGGTGCACCGGGGCGCCGAAACCAGCTTCGACATCTCTGCCGACCTTCAGGAACTGGCGCGGTCGCCAGTCACCGTTGTCTGCGCCGGGGCGAAGGCGATTCTCGACCTGCCCAAGACGCTGGAGGTTCTTGAAACCCTTGGTGTACCGGTCATCGCCTACGGCCAGGACGCCCTGCCCGCCTTCTGGTCGCGCGCCTCGGGGCTCGACGCGCCGCTGCGCCTCGACCATGCCGCCGACATCGCGCGCGCCCACCGGACGCGGGCCGCGATGGGGCTGGCGGGTGGCCAGCTTGTCGCCAACCCGATCCCGGCAGAGGCCGAGATCCCGTTCGACGAGATCCAGGTCGCCGTCGCCACCGCATTGCAGGATGCATCGAGCCGGAACGTCACCGGCAAGGCGGTCACGCCGTTCCTGCTGTCGCGCATTTATGATCTGACGGCGGGCCGTTCGCTCCAGGCCAATATCGCGCTGGTGCTCAACAATGCGCGTTTGGCGGCCGGGATTGCCCGGGAATTGACCGCGCAAGGCGTTTAATGCACGCCCTGAACCATGCGGCATGTTGTGAGTGAGCGGCATTCCACCTATGTTCAGCCGGTGATAGCTGCGCAGTCCCATCCATGAGCCCAGTGTTTGAACAAAACCATCCCGAGCCGCCCAAACCGCGGCGTCCGTTCGCGCGGCTCCGGACCAATTTCCTGACCGGACTGGTGGTGATCGCGCCGATCGGGCTGACGATCTGGCTGATCTGGTCGGTGGCGGGCTGGGTCGACAGCCTGGTGCTGCCTTGGGTGCCCACCCGGTTCAAGCCCGAGCAGTATATCGGCATCAACCTGCGCGGCGCGGGCGTCGTCATCTTCCTGATCTTCACGGTCATCGTCGGGTGGATGGCCAAAGGCCTGATCGGCCGCTCCTTCCTGTCCTGGGGCGAAAGCATCGTCGACCGCACGCCCGTCGTCCGCTCGATATACAATGCGCTGAAACAGATCGCCGAGACGGTGTTCAGCCAGGCCGAGACCTCGTTCGACACCGCCTGCCTGGTGGAATACCCGCGCAAGGGTATCTGGGCGATCGCCTTCATCTCCACCACCGCGAAGGGCGAAATCCAGGGCTCGATCCCGCGCGACGACCAGTTGATGTCGGTGTTCCTGCCGACCACGCCAAACCCGACCTCGGGGTTCCTGCTGTTCGTGCCGAAGGCGGATCTGGTCGAGTTGTCGATGACGGTCGAGGATGCGGCGAAGCTGGTGATCTCGGCGGGGCTGGTCTATCCGAATGGCAAGGTCGCGCCGATCAACCCCGAAGATCTGCCGCAGGAAGATCGCGAGAAGATCAGCGCGTAATAGACTGCATTAAAATAAAAATATCTGATAGCAGCCAGCAGGCTGCTATGAGAACATCTCGCGCAGATTGACCGAACCCCGTTTGCCGATGCAGTCCTTGTGGCTATTCAGGAACGCCTCGGCGGCCTTGCGCCCCGCCGCTTTCAGCGTCGAGATCAGATAGGCGTTCGGAACCGTCTTGGTCGCCACCGACAACTCGTTCATCAGCCCGTCATCGGCGATCATGTGGATCAGCACGTCTTTCATCGTGCCGCGCTTTACCCGGCCGTCCTCGATCAGACGGTGCACGAATTGGATCGCCCGCAATTCGCGCAGCAGCGACGAATTGAAGCTGATCTCGTTCACCCGGTTCTGGATCTCCGACACGCTGACCGGCAGCGCGGCGCGCTCCAGCGGGTTGATGTTAATGATGACAATATCGTCCGGGAACTCGGGCTCGAACATCGGGAACAGCGCCGGGTTGCCGGTATAGCCGCCGTCCCAGAACGCCTCGATCCTGCCAGTCGCGGGGTCCTCGAATTCCACCGCCTGGAACAAGGTCGGCAGGCAGGCCGAGGCCACGATCGGTTCCGCCGCGATCTCGGCCCCCGAAAACACCCGGATCTTGCCGGTCCGCACATTCGTTGCACAGACGAACAGCACCGGCCCGGTATCGTCGCACACCGCGTCATAGTCGAATTCCCGCACGATGCGGTGCAGCGGATTGCTGTAGAACGGGCCATAGCTGTAGGGGCTGACCATCCGCGTGACATTGTCGAGCCAGACATATGGCAGACTGCTCCCCACCGCGTGGCTGACATTTCCGGGCGTAAGGACCTGCATCCAGCCCGCGAGTGCCAGGTCGTCGATCGCGCCGACCTGGCCCCAGAGCCAATCCAGGTTGTCGCGCGCCGTTTGCCGGTCGCCCTTGACCAAACCCGCTTTCAGCGCGGCCCCGTTCAGAGCCCCGGCGGAGGTGCCGGAGATCGCGGCGATCTCCAGGTCTTCCTCCTGCAACAGCCGGTCCAGCACGCCCCAGGTGAACGCGCCATGCGTCCCGCCGCCTTGCAGGGCGAGGTTGATGCGAAGGGTCACGACGCTGTCCAGCCTCCATCCATGCTGATCGACGTGCCGCGGATTTCATTCGCGGCCGACGAGCAAAGAAATAGCACTGTCTCGGTCACGGCCTCCATGGTGACGAACTGTTTCGAGGGATGCTTGACCAGGATCACCTCGCGCAGCACGGTCTCGCGGTCCATGTTGTGGGCCTTCATCTGGTCGGGGATCTGCTTTTCGATGATCGGCGTCAGCACGTAGCCAGGACAGATCGCGTTGCAGGTGATGGCCTCCTGCGCGGTTTCCAGCGCGGTCGTCTTGGTCAGCCCGATCACCCCGTGCTTGGCGGCGACATAGGCCGACTTGTAGGGCGAAGCGCGCAGCCCGTGGGCAGAGGCGATGTTGACCACCCTGCCCCAACCCGCCTTGCGCATCATCGGCAGGGCCACGGCCGTTGTGTGGAACGCAGCACTTAGGTTGATCGCGATGATCGCGTCCCACTTGTCGACCGGGAACGCGTCGATCGGGGCAACGTGCTGGATGCCTGCGTTGTTCACCAGGATATCGCAGGACCCGGCCTGTTCGATCAGCGCGCGGCATTCGTCGGGCTTCGACATGTCGGCCTTGATGTAGCGCGCGGTGACGCCGAATTCCGCACCGATCTCTTTCGCCAGCGCGTGATCCTCGTCCGCATCGGTGAACGAGTTCAGCACGACGTCCGCACCGGCCTTGGCCATCTGCCGGGCGACGCCCAGTCCGATGCCCGAGTTCGACCCGGTGATGACGGCGGTCTTGCCGGTCAGTGACATGCTCTGCCTCCTTTGATGTTGCAGCGCAGCATAATGCGGCCGCACAGCAAACGACAGTCGAAATGTATTGTGCTTGATGGACCCGCCGTAACCGCGGAACATGGCCGCAGGACAAGGGGATGCGGGATGGCGGGCAGATGGACGGATCTTGCGGTGCTGACGCTTGCGCGCACCGCCATGGGCCTTCAGTTCCAGGCTATCGCCGCGCTCGGACCGTTCTACGTGCTCGACTTCGCTTTGGACGGAACTGGCCTTGGTGCCCTCATCGGTCTCTATTTGCTGCCCGGCGTTCTGCTTGCAATACCAGGCGGCTGGCTGGGACAGCGCTATGGCGATACCAGGCTGGTTTCGGTCGGCCTTGGCCTGATGGCCGTCGGCGGCCTTGCCGGTGCGGTCACCGGGTCGGTTGTCGTCCTGTTCCTGGGGCGCCTGACGGCGGGGGCTGGGGCGGTTCTTCTGAACGTGCTGGTCACCAAGATGGTCGCCGACCGGTTCGTCGGCCGGGATGGCCCCATGGCCATGGGCATCCTGGTGTCGAGTTGGCCGCTGGGGCTGGCGCTGGCCATGATTCTGTTGCCGCCGTTTGCCTATGCCGGTCTTGGGCTTGTCGCCGAATTGCTGCCAGCCATCGTGTCCGCGGCCTGCCTGGGATTGCTGTTGACGCTGGACCGGACCCTCGCTGCGGACGGCGGCATTCCGGCAAGGCCGCTGCCCCTGAACGCGCGCGAGATGGGCGGCGCGCTGCGCGCCGGAGCGGTCTGGACGCTTTACAACGCCGGTTTCATCTGCATCGTCGCCTTCGGCCCCGCCGTCCTGCTCGACCTTGGGCGCACGCCCACCGCTGCGGCCGCAGAGCTCAGCCTGATCGGATGGTGCATCATTCCCAGCCTTGCCATTGGCGGCTGGCTGATGTCCGCGGTGCGCCGCCCGCGTGTGGTGTTCTATGCGTGCCTCTTTGCCAGCGCCGCCCTGTCGGTTCTGGCCTCGACACCGCTGGCCGGGTTTGCGCTTTTCGCGGCCCTTGGCCTGCTGATCGGGCCGCCGGGGCCGCTGATCATGACCTTGCCCGCCCGCGCCGCCGCCCCGGAAAAACGTGGCATGGCCATGGGCGTCTATTTCACATGCTATTATCTCGGGATGGCCGTCATTCCTGCGCTGGCCGGACTTCTCTGGGATCTGACCGGCACCGCGGTCGTGACGCTGTGGTTCTCGGCCTTTCTGCTGTTGGCCGCGGCTTGGGCACATCTGGTGTTCGAGCGCTATGTTTCGGCGGTCGCGCCCACGGTAATTCCCGACACCTGAGACGGTACAAAAAAACGCCCGCACAAGGCGGGCGTTAAGTTATTGAGGCAGGTTTCATACAGGCAAGAAACCTATCGAGCAGTAACTTTCTTATACGCAATCCTCCGCCCGGCTCCAAGCTAAAAGTTTGAAATGCTTGAAGGCCCTGTCTAGAAAGGGCCTCAAACAGGCCTCCCCTTACAAGGAATGTCTCGGATATGAACCGAATCCCTCGCATCAAGGCTCTTTGTTCAGGTCTGGCCCTCGGGCTTTGCCTGGCACCGGGTCTGACCGCCGCCGAACCCGCCCATGGCATAGCTATGTATGGCGACCCCGTGCTGCCACCGGATTTTGTGTCTCTGCCCTACGCAAACCCGAATGCGCCCAAAGGCGGGCGGCTGGTCACCGGCGAGACCGGCAGCTTCGACAGCCTCAATCCACACATCCTGAAAGGCTCGCCGCCGTGGCAGCTGCGCTACCTGGCCTACGAAAGTCTAATGGGCCGGAATTGGGACGAACCGTTCACGCTTTACGGACTATTGGCCGAATCGGTCGAGACCGGGCCCGACCGGGAATGGGTCGAATTCACCCTGCGCGAAGAGGCGGCGTTCTCGGACGGCACGCCAGTCACCGTCGAAGACGTGCTCTGGTCCTACGAGACTCTGGGCACCAAGGGCCACCCGCGCTACCTGGGATCCTGGGCCAAGGTCGCCAGTGCGGAAGCGGTCGGGCCCCGCACCGTGCGCTTTACCTCGAATGTGGAGGACCGTGAACTGCCGCTGATCCTCGGCCTGCGCCCGATCCTGAAAAAGACCCAGTGGGAGGGCAAGGATTTCGCCGACAGCGGCCTGACCGAGACTCCCGATCTCGACCGCGCCCTACGTGATCGACGATTTCGAGGCCGGGCGCTTCGTTTCGCTGAAGCGCAATCCCGACTATTGGGGCCGCGACCTGCCGTTCAACCGCGGCCAGCACAATCTCGATGAAATCCGGCTGGAGTTCTATACCGACGGCACCGCGCTTTTCGAGGCGTTCAAGGCCGGTGAGTTGAACATGATGCGCGAAATCGAACGTGCAGAAGTGGGAAACCCAGTACGGCTTTCCCGCCGTCGAAAGCGGCGACGTGGTCAAGTCGGTGATCCCGCACCAGCGCCCCTCGGGGATGATCGGCTTCGTGATGAACAGCCGCCGCGCGCCCTATGACGACTGGCGGGTGCGCGATGCCTTAATCCACGCCTTCAACTTCGAGTTCATCAACCAGACCCAGACCGGTGGCGTCAGCCCGCGAATCACCTCGTACTTTTCGAACTCGGTGCTGGGAATGCGCGAAGGGCCAGCGGAAGGCCTGGTGCGCGAACTGCTGGAACCCTACGCCGCCGAACTGCTGCCCGGCGCGCTCGACGGCTATGCGCTGCCGGTGTCGGACGGTTCGGTGCGCAACCGCGCAAATATCCGCAAGGCCACCGACCTGATGGCAGAGGCCGGCTGGACGGTGCAGGACGGCGTGCTGAAGAACGAAGGTGGCGAAACCTTCGCGCTTGATATCCTGCTGCCGCAGGGATCGGCCGAAAACAAGGCGACCATCGACATCTACGTCGAGGCGCTTCGCCGTCTTGGCATCGACGCCACCGTCACCACCATCGACAGCGCGCAGTACAAGGAACGCACCGACAGCTACGATTTCGACATGACCTATTTCCGCCGCGGCCTGTCCCTGAGCCCCGGCAACGAACAGATGCTCTACTGGGGCTGCGACGGGGTCGAGGCGCCGGGATCGCGCAACCTGATGGGCATGTGTTCGCCCGCTGCCGAAGCAATGATAGACCAGATGCTGAATGCCGCCTCGGGCGACGATTTCATCGCCGCGACGCGGGCGCTTGACCGCATCCTGACAACCGGGCGCCACGTCATTCCGATCTATGAATGGAATGTAAGCCGTATTGCCCATGCCAAGGAACTGCACTATCCCGACGCGCTGCCGATCTACGGCGACTGGATCGGCTGGCTGCCGGATGTCTGGTGGTGGGAGGAAAACTGAATGTACCGGATCATGATAATCGCCGCGGCCCTGCTGGCCCTGACCGCCTGCGAAACCGTCGAAGGTGTCGGGCAGGACATATCCAATGCAGGTCGGGCAATGAAGCGGACCTTCTGATCGCCGCGCCGACCGCGGCAGCCGGTTCCGTTGTTGCAAACCTGTTACGATGCGCGGATAGACCCTCGCCATGAATATCCTTGTCCTGTGCACCGGAAACTCCGCCCGCTCGATCCTGCTCGAGGCGATCTTGAACCGTGACGGCGCGGACCGCGTCACCGCGTTCTCTGCTGGGTCGCACCCGACCGGCCGGGTGCATCCCGAAGCACGGCGCCTGCTGCGGGCCGAGGGACATGACACCGCGCGCCTGCGCTCGAAAGGCTGGGATATCTTCGCCGAAACCGGCGCCCCGGTCATGGACGCCGTGATCACCGTCTGCGGCTCGGCGGCAGGCGAGACCTGCCCGGTCTGGCCCGGCGCGCCGGTGCGCGCGCACTGGGGCGTCGACGACCCCGCCGCCGCCCCCGAGACAGACTGGCCCGCTGCCTTCCGCGCGGCCTATGACATCCTCGGCCACCGCGCCGAACAGATGCTGGCGGCACCGTTCGAGACTATGGATCGCCCGGCGTTTCAGGCCTTGCTGAACCGGATCGGGTCCGCCTGTCGAGCCAAAGAGTAGTCAGGCGATTGCCGAAAGCCCGCGAACGCGCTACCTGCGGCACAAGAACCACGATTTCGACATGACCGGGGCCAGGTAATGGGAATATTCGAACGCTTTCTTTCGCTTTGGGTGGCGATCTGCATCTTGGCCGGGGTTCTGCTTGGCAACCTGATCCCCGGCGTCTTCGTGGCGGTCGCAGAGCTAGAAGTGGCGCATGTCAACCTGGTGGTGGCGGTGCTGATCTGGGTGATGATCTACCCGATGATGGTTCAGGTCGATTTCGCCGCCATCAAGGACGTCGGGCGCAATCCGCGCGGGCTGATCCTGACACTGGTTGTCAACTGGCTGATCAAGCCGTTCACCATGGCCGCCCTCGGCTGGCTGTTCTTCCGGGTGATATTTGCCGATCTGGTCGATCCCGAAACCGCCGGAGAATACATCGCCGGAATGATCCTTCTGGGCGTGGCGCCCTGTACCGCCATGGTTTTTGTCTGGAGCCAGATGACCAAGGGCGATCCGAACTACACGCTGGTGCAGGTCTCGGTCAACGACGTCATCATGATCTTCGCCTTCGCGCCCATCGCCGCCTTTCTGCTAGGGATCTCCGACGTGGTGGTGCCGTGGCAAACGCTGCTGATCTCGGTTGTGCTCTACGTGGTGCTGCCGCTGATCGCGGGTGCGCTGACCCGGCGTCTGCTGGAGCACCAAGGCACAAGCGCCCTTGACGGGTTCCTGGCAAGGCTCAAACCCTGGTCGGTCGTCGGCCTGCTGGGCACGGTCGTGCTGCTGTTCGGCTTCCAGGCCGAAACCATCCTGGCCCGCCCCGGGACAATCGTCCTGATCGCGATTCCGCTGATTCTGCAAAGCTACGGCATCTTCGCCATTGCCTATGCCGGGGCGCGCTGGCTGGCGCTGCCGCACAACATCGCCGCGCCGGCCTGCATGATCGGCACCTCTAATTTCTTCGAACTGGCCGTTGCGGTGGCGATTTCCCTGTTCGGGCTGCATTCCGGCGCGGCTTTGGCCACGGTTGTCGGGGTTCTGGTCGAGGTCCCGGTGATGCTGTCGCTGGTCTGGTTCGCCAATCGAACCGTGCACTGGTTCCCCCGCCAGACCTGAGACCGCACCCGCTTCTTGCATCGGGACCCAACCGGGCGTAGCAGCCGCGCCATGAGCTCGGTTTTCGATCAAGGTCCGCCGCCGCCCTGCCCCGCGCCGTTCAATCTGGCAGGATATGTCCTGGCCCGGGCCGAGGCACTCGACGCCAAGACCGCGCTTTCCGTGGTCATCCCCGGCGCCACCGAGGACTGGTCCTATGCGCGGCTCGCGGCCGCCGTGCGTGGCGTCGCCGCCGGGCTTTTGCGGCAGGGTCTGACATCCGGCGACCGGGTGCTGATGCGCCTTGGCAACCAGGTCGAATTTCCGATCACCTATCTTGCCGCCATAACCGCCGACCTGATCCCGGTGCCGACCTCGTCGCTGCTGACCGCGCCGGAAGTCGGCGCCATCGCAGCGGAAATCACGCCGGCGCTAATCGTGGCGGAACCCGGTCTTTCCCTGCCCGGTTCCGCCGCCTGTCCGGTCGTCGACACCGACACCCTGCGGCACTGGTTTTCATTGCCGCCCGCCAACTATGCCCTCGGCGACCCCGAGCGTCCGGCCTATATCATCTACACCTCCGGCACCTCCGGCAAACCGCGCGCGGTCACCCATGCGCACCGCGCGGTCTGGGCGCGGCGCATGATGCACGAAGGCTGGTGCGGGCTTGTACCTGATGACCGGCTGCTGCACGCAGGCGCGTTCAACTGGACCTACACGCTGGGCACAGGGCTGCTGGATCCCTGGTCGGTCGGCGCCACCGCGCTGATCCCCGGCAAAGGGGTCACCTCAACCGAGTTGCCGGACCTGATCGCGCGCCATCAGGCCAGCATCTTCGCCGCTGCCCCCGGTGTCTACCGCCAGATCCTGCGCCACGACCTGCCCGCGCTGCCGACCCTGCGGCACGGGCTTTCGGCGGGTGAAAAACTGCCCGCAACCACCCGGCAACACTGGGAAACCGCCACCGGCACACCGATCTACGAGGCCTACGGCATGTCGGAATGCTCGACCTTCGTGTCGGGCTCCCCGACCCGGCCCGCGCCGCCCGGAACCCTGGGCTACCCGCAGCCAGGCCGCCGCGTCGCGGTGCTGGGCGCGGACGGGCCGGTGCCGCATGGCGCGCCCGGTACGCTGGCGGTCTCAAGCCGCGATCCCGGCCTGATGCTGGGTTACTGGAACGCCGCGTCAGAGACGGACGCGCGGATGCGCGGCGACTGGTTCCTGACCGGCGACACGGTCAGCATGGCCCCCGATGGCGCGTTGACCTATCTGGGGCGCGGCGACGACATGATGAACGCGGGCGGTTACCGCGTCTCGCCGATCGAGGTCGAAACCGCCCTGAACGCCTACCCGCAGATCGCCGAATGCGCCGCGGCAGAGGTCACGGTCAAGGCCGATACCACCGTCATCGCCCTGTTTTACGTGGCAACGCAGCCGCTGGATGCAGGCGATCTTGACCGGTTTGCGGCCCGCAGCCTTGCAAGATACAAGATGCCGCGTATCTACCATCCTGTCGACGTGCTTCCAAAGGGCGCCAACGGCAAACTCTTGCGGCGCCGATTGCGCGAAACCTACGAGGCAGACCATGGTCAAACTTGACATCATCTCCGATCCGATCTGCCCGTGGTGTTACATCGGCAAGGCCAATCTGGACAGGGCGCTGGCGGCGGATCCGAACCACCCGTTCGAAATCGAGTGGCACCCATTCCAGCTGAACCCCGAAATGCCCGCGGGCGGCATGGACCGGACCGAATACCTCGAGCACAAGTTCGGCGGCAAGGAAGGTGCGGTCCGCGCCTATGCGCCGGTCGTCGAAGCCGCCGAGAAGGCCGGTCTGGAGATCGACTTTGCCGGCATCAAACGCACGCCGAACACGCTGAACGCCCACCGCCTGATCCACTGGGCGGGGATTGAGGGGCGCCAGACCGCTGTGGTGTCGATGCTGTTCAAGGCCTATTTCAAGGAAGGCCGCGACATCGGAGATCCTGACGTGCTGGCCGATATCGCCGACAGTGCGGGGCTGGATGCGGCGATGATCCGCAAGCTGCTGGACAGCGACGCCGACCGCGAGGACATCGCCGCCCGCGATGCCTGGGCGCGGGAAAAGGGCGTCACCGGGGTGCCGACGTTCGTCGTCGCGCAACGCCATGCCGTGCCCGGCGCGCAACCGGCAGAGCTTTGGGCGAAGGTCATCGGCGAGATTGCCGCGGAAGGCGACGCCGCGTGACTTCTGGCGGCATTTCGGGCAGGCCGCCGCGATGATGCAGGCCGCGCCCGGTCTTCTTGCAGCCGTCCTCTGGATCGCGATTCTCTGGTGGTCCGACCGGCATCGGTCGGCCCGGATTTGGCCGCCACTTGTTCCCGGCCGGTGGACGGCGGCCTGGGCCTGGGGCCTGACGATCCTGATCTATGTCGGCGTGATCCGGGCCGGGGGCGGCGACGATTTCCTGGCCCCGGTCTGGCTGCGCTGGGGCGTCGGCGGCGGGCTGTCCGTCGCGGGCTCTGTTCTTCATGGCTGGGGAACCGTCGGGCTTGGCCTCAAGGGCACCAGCGGCTGGCCGGTCCCGTTGAAGACCGACGGCGCTTTCGGCCATCGCCGCCATCCGCAATATTTGGGTCAAAGCTGCATGTTGCTGGGCCTTGCCGTGCTGCTGGGTGGCGGCTGGGCGCTGCTTGCCGCCCTGGCCGGTATCGCCGCCCTGATCTATGCCGCCCTCGTCGAAGACCGTCACCTGGCGCAGACAGCACCGGGCCACGCCGCCTATCGCGCGCGCACGCGCCTGCTGGTCTAGCCTGATGGACCGCCGCGCCCTGTCCCTGCCCGAGTTCATCGCCCTGATGGGCGTGATCTTCGCCACGGTGGCGTTTTCCATCGACGCGATGCTGCCCGCGATGGCGAGCATCGCGGCGGAACTGACCCCCGACGCCCCGAACCGTGCGCAGCTGATCGTCACCAGCTTCGTGCTCGGCATGGGGGTAGGCACGCTGTTCACCGGCCCGCTGTCCGACACGTTCGGGCGCAAGCCGGTCATCGTCGCCGCCGCCGGGGTCTATATCATTGGCGCGTTGTTGGCCTTTGCCGCGCAGACGCTGGAGCTGGTCCTGCTGGCCCGCGTGCTGCAGGGGCTGGGAGCGGCAGGCCCCCGCGTCGCCGCGCTGGCCATCGTGCGCGACCTCTATTCCGGGCGCCAGATGGCCCGCGTCATGTCCTTCGCGATGATGGTCTTCGCCCTGGTGCCTGCCATCGCACCACTGATCGGCGCGGGCATCATCTGGGCGGCGGGCTGGCGGGCGATCTTTCTCGCCTTCGTCCTGTTCTCGCTGGTCTCGGTCACCTGGCTGGGCCTGCGCCTGCCGGAAACCCTGGCCGCGCCGGCCCGGCGGCCGTTCAGCCTGTCGGCCATCGGCGCCGGTATCGCCGAGATACTGCGCAACCGCCAGGTGGTGCTGACCATCCTGATCCTGTCGCTGGTCTTCGGGATGCTGTTTGCGACGATCTCGACCACGCAACAGGTCTTCGACCGGACCTTCGACGCCGCCCACAGCTTTCCATACTGGTTCGGCGCGGTCGCGCTGGTCTCGGCGCTGGCGAGTTTCCTGAACGCGCGCGTCGTGGTGCGCCTGGGAATGCGCCATGTCGTGCGGCTGACGCTGATCGCCGAACTGGTGGTGACAGCACTATTCGCGCTGTTGACCTGGTCCGGCGTGGGCGGTGACGCGTTGTTTTTTCCCTACGTTGCGTGGATCCTCAGCGTCTTCATGCTGGCGGGCCTGACCATCGGCAACCTGAACGCACTGGGGATGGAGCCGTTGGGCCATCTGGCGGGGCTTGGCGCTTCGGTCATCGGGTCGATTTCCACGGTTTGCGGGGTGGTGATTGCAGTGGCCATCGGGCTGACGTTCGACGGCACGCCGTTGCCCATCGCCATCGGCATCCTGGCCTGCTGCTGCGTCGCACTCTGGCTGCTGCGCTTTCTTCATTCCTATGACGCGGTCGGCTTCGCGGACACCTGATACCGGAGGTCCCGGGTCAGGCCCGGGACGCCGCATCCTTCAGGTGCTTCGCCAGATCCTGCGCGATCGAGAACGCGCCCTTGATCTTGTCGCTGGTCCTGGTCCAGTCGCGCCGCACCACGATCTTGTTGTCCTTGACCTTGGCGTGACCGTGCTGGGCGTGGATGAACTCCACCAGCCCTGCCGGATTGGCGAACTTGTCGTTGTGGAACTGGATCGTCGCGCCCTTGGGTCCGCCATCCATCCGCGCGATGCCCGCGCGTTTGCACATGTCCTTGATGCGGACCACCAGCAGCAAGGTGTTGACCTCCTTCGGCAACTTGCCGAAACGGTCGATCAATTCGGCGGCAAAGCCCTCAAGCTCGACCTTGGTATGCAGATTCGACAGACGTCGATAGAGCCCTAGACGAACATCAAGATCGGGTACGTAATCTTCTGGAATCAAAACAGGAACACCAAGATTGATCTGCGGTGCCCATTGCCCGTCGGTTTCCGAAAGACCCTCCAGTTCGCCCGCCTTGATCTTGGCAATCGCCTCTTCCAGCATCGACTGGTAAAGTTCGTATCCGACCTCGTTGATCTGGCCCGACTGTTCCTCGCCCAAGAGGTTCCCGGCGCCGCGAATATCGAGATCCTGGCTGGCAAGGGTGAATCCCGCCCCCAGCGAATCGAGGCTGCCCAGAACCCGCAGACGCTTTTCTGCCGCCACCGTCAGCTTGGCGCGCGGCTTGGTCGTCAGATAGGCATAGGCCCGCGTCTTCGCCCGCCCCACGCGCCCCCTGATCTGGTAAAGCTGTGCCAGCCCGAACATGTCGGCACGGTGAATGACCATCGTGTTGGCGGTCGGAATATCCAGCCCCGATTCCACGATCGTCGTCGCCAGCAGTACGTCGTACTTGCCGTCGTAGAACGCGTTCATCCGGTCATCCAACTGGCCTGCCGCCATCTGCCCATGCGCCACGACGACCGACACTTCCGGCACTTGAGTTTTCAGGAAGTCCTCGATCTCGGGCAGGTCGGCGACGCGCGGCACGACATAAAACGACTGGCCGCCCCGGTAATGTTCGCGCAGCAGCGCCTCGCGGATCGTCACTGCGTCGAACTCGGACACATAGGTGCGGATCGCCAGCCGGTCGACCGGCGGCGTGCCGATTATGCTTAGATCCCGGACACCTGTGAGCGACAGTTGAAGTGTGCGCGGGATCGGCGTCGCGGTCAGCGTCAGCACATGCACGTCGGTGCGCATCGCCTTCAGCCGCTCCTTGTGGGCCACGCCGAAATGCTGCTCTTCGTCGATCACCAGCAGGCCCAGGTTCTTGAACCGCACCGATTTCGCCAGCAGCGCATGGGTGCCGATGACGATGTCGCAGGTCCCCTCGCCCGCCCGTTTGCGGGTGATCTCGGCCTCTTTCGCCGACACGAACCGCGACAATTGCCGCACCTCGACCGGGAAGCCGCGGAACCTGTTCGGCAAAGCTCTTGTAATGCTGTCGCGCCAGCAGCGTCGTCGGCGCGATCACCGCGACCTGCATCCCCGACATGGCCGCCACAAAGGCCGCCCGCATCGCGACCTCGGTTTTGCCGAACCCCACGTCGCCACAGATCAGCCGGTCCATCGGCGCGCCAGAGGCCAGGTCGCCCAGCACGTCGCCGATCGCTCCCAGCTGGTCGTCGGTCTCCTGGTAGGGAAACCGCGCCGAGAACGCGTCCCACATTCCCGCGGGCGGCTCCATGATCGGGGCGTGGCGCAGCATCCGTTCGGCGGCGACCCGGATCAGCCGGTCGGCGATCTCGCGGATGCGTTCCTTCAGCCGCGCCTTCTTTGCCTGCCAGGCGCCGCCGCCAAGCCGGTCCAGCAAGCCCTCTTCATGACCGTACCGGCTAAGAAGTTCGATGTTCTCAACGGGAAGATACAGCCGGTCTCCCCCGGCATATTCCAGCGCCACGCATTCATGCGCCGCCCCCAGCGCCTCGACCACTTCCAGCCCGTTGTAGCGGCCGATGCCGTGGTCGACATGCACGATCAGGTCGCCAGGCGACAGCGACTGCGCCTCGGTCAGGAAATTCTCGGCACGGCGTTTTTTCGGAGCGCGACGGATCAGGCGGTCGCCAAGGATGTCCTGCTCGGCGATCACCGTAAGGCCCGGCATCTCGAACCCTGCCTCCAGCGGCCAGACCGTCAGGCCGGGGCGTTTGCTGTCGCCGATGTCGGCAAACCGGTCCACGTGCCGCGCGCCCGAAATATCGTGATCCTCCAGCAGGTGCTGCAACCGCTCGGCCGCACCGTCCGAATAGGCTGCCAGCACCACCGCCCCCGCCTTCGCGCGCGCCCGCACATGATCCGCAACGGCGCCAAAGAGGCTGACCTGTTCCTGCTGCCGCTCGGGCGAGAAATTGCGCCCGATGCGCCCGCCCGCGTCGATCACCCCCGGCCCCGTCGGCTGCGGCAGCGGGACGAATTGCAGCACCCGCCGCGACCCCAGCGCGGCCTCCCACCCGGCGTCGTCGAGATAAAGCAACCCCGGCGGCGCGGGCTTGTAGACCGAATCGAGCCGCGCCTTCTGGTCCAGCGCGTGCCGCCGTGTCTCGTATTGGTCGACGATGCTGTCCCAACGGGCCAGCCGGACCGGTGTCGTCTGGTCGTCAAGACAGACCGAGGCACCCGGCATGTAATCGAACAGCGTCTCCAGCCTTTCATGAAAGAAGGGCAGCCAATGTTCGATCCCGGCATGCTTTCGGCCAGCGCTGACCGCCTCGTAAAGCGGATCGTCGGTGCCCGCCGCGCCGAATTCGATACGATAATTCTGCCGAAACCGGGTGATCGCCGCCTCGTCGAGGATGACCTCGGACACGGGCGCTAGCTCGACCACGTCCAGTTTTTCGGTCGTGCGTTGCGACACCGGATCGAAGCGCCGCGCCCCGTCCAGCACGTCGCCGAACAGATCGAGCCGCACGGGCCCGCCGATCCCCGGCGGGAAAATGTCGATGATACCGCCGCGGATGGCGTAGTCGCCCGGCTCCAGCACCGTGGGCGCCTGGGTAAACCCCATGCGCACAAGGAAAGTTCGCAGCGCGGCCTCATCGATGCGGTTCCCGACACGCGCAACGAAGGCCGCGCCCTTCAGCACCTCGCGGGCCGGGGTCCGCTGGGTGGCGGCGTTCAGCGTGGTCAGCAGGATGAAACGCCCCGGCATCCCCTGCGCCAGCCCCGCCAGCGTCGCCATTCGCGCGGCGGCGATATCGGCATGCGGGCTGACCCGGTCGTATGGCAGGCAGTCCCAGCCGGGAAAGGTCATCACCGGGATCTCGGGCGCGAAGAACGCCAGCGCGGCCTGCATCGCGGCCAATCGCTTGTCGTCGCGCGCGACGTGGATCACCGGACCGCCGGAGGTGTCCATCTCGGACAGCACAAGCCGGGCATCGAAGCCTTCCGGCGCACCGCCGACCGTTATCTTCTGGGGACTGGACATGAGCGCTGTCAGGTAACCGGCAGCGTGCCAGTGTCAACCACCAAGCGCGCCGTGCGTCATGTTCTGGTACATGCCCCACATCGCGGTAACGAAGATCGCGACCAGCCCGATCATCTGGGTATAAAGCCGGTGCCGGCGCATCTGGCGGCGCAACGCATCGTCGCTGAGACCGCGGTCGCGGATCCTGCGCGCGGTGTTCAGGCTGAGCAGCCCGACCAGCGACAGCGGAAACACCAGCAGGAACAGCGCCTGCGCGAATTCGATGCCGTAAAGGAAGCCCAGCATCCCCAGCCCGGTCAGCAGCGCGCAAGCGATGGCCAGCATCCACTGACCCGACACTTCGGTAATAAAAAGTAGCCGGTTGCAGTAGATCCGCACCAGGTCCTCGAGGTCGACCTGCGCCTGCCCGCCGACGCGACCCGCCCGCAGCACCAAGTCATAGGGCACACCGATCACCCAATGGCTCGACGTCGACCACACCACGGCCAGCGCGATCCAGTACCAGAGGTTGGAGAACGACCGCATGTCGATCAGTTCGAAGACCGTGCTGTACCAGTCCAACGGGGAGCGCCTGTGATGGTTTCTTGTTGGCGCGGACCCTAGTATCGCGCGCGCGGGATTCCTAGACTTGAGATGCGGGCGAAAGCCTGCAATCCATGGAACCTGTAACATTCGAAAGACACATGGCCCATGCAGACCCCGCCCGCCTTCCCGAAAAGCCGCTTTCGCAGGATGCGGTCCAGCCCCGCGCTACGCGGGCTGATGCGGGAAAACACGCTGACCGCGGACGACCTGATCTGGCCGGTCTTCGTGATGGAAGGCCAGGATAGCGAGCATCCGATCGCCTCGATGCCGGGTGTCACGCGGCTGACCATCGACCGTGTGGTGCGCGCGGCGGCAGAGGCGGCGGACCTCGGCATTCCGGCGATCTGCCTCTTTCCCTATATCGACCCTGCCGCCAAGACCGAGGATTGCGCCGGGGCCTGGGACCCCGAAAACCTTGTCAACCGCACGATCCGGGCGATCAAGGCCGAAGTGCCGGGCATCGCGGTGATGACCGACGTGGCGCTCGACCCCTACACCATCCACGGCCACGACGGCTTCGTGCGTCGACGGCGCGCATCCTCAACGACGAGACCGTCGAGGTGCTGGTGAAGAGACGCTGGCCCAGGCCGAGGCGGGCGCCGACATCATCGCGCCGTCGGACATGATGGACGGGCGCATCGGCGCGATCCGCGACGCGCTGGAGGCCGCGGGCCACCAGCGACGTGACGATCCTGACCTACGCCGCGAAATACGCCTGCGCCTTCTACGGCCCGTTCCGCGACGCGGTCGGCGCTCGGGCGCGCTGAAGGGCGACAAGAAGACCTACCAGATGGACCCGGCCAACACCGACGAGGCGCTGCGCGAGGTGGCCCGCGACCTGGCCGAGGGCGCCGACATGGTGATGGTCAAGCCGGGCATGCCCTATCTCGACATCTGCCGCGGGTGAAGGACGCCTTCGGCGTGCCGACCTTCGCCTACCAGGTCAGCGGCGAATACGCGATGCTCGCGGGCGCGGCAGAGCGCGGCTGGCTCGACGGCGACGCGGTGATGATGGAAAGCCTGCTGGCCTTCAAACGCGCCGGCTGCGACGGCATCCTGACCTATTTCGCGCCGCGTGCCGCACGGCTTATGGCCAAGCCTCGCTGAATTGCGCGAAGGACCGCCCATTTGCATCAACATCTGGTGACACTGGGCGTGTCTTCGCCTATAGTTCGTGCAGAGCGTTCGCTTAACAAGGACGCCAGAGGCATAACCGGCAAGACAAGGGCATCATTCATGACAATTACCAACCGTCGTACCTTCATGGTGGGCGCAAGCAGTGCAGCGCTGCTGACCGCGGCCTGCAACAATGGCGTCGGCAGCCGTGGCGGCTCGACCATCGACGCGCGAGTCGACCAGACGCTGAACTATCTCTACACGCGCTACCCCAACACGACCGAGTTGCGCGACAAGGCCGCGGGCGTGCTGGTGATGCCGCTGGTGACCAAGGCGGGCTTCGGCTTTGGCGGGTCCTACGGACGCGGCGCGCTGCGGGTGCAGGGCGTCACGGTGGATTACTATTCGGCCACCTCCGGAACGGTCGGCCTTCAGATCGGCGCGGCGCAATACGCGCATGCCCTTTTCTTCATGACCCAAGAGGCGCTGCAGGACTTCCGCCGCTCGCCCGGCTGGGCGGCGGGAGCGGATGCGGAGTACGTGCTGAACGAGAATGGCGAGAACCTGTCGGCCGAGACCACGACCTCGTTGTCGCCGACTATCGCGGTGATCTTCGGCCAGGCCGGGCTGATCGCCGGGGCAACGCTGAAGGGCACGAAGTACAACCGGATCATTCCGTAAGTAGCGCCCGATCCAAAGGACCGGGCTGCCCTCGCGAAAGACTTACTGTTGCCCCTCCTTTCGGGTTGGGTGGATGCGGTTGAGCTTCGACGCTGAAGCCGCTGTTTTCAGTCGTCTTTCCGGCCGCCCTTGTCCTTGCCTGCGTTCAGGCCGACCATAAAGGCCTCGACCAGGGCGACGATGGATGCCGACTGTGGCGAACTGTAGGCCGGTGTCGGCATTGGCGGCGGCGTGCGCCGGTGCAAGGTGCCGGCCCAGAATGCGACCCCGCCCAGAAGCACGAAACCGCCGCCGATGACGAAGGCCGCGGCCACCGGACCCCAGGCGACGCTGGCCAGTATCCAGAGGCCGAACATCAGAAATCCTATTCCGACCGCGACCAGAAACGCGGCGATCAGCCCCGCGAAAAGCTTGATCCCGGCGCGGCGCCCATAGAAAAGAAGCCGCTGTTCCAGCGCCTGAATGTATTGCTGCATCCTAGCTAGCGCCGGCTTGAGGTCACGAGACCGACGAGGAATCCGATACCCACGGCCAACGCCACGGCTGTGGCGGGTTGGCGACGCACCGTGTCGAGCGCCGCTTCGGCGCTGTCATGCGCCATCTGCCCCGCTTCCTTGGCATAACGCTCGCCCTCGCTGCGCAGTTCCTGAGCCTTTTCCCGGGCCGCATCGCGGGCGGCGGCGGCCTTGCTGGTGCCAAGTTCGCCTACCAGGCTGGTCAACTTGGAAATGTCGGATTTCAGGGTGTCGATCTGCTTGGTCAGATCGGCGACGGTCGGTTCCTTGCTAGCGGTAGCCATTGCACTCTCCATTTGTTGCGCCACGAAGTTAATGCCCAGCGCAGCCGAAAGTTCCCCCCGGCGGGACAGGTTAACGGCACCCTGCCCATCAATGCAACCGAAGGCCGTCCTTCAGCGTGTATTCGCCGCTCACATTGCGCCATTCACCGGGGCTGATCATCTTGCGGTGGGAAAAGCGCACCGAATGCAGCGGCCCTTCGATGCTGTCCTGCCAGAATTCGATGAACTTGAACAGCTCGGGGTGGTCCGGCGCCAGGTCGTAATCCTGCCAGACATAGGTGTTCAGAACCGACTTGAAGTCCGGCATCCGGTAGTAGAATTCCGCCGTGGTCAGACCGTAGCCTTTCAGCATCAGCTCGGTTTCGGACGGGCACATTTTCGTACTCCTTCTTCTGCTCTGGGTCCGATGATGCCATGTCCGGATTACTTTTCAATAAAAACAGTGTGTTATCACTCATCCGTGTTGGCTGCTTGATCCAATCTGCCACACCCATTGCACCCCAGATAAGGGCCGGGTTATAGTGCGCGACAACAAGATATAGCGCAGAACTGCGGAATTGGACCATACGTGAGCGACACGCCGGAACCCCCCGAGAACATGGATGAAACGCCGCCCGAGGCCCCCGTGCCGCACGGCCCGCCGATCTCCATCTCGGAGGAGATGAAATCTAGCTACCTCGATTACGCGATGAGCGTGATCGTCAGCCGCGCGATCCCCGACCTGCGCGACGGGCTGAAACCGGTGCACCGGCGCATCCTCTACGCGATGCACGAGACCGGCAACACCCACGACAAGTCCTACCGCAAATCGGCCCGCCCCGTCGGCGACGTGATGGGCAAATACCACCCGCACGGCGACAGCGCGATCTACGACGCGCTGGTGCGGATGGCGCAGGATTTCTCGATGTCGCTGCCGCTGCTCGACGGTCAGGGCAACTTCGGCTCGCATGGACGGCGATAACCCGGCCGCCATGCGCTACACCGAAGTGCGGATGGACAAGCCCGCGGCCTACCTGCTGGCCGATATCGACAAGGACACGGTCGATTTCCAGGACAACTACGACGGCAAGGACCGCGAACCGACGGTCCTGCCGGCGCGTTTCCCGAACATGCTGGTCAACGGCGCGGGCGGCATCGCCGTCGGCATGGCGACCAACATCCCGCCGCACAATCTGGGCGAAGTGATCGACGCCACGCTGGCGCTGATCGAGGATCCGGATCTCGACAGCGATGGCAGCTGATGGAGTACGTCCCGGCGCCCGATTTCCCGACCGGCGGCATCATCCTGGGCCGCTCCGGCGCGCGCAAGGCCTATCTCGAAGGCCGCGGCAGCGTCATCATCCGCGCCAAGACCCGGATCGAGGAGATCCGCAAGGACCGCTATGCCATCGTCTCGACGAGATCCCGTATCAGGTCAACAAGGCCAGCGATGATCGAGAAGATCGCCGAACTGGTCCGCGACAAGAAGCTCGAGGGCATCTCCGACGTGCAGGACGAATCCGACCGCGTCGGCGTGCGCGTGGTGATCGAGCTGAAGCGCGACGCGACGCCGGAGGTGGTGCTGAACCAGCTGTTCCGCTTCACGCCGATGCAGACCTCGTTTCGGCTGCAACATGCTGGCGCTGAACGGCGGCCGGCCCGAACAGCTGACCCTGCGCGATTTCCTGACCGCTTTCATCGGCTTCCGCGAGGAAGTCGTCGCGCGGCGCACCGCGTTCGAGCTGCGCAAGGCGCGCGAGCGCAGCCATGTGCTGTGCGGTCTTGCCGTCGCGGTCTCCAACGTCGACGAGGTGGTCGCGACCATCCGCGCCGTCCGCCGATGCCGGCCGAGGCGCGCGAAAAGCTGATGACCCGCGCGCTGGCCGGCCGAGGACATCGCCGACTACATCCGGCTGATCGACGATCCGACCCACACGATGAACGACGACGGCACCTACAACCTGTCCGAAATCCAGGCCCGCGCCATCCTCGATCTGCGCCTGCAGCGCCTGACCCAGATGGGCGTCAAGGAAGTCACCGACGAGCTGGAAGAGCTGGCCGCCAAGATCAAGGACTACCTCGAGATCCTGCGCTCGCGCGACCGGATCATGGAGATCATCGCGGACGAACTGCGCGAGGTGCGCGAGCAGTTCGCCGTGCCGCGCCGCACCGAGATCGTCGACTGGTCCGGCGACATGGACGACGAGGACCTGATCGAGCGCGAGGACATGGTCGTCACGGTCACCGCCTCGGGCGGCTACATCAAGCGCACGCCGCTGGCCGAGTTCCGCGCGCAGCGGCGCGGCGGCAAGGGCCTGTCGGCGATGGCGACCAAGGAAGAGGACGTGGTCACCACGCTGTTCGTCGCCAACACCCACACGCAGCTGCTGTTCTTCACCACCGACGGCATGGTCTACAAGCTGAAGACCTGGCGCCTGCCGCTAGGGCGGGCGCACCGCCAAGGGCAAGGCGATCGTCAACATCCTGCCGATCCCGACCGGCGTCTCGATCGCCGCGATCATGCCGGTGGACCGCGCCGAGGAGGACTGGGACGACCTGCAGATCGTCTTTGCCACCTCCGCCGGCACGGTGCGGCGCAACGCGCTGTCGGATTTCACCAACGTCATGCGCAACGGCAAGATCGCGATGAAGCTGCCCGAGGGCGTCGAAGCTGGTCAACGCGCGGATCGCACTCGAGGATCGATGACGTGATGCTGGTCACCGCGCACGGGCCGCGCGATCCGCTTCCCGACCACCGACGTGCGGGTGTTCAAGGGCCGCGATTCGACCGGTGTGCGCGGCATCCGGCTGGGCAAGGACGACGCGCGTCGTCTCGATGTCGGTGATCCGCCATTTCGAGGCCGACGCCCGAGGAACGCGCCGCCTATCTCAAGATGCGCCGCGCCGATGGCCGGGTCTGGCCGACGAGGCCGAGGCACGATGACGAGGACGAGGCGGCCGCCGACGAGCACTTTCGCCAAGAGCGCTATGCCGAGATGTCGGCCGCCGAGGACCTGATCCTGACGATCACCGCGCAAGGGCGCGGGCAAGCTGTCGTCCAGCCACGATTACCCGGTGCGCGGCCGCGGCGGCCAGGGCGTCGCGGCGATGGACAAGGCGATGCGCGGCGGGCGGCTGGTCGCCTCCTTCCCGGTCGAGACTGCGACGACCAGATCATGCTGGTCACCTCGACCGGCCAGTCGATCCGCGTCCGGTCGACGGCATCTCGTTCCGCTCGCGCGGCGCGGGCGGCGTCAAGGTGTTCAACACCGCCAAGGGCGAAGAGGTCGTCTCGGTCGCCTGGATCGCCGATCAGGGCGACGACGACGGCGACCCGGCGAGGATCTCAGGCGCCGTCGCCGGGGTGATTTCCGGCTTTGGCGCGCAATCGGGAACAGTCGGCGCCAGCACGTCATGATATGCCATGAAACCGTGGCCAATCGAAGGCAATTGCCCTGATTTGGCCCCGATTGCGCCGTTTGCACGTCGCCATATGTCCGCCTCTTGGATGTGCGTTCTGCACAGACGCTGCCAGAGGGAAGAACACTATGATGATCGCTACCAACCGACCGTCCCGCCGACGTTGGCGTCATGGTTTCCAGAACCGTCCTGTCGCATCGTGCGCATCCTGATCGCCAGCTATTTCCTGGCCACGCGCCACCGGGCTGATATTCGACCCCGCCAGCCGGACCTTCCTTGACGCGCGTGCTGCCGCAGACGCAGGCGCAGTTCGTCACCACGAGCCTACCTGTTCCTGACAGTCCTTCGCGATCATGGTCGGCATGTTCGTCCGGCCCGCCGCTTTGCTGCTGTCGGTCTACATCTTCTGGTCCGGGTTCCTGCATTACGACCTCGGCGATCCCGTCGCTCTGGCTGTATTCTGGCGCGACGACGGCGCTGCTGGGCGCGGTCCTGATGATCGCCGTGACCGAACCAGGGCGGCGGTGCGCAGGTACGGCGTCTGGCGCCGCAGCGTCGCGCCGCGCCGGATCGCCTCGGCCGGCGAGAGCCGCGTCTACGCCGCGCCACCCTCGCGCCCGCAGACGCCAGGGAGCCAACAGCATGGCAAGGCTCACCGGCATCGCGCATGCCTCGGGCGAAATCGACATCTACGAATGCGCAAACCAGGATGATGACGACGACGAGGATGAGGACGGCGATGCCGAGTTCCGCAACATCTTCGCGCAAGACTGGGACCGACAAGTCAGACCGCCCCGCCGCCGCCTGATCTCTTCCCTTCCTGCGCCCGGTGTCCTATAGATCCGGGCGCATGAACCAGACCCTCAACATCGTCGGCGGCGGCATGGCCGGCTCCGAAGCCGCCTGGCAGGCCGCCGAATGCCGGCCTCGACGTGGTGATCCACGAGATGCGGCCCAAGGTCGGCACCTTCGCCCACCAGACCGGCAACCTCGCCGAAATGGTCTGCTCCAACTCCTTCCGCTCCGACGATGACGAACAGAACGCCGTCGGCCTGCTGCACTGGGAAATGCGCGCGGCCGGCGGCCTGATCATGGACATGGCCGACGCCACACGCCCTGCCCGCGGGCGGCGCGCTGGCCGTCGACCGCGATCCCTTCGCCGCAGGCCGTGACCGCAGCGCCTGCGGGCCCATCCGCATGTCCGCGTCGACGACGAGCGAAATCACCGACCCTGCCCGACGACGGCCACTGGATCATCGCCACCGGCCCGCTGACCTCCGGCGCGCTGGCCGAGGCGATCCGCGCCGAAACCGGCGCCGACGCGCTGGCCTTCTTCGACGCCATCGCGCCCGATCGTCTATGCCGACAGCATCGACATGTCCAAGGCCTGGTGCCAGTCGCGCTATGACAAGGGCGAGACCGAGGAAGAGCGCACGCGCCTATCTCAACTGCCCGATGGACAAGGACCAGTACGAGGCCTTCATCGACGCGCTGCTGGCCGCCGACAAGACCGAGTTCCAGGAGGGCGAGACGCGCCGGCTATTTCGACGGCTGCCTGCCGATCGAGGTGATGGCCGAACGCGGCCGCGAGACGCTGCGCTTCGGGCCGATGAAGCCGGTCGGCCTGACCAACCCGCATCAGCCCGACGTCAAGGCCCTATGCCGTCGTGCAGCTGCGCCGCGACAACGCGCTGGGCACGCTCTACAACATCGTCGGCTTCCAGACCAAGATGAAGTACGGCGCGCAAACGCGATGTTTTCCGCATGATTCCCGGGCCTGGAGGACGCCAGCTTCGCCCGGCTCGGCGGCATCCACCGCAACACCTTCATCAACTCGCCGACCCTGCTCGACGGCCAGATGCGCCTGAAATCGCAGCCCAATATCCGCTTCGCCGGCCAGATCACCGGGGTCGAGGGCTATGTCGAATCGCGCCGCCATGGGCCTGCTGGCCGGGCGCCTCGCCGCCGCCGAGATGCTCGGGCAGCCGCTGCCGCCGCCGCCGGCAGACCACCGCGATGGGCGCGCTGGTCACCCACATCACCGGCGGCGCCGAGGCCAAGACCTTCCAGCCGATGAACGTCAATTTCGGCCTGTTCCCGCCCGTCGACGCGCAAGGGCGGGCGGCGCGGCCGCAAGGACCGCTACAAGGCCTATACCGACCGCGCCAAGGCCGCACTGGACCGCCTGGCTGGCGCAATCGGCGCTGGACGCGGCCTGAGCCGCGGCGCTAACGTTCGCGCCCATGACCAAGAACTTTCTCGACAGGGTCTATGACGTCGCGACGCCGCGAAGAGACGCGCGCGCTCTATGACGACTGGTCCGCAAGCTACGACGCCGAGGTCGCCGAAAACGGCTATGCCACGCCCGGACCGCGTGCGCCGAGGCGCTGGCGCGCCGATGCCCGACCATGACGCGCCGATCCTCGATTTCGGCTGCGGCACCGGGCTTTCCGGCGCTGGCCCTGACGGCGGCCGGGTTTCGCGGCGATCGACGGCGTCGACCTGTCTGCCGAGATGCTGGCACACGGCGCGCGCCAAGCGATGTCTACCGCAAGCTGCTGGCAGATCGAGCCGGCGCGATCCGCTCGACCGGCGGGCGCTATCGCGGCGATCACCGCCATCGGCGTGATCGGCGCCGGTGCGGCCCCGCTCGCGGTGCTCGACGCGCTCATGGCATGCGCTTGCGCCCGGCGGGATGCTGGCGTTTTCGCTTCAACGACCATGCGCTTGCGGACCCGGCATACGAGGCCAGGGTCGAGCACGCATCTCGCCACCGGCACGGCGCGGCTGCTGTTCCGCGAATACGGCGCCCACCTGCCCGGCATCGACCTGAAGTCCAACGTCTACATCCTTGAAAAGACGTGACTTCACGCACCCGATTCGCGCCATCGCCCACCGGGCCGCTGCATCTGGGCCATGCCTTTTCGGCGTCCTGGCCGCATGACATGGCGCTGGCCGCAGGGCGGCGGTTTCCTGCTTCGGATCGAGGATATCGACCAGCGCCGCGCCCGGCCCGAATGGGAGGCAGCTGATCTACGACGATCTGCGCTGGCTCGGCCTCGACTGGCCCGAGCCGGTGATGCGCCAGTCCGAGCGGCTGCCCGCCTACGCGCGCCGCGCTGGACCGGCTCTGGCGCGAGGGCCTGCTGCTACCCCTGCACCTGCACCCGTCGCGACATCCGCGGCCGCCATGCGGCCCCGCAGGAAGGCGCGCCGCGCTACGGCCCCGATGGCCTGGTCTATCCCGGCACCTGCCGCGGACCGCCGCGATGGCCGAGGCCGTGCCCGGACGTCCGACAGCATCGCGGCTCGACATGGCCAAGGCGCTGTGCACCGCATCTGGGCCGCGCTGCCCGGTTTCACGGAAACCGGGCCACGGCCACGCCGGCGCAGCACGCGGCTCGAACGCCGCGAAGCCTGGTGCACGCAGATCGGCGACGTGGTGCTGGCCCGCCGCGACATGGGCACGTCCTATCACCTGTCCGTGGTGCTCGACGACGCGGCACAGGGCATCACCGATGTGGTGCGCGGCGCAGACCTGTTCGAGGCGACGCAGATCCACGTCGCTGCTGCAAGCGCCTGCTCGGCCTGCCGCACGCCCGCCTACCACCACCACCGCTGATCCGCGACGAGGCCGGCAAGCGGCTGGCCAAGCGCGACGACGCCCGCGCGATCCGGCATGTACCGCGACGGAGGGCGCACACGCCCGACGACATCCGCGCGCATGGTCGGCCTCTCGAGCTCGTCCGCAATCCTGGTGCGCTTGATCAGTTCGACCTCCTGCGCCGTCGCGCACCGCGGTGTAGAAGCAGCTCCGCCGGTTGGTATGGCAGGCCGGGCCGGTCTGGCGCACCACCGCCAGCAGGCAATCGCGGTCGCAATCCAGCCGCAACTCGACCAGCTCCTGCACATGGCCCGAGGTCTCGCCCTTGACCCAGAACGCCTGCCGCGACCGCGACCAGTAGGTCACGCGCCCGGTCTCCAGCGTCCGCGCCACGGCTTCGGCGTTCATCCAGGCCAGCATCAGCACCTCGCCGCTCTGCGCATCCTGCGCGATGCACGGGCATCAGGCCCGCGGTCGTCATAGACCAGGCTTGCGGGATCGAAGGCCATCGGCAACATCCTTTTCATATCCGCCGTGCCCGCCCTATCTAGAGGCACCAGCCAGCCGAAGGAAAAGCCATGAGCGCCGACACCGACCTGATCAAGCTCTATTCCGGGCGTATCCTGGAGCTGGCCGCCGACATTCCGCTGACCGAGCGGCTCGATGCGCCGCAGGCCACGGTCAAGAAACGCTCGCCGCTTTGCGGATCGACCGTGACGGTGGATCTGACGGTCAAGGATGGCCGGGTCGCGGACTTCGGGCAGGACGTGAAGGCCTGCGCGCTTGGGTCAGGCCGCCGCCTCGGTCGTCGGTGCCAATATCCTCGGCCGCACCCGGGCCGAGATTGAAGCCGCGCGCGACCAGTTGAAGGCGATGCTGAAATCCGGCGGCCCGGTGCCCGACGCGCCGTTCGACGGGCTCGAGGTCCTGATGCCCGGCCCGCGACTACAAGAACCGCCATGCCTCGATCATGCTGACGCTCGAGGCCGCGGCCGAGGCCATGGCCGAGGCCGAGAACGCCGCCTGCGCCTAAACCGGTCCCGATAAAGAAAAAACCGCCGCTTCCGGGACAGGGAAGCGGCGGCAAGTGGCGTCTGTTGTTTGGGACCGGGCCAGCGGGGGTGAGGACCCCGGTCAGGCCGGGACAGGCAGTGCCCGGCGTGCGCGTCTTACGTGGGGACAGGGACGCGGCTGGCCGAAAACAGAACGCAGGCAGATCAGGTCATTCCGGGCAAAACATGCAGGCCGACCAGCAGCATCAGGACCAGAGCGGCGGCGCCGATGAAATCCTGCAAGCAGGTGGTCGCGACGACCGGGTGACGATGGCTTTGATCTCGGTGAACATTGGGGGTGGCTCTTCATTGCTTGGTGTTGCCTCTTTGTTCTCATAATTGGTAACCAGTTTGTAAAGAACTTTTTAAGAACATTTGTGAACAAAATGGCTAAGTCCGAACGCTAACCCACTGAAATCAAACGAATCGCTTTGTCCTGCTCCATCAGCCACAGCAGCACCCGCGCGGCCTGCCCCGTGTCGCTTTCCAGCTCGGGATCGTCGGCCAGCAGCTTGCGCGCATCCGATTGCGCCAGCGCCATCAGCGCCGCCTGCCGTTCCAGATCGGCGATGCGGAACCGCGGCAGGCCGGACTGCGCCGTGCCGATCACATCGCCCGCGCCGCGCATCGCCAGATCCTCCTCGGCGATGCGAAACCCGTCCTCGGTCTCGCGCAGGATCTCCAGCCGCCGGCGCCCGGCCTCGCCCAGCGGCGGCTGGTACAGCAGCAGGCAGGTCGAGGCCGCCGTCGCCGCGCCCGACCCGGCCGCGCAACTGGTGCAACTGCGCCAGGCCGAAGCTTTCGGCCCGCTCGATCACCATGATCGAGGCATTGGGCACGTCGACGCCGACCTCGATCACCGTGGTCGCCACCAGCACCTTGGTCTCGCCCGGCCACGAAACCGGCCATCGCGGCGTCTTTCTCGCGCGGCGGCATCTGGCCGTGGACCAGCCCGACGACGCCCTCGCCCAGGGCCGCGCGCAGCTGCTTGAACCGTTCCTCGGCGGCGGTCAGATCGACGACTTCGCTTTCCTCGACCAGCGGGCAGACCCAATAGGCCTGCCGCCCCTCGGCGATCGCGCGCGCGCAGGTGATCGACCACCTCGTCCATCCGACCGGTGCTGACCAGCGCCGTGGTGATCGGCTGCGGCCGGGCGGCTTTTCGTCCAGCACCGACACATCCATGTCGCCATATTGCGCCAGCGCCAGCGATGCGCGGGATCGGCGTGGCCGTCATCACCAGCACGTCGGCGCCGCGCGCCCTTGGCCCCCAGCTCCATCCGCTGCGCCACGCCGAAGCGGTGCTGTTCGTCGACCACCGCCAGCCGCAGATCGTCGAAACTCCACATCCTTCTGGAACACCGCATGGGTGCCGACCAGGATCTGGATGTCGCCGCGCTTGCAAGCGCCGCCAGCTTCGCGCGCCGCTCGGCGCCCTTGTCGCGCCCGGTCAGCAGTTCCAGCACCACGCCCGCCGCTTCGGCCAGCGGGCGCAGGCCTTCCAGGTGCTGGCGGGCAAGGATCTCGGTCGGGCGCCATCATCACGCCCTGCCCGCCCGCCTCGACCGCGATCAGCAGCGCCATGAGCGCCACCAGCGTCTTGCCCGCGCCGACATCGCCCTGCAGCAGCCGGTTCATCCGCACCGGCTGCGCCATATCCGCGGCGATCTCCGCGATCGCGCGGGTCTGCGCGCCGGTGGGCTGATAGGGCAGCGCGGCCAGTACCTTGCGCTGCAACTCGTCCGGTCGCCGACTGTCGCATCGCCCTTGCCCTTGCGGCGCCGCCGCCGCGCGCCAGCGCCAGGGTCAGCTGATGCGCCAACAACTCGTCATAGGCCAGCCGCTGGCGGGCCGGCGCGGTCGGCGCCAGTTCGTCAGCGGCTCAGCGGGTGCGTGCGCTGCCTCCAGCGCGGCGTCTGCCAGGCCGGCCAGCCCTCGCGGGCCTGCAGCGCCGGGTCGATCCATTCGGCGAGATCGGGCAGCACGGCCGAACGCCGCGGCCGACCGCCTTGCCCATCATGCGTCTGGGTCAGACCCGGCGGTCAGCGGATAGACCGGTTCGAAAGCGGGATCTCGTCGGCCTCGTCCTCGGCGCAGGATGTGGTCGGGGTGGACCATCTGCGCGATGCCGTCGAACAGCTCGACCTTGCCCGACACCACGCGGCGCTGCCCGGTCGGCAAGCTGCTTTGCAGCCAGTCGCTCGCGCGCGTGAAAGAACACCAGCTGGAACGTGGTCTGCGCATCGCGCACCTCGATCCGGTAGGGCCGGCCCTTGCGCGCGGCGGCAGGTGGCGGCCGATCTCGACCTCGACCGTCAGCACCTGCGGGCAAATCCGCGCCCAGGATCGTCGCGCGGCGGTGCCGGTCGATACCCGAATAGGGCAGCGTGAACAGCAGATCGCGCGGCTTCTCGATGTCCAGCTGGGCGAAGGTCTTCGCGGTTTTCGGGCCGATCCCGTCCAGCGTTTCAAGCCCGGCGAACAGCGGAAACAGGATTTCCGGGCGCCCGCTCATGCGTCGCCGATCAGCGCCAGCCAGCCGTCCTCGTCCATGCATCTCGATCCCCAGCTCGGCGGCCTTTTTCGCCTTCGACCCGGCCCCCGGCCCGGCCACCAGGAGATCGGTCTTGGCGCTGACACGAGCCCGAGACCTTGGCGCCCAGCGCCTCGGCCCGCGCCTTGGCCTCGGCGCGGGTCATCTTTTCCAGCGTGCCGGTGAAGACCACGGTCTTGCCCGCGACCGGGCTGTCGACCGCGCCGCGCCGGCGACGCGTCCTGCACGTCAAGCTGCGCCACCAGCCGGTCGATCGAGGCGCGCTCTGCCTCTTGCTGGAACGTGGTGACCAGCGAGGCCGCCATGACCGCGCCGACGCCGTCGATGCCGATCAGGTCGTCCCAGGCCGGGCCTTCGCCGACGCGGGCCGCCGTCATCGCCGCCTCGAACGCCGCCCAGGTGCCGTAAGTGGCGCGCCAGCAGGCTCGGCGCCGCTCTCGCCGACATGGCGGATGCCAAGCGCGAAGATCAGCCGGTTCAGCGGGATTTTGCGTTGCTCGTCAATCGCCTCAAAGAGGTTCTTCGCGCTGATTTCTCGCCCCAGCCCTCGCGGTTCTTCAACTGCTTGCACGCCGCTGCCGTAGCGGTCCTGCAGCGTGAAGATGTCCGCCGGTTCCGCGGATCCAGCCGTCGGCGTAGAACTGCTCGACCTGCTTGGCGCCCAGCCCCTCGATGTCGAAGGCGGCGCGGCTGACGAAATGCTTCAGCTTTTCGACCGCCTGCGCGGGGCAGATCAGCCCGCCGGTGCAGCGGCGCACCGCGTCGCCCTCCTCGCGCACCGCGTCCGAGCCGCATTCGGGGCAGGTCTCGGGAAAGTCATAGGGCTCGCGCGTCGGCGGGGCGTTTCGACAGGTCGACATCGGCGACCTTCGGGATCACGTCGCCGGCGCGGTAGACCTGCACCCAGTCGCCGACGCGGATGTCCTTGCCGTCGCGGATCGGCGCGCCGTTGGCGTCGCGCCCGGCGATGTAATCCTCGTTGTGCAGCGTCGCGTTCGAGACGACGACGCCGCCGACGGTCACCGGCGTCAGCCGCGCCACCGGGCGACAGCGCGCCGGTGCGGCCGACCTGGATGTCGATCGCTTCCAGCCGGGTCCAGGCCAGTTCGGCGGGAAACTTGTGCGCGATCGCCCAGCGCGGCGTGGTCGAGCGGAAGCCCAGCCGCGCCTGCAGCGCCAGATCGTTGACCTTGTAGACCACGCCGTCGATGTCATAGCCCAGCGTCGCGCGCTGCGCCTCGATCTCGCGGTAGTGCGCCAGCATCTCGCTGCGGTCCGTCGCACACGCGCGGTCAGCGGGTTGGTCGTGAACCCGAAGCGCGCCAGCCGCTCGATGCGCCGCATCTGGGTGTCGGCCAGCGGGGCGCTGACAGCTCGCCCCAGGCATAGGCGAAGAACCGCAGCGGGCGCGGCGCGGGTGATCTCGGCGTCGAGCTGGCGCAGCGAGCCGGCGGCGGCGTTGCGCGGGTTGGCGAAGGTCTTGCCGCCCGCCGCCGCCTGGCGCGCGTTCAGCGCCGCGAAATCGGCGTGGCTCATGTAGACCTCGCCGCGCACCTCCAGCACGTCCGGCGCGCCGGTCAGCCGTGCGGGGATGTCGGCGATGGTGCGGGCATTGGCGGTGACGTTCTCGCCGGTCGCGCCGTCGCCGCGCGTCGCGGCCTGCACCAGACGCGCCGTCTTCGTAGCGCAGCGACAGCGACAGCCCGTCGATCTTGGGCTCGGCGGTGTAGGCAAGCGGCGCGTCGGCGGCCCAGCCCGAGATACTTGCGCACGGCTGCGTCGAAATCGGCGACGTCGGCCTCGTCGAAGGCATTGGCGAGCGACAGCATCCGCACCGCGTGGCGCGACCTTGGCAAAGCCCTCGGCGGTGACCGGCGCGCCGACCTGGTCGGCTGGGGCTGTCGGCGCGTTTCAGATCGGGAAACGCGCGCCTCGATCGCCGCATTGCGCCGCTTCAGCGCGTCATACTCCGCGTCCGAGATCTCGGGCGCGTCCTCGCGTGTGATAGGCGGTGTTGGCGCGGCGCGAGCGGCAGCGGCCAGGCGCGCCAGTTCGGCGCGCGGCCTCGGCCTTCGGTCAGTGTCGCGATATTGCGTCATTCGTCCGCCACCGTCGGCCTCATCTCGGTTTGCCCGCCTTCGTGATAGGAGTGGCGCCCCGAAGTCAGGTCCAGTCCGTGAGCGTGCGTCTCGGCACGCGCAGACCTGGCTGCGGCCGGCGCTTGAAGTGACCGTCGTCAGATGCGACGCCGCGACGATCAGCGCGCCGATGGCGATCTTCGTCGGCGTCATCTCGCCGGGTTCCGGATCGCGCAGCACATAGCCGCGGCCCCAGACGGTCTCGATATAATTCTCGCCGCCGGTCGCGTCGCAGCTTCTTGCGCAGCTTGCAGATGAAGACGTCGATGATCTTCAGTTCCGGCTCGTCCATGCCGCCGTAGAGATGGTTGAGGAACATCTCCTTGGTCAGCGTCGTGCCCTTGCGCAAGCGACAGCAGCTCCAGCATCTGGTATTCCTTGCCGGTCAGATGCACGGGCTTGCCGTCGACCTCGACCGTCTTGGCGTCGAGGTTGACCGTCGACCTTGCCGGTGTGGATGACCGATTGCGAATGGCCCTTGGAGCGGCGGATGATCGCGTGGATGCGCGCGACCAGTTCCTCGCGGTGGAACGGCTTGGTCAGGTAATCGTCGGCGCCGAAGCCGAAGCCCTTGATCTTGTTCTCGGTGTCGTCGGCGCCGGAGAGGATCAGGATCGGCGTTTCGATCCGTGCCAGGCGCAGCTGGCGCAGCACCTCGTGGCCGTTCATGTCCGGCAGGTTCAGATCCAGAAGGATCAGATCGTAGTCGTAGAGCTTGGCAAGATCGATCCCCTCCTCGCCGAGATCCGTCGCATAGACGTTCAGGTTCGCATGGGTCAGCATCAGCTCGATGCTGCGCGACGTCGTCGGATCGTCTTCAACCAGCAGAACGCGCATCGTTCTGTCTCCGCTATTGATCCGTTCGTTGGTACGCACCTTGGCGTAGAATAGTTAACCACCCGTTACCGTGCAGTTGTAACCGGAAAATTCAACGTCAAGGTTGTCTATATTTCTGCAATTGCGGTGGCCTTCAGTGCGGCTTCGCCGTGACGGTCGACCGCCGTGTGCCACTCGCATCGAACTCTTCCTCGCGACAGCTCGTAGGTCTGCAGCGCCTCGGTCCGCGGGATGCAGCCCGTCGGCACCGCCGCGCACCACCGCGGCCTTGCGGCTGGCCACCCAGCGCCGGGTCTCGGCCGGCGGCAGGTCGGCGCGGGTCATGATCGTGCCGTCGGGCAAGCGTCACGGCGCGCGGCCCGTCGACTTTCTTCAGATACATGCGATTCATCCCCTCGTCATTCGTGCGGCACAGATCTGGCCAGAGGCGTTTAATGGAGCGGTGAAGCCGGGGCTTGAGAGTATCTCGGATTTTCCTATATTCCGGGCGACCCGTTCCGAAGGAACCGCCGATGCCCGCTTGACCGCCGATACCAGCTGAACTCGCTGGGCTTCGCCAAGCCCCCGGCCGAAACGCGTGTCGTCGTCGCCATGTCGGGCGGCGTCGACAGCTCGGTCGTGGCCGCGATGCTGGCGGACGAGGGCTACGACGTGGTCGGCGTGACGCTGCAGCTCTACGATCACGGCGCGGCGCTGGCCAAGAAGGGCGCCTGCTGCGCCGGGCATCGACATCCACGACGCGCGCCGCGTGGCCGAGGAGATGGGCTTTCCGCATTACGTGCTGGACTACGAGAACATCTTCCGCGACGCGGTGATCGACGAATTCGCCGACAGCTATCTGGCGGGCGCGACGCCGGTGCCCTGCATCCGCTGCAACGAGCGGGTGAAGTTCAAGGACCTGCTGGAAACCGCCCGCGACCTCGACGCCGACTGCATGGCGACCGGCCACTACATCCAGCGCAAGACGGGCGCGCACGGGGCCGGAACTGCACCGGCCGCCGACCCGGCGCGCGACCAGTCGCTATTTCCTGTTCTCGACCACGCCGGAGCAGCTCGACTTCCTGCGCTTTCCGCTGGGCCATCTGGCGTCCAAGGCCGAGACCCGGGCGCTGGCCGCGCGGCACGGGCTGGAGCGTGGCCGACAAGCCCGACAGCCAGGACATCTGCTTCGTGCCCGAACGGCGACTATGCCGCGGTGATCGAGAAGCTGCGCCCCGGCGCCGCCGAGCCGGGCGAGATCGTGCATGTCGACGGCCGCGTGCTGGGCCGCCATCGACGGCGTGATCCACTACACCATCGGCCAGCGCCGCGGGCTGGGCATCGGCGGGCTGGACGAGCCGCTCTACGTGGTGCGGCTGGATGTCGAGGCGCGGCGGGTGATCGTCGGCCCGAAGGAGATGCTGTCGACCCGGACGCGTGCCGGTGCGCGAGATCAACTGGCTGGGCGATGCGCCGTTCGACAGCCGCGACGGAATGGCCGCTGGCGGTCAAGGTCCGCTCGACCCGGCCGCCGCGCGAGGCGATCGTGCGGCCGCTGTCGGACGACCGAGGCCGAGGTGGAACTGCTGATCGCCCGAAGAAGGCGTGTCGCCCGGGCAGGCCTGCGTGTTCTACGCGCCGGAAGGCAGCCGCGTCTTCGGCGGCGGCTGGATCTGGCGCGGGGTCTGATCCACCGGATGCGGCTGCGCCACGATGCGATCGAGGCAGAGGTATTTCCGGCAAGATGACGACAGGACCAGTGGGCTTGTTCACTCTGCCTGCGCCAAGCCATCGAGAACCGCACGGGCGGCGCGCAGACCCGGCGGCTCCTCGCCTTGCCCCAGCGCCGTCATCGTACTTGCCATCGCCATGCGCTGCGCCTCCTGCAATGCGCCGTCGCCGATCAGTCCCAGAAGGGCGTCGGCGATGGCGGGTGGGCGGCAGGCGGGGCCAAGAAACTCCGGCACCGTGCGGGTGTCCGAAACCAGGTTGACCAGCGTGACGGTATCGCTATTCAGCATCCGGCTCATGATCTGCCAGCTGAGCCAGTTCATGTCGTAGGCGATGACCATCGGCGTATCGGCGGCGGCCAGTTCCAGGCTCACGGTGCCCGAGGCGGCAAGCGCGAAATCGGCGGCGGCGAAGGCGGCGCGCTTGGTGGCCTGCGCCGTTTCCGCGTCGGTTTGCCGGGGGTCCAGGATGACCGGCGTGCCGGGCCAGGCAGCGGCGGCCTGCGTCACGGCTTCGGCCACCGGACCGGCGGCGGGCAGGACGACGCGCAGGTCGGGGTGGCGTTCCAGGACGCGCGCCACCGCCGCGCCGAAGACCGGCGTCAGGCGGGCGACCTCGCCGCGCCGAGATCCGGGCAGCACCAGCAGCACCGGCGCGCCGTCCAGACCGTGCTGCTTGCGGAAAGCGAGCGATTTCCGAGGGCTTCGGCACCGGCTCTGCCACCACCGGGTGCCCGACGAAATCGCAGCGCATGCCTGCGGCTTCCATGTACGGTGGCTCGAACGGCAGCAGGGCCAGCACCTGGTCGATGGATGTCGCCATCTTGGCGGCGCGGCCGGCGCGCCAGGCCCAGACCGAGGGCGCGACGTAGTGGACGGTGCGTAAGTCGGATTTGCGCCTTGACCAGCCGCGCGACGCGCAGGCAGAAATCGGGGCTGTCGATGGTGATCAGCACGTCCGGCCGCGTCTCGACCACGGCGGCGGCGGTCTCGGCGATGCGACGCTTGAGCGCGCGGTATTTCGGCAGCACCTCGGCAATGCCCATGACGCTGAGTTCGTCCATCGGAAACCGGCTGGCAAGACCCTGGGCCTGCATCAGCGGCCCGCCGATGCCATCGAAGGTGATGCCGGGAGCAGAGCTGCTCGAGGCCCGTCCATCAGCGCGCCGCCAAGCTTGTCGCCCGAAGCCTCGCCCGCCAGCAGGAAGACGCGCTTCATGGGCTCTGGGCCAACAGGAACAGGCCCGCCTGCCCCACGTCGCGCAGCAAGGTCTCGCGGTCGAGCAGCAGGACATGTCCGGCCTCGACAACGATGCCGGCAAGCCCCGCCGCGTCGGCGGCGGCGACCGTATCGGGACCGATGGCGGGCATGTCGACACGCAGGTCCTGGCCGGGTTTCGGCGCCTTCAGCAGGACGCCGCGGGCGCCGTGGCGCTGGGTGTCGGGATGACCCGCCACAAAGCCGAGCATGGCGTCGGTGCCCTGCGCCGTCTCGATCCCCAGGCATTGGCCACCGCGCCACCACCGCGCCCTGCCCCACGTCATGCGGCCCGAGCGCGGTCAGGATCGCGCGCGCCCGGGCGGCGTCGGCAAGGTCGCGGTCCGACGGCTGCGGCCCGGCCAGCAGGCCCGGCGCGGCGGTCAGGTCCGGCAGCAAGGTCGTGGGCGGCGCGACGGTGAAACCCTCGGCCTCGAAAGCGGCGATGACGGCGCGCAGCAGGCCATCGTCGCCCTCGGCCATGGCGGCCATGAAGTCGGGAAGCAGGCTTTTCGTCGTGGCGTCGAACCGTGCGGGGTCGAGTGCGGGACGGGCGAGGCCGCCGGCAAAGACGACGCGGGCGATGCCGTGGTCCTTCAGGTCGTCGAAAAGCTGGCCGAACCGTTCAAACGGACGCCGCCAGCGATCGGGCTTGGCCGCGGCATCAACCGGCACCCCCGCGAAGCTGACGCAAAGCGCGCCGGGGTGCTGCGCCGCGATGGTCAGCGGCAAGGCGCCCTGCCCTGCGAGAATCGCGAGCATCGTCCATCAGCGCGGCGTCAGGTAAGTGCCGGTCGCGTAGCGGCAAGGACGAAGTCGACCATCTCGCGCACGTAGTCGCTGGTCGTCTCGTCGGCCAGGCGGCGGGCGCGGTCCTGGAATGCGCCCTCGCCCTGCGGCCAGCGTCTGGAAGGCGGCGCGCAGCGCGGTGATGTCGGCCCGCGCCACGCCCTTGCGCTTCAGCCCGACGAGGTTGAGCCCGTCCAGCTCGCCGCGCGGCCCCTGCACCAGGCCGTAGGGGATGACGTCGTTGGTCACCATGGTGACCGCGCCGATGATCGCCCCCTGGCCGATGCGCACGAACTGGTGCACGCCGGAAAGCCCGCCGACGATCACGTCGTCGCCGATCACGCAATGACCTGCGAAGGCCGACTGGTTGGCCACCATGACGCGGTTGCCGACGCTGCACGTCATGGGCCACATGCGCGCCAGTCATGAACAGGCTGTCGTCGCCGACCCGTGTTACGCCGCCGCCGCCCTCGGTGCCGGTGTTCATCGTCACGCCCTCGCGGATACGGTTGCGCGCGCCGACGACCAGCCGGGTGGCTTCGCCCGTCGAACTTCAGATCCTGCGGAATCTCGCCGATACAGGCGAAGGGAAAGATCACCGTGTCTTCGCCGATCTCGGTATCGCCGGTCACGACGGCATGGCTTTTCAGCTCGACACCCTGGTCCAGCACGACCTTTGCGCCCGACGACGCAGAACGGCCCGATCCGGACCTCGGGGCCGATCTCGGCCCCGTCCTCGATGACGGCACTGGCGTGGACCTGCGCCGAGGGGTCAATCGCCATTGCGGATCAACCTGCGTTGAAGTCCATCATCGCGGTGAACTCGGCCTCGGCGGCCAGGTCGCCTTCGACCTCGGCCCGGCCGGCGAATTTCCAGACCTTCGCGCCGCCGCGCTTGGTCGTCACATGCAGTTTCAGCACGTCGCCGGGAACCACCTTGCGGCGGAACTTGGCGCCCTCGATGGCCATGAAATAGATCAGGAAGTTCTGGTCGGCCATGTCGTTGGCGACACCGACCATGACCGCGGCGGTCTGCGCCATCGCCTCGATGATCGTGACGCCCGGCATGATCGGGGCGCCGGGAAAATGGCCCTGGAAATGCGGCTCGTTGAAGGTGACGTTCTTGATGCCCGGTCGCGGTCTTCGTGCCGTCGATGTCGATCACCCGGTCGACCAGCAGGAACGGATAGCGATGCGGGATGATCCGCTGGATCAGGTCGATGTCGGCGGTCTTGAGCGCGTCGGTCATGGCGTGATCCTTGTCCCCCTGCGGCAGCCCCCCTGTCCTAGCAACTGGCCCGGTGCGAGACAACAGCATTGGGCCGCGCGCGCCTTGGCTCGACGGTCCTGTCCGGCCTCGCCGGGTGCGCCGCTAAGGCTGCGTCGGTGTCCCGGGGCAGGTGCCGGGGTTTCCGGCGCGGGCGCTGGCGGCTCGCCGGGTCCGGCGTCGCCTTCGAAAGCGGCATTGATCCGGGCGATGGCGTCCTCGGTGATGTCGATCGTGTCGGCCGACAGGAACACGGCGCGCCGGTCCAGAACCACGACCGCGCCGCGTTCGCGCACGATTTCGCTCAAGATCGGGCTGATCCGGCGCAGGAAACTCTGGCGCTCCTGTTCCCGCATCCGCTGCAACTCGCGGGTCTTGGCGTCCTGCTCGGCGCGCAGTCTCTGCACCTTCTCGTCGAAGGCATCGGCCAGTTCGCGGAACTCGCTCGGGCTCCATCGTCGGGCGTTTTTCGGTCAGATCGAGCTCTTCGGCGACCAGCCTGGCCTCGATTTCGCGGTTCTCGGCGGCCAGCGCCTCGCCGCGTTTCTCGATTTCGGCAGAGATCGTTTCGGCCAGCGCGCTGTCGTTGAACAGGGCCTCCTGGTCCACGGTCAGGATCGGCGACGGTATCTGCAGCCCGTCCTGCGCCGCGACGTGGCCGGCCAGCAGCGCCGCGCATCCAATCCGCAAGTGCCGCCAGCCAGACATGGCGCGCGCGGCGCATGGATCAGAACCGGGTCGAGATCGTCAGGTCGAATGACCGCTCGATGTCGTAGGGCTGCTTTCTGCAGCGGCTTGGAGAAGTTGAACCGCAGCGGGCCCGATCGGGGTGTCCCAGAAGATCGACACGCCGACGGAGGACCGCAGGTGGAAGCTGTCGTCGACCGGCCCGCCGGTGCCGGCGATATTGTCCAGCCCCCAGACGCGAGCCGACATCGAAGAACACGCCGCCGGTGACGCCGTATTCCTCGGGCAGGCCGAGCGGGAACTCGGCCTCGAACTTGGCCACCGCAAAGTAGTTGCCGCCAAGCGCGTCGTTGTTGCGCCGCGGTCAGGTCGCGCGGACCGGTGCCGCGATGTCGAAGCCGCGGATCTTGTTGTTCAGCGTGAAGCGGTCGGTGATCTTGCTGACGGTCGATCCGGTCGAGGCGTGAACGCCGCCCTCGACCATGGCGCGCAGCGTCACGTCGTCGTTCAGCACCTTGGTCTCGGCCACGGCCAGCGCGGTCGTGCGGATGTACTGACATCGCCACCCAGCCCGGCGAAATCCTGGCTGAACCGCAGCAACACGCCGGCATCGGGATTCAGCCGCGGTCCAGAGTGCTGTAAGTATATGTGTAGCCAACGCCGCTGGCGACCTCGAGGCCGAGCGCGCGACTCGGCCTGCAGGATCGTGGACGAGCGTCGGCGCGATCGTCGGAACATTGGTGATCTCGGAAGCCGAGACGAAATAGCTTGACGCCCAAGCGCGCCGTATTCGCTGACCGGGAACTCAAGCGACGGCGCGAACGATCCCGCTGCGCGTGTCGTAGGACGTGTTGTTGACCGAATTCGATCTCAGCATAGTTCGCGGTGAAGCCCGAGCTTCAGATCGCGGCCCAGAAATCCGGGCTCGACGAAGGTAAACCCGTAGCTGCGCGCTGTCGGCCCCGGTTGCGACTCGAAGGCACAGCGACTGGCCGCGGCCCAAGGAAGTTGCGCTCGGAAAAGCTGATCGTGAAACCGATGCCGGTCGCGGCACTGTAGGTCGCGCCGAAGCCCAGCGAGCCGGTCGGCTGTTCCTCGACATCGACATCGACGATGACCTGATCGGCGCTGCTGCCTTCGCGGGCGGTCACGTCGGCCTTGGAGAAAAAGCCAAGCGCGCGGATGCGTTCGGCGCTTTCGCGGATTTCGCGCGGGTTGAACGGATCGCCCTCGACGGCGCGGAACTGGCGGCGGATCACCCGGTCGAGCGTGGTGGCGTTGCCCTCGATGTCGATGCGTTCGACGAAGATCGCGGTCGCCGCGGACCACCGCGAATTCGATGTCCAGCGTCAGGTCGCGGTCGTTGCGGGTGATGCGCGGCTCGACCCGGACGAAGTCGAGGTCCTTCTGGATGCGCCAGCCGTTCCAGCCGGGCGATGGTGTTGTCGACCAGCGTTGGGCGAATAGATCGCGCCCGGACGCACCTTGATCGATCGCCGCTGGAATTCGTCGGCGTCGACCTCGGGCAGGTCGCGGACGGCGGTGATCTGCGCCGAAGCGTGAACTGCTGGCCTTCGCGCACGTTGAAGGTCACGAAAAAGCCGTCGCGTTCGCGCGAGAATTCGGACGTTGACCGACAGCGATCTGGAAATCGACATAGCCGCGCGACAGGTAGAAATCGCGCAGCACCTGCTTGTCGAACTCGATCCGGTCGGCGACGAAGGTGTCGCGCTGGATGATCTGGCGGAAGAGACCGGCCTGCTTGGTTTCCAGCACCCGGCGCAGGCGGCGGTCGGAATAGGCGCGGTTGCCGACGAAGCTGATCCGCTCGATCTCGACGACGCGGCCTTCGTTGATCTCGAACACCAGGTCGACGCGGTTGTTGGACCGCCGGATGATGACCGGGTCGACCGCGGCGGCGAGCCGGCCGGCACTGCTGCGTAGGCCTCGGTGATGGCGGCGGCGTCCTGCTCGGCCAGGCGTCGGGCGAATAGACCCGGCGCGATTGCGACTGGATGATCGTCGCAGCTCCTCGTCCTTGAGCCGCGGTTGCCCTCGATGCTGATGCGGTTGATCGTCGGGAATTCCTCGACCTGGATCACCAGGGTGCGGCCCTGCGGCATCAGGTTCGACGGTCTCGAACAGGCCCGAGTTCAAAAGACGCTGGTAGCCGTCGTTCAACTGCGCCCGCCGTGACCGTCTCGCCCCGGGCGATTCCGGCGTAGGTGAGGATCGTCGCCGGCTCGATCCGGGTGTTGCCTTCGATCGTGACTGTTGCTGAACCGATAGGTCTGGGCATCGGCGGGGCCGACACCGCCCAGGAAACCCGTTGCAACCACGAAAAGAAACACAAGGGCCGCCCGAAGGGCGCTGCCCGGTCCGACCGTCCGTGCCTGCCTTGAAAAATCCGATGCCATGATGAATTGCCCCCGTCCCGACTTAAGCAGGTTTGAAACGTGAGTAGCGGCATTGGAAACGCTTGTCAAAAGGCAGAAATCACCCATCGGTATGATGCTGTGGCAATTCATGCCACTAGATATGGTATAAATGCACCGCTCCGGTTCGAAATGCACCAGACCCGGCGAAAACCGGGTCGCAACGGCAGAACGCACCCGCGTTTTGGGGTGCGCTTTTTCGTCAGGAATTCCGGTATGTTGCAGGCCACACGGCCTGCCGAGATCGGGTCAGAGCGAGATGATATATCCCGAAACGACCAGCGCAACACCGCTCAGTCCGAGAAATAGGAACCGATCCCAGTTGAGATTGGCCAAAAGCGACAGGCCCTGGTAGCCATGCTTGATCGCGTCCATCGGTTTGCTCCTTTCCCGGCGCACCATGCGCAGGCTCGAAGGTAGCCGGGAAATATGGCAGGAATGCGGCCAGTTAACGGTACTTTAGGGACAGAACAGATCATTGCTTAACGCGAAAACCATCAGCGTCAGCAGCAGCACGAGCCCCACGGTCATCAATATGTTCAAGGCCTTGTCGCTGGGCGGGCGGCCGGTCATCGCCTCGTAGGCGTGGAACACCAGGTGGCCGCCGTCCAGCACCGGAATCGGAAAGAGGTTAAGCAGTCCCACCGCCGTGCTGAGCACCGCGATGAACCAGATGAAGCTGGTCCAGCCCTGGCTGGCCGCCTGCCCGCTTGTCTCGGCGATGCCGATGGGTCCGCGCAGGTTGCAGGAGCTGATCGCGCCCGCCGCCATGTGGTAAAGGCCGCTGATCGACGAGCGGATGATGTAAAGCGTCTGGCTCACGCCGTATTGCAGGCTTTCGAAGGCGCCGGGGGTTTCGGTCGCTGGGGCAAAGAACAGCCCGCCGGTGATCCCGATCAGGTAGCGCGTCTCGAAGCTGCCGTCGGAGCGCGGCAGGTCCATGCTGCGCGGGGTCAGCGTCAGTTCGAAGGTCTCGCCTGCCCGCCAGACGCGGAATTCCACGGGCTCGCCACCCGATGCCGCCACTGCGTCACGCAGCTGGCTGAAGGCCGCAAGCGGCGTGCCGTCGACGCTGAGGATCACGTCGTCGGGCTGCAGCCCCGCCTCCATCGCCGCCGACCCGGGCGTCAGGCCGGAAACGATCGGCGGAAACGGATAGGGCGCGCGGACCGTGACGGTCTGGCCGTCGCGGCGCAGGGTATAATCAAGGGCCGGCTCGACCGGCAATGCGTCGATGAAATCATCGAAGGCGTCAACCTCGGGCGCATCCCGCCCGGCGATCGACAGCACCTCGTCCCCGGCCCGAAGCTGCTGCTCGATGTTCGGCATCGGGCGAACCTCGGCAATTGTCAGCGGGTCCGAGGCGACGCCGCGCACCAGCAAAATCGCCGCGAAAACAAGGATCGAGAGGACGAAGTTGAAGAACGGCCCCGCCGCCACCGTCGCCGCCCGCGCCCAGAGTGGCGCGCCGTGCATCGTGTGCCGCTTGGTATCTTCGGGAAGCTCTTCGTAGGTGTCCGAGGCCTTGTCGCTGACCGCATTGGCATCACCCAGGAACTTGACGTAGCCGCCGAACGGCAGCGCCGCGATCTGCCAGACGGTGCCGTGTTTGTCGGGCCGCGAATACAGCACCGGGCCGAAGCCGAGCGAGAACACCTCCGCCTTGATCCCGCACCAGCGCCCGACGATGTAATGGCCGTATTCGTGGATCGCGACGATCACCGACAGGGCCAGAACAAAGGCGCCGATCGTATACAGCAAATTGCCGAATTGCGGGATCAGTCCGGTAAGTTCCACGGGGCCTGCCTTCTGCTTCAGCGCTGTTGCGCAATGACGACTGCGGCGCTTTCCCGTGCCAGATGGTCCATTTGGGACACGTTATCAAGGGTCATCTGGGCAGAACTTAGGCCGGGATCACATGACAATCGCGTCAGAACCTCCTCGACCACCTCGGCCATGTGCGGTAAATCCGATGCGTCCGGCGATGAAGCCATCGAGCGCGGTTTCCTTGGCGGCGTTGAACGCAGCACCCGCCAGTCCGCCGGCGCTGCATCACCTCGCGCGCCAGCCGCAGCGCGGGCCAGCGCACCTCGTCGGGGGCGCGGAACGTCAGGGTGCCGATCTGCGCCAGGTCCAGCCGCTCGCACCGGCAGCGCGCGGCGCTCGGGCCAGTGCAGGGCATAGCCGATGGCGTGGCGCATGTCGGGCGGGCCGACATGCGCCATCAGCGCGCCGTCGCGAAAGCCGACCAGCGCATGGATCAGGCTTTCGGGGTGGACCAGCACCTCGATCTGCTCGGGCGAAACGCCAAAAAACTCTTGTGTTTCAATAAGTTCCATCGCCTTGTTGAACATCGAGGCGGAATCGATGGTGATCCGCTGCCCCATGTCCCAGTTCGGATGGCTCGACGCCTCGTCCGAGCGTGGCCGCGGCCAGCTGTCTCGATCGGCCAGTCGCGGAACGCGCCGCCGATGGCGGTGATGATGATCCGCTCGACCGCGGCCATATCCTCGCCGACCAGCGCCTGGAACACCGCCGAATGCTCGCTGTCGACCGGCAGGATGCGTGGCGCCATGGCGCGCGCGCCTCGGCCATCAGCAGCGGCCCGGCCGTCACCAGGCTTTCCTTGTTGGCCAGCGCCAGCGTCGCGCCTGGCGCAGCGCCTGCAAGCCGGGCGCCAGCCCGGCGGCGCCGACGATGGCCGACATGATCCAGTCGGCGGGCCGGTCGGCGGCCTCCAGCAGCGCCGCCTCGCCCGCCGCCGCCTCGATTCCGCTGCCCGCAAGCGCCGCCGCGCAGGTCGTCCAGGCGATCCTCGTGGGCGGTCACCGCCACCTCGGCGCCCAGGCGGCGGGCGTCGGCGGCCAGCAGTTCCACATTGCGCCCGCCCGTCAGCGCCACGACGTCATAGGCAGTCCCGGTCGCGAGCGATCAGGTCGATCGTGTTCTGGCCGATCGACCCGGTGGCCCCGAAGATCGAGACCCGCCGCACCATCGTCAGAACCGCAGGTCGGGCACGTCGACGATCAGCGCGATCAGCAGCATGAACAGCGACGCGCCGAGCAGCGCGTCGAACCGATCGAACAGCCCGCCATGGCCCGGCATCAGGTTCGAGCTGTCCTTGACCCCCATCCGCCGCTTGATCGCGCTTTCGCGCGATATCGCCCATCTGGGAGGCGAAGCTCAGGATCACCGAAATCCAGATGATGTCGCGACCGGCATCGGTGAAGACCAGGAATACCGCGCCGATCACCGCCGACACGACCCAGCCCGCAGCGATGCCGGCCCAGGTCTTCTTCGGGCTGACCCGGGGCCAGAATTTCGGCCCGCCGATCAGCCGCCCGGCGAAATACCCGGCGATATCGGTCGCCACGACGAGCCGATCAGCCAACAGCAACCAGACGATGCCGTAGCTCGTCGCGGAACGCGATCAGGCCATAGCCCGCCAGCAGGATGCCGACGGCGAACAGCAGGAATATCCGCGGGTTACGGTCTTTCAGCAGCAGCATGCCGACCACGGCGGGAACCGCCAGCACCAGCAGCGCCCAGGCCACCGGCAAGGGACGCGCCAGCAGCACCATCGCGCCGGTCAGCAGCGCCAACTGGATCGCACGTTGCGGTCGCAGCCGGCCCGCACATCTGCACCAGTTCCCAGATCATCATGCCGGTGACCAGCGCTGCCATCGAGGCGAACCAGAGCCCGCCCAGCCAGATCGCTACCGCGCCCACGAACACCAGCGCCGCACCCGTGATCAGCCTGCGGACGCAGGTCTTCCCAGTTCGGCGCCGGTCGGCTCATCAGGGCGACGGCACCGAAGCGCCGGTCGCGCTGCGCCGAAGCCGGCCACGATGCGCCCGAAAATCTCGGGCGTGAAATCGGGCCACAGCGTGTCGATGAATTCATACTCGGCATAGGCCGACTGCCAAAGCAGGAAGTTCGAGATCCGCGCCTCGCCGCTGGTGCGGATCACCAGATCCGGATCGGGCAGGAAATAGGTGTCGAGGTACCGCGCCAGCGTTTCGCCATCGACCGTCTCGGGGTCGAGCCTGCCCGCCGCGACCTCGCGGGCCAGCCGCTTGGTGGCGCGGGCCACCTCGTCGCGGCCGCCGTAGTTCAGCGCGATGGTCAGGTGCACGCGCGTCGTTGTCCGCGGTCAGCAGCTCCAGCTCGTCCATCAGCGTTGATCAGCTTGTCATCCAGCTTGATCCGGTCGCCGATGAAGCGCACCCGCACGCCTTCTCGCGAAACAGCGCCTGCGCCTCGCGCGTGATGTAGCGGCGGAACAAGCTCATCAGCCCCGCAACCTCGGCTTGGGTGCGTTTCCAGTTCTCGGTCGAGAAGGCGAAGATCGTCAGGTACTTGACGCCCGAGGTCCGGACAGGCCTCGCACGATCTCGCGGACCCGCCTGGCGCCGGCATGGTGGCCGAACAGCCGCGGCTGGCCGCGCTGCGGTCGCCCAGCGGCCGTTGCCGTCCATGATGATCGCCACATGACGCGGGCCGGGGCTGGTTTGGGTCCACTGCTGCGTTCCTCTGTATTGCTTCGGTCGGGCGCCCGGTTTGCTCGCGAATCGGGCTCCATCCTTCGCGCCTGAACGGCCGCTCCCTCGCGGGGCCGTTTGCCGACCGGCGCTCAGACCTGCATGATCTCGGCCTGCTTGGTCTCGAGCGCGGCGTCGACCTTGCCGATGTAGCTGTCGGTCAGCTCCTGGATCTCGTCGTGCCAGATCTTCTGGTCGTCCTCGGACATGCCGTCGGCCTTGGCCTTTTTCAGCTGGTCCATGCCGTCGCGGCGCACGTTGCGGATCGCGACGCGGGCATTTTCGGCATATTGCCCGGCGACCTTGGTCAGTTCGCGGCGGCGTTCCTCGTTCAGCTCGGGGATCGGCAGCATGATGATCGTGCCGTTGAGCTGCGGGTTGATGCCCAGCCCGCTTTCGCGGATCGCCTTCTCGACCTTGCCGACCAGCGACTTGTCCCAGACGTTGATGGTGACCATGCGCGGCTCGGGCACGTTGACGGTGCCGACCTGGTTGATCGGCGTCGGCGGCCGTAGGCGTCGACCATGATCGGCTCGACCATCGAGGCCGAGGCGCGACCGGTGCGCAACGAGGCGAATTCGGTCGACAACGAATGCATCGCCCCCTCCATCCGCCGGGTCAGATCCTTTACGTCGATATCCAGGTCTTCGTCAGCCATGACTGCCGCTCTTCATTTACACTCACTCCGACAGCCCGCGCTACGCGCGGCCCGTTTTCCCGGTTTATACGTGCAACGGGCGGCGGATGTATAGACTTGCGGAGGTGTTTCGGGCGACAGCCTGCCAATGAGGCGGCAACCGCGCGGGTTATGTCACAAGCAGGCCGGAACCGGGCGAATTGTCGCTAACTCGGCCGCCACCAGTTGCTTGCATTCCGGCTGTGCCGCGCAAGCAGGGTCCGAATGCGGGCCTTCGGGGGCGTGGGTGTTATCGGCAAACAGAACCGCGTGCCGCCGCGGCGGCAGGTGAAAGCACCGAACCGGTGCCTCGTCCGTCCGCCCGCTGATGTCGGCGGCATCGACCGGAAAGATAAAGCTGACGACGGCCATACTGCCCTGCAAGGAACCTGCAAGGCGCTCGGCTATCGCATGGAATGATCTTTCCGGCGTTAAGGCCCGGCGGCCGCGGAGCATCGCCTCAGCCATGCACCGTCGTGTAGGTGCCCTCGCCCGCCAGGATGCCGCGAAAGCCGCCCGGTTCATCGAGCGAAAACACGATGATCGGCAGGTGGTTGTCGCGGGCCAGCGCGATGGCGCTGGCGTCCATCACGCCCAGGTGCTGTTGCAGAACCTCGTCGTAGGTGACCTTGTCATAGCGCTTGGCGTCGGTGTGCTTGTTGGGGTCCTTGTCATAGACCCCGTCGACCTTGGTGCCCTTGAAGATCGCCTCGCAACTCATTTCATTCGCACGCAAAGTCGCTGCCGTATCGGTGGTGAAATAGGGGTTTCCCGTACCCGCGGCGAAAATGCAGACACGGCCCTTTTCCAGGTGCCGCACGGCGCGGCGACGGATGTAGGGCTCGCAAACCTGGTCCATCGGGATCGCCGAGATTACCCGGGTGAAGACGCCCAGGGCCTCCAGGCTGGCCTGCATCGCCAGGGCGTTCATCACCGTGGCCAGCATGCCCATGTAATCTGCCGTGGTCCGCTCCATCCCCTGTGCCGAGCCTTGCAGCCCGCGAAAGATATTGCCGCCGCCGATCACCATGCAGATCTCGACGCCAAGGTCGTGGACCGATTTGACCTCTTGCGCGATGCGCTGGACGGTGGGCGGGTGCAGGCCGTAGCCCTGATCGCCCATCAATGCCTCGCCCGAGATCTTCAGCAGAACCCTTTTGTACTTGGTCTTCGCGCCCGCGCTTTCGCCACCATCCATCAAAAACCGCTCCCGTCCCCTGTTCTGCCCGCGCAAAATGTCGCAAATGACGTCCATGTTCAATGCTGAAGACCCGAAATGAACGCTGACTGGATGGCGCAGGTCAGCCCCGATCTTCCGGTGCTGATCGCCGGGCCCACCGCGTCGGGCAAATCGGCGCTGGCGCTGGAGATCGCAGCACGGCAGGGCGGCAAGATCGTCAATGCAGACGCCTTGCAGGTCTTTGCCAATTGGCGCGTCCTGACGGCCCGGCCCACGCCCGACGAAGAAGCCATCGCGCCGCACGCGCTTTATGGCCACGTGCCGGGCGATGCGGAGTATTCGGTTGGGCACTGGCTGCGCGACGTGGCCGCGATCCTTGCAGGCGGTGAGCGACCGATCCTGGTGGGCGGAACCGGCCTGTACTTCACCGCGCTGACAGAAGGTCTGGCGCAGGTGCCGCCGACCGCGCCGCGGACGCGGGCGCTGGCCGATGCGCGAATCGCGCAGGAAGGTCACGGCGCATTGCTTGCGGAACTCGACGCGGCGACCGCGCAGCGTATCGACCGCAACAACCCCGCGCGGGTTCAGCGCGCCTGGGAAGTGCTGCAAACCACCGGGCGCGGGCTGGCCGCCTGGCAGGACGAGACGCCGCCGCCGCTGCTGGCGCCTGCCGCCTGCACGCGGCTGCTGCTCGAGGCCGACCGCGACTGGCTGTCGGACCGCATCGCGCGCCGGTTCGACCGGATGATCGCCAACGGCGCGCTGGACGAGGCCCGCGACAACCTGGAAGGCTGGGACCCGGCGCACCCGTCCTCGAAAGCGATCGGCGCGTCCGAGCTTATCGCGCACCTGCGTGGCGAAGCCCTGTTGCCCGATGCGGTCGAAGCTGCCAAGATCGCAACACGACAATATGCCAAGCGCCAACGCACGTGGTTCCGGTCGAAAATGCGTGACTGGACCCCGCTTGGTTTGCCATAGTCGCCCGGCGACCGCACGAATCGAACGTGATGCGGGGATAACTAACGTATAACCCTGTGGGTGGTTTCACTTTTCGAACATGATGCAGATTTTCAATCCGAACAAGCCCGACATCAACAGCGGTTTGAAATCGCAGCGGTTCCGCGTCGAATCCCTGCCCCGGCTGACACCTGACGCACGCTGGCGCACCGAGGCGATGCGCAGCTACACGCAACCGCTGTTGCTGTGGTTCACCCGTGGCCAGGGACGCATCACCATCGCCGGGGTCACCCATGGCTTCGGTTCCCATCATGCGGTCTTCCTGCCCGCGGGCACGATGCACGGCTATGACATGCTGGGCCAGGTCTTCGGCATGTCGGTGTTCTTCACCCGCGATCCGGGCCTCGACCTGCCCGACCAACCCGTGCACCTGCGCTTTCGCGAGGTGCATCAGCAGGCGGAACTGACCGCGCTGATCGACAACCTGCACCGGGAGATCAAGACCGACCGGCCCGAAAAGGAACGTGCGCTGATGGCCCATGCGGGCCTGCTGTCGATCTGGCTGGCGCGCGAGGCCGAACACGGCGACATGCACGAACTTAGCCCCGATGCTGCGCGGCGGCTGTCCATGGCCTATGCCTCGCTGGTCGAGCGCGACTTTCGCACCGGCAAGACGATTCACGATTACGCCGCGCAGCTTGGCGTGACGCCGACGCACCTGACGCGGTGCTGCAACGCATCCTGCGGGCGGTCCGCTTCTGGCTTGCTGACCGACCGCCTGCACTTCGAGGCACGCCGCCTGCTGTCGGACACCCGCCGCCCGGTCAAGGACATCGCCACCGATCTGGGCTTCCGGTCAGCCGCCTATTTCACCCGGGCCTTCCAGAAACAGACCGGCCTGACGCCGTCGGCCTTCCGTCGCCACACCTGAGGACCGGCGACACCCGATTGTCGTTTTTAAACTTGTGCTATGTCGTTTTTGTGACTCGAAAGGGCGAAAGCCGCCGTTGACGCATGTGGCAAAACCGTGCGGAATGCGGTGAATAGGGAAAGACCACGGTTCTTGTCCCGGCGGCCCGATCGACGGGCGGTCAGATCAGGACTGCACAAAAAGCAAAACAAACGTCTCACAGGGAGAAGATGATGACGCGAACCACAGAAACCCGGCGGGTGCATCCCGCTGCGGAAATGCATCTGGAGGAATACCGGGACGGCAAGCTCAGCCGCCGCGAGTTCCTGACCCGCGCCACGGCACTTGGTGTCGCCTCGACTGCCGCCTACGGTATGCTGGGCCTCGAGCAGCCCGCCCGTGCGGCAAGCCACATCGAGCCCGGCGGCACGCTGCGCATCCAGCAATCCGTCAAGGCAATGAAGGATCCGCGCAGCTACGACTGGTCCGAGATCGGCAACCAGTCGCGCGGGTTCCTGGAATACCTGGTCGAGTACAACTCCGACGGCACGTTCCGCGGCATGTTGGTGGAAAGCTGGGAAGTCAACGACGACGCCACCGAATACGTTCTGAAGGTCCGCCAGGGCGTGAAATGGAACAACGGCGACGATTTCACCGCCGATGACGTGGCCCGCGTGATCGGAATGTGGTGCGACAAGGCGGACGAGACAAACTCGATGGCCAGCCGCATGACCGGCCTGATCGACGAGGCGACGAATGCGACGCGCGACGGCGCGATCACCGTCGTCGACGCGGCCACCGTCAAGCTGGCGCTGTCCGCCCCCGACATCGCGATCATCGCCAACATGTCGGATTATCCGGCGGCCGTGACGCACAGCTCCTACACCGGCGACGGCGACGTCTGGGGCAACGGCATCGGCACCGGCCCGTTCCTGCCCGGCGAACTTGAGGTCGGCGTCAAGTGCACGCTGAACCGCAACACCGACATGGAATGGTGGGGCACCGCAGTCTACGGCGGACCTTATGTCGAACCGATCGAGTTCATCGACTACGGCACCGACCCCTCGGCCTGGGTCGCGGCGGCGGAATCCGAAGAAGTCGACATGTTCTACGAGACCGTCGGCGACTTCATCGACATCATGGACGCCATCGGCTGGACCAAGACCGAGGTCGTGACCGCCGCAACCATCGTCGTTCGTCCCAACCAGGTGGCCGAGGTCGAACGGCATGAAACCCTACGACAAGCGCCGAGGTTCGCAAGGCCTTGGCGATGGCCGTCGACAACGCGGTCTGCCTTGAGCTGGGCTATTCCGACCGGGGTGTCGTGGCGGACAACCACCATGTCTGCCCGATCCACCCGGCCTATGCCGACATCGGTCCTGCGCCGTTCGATCCCGCCGCTGCCAAGGCGATGATGGACGACGCCGGTCTGGCCGATTTCGAGCACGAGCTGATCACGGTCGACGACGATTGGCAGAAGAACACCGGCGACGCGGTGGCCGCCCAGCTGCGCGATGCCGGCATCAACGTCAAGCGGACGATCCTGCCGGGCTCCACCTTCTGGAACGACTGGGCGAAGTACCCGTTCAGCTCGACCAACTGGAACCACCGCCCGCTGGAGGTGCAGGTGCTGGCGCTGGCCTATCGGTCGGGCGAGGCCTGGAACGAGTTCGCCTATGCCAACCCCGAGTTCGACGCCCTGATCAACCAGGCCCTGTCGATCGCGGATGCCGATGCGCGCCGCGAAGTGATGGGCAAGATCGAGACGCTGCATGCGCGAAGATGGCGTGACCATCCAGCCCTACTGGCGCTCGCTCTACAGTCACCACAACGGCAATCTGGTCGGCGCGGAAATGCATCCGAGCCATCGAGATCCATCTCTACAAGATCGGCTTCGCTGCCTGATCCGAAACCGACAGACAGGCCGCGCCCTCGGGTGCGGCCTTCTTGCTGAGACCGGTCGCTACGACCGGCGGCCAAGACGGGCGACAACAAGCCCGCCACAGCGCGACTGACCGACGGGGGCTTTGAAATGGGACTATTCATACTACGGCGCTTGGGCGTGATGATCCTGACGGCGCTGTGCCTGACATTCGTCGTGTTCTTCCTGACCAACCTTTATCCGAACCTCGAAAAGCTGGCCAAGACCCAGGGCAACCTCCGGATGACCGACGAAGCAGGTCGTCCAGCTGGCTTGGCAACCGCGGCTATCTGCGAGCCGATGCCGATCAAATACGGCGAATGGCTGGGCGTCGTGCCGGGCTGGACCGGCACGAAGCCGAGGACGGCAACGATCACCGGGCGCTGCATCGATCGGGCACCCGACGCCGGAAGACCGCGCCGCGGTTCTGCGGCATCCTGCAGGGCGACTGGGGCTTTTCCACGGTGTTCAAGGACGACGTCGGCGAGCATCGTCGGCCAAGCGGCTGGGCCTGACCGGCTGGCTGATGCTGTGCGTGATGCTGCGTGATGGTGCCCGGCGCGCTGATGATCGGCGTGCTGGCCGGCATGCGCGAAGGATCGAAGCTGGACCGATCGCTGTCGACCGTCTCGATCGCCACCACCGCGACGCCGGAATACGTCTCGGGCGTGATCTTCATCGCGGTCTTCGCCTCGTCGGCCGTGGGGCTGAAATGGTTCAAGGGCACCGCCACCTCCGCGATGGACGACATCACCTTCGCGAACTTCACCCTGCCGGTGCTGACCATCGCGCTTTACGGCATGGGCTATATCGCCCGCATGACCCGCGCCTCGATGGCCGAGGTGATGACGGCGCAGTACATCCGCACCGCGCGGCTCAAGGGCGTGTCAGCTTCCCCAACATCGTGATGAAACACGCGCTGCGCAACGCGCTGATCGCGCCCTTCACGGTGATCATGCTGCAGTTCCCCTGGCTGCTGAACGGCGTCGTCATCGTCGAGACCCTGTTCAACTACAAGGGCTTCGGCTGGACGCTGGTGCAGGCGGCCGGCAACAACGACATCGAACTGCTGCTGGCGGTCTCGGTCGTCTCGGTCTTCGTGGTTCTGGTGACGCAGCTGATATCGGATATCGGCTATGTCTACCTGAACCCACGCATCCGCATTTCGTAAGGGGGCCAGGAACATGGAACCACTTGGCACCTGGCGACATCATCCTGCGCGTCTCTGGCGCAGCTGACCCCGATCTGGATCGCGCTGATCGCGACTGTTCGCCGTCTCGATCACCTTCAAGCGCAAGCTCGGGCTCTACGGCAAACTCTTCGACAGCCCCATCGGCATGATCGGCTTTGGCCTGGTGATGTTCTGGGTCTTCACCGCGATCTTCGGCGGCGTTCGATCTGATCGTCACCCATGACGCGCTGAGCCAGGTTTCCGGCATGAAGAACAAGGTGCCGGGCACCCCGCTGCGCGGCGCCGAGGAAGGCGAATATGCCTGGTACCTGCTGGGCGGCGACAACCTGGCGCGCGACGTGTTCAGCCGCGTGATCAAGGGCGCCTGGGTGGTGGTGCAGATCGCGCCGCTGGCGACGCTGTTTGCCTTCATGGTCGGCATCACGCTGGGCCTGCCGGCGGGCTATTACGGCGGCAGGCTCGACACGATCCTGTCGCTTCCTTGCCAACCTGATCCTGGCCTTCCCGGTGATCCTGCTGTTCTACCTGCTGGTGACGCCGGAGATCGTCGCGACCGGCATTCCCAACTACATGGCGACGGTGCTGTTCGTCTTCCCGATCGTCTTCGTCGGCATCCTGCTGAACTCGCGCTATCACACCCAGCCGAAGATCCGCACGCCGCTGCTGATCGGCGTGCTGGGCGTGATGATCTGGCTCTACCTGTCGCTGATCTCGTGCAGGCGGCAGCAAGGTCGACATCATGCCCGCGCTGGCTCGATGGCTTCGACATGCCGGGCGGCATCCTGGTGGTGTTCGTCTCGGTGGTCTTCGTCAACTCGCCCACCGTGTTCCGGATCGTGCGCGGCCTGGCGCTGGACATCAAGACCCGCGACTATGTGGCCGCCGCCCAGACCCGTGGCGAAGGTCCGTGGTACATCATGCTGTGGGAGATCCTGCCCAATGCGCGCGGGCCGCTGATCGTCGATTTCTGCCTGCGCATCGGCTATACCACGATCCTGCTGGGAACCTTGGGCTTCTTCGGCCTCGGCCTGCCGCCGGAAAGCCCGGACTGGGGCAGCACGATCAACGAGGGCCGCAAGCTGCTGTCGATCTACCTGCACCCGGCCCTGCCGCCGGCGCTGGCGCTGCTGAGCCTGGTGCTGGGTCTGAACCTGCTGGCCGATGGGCTGCGCGAGGAAAGCTTGAAGGATTGATCGCTCAGCGGCACCTGCCGGGTGGCGGCCCCGAAGCGAATGGCCACTTTGACCTTGTGCCGGCCCGACGACGCCGACATTGAAGTACCTGCACAAGGGAGACCGCACGATGGCAAAACTGAGACTACGACGGCCCGATCCTCGAAATCGACAAGCTGTCGATCTCGCTTCTTCACCCGGCTGCGTGAAATCCCGGCGGTGATGGATTTCTCCTGCACCGTGCAGCCGGGCGAGGCGGTGGGCCTGGTCGGCGAATCCGGCTGCGGCAAATCCACCGTGGCGCTGGGCGTGATGCAGGATCTGGGCGTGAACGGCCGCAGTCGTCGGCGGCATCGATCAAGTTCAAGGGCCGCGACCTGAGCGAGATGAGCGACGAAGAACTGCGCGACATCCGCGGCTCCGAGATCGCGATGATCTATCAGGAGCCGATGGCCTCGCTGAACCCGGCGATGAAGATCGGCAAGCAGCTGATGGAAGTGCCGATGATCCACGAGGGCATCGGCGAGAAGGAGGCCTATCAACCGCGCGCTGGAGGTGGTCACCGACGTGAAGCTGCCCGACCCCGAAGCGTATCCTGAACAGCCTATCCCGCACCAGCTGTCGGGCGGCCAGCAGCAGCGCATCGTCATCGCCATGGCGCTGATGTCCAAGCCGTCCCTGCTGATCCTGGACGAGCCGACCACCGCGCTCGACGTGACGGTCGAGGCCGCGGTCGTCGAACTGGTCAAGGATCTGGGCAAGAAATACGGCACCTCGATGCTGTTCATCTCGCCACAACCTCGGGCTGGTGCTGGAAACCTGCGACCGGATCTGCGTGATGTATTCCGGCGAGGCGGTCGAGACGCGGCTCGCATCGAGGACGTGTTCGACGAGATGCAGCACCCCTATACCCAGGCGCTGTTCCGCTCGATCCCGCTGCCCGGCGCCGACAAGAACGCGCGCCCGCTGATGGCCATCCCCGGCAACTTCCCCCTGCCCCACGAACGCCCGCCGGGCTGCAATTTCGGCCCGCGCTGCGACTATTTCGAGGAAGGCGTCTGCGATGCCGGCGACGTCTGATGATGGAGCGCGATCAAGGGCGACGACCGCCACGTCTCGCGCTGCCTGCCGCATCGAGGAGATCGACTGGGACGCGCCGCATCGCCGCCGGCGAGACCAAGACCAAGGGCGAGATCGGCGATGTCGTCCTGAAGATGGACAACCTCAAGAAATACTACGAGGTCGCGGCCAACGCGCTGTTCGGCGGCGGCGACAAGAAGGTGGTCAAGGCCAACGAGACGCTGCAGCTTCGAGGCGCGCGAATCCGAAACGCTGGCCATCGTCGGCGAATCCGGCTGCGGCAAGTCCACCTTCGCCAAGGTGCTGATGGGGCTGGAAACCGCGACCGAGGGCGAGATCCTGCTCGACAACAAGCCGATCGGCGACATCGCCCATCGAGCAGCGCGACACCAAGACCGTGTCGCTCGATCCAGATGGTGTTCCAGAACCCGTTCGACACGCTGAACCCGTCGATGACCGTCGGCCGCCAGATCATCCGCGCGCTGGAGATCTTCGGGATCGGCGACGAACGACGCCGAGCGGCGCGAGCGGATGCTGGAACTGCTCGACCTGGTGAAGCTGCCGCGCGACTTCGCCGACCGGATGCCGCGCCAGCTGTCGGGCGGCCAGAAGCAGCGCGTCGGCATCGCCCGCGCCTTTGCCGGCGACGCGCGCATCGTGGTGGCGGACGAGCCGGTCTCGGCGCTCGACGTCTCGGTGCAGGCCGCGGTCACCGACCTGCTGATGGAGATCCAGCGCGAGGAAAAGACGACGCTGCTGTTCATCAGCCACGACCTGTCCATCGTGCGCTATCTCTCCGACCGGGTGATGGTGATGTATCTCGGCCATGTGGTCGAACTGGGCACGACCGATCAGGTGTTCGCGCCGCCCTACCACCCCTATACCGAGGCGCTGCTGTCGGCGGTGCCGATCGCCGACACCAGGGTCGAGAAGAAGCACATCGTGCTGGAAGGCGACATTCCCTCGGCGATGAACCCGCCGCCGGGCTGCCCGTTCCAGACCCGCTGCCGCTGGAAATCCCGGTGCCGGGCAACCTGTGCGAAACCGAAGTGCCGCCGCAGAAGACGGTGGGCCAGGGGCACCAGATCAAGTGCCACCTGAGCGACGAAGAACTGGCGGCGATGGAGCCGGTGATCAAGATCGCCGCCGAATAGCCAGCGACGCGGGCAGAACCAATCTGCCCATAGCCAAGAGTATACCGGGACGAAACACGATCTGATCGCACAACGGGGGCAATGATGGACGGCTTCGATCTTGGCAGCTACAGCCGCCCGGTCACCACGACTTCGGCCGACGCTCAGGCCTGGTTCGACAAGGGCCTGATCTGGACCTACGGCTACAACCATGAAGAGGCAGAGCGGTGTTTCGAGCGCGCTGTTTCTGCCGATCCGGCCTGCGGCATGGCCCACTGGGGCATCGCCTATGCGATTGGCCCCAACTACAACAAGCAGTGGGAAATATTCGAGCCTGACGAAAAGGTCGCGGCGCTGGAAAAGGCGCACCGGGCGCTGGCGGCGGCGCGCGCCTGCCTGCCGAACCTGACCGAGGCAGAACGCGCGATGATCGGCGCCCTTGCCGCCCGCTATCCAGATGATCCCGGCATCGAGGATTACGGTCCCTGGAACGACGCCTTCGCCGCAGCGATGCGCGATGTCCATGGCGCCCACGGCGACGATCTGGATGTCACGACGATCTTTGCCGAGGCGCTGATGAACCGCACGCCCTGGGCGCTTTGGGATCTGCCCGGTCGCGGACCTGCCGAAGGCGCCTCTACCCTGGAGGCCAAGGCCGCGCTGGAACAAGCCTTCTCGCAGGAACCGGCTGCCTGGGATCATCCCGGGCTGCTGCACATGTACATCCACCTGATGGAAATGTCGCCAACCCCCGAGGCGGCCTTGCGCCATGGCGACCGGCTTGTCGATCTGGTGCCCGACTCGGGCCATCTTGTGCATATGGCCACCCATATCGACGTCCTGTGCGGCGACTACCAGAACGTCCTCTGGCGCAACCAGCGCGCGGCCCGGGTCGACCGGAAATTCTTCGATATGGCGGGGGGCGAGAACTTCTATACCGTCTACCGCATCCACAACCTGCATTTCGAGGCCTATGGCGCGATGTTCCTGGCGCAGCCGACCGCGGCGCTGGCTGCCTGTCAGGCTTTGAAGCAAACGCTGCCCGACAAGGTCGTGCGGTTTCTGCCCGACCTGTTCGAGGCCTTCGTCGCCATGACCCCGCATGTGCTGGTGCGCTTTGGTATGTGGCAGGCGATCCTGGACGAACCACTGCCCGACGACCCGGAGCTTTACACCTACACCACCGCCCTGCTGCGTTATGCGCGCTGCGTTGCGCTGTCCAACCTTGGCCGCATCGCCGAAGCCGAAGCCGAGAGCGACCTCTTCCTGGCGGCGCGTGACCGGGTTCAGGACAGCCGGATGATGTTCAACAACACTTGCCGCGATGTGCTTGGCGTCGCCGAGCAGATGATGCTGGGCGAACTTGCCTACAAATCCGGTCGGATCGAGGCTGGGCTTGCCCACCTGCGCCGCTCTATCGCGCTGGATGACGGGCTGCTTTACGACGAACCCTGGGGCTGGATGCAGCCGACGCGTCACGCGCTTGGCGCGCTCTTGATGGATCAGAAACGCTTTGGCGAGGCCGAGGCGATCTATCGCGCCGACCTTGGGCTGGACCAGACGCTGTCGCGGCCCTGCCAGCATCCGCGCAATGTCTGGAGCCTGCACGGCCTGCACGAATGCCTGCACCGTCGCGACGAGACGGTCGAGATCATCCATGTCGGGCAGCTTCTGGATCAGGCCAAGGCGCGGGCGGAAATCGCGGTTCGTGCCTCGTGTTATTGCCGGGCGACAGCAGCCTGAGGACCCGGACCCATGACAGAATTTGCCGCGCTTCCCGATCCACCCTACTACGCGGTTATCTTCGCGGCGCGGCGCACCGAAGCCGACGAGCCCGGCTATGCCGCGATGGCGGCGAAGATGTCCGAACTGGCGCTGGCGCACCCCGGATGCATCGGCATGGAATCCACCCGCGATGCGGACGGTTTCGGCATTACCGTCAGCTACTGGCACGACCTGGCCGCGGTGCAAAGCTGGAAGGCCGATGCCAGGCACCTGGTGGCCCAGCAGCTGGGCCGGGACCGCTGGTACAGCCACTACCGGCTGCGCGTGGCCAAGGTCGAGCGGCAGTATTCCGGGCCGGAAGGTCGCTGACCGGAACCCATAGCCCACCGGGCGCGTTGCCCCGGCACGTGTGCGGTTCGACCATGGGGTAGCCGATGTCCATTTCCGACGACCGTTTCGCCTGGGCCATCCCCGTCATGCGGGCGGGCTATGCCGGGCGCGGCCTGGTCTACCTGGTGCTGGCCGGCTTCTCCCTGTTCGCGATCTGGCGCGGCGGGCGGGCGCAGGGCACCGGCTCGGCGCTCAATTCGCTGGAATCGTCGGTGCTGGGACAGGCTGTCCTGGGGTTGATCGCCGCAGGTCTGCTGGCCTACGCCCTTTGGCGGGTGGTGGATGCGATACGGGATCTCGAGGAATACGGCACCGGCGGCAAGGGACTGATCGCCCGCGCCGGAATGGTGACGACCGGGTTGCTGCACGGCGGCCTCGGCATCGCGGCGGCGGTGATCCTGTTCGTGCCGTCGGGTGGCGACGGATCGACGATCGCGCAATGGACCGGGCGCATCATGTCGCTGCCCGCAGGCCGGGCCATCGTCGGGCTGGCCGGTCTGGCCACCGTCGGCGCCGGGGCTTACTACGCGCACAAGGCGTTGTCGAATTCGTTCCAGCAGCATTTGCAGGCCAACCCGTTCACCCGCCGATGGAACCTGGTGCTGAAGGCCGGCGTGCTGGCGCAGGCGGTGATGGTCACGGTGGTTGGCGGGTTTCTGGTCTTTGCCGCCCTGACCGCCGATCCCGGCCAGGCGGGTGGCGCGCAGCAGGTGTTCGAGTTCCTTGGCACCCAGCCTTTCGGCAACGTGCTGGTCCTGGCCACGGTCGTCGGCCTGCTGTGCTTTGCGGTCTTCTGTTTCGTCAACGCCGCCTACCGCGTCGTGCCGAAGGTCAAGGGCGGCGATATCGAAATCCTGGCCGACTGGGCGTGACGCGCCTCAGCTGCCCCAGATCACCTTGACGTAGTTCCGGGTTTCCCTGTAGGGCGGCACGCCGTTGTACTTCGCCACCGCCTCCGGGCCCGCATTGTAGGCCGCCAGCGCCAGCCGCCAGGACTGGAACCGGTCGTATTGCTGACGTAGGTAGCGCGCGCCGCCTTCGAGGTTTTCCGAGGGGATCGCCGGATCGACGCCCAGCTTTCGCGCCGTGGCGGGCATAAGCTGCGCCAGACCGAAGGCGCCCTTGTGCGACTTCGCCGACGCGCGCCAGCCGCTTTCCTGCTGCACCAGTTTCAGGAACAGCTCTTCCGGAACCCCGTGCCGCCGGGCCGCGGCCCGCGCCATCGCGAGGTATGGGCCGTTGTACTTGCCATTGAAAGTGCCGCCGAACTTGCTCGGAACCACTGCGCCGCGCGGCGTCAGCCGGACGGATGCGGCGTATTGCGTGGCCGCTCGCGTGTCGAGCACTTTGGTCTGCGACCGGAACAATCCGGCCCGGTTCTTGGAAGAAAACTTCAGCCCTTCGGCCTGCACGGCCGTGACCCCGAACGTCACCATCATTCCGATGGCCCACACACCCATCCGCCGCATTCGGCCTGCCCCCGCTTCCATTGCGCGGAGATAGTAAGGAAATTCCGCCCGAACGCCAGTGTTTTTGGCCCGGTTCCGGGCGCGCGGCAAAACTTTGCCTGCCGAATTAACCTTTCCTTCACCACGGCACGGTGGTGTAACCGTCAGAACCGGAGTTTGGATTCGACAAGGAGACTCGCATGGCGGGATCGGTGAACAAGGTCATCCTGGTGGGCAATCTGGGCCGCGACCCCGAAGTGCGCACGTTCCAGAACGGCGGCAAGGTCTGCAACCTGCGGATCGCCACCTCGGAGAACTGGAAGGACAAGGCCACCGGCGAGCGGCGCGAAAAGACCGAATGGCATTCGGTGGCGATCTTCTCCGAGCCTCTGGCACGGGTGGCCGAGCAATACCTGAAGAAGGGCTCGAAGGTCTATATCGAGGGCCAGTTGCAGACCCGCAAATGGCAGGACCAGTCCGGCGCAGGACCGCTATTCGACCGAGGTCGTTCTGCAGGGCTTCAACGGAACGATGGTGATGCTTGACGGGCGCAGTGGCGGCGAGCGGCGGCGGTGGCGGCGGTTACTCCGACGACCGTTCGGGCGGTTACTCGGCGGCGGCCAGCAGGGCGGCAGCCAGAGTGGCGGTCAGGCACCTGCGGGCGACATCGACGACGAGATCCCGTTCTAGGATTGCGGGCGCTGCACGCCCGGCGTGCGGCCTCCGCGGGAGTTTCTTCGAGCCAGGAATCGATGGAAGGTGTCAGGATCGCGCGGCGAGCGCATCCTGTAACAGGACGCTGAACCGTGTCCGGATCGACACTTCGCTGCCACGAAGGCCCGCCGATCCCGCGCGCCAGGATGAACCGCAATTGCCCGTCGATCACCTTCTTGTCCTGCGCCATCAGCGCCAGCAGGCCGTCGGCATCGGGCAGATCGCCCGCGATGTCGGCCAGGTCGGTCTTCATGCCCATCGCCTTGCAGATGCGCGCGCACCCGGCTGGGCTCCTCCTGCGCACAAAGGCCCAGCCGGGCCGACGTCTCGAACGCCAGCGCGCAGCCGATCGCCACGCCCTCGCCGTGCAGCAGGCGGTCGGAATAACCGGTCGCCGCCTCGAGCGCGTGGCAGAACGTGTGGCCAAGGTTGAGCAGCGCGCGGTCGCCCTGTTCGGTCTCGTCGCGCGCGACGATATCGGCCTTCATCTGCACCGACCGGCGCACCGCCTCGGCGCGCAGCCCGGCATCGCCCGCCGCCAGCGCGGGCCCGTGCGCCTCGAGCCATTCGAAGAACGCCTCGTCGCCGAGCAGCCCGTATTTCACCACCTCGCCGTAACCGGCCAGGAAATCGCGCGGGGTCAGCGTGTCGAGCACACCGATATCAGCCAGCACCAGGCTGGGCTGATGGAACGCGCCGATCAGGTTCTTGCCCTGGGGCGAGTTGATCCCGGTCTTGCCGCCGACCGACTGAATCGACCTGCGCCAGCAGCGAGGTCGGGATCTGCACGAAGCGCACCCCGCGCCGCAACACGGCTGCGGCGAAACCCGCCCAGGTCGCCGATGACCCCGCCGCCAAGCGCCACCACGACATCGCGCCGCTCGACTTTCTGTTCCAGCAGCCATTCGACGGCGCGAGAGAATTGCGGCCAGCCCTTTGTCGCCTCTCCGGGCGGCAGTTCCAGCGCGACGCTGGAGATATCGGCCGCCGCCAGACCGGCCTGCAACGCACCGAGATGCCGGGCGGCCACGGTTTCGTCGGTCAGCACCGCCACGCGCGGGCGCGCCAGCAGCGGCGCCAGGTGCTCTCCGGCCCGGGCGATCAGCCCCTGCCCGATCCGCACGTCATAGCTGCGCGCCCCAAGCTCGACCCGTACCACGCTTTTCATGTCGCCGCCTCCAGCACATCCCTGCGCCCCGAAAGCGCCTCGATCACCCGGCCCGCCATGTCGTCGATCGAATAGGCCGCCTGCGCATCGACCGCCAGGTCGGCCTTGGCATAGACCGGGTTGCGCGCCGCGCACAGCTCGCGCAGCGTCTCGTAGGGGTTGGCGGTGCGCAACAGCGGGCGCGTCGTACTTGTGCCGCACCCGGGTCCACAGCAGATCATGGTCGGCCCGCAGCCAGACCGCCACGCCCTTGCGCGAGATCACCTCGCGATTCTTCTCCGACAGGTAGGCACCGCCACCGGTCGACAGGATGCAGCGTTCGGTCTCCAGCAGGCGGGTGATGACCTGGGTTTCCTTGTCGCGAAAGAACGCCTCGCCGTCGCGGGCGAAAATCTCGGCGATGGACATGTTGGCGGCGCGGGTGATCTCGGTATCGGAATCGAGGAACGGCACGCCCAGCATCCGCGCCAGCGCCGAGCCGACGGCGGTCTTGCCCGACCCCATCATGCCCACCAAAGCCACTGTCTTCTTCAATTCCCAGGCCAAAACCGGCAGCGTCCCGCCTATTGCATTTGTTTCGAACTCAATGGCGGGAAGCTGCCGGAAATGCCATATATAAAAGCGAAACACCCCGCATGAACGGGGCAAAACGCGCGAAGACGCAGAAAAGAAGGCAGTAACTGCATGGGCATCCTGTTCAAATTCCTGGCCGTGCTGGTGATTCTCGGTGGCCTGGGGCTGGTGGGCTACGCCTACCTGGGCGACCTGACGCCCGAGCAAAGCGATGTCACGACCCCGGTGCAGTTGAATGCGGATTAGCGCCGCCCTGATCGGCGCCGCGTTTCTGACGGGCTCGGGCGCGCTGGCGCAGGCACCGATGTCGGCAATCGACTGGCTGTCCGACAGCCTGACGGAAACCGAAAGCGTGGCGGCGTTGCCGCCCGAGCCGGAAGTCACCGGCGGGGCCGCGACCGAAGTCATCACCGTCACGCCGCTGGGCGAGTTGTCGTCGGACGCCGTCGGCCTGCTGCCGATCAGCGTCACCGGCCTGCCGCGCGATCTGTGGGGCGAGACGTCGAGCGCCGAACTGGCCGATGCGCTGGCCCGGCTCGACACCGACCTGGTGCCTGCCCTGCAGGAGCTTCTCTTCACCCTGCTGCTGGCCGAGCTTGACCCACCCGCCGATACCGACCCGTCTGCGCGGCTGTTCCTGGCCCGCATCGACACGCTGCTGGCGATGGGCGCCGTGGAACAGGCGCAGGCGCTGCTGGACCGCGCCGGCACCGACCGCCCGGCGCTGTTCCGGCGCTGGTTCGACACCAGCCTGCTGACCGGCACCGAGGACACCGCGTGCACCCGTCTGCGCGGCAATCCCGACCTGTCGCCCACCCTGCCCGCGCGGATCTTCTGCCTGGCCCGCGGCGGCGACTGGGATGCCGCCGCCCTGACGCTGGACAGCGGGCGCGCGCTGGGTGAGTTGACGCATGAGCAGGAGGCGCTGCTGAACCGGTTTCTCGACCTCGAAGGGTTCGACGAGGCCGCGCCGCTGCGACCTCCGTCACGCCCCACACCACTGGAATTCCGGCTCTACGAGGCCATCGGCGAGGCGATGCCGACGACCAACCTGCCGCTGGCCTACGCCCATGCCGACCTGAGCGACACCAGTGGCTGGAAGGCGCAGATCGTCGCCGCCGAGCGGCTGGCTCGCAGCGGCGCGATCACCGAGAACCAGTTGCTGGGCATCTATACCGAACGACTGCCGGCCGCCTCGGGCGGCGTCTGGGACCGGGTCGAAGCCGTGCAGCGCTTCGAGATCGCGCTGGCCAGCCGCGACCCCGGTGCGGTTGCCGCCGCCCTGCCCGCCGCGTGGCGCGCCATGACCCTGCAATCTCTGGAACCGGTATTCGCTCGGCTTTACGCGCCGTCGCTGAGCGCGCTGCCGCTGACCGGAGAGGCCGCAAGCCTGGCCTTCCGCATCGCCCTTCTGTCGCAGCGCTACGAGGCCGTTGCCGCCGGCCATGCGCCGAAATCCGATGAAGAGCGGTTTCTGATCGGTCTGGCGCGCGGTGACTTGGCCGACGCGATCCCGCCGAACCCGGTCGCCCAGGCCATCGCTGACGGCTTCGCGGCCTCGGCCCCGCCGCCGACCCTGGCGCGCCTGATCCAGGCGGACCAGCTGGGCGCCGCGATCCTGTCGGCGATCGACATGGGGTCGCAGGCGGCCAGCGGCGACCTTGACCAGCTTGCCGACGCCATCGCGCTTTTTCGATCCGTCGGGCTGGAGGCCACTGCCCGGCGCATGGGTCTGCAACTGATGCTTCTGGATCATCGCGGATGAGTCGGCGCTGGATCGCCACCTTTCTTCAGGCGCAGGCGGCGGAGCTTGATGCCGCGCGCAACACGCAGCTGGCCTATGCCCGCGACCTCAAGGATTTCGACACCTGGCTGGACGGGCGCGGCACGACGCTGGAGACCGCCGCGCGTGGCGATGTCGAGGCCTACCTGGTGCATTGCGACGCGCAGGGCCTCGCCCGGGCGACGCGGGCGCGCCGCCTGTCGGCGATCAAGCAGCTTTTCCGTTTCGCCTTCGAGGAGGGCTGGCGCGGCGACAACCCGGCGATTCAGATCAAGGGTCCGGGCCGTGGCAAATCGTTGCCGAAGACCCTGAGCGTTGCCGGAGGTCGACGCGCTGCTGGCGGCGGCGCGCGCCTCGGGGCGCAGCCCGGCGGACCGGTTGCGCAACACCTGCCTGATGGAACTGCTCTATGCCACCGGAATGCGGGTCAGCGAATTGGTCGGCCTGCCGCTGGCCGCGGCCCGCGGCGATCCGCGGATGCTGCTGATCCGCGGCAAGGGCGGCAAGGAGCGCCTGGTCCCGCTGTCGTCGCCCGCCCGCGCCGCGCTGGCCACCTGGCTGGCCGAACGCGACCGGGCCGAGGCGCAGGCCCGCGCCGAGGGCAAGCCCGCCTCGCGCCTCCTTTTCGCGTCGCGCGGCGCGTCCGGGCACCTGACACGGCACCGGTTCTACACGCTGATCAAGGAATTCGCGGTGCAGGGCGGCGTCAGCCCCTGCCAAGGTGACACCGCACACCCTGCGCCATGCCTTTGCGACGCACCTTCTGGCCAACGGAGCCGATCTGCGGTCGATCCAGACGCTGCTGGGACATGCCGACGTGTCGACGACCGAGATCTACACCCATGTGCTGGACGAACGGTTGAAGGAACTGGTGCTCGAGCATCACCCGCTGTCGCGCGCGCACTAGGCCGCGCACAAGAATTTTCGATGATCTCTGGCCACTCAGCTGCGCCGCAGCGCCATTGGCAGAACGTCCTCGCATGGCCAGATGCCGGTGGTCAGCGCGGTGTGATAGCCCTGGACGAGCCCCGCCGCCCGCATCGCCGCGCGCGCGGCGGCGTGGTCATATTCGAGGCGGTGAATGACCGCCCGACCGTCGGCCAGCACGGCAAACCGTCGTCTGCGATCGGCCATCGTGCGGCGGCAGGCCGATGGCCCCCGCATTGAGCCAGGTCACCGCGCCGATCTCGCGCTGGAAAGCGATGCCGCAATGGCCCGCGATCACCATGTCGACCGGGCCGACCGCGCCATCGACCAGCGCGATCTCCTCGGCGAAATCCGCCTCGGACGAGACCGGCCAGAGGAACCGAGCGATGTCGCCGAGGCCGCCGTGGATCACGGCACAGCGCCGCCCGACGTGGCGGAACGTCACGATGTCCGGACACGCGCCCATCCAGGCGCGTTCCCCGGCCCCGACCGTACGATCCGCATGGGCATACCAGCCCGCCGCCAGACGGTCGCAGGCGCTGCCGTCCCCGAACCCGCAGCCGCAATCGATTGCCCGCGCCGCCAGTTGCCTTTCGCAGTTGCCCGCCACCACGGGGCACCCCAGCGTTCGCAGGGCGGCGACGCAGGCCGGGCCATCGGCGCCGTAGGCCACCACGTCGCCGGTGCAGATCATGTGATCGGGCCCGATGCCCAAGGCGCGCGCGGCGTCGATCAGTGCGTGCGTCGCCTGAAGGTTGGAATAGGGCCCGCCGAACAGCAACACCGGCCCGTCCAGCACGCCCAGATCGCGATGTCGCAGACCGCTTTGCATCCGCCCTCTCTTGAAAGCCCCCACCGACCGCCCCATAACACGAAACACACCACCGGAAAGATACCCCTTCATGGACGGCGCCGCCCCGCTTCTCGACACTGCATTCTGGATCACATCCGCCGCAATCCTGGGGCTGCTGGTGCTGTCGGCGTTCTTTTCCGGCAGCGAAACCGCGCTGACGGCGGCCTCGCGCGGCAAGCTGAACGCGCAGGCCGACAAGGGCTCGACCGGTGCGTCGAACGGCGTTGAAGATCACCGAGGACAACGAACGCCTGATCGGCTCGGTCCTGCTGGGCAACAACCTTGTCAACATCCTGGCCACGTCGCTGGCGACGGCGCTGTTCACACGGCTTTTCGGCGAATCGGGCGTGGCGCTGGCGACGCTGGTCATGACCCTGCTGGTGCTGATCTTCGCCGAGGTGCTGCCCAAGACCTATGCGATCACCAATGCCGAAACCGCCGCCGCGAACGTGGCCAGGCCGATCTCGCTGGTCATCCTGGTCTTCAGTCCGGTCGTGACCGCGGTCCGCGTCCTGGTGCGCGGCTTGCTCAGCCTTGTCGGCGTCAAGACCGACCCCGACAGCCACATCCTTGCGGTCCGCGACGAGATCGCCGGCGCGATCACGCTGGGCCATTCCGAAGGCGCGGTGCAGAAAGAGGACCGCGACCGCCTGCTCGGCGCGCTGGACCTGGGCGACCGCACCGTCGAAGAGATCATGCTCCATCGCAGCCAGATCGAGATGATCAACGCCGATTCAGCGCCCATCGAGATCCTCGAGCAATGCCTGAAATCCTCGCACACCCGCCTGCCGGTCTATCGCGGCGAACACGAGAACATCGTCGGCGTGATCCACGCCAAGGACCTGTTGCGCGCGATGTATGCGCGCACCCGCGATGCCGCCGAAGGGGTCGAGCCGTTCAAGGATTTCAACATCACCGATGTGGCGATGAAGCCCTATTTCGTGCCGGAAACGACGACGCTGGACGACCAGATGCGCCAGTTCCTGCGGCGCAACACGCATTTCGCGCTGGTGGTCGATGAATACGGCAGCGCTTGAGGGCCTGATCACGCTGGAGGACATCCTGGAGGAAATCGTCGGCGAGATCACCGACGAGTTCGACGTCGATGCCGAGCATCCGGTGCGTCAGACCGAGGATGGCAGCTTCCTGGTCGACGGCGCGATGACGATCCGCGACCTGAACCGCGCCAACGACTGGAACCTGCCCGACGACGAGGCCAACACCATCGCCGGGCTGGTGATCCACGAGGCGCAGACGATCCCGGCCCAGGGCCAGGTATTCTCGTTTCACGGATTCCGGTTCGAGGTGGCGGCGCGCAAGGACAACCGGATCACTCGGCTGAACATCCGGGCGCTGAACTGATCCCGCGCCAGATTCAGCGGCCCTTGAACAAGGTTCCGAAGATACCCCGGATGATCCGCCGCCCGGTGGTGCCGCCCAGTTCCTTGATCACCGCCTGCCCCAGCGCCTCGCCCATCGTGTCGGGCGACCGGCGGCGGGTACCGGTGCGGCGGGTCGCGGTTCTTCCACCGTCGTAACGGCGCGCGTTGGCGAACTCGCGATCGCGCGCGGCTTCGGCTTCGGCCTGGCTTTCTTCGGCCTTCTCGGCTTCTTCAGCCTCTTTCGCGGCAGCCTCGGCGCGTTTCTTCAGGGTCTCGTAGGCGCTTTCGCGGTCGACGGGCGTTTCGTACTTGCCGTAGATCGGCGACGCCCTGACGACGCCGTCGCGCTCTGTCGGGGTGATCGGGCCGAGTTGCGACGACGGCGGGCGGATCAGCGTGCGCTCGACCATCCCCGGTGCGCCCTTGGCGACCAGCATCGAGGTCACCGCCTCGCCGACGCCGACCTCTCGGATCGCCTGCTCGGTCGAAAAGCGCGGGTTATCGCGGTAGGTCTGCGCGGCGCGGCGCAACGCCTGCTGGTCGCGGGCGGTGAAGGCGCGCAGCGCGTGCTGGATGCGGTTGCCAAGCTGGCCCAGCACATCCTCTGGCACGTCATCTGGGTTCTGGGTGATGAAATAGACGCCGACGCCCTTCGACCGGATCAGGCGGGCGACTTGCTCGACCTTGTTGACCAGCGCCTTGGGCGCGTCGTTGAACAGCAGGTGCGCCTCGTCGAAAAAGAACACCAGGCGCGGTTTGTCGGGGTCACCAACTTCCGGCAGTTCCTCGAACAACTCGCTGAGAAGCCACAGCAGGAAGGTGGCATAAAGCGTGGGCGAGGCCATCAGCTTGTCGGCGGCCAGGATCGAGATGCGCCCGCGCCCGCCCGGGTCGGTGCGCATGATGTCCGCCAATTCCAACGCCGGTTCGCCGAACAGCTGCGCGCCGCCCTGGTTTTCCAGCACCAGCAACTGCCGCTGGATCGCGCCGACCGACGATGCCGCGACATTGCCGTAGCGGAGGCTGAGATCGGCGGCGTTCTGCCCGATCCAGACCAGCAGCGCCTGCAGGTCCTTGAGGTCGAGCAGCGGCAGCCCCTGCTCGTCCGAGACGCGGAACGCGATGTTCAGCACGCCCTCCTGCGCGTCCGTGAGCCCCAGCATCCGCGCCAGCAGCAGCGGCCCCATTTCCGCCACGGTGGTGCGGATCGGATGGCCCTGCTCGCCGAAAAGGTCCCAGAAGGTGACCGGGAATGCGTCGTAGGCGTAATCGGTGAACCCGATCGTCGCGGCACGTTTCATGAATGCGTCGTGCAGCTTGAAATCCGCAGAGCCGGATTTCGCCAGCCCCGCCAGGTCGCTTTTGACGTCCGACAAGAACACCGGCACACCGATGCTGGAAAAGCTCTCGGCCAGGATTTGCAGCGTCACGGTCTTGCCGGTTCCGGTGGCGCCCGCGATCAGGCCGTGGCGGTTGGCGTATTTCAACAATAAGCCTTGCGGGTCCGCATAGTCCGCGCCCCCGCCGCCGATGAAAATGCTGTCGGTCATGCTTTTCGTTGCCTTCCTGCCGGTTCCGTCGTTCGCGGCCAAAATACATTGTTAATCAATCTGTGCCAGACAGGAACTGGCCGTAGCGATCCTGTGTATTTGGGATCGGGCGGCTTCCTCCCTGTTATACTGGCCGCGCCGCTCTGGCGCGGTTTTTTTCTGCCGGATCAGAGCGTTGAATTTGTGATCAGATTCCGGTTGACGGGTGAAATCAGAGGCCGTAGTTTGCGCGCAATGAATAAGTCGGCCAGTCCGGCAGGGAGCGAAATGCAAAAAGGGGGTCCTCGTGGCCCCCTTTTTCTTCGCTCGTCCCGGTCGCACCCGAGCTCGGTTGCAGCCTGTCGCAAGAACCCGCTGCCGCCGCTTTCACATGCGCGATCTGCCGCGCAAGAACCGGTTTTTCGCACCTGACACCGCCTTGGCGCCGTGCTAGATCGTGTGCAGAGACTGGAATTACAGAGCGATGGGAACCCCATGACGAACCTTATGAAAACTCTGCCTTTCGCGGTCCTGATGGCCATTTCCGGCCCGGCCTTCGCGCAAAGTACCGAAACGACCGAACCCGCCGCCGAGACCGAGGCGGAAGCCCCCGCCGAGGGAGCCGCAGAAGAGAACCCCAATGCGCTGGCCCTGTCGATGGGCGAGGAAGCCGCGGACGGACCCGCCCTGGGCGCGGTCTATATCGAGGCAACCTTCGGCGACTGGGAACTGCGCTGCATCAAGTCCGAGGCCGAGGTCGACCCGTGCCAGCTTTACCAGCTGCTCGACGACGGCAACAACAACCCGGTGGCAGAGATCAACATCTTCCCGCTTCCCGCAGATCAGGAAGCCGCGGCCGGGGCGACGGCGATCACGCCGCTGGAAACCTTGCTGACCCAGGGCCTGGGGATGTCGGTGGACGGCAGCACACCGAAGAAGTACCCGTTCAGCTGGTGCTCGGAGATCGGCTGCTTCGCGCGGCTGGGTTTCGACGACAACGATATCGCCACCTTCAAGCGCGGCGTCAGCGCGACGCTGACCATCGTGCCTGTGGCCGCGCCGGATCAGAAGGTCAATCTGAAGGTGTCGCTCAATGGCTTTACCGCGGCCTATGACGCCGCCTTCGCGCGGCTCTCGAACTAGCCAGGTCGCGTCAAGAAATGCTTTGACCAGCGCCACCGCCTGTCGGTGGCGTTGACTTTTCTGACTGCACTCAGGCCCGCTTCAGCGCCAGCACCGCGTTGAGCCCGCCAAATGCGAAGGCATTCGACAGCGCATAGTCGACGCGCGCCTCGCGCGCCTCGTTCGGGACCACATCAAGCGCGCATTCCGGATCGTGTTCCTCGTAGCCGATGGTCGGCGCGATGATGCCGTCGCGCAGGGCCATTATGCAGGCCAGCAGTTCCACCGCCCCGGTGCCGCCGATCAGGTGGCCGTGCATCGACTTGGTCGAAGAGATCATCAGCGCGTCGGCATGGGGCCCGAAGGCATCCGCCACCGCGGCGCATTCGGTCTTGTCGTTGGCGGCGGTGCCGGTGCCGTGGGCGTTGATATAGCCGACCTTGTCGGGCGAGACGCGAGCATCCTCCATCGCGCCGGTGATCGCGCGGGCCGCCCCCTGTTTCGACGGCATCACGATGTCGGCGGCGTCCGAAGTCATGGCGAAACCGACGACCTCGGCCAGGATCTCGGCGCCGCGTTTCTTCGCGTGGTCGTAATCCTCGAACACGAAAACGCCGGCGCCCTCGCCCTGCACCATACCGTTGCGGGTCGCTGAGAACGGGCGGCAGGCGTCTTTCGACATCACCCGCAGGCCTTCCCAGGCCTTCACACCGCCAAAGCACAGCATCGATTCCGAGCCGCCCGTCAGCATCACGTCCGCCATGCCCGACCGGATCAGCATGAAGGCCTGTCCCATGGCGTGATTGGACGAGGCACAGGCCGTGGCCACGGTGAAGGACGGCCCCTTGAGGTTCCACTGCATCGAGACGTGCGACGCGGCGGCGTTGTTCATCAGCTTGGGAACCACGAACGGATGCACCCGGTTCTTGCCCTCTTCATAGACGGCCCGGTAATTTTCGTCCTGCGTGCTGAGCCCGCCGCCCGAAGTGCCCATCACCACGCCCGACCGTGCCGCCAGGGCGCCCTCGAAGGACAGGCCCGACTGCACGATGGCCTCGCGCGCGCTCATCAAGGCGAACTGAGTGAACCGGTCGTAAAGCGCGATTTGCTGGCGGTTGAAATGGGCATGCTCGTCATAGCCCTTGACCTGCCCGCCGATCTTGACGGCCAGCCGGTCGACATCGCGGATTTCCAGGTCGCCGATACCGCAGCGCCCCTCGCGCATCGCCTCGAGCGTGTCCGCGACGTTGTGCCCCAGCGCGTTGATCGTGCCCGCGCCGGTAATGACAACGCGCCTCATCCCTTCTGCTGTCTCACGAGATCGCGCACCGCGTCGACGATGGCCCGCACGGACGAGATGTCGAATTCACTCTTCTGCGGCTCGTTGGCGTTGAACGGCACCGAAATGTCGAAAGTTTCCTCGATCGCGAAGATCGATTCGACCAGGCCCAGGCTATCGATGCCCAGATCGGCCGGAGACTGCTCCATGCCGATGTCTTCCGGTTCCAGCAGGGCCTGCTCTGCCAGAATGCCGATCACCTTGTCTTCAATCTCTGCGGACATCTGCCCCTCGCGCCAGCCTTGGGCCGTGATTTAGTCACTCGCACCGGGTTTTGAAACCGCTTTCTGCAATTCAGCGACCTGGCGGGCAAGGCGCGGCAGGCGGCGCAAAGCCTTGTAGGTTTCGACATGCGTGTCCATCTTCACCGCCGGATATCCCAGCAGGACGCGGCCCGCGGGCGCATTCGACAAGATTATCGTGCCGCCGCCCGCCACTACGCCGTCGCCGATGAAGATGTTGTCGACGACGCCGGTTTGGCCGCCCAGGATCACGTTGTCGCCGATGGTGACCGACCCGGCGATGCCCACTTGCCCGGCGAACAGGCAGTCGCGCCCGATGACGCAGTTGTGCGCCACGTGCACCTGGTTGTCGATCTTGGTGCCGTCGCCGATCCTGGTGGCACGGATCGTGCCTGCGTCGATGCAGGCGTTGGCGCCGACCTCGATATCATCGCCCAGCACGACGCCGCCCAGTGAATGGATCCGGGTCCAGCTTTGCGCCTTGGCATCGCCGGTGTCGCCGGTCATCTCGCGCGCGGTTTCGGCGCGGGATTTCTCGGGCGTGACGAAGGAAAACCCGTCGGCGCCGATCACCGCGCCGGGTTGCGCGATGAACCGGTCGCCGATGCGGACGTGGCGGCCGATGCGGACGCCTGCGTGCAGCAGCGCGCCGTCGCCGATCACCGTATCCTCGGCGATGCTGACGTGGGACGCGATGCGGGCATCCGCGCCGATCCGCACGCCGCGCCCGATCACGACGAACGGTGCGATGGCAGCACCGGTGCCGACGAAGGCCTCCGCGTGGACGACGGCGGTGGGGTGGATGCCCGGCGCGATCTCGGGACCAGGATCCAGAAGCTGCGTCAGCGCCGACATCGCGTAGCGCCCGCGCTTGACCTCGATGGCAGCCTTCAGCCCCAGCGCCTGCCAGTCGGCCCCGTCCCACAAAAGCGCCGCACGGGCTCGGCCCTGCGCCAGGCCTTCGGCATATTTCGGATCCATCGCCAGCGCCAGGTCATCGGGGCCCGCGTCGCCGGGTTCCGAGGCGCGGGTGATGACAAGGCTTGTATCGCCATGCGCCTCGGCCCCGAGCGCCGCGGCGATGTCTGCTATCGAGAATCCGGCCATGAAACCTCCGCTGCCATGGCGCGCACCGCGCCACCCGCCCCGCGCGGTGCGCGCAAGGCGGGGATCAGCAGAGATTTAGCTGGGATAGGTGCCCAAGACCACCCCGGCGTCGATCAGCGCGTCGAAGATCCGCGCATCGCGGCCATAGACGTCGCGCCGGAAGTTCAGCCGTCCCTTGGCGTTGGTGAACGCGGTGCGATAGACGATATGCACCGGGACCGGCGTCTCCAACGGCACCCGCAGGTTCTGGCCGGTGCGCACCCGGCTCTGGAAGTACTCGACCGGGTCGTCGGTCTGTCTGGCCAGCAGCGCATAGGCGAAATCGAAAGGGTCGTTCAGCCGGATACAGCCATGGCTGAATGCCCGCACCTCGCGCGCGAACAGCGACTTGGCGGGCGTGTCGTGCAGGTAAATGTTGTAGGGGTTCGGGAACATGAACTTGACCAGCCCCAGCGCGTTGCCGCGGCTGGGCGGCTGGCGCAGGTCAAAGGGAAAGTTGCGCGCCGTCACCGCGCCCCAGTTCACAGCACCCCGGCTGACCACGCGACCGCGCCCGTCCACCAGTTGCAGATGCCCCGCCGACCCGCCGCCGCTGGCGATCATCCGCGGCAGGTATTCCTTGACCGTGATCGACCGCGGCACGTTCCAGTACGGGTTGATCTCCATGTATTCCATGACGTCCGAGAACTCTGGCGAGCGCCGGTCGTAGGTGTTGGCGCCGATCACCGAGCGCGTCTTGAACGTGACCTGGTCGTTGTCCATGATCGCGGCGGTGAAGTCGGTCAGGTTTACCCAGACATGCCGCTTGCCGCGCTCGATGTTCATCCAGCGCTCGCGTTCCATCGCGACGATGATGTTGGGCAGACGGTCCTCGATCTGCTTGTTGATCTCGGCCATGGTGCCGGGTCCGGTGACGCCGTCGGTCTCCAGACCGTTGTCCAGCTGGTAGAGCTGCACCGCGCGCTCCAGTTCGGCGTCATAGACCATCGCGGCGCTGCGGCGCATGTAGCCCATGGCGATCAGCCGGTTGCGTAACATCACCACCGCGTTGCCGCTTTCGCCGGGTTCCAGCGCGCGGGCCGGCACCTGCGGACCCCAGCCGCCGCGGCCAAGCTGGCGTTCCAGCAGGACCTTCGATTTCATCAGCCGGGCATATTCAGGCGACCTTGGCGGCAACGAATGCAGGAACGCGATCGGCTCTGCGGTGGCGAAGGATTGCAGCAGTTCGGTATGATCGCGCAGCGGCACGTCGCGGACGATGCCGCTGTCGATCTTCTTCGGCGTCAGCACGCCGGTCTGGATGTCGCGGGCATATTTCAGGAAGGTCCGGGTCAGGTCGACCTCGATGCGGCCCAGTTCGCGCTCGGACCGGATGTCGCGCAGCCGCGCCATCAGCCGGTCGATTTCGTAGGATCCGACCGGCAGCGCGTGATCACCCGCCTGCTTCAGCGCCGCGAACAGCGCCGCGCGGCGCTTCGCGTCGGCTTCGCCTGGCCCGGTCCAGATCGGGGTATAGGAATTCCCGCGGTAAAACGCCGCGATGCCGTCCTCGCCCGATGCCGATTTCGGCGACCGCTTGCATGAAGGGCGTGATCTGCGCCGACGCCGGCTGCGAACCCGTACTTGCCAGCGACAGGCCAAACCCAAATGCCAGCAAAGCCTGGCCGAACCAATTCCGACGTCCTGCACCCATTCCCATTGTCCTTTTTTCTAACCCGCAAACCGCGCTTTTCGTTTGTAAAGTTAACCCATTACGGCACGCTTTGTTTGATCACAATTCAGTAAGCGCGCCCACTGTGCCGCTTGGGCAACGCCGTCATTTCGTCACGAATTGAGCGCTTTCTTAACCACTTCCCAACCATAGTTATGGCAAATTTCCGCCGATTTCGGAAGGTGCAGGCAATTGGCAGGGTCGGCGGTCTTGGTTAAAAAACCCAGATGTGCCATAGAATACACGCGCCTGGGGATGAGGCAGCAACCGAGGCCGCTGGAACAAGCGGCAATTGGCAAGAGCGGACGGGACGCGCAGGACATGACTTCACAAGTGACGACAGGCCTTTCGAGGCGTGCCCTTCTTGGTGCATTCGCGGCATCCACGATGGTCGCGGCGCCGACATTCAGCAAGGCGGCAGGATTTCTTCGCGGAGCGGGCGATATTCGCCGGATCCGCATGTATTCGGGCCGCACTGGAGAAAGCATCGACACGATCTACTGGATCGAGGGCGACTACATCCCCGACGTGCTGAAAGAGATCAACCATTTCATGCGCGACTGGCGCACCGACCAGACCAGGTCGATGGACGCCCGCACGGTCGACATAATGGCCGCGTCGCATAACATCCTGAACGTCAGCGAACCCTACATGCTGCTGTCGGGCTATCGCTCGCCGCAGACCAACGCGATGCTGCGCAGCCGCTCGCGGGGCGTGGCGAAGAACTCGCTGCACATGAAGGGCCAGGCCGCCGACCTGCGGCTGAAATCGCGTTCGGTCAGCCAGATGGCGCAGGCCGCCGCGGCATGTGCCGCCGGGGGCGTCGGCCGCTACTCGAAGTCGGACTTCGTGCACATGGATTGCGGCGTGGTTCGCAGCTGGGGTCGTTAGACCCGCCTTTCGCGCCCTGAAGGCAAGGATCCGCGTCGCCCATTCGGGCGGCGTTTTTTTGTGCCGCCGATGCAACCCGCGGCGGCTGTCAGATGTGCAGCGCCCGGTCATAGGCCGCCAGCACGCTTTCGTGCATCATCTCGCTGAGCGTGGGGTGCGGAAACACCGCCTGCATCAGTTCGGCCTCGGTGGTCTCAAGCTGGCGCCCGATCACGTAGCCCTGGATCAGTTCGGTCACCTCGGCCCCGATCATATGCGCCCCCAGCAATTCGCCTGTCGCCGCATCGAACACCGTCTTGATCAGCCCCTCGGGTTCGCCCAGCGCGATGGCCTTGCCGTTGCCGATGAACGGAAACCGGCCGATGCGCACCTCGTGCCCCTGCTCCTTCGCCTGGGCTTCGGTCAACCCGACGCTGGCGATCTGCGGCTGGCAATAGGTGCAGCCGGCGATCTGTTCCGGCCGCACCGGATGCGGCGCGCCTCCCGCGATCAGTTCGGCGACCATCACGCCTTCGTGGCTGGCCTTGTGGGCCAGCCAGGGCGGCCCCGCGAGGTCGCCGATGGCAAAGATCCCAGCAGCGCCGGTTCGGCAATGGGCATCTGTCACAACGTGGCTGCGTTCGACCTTGACGCCCAGCTCCTCCAGCCCCAGGCCTTCGGTATTGCCAACGATGCCGACGGCGGAAATCACCGTATCGAATTCGCGGGTCTCGACCTTGCCGCCGCGCTCGATATGCGCCGCTACCTTGCCCTTGCCACGATCCAGCGATTTCACCGTTGCCTGTTCCAGCACGGCCATGCCCTGCTTCTCGAAGCTCTTGCGCGCGAACGCCGAAATCTCGGCATCCTCGACCGGCAGAATGCGATCCAGCACCTCAACCACTGTAACGTCGGCCCCCAAGGTATTGTAGAAACTGGCAAATTCAATTCCGATGGCGCCCGACCCGACAACCAGCAGCTTTTCAGGCATCCGCGGCGGCAGCAGGGCGTGGCGATAGGTCCAAACCAGGTCGCCATCGGCCTCCAACCCCGGCAGTTCGCGCGCCCGCGCGCCGGATGCCAGGACGATGTTGTCGGAACTGCAATGCCTCGGTCCCGTCCTTCGTCGCGATACTGACCCTGCCCTTGCCGGCCAGCGTCGCCTCGCCGATCACCACCTTGATCTTGTTCTTCTTCATCAGGTGGGTGACGCCGGAATTAAGCTGCTTGGCGATGCCGCGCGACCGCTTCACCACCGCGTCAAGATCGAAGCCCGGCTTGCCGGCGCTGAGACCGAACTCCGCCGCGCGCTGCATCAGGTGATAAACCTCGGCCGAACGCAGCAGCGCCTTGGTCGGGATGCAACCCCAGTTAAGACAGATACCGCCCATGTGCTCGCGCTCGACGATGGCGACGTTCAGGCCCAACTGCGCGCCGCGGATCGCAGCGACATAGCCACCGGGACCGGCACCGATGACGATCATGTCCAAGGATTTTTCGTCCATTGCAAACTCCGGAGCCCATCATTTGCCGGAAAGCTAAACGAACTAGACTGGCCACACAATTGGCGCGAGTGCTCTGTCATGCCGGTTTCCGGTTGTTGCCGGATGGTAGGGTCTACCACACTTGCCGAACGAGTTGGCCTCGTTAAAGGTATGGTGAATAAAGTCGGTTTGTTTCCTGATCCTGGTCCACCTGCTAAGTGCGCAGGTCGCAACGGCTGAAGACTTGGTTGTGGTCAAGGGGTCCGAGCTTGCACGCGCTGATGGTCCGGTCCTCTGGTTCGGCAATCCGATCCAGCCGGATCAACCGGGAGTTCACCGCCTGATCCGGGCTGAAAAGGCCTTTCCGACACTGAAGAGTTGCCTGAGGGAAGATGCCGCCATTGAATCCGGACTGGATACGGCTGCATTTGCGTGGCGTTCGTTCTCCGAGACCGCTGACATACAGATTTGCGTGTTTCGCATTGCCGCTGCCCTCGGTGATCCGGGATTGTTTCTTGATTGGGTGGTTTTACAGGGCGGCAAGCCCGATGGACCCTACACTAAATCCTCGTCGGTGATGCGCCACCACGGCGTTGTCGGTGAGGGCGTACATGTCAATGGAGGCTGGGCAGCCGACGCCTTTCCATTCAGCCGCTGGCGCTTTGGATCGGGCACGTTTCTGTCCCACAGCATTTCCCTATCGGCCACTTTCGGACCGAACGGCGAAGCACTTAGCAGTAACGCACTTTTCAACTACGAATGAAACGCATGGGTGGCAAGATCGGTTCGCCTCGCGCCCACAAACCGGCAAGCGACGCCGGTTTGGCCAGCGTGATCTTTCGGTCGCGGGGGCCATCAGTAGCGCGGATTGCTTGTCAGGCCGCTGACACCATTTCCAACGCCTTGCGGTATCCGCCTGTTTCAACGAAATCCGCTTCATTCGGGGTCGTTGCCCGCTCCAGCGCCGCGTTGCGGGTGGGGAAACGGCCGAATAGCCGGATCACCTCGCGGTGCGCCTTGGCGTGGATCAGGTTCGCTTCGCCGCCGTCCGGCATCCGCTCCTTGATCAGGCGAACCGAGCGGTCCTGGTCGGCCAGGCATTCCGAATGCATCAGCGGCATGTAGAAGAACTGTCGCGCCATACCGTCGATCTTCACGTCCCAGCCCCGCGAGATAGCGACCTTGGCCGCGGCGCGGGCCAGCCGGTCGCTGGAGAACGCCCTGCTGGTGTCGCGGAACATGTTGCGCGGGAACTGGTCTGTCAGGATGATATAGGCGAGTGTGCCGGTCGGGTAGGTCAGCCACAACGCGTAAGAGCCTTCGACCGCGCGTTCCCAATCCTTCTCGAACCGGTCGCGGATCTCCTGGTCAAGCGCCGCGCCGCCCTTGTACCAGCCTTCGGGTCCCACCTCGTCCAGCCAATAGGCCAGAATCTCTTCGGGTTTCACCATCTCACCATTCCTCACTCTGGTCGGCCCCCAGACACCTGCCGAGGGTTGCATGTTAACAGTTTGTGAACAAGTTCCGGATTCCGCCGCAAGGTCAGACTGTTGCCCGGAATAGCCGTTCCACCGGTCATATGTTGTTGCGCGGTGTTTCATCGGATCACGAAGTCGGACCATGCCGCACGCCCTCAGACCGTGCCGGACAGGTTTTCATTGTCGTCCGCGTGTTCGACGGCCCACTCGCCAGCCGCCTCGACCCAGACCGGGCTTGAGGTCGGCAGGACAGTCTTGTAGGTCGCCGTTTCCTCGACAGAAGGCGCTGCACGTTTGGTCATCCGGTAAAGCGCATAGCCGGCGATGACCAGCATCAGGAAGGACACCGTCAGCCAGAAGCCCTCGGGCCCGATCACGCCCATCAGCCAGCCGACGAAGACCGGCCCCGCGATAGCGCCCAGACCGTTGATGAAGATCAGCCCGCCGGAGGCAGCCGCCATGTCCTCGGGTTTCAGGTAGTCGTTGAGATAGGCGATGACGAGCGAATAGAGCGGATTGGCCGTGCCGCCCAGGAAGAAGGCCACGACCAGCAGCATGACGTAGCTGTCGCCCAGCACAAACCCGGCGATCGCGGCGATGCCGCCGATTGTCGCCACGATGAAGATCAGGCGGCGGCGGTCCATGCGGTCGGATATCCAGCCGATGGGGTATTGCAGCACCATCGGCCCGATGAAGATCATCGCGATGAACATCGACACCTGGCTGACGCTCAGCCCGATGGCCGAGGCATAGACCGAGCCCATTCCGAAGAGCGCCGAGAACACGCCGCCCAACAAAATCATCGACACGAAGGTCAGCGGCGAATTGTGAAACAGCTCGCGCAGGCTCATCGGCTTGGTGGTGTCGAAGGCTGGCGTCGGCATCACGCTCAGCAGGATCGGCGCGAACGAGATCGAGACCAGGACGCTCGGAATAATGAACAGAACGTAGCCCGCCGGATCGCCCGTCGCCAGGATTGCCTGGCCGGTGACGATGCCCATCATCTGCACCACCATGTAGGCCGACAGCGTCTGGCCGCGCGTCTCGTTGCTGGCCGCGTTGTTCAGCCAGCTTTCCGCCGTCACATAGACACCCGAAAAGCCGAAGCCGATGACCAGCCGCAGCCCGGCCCAGGCCCAGGGATCGTTGAGCACGGGAAACAGGATCAGCGCCGCCGAGATGAATGAGCCGAGGGCGGCGAAGACCCGCACGTGGCCTACCCTGCGGATCAGTTCCGGCGTCAGGCGGCTGCCGCCCAGGAAGCCCGCGAAATAGGCCGAGGTCACGATCGACAGTTCGAAGGTGGTGAACCCCTCGATATTACCGCGCACGCCCATAAGCGTCGCCTGAAGACCGTTGCCGATCATCAGCATTCCGATCCCGAGCAGAAGCGCCCAGGAGTTCTTGAGAACCTGTATCACGAGATGCCTCGGGGTGTTGGTGAGGTTGGGTAAGTGTGGAAGGGCTCGACGGGGTGGCGCAGTTTCGCTTGCGACTCAGTTTTGTCGTTTCTGAACGCCCGGTAGCAAAAGCGACGCGTCGCCGTAAGAGAAAAAGCGATAGCCCGACGCGATGGCATGGGCATAGACGGCCATAATCCGCTCACGCCCCATCAGCGCCGAGACCAGCATCAGCAGGGTTGATTTCGGCAGGTGAAAATTGGTCATCAGGGCGTCGGTGATCTGGAAGGCGTAGCCGGGGGTGATGAAGATGTCGGTCGACCCGCGCCAGGGCGCGATGCGCCCGTCGGTGGCGGCGCTTTCGATCAGGCGCAGCGCGGTGGTGCCCACCGGAATGATCCGCCCGCCCGCCGCCTTTGTCGCGTTGATCTCTTCCGCCGCCGCCGCACTGACCTCGCCCCATTCCGCGTGCATCCTGTGCTGGCTGACATCGTCCACTTTCACCGGCAGGAAGGTTCCCGCGCCGACGTGCAGGGTGACATGGGTGAAGGTCACGCCCCGCGCCTTCAGGTTTTCCATCAGGGCGTCATCGAAGTGCAGGCTGGCCGTGGGCGCGGCCACGGCGCCGGCCTTTTCGGCCCAGATCGTCTGGTAATCGGTCTTGTCGGCCTCGTCGGCGGCGCGTTTCGCGGCGATGTAGGGCGGCAGCGGCATCGCGCCCGACCGGGCCAGGGCGGCGTCGAAACTGTCGCCCGCAAGGTTGAAGGCCAGCACCGCCTGACCGTCCTGTTTGGCCATCACCATCGCGGAGAGATCGGAAGAGAAGACCACTTCCTCGCCCACCGCCACCTTCTTCAAGGGCTTGACCAGCGCACGCCATGCGCCTTGCGGATCCGGCTCCAGCAGCGTCGCCTCGATTTTTGCCGTGACCGGACCTTGCGCACTGTTTCGGTGCCGCAGCCCGCTCAGCCGCGCCGGGATCACGCGCGTGTCGTTCAGCACCAACCGGTCGCCGGGGTTCAACCAGGATGCCAGGTCCGAGACCCGGGCGTCCTCGCACCAGTCCGGGCCCGCGACCAGTAGCCGAGCCGACGAGCGCGGGCGCGCCGGCCGGATCGCGATCTGGTCCTCGGGAAGGTCGAAATCGAAATCCGACAGCTTCATTGCCCGGCCTGCGGCGGCGTGCGGCGGAAGATCTCACGGAACATGCCCGGCGTCAGGATCGACAGCGGGTTGACTGCCACGTCGGGGTCGCGCATCGCGCCGGTCAAGCGAAAGTTGAAGCCGAACACGCCCTCGCCCCGGCGCGAGAATATCTGGCCGATGCCGTTCAGGAAATAGACTGGCGAGATCACGCCCTGCATGTCGATCCGCTCGCGTTGCAGGTCGACATAGCCGTCCAGCGAGACCCCGATCGACGGGCCCACCGCGCTGGAACGGTAAAGCGTCAGCACGTTCGGCGTCAGCCGGAACTCGCCCTCGACTTCCGAAAGCGTGATGCCGCCCGAATTCATCTGGTCCAACAGCCCGACGATGGAGAGCGCCGAGATCAGCTCGGTCATCGCCGGGGCCTCGATGATCCGGGTGCCGCGTACCTTCAGGCGCCCGTTATAGGTGCCTTCCGCACCGGTCGGGTTCAGCGTCAGTTCCAGCGAGCCGCCGCGGGCGTTGCGCAGGATGCCGGCCGAGGCGGTCGCGCCGCCCGCGTCGTCGCTGAGGATGCGCACGGCGCTGCCGGTCCGGGTCGGCACCAGCGTGCCGCGAATCGGCGTGCGGCCGTTGACCCGGGCGGTGAAGGTGCCGTCAAGGCCCGCGTCGTTGCGGAACTGTCCCCTGAAACTGGTCAGGGTGATGCCCTCGGATATCGTCAACCGTTCCAACGACAAAGAGATCGGACCGCCGCCGCCGCGCCCGCCCCGCGTGCTGCCCAGCGTGGCGCGGCGCAGGTCGATGCCGCCGCCGCTCATCACGACGCCCGGCACCTGCCCCGGCCCGCGACCGCGCAGCGTCACCGGTCCTTCAAGCCAGCCGCCCAGCGACACCCGGTCGAACTGCGCCCGGCTCAGCCCGCCCTGCGGCGTCAGCGCAACCGATCCACTTGCTGTCAGCCCCGGCGCGTCGATCGCCAGCCGGTTGATCGCCGGATTGGCCCCCAGCCGTCCCGCGATTTCCAGCGCGCCGGTGCGGGACGGCGGCTTCGACCAGTTGACCGCCGCCAGCGCCAGGCCGACGCCGCCGGTGTCGCTTTTCAGGCGAAAGAGCGGCGGCGCGTCGCGGGCGAGGTCGACCGTCACCTCGGCGCTGCCGATGCCTGTGACCGACCCCGGCGGCAGGCCGATACCGAACTCGTCCAGCAGCTTCTGGCTTAGCTCGACGGTGCCCGCGATACGGCTGCCGCGGCGGCTTTCGGGGCCGAATTCCTGGCTCCAGGCGACGTTCGCAGGCACCTGTCCGAACAGACCCTCGCCCTCAATGGTGATGCCCTCGCGGCTGGCGGTCAGGTCCAGGCTGTCGGCGCTGATCGGGTGCTTAGGCACCAGTTTGGTCGAGGTGACGTCGCGCAGGGTGCCAGAGACGGCGTAGGTCACGCTGGGCAGTTCGATCACCGGCAGCAGATCGAACGAGATGTCCGACTGCATCACGGCCCGCCCCTCGGCCAGATCGGTCGCCAGCCCAGCCTTGGTCATCAACTCGAACGGCGGCAGGTCCAGCAGCGACAGCGCTGCCGTGATCGTGCTGTCGGTGCGCAGGGTGATCTCCGCCCGGCCCGGCTGTCGCGTCACGTCGGCGATATGAAACACCGAACCTTCGACGTCGATGGCGCCACCGTTCGGCGCCTGGATCCGGCCCGCCTCGATCACCGTCGTGTAACTGTTGTTGGTCAGGCTCGCATAGCCCGCGCCGCCGGTGATCGGCGGCAGGGTGCGCATGAACTTCACGTCGGCGCCGCTGAAGCCGTAATTCACCGAGATCTGCGGTTCGGCATCGGGAAACAGCCGGAACGCGCCGGTGACATTGGCAATCTCGCCCGAGATGATGTTCTCGGACAGCCAGTTGCGGGTGCCGGGCACCACCGCCACCGGCCAGAGCGCCAGCATTCGCTCCAGCGGGATCGAGTTCAGGCCGACGTCCAGCGCCACGCCCCAGCCGGCGCGGTCGGCCTCGATCCGGCCCTCGGCGGTGAAGCGCTGTTCGCCGTTGATCAGTGCCACCTGCCCGATCTCGACCGCGAACGGATCAAGCCGCAGGCGGAAGTCGACGGCGCCCTGGGCAAACCGCATCGGTTCGGAAAAAACCTCCTCGGGCGTCAGTTCGACGTCCGCCAGGGCGAATTGGCCGACCAGCGTCGCGGGCCAGCCGTCGGTAAATTCGCCCAGAAAGGCCCGGCCATCGGCGGTGGCGCGGGCGGCCCCGGTCTGCACCGAGACCTGGCTGAAGGCGACCGTGTTGTCCGCCGGATTGTAGGCGACGTAGGCGCGGCCGCCGTCGAAGTCGATAGGCCGCGTGCCCGGGGTCGGTTGCAGCACTCCAGGGCCGACCTCCAGCGTGCCGGCCAATTCGTCCAACTCTCCCTCGGCATCAAGTGTCGCCCGCAGCGCGCCCGAAATTTTCGCGTCCAGCACCGAAAGAAACGCCAGCGCCGGGGATTGCGCGGCAATGTCGGCAGTGGCGGCATTCTCGAACGTAGCGGTCAGCGCCGCCTGGGCCGAGCCCTTCTGCGTGCGGAACCCGATCACCGCCGTTGCCAGCTCCTCGGTACCGTTGAACACGTCCGCCGAAATCGTCAGGTCCAGGCTGTCCTCGGTCTGGTCCAGTTTCATCTCGCCATCGGTGATCTGCCAGATCCGGCCAGAGCGGCTGTCCTCCAGCGCGATGGTCAATTGGTCGGCGGTGACCTGCTCCAGCCCCGCAAGCGCCGGGTCGGCGAAGGCCCGGTCGATACCGTCCAGCACCGCCGCCAGGTCGCCGGACGCCCCGACCCGGGTGCCCAGCGACAGGTCGAACGTGCCGTCCGTCCGGCGCCGCATGGTGATCTGCGCGCCCGACAGCCGCAGTGTTTTCATGGTGACCTTGCCGCGCAGCAGGTCCCCGGGCGAAAATCGCGCCCTCAGTTCGTTCAACCGCGCCAGTTCGACACCGCGCCGGTCATAAAGCCAGACATCGCTCATCTTCACGCGTGGCCTGCCGGTCGGATCGACCAGTAACTGAACATCGCGCACAGCCACGTGGCCCGCGTCGAACTGCTCGTTGATACGGTCCTCCAGCTTGCGGGTGACCCATTCCGGCACCGTCACCGCGACCCCTGTCGCCGACAGGATCAGGCCGCCAAGCGCGATCCCGGCCAGTGTCAGGACGAAGATCGTCCACACCCGCTTTTTCCGGAACCACCGCTTTTTCGGGGCCGGTTTCGCTATGTCCGTGGTAGCCTTGTCGCGCATGCGCCTCCGGTCCGGCGGTCTTCGCTGCCTTGGGGCTTTATCTCTCGCAGATTGGCCCTAGAACTGAACCCCTGAAAGCATATCACCAAGGAACCCGATTGCCATGTCCCTGATTGGCCGCCCCGCCCCCGATTTCACCCTGCCCCGCGACGGCGGCGGCGACGTCTCCCTGTCGGACCTGTGCGGCGCGCCGGTGGTGCTGTATTTCTACCCGCGCGACGACACATCGGGCTGCACGCGAGAAGCGGTTGAGTTTACCCAGGCCCTCGCGGATTTCGAGAAGGCGGGCGCGCAGGTGCTGGGCGTCAGCAAGGACACGGTCGGCAAGCACGACCGGTTCCGCGACAAGCACGACCTGGGGATCACGCTGTTGTCGGATGCCGAGAGCGACGTTTGTGAACGCTACGGCGTCTGGGTGGAAAAGACGATGTACGGCAAGACGCACATGGGCATCGAACGCGCCACCTTCCTGATCGACGCACAAGGTGCAGTCGTACAGGAATGGCGCAAGGTGAAGGTGCCCGGCCATGTCGATGCGGTACTGAACGCGGTCGGCGCGCTGTGAGCCAAAGCCTGTCGCAACGCGCCGTCGAGGTGCTGACAACGGCGGACGGCCGCGCCAAGGCCGCGCTGTCGCGGCGTCACGCGGCGGCCTGGACTGCGGCGCGCGCGGCCGACGCGCCGTTTGAGATCGGGCACGCGGACCCGCCACCGTTTCCCGCCCGGCCCGAACGCCCGGAACTGCTGTCGCCGCGCGACGTGCCGCGCCGGCGCCCCGGTACGCCCGAGGGTCGCATCGCCCTGCTGCACGCGGTGGCCCATATCGAACTGAACGCGGTCGATCTGCACTGGGACGTGATCGCACGATTCGCGCACGTGCCGATGCCACTCGGTTTCTACGACGACTGGGTCAAGGCCGCAGACGAGGAATCCAAGCATTTCAACCTGATGTGCGATTGTCTTGAGGCACATGGCCAGCCATTACGGCGCCCTGCCCGCCCATGCCGGCATGTGGCGCGCCGCCGAAGATACCGCGACCGACCTGATGGCGCGGCTTGCCGTCGTGCCCATGGTGCTCGAGGCGCGTGGCCTCGACGTCACTCCCGGCATGATCGGGATCTTCCGCAAGGCGGGCGACGCGCAGGCGGTGGCGGCGCTTGAAATCATCTATTCCGAGGAGGTCGCGCATGTCGCCTATGGCAGCAAGTGGTTCCACTTTCTGTGCGGTCGCGACGAACTGGACCCGAAACCGACCTTTCACGCCCTGGTCAGGCGCTATTTCCACGGCGCGCTGAAGCCGCCCTTCAACGAGGAAAAGCGCGCCGAGGCCGGCTTGCCGCAAGATTTCTACTGGCCGCTGGCGGACGAACCCGCCGAATAGCCCCGCCCATCGGCGGTTTATTGCCAATGGTAACCAAAATTGCGCCGTGTTCACGGGGCCTTGGCTAAAGATGTTGCGAAAAAGTGAACGTCTGGCTAAGCAGGTCAAAGCCCGTCGCCCCTGGGAAGGTGGACGGGCCAAGAACGGGATGGGAAAACGGGGACAACGGACACGTGAGGTTGGGACTTGGTCATCGCCTGCACGCCGCTTTAGAGCGTGCTTTTCCAGAGCAGCGGGTCTTTTTGCGCTCGGAAGACGAAACGCGGTTCATCCGGCTTAGCGCGGGAACGCAGCTGGTGGCGTGGACCGGCAGCACCGTCTTTGTCGCCTGGACAATAATCGCCACCGCGATCCTGCTGATGGACAGCATCGGCTCGGGAGTCGCTGCGTGACCAGGCCGCGCGCGAACAGGCGCTGTACGAGGAGCGGCTGAACACGCTGTCGCTGGCCCGCGACGCCCGCGCCGACGAGGCCCGTCAGGCGCAGGAACGCTTCAACGCCGCCCTTGAGCAGATCTCGATGATGCAATCGGCGCTGCTGAACTCCGAGGATCGCCGCAAGGAGATGGAGACCGGCATCGAGGTCATCCAGGCCACCCTGCGCCGCACCATGAAGGAACGCGACGCCGCCCGCACCGACGCCGAGACCGCCCTGGCGGACCTGGGCAACAACCGGGCGCCGGGCGCCGATGGCCTGCCGGTCGACGTGGAAAAGACCGTCGATTTCCTGACGATGGCGCTGAACGGCGCCTCGTCAGAGCGCGACCTGATGGCCGAAGAGGCCGCCATCGCCAAACTGGCCGCCGACCAACTGATCGTCGAGGCCAAGCTGATGGAGCAGCGCAATGCGCAGATCTTCAGCCAGCTGGAGGATGCAGTCAGCATCTCGCTGACGCCGCTCGACAAGATGTTCCGCGCCGCCGGCCTGCCGACCGAAAGCATCCTGGAAACCGTGCGCCGCGGCTATTCGGGCCAGGGCGGCCCGCTGACGCCGCTGAAATTCTCGACCAAGGGCGCAGAGCCCGATCCCGACAGCCTGCGCGCCAACTCGATCCTGGAGCGCATGGACCGGATGAACCTCTACCGGATCGCGCTGCAGAAAACCCCTTTCGCCCTGCCGGTGAAGTCCACCTTCCGCTATACCAGCGGGTTCGGCCCGCGTTGGGGACGGATGCACAACGGCACCGATTTCGCCTCCAGCCACGGCACGCCGATCTACTCAACCGCCGATGGTGTGGTAATCCATGCCGGTCGGCTTTCGGGCTACGGGCAGCTGGTGAAGATCCAGCATGAATTCGGGATCGAGACCCGCTATGCCCATTTGTCGAAAATTCGCGTGAAAGTTGGGCAAAGGGTCTCGCGCGGCGATCGTATAGGTGATATGGGAAGCACTGGCCGATCCACCGGCACTCACCTTCACTACGAAGTGCGTATCGGCGGCACCCCCGTCAACCCGATGACCTATATCAAGGCAGCGAGAGATGTTTTCTAAAAGCAAAATCAACGAGCCCGGCGCCAAGCCCGCCGGGGACGAACAGTCCAAGACCTCTGAAACTCCGGCCTCGCGCCCCAGCTCGGACTTCACGCCTTCCACTCCCAAGGCCAAACCGCCCGCGTCGACCCTGTCGGCGGACCTGGTGGTGACCGGCAACATGAAGACCACCGGCGACATCCAGGTCGAAGGCACGGTCGAGGGCGACATTCGGGCGCACCTGCTCACCGTCGGCGAAAGCGCCACGGTCAAGGGCGAGGTCGTGGCCGATGACGTCGTGGTCAATGGCCGGATCGTCGGTCGCGTCCGCGGCCTCAAGGTGCGTCTGACTTCCACCGCACGGGTGGAGGGCGATATCATTCACAAGACGATCGCGATCGAAAGCGGTGCGCATTTCGAAGGCTCGGTGCAGCGTCAGGAGGATCCGCTGTCAACCAGCGGTGCGCGTCCCGGTGCCCCCGGCTCCCAGGCCGGTCGCCCGGCCCAGGCGACCCAGCCAGCGCCGAAACCAGCCGAAGCCAAGTAACACATCGGCGCAGGGTGCGTGCTTGCACCCGCTGCGAAGCAAGATTCCAAGCGGCATCGCCAACACCGGCGATGCCGTTTCGCTTTGCGGGTCACATCGGCTGGTACAGCGCCCTGCGATAGAGGTGCCAGCTGGCATGGCCCAGCACCGGCAGCACCACGAAGAGGCCCAGGAACGCCGGCAGCATCCCCAGAATCAGCAGGCCGGCCAGCACCAGTGCCCAGACCAGCATGACGACAGGGTTCGACTTGACCACCTCGATGCTCAGCAGCATCGCGGTGATGAAATCGACCTCCTTTTCCAGCAACAGCGGCAGGCTGACCACGGTCATCGAGAACAGCAGCAGCGCGAACAGTCCGCCAACCGCAAATTCCACCGCCAGCATGGTCATGCCGTTCGGCGTCAGGAACACGTCCAGCGAACTGCTGACATTGGTCATCGCCGACAGGCCCATGAACAGCGCGAAGATCATGTGCGCCAGGAACGTCCAGAACAGGAAGGCAATCACAAGGATCGCACCGATCCAGGGGATTTGCCGCCGCCGCTCGGCGGCCACCACGCCCAGCACCGCGCCCCACTGCAGCGGCTCGGCCGCCTCAAGGCGGCGGCTGACCTCGTAAAGTCCGACGGCGGCGAAGGGTGCGACCAGCGGAAAGCCCAGCGACACGACAAGCGTCCAGCCGAAGGTATCCGCCCCCAGCATCACCAGCGCAAAGCCTGCCACCACGTAGACCAGGCTGAAGAACAGCCCGAATAGCGGCGCGCGCCGGAAATCCTGCGCGCCCATCTTCAGTACCGTCCACAACTCGTGCAGGCTCACCCGGCCCACGTCGGGCAGGATCGAAGCCTCAGGATGTTCCTTCGCCGCATCGTTCATCACTGAAATCCTAGCCTGGATATCTCCGTTCCCACCTTGACGCCGATCAAGCCGGCGGCCGGGCGCCCGGCCAATCCGTCGCCTCGTGATAGGCATGCGCCATTTTCAACAGCGCCAGGTCCGCCCCGCGCGGCCCGAAAAGCTGAATGCCCGCAGGCAGGCCGTTCTCGCCGAACCCGGCGGGCAGGTTGACCGCGGGCAACCCGATCAGGCTGACCGGCACCACGACCTCCATCCAGCGATGGTAGGTCTCCATGCTGCGCCCCGCGATGTCCTGCGGCCAATGCCACTCGGCCGGGAACGGCCAGACCTGCGCCGAGGGCAGCACCAGCGCGTCGAAGTCCCGGAACAGCCGCGCCGCCGCGCGAAACCAGTCCGACCGAGCGGCGCTGGCCTGCAAGATCGCGGTATTGCTCAGCGCCCGCCCGGTCTCGATTTCCCAGACAAGTTCGGGCTTCAGCCGGTCCCGGCGTGAAGGATCGTCCAGCAGCGTTCCATGCGCCCCGGCCATTGCCCAGGCCCGCAGCGCGACCCAGCTGTCCCAGATGCGGCACGCTGCCATTGGCGGGGCCACCGGCGAGACCACAGCGCCCAGCTCCTCCAGCTTGTTCAGCGCCACCACCGCACGGTCCAGCAGGCCCGGCTCCATCGCATAGGCGCCGCCCCAGTCACCGAGCCAGCCGATCCGCCTGCCCGCGACCCCGCCCGATAGGTCATCAGCCTTGAAAGCCGCGCCCACCGGCTGCGCCGGATCCGGGCCTGCCATCACCGACAGCAATGCCGCCAGGTCGCGCGGGCACCGCGCCATCGGTCCCTGCGTCGACAGCGGATGCAAAAACATCTCGCCCACGCCGTCCGATGGCACCAGCCCGAAGGTGGGCCGCATCCCGTAGACATTGTTCCAGGCCGCCGGATTGCGCAGGCTGCCCATCATGTCGGACCCGTCCGCGACGCAGACCATCCGCGCCGCCAGCGCCGCCCCCGCCCCGCCCGACGACCCGCCGGCCGCGCGCACGGGATCATAGGGATTGCATGTCACGCCGTGCACCGGGTTGTAGCTGTGACTGCCCAGCCCGAATTCCGGCGTGTTGGTCTTGCCGATCAGGATCGCGCCCGCATCGCGCAGCCGCCGGGCCAGAAGCTCGTCGCTGGCCGGAACGTGATCGGAATATAGCGGCGAGCCCCAGGTCGTGCGGATGCCCCGCGTCGCCACCAGGTCCTTCACCGCCATCGGAATGCCGTGCAGCCACCCCTCGCGCGGCGCGGCGTCCGCCGCCGCCGCCGCGGCCAGCAAGGTATCCTCGTCACGCAGCGAGACCACCGCATTGAGCGCCGGATTGACCGCGGCGATCCGCTCCAGCGTGGCGCGCATCACCTCCACCGCGCCGACCGAACCCTTCGCCAGTGTGGCCGACAGCTCCAGCGCCGAAAGCCGCATCAGGTCATCCATGCGCCCCAGTCCCTGCTTCTTGCCTTCTCAAAAACCCAATTCCCCACATCGGCAGCCCGCGCCAAACCCGCGGCGGTCGGCGCCTTTCAACCTGCATTATCAAGAATGCGCGGTAGCGCACGATTTCGCTAGTCTTCCGCCGTGGCTTCCGCCCGGCTCTTGCCGGAAACGTCCATCGCCAGGGTCGCGGCCATAAACCCGTCGAGATCGCCATCGAGAACGCCTTGGGTGTCCGAGGTCTCGAAATTCGTGCGCAGGTCCTTCACCATCTGGTAGGGCTGCAGCACGTAGGACCGGATCTGGTTGCCCCAGCCGGCATCGCCCTTGGCCTCGTGCGCCTCGTTGATCGCGACGTTGCGGCGATCCAGTTCCATCTGGTAAAGCCGAGACTTCAGCGCCTTCATGGCGATATCGCGGTTCTGGTGCTGCGATTTTTCGGAACTCGTCACCACGATGCCGGTGGGAATATGGGTGATCCGCACCGCCGAATCGGTCGTGTTGACGTGCTGCCCGCCCGCGCCGGACGACCGATAGGTATCGAGCCGGATATCCGCCGGGTTCACCTCGATCTCGATGTTGTCGTCGACCACCGGATAGACCCAGACGGAGGAAAACGACGTGTGCCGCCGCGCCGACTGAATCGTAGGGCGAAATACGCACCAGCCGGTGCACGCCGCTTTCCGATTTCAGCCAGCCATAGGCGTTCGGCCCGCTGATCTTGTAGGCCGCCGACTTGATCCCGGCCTCTTCGCCGGGCGTTTCGGACTGCAACTCGACCTTGTAGCCCTTCTTTTCGGCCCAGCGGACATACATCCGCGCCAGCATGTTGGCCCAGTCGCAGGCACTCGGTACCGCCCGCGCCTGCGTTGATCTCGAGAAACGTGTCGTTGCCATCGGCCTCGCCGTTCAGCAGCGCCTCGATTTCCTTCTTCGCGGCGCGGCTTGCCAGCTTCTTTAGCGCCGCCTCGGCTTCTGCCACCACGCCCGCATCGCCTTCCGCCTCGCCCAGTTCGATCAGTTCGACATTATCGTTCAGGTCGCGCTCGATGCCGCGATAGGTCTCCATCGCGTCGACCAGTGCCTGCCGGTCGCGCATCAGTTTCTGCGCCTTGTCGGGGTCGTCCCACAGGGTCGGGTCCTCGACCCGGGCGTCGAATTCCTCCAGCCGGTGCGGCGCGGTGTCGATCTCCATCCGCTGTCCCAGAAGGTGCAGCGACTTGGTGATGGCCTCGATGGTGGATTGCGTCTCGGCGCGCATGGCGGATCCCGGTTTGCAGGTTCAGGGGCCGGTGATATCAACGGCGTGAAAGCTCGGCAAGCCAAGAGCTTTGCGCGCGGGTCCGATCAGAACGCGGCCAGCGGCGCACCCGGCGATCCCGTCGCCCCGACGATCGGCAGCGGCGAGAAAATATAGGCGAACTCGAAGATCTCGGCATCGATCAGCTTCTCGGTGGCGATGTTCTCGTGCAGGAAGATGCCGTGCTTCGGCAGCAGCTCCATATGCACCGGAAAGGCCAGCGTTTCGTCCGGGTTCGGCAACACCTCGATGGCCCATGTGTCGGCGCCGATCACCGCGATATCGCGTTCGATCAGCCAGCGCGCCGCATCAAGCCCGATCCCCGGCTCACCGGCATTGTAAGTCGCATTGTCGGCGATCCAGTGCCGCCCCCAGCCTGTATGCAGCAGCACGACGTCGCCCTTGCCCGGCGGTTCCAGCCCCTGGCGTTCAAGCGCCGCTTCCAGGTCGGCGGCGGTGATCTCGTCGCCGGCCTCCAGTGCGCCGCCACGCAGCGACACGATGTCCAGCAGCAACCCGCGCGTGAAGAACGGACGCACGTGCTCGATTCCCAGCTTTGCCAATCCCTGCGGGCCAAGCACCTCTTCCGCTGGCGTGCCGTTGTAGAACAGATGTGTCTCGCCACCGACGCCGATGTGCCCCAGCCCGTCGAACTGGGTGCCGACCTGGCCGATCTCGGTCGCAAGAAAATCGTCCATCCAAATCACGCCGTTCGATCCCAGCGGCCCACCGGCCAGCCCGCCCGTGCCGCGCAGCGCGAAGGTGCGGCTGCCGAAGAGCGGCATGTCGGCGCTGTAGTCGCGCCCGATCGAGATCACCGTGCCGCGCCGGATCAGCCCCGCCGCCTCGAACACCTTCGCAGGCGTCATCAGGTTCGACGCACCGGCCATGTCGCCGGGTCCGTATTTCGATTGCGTCCAGTCCTCCTGCGCCACCGCGCCGCCCGCGGCCAATCCCAGGGCAATCGCTGCGAACACTCTGCGCTTCATGACAAGTCCCTCCGGTCTAAAGACAAACGCAGGCCTGAAGGCCCGCGCCGCCACGATAGACCGAAAGCCGGCGCCGGGGAAACTCCGGCGCGGCGCATCCTGTCAGTAAAGCCCGCCGGAACTGAGCGTCCCGAAATCCGCCTTGCCGGGGATGATCACCACGTCGCCGTCCGAGGTCACCACTTCGCTGTCAACCGGCTCGTCGCCGCGGGTAAACAAAGGCAGGTTGGCGCCCATGGCGAAACCGCCATCGAAATAGATTCCGAAGGTTGGCTCCTCGCCGTCGCGGAAGTACTCGGCCACCACGTATTCGCCGCTGGCGCTGTCGGGCAGGCGTGCGCCGGACAACCGGTCGATCTTGATGAAATGACCGCCCGGCGGCACCTCGAACTTGCCGCCACCATACTTTTCGGTCGCCAGTTGCATGAATTCGTTGAACACCGGCGCGCACATGCCGCCGCCCGACGCGCCCGGCATCTTGCGCGGCCGGTCATAGCCGATGTAGCAGCCAGCCGCGATGTTGCTGGTGAAGCCGACGAACCAGACGTCCTTGTTGTCGTTGGTTGTGCCGGTCTTGCCCGCCACCGGCACGCCCAGGTTGACCCGGCCCGCCGCCGTGCCGCGCTGCACCACGCCCTGCATCATCGAGGTCAGCTGGTAGGCGGTGATCGCGTCCATCACCCGCTCGCGGTTCGAGGTGATGGCGGGCGCCTCGCCGGGCGCCAGGGCGGCATAGCGGCAATCCTCGCAGGACCGCTGGTCATGGCGATAGACCGTTTCGCCGTAGCGGTCCTGCACCCGGTCAACCAGCGTCGGCTCGACCCGCTCGCCGCCATTGGCGAACATCGCGTAGGCCGCGACCATCTTGAACAGTGTCGTCTCCTGGGACCCCAGCGCATTGGCAAGGAACGGCTGCAACCGGTCGTAGACGCCGAACCGCTCGGCATAGCCAGCGACGGTGTCCATGCCGATCTCCTCGGCCAGCCGCACCGTCATCAGGTTGCGCGACCGCTCGATGCCGGTGCGCAGCGGCGTCGGGCCGTAGAACTGGCGCGAGGCGTTCTCGGGCCGCCAGATGCCCTCGCCGGTGCGCACCTCGATCGGCGCGTCGATCACGATGGTGGCGGGTGAAAAGCCCGAATCGAGCGCCGCGGCATAAACGAAAGGCTTGAAGGACGAACCCGGCTGCCGCGTCGCCTGGGTCGACGCGATTGAACACCGAATGCTGATAGGAAAAGCCGCCCTGCATCGCCAGAACGCGCCCGTTGTTCACGTCCATCGCCATGAACGCGCCCTGGACCTCGGGCACCTGCCGCAGCGTCCAGCGGATGAAAGAGCCGTCGCTGTCCGAGGTCATGGCGCGGATATGCACCACATCGCCGACCTCCAGCAGATCGCCCGCGACGCGCGCCTTCGGACCCAGCTTGCCGCCTTCCAGCCGCTTGCGCGCCCATTGCACGTCCTTGGCCGGGATCCAGTGCCCGTCCGCGTCGTTCGTCGACGCCCTCGATGCCGATGCGGGCGTCATTGTTGCCAATCTCCAGCACCACGGCAGGCATACCAGCCCTCGATGTCGCGGGCGATGTCGACTTCCGCCAGCGCCGCGCGCCAGCGTCGCCTCGTCGGCCAGTTGCTCGGGCTTCAGCTTCGCCCGTGTGCCGCGCCAGACGCCAAGTCCGCGGTCAAAGCTTTCCAGCCCCCGGCGCAGCGCCTCGGCGGCCTTCTTCTGCAAGTCTGGATCGACCGTGGCGCGGATCGTCAGGCCGCCGCCGAAGAATTCTTCCTCGCCGAAGTTGCGGCTTAGCTGGCGGCGGATCTCGTCGGAGAAGTAGTCGCGCGGCGGCAGGCTGTTGCGGAACGGCTCGTAATCGCCGCCCTGCACCGTCAGCAGCGGCTCGTCGCGCGCGGTGTCGTAGGCGGCGCTGGTCAGATAGCCATTCTCGAACATCTCCTTCAGAACGAAATTGCGCCGGTCCACGGCCAGCTCCTTGTCGCGCACCGGGTGATAGTTCGACGGCGCCTTGGGCAGCACCGCAAGGTAGGCGGCCTCGTGCCGGCGTCAGCTCGGCCAGCGTCTTGTTGAAATAGGTCTGCGCAGCGGCGGCGACGCCGAACGAGTTCTGGCCGAGAAAGATCTCGTTGAGATAAAGCTCGAGGATCTTTTCCTTCGACAGCGTCTCTTCCAGACGGCTGGCCAGGATCAGTTCCTTGATCTTGCGTTCCGCCGACCGGTCGGACGACAGCAGGAAGTTCTTCATCACCTGCTGGGTGATGGTCGAAGCCCCGCGCAGCCGCCCGCCCTGCAACGCATCCAGCGCGGCGGCGATCATGCCGCGCGGATCATAGCCCTTGTGGCTGTAGAAATTCTTGTCCTCGGCGGAAATGAACGCCTGTTTCACCAGTTCCGGTATCTCGTCCGACGGCGCGTAAAGCCTGCGTTCGCGGGCGAATTCGTCCATCATCCGGCCCTCGCCGGAATAGATCCGGCTGATCGTCGGCGGCGCGTATTGCGCCAGCTGGGCATGGTTCGGCAAGTCGCGGCCATACATCCAGAAGATCGCGCCGATGGTCAGCGCCGCCATGAACAGCGCGATGGTGATCCAACTGAAGATGCCGCCGAGAAACGACGCGATGAACCTTAACATGGGGCTGCCTTCCGGAATACGTGCACTGAAGTATATGCCGCGCCCCGGCCCGGGTCAAAAGGCCTCGCGCTCACGGATCGGCGTTTTCGCGCCAAACGTCGGGTCAACTCATTGTGCGCTTGCAGGTGGCGCGCGCCGGGCGTAGCGGATGCGGCCATGAAGCCCGAGGATATCCTGACCACCTACGACCGCATCGCCCGCGGCTACGCCCGCAGTCGCGACCGGACCCTGTTCGAGCGTGGCTGGCTCGACCGGATGCTGGCCCATGCGCCGGGCCGCCAGGTCCTGGACCTCGGCTGCGGCACCGGCCTGCCGATTGCGCGCTACCTGACCGACCGGCGCTGCCGGGTGACCGGCGTCGACGGCGCCGCGACCATGATGGCGACATTTTCCGCGAGAACCTGCCAGACGCCACCGCGATCCATGCCGACATGCGCGATCTTGACCTGGGCGAGCGGTTCGACGTGATCCTGGCCTGGAACAGTTTTTTCCACCTCGCGCCCGCCGATCAGCGCGCCATGTTCAGCGTCTTTGCCGCCCATGCCGCTCCCCGCGCGATCCTGATGTTCACCGCCGGAGCCAAGGCCGGAGAGCCGGTGGGCCAGGTCGAGGGCGCGCCGGTGTATCACGCCAGCCTCGATCCGTCTGAATACCGCGCGCTGCTGACCGCGCACGGGTTTACCGAGATCGCCTTCGTTCCGGACGATCCCGACTGCAGGGGCCACTCGGTCTGGATGGCGCGGCTGAAAGCGACCGGCTGAGGCACCCAAAAAGCTACTGCCGCAACAGCCCCGCCTCGATCGCATCCTCTGCCGCCCAGACCCGCAGCGCATCGCGTATTCCCGACGCCGCCGCGGCCCGCCATTCCTCGGATTGCAGGTTTTCCAGATCGCGCGTCGACGACATGAAGCCCAGTTCGATCAACACCGACGGAATGTCCGGCGCCTTGAGCACCGAAAACGACGCCTCCAGCCGTGGCCGCTTGTGCAGCGTGCCGATGCTTTCGCTTAGCGCCGCCACAAGCGCGTCGGCCAGCCGGTCAGAGCGGGGCGCGGTCTCGATCCGCACCATGTCCATCAGCACATGCGCGACCTCGTCGTCCTGCGCGCTGAGATCGACCCCGGCCAGCAGATCGGCGCGGTCGTGGCGCTCGGCCAGCTTTTCGCTGGCGATGTCGCTGGCGGTCTCGGACAGGGTATAGATCGTGGCGCCCTTGGCGCGGCCCTCGGCCAGCGCGTCGGCGTGCAGCGAGATGAACACGTCCGCCCCCGCCGCCCGGGCCAGCGATTGCCGCGTCTCCAGCGGCACGAAAAGGTCGTCGTCGCGGGTCAGCATCACCTCGAAGCCGCCCGACCGCAGCAGCATGTCGCGTAATTCGCGCGCGAAGCGCAGCATCAGCTCGGCCTCGACCGCGCCGTCCCGTTCGGCGCCGGGATCGATGCCGCCGTGACCGGGGTCGAGCATTACGACAATCGCCCGGTCGCCGGTCTGCCGCCGCGCCGGCTGGGCCTGGTGTTCGGCGGGCTCCGGCAGTGCGAAGACCGCGCTTTGCGGCGCCCCGGCGCGATCGGCGAACTCGGCCTCTGTCGCGGGCACCAGCGCGACCGCGACTCGCGCGCCTTGGCTCGTGTCCATCCCGGCGCTGTCGATCACCAGCGGGCGGGCCAGTTCCAGCACCATGCGGGTCCAGCCGGGCCGGAAAGCGCCCATCGCCACGCGACCAACCGCATCGGACTGGTCGAAATCTGCCTCGGTCAGACCGTTCCAGTCGACGGCGGACAAGTCCAGAACCAGCCGCCGGGGGTCGTCCAGCGTGAAGACGCGATAGGGCACCGGCTGCGACAGGCTCAGCACCAGGTCGACACCGCGCCCCGCATCGCGCAGCGAAGAGCCCGCCGCATCGACCCGCGCCAATGCCGTCAGCTCCTGCGCCACGGACGGCGCTGGCAGCCAGGCCAGGGCAGCAAGCGCCACCATGATCGTGCGAAATCTGCTCATCCCGCCTCGGTCCATTTTTCCCGCCTTATAGCGCGAAAGAGAACCCGGCGGAACCCGGATCGTCGGTGGCGCCGGGTGGGCAAATCATGGCGTGCGGGCGCGGCCCGCTCCATTGAATCAGCCCCGCTTGGCCATGAACCTATTCAGGCGGCGCAGGCCCTCGCGGATATCGTCGGTCGCGCGGGCGTAGGAAAACCGCAAGGTGCCCGCACCCCGCGTCTCGTCGAAATCCAGCCCCGGCGTCACCGCGACATCCGCGCCTTTCAGTATCTCGTCGGCAAAGGCGCGGCTGTCGCCGGTCAGGTCGGACACGTCGGCATAGACGTAGAACGCGCCATCTGGAGGCGCGATGCGGGTGAACCCGGCCCCGGGCAGACCCTGCATCATCAAGCGGCGGTTCTCGGCATAGACGGCCAGGTTGGCCTGCAATTCGGGCCCGCAGTCCATCGCCGCCATGGCGGCGATCTGGCTGACATGCGGCGGGCAAATGAACATGTTCTGCGCGATCCGCTCGATTACCCGCACGTGGGTCTCCGGCACCACCATCCAGCCGATGCGCCAGCCGGTCATGCTGAAATATTTCGAGAACGAGTTGATGACATAGACGTCGTCGCTGATTTCCAGCGCGCTGACGGCACGGCGGTCGTACTCGATACCGTGGTAGATTTCGTCGCTGATGAACGACGCGTCCTGGTCGTGGGCCGCCGCGATCAGCGCCGACAGGGCGCGCTTGTCCAGCATGGTGCCACTGGGATTGGCCGGCGAAGCGATCATCAGGCCGGCCAAGTCGCGCGGCAGGTCGCCCGGCACCAGTTGCAGCCGATTCTCGAACGCCGCCTCGATCATCACCGGCTGCAAGTCCAGCGCCCGCAAGATCTGGCGATAGCTGGGGTAGCCCGGTGCGCCGATACCGACCCGGTCGCCGGTGTCGAAAAGCGCGGTGAAGGCCAGCAGGAACCCCGCCGACGAGCCCGACGTCACCACCACGCGGGCCGGATCGAGATCGACGCCGTAGGTCTCGCCGTAATGCCGCGCGATGCGGGCGCGCAATGCCGGCAGCCCCAGAGCGACCGTGTACCCCAACGCCTCGCGCTCCATCGCGGCGGCGACGGCGGCGCGGGCGCCTTCGGGTGCCGGTGTGCCCGGCTGACCGACCTCCATATGGATGACATGGCGACCCGCGGCCTCGGCAGCCCGCGCCGCCTCCATCACGTCCATCACAATGAAGGGATCGACTTCGCTGCGCCTTGAGTTCCGCATCGCTCTCTCACTATGCTTTGCCCCGCAGGAACTGCACCCGGAGAGATCGACAGTCAATGCCAGCCCCCGGACTGAAACGCGCGATCGCCCTGCTGATCGCGGCCATGGTATTCGCGATCGCGACGCTACCGTCGAGCGCGCAATCGCTGCTGCGCGATCCCGATATCGAACACGCGCTGGACGAACTGGCCCGCCCGATCATCACCGCCGCGGGTCTCAGCCCCGGCAACATCCGCATCCTGGTGATCAACGACCGCAAGCTGAACGCCTTCGTCGTCGACACCCGGCACGTGCTGCTGCATTCCGGGCTGATCCTGAAGACCAAGACCGCCGAAGAATTGCAGGCGGTGATCGCCCACGAGGTCGCGCATATTGCCAACGGCCATATCTCGCGCCGGCTTGCCAACCTACGCTCGGCTTCTAACGCCGCCAAGTTCGGGCTGGCGATGGCGCTGGCGGTCGGGGCGCTTTCCAACAATGCCGAGGCCGCAGCGGGCGTCGCGCTGGGATCCGCCAGTTCGGCCCGTCGCGTGTTTCTTGGCCACACCAGGGCCGAGGAGGCCTCGGCGGACCAGTCCGCGTTGCGGTATCTCTCGTCACGCAGTATCGACCCGGCGGCGATGTCCGACGTGCTGGACTACTTTCGCGGCCAGGAACTGCTGTCGGTCGGGCGGCAGGACCCCTACGTGCGCAGCCATCCGCTGACCCGCGACCGGATGCGGGCGGTGGCGGGCTATGCCGCGGCCTATGGCGGCAAGGCGGCGCCGAACGCGGAAGCGAACTACTGGTTCGCCCGGGCCCGTGCCAAGCTTGGCGCCTTCACCGGTAACCCGGGCCGCACCCTGCGCAATCTGCCGAAGTCGGACACCTCCGACATCGCCCTGATGACCCGCGCCATCGCCCTGCACCGCATCCCGCGCCGGGCCGAGGCAGTGGCGGCGATCTCGCAACTGGTGGCGGCGCGGCCGAACGATCCGTACTACCAGGAACTGAAAGGCCAGATCCTGCTGGAATCGGGCAATTTCGCCGCCGCCGTCAATGCCTACGGCGCCGCCGTCAACCGCGATCCCGGCAACGGGCTGATCCTTGCGGGCTATGGCCGGGCGCTGCTGGCCCTGGGCACCGCCGACGCCAACGCCCGTGCCCTGGCGGCGCTGGAAAAGGCGCGCAGCCGCGACGGCACCGACCCGCGCATGATGCGCGACCTTGCCGTCGCCTATGCCAAGACCGGCAATCCCGGCATGGCCTCGCTGGCCACAGCAGAACGCTATGCCCTGATGGGCAACCTGGAGACGGCGGGCATCCATGCCAAGCGCGCCGTCGACCAGCTGCCGCGCGGAAGTGCGGGCTGGAACCGTGCCCAGGATGTGTTAAACGCGGCCGAACGCGCCGGATAACGTCAGACAGGATAAGACAGATGTTCAGAACCTTCAGTGCAGCCCTTGGCCTTGCGGCCGTTCTGGCCACGCCGCTTGCCGCCTTTGACATGGGCGCGATGAGCGAGGACGAGCGCACCGCCTTTCGCGCCGAAATCCGCGCCTACCTGATGGCGAACCCGGAAGTGCTGCTGGAGGCGATCAACGTGCTGGAGGAACGCCAGGCCGCCGAGGCCGCGGCGGGCGATGTCGGCCTGATCGCTTCCAATGCCGACGCCATCTTCGGCGACGACCATTCCTGGGTCGGTGGCAATCCCGACGGCGACGTCACCATCGTCGAGTTCCTCGACTACCGCTGCGGTTATTGCCGCAAGGCATTCCCGGAAGTGACCGAGCTTCTGGCGCGCGACGGCAACATCCGTCTGGTGGTCAAGGAATTCCCGATCCTGGGCGAGCAATCGCTGCTGGCTTCGCGCTTTGCCATCGCGGTCAAGGCAGTCGAGGGCGACGCGGCCTACAAGGAAATGCACGACACGCTGATGACGATGCGCGGCGACGTCTCCGAACAGGGCCTGTCGGATCTGAGCGAAGCGCAGGGCTACGACACCGAGGCGGTGTTCGCCGAGATGGACAGCGACGCCACAAAGGCGATCATCGATGAGAACCGCGCCTTGGCGCAACAGCTGAACATCAACGGTACGCCCAGTTTCGTCTTCGAGGACCAGATGCTGCGCGGCTACGTGCCGCTTGAGGGCATGCAGCAGCTGGTGGCGAAGATCCGCGGCGAATGAGCCCTGCCACCCGGGTCTGATCCAAAGGAGCGGGCTGCGCCCGCACGCCATTTTTCGGTTTGGCGGGCTTGGCTTACGGCGGGACGCAGTGCCCGCGATGCCGCTTTTGGCCGCCGTCGGATTTGCGTATTTTCAAAGACAAGAAGCAGGACTATTCGGCGGCGTGGCCCTGGGTCGCGGCATCGGCGGCGTCCAGTTCGGCGGCTTTCTTTTCCACCTGTTCGACGATGTGATCGATCATCGCCTCGTTGCCCAGTTTGTGGCTTTGCTTGCCCGCCAGGTAGACCATGCCGGACCCGGCCCCGCCGCCGGTGAAGCCGACATCGGTCATCAGCGCCTCGCCCGGGCCGTTGACGACGCAGCCGATGATCGACAGGCTCATCGGCGTCTTGATGTGCGCGAGCCGATCTTCCAGAATTTCCACCGTGCGAGATCACGTCGAACCCCTGGCGCGCGCAGACTGGGGCACGAGATGATGTTGACGCCGCGGTGCCGCAGACCCAACGATTTCAGAATTTCATAGCCGACGCGAACCTCTTCCACCGGATCGGCGGAAAGCGACACCCGGATCGTGTCGCCGATGCCGGACCACAAGAGGTTGCCGAGGCCGATCGCGGACTTGACGGTGCCCGCGTTCAGGCTGCCTGCCTCGGTAATCCCGAGATGAATCGGCGCATCCGTCGCCTCGGCCAGTTGCTGATAGGCGGCGGCGGCGAGGAACACGTCAGAGGCCTTGCAACTGATCTTGAATTCGGAAAAGTCGTTGTCCTGCAAGATGCGGATATGGTCGAGGCCGCTTTCGACCATCGCATCCGGGCAGGGCTCGCCGTATTTTTCCAGCAGGTGGCGCTCCAGCGATCCGGCGTTGACGCCAATGCGGATCGAGCAGCCGTGATCCTTGGCCGCCGCGATCACCTCGCGCACCCGCGATGCCTCGCCGATGTTGCCGGGGTTGATGCGCAGGCAGGCCGCGCCCGGCTTCGGCCGCCTCGATGGCGCGTTTGTAGTGGAAATGGATGTCGGCGACGATCGGCACCGGGCTTTCGCGCACGATGTCCTTCAGCGCGCGCGGTGCCGGCTGCATCCGGCGTCGAGACCCGCACGATGTCGGCCCCGGCCTCGGCGCAGGCCCGAACCTGGGCCACCGTCGCGGCCACATCCGAGGTGTCGGTGTTGGTCATCGTCTGCACCGTGATCGGCGCGTCGCCGCCGACGGGAACCGACCCCACCATGATCTGGCGCGATATGCGACGATGGATGTTGCGCCACGGACGAATGTGGTTCAGCGCCATGCGGCCCCTGCCCTGAAATAGCTGCGGTTGCGGTGTCTTAGATAGGCCGGCGCGAGGCTGCTGGCAACGCCCGCCCTATTGCGCGGGGGTCACGGCCCCGAGGCTGGCGACGACCTTGGCGAGATCGCGGTCGCGGGCCGGGTCGGCAACGGAGTATTTCGCGCGCAGATCGACGGCGGCCAGCGACACGTCCTTGATGATCGACGGGCCATCGCCTGACGGCCCGTAGGTTTCGCCGTTGACCGCGAAGTAGACAGACCCGGCATTGCCGGTGCGCAGGGTCGGCGGTTCCTCAGTCTTGGGCAGGGCGTATTGCTCGCCCGCGTCGAGAATCTTTTCGAACAGCACCGTGCCGTCGGCGCCCTTGACCCGCACCCAGGCCGGGCGCACAGCGAACATCACGACCTCTGCCGCGCCTTCGGAGACGACCTGCACCGGCGCCGCGTCGGCCGGACTTGCCGGGGCCACCGGATCGGCAACCGCGGCCACGGCTTCGCCAGGCATCGGTGCGCCGGGAGCAATTTCGGGCATGGTGCCGATCTGGCCGGGCGCGATCGCCGCGATGGGGCCATCGCGCGAGGTCAGCACCGGCACGTCCAGCGCCTGCGGACGGTAAAGGCGATCCAGCGCATCCGGGGTCGGCGCGGTCAGGGCGACGTCGCTGCCATCGGAAACGGAGAGCGTCTCGCCGCCGATCAAGTTGCCAACGTTGCTGGCCACGCCCGGGGTCTGGTCGACCGGTGTGAACTGAACGCGCTGCACTTCCTGCAGGATCGACCAGCCGCCGAAGCCGATGAACCCGATCAGCGCCAGAAGCACGGCGATCGATCCAAGCGCCCCCGGCTCGATCCGCGAGAACAGGCTTTCGGCATTGGGGACGAACGGCGTGGTCGGGGCCTCGAATAGGTTCTTTTGGGTGCCGGAGTTGCGCCGTTCGGGCTTGGCCGACTTGGCACCAGAGGCCGCCGCCGACATGCCATGCGCCACGGTGAAATTGCCTTCGCGGCAGAACGCGCCATAGGCCCATTCGGGATCGAGACCTAGGTAGCGGGCATAGGACCGGACGTAGCCGGCGATAAAGCCCGGCGTTTCGAACACGGATGGGTCGGAATTCTCGATCGCAGCGATGTAGGTTGCCTTGATTTTAAGCTCGCGCTGAACGTCCAGCAGTGACTTGCCCAGCGTCGCCCGTTCGCCGCGCATGATGTCGCCAAGCCGCAGGTCATAGTCGTCGAAACCCTTCGGCTCCTCCGGCTGCTCGACAATAGGTCCGGAACGCCGCCCGATCATGCAACCTGTCCCATATTTGGCCCATCCTCAACCGTCGACGATTCGTCTGCCGCCGACTTTGTTACCAAAAAGTTAGCACAGGAATGTGATCGATGCGACCGCAGAAAGATCAGCCGGCCAATTCTGCGCGATTTAGCGCACAGTGTGACCACAAGCCCGTCAAGCGCGCGCACCAATGCGTCCATTTCATCGCGGACCGTGTACCGGCGAGGGCGTGAACCGCAGCCGTTCGGTGCCGCGCGGCACGGTGGGATAGTTGATCGGCTGGACGTAGATGCCGTAGTCGTCCAGCAGCATGTCGCTGAGCTGCTTGGTGTGCTTGGGATCGCCGACGATGACCGGCACGATATGCGACCCATGGTCGATGATCGGCAGACCAGGGCCTTCAGACGGGTTTTCAGTATCTTGGCCTGGGTCTGGTGCGGTCTCGCGCCGGGCCTGGTCGGTCTTCAGATGCCGGACGCGACGCCGCCGCTCCTGCCGCGACCGCGGGCGGCAGCGAGGTGGTGAAGATGAAGCCCGGCGCATAGGACCGGATTGCGTCGCACATCTTGGCGGTCGCGGCGATATAGCCGCCCATCACGCCGTAGGCCTTGGCCAGCGTGCCGTTGATGATGTCGATCCGGTCCATCAGCCCGTCGCGCTCGGCAACGCCGCCGCCGCGCGGGCCGTACATGCCGACCGCGTGCACCTCGTCGATATAGGTCAGCGCGCCGAATTCGTCGGCCAGGTCGCAGATCGCCTCGATCGGGCCGAAATCGCCGTCCATCGAGTAGATCGATTCGAAGGCGATCAGCTTGGGCGCTTGCGCGGATCGTCGGCCTCGAGCAGTTGCGCGCAGATGCGTCGAGATCGTTGTGCCGGAAGATCCGCTTTGGCCCGCCGTTGCGGCGGATGCCCTCGATCATCGAGGCGTGGTTCAGCGCGTCGGAATAGATGATCAGGCCGGGAAACAGCTTGGGCAGCGTCGACAGCGTGGCGTCGTTGGCGATGTAGGCCGAGGTGAACAGCAGCGCCGCTTCCTTGCCGTGCAGGTCGGCCAGTTCGGCCTCCAGCCGCTTGTGATAGACCGTCGTGCCCGAGATGTTGCGGGTGCCGCCCGACCCGGCGCCGGTCGCGTCCAGCGCCTCGTGCATCGCGGCCAGCACCACCGGATGCTGGCCCATGCCGAGGTAATCGTTGCCGCACCAGACCGTTACCGGGCGTTCGCTGCCCATCGGGGCGGCGCCAGGTGGCATGGGGAAACGCGCCCCTGCTGGCGCTCGATATCGATGAAGGTCCGGTAGCGGCCCTCGTCATGAAGACGCTGAAGCGCCGCGTCGAGCTTGCTGACATAATCCAAACCATCCGCCCCCGTGGTAGCATAGTCATTACTTTTCGCGCGAATTGCCGCGCCTGCCAATCACATATTCAAACATTGGTACATTTTGTCGCCATGACTTAAATCAATCTTCAATGACAATTTCACAATCGGCGGCTCCCATCGGCGTCGCCGCCGCGTTGCAACGGTCAAGCGCCACTGCCGCCGCCGTCGTGCCGCGCGCCGCCGCGAAGGCCGTGGTCGAGGGCGAGATCGCAAAAGCCTTGGGCCCGTCGCCCTTGCGATAATCGCGAAACGCCTCGGTCGCGCCCACCGACATCTGCAACGGCTGCGACGTCCATTTCTTCGGCAGCACCAGTGCGGCGACCGTGCAGCGCGCCTGGCCGGACCGGCGCGCCTTGTCGCAGGCGGCCATCGCGGCCTCGCCCGCGGACTGGACGCCGTGGAACCTCTCGGAGATCTGCAACAGGCCCGACAGCGCCGCCTGCCCCGGATCCTGTGTCATCAGGTCGAAGAACGCGGGCGAAACCGCGACCGCGCCGTAGTAATTCGCCGCTGCCTCGGACCGCATCTGTTTCAGGATCGCCTCGACGATGGCCAGTTGCGTCGCATCGAGGCCACTGTCGGGTCTCACGACAAGATCGGCGCCAAGCACCGGAAAAAGCAACTTGCGCGCCTCGGTCTCCGAAACCGGTGCGGCCAGCGCCGCGCCGCTCAGCATCCCTGCAAAAACCAAGACAACTATCGCAACCCGCATCGGCACTCTCCTTCGCCGCTCAACGCTTCATCCTAGCGCGCAACGGGCCGTTTCGCCAGTCACCCGCTGGACACGGGCCCATCCCCTGCTACCGTGCGCGGCGAACGCAAACCGAGGGATTTCCGCACCATGAGCCTTGACGCCGTCCTCGCCCGCATCGACGCCGACCTGCCCGCCGCAACCGAACGCCTGTTGGACCTGCTGCGGATCCCGTCGATCTCGACCGACCCGGCATTCCGCGACGACTGCAAGCGCGCCGCCGAATGGCTGGTGCTCGATCTGCGGTCGTTGGGGATCGAGGCCGACATCCGCCCGACCCCCGGCCATCCCATGGTGGTGGGCCACGCGGGCGGACCCGGGCCGCACCTGATGTTCTACGGGCACTATGACGTGCAACCTGTTGATCCGCTTGATCTTTGGGATCGCGAACCTTTCGATCCGCAGGTCGAGGATACACCCAAGGGCCGGGTCATCCGCGGCCGCGGCGCGGCGGACGACAAGGGCCAGCTGATGACCTTCGTCGAGGCGTGCCGCGCCTGGAAAGCCGTGCATGGCAGCCTGCCGGGGCGCATCACCTTCTTTTTCGAGGGCGAAGAGGAATCCGGCTCGCCCTCGCTGATCCCGTTCCTGGAGGAAAACGCCGACGAGCTGACGCGCCGACCTCGCGCTGATCTGCGACACCGGCATGTTCGATGCCAACACCCCCGCCATCACCACCATGCTGCGCGGCATGCTGGAAGAGGAGCTGACGATCACCGGCCCCGACAAGGATCTGCATTCGGGCATGTATGGCGGCATGGCGATGAACCCGATCCGGGTGCTGGCCCGGATCCTGGCGGCGCTGCATGACGAGACCGGGCGCGTCACCGTTCCGGACTTCTATGACGGCGTACCCGAGATATCCGACGACCTGCGCGCGCAATGGGAGGCGCTTGGCTTCGACGAGCAGGGCTTTCTTGCCGATGTCGGCCTGTCGGAACCGGCGGGCGAAAAGGGCCGCACCGGGCTGGAGATGATCTGGTCGCGCCCGACCTGCGAGGTCAACGGCATCATCGGCGGCTACACCGGCGCGGGCTTCAAGACCGTGCTGCCCAGCAAGGCCTCGGCCAAGATCAGCTTTCGCCTGGTCGGCCAACAGGACCCTGACGCGATCCGCAAGGCGTTCCGCAAGCAGGTGACCGACGCCCTGCCCCCCGACTGCACGGTCAGCTTCGGCGGCGAGGCCGGGGCGCCGGCCTCGGTCATGTCCACCGACGATCCGGCGTTCGAAAAGGCGCGCCAGGCACTCAGCGACGAATGGCCAAACCCCGCCGCCTTCGTCGGCTCGGGCGGCTCGATCCCGATCGCGGGCTATTTCAAGACGATCCTCGACACGGATTCCATGCTGATCGGCTTTGGCCGCGATGACGACCAGATCCATTCCCCGAACGAGAAATACGACATGGAGAGCTTCCACAAGGGCATCCGCAGCTGGGCGCGGGTGCTGGACGCGCTGACCTGAACGCCTTGGGCGGCAGGCAATGGCCGCCGCCCGAAGCCTGCCGAATCCCCAAAATCTAGTTGATCAGATGCGGCTTCGTCGTGTGGGTCACGTTCGTCGGCAGCACACCCAACCGCCGCGCCACTTCCTTGTAGGCATCGGCCAGGTCGCCAAGGTCGCGGCGGAACACGTCCTTGTCCAGCTTCCGCCCGCTTTCGATATCCCACAGCCGGCAGCGAATCCGGGCTGATCTCGTCGGCCACGATCAGGCGCTGAAAGTCGTTCTCCCAGATCCGGCCGATCTCGATCTTGAAATCCACCAGCTTGATGCCGACCGCCAGCATCACGCCCGACAGGAAATCGTTGACCCGCAGCGCCAGCGCCACGATGTCGTCGAGGTCCTGCTGACCGGCCCAGCCGAAGGCGATGATGTGTTCCTCGGTGACCAGCGGATCGCCCAGCGCGTCGTCCTTGTAGTAGAACTCGATGATCGGGCGCGGCAGCGGCGGTGCCCTCCGCGATGCCAAGGCGCTTGCGTCATCGACCCGGCGGCGACGTTGCGCACCACCACTTCGAGCGGAATGATCTCGACCTGGCGGATCAGCTGCTCGCGCATGTTGAGCCGCTTGATGAAATGCGTCGGCACGCCGATGCCGTTCAGCCCGGTCATGAAGATACTCGCGACAGCCGGTTGTTCAGCACGCCCTTGCCGTCGATCACGTCCTTCTTCTCGGCGTTGAAAGCGGTGGCGTCGTCCTTGAAATACTGCACGAAGGTGCCCGGCTCGGGCCCTTCGTAAAGGATCTTCGCCTTGCCTTCGTAGATCTTCTTGCGACGTGCCATGCGCGTCTCCGATCGGGTCAATTGCCGTCAGGGGGTGTTCCTTGGCGGACTTGGCCGCTGCTATAGGCCAAAGGTGCCTCACCCGCAAGAACACGCAGGGTTGCGGAACCGTGTCGGGATGGGCATATCTGCACCGAACGAATATCACGTCGGAAGGACCGCCCCATGACCACCTTCGACGACCGCGAAAACGCGTTCGAGAACAAGTACGCCCATGATGCCGAGATGCAGTTCAAGGCCGAGGCGCGGCGCAACAAGCTGCTGGGGCTCTGGGCGGCGGAACTGATGGGCAAATCCGGCGAAGACGCCGCCGCCTATGCCCGGGAAGTCATCAAGTCCGATTTCGAGGAAGCCGGCGACGAGGACGTCTATCGCAAGGTTTCCGGCGATCTGGGCGACCTGGCCGACGAAGCCACGATCCGCGGCAAGATGGTATCGCTGATGACCGAGGCCAAGGCGCAATTGATGAAAGAGGTCTGATCGACCTCATCCGGGCATGCGATCCTGGGGCGCGGCGGTTGATCCGGCGCGCTTTTTCATTTCCGCACAATTTTATTTGTTAACAGCACCGTAGGCGGCATCCACTAACGCTTGGGCGATTGTCCCTGATTTCCGGTGTTGCCGATGCCCGACTTTGCCGCCGCCACGACCGCCCCGCAGCCGCGCACCGTCCTGCGCCGCCTGATTGCGCGCCAGGCGGTGCCTTTACTGCTGTTGGGGCTGGTGGTCTGGCTGCTGCGCGACCGCGCCAGCGGGCTTGATCTTGGCGGCATCCTCGGTGCCGCCCGCGCCATTCCACCGCTAGCCTGGGCCTGCGCCCTGCTGGCCACCCTGATCAGCTTCTGGGCCGTCGGACGGTATGATGCGGTGATCCACCGCACGCTCGGCACCGGCGTGTCCGGGCCGGCGGCGCGGCGTTCGGGCATCGCCGCCATCGCCACGGCGCAGACAGCGGGCTTCGGCCTGCTAACCGGCACGCTGGCGCGTTGGCGCATGCTGCCGGACCTCAGCCTTTGGCAATCGGCACGGCTCACCGTGACCGTGACCGTGTCGTTCATGGCCGGGCTGGCGGTGGTCGGCGCGGCGATGACGCTGATCGCGCCGACCCCGGTGCCGCGTGCGGTGGCAGGGGTCGTGCTGCTGGCCGCCCTGGTCTTCGTTGCGGTCTCGCTTTGGCGGCCGCGGCACTGGCTGCGGCTGCGGTTGCCGCCGGTGCGGGCGCAGGGAGCGATTGTCGGGCTTGTCGCGCTCGACACCGCCGCCGCGGCGCTGGCGCTCTACGTACTGCTGCCCGCCGGGCAGATGCCGCCGGTTGCGTTGTTCTACGCGGTGTTCCTGCTGGCGCTGGGGGCCGGGATGATCGGCGCCACGCCGGGCGGTGTCGGCCCGTTCGAGGTTGTTTGCCTGGCCTGCCTGCCGATGGTACCGGAGGCCGGCCTGCTGGCGGCTGTCGCGGGCTACCGGCTGGTGTACTACGGCCTTCCGGGGGCGCTGGCGTTGGTGTTGCTGCTGGCGGGCGGCAGGGCGTCCGGGGCGGCAGAGTTCGCGCGCGCGCCCAGGCTGCTCGGTCCGGCGCAGGTGGCAGGGTCCGTTCCCGATCTCGACGCGCTGCTGTACCGCGCGCCGCGGGCCGAGGCGCAGCTGCTGCGCCAGGGCGAATTGAGCCTGCTTGGCGACGATGCCGGCACCGCAGCGCTGGCGGCGGCCAGCGGGCAAAGCTTGATCGTGCTGGGCGACGCGCTGAATAGCACCTGCCCGCCGGAGCGGCTGTTGCGGATGGCCAAGGTCGCAGCACGGGCGCGCGGTCTGTCGCCGGTGCTCTACAAATGCGCCGCACGCAGCGCGGTGGCGGCACGGCGCGCCGGTTGGCGCGTGGCGACCGTCTCGCACGAAGCCTGGATCGCGCCTGGCACCCATGACGTGGCGCGCCCCGAATGTCGCCAGTTGCGGCGTCTGCTGCGCAAGGCGCGCGCGGCGGACCTGTACGTCGCCGAGGCAGGCGCGTTCCTGCCTCTTAAGGAGATGACCCGCATCGCCGACGCCTGGGCGCGGCAGCGCGGCAGCGGGGCGCGCGGCTTTTCCCTTGGCCGCTTCGATCCCGGCCTGCTGCACGGCCAACGCGTATTTCTTGCCTATGACGGTCAGCGCCGCCTGGTTGCCTTTGCCACCTTCCACGTGGCCCGCACCGAATGGACACTTGACCAGATGTGCCAGACCGCGCACACCCCGCCCGGCGCCATGCACCTGCTGATCGACACCGCGATTGCCGCTGCGCACCGTCTGGGCGTCCCGCGCCTGTCGCTGGCGGCGGTGCCCCGCCCGGCACCGCGCTGGCTGCCGCTTACCCTCGCGCACCGGCTGGACGCCTACAGCGGCGCCACCGGGCTGCGCCGGTTCAAATCCGCCTTCGCCCCGCGGTGGGAACCACTCTACGTCGCGGCACCGACCCGCCCTGCCCTGGCGCTGGGCGGTCTCGACCTTCTCGACCGGATCACCCGACCGGGGCCGCGCGCGCCCGCGCCCGGACCCGACTCATGATCTTTATGAGCTTTATGAATTTGCGTCCCGCGCCCGATCATGGCAGACGAGCCGCGACAGGCTGCGCATCCGCGCGCGGCCGCCATTGCCATTGGATACCCCCTTAATGACCAACGCCCTTGCCGAGATGCTGGCGTCGCGCGACTGGATCCTCGCCGACGGCGCCACCGGCACCAACCTGTTCAACATGGGGCTGATGTCGGGCGACGCGCCCGAGATGTGGAACGACGACGAGCCCGACAAGATCCGCGCGCTCTACAGGGGCGCGGTCGATGCGGGCAGCGACCTGTTCCTGACCAACACCTTCGGCGGCAACGCGTCGCGCCTGAAACTGCACGAGCGCGCAAGGCGCGGGTGCGCGAGCTGAACCGCGCTCGCCGCCGAACTGGGCCGCGAGGTGGCCGACGCCGCCGGGCGCACGGTGATCGTCGCGGGCTCGATGGGCCCGACCGGCGAGATCATGGCACCGATGGGCACGCTGACCCACGAGCGCGCGGTCGAGATGTTCCACGAACAGGCCGAGGGGCTGAAGGCCGGCGGCGCCGACGTGCTCTGGGTCGAGACGATCTGCGCCGCCGAGGAATACCGCGCCGCCGCCGAGGCCGCCGCGCTGGCCGACATGCCCTGGTGCGGCACGATGAGCTTCGACACCGCGGGCCGCACGATGATGGGCCTGACCTCGGCCGACGATGGTCGACGCTGGTCGAGAAGCTGGCGCACAAGCCGCTGGCCTTCGGCGCCAATTGCGGCGTCGGCGCGTCGGACCTGCTGCGCACCGTCCTGGGCTTCGTCGCGGCAGGGCACGGAACGGCCGATCATCGCCAAGGGCAATGCCGGCATCCCGAAATACGTCGACGGCCACATCCACTATGACGGCACGCCGGAGCTGATGGCCGACTACGCCGTGCTGGCGCGCGACTGCGGCGCGACGATCATCGGCGGCTGCTGCGGCACCATGCCCGAGCATCTGGCGAAAATGCGCGAGGCGCTGGAAACCCGCCCGCGCGGCCCGCGCCCGACGCTGGACCAGATCACCGCAGGCCCTGGGCGGCTTTTCGTCGGCGGTCGACGGCACCGAAGACGATGCTCCGGCCCGCCCGGAACGCGGACGCCGCCGCCGGCGCGGCTAGCGCCTTTCAGGTTTTACGAAGTCAGGAATTCGATCAGACCCCGAAACGCTCTAGAACAGCGACAGCTGGTCGCCGGCCGCGGCGGCACCCGGAACAGATCGGTGCGCAAGGGCTGGCAGTTTCGTGCGCCAGTCCCAGCCGCTTGCACGGCGACCTTGAAGCGCCGCGCGATCAGCTCGGCGTAAACGCCCTCGCCCGTCATCCGCTTGCCCCACTCGGCGTCATAGTCCTTGCCGCCATGCACCGTCGCGCACCCGGGCCATGACCCGGGCGGCGCGGTCCGGGTAATGCTCTGCCAGCCAGTCGCGGAACAGCGCGGCACCTCGCGCGGCAGGCGCAGCATGATCCAGCTTGCCGCCACCGCGCCCGGCGTCGCGCGCCGCCTTCAGGATCGCCTCGAGCTCGTGATCGGTCAGCCCCGGCACCACCGGCGAGACCATGACCCGCACCGGGCATGCCCGCCTCGGCCAGCCGCTCGATGGTGCGCAAGCCGCCGCGCGGGCGCGGGCACGCGCGGTTCCATCCGGCGCGACAGATCCGGCGTCGAGCGTGGTCACCGAGATCCCGACCCGCGCCAGCCCCTGCGCGGCCATCTCGCCCAGGATATCGATGTCGCGCTCGATCAGCGTGCCCTTGGTGACGATCGCCACCGGATGGTCGATGCGCCTGCAAGCACCTCCAGCACGCCGCGCATGATCCCGATGCTCGCGTTCGATCGGCTGGTAGGGATCGGTGTTGGTGCCGATGGCGATCGTGCGCGGGCCGATAGCGCTTGCGCCGCAGTTCGCGCGCCAGCACCTCCGGCGCCTCGGGCCGCGCGACCAGCCGGGTCTCGAAATCGAGCCCCGGCGACAGGCCGAGATAGGCGTGGCTGGGCCGCGCAAAACAGTAGATGCAGCCATGCTCGCAGCCGCGATAGGGATTGATCGACCGGTCGAACGCAGATATCGGGCGAGGTGTTGCGGGTGATCACCTTGCGCGGCCGCTCGATCGCGACCTCGGTGCGCAGCGGCGGCAGGTCCTCGTCGATGCTCCCAGCCGTCATCGACCGCCTCGCGCGACATAGCGCTCGAACCGGCTCGTCCGGATTGCCCGCCGCGCCGCGGCCCGCGGCGGCGATCTTGTCGGGATGGCGATCGCATGTCGGCGGCATCATGGCCGCAAGACTAGAACAAAATAAGAACATACCGCAAGTGACACCGCATCGCCGACGCGTGTCATTCCGGCCGCATGGTCGGTTGCGGATCGCGGCAATGTCGCAACCGGTCAAGTGCTGTGCGGCGCAAACGGCACATAAGCGCAGTACCATACGCGCGACACGGCGCCGCCTCGGGAGTGTCCTGATGGCTGACGAAGAAGACGACATCATCCTCGCCGAACTCGACGACGACGAACTTGTGCTGCAGATGTTCGACGACCTTTACGACGGTCTGAAGGAAGAGATCGAAGAAGGCGTCAACATCCTGCTGGACCGCGGCTGGGCGCCCTACGACGTTCTGACCAAGGCGCTTGGTCGGCGGCATGACCATCGTCGGCAACGACTTCCGCGACGGCATCCTGTTCGTGCCCGAGGTGCTGCTGGCCGCCAACGCGATGAAGGGCGGCATGGCCATCCTCAAGCCGCTGCTGGCCGAAACCGGTGCGCCGCGCGTCGGCAAGATGGTGATCGGCACCGTCAAGGGCGACATCCACGACATCGGCAAGAACCTTGTCGGCATGATGATGGAAGGCGCCGGCTTCGAAGTGGTCGATCTGGGCATCAACAACCCGGTCGAGAAGTACCTCGAGGCGCTGGAGCGCGAAGACGCCGACATCCTTGGCATGTCCGCCCTGCTGACCACCACGATGCCCTACATGAAGGTGGTGATCGACACGCTGATCGAAAAGGGCATCCGCGACGACTATATCGTGCTGGTCGGCGGCGCGCCGCTGAACGAGGAATTCGGCAAGGCGATCGGTGCCGACGCCTATTGCCGCGACGCCGCCGTCGCCGTCGAGACCGCCAAAGACGTGGATGGCGCGCAAGCACAACCAGATGGCCGCCGCGCCTAGCCGTTCCTCGACAGGGCGTCGCGCGGTGCCATGCATCCGGCGCGCGGCGATTTTCCGGATCGGCCTTAACATCGCCCGCGCGGACGCACATATTCAGTCAGGAGGTGCCGCGCCATGCCGCTCGACAAGCTTGTTCTGATCCTGGTCCTGGTGATCATCGCCGCCGGGGTGACCGTCTGGCTCGGCGACGCTGGTCGCTGGCCGCGTTTCAGGTGCCGGCGCGGCTGGTCTGGCCTTCATTCCCGCCGCGCTGGTCGGCCTATGTCGTCTGGCGCGTCGATCGCCGACCGGGTCGGCAACGCCGAGGATGACCATTACGACGAGATCGAGAAGTGACATGCTGATCGTGACCACCGAAGCCGTTGCCGGGCGCGAGATCGCCGAAGTCCTCGGGCTGGTGCGCGGCTCGACCGTGCGGGCCAAGCACTCTGGGCACCGACATCGTCGCGGCGTCTGCGCAACCTCGTGGGCGGCGAGGTCAAGGAATACGCCAGCCTGCTGGCCGGATCGCGCGAACAGGCGATCGACCGGATGATCGGACGAGGCGCGCAAGCTTGGGCGCGGACGCGATCGTGGCGATGCGGATGCAGACCTCGACGATCAGCAGGGCGCCAGCGAGGTGCTGGTCTATGGCACCGCCGTCCGGCTGAAATGAATGCCCCCGACGACGCGACCCTGACCCGGGAGGGGCTGGCGCCAGAAGCGCCGAAGGGCCGCGTTCTGCTGCTGGCCTGCGGCGCGCTGGCGCGCGAGATCCTGGCGCTGATCGAGGCCAATGGCTGGGACCACATGGACCTGACCTGCCTGCCCGCGATCCTGCACAACCACCCCGACCGGATCCCCGACGCGGTCGACGCGGCGGTCGACGAAGCACCGCGGCCGATTACGACGAGCATCTTCGTGGTCTATGCCGATTGCGGCACCGGCGGGCAGTTGTTCAGATATGTGCGACGAGCTGGGCGTCGAAATGGTCGCAGGCCCGCATTGCTATTCGTTTTTTGAAGGCAATGAGGTTTTCGCCGACGATGCCGAGGATGAATTCACCGCCTTCTACCTGACCGATTTCCTGGTCCGCCAGTTCGACGCCTTCGTCTGGAAACCGCTGGGGCTCGACCGGCATCCCGAGCTGCGCGACATGTATTTCGGCAATTACGAAAAGCTGGTCTATCAGGCGCAGACCGACGATCCGGCGCTGGACGCCAAGGCCCGCGACTGCGCCGCACGGCTTGGGCTGGCCTTTGAGCGGCGCTTCACCGGCTACGGCGATCTGGAAACCAGCGACTGGGCGAACTGGGCCGAAGGCTAGGCCGCGCGGCCTCGGCCTGCGACGCTCGCGAATCCGCTCGACCATCGCGCGCAACCCGTTCGAGCGCTGCGCCGACAGATGCTCGTTCAGCCCCAGCCGCGCCAGTTCGGCGCCCGCGTCGACCCGCAGCACCTCGTCCACCGTCAGCCCGGCGTAAAGCGCGTGCAGGATCGCGATCAGCCCGCGCACGATCATCGCATCGCTGTCGCCGCCGAAATCGAACACGCGCCGACCGGCCCTGCCCTTCGATGCGCGGCACCAGCCAGACCTGGCTGGCGCAGCCATCGCACCTTGGTCGCGGGCACCCGGAACGCGTCGTCCAGCGGCGGCATCGCCTTGCCCAGTTCGATGACATGGCGATAGCGGTCTTCCCAGTCGTCGAGGAACTCGAAGGTCTCGGCGATCTCTTCGAATGCGGCGGTGGCCATGCGCGTGCTCCTTGTCCTTGGCATCCGACCTAAGGGCGCGGGCAGCTGAAGGTCCAGAGGCGTCCAGATGCTTTGGCTTTTCAAGGCCGCGGTTTCGGCTACCCAGATGGCAACGAGATCGCGAGGGACGGCATGACAGGCAAGTTACTCATCACGCTGGTGGTGCTGGCTACCGTTGTCGGCTGTGCGCGGGTCGCGGACTCGCCGGCTCAACCCGTTCAACTGGTTCGGCCGCAGCGAAGCGCGTCGGCCACTGATCGCCGTGGCTGCCCGGAACCGGCGACGCTACAGTTGACACCTGGTCGATCGCAGATCACCGAACTTCGCGTCGAACAGGCTCCGGGCGGCGCGATCATCCGCGCCACCGGCCTGCCGCCGACGGCAGGGCTATTACGACGGCGAGCTGGTGCTGGTCGAACGCCGAGGACGGCGTGCTGAGCTACCAGTTCCGCGATCGCGCCGCCGCCCGGCCAGACCCGGGTCAGCACCCAGCGGTCGCGCGAGGTCGTGCGTGCGCGATTCGTCTCGTCGCAACAGGCTCGAAGGCGTGCGCCAGATCCGCGTCAGCGCGGCGCGCGAATGCGCTGGCCGTCCGGCGCTAGAGCGCCCGGCTATAGCTCGATCACGTCGACCTTTTCGCCGCGCACCGCCAGCCCGACCTTGCCCTCGCACAGCCGCAGCGCATCCGCGCCGAACACGTCGCGCCGCCAGCCCGTCAGCGCCATGCCGTCGCGCTCGCCCGGCGGCGATCGCATCGAGGTCGGAGGCCGTGGCGATCAGCTTCTGCGCGACGCCGGCATTCTCGGCCTTGGCCTTCAGCAGCACCCGCAGCAGATCGGCCAGCGCCGGGTTGACCTGCAGCTTGTCGCGGCCGGTTGCCGGCTTCGGGATAATCCTCGGGCGGGCACGTCAAGCCCGGCCTTCACCGCCGCCAGGATGCCGTCGGCGATCTCGCCGCGCCGCGCCTCGCGCAGCAACAGCCGCGAGCGGCCCAGATCCTGCATCGGTCGTCGGCTTGGTCGAGGCCAGTTCCAGCAGCGCATCGTCCTTGTAGACCCGGGTGCGCGGCACGTTGCGGGTCTGCGCATAGATCTTCGCGGAACCGCGCCAGTTCGCGCACGATGGCCAGGAACTTGCCGCGAATTGGTCCGCGTCTTGACCCGCTTCCAGGCCTCGTCGGGCTGCGATCACGTAGGTCTCCGGGTCGGTCAGGATCTGCCAGCTCTTCCTCGACCCATTTGCGTGCCGGCCGGACTTCTCCAGCTCGGCGGCGAGAAATTCGTAGATCACCCGCAGATGCGTCACATCGGCCAGCGCATAGGTCTTCTGCGCATCGGTCAGCGGCCGGCGCGACCAGTCGGTGAAGCGCGAGGTCTTGTCGAGCGGCTGCTTGCGCGATCTTGCGCACCAGCGTCTCGTAGCCCACCTGCTCGCCAAAGCCGCAGACCATCGCCGCGACCTGGGTGTCGAACAGCGGCTCGGGGATCACGCCGCCCTCGACAAAGAAGATCTCGAGATCCTGGCGCGCGGCGTGGAACACCTTGACCACGCCGGTGTCGCGGAACAGCTCGTAAAGCGGCTCCAGCGACAGCCCGTCGGCCAGCGGATCGACCAGCACCGCGTCGTCGCTCGTCGTCGCCGGGCATCGCCAGCTGCACCAGGCAAAGCTTCGAATAATAGGTGCGTTCGCGCAGGAACTCGGTGTCGACGGTGACATAGGGGTGCGTCGCCGCGCGGTCGCAGAACGCGGCCAGATCGTCGGTCGTGGTGATGGTTATCATGCAGGTCTGTTTCTTGTTCTTGCTCGGCCCGTGCCCTGCAGCCTCGGGTTTAGGCAAATGGCGCGGCAAAAGGAAAGCCTCAGGGCAAGGTCGACCGGCGTCCTGTCGCCGGCCGCGAAGCGGCGCAGCACGGCGGGGTAAAGCCGATGCTCCTGCGCCAGCACCCGCGCGGCCAGGCGTGTCGGGCGTGTCGCCGGGCAGGACCGGCACCCGCGCCTGGCCCAGAATCGGGCCGTCATCCAGCTCCGCGGTCACCTCGTGCACCGTGCAGCCATGCTCGGTGTCGCCCGCCGCCAGCGCGCGGGCATGGGTGTGCAGGCCCGCGGTATTTCGGCAACAGCGACGGGTGGATGTTCAGCATCCGCCCGTGCCAGCTGGTCGATGAAGCCCGGCGTCAGGATGCGCATGAACCCGGCAAGGCAGAGGATGTCGGGCCGCGCGGCGTCGAGCGCTTCGATCAGCTCGCGCCTCGAAGGCGCGCGGTCGCTCGCCGAATGGCCGGTGATCGACCGACGCCGTCGGCGACGCCAAGTGCCGCGGCCCGGGCCAGCCCGCCGGCCGCCGGGATCGTTCGACAGCACCAGCACCGGGCGCGCCGGATGGTCGCCGGTCATGCTCTCGACCAGCGCGCACCATGTTCGAGCCGCCGCCCGAAATCAGGATCGCGACGCGTTTGCGTCACAAAAGCGCCGCCGGTGTAGTCGACGCCCGTCCCCAGCGTGACCTGACCGATCCGGAACACCGTCTCGCCGGCGCTCATCAGCAGCGTCTGCCAGCGCCTCGGCCCGGTCGGCGGCGACGACCAGCACCATGCCGATGCCCGCAGTTGAAGGTCTTCAGCATCTCGGCCTCGTCGATGCCGCCGACCTCGGCCAGCCAGCCGAAGCACCGGCGGCAGGCTCCAGGCGTCAAGGTCGATCTCGGCGCCCAGCCCCTCGGGCAGCACGCGCGGCAGGTTCTCGGTCAGGCCGCCGCCGGTGATATGGGCCAGCGCATGCACGCCGCCCGCGCGGATCGCCGCCAGCGCCGGGCGGACGATAGAGCCGCGTCGGCGTCAGCAGCGCCGCGCCCAGCGATGCCCTCCGCGAACGGGGCCGGCTGCGTCCCAGCCCAGCCCCGACAGCTCGACCAGCTTGCGCACCAGCGAATAGCCGTTGGAATGCACGCCGTTCGAGGCCAGCCCCAGCAGCACGTCGCCCTCGGCCACGCCCGCAGGCAGGGCGGCGCCCCGCTCCATCGCGCCCACGGCAAACCCCGCCAGATCGAAATCGCCGGCCTCGATACATCCCCGGCATCTCGGCCGTCTCGCCGCCGATCAGCGCACAGCCCGCCTGCGGTACAGCCCGCGGCGATGCCCTCGATCACCTGGCCGCCGCCGTCGACATCCAGCTTGCCGGTGGCGAAATAGTCGAGAAAGAACAGCGGCTCGGCGCCCTGGCAGACCAGATCGTTGACGCACATCGCCACCAGATCGATGCCGACGCTGTCGACATGGCCGGTGTCGATGGCGATCCGCAGCTTGGTGCCGACACCGTCGGTGGCGGCCACCAGGACCGGGTCGGTAAAGCCCGCCGCCTTCAGGTCGAACAGCGCGCCGAACCCGCCAAGCCCCGACATCACGCCCGGTCGCGTCGTCGCGCTTCGCCGCCGGTTTGATCCGCTCGACCAGCGCATTGCCCGCGTCGATATCGACGCCGGCCTGCGCATAGGTGATCCCGTTCCTGCTCATCGCCTGCCCCCGGCTGCCCAATGGCGCCCCGATAGACCAGGAACGCGGCCAAGTCCATTGGCTGCCGGGTCCGGTCCCGGGTGAACCTTTTGCCCCGGTCGTCCGACCCATGGATAACGCGAACGTGCGCCGGATTCGTGTCGCATTTCGCACCTTCCGGGAACCAATCCCGCAAGCGCGACGTTAATGGCCTGACGCGAAAGGAAAATCGAAATGAAACTGACTCTGAGCGCCGCGCTCGCCATCGCCGTCCTGACCGGCTTTGCGACGCAGACCGGCCAGCCTGCTGACGATCTGACCGAATACGACGCCGTGTTCGACGATGGTCCCTACAGCTATCTTCCGACCCCCGGCCACGGCGATCCGTATTCTGCAAATTTTGAGACCGACGCGTCTGAGATCATCACCGCCGAGGAAGCGCTGATGACGGACGCCCTGCTGACCGTTCTGGCCGCGGATCCGACCAACCCCGCACCGCAAGACGCCCCGCTTGACGCACCCGCCCCGTCTGATACTGCAATCGTCATGGCGGGCCTGTAGCTCAATTGGTTAGAGCAGAGCGCTCATAACGCTTTGGTTGGGGGTTCGAGTCCCTCCGGGCCTACCAGCCACCGTCCGACAATCCGGATCAATTTGTAGCGGCCGAGGGGCCGGGATCGGTGTCGGACGTTCTCCACCTATCAAGGCACTATTTTTAAACTATTTCTACCATTCTCGGAACGGCAGCCTGCATCGCCGACCCAGCCGTCGTGGCCTTCATCTTCCAGCAATTGTGCGTCGCCCAGCCGACCTCTCGGGACGTCGTTGCGTGATACCCTGCCGATCCATGAATCCCAACTTTCTGGCGATTCTCGGCGACAGTCGCGTCTTCGCCGCTTTGCTTCACGATAAACACCTCCTGCGCGTCCATGACCCAGTATGCTTTTGTCGCTTCCGATCGTTCATGAAGCCAAGAAGAAACCACGAAAAACACGATCTTAGAATGCGCCGGTTTTCACGGGCCGGAGCACTAGCCCGTCGGCTGTACGCAAAACGAGCCGCGGGTATTGTTTGATTTATTGGTCTCGACAAGCACACCGGCGCTATCGGCGACCATCCGGAACCGGCAGGTGCTGGCGCCGGTGCCGGTGAAACAGCCGCTCGGTATCGGCAGATCAATTTCTTCGGCCGCACCCGGTGCAAGCGGGCCGACCGGCGCGGTCGTCGGCGCATCCTGGTTGGCGAAGTCGACCGAAAGCGTACTCGGACCGGCCGGATCGCCCGCGATGTTCCGGACCAGAAGCACAATCCGCCGCGACGCCCCGCCTTGCGGCGGTCGCACGCAGTGTCCGAAACCCGGGAAACCGCGAAATGCCGGGCTCGGGGGCGCCGGCAGGGCCGGCTCGATGATCAGATCGGGCTGCCCGACCTGCGTGTCTACATGCTTCTTCGTGGCTGCAACGCAGAGCCGCTCCGCGATCTCTATCACCGCCCGGTGGTCACCGAACTGATTGCGAAGCAACACCGGAACCGGCGTCTCGCGCTCGATCCCTTCGACCGCGTTGAAACAGACCAGATGCGGAGCGGCGGGGTTCGCGACGGGCTCGCCGTTCTTTTCGGCGGGGTTGCAGATCAGGCCCCTGGACAAACGCACGCGGTGCGTGCGGTTCGAGCGAAACTGGTCGCCGAAGGTCAGTGAGGCGTTCACCTGATCGTTGGGGACCCTGAGTTCAAGGTCGTAACAGGTGTAGTGCGGCACCGATTGCGTTTCGGTATCCACGTCGACCGGCACCTTGGTCAGTGACTTTCCCGTTGGGATCAGAAGCCAGCGTGCCGGTCCCTCTGCCCGCCCATCGAACTGCCCAAACCGACTGCCGACGGTGATGGTTTCGTCGATGACCGGCGCACGGGCCGCAGGCGTCAGGTGGTATGCCGCAAGGTGGACCCCGTCCAGCCGCGGCTGCGGTTCACCCTGCACCCCCGCCGGCGCGATGATCGCCTGCGGGCGCGGATCGACATAGGCGATATTCTCGACAAACTGATCGCTCAGCAAAAGTCCACGATCCGCGAAACGGATCCAGTTCGCCACCGCGCCCACCAGCGCCACCGTCGCCGAGGCGCTGTCGTTCGCAGGGACCGGGTCCGGTCCGAGCGTCGTGGCGCCGTCGCGACGTTGACGCTCGGAACCGGCGAGTGCGCCGCCGGAACACGGGCTCGGCGCTGGTCAGCACCCGGATCGTCAGCGTCCGCTCGTCGAAGGCGTTCAGCGGATCGAGCGCGCAGACGAGCCCCGATCCTGTCGGAGCGCAACCCGGCGACAGACAGGTCCGGGGCCGCATCGGTTGGGAGCGTCTCCACCATTACCGCCTGGTCAGCCGGGTTCGGTCCGTTGTTGCGGACGCCCGACCGTGTAGGTCACCTTGTCCCATCCCGCGATCGCGACGGCGGGCTCGGCGGTCTTCGACGCCGCGAGATCGGTGGTGGCCAGCGCGAGTCCGAGGAAGCTCCTGCTCCTCCACCGTCGGCTCGGGATCGAGCACCGGGCTCACGGCCGAATCCTCCGAATCCGCGGAGACGTCGATCGGGAGGATAAGGTTCGACCAGTCGTCGTAGCCGTTGTGGAATCCGAGAGTCGTGCCGGTGTCGCCGCAGTTCGGCGCTCCCGTAGTCGCGTCGGGAATGTCGGTGTTGAACGAGAACGGCCCCTCGTTCGGCGGATCGCCCGCCGGGTCGGAGTCCCAGTTGAACGGCTGGTTCAGCGTCACCTGCACCTTGTTGCCGTTGATGTCGGTGAAGACCGCGCGGTTGGCGTTGTCCGAGGGGTCGAGGATCGTCGGCTCCACGAGGCTCAGCTCATTGACCGGACCGAGAACCGGGAGACCGCGAATACCGGTCGATCCGATCAGCGGCGGCGAGAAGTCGATGATCGTGCCGCCGCCGACCTGCGGAATGCCGGGCGACCCGCCCGGAAATCCGACTTGGTGATCGTAATTCATGATCGAGACGTAGGGCGGCTTGCAATTCGCTTCGATATCGCCGCCATGACGAAGCCCGAGGTTGTGGCCCATCTCGTGCATGATCGTCGCGGCATTGTGGTTGAACTCGACCAGATCATTGCCCCGCAATTCGGCTTGCCCGCCGATCGTGCGGATCTGATAGGTCGATGTGTTATCCGGGACGACAGCCCAGCGTTCGAGCCCGAGGCAGGTCGAGATCGTCAGCGTCGTCGCGGTGTTCGAGACGATGGTGCAGGTGTTTTGCGGGAACGGACCGCCTAGCAACGTCACCTGTTGGCCCGCAAAGGCATTCACAGTCCAGGCCTGCGTTGCGTCCACGAGTGTGGTCGCCGTGCTTCCCGCCGTCGTCGTGCCCGCAACGCCGCTGTCGATCGTGTACGGCATGCCGGCCGCGGGGGTCTGCGCCCAGTTGGGCAACGGGCTGCAGCCGCCGACCTCCAGCCGCGTCCCGGTGTTGCTTGAAACAACACAGGTCTCTCCACTCGCGGTGCCGCCGGTAATGCTGACAGTGCGGGTGACCCACTCGTCCTCAAGCCAAGCCTGCGTCGTGTCGTTAAGCGTGGCTTCGGTGTTGCCCCCGGTAGACGTGCCGGTCGTGTTGCCGGCCGATCCAGCCATCAGCATGTAGCGGACTGTCGCGCGCCGGGCCTGGTCGAAGGAGCTGTTCTTGATCGCGTAGAAATTCTCGGTCAGCCCCGACAGGTTGAGCGGAGAGTTGATCTGGCTGCCACCGCCAAGGTCGTCGCCGCCGTTGGTGCCGCCGGTGTCGATCCATAGCGTGATACCGGGCTGGTTGTTGGGGTTGGGCACTCCACCGGCATCCACTGGCGCTGCCGCAAACGCTGTCTTGAGCGCGGTGATTTGTGCCGCCGATGGCGCGTCCGCGGCGCTGATCCAGTCAATCTCCCAAATCAGATCCTTGTGCATCGGGTCCGTCACCAGTGGCGGATTGGTGCCCGGAATGCCAGACGTCTCCCACCGGTCAAGCAGGCCGTCCCCGTCCGTGTCGACATCCTCGACTATCACCAGCGCCGCACTGACACCGCGATCGTCGCCCCATCCAACGCCCTGTTCAGGTCCGATCTGTTCGAAATCCGTCCCGGTCAGGTTCAGTCGGTACGCAAACCAGCGCGCATTGCCACCCGGCCCGTGGCCGTCGCGACCGACCAGCACATCGTCGCGCCCGTCGCCGTCGATATCGCCCATGCTCAGCGCTGTCACCGAACGGTCCGAACCCCAGGAATGACCCTGTTCACTCCCAAGAATTTGGAAATCGCCGCCGCTCCACTCGTAAACCGCCCAGCGCATGTTGTCGCCATCCGTGCGACCGACAGCAACCTCAGCTAGGCCGTCACCATCGACATCGCCGGTCGCGATCGCCGAGATCCCACGGTCGTCTCCGCCGCCCTCGCCCTGGCTGGACCCAAGCAACTGGAACGTCACGCCATCCCACTTGAACGCCGCCCACCGCATGTTGTCGCCCGCCGTGCGCCCGACGATCACTTCGTCCAGTCCGTCGCCGTCGACATCGCCCGCGGCCAGTGCCGACACACCACGCTCATCACCCCAACCGCCGCCCTGCTCTGGGCCAAGCGGCATGAAGTCGCCGTCGGTCAGCGTGTACACTTGCCAGCGCATGCCACCACCCGGCCCATGCCCGTCACGGCCCGACCACCACGTCAAGGTTGCCAGTGCCGTCAAAGTTTCCGATGGCAATCGATTGGGCCGACCGATCATCGCCCCAGTTTGTGCCCTGTTCGCTGCCGATCTGAATGAAATCCTCGGTCGCGTCCCAGGCGTAGGCCGCCCAGCGCATGCCGTCGCCATCCGTGCGGCCGACCACCACGTCCTCGGCGCCGTCGCCGTTCACGTCGCCAACTGCAAGCGCCGACACGCCCCGGTCGTCGCCCCAGCCGTGGCCCTGTTCGCCGCCGACCGTCACGATGCCGTCGGGAAAAACGCGATAGGCCTGCCAGCGCATGTTGGCACCCGGCCCGTGGCCATCGCGCCCGACGACCACCTCCTGCTGCCCGTCATTGTCGATGTCACCCGCTGCGATGGCGGTGGCCGAGCGTTGATCGCCCCAGCCCTGCCCCTGCTCTGCCCCAAGCTGAAAGTAATTCGGCGTCGGCCCCGCGCCGTCCCAGCGGTAAGCGGCCCAGCGCATGTTGTCTCCGTCCGACCGGCCGATGATTATGTCGCCGGTATCGGCAATGGCGGGCATCACGGAGATCACGGAGATCACGGAGATCACGGAGATCACGGAGATCACGAAAACAGAGATCGAAATACGCAAATGCCCAAGCATCGAATACCTCCCGTAAAATTTTCTGCACGCAATAAAAAAGAAAACATCTTGCATTAAAAACTGCTCGCCACTGCCGAGGATCGACACTGGCGGCAGTTCCAGCATAAGCGGGAAATCACGAAACACGACACGTAAAAGTTGTGCGCTGACACATCACATTCGCGTGAATGTCCTGCCGACCGTCGGCCTTCGATGTAACGCGAAAAATGCCGCTCGACACCGGATCCATCGTCTCCCTTTCGGAGTTACGGAGCCAACCAAGGGTTTTTCGAATGGCGAAAATCAATCAGTCTCTAGTTTCGGATGCGGTCTGATATTGTTCTTCCGGAACTCAGTCGAAGCCCGTCTTTGCCGGCATTGGTGCCAGATGACATCAGCTTGTCATGATCGGTTTTCGTCATGCGACTTCTCCTCACTTGCAGGTGAATTAGTCTCGGCCTGACCTGCTGGACGAGGCATCCGGCGGATCCCATTGATTGCAATTATTTGGGGAATATGGTATCCTGATTAAATCTAAAGCTGAGTTATTCCGAAGCCCATTTGCAGAAATATTATTGGAGGACGCCATGAGGCATTTTTCCGGTTTTCCATGTCACTTTGGCGTCGCAGGCGGATTGCGGGTCGGGCTCGCCACGCTCTCCCTTTGCTTCTTTGCGATGTTTCCTGCGCCTACGGTAGCGCAAGACGGTAGACCGACGTTGCAGGTTCATGTCGGAGATCCCAGCGACAAGCAGGATAGCGAGCTACGTGCGGAAATCGGCGATAGCCTGTCTGTGTCTTTGAGCGGCATGCCTGCGGGTGACCCCGTTGAGATCCGGTTGCTTGATGAAAAAGATCGCGAGTGGACCGCCGCGCGGGTGGTCGCCGACAAGAGAGGGCGAGTTGCGCCTTTTATGATATGGTACCACTCCGGCGTGATCGGTCGGCGCCCAAGCGGATTGCGGATGGAATTCGAGCCCGCGGTGGCCTTCCAGGACTTCGATGAGGCTTTCGACTACTTTGGAAATCAATCGCTGCGCTTCACCGTGAGTACGGTCAAGGGCGAGCTTTTGTTGGAGCAAAAGTTGAACCTCGGCAAGCCGACGCGCCCGATGGTCTATCCCTCGGATTCAGAGGGAATACTCATGAATTCCATGCACGTCGCCGAAGACCGGATGTTCGTTGCGGGCAGGAACTTCCGTCCGGGTGACAAGGTAGCCGTGGCCGTCGTGCGCAATCAGCACCGCTGGATCGAAGGGGATGAAGTGGCGGACGTGACCGGCAAGGAAAACACGTCCAGTCCAGAGGTCGTGCAAGTCGGGCGCGACGGGCGCTTTGTCGTTTCTGTCTGGGACGATGCGCGAAAATACCCCGGCGCCTTCGACATCATCGTCCGTGTGAATGGCGATTTCCGCAACCCACGTCTACGCCCGAACGATGTCGTTTCCTATGACGATGACACTGCAGTGATCCTCTTCGCAATCATCAACGGCAATGTGGTTATGGATATTTCGGGCCGCGATATTCCGCATCCCGGCAAGTTCGAATTCAACGACAGTTTCGAGAAGGGCGAGGACGTCTGGGGCGGAGTGGACGCGACCGACGTTCCAGCAGGCCATTTGGGCGGGGCCTACGCAGGCTACTATGTGGTCGATCACGAGCAGCCCTCTTTCTGGGACGGCGCTAGCCCGAGCCTTACCGATGTCTCTGGCGGCTTCGAGGTGCACAAGGTCAAATACTGGTGTCTCAACGGGACACGGCGGATGATCTGGGGCGGAGCGACGCAACCCGGGCCCGTCGGCGAATACGATGTGGTCGTCGATTTCGGATCGGTGCCGGCCCAGACAATCGCGGATTACACGCCCGACAACACCTATGACAAAGGCTATGACTTTATCGACGGATACGATCATGTCGGCTTTTATGTTTTCGAGGATCCCGGTTCGGCAGGGCCGTTGCCCACAGCGACCGTCGATCACATCGATGAGAACGGGATTTCGGGGATTACCGACCCGGCGGGCGTCACCGGCCCTACCTATCCGGTGGATCTCGCCTGGGGGCGGATCATCTATCCATCCGATGGCACTGCAGGCCCCAATCCGCCGGTGAACGCGGCTCAGCCCAGCTATCCGGTTGCCGTCTTTCTGCATGGGCGGCATGCATGGTGCCAGACAGGATTTGGGCCTCCCGCATCCTGCGCGATTGCGGATCGGATCCCCAGCCACCAGGGCTATGATTACATCATGGAACGTCTGGCCGGCCAGGGGATCATCTCGGTTTCGATCGATGCTTTCGACATCCAGCTGGACAACGGGGTGTGGAACTACAACGCCCGTGGCCGGCTGGTGCTGAGCTGGCTCGATATTCTGCGGGATTGGAATGACAACGGCACCGATCCTTTTGGCGGTATCTTCCAGGGAAAGCTCGACATGACCAGGATCGCGCTTTCGGGCCACAGCCGTGGCGGCGAAGGCGTTGTTGCCGCCGAAGTCCTGAATGCAACCTGGCCAAGCCCACACGGTATCATCGCGGTCAATGCCATCGCCCCGACCGATCAGAACTCGCTGGGCGGGACCAGCTATGTGCCAACGGTGGCGCCCTACTACCTGATCATTGGCGCGCGAGACGGCGACGTGTCCAACATGCAGGGTTTGAGAACCTATGACCGGGCTTACCCGCAGGGTATGGCGAACCGGCAGCACAAGACGTTGGCGATCATCTATGGGGCCAATCATAACTTTTTCAATACGATCTGGACGCCGGCCGCCGATCTCGGTTCGCCCAACCCCTGGGCCGGGGCTTCAGACGATGGGTTCGGGACGAACCCCATGAGCGCTGCCGATCAGCGCCAGGCGGCCCTGAGCACAATTGCGGCCTTCTTCCGGCGCCATCTGCAAGGGTTTGAGCCATACAAAGAGGTTCTGACCGGACGCTATGAACCGTCGCCGGTTCAGAATGATCGGATCTTCTGGACCTATCAGGACGGGGATCGTATCGCCGTTGACAGTTTCGAAGACATGCCCAGCAATCCGGCACTGAACAGTCTTGGTGGGGTCAATACCCTGACGTCCTTTGCGACGGCTGCGGAAACCCACCTGAACAGCGACAGTACCGATTATACCCTTCCCGTCGGGTTCCCGTCCGACACTCTCTATAATCACGACACGATTGGCATCAAATTGAATTGGGCTACACCGGCCACCTTCGATCTTGCCCTGCAATCCGGAGGAGGCAGTTTCGACGCAAGCGCCTTCACGCATTTGAATGTCCGGGCAGGGAAACGAGGCGCGACAGGTGCGGACGTCAACCTCATTGTCAACGTTCAGGACAGCAACGGCACCTCTGCAAATTTTGACATGCAGTCCGAACAGTGGGATCCCATCCCGGCGCAGTATCGTGCGAACAACGCGATGATGACGGGCGTGCGCATTCCGCTGCGGGCGTTCACTCAGTTCAATTCGGGCGTTGATCTGGCTCAACTCACGGAAATCAACATCACTGTGAATGGCAGCGACGAAGTGGCCATTGATGGTATAGAATTCACGAAATGAGGAGATTTGAGATGAAGCCGATCACCAATTTCCTTTTCGCCGTGATTACCGCAAGCGGATTCGTCATGAATGGATCGGCGCAAGCGCAGGACTCCGCCGAGAGACCAGCCGTTTCTGTTCCGATAGTGTTCGTTGGCGCCGAACCACGCGAGGCGCCAACGGAAATTCTGCGGGGCCTGATGAATGACGGCGATAGCCTCCCCAGCGATGGAAGTGTGGCTGTCGTCGATGTGAGCTTTGCTGTCGAAGCCGGAGCGCTTTCCAACCTGGCACCGTCGCTCCAGCCGCGGCTGTTCGTGGGCAGCGATTTCTACGAAGTCCTGCGCGTGGAGTACGAAAACTGGGACCCGGTGAAGTCGGAACCGCTGGACGCCTCGAAACCAGTGGGCCTGACACATTTCTATCATTTTCTGATCCCGATGGAGCGGGCCGACAAAGTCCAGGAAGAGGCAACGGTCTTCATGACAACTCTGACTTGGGCAGAAGTTATGCGACGCGCAGGTGCAGAGCTGACCCGCGACTCTTTGAAAAACGTGGATGCGTCGCTCTCTGAAAACTCTATCCAGATCGATCGCGCTATGCTGATTGAGCGCTAATCCCGCGACCCAGTTATTGCCATTGTCCTTTCTACTACGACTTGCATGAGCGACAGCTTTTGCGGCCCCATTACGGCGTCGATTCCCGCGGCTGTAGGGTGACAGAATTCCCGGGTGTGCCCGCAGCGAGGTTTCGACGGGTCTGCTGTGGACTCTCCTCTTCCATTGGCGGCACGCATTCCGGACGGCGGGCAGAGAGTTGTGGCGAGGCAGCTAGGCGCTGCTTCAAATTCTTGCCTAAAGCAGCCCTCGCAGCCAAGCGATGATTTCCGGCGCAGCCCAGTCCAGCGAACCCTGGCTGACTGCGACCACCTTGCCGGACCGCCTGACGACCAGCGTTGTCGGCAGTGCGCTGGACCCGAGCTGCTCCATCGACCGGCCGCGGGGATCGAATCCGTACATCAGGTCCGGCCGCCCGTGTTTCGCAAAGAACCGGCGGGTTATCGGCACTCCGCCGCGATCCACCGACAGCGCAAGAACCTCGATCCCGTCCCCGGCAACCTCGGCCCGCAGTTTCCCGAGACTCGGCAGTTCCGTGACACAGGGCACGCACCAGCTCGCCCAGAAATTCACCACGATCAGCTCGCCGTCGATGGCGCTCAGGTCCAGCGCCGAACCGGTCTCGCTGTAATAGCTGACGGCCAGCACCTGCTCGGCGCCGGGCGCCGCGATGCCTGGCGGAAAGGCCTCCGCGCCCGCCTCTGCCGCCACGAGACCCAGCACAATGGCAAACGCGCTACTGCGCCCGATCCATACCGCGCTCGAGAACCAAGAAAGCAGCATTGTACATCTCCTGCTGTTTCGCATCGGGCGTATCGTAGAACCGGTTGCCGAGCGATCCTCGCGTCAGTGCCATCGCCTCTGACAAGACGCCGACATGCCCGTGGCCAATCTCGGCCTCGGAATAAAGCGCGCGGCCCTCACGATCCAGAAGTACCGGAAACCCGCCCCCTACTACGAGCAACGGCTGTACCAGCGACCTCACCGGCATCGCGGGATCGGGGATGACGAGGTCCGACGGCGCCGGATCGCTTTCCAGGGCGATCGACAGCCCGAAGGTCTGCAAAATCGCGTTCGCCTGCGAATTCGCGTTCAACAGGCTGTCGGTGACCAGCAGCGCCCCGCCGCTGGTCACGAACTCAAACAGCCGCGTCGACGTCGCCGGGTCAAGGGGCGCCTGCGGGTTCAGTATCACGATCATCCTGGCCTGATCCATCGCCGCGTCGAGCAACTCGGTCATCACCGGCTGGAATCCGATCCGCTGCGACACCGTGAACAGCGTGTCGAATGCCATATGGTCCAGCGTCGTGGTCGTGTCGAGCGAAGGAGGGAAGGCGGCGCCCGACACGCTGCGATCGAAAGCGATGCGCGGCATCTCGGTATGCGGCTCGGGGAAGGCGGTCTGCCCGTGCGAAAGTGCAAAGGTCAGCGCGGTGCCCGTCAAGGCGCCCACTGCCAAACCCGTGGCACCCAGAACCGGCGTGCCGCGCCCGCGCAAAGCCAGGGCGCCCACCAGCGCCGCCAGTGCGACACCGATAGCGACGAGGCGCAGGTTCCGCAGGTGTCCGGGCCCGTGGTTCAGATAGTCGACAGAGGCCACCGCCAATTCCCAACGCCCCGGGAAATACAGCGAAAAGTTCGAGAACGGCGTGCTGTCCGCGATCGCGACGACGCGACCCTCGCCATGGCTCAGCGCGGCAACCTGCGGGAAGAAGCCCAGTCGGTCTGCAGGGTCGAGGTGGATGTTCCCGAAGAAGCCCGGATTGTTGTAATCCGCCATCTCGGATCCCAGCGCGTGGCCCGCCATCACGATTGCCGCCTTCCCGGGCACGACAAGGCTGGCCGAAGTCTCGTAATCGAAGCTTTTGATATCCTCGACGATCGGATGCGGCAGGAAGGCGCTCCGCCGCCACTGCGATGTACCCTCGTCCTGCAGGCTGAAGGTATCGTCCGCGCGAAAGCTGATGCCGAACCGCGACGAAAGCCGGTTCATGAAGGTCGACATGCCGAAAAGGTCGGTGTGATCGCCGATCAGCAAGAGACCCCCACCGTCCGATACGAAAGCCTCTACCAGGTCGATCTCGTCGCCGGTATAGGGCTCGGTCGGCGTTTTCAGGATAAGGACGTCGATCCCCTCGAGACGCGCAGCGGTGATCTGACCCGTCGTGATCCGCGTGGTCTGGAAATACCGCCCAAGCAACTCGTAGAAATTGCCGTAGGAATAGGCGTTCCTCCGGCCGAAATTCTCCTTGTCGAAAGGCAGGTCCGTCGGTTCCCACCGTCCATGCGTATCGGCGAGCAGGACCCGTCCGGTCTTGGCTGCCCCCGGATCGACAAAGCGCAGCCCGATGACCGCCGCCGCCGCCATGATGGCCAGCGCCAAAGGCTGCAGCACGGATCGTCTCGCCCCAGCCGCTTCGATCATTGCGGGCCGCGCCGCAAGTAGAACCAGCGGCAGACCGGTCGCCAGTGTGAATACCCAGCTCGTCGCCGTGCCGGTCTCCGGCAGCGTCGTGTGCAGCACCGCAAGGACGCAAACTCGGAGCACGAACACTCCTGCCAACAGTACCGTCACTTCGCCGAACCAGCGCCATGCGCCCCGGACAGGCGCCAAAAGGAACAGCCAGAGGACGCCGATCCAAGTCAGCGCGAAAGGGAAGGCCGCCAGCCGCGCAAGGCTGGGCCGCCAGTCCATCAAGAGCGTGCCGTGATGCCCGATCAGGCGACCTTCGTGCAGCGACAGGTCGACGCCAAAGCCCCGCGCGAGCCAACCGACCGCCGTTGTCAGTGCCCCCACTTCCTGCACCCGAACAAAAAGCTCTACCAGCGCCAGTGCGCCGAAGGCCGCCGTCCCGGCGATTGATATGGTCAGCCCGGCGATCTGAGCGACCGACAGGCGGCGGAGCCCCACTATCACTCCTGCCAGGCCCAGAAGCACCAGCAGGACGCCGGGCCAGAATCCATCAACCCGAGTCTCGCCCATGACCAATTGCCAGCCCACGCCCTGAACGAACAGGCCCGCCAAAGTCCAGCGTCATCCCGATCATGGCCGCCGCTCCGCAGCGATTTCCTGCGAGCGCTGGCCAAGCACCCGGTCGATCAGCCGCACGTTGCCCGGATGATAATCGCGCTCGCCCTCGAAGTAGCGATCCTGAAAGAAGCGGCTGTCGCCGACCGCGACGCAGCGACCGGCGCCAATCTTCGTTTCGGCAATCAGCGTCCGGCCTTGCCACGTCACCAGCGGTCGCATGTCGGCACCATCGCTCTCGGAAAGTGCCCACACATCAACGAACTCGACCTCCAGATCGTCGACCGTCACTTTCACCGGGCCGAGTGGCACAGGACTCAGCGACAACTTGCAGATATCGAGGATGTCTCGCGCCCCTGGCCGGGTGGGCCAGCCTGCCGTGACAAGGACCTGACCGCCCTGCCGAAGAAAGCCGGTCAGCGCCTCGCGCACGCTGGCGTCGATTGGGCGCGCCGGGTCAAGAAAGGCAATCATGCCGAAAGCCTCGTAATCCCGCGGCCCGGTCCGCCTGTCGGCAATCGGCAAAAAGCCCGCCCGCTGAATCGCCGTGTAAAACCCGCCGACGGCCCCGTCGACGAAGAAGTCGAGCGGTGCGTTCGGCACATGGTCGGTCTCGATCAGCGCCCAGGTCTTGCTCGACACAGGCGCGGGCAGTTTGGGCACCGGCATCATCCCGCCACCCACAGCAGCCCCCACCGCGAGGCCCAGCGCCAGCGCCATCAGCCCGCCGCGCGTCGCCAGCCCTATGCCCAGCCCGGCGGCAATTGCGGCCAGTGCCAGCCCGGCGGTCCGCAGCCCATCGAGCGACTGCCAACCGCCAGCCAGATAGCGGAACGACCGCTCGACGAAGGCCGCGGCATGCGGCACCGACAGGACCTGGTAGCTCGTCGTGTCGCCCAGAACGACGACACGACCGGCGCCACGCTCTGCGGCGGCCACCAGTACGACCTCACCCAACCGTTCGCCGTGCTCGTGCAGGTAATTCCCCAGGAACGCGCCGGTCCCACCATTCAGCCGGTTGCCAAAATCGGAAAACGCGAAACGCCCGACCAACACCGGTTTCGCCACACCGCCATCGATCTCCAGCGACCCGCCGGTGCCGAACTGGAAATCCCTGTTCGTCTCGGCGCCCTGGGTCAGTGGATGCGGACGGATATCCAATCCATGGGCGAAATGCAGAAGCATCGGGAAGGCGCTGTCAAAGGCGAACCGCACACCGACCGGCGCAAGCAATTCGTTCGTCGGAGCGACGAAGCCGAAAATGTCGGTGTGGTCGCCCATCACCATCAGGCCACCGCCCGCTTCGACGAAATCCCAGATCGCCGCGTGCTCGTCTTCGGAAATGGCCTCGCGCAGGTTGATGATCACCAGCACATCCAGTTCTGCCAACGCCTCTGCCAACCCTTCGCGCCGCACCCGGCTGACCGAATAGCCGGTATCGCGGAGCAGAATTTCGGCCGACCCGAACATCCCGGCCTGGATCAGCCCATAGCGCTCTGGCTGGGGCACTCCAAAATCCACGTTGTTTTCGTAAAAGCCTACTCTTGAACCGGTGATCTCCGACGGCAGCGGCACATAGGTCAGCAGCACGCCCACCAAGCCGGCCAATCCGGCCAGTCCGGCCATCGCCAAGCCAGGCTTACGGCTCGGGCCGGCAGCCACGGCTGTGCCGCGCAGGGCGAGCCCTGCAATGGGCGCTGCAAGGACCAGCATGGCGACTTGCGCCCATGCGCTCAGAACCGAGGGCGGCTTCATGATCGGCTGGTCGGGTTGCGTCAGGTAATACCCTGGCGGCGCAAACAGGATCTGAAGCCCGGCGCCAAGTTGCCTTCCGACCCAAGGGCCGAGCAGGCTGATCGCCACCGGGCAGGCGACGGCAATCGCACAAAGCACCCAGAGCCACGGATTGCGCGGTGACCTTACTAGCCCCAACGCGCCCACCGCCAAAAGAAAGATCGCCGTCCAAAGCCCGCCATGCAGAATGCCGGTAACCCTCGGCTCCCCGGCCAGCGCCGCCGCGGCCGCATTCGCCCAGGACACGGGAACCTCGAAGAACGGACCGAGCGCCGGAACGTAGAGATAGGCAAGATACCCCGCCACAGTCAGCGCCGCCGCATCCGCCATGATGCCGGCGCGCCACGGCAGCCGCGCCCGCACCGCCCAGAGTACAGCGATAAGTGCGACGGGATCGAAGACCGGCCCGCGCGCGACCGCAGCACCCACCAGCGGAAGCAGCGGCAGCAGCCACAAAACCGCGGCCTGCCAGACTTTTAACCGGTCGCGCCGGGCGAGGTCGACCAATCCGAACAGCACGCCAACCAATGCCAGACGCCGCACGTTTTCGGCGACCGGCCCGACCAGTCCGCAGGCGAGCAGCACGCCCAGCCCGGCAAGCAGAAAGACCGCCGCCAGATGCGCAACTCCTTCAGGCCACCAATCGCGCACCGCTCGGGTGGCCCACACGGAGCGTCGAGCAGAGGATGGACTGAGCTGATCAGGGGACTGAGACAATTGAGTTGCTGCTCCGCCAGGCTAATTGCCGGCCTGCTCTTGGCGCCACAAAAGCTTTGACCGCAGATAATCGATGCTGTCCGGCGTCAAGTCCCGCGCCCCAGGACCGAGCGTCACTTCGAACACCTGCGGCGCGACCTCCTTGCCGATCTCGTAGACCATATCCGTCACGTTGCGGACCTGCGCCTCGCTGATGCCGGAGTCCGGATTGATCCGGTGCGACGTGCTTTCCATCCGTGCGACGAGGTGCGTATCGGGATCGACGTAGAACACCACATCCATGGCCGCGACCGGGCTTAGGGCAATGATACCGCGGCTCCGCATTCGCAGAACGGACCGGCCATGCAGGAAGGCCTCGCTCACCGCCCAGTCGGCTTCCATGAATTCCTCGGGCAGTTCCGGCGCCGTTATCGGATTGTGGAACCGCGGCCCGAACCGCTCGGGTATCCGGGTGAAATCGACGAAGAACTCCGACACCGTCGCCTCGCCGGTCCGGGGATCATGCCTCACATAACGGCTCTTCATCTGCTGAGCGACCAGCGTCCAAAGCTGGCTGTCGGCAATTGATTTGAACGCTGCAGGCCGCCCGGCGCCGCTATCGTCCACCCGCATCGCCCCCGGCGGCAACTCGTACCGGATCGCATCGCCATGCTGGTATACATTGGCCCGGCTCTCGACGATCCGGTCCGGCCGGCCCGCAATGCGGGTCGTCGTCCGCGAGGTCAGGATCATGTGCCGCGGAAGCGGAAATATCTCTTCATAGGCGGCGTTGATTGCGTCGAGTATGCGTCCGGCATCATTCGCCTGGGGTTCGGATGCCCAGCCGGCGGCGGCGAAAACCGCTGTCAGCACACAACCCCGGGCCGTGGTTGTCCACGGCCCGGAATTGAACAGGAACGGCATCTCTTCCGACCTTAGTTCAGCGAAATCGACGCGACTTCCAGCGGCTTTGCTTGCAGCGGCAGTGTCAGCACCGGACGGCGGGTTGTCTCACCATCGCTTGAAAGGACCGTGAGCCAGCCATTCGCATCTTCGATCTCGACGATATAGGTGGCACCCTCGGTTTCGGTATCGACCGAGACTTGCTGCAGGACACCCGTCTTTGCCGCGCCTTCGCCGACGATCTTCGTCCCGTCAGCAGTCTGCTTCAGCACGCGAAAATCGACCAGCGGACCGCCCGCCAGGATCCAGCGCACCGTGTCGGTGCCGTCCGAATGCCGGACATCGAAGCCCGAGACCTGAACGACCGCGAAATCGGACCAGCGGTTAAACGGGCAGGCTCCCTGCACGATTTCGCCATCGGCGAGGGCAAGCCGCAGGTTCTTGTTCGTGTCAAGTTCCGAGCTGTTGCCGCAAACGCCCGGGCAGCCGGAACCGACGCAAACCGACCCGCCGCAACCCGATCCAGTGCAGACCGATCCGATGCAGGCCGACGCGGTGCAGGCCGATCCGACGCAGGCAGAGACGGCCTCGGACGGGAAGATGAAAGCCTGTTCCTCTTCGCCGATTCCTGTTCGGTTTCGGTCACCACCGACCGCGATACCGTCGAACTGCGCCGACATCTCGGCGAGCCGCCGACCGTAAGAGCGGCGACTCCGTCACGTCGTCCGCCACTGCTGCACCTGCGAGAAAAAGTCCGGCCACGGCAATCGCAGCGGTGCGGGCCAGGGAAATAAATCTAACGATGCATTTACCGTCCTCCTGTCACTTGGTCATGCCCATGGCGGCTTCGGAAAGGTTCTTCGCCATCCCGTCGTCTTCGGCAACAAAAGCGTCTCTCGGAATATTCACGTCCATCGTGTACTGAAGGTCCGCTTCCATAGCGACCGTCGACGCCACAGCCCCGTCGACCACACGTGCGAGATCGACCTCCATGTGTTCGACAAGCATTGTTGTGGCATCCACCCAGAATTTGGCATCGACCATCGTGTCCGGCCCCACCTCAAACGGGCCGGTCGAGGCCAGCATGATCGCCGGGCGGCCCTGATAGACCTCGGACCGCGCCACGACTTCGCCCTCCAGCATCGCGTCGAAGAACGCCAGCGTTGCCATCGGCCCCATCATCGCCATACCGGCCTCGCCCAGTTCCTGCTCGCTCACAACAAATGACCCTGCATCGCCCGAGACATGGATCATGTCAGGCGTTGCACCACGATTGTCAGGCCCGGGTTGTCGAGGGGCCGGTGGTCGTCCCCCTCGGATAGCGCAACGACAGAATCGACATCGATCTCGCCGCGCATGTATTCGCCGTTCTGCAGCACTGTCATCGTGCCGATTGTCTGGATGTCCGGATTGTTCAACTGCCGCGTTGTCGTGTAGAAGCGGTGGTCGATCTGCTGCGGCGTATCGAAGAGCTCTGCATACGCAGCCTTCACCCCTTCGATCACACTCTGGGCATCCATCGCATGCGCGGCGGCGAAGGCAGTTACCGGAATGGCGGTGAAAGTCAGGACTCCGGCGATGCCCATACCCGATCGGTAAAGCGTCATGGTCTTCCTCCTGAAATAAATGGGCTCGAATCAATCTTAAGTTTAAAGCGTACCATATTTGCTCAACTTATCCAGTTTTTTTCACACGCATTACGCGAGCTCGACTTGCAGAATTCTGAAATAAGCTCGCAGTATCCGTGCGTTGCAGGTCGACCTTCGAGCGCGGGGCGTATCCCCTATGCAGCCGGATCGGGAGTATGATTTCTCAGGGGCAAGTGGCGGTGCGGTGAGACCCATTCAAACTCGTCTCTGCAGGCGCAGCAATGCCGCCGCATCTGCCGGGACGAGACCACGCCACTTGGCCTCAGCCCTTGTTGGTCTTGCGCTTCGTGGCGGATCCAGCGGCCTTTCCGGGTCCGCGGCCGCGACCGGGAGTGCCACCATGCCGCGATGCCAGATCCAAATCTGTGGGGCGTTCGATCCCTGCCAGTTCGGCGCGTTGGGACCTGATTTCGGCGTCATAACGCTCGATCGCGGCTTTCTTTTCGGATTCCAGCCGCTGAATTGCCGACCGCAACTCAGCCGCCCGCGCTTTCTTCATTTCGGTCGGCCGCGCCGCGTCCTCCGGCTTGGCAATCCGTTCGAACAGGTCCTTCTGCAGGCGCTTGACCTTCTTGACGTGCTCTTCAATCTGCTTTTCCAATATCATGCCCTTTTCTCCCATATCACAGGATCATGTTGTTCTGTCCGTCCGGCGCGGGCGCGAACGGGTTGTATTGCAGCGCGTTTCCACTACTGACATTGTCCGCAAACGGCCCGCGCATATTGTTGAAGTCGAACGAGAAAAACCCTGGTACCGTCGCCTTTACCTGATTTCCCAGGACGGTGCAGGCGCGTCCCACCAGAACCACGGTCGCCAGATTGTCATTCGGCGCGCCGCAGGCATGCATGCAGTAGTTGTTGGAGAACTGCACCCGTTCGAACCGGATGCGCGCGGTTTCGGTGATCGACATCTCGGCCAATTCGACAAGTGCGCTGGCGCCGGTACCGACAAAACTGTTGTCGAAAATCTGCACGGGAAACCCGAACACGATCTCGGCCTGGCCGAAAATCACGCGCAATTCCAGCATCCCGCGCAGCAACAGCGCGCGGTCCTCCCGAGTGACGTCGCGGGTCAACGCGTCGGTATAGCTCACCAGGTTGCTCTGCACCCGGGCCGCGAGGATCAGGTCGCCCCAGATGCCCCAGGCCCGTGTCGAGGCCCCGGTGCCGTCCACCGGCTCGCCGGTATCGGTGACCTCGTTGCCGCTGACATGCCATTCGCCCAGAACCATGAACGCGCCCAGCCCTACCGAGGTTGCCACCGCCGAGCCGGCATTTGTGATCTTGTTGCCGGTGCATTCGCAACGTCCGAGCACTTCCTGCAGCACCGCGCCGAAGCCGCGATTGCCGCCAAGCCGGTTACCCGCCAACGTCGCGCCCAGATCGTTCTGCACCAGCAGGCCGCCGACCCCGCCGATCACGTCATTGCCTTCGATCCGGCTTTGGCGGCCACGATTGGTGTAAATCCCGACAAAGGCCCCGGCGATGCGGTTGTCCTCGAGCCGCTGAAGCGGCGCGTCCAGGCTCAGGATGCCGAAAACCGGAATTTGTTCGATCGCCACGATGTTGTTGCCGCGCACCACCGGTCCGCTTGCCCGGGTCAAAAGAACGCCGATCAATTGCCCGGCGATCTGGTTGGCTTCGGCGATGATGCCGACAGCCAGCCCGCCGCCCTCGCCCTCGTATCCGATCTGGATGCCGAAGGTCGGCACCTCGGTTTGCGCCAGCGCAGCGATCTTGTTGTCGCAGATAGTGCTGCCCGAACCGGTGGCGCGGATGCCGATGCCGGCGGCGGCGGCAATGGCGACGTTGTTGCCGCGCACCGTAATGAAATCGGCCGCCGCGTCGATGCCGCGCGCGCGGCTGTCGCCCTCGCCCCTCAGCGGGCCGGTCAGGATCGCATTGTCCGCGATCATCGTGCTGGCCGAGGCCGAGCGCGGTGCCCCGAAGGGCTGGTCATTGACGACGATGCCGTGGTGCGCGCCGAGGATCACGTTGTCCTCGATCCGGACGGCCGACGGATTGCTGCTGATCCAGATGCCGGTTGCCGCGGTGTGATCTCCAGCCCCAGACCGAACAGCATTCCGTTCTTCTCGATCACCGGCAGCGACGACAGCCCGTTCACGGTGATACCGAAATCGGTGTTGAAGATCGCGTTGCCGGTGATCCGCGCCCGGTCGGTGCGGGTCAGCGCGATCGCGATCCCGCCCGAGGTGCCGGGCAGCGGCGCGATGCGGCAATCCTCGATGGTCAGATCATCGGCGCCGCCCGACGCGATGATCGGCACCGAGGCGGCGCCCTGGGGCACCCGCGCCAGGAAATCGAGCATCTCGATCCTGATCCCGTTCGCCGAGGTCCCGATCTGCAACAGCGGCGCGGTCCCGGTCAGGATCGCGCCGGGGCTTTCGCCGTGCATGTGGACGTTGGCCCGGTCAAGGGTCAGCGTTGCCGGCACCGGGTGCACGCCGGTCTTGACGCAGATGCAGCCGCCCTCGGGCGGCAGCGCGTCGATCGCGTCCTGCAGGCTGTCGCCGGGACGGACCACGATGGTGCAGCAGCCTTCGCCCTCGGGCGCCTCGTCGGGCCGGCAATCAGTGACCTCGGGATTGGCGCCGCCAAGCCCGGTGGCCGCGGCCAGTTGCACGTAATGGCGATGGATGCCGCGCGGCGGCGCGTCGGTCAGTTCCTCGATCTCGGCGGTGGCGGTGCGCGCCCAGAAAGTCCAGTAGTCGCCGCGCCGGAATTCGCCGCCTGCCGGATTGGTTGAAAAGTTCAACTCGATCCCGTCGCCCAGCGGAATCGGCCCGGCCCCGGTCGTGACCAGCCCGTCGCCGTCCAGCGTGTTGATGGCCGCCGTCTGATCCCACTTTTGCACGCGCGTGTGTCGAGTCGCCAGTGTCGCCGGGTCGCCGCCGAAGGCGCGCCCGCCGCCCGACGGGATCGCCCGATCGATGGTGATCGTGGAATTGGCCTCGTCGGTGTCGACGACCTGCGCCATCTCGCCCGGCTCGTCCATCCATTCGCGGTGATCGTCGGTGATCGTCACCCAGTTTCCGGCGGCAAAGCGCATCACCGGATCGCGCCCGATCCGCGCCACTTCAAGCACGGTCTGACCGCCCCCCGGGGTGATCGCACTTACCGGCGAAACGATCGAGCCATTGTCGCGCGACCATTTGAACCGCGCCGTGCCAAGCGCGCCGGGATCGTGGACCTCGACCCGGTAATATCGGTTCTCAAGCCCGCGGTAGCCCGACACCGGCGGCAGGATGCATGGATCGTCGGGTGTCGGCGGGTCGACTGCCCGGGCGGTGAGCCGTCCGGCAGAGGGCGGATCGCCGACGTCGAGCCCGCATTCGCCCACCTCGACCGCATCGGCGTGAAGCTGGAACACCGTGCGCCGCCGCGTCGTGGTGTCGACCCCGCCAAGCGCCGGGTCCCGCAGCGGTGCCTCGACCCAGGTCAGTTCCTCCTCGTATATCTCCAGGTAAATCGCCGCGTCGCCACCCGGAAGCGGCGGCGGGTCGGGCAGAAACGGCTGGCCCAGGTAAGTGACATTCGCGCCCTCGAAAATCTCGGCCATCAGGAAATCGAGGTAAATCCGCCCGGGCGCAAGCGCCAGGTCTAGCGGCGGGCCGGGAAGGAGTGTGACTTCGAACGCGTCCGGATTGGTCAGAAGTGGCAGGCCGGGATTGCCCAACGCGTCGAACGACAGCTTGCCGATACGATCGCCGAGGATGTCCACCATCTCGTTGAAATCGGAATCGAGAAGCACCCGCCCCTGCTGCATCAACAGCGCCGAATAGCGCCGCAATGGATCATCCAACTACGCGCACAAAATTTTTCCCCTGATCTCCAAATATCTCTCCCGGTGTTTGATTCATGGGCCTTATATAAAATATTGTCTGACAATGCCACACCCGAATCAACTGATGCCGGGATCCGGGCCCAGACAAACATGCCAACTTGATTTTTATCATAATGGCAATTCAAAACATCCAGCAGTTCTTCAGCTTTTGCTCTTCTTTTTTTATAAGCATCGTTGACATGCTGGTACCATGTGAATTAGGTAATTGAAGGGCTTGTACAGCACTGATCTGGACCGGCCTAAACATGCCTGAATCCATGTTGCTCTTGAATTTTAGGACGTCATTTATACGCTGCGATGACCAGCTAAAGCACCTACCCGCCATCCTGCCATATTAAAAGTCTTGCTGAGCGAGGTAAGTTCCAGCACCGTATCCTTATCAGGATCAGCCTTCAGCAGACTTAATGGTTCATTATTTAAAATAAAAGCATAAGGATTATCATGGCAAATAAGTATTTGATGCTTTTTTCAGAAAGAAACCAGTTCTTCAAAAAACGAGAAGTTTGCCTTCACACCGGAGGGCATATGCGGATAATTAACCCACATTACCTTAACTTTTGACAAATCTTGTTGGGCAAGTTCATTTAATTTCGGTAACCACCCATTTTCTTCCGCAAGACGATAGTGTATTACCGTAGCTCCAGCCAATTGGGCAGCCGCCCGGTAAGCCGGATAACCGGGATTAGGAACCAATACCTCATCTCCTTCCTCCAGATAGGTCATTGATATATGAATAATACCTTCCTTTGATCCAATCAACGGCAAGATTTCAGATTCCGGGTCCAAGTCAACCTGAAAATGGGTTTTATACCAATCGGCAAACGCATGCCTCAACTCTGGAATTCCACGGTACGATTGATACCCATGGTTGCTGCTTTTTTTTGATTCCACACAGAGCTGGTCTATGACTTCATCTGAGGGTCGCATATCCGGACTACCAATACCAAGGTTGATGATATTAGCCCCCGCTTCCCTGAGTTGGGCTATTTCTCTTAATTTTTTGGAGAAATAATATTCCCTGATATGGTCCAATCTACTCGCTACCTTAAATTTCGTGATGTCGTCAGCTTTATATTTTCCTCAATCTTCAGTCCTTTGGAGGCCATAGACAGCCCTACTACACTTTACCAAATTATCAATTTCTTCCAACGTAAAATCAACAAAAAATAAGTATTCCCAAGACCTTGCAGGTCTGGGCGCAACATTGGATTTTGGTCATATTGGCACCATTATCGGCCATAGTCTTTAGCGCTTTATAGAGGCTACCAATCTCATGGCTAACTGCAAAAGATACCGATACTTTGTTAAAGTCAGGCTGATTTGGTGCGTCCATAAAATGATCCAGTACTACAAATCGGGTATAGTTACGCTTATTGGTTTCGATACCCTCTTACCCAGTGTTTCCAGTTCATACATTTCTCCTGCCAGGGAACTCGCCAAAGCACCAATATGCACTAGTTTATTATCCCGGATATTCCGGGCACTCTCTGCCGTATCCTTTGTCTCTACTAACTTTATATGTGGATGAAATTTAAAAAAGTCCTTGCATTGGGCTATGGCCATGGGATGGGAATGCACTTCGGAAAGGTCAGGTAATTTGGATCCCGGGAGTACCAGCAAATTTTGCTTTATACGTAAATAAATCTCACCGATAATCTGACATGATGACTGATTAATGAGATTATAATTAAATAAAATGCTGCCGGCAATAGAATTTTCGATGGCCATCATGCCAGTCTCCGCCTCGTCATGGCTTTCAACCTTTGAAACTACCTCCTCAAATGTATCTGCAGGTACCACTTCCACTTCTGAATGATAATACATACGGGCTGCGATTTCGTGGAAGGCCCCCGGATATCCTTGTATAGCAACTTTCTTCATAATATTAGGTTCTTAAAATGAAAATGGGTCCTCGATGGGACCCATTTTTTATTTCGATATATAACAAACCGAGTCCCTTTTTATGGACGACCATAAAAAAAGAAAAAATAAAATCGGCTATTATATAATCTACTCATCGTTATAATTCGACAGCAAAAGTAATTAATGTTTGAAAGTAGTCCAAAAAATGCGCCAATTAATTATAAAATGTAAAAACTAAAGGTCAAAATGTTTAATTCATCTAAATATTCCCTCCTTTCGTAGAGGGAAAAGAATATCATTACTTTTAACGTTTTACTTTCGTATAATTTATTAAAACGATCATAAATTTCTGAAGTATGCATATAAGCAAAACTTACCTGATTTTATTATGTCTATTTCTGCTGCCTTTTGCCGGAGAGGCAAAAGAAGTTGATCCCATTAAAGTGGCGAATGTAGAA
>CAVYHB010000010.1:0-368639 GCA_963768205.1 uncultured Alphaproteobacteria bacterium | reverse complement strand
GCACTAAGTGCCAGATTTCAAATTTGTCTTTGTTTCGTACAAGCCAGCCAAAATACTAGATACGTCATTCTATTGCCGCATTATTGCTTGAATCTCGACACAATGTCGCAACAGCACTCTCCTATGGGTTGTACTGGAGGGCGCTGAAATGTCTATAGGAACTCTTACAAATAACACTTTCGACTCTCAATCCGAAGCCAGCCCGGAGAGTCCGTTTGGTAGATCTGAAATTCTGCAACCGAATAGACGGCTCCCTCCACTCTCTTCGAAACTTCTCGATAGCTTGTTCAATCAAGATCAACTTCGTGGATGCACTTCATTGAATCGGCGGTGTGCATAGAAAATCGAATGTCTTAATTCGACGCTGACACGACATTTTCTGCAACGTGCCGTAGTTTTTCCGTCGGATGGGCATCAATGAAGGCGCAGATGCCATTGCCTGGGTATCAGGCGACGCGAACCACGTCTGGGCGGGCGCGAAAGCGTCCTAAGCCGGGCGTCGACTGCGGATGGGGGTCGGCCTCGGCCCATGGCCACGACAAGCACCATGCAGCCGGAAGACCGCCCAGCCGCGAACGGCGGGGTTTCTTTAAGGAAGACCAGTGCGTTTTGACAAGGAGATACTTGCGAGAAGGGCGACCCCGATCCGGGTCAACGAAAACTGATTACGACGACAAGTACCAAAAAAGTGGAGAGAGAGAGAAATGAAACTGTTCAACCTGATCAACACCTTCAAGCGGACGAAGACGGTGCTGTCACCGTCGACTGGGTCGTGCTGACCGCCGCCATCGTGGGTCTCGGCATCGCCGTCCTGACCACCGTCGGCGACGCGACCGACGACTATGCCGACAAGATCGGCGCGCACATGTCCTCGCAGGGCGTCAAGACGACCTACGGCAACTAATCCAGCCTGCCGACGAAATCATAAGGGCCGCTTCCTGGGGTACTGGAAGCGGCTCTTGGCGCGACTCGTAGCCGAGTTGCAAGGGCGCCAGACACATTGCTGCCGTATTCCTGGCACATATCTGCTGCCAGAGAGCCGGGTGGAGCAGTAAGACAGGCATCGTTTCTCCGGTTGTCCCATGGGATATCTACTCGGCTCTCGCGAAGTCCGCCATCGGTGGCAAAGTGCGCATGAGCGAGTGCAACCCGAAATCTGCACAATCGATTTCGGGCGGCAAGTCCAGTATGTCCAACAGCCAAGCACAGCACTGCCTAAGCGCGAGTGGACGCGCGATTTGGCACGCTCAGGAATCCAAAATCGCTATTAGTCTCAGAATATCGCGAGAAACGTCTAGGTGTATTGGTTTGCGCAGCCTTACTGTGTTGGACTGTTAATCCAAATGGGAAATACCGGAAAAATAGATCGGCGGGGAGAAATTCATGAAACTCCAATACCTTGTTGCAGCTGCCTTGTTGGCCGCGTTTTCGGGCAGCCCATCCGTCTCCGCCTCGTTGTCGATCAATCCAAGTCAGGGTGGCGCCCAAGGTTATGAATGTTCGACAGCCGAATTCTCAGGTGACCATATCCCGGGGCGTTCCTGCAAATGTGAAGGCGGCTGGGACAGCGATGATTGCAAAAAAATGTTGGCGGAAGTTTGTGCCGGAAAGGGCGGTTCAGTTTGTAGCGGCAAAACTGGATCGGGAAAGTGGGATAGTTGTGAGTGCATCTGGAAAAAACCACGTACAAATCCCAGGGCCGGACTGACAAAGCCCAAAATAAACCCATCTGGTGGAGCAGTGAAGGTGCTTCCAGTTAAGCCGAACTAAGCCATTATTCTACCGCCAGCGCCATGCATTCGGCAGAACGCGCCCCGAACGGCGGGATTTTTGCATAGAGTACCAGAGGGCTTTGATAGCGCCGTGCATCGCGGCGTGGCCTGGGCTGCTTGCATCGGGTTATCGTGACTCAGCATCCGAGCACGCTGGAACTTTTTGATCGGAAATGTTTGTAGCACGGCGGAGCCACAATCCTGAAACTATGCCGGCACCAATGCCGAGAGCATCCGCCACAAAATCTAGAAAATCTCCTGAACGACCAACGATGGGTTGGAAAACCTCTATTCCTGCTCCAAGGGCCAAGGCAAACGGCGCAACCCAGAAAAGGGTCCGTGGGTACAAAAATGCGCTGGGAAATATGAGACATGCAAACGCGGCGAAATGGTAGGCCTTATCCGAGATTAGGTTATCGGAACCGGTTTGGACTGGCGTGAGTGTCAGAATGGCAATGGTTGTCGCCAAGAGTCCCGTCAAAAAGGGCACTGAATAACTTACGGCCTTCGCCCATAGAGGGTGCGGCGGCAGGCGAAGAAGCCGAACGGACATAGGGCATCACTTCTGGTTTCATTAGGTTCGAGCTCTGTACGATAATCGCCAAGCAGCATCAATGAATTAGCACCTTGGGGAGGTTGGATATCTGCGCGAGACAACGCCACAACTAAAAGCCAGAGCTCTACGGTCACGCATGACCTCCCCCCATGCTTCCACTGCGGATATGACGGCCCGGCCTTATGGCCACCGCCAGCGCCATGCATCCGGCAGACACGCCAGCCGGTAACGGCGAGATTCTTGCATGGAGTACCGGAGCGTTTCGATGTCAAACCGCCACTAGCAGAGCCGTACTTTCGATTTCTTCGTGGACGGACACGACGGCTCGTTGATTGAATGCATATGGGCTATTGCATCCATCAAAGCGATTACATCATCATTTGCCGTGCGCCGCCAAACAGTGGCATTGGCGATGGCATCGACAACAACGACGGTCCAATCATCCAGTAAATCATCACGGAATATCTCAACGGAATAGGGCGTTCCATCGTAGACCACCTGCTGAGATAAACCGGACGTAAATTTGCTTCGCGGCATGGCTCAGATTCCCAATATTGCGCCAGAGAGGTGTCTGGCGAGAAGTGCGACCCCGACGTTGCGCTGGTGGGGGCCATTGAAGGCAACGCGGGTGTCGCTCCTCTCGCTGATGACTTTTTCGCGGCAGACCGTGGCGGCAGTTGGGAAAGATACGGGCCTTTTCGGGTCTTCTTCCGGCAGCAGAGATGAGGAGCGGTTTACGGCGCCAAAAGGTGTGGTTCGGCATCAATGTTGAGCGATCCGCTCGCCTGTGCCGCGGGATTTTTTCCGGAGGTCGTTGCAGGCGGTTTGCCTTTGCCACTAGGTTTCATCGGGGGTCTTTCCTTTTTGTCGAACTGCCCAGAAGCCGAGAAAACCAAACCCCAAGTCGGCCATGCTATCAAACCAGACAATGGCCGCGCCGCCGCTGTTCGGGATGTCGCCCAGCAATTCCTTCGCAATCCATGCGCAAGCGACCACTACCAGCACCGAAAGTCTCGCCCCGAAAAAGGCCAGCGCCGCGCCCAATCAGGAAATGCGCGGCTTGCCCGGTCAGAACGATATACCACATCGGCGGCGGTGGGCCGTAGATGTCGGACTGGGCGAATACGCCTAGCACCGCCTGCAAGCCGTCCAGGAATTCTGTCATGTCGAAGCACTGCCTATGGCTAGATCTATATGTGTCCTGTTTTTTGTGACGCGGGTTTTCGGGATTTGGCCGATGCGTCACAATTTTCATGACGGGTTGGGCCGATTTCGGGGTTTGTCGGCCTGGGTGTCCTGTTTTTTGTGACGGGGTGGCACAATTTTTGTGCGGGGGTTTTGTTTTTCGGACCAGCGCATGAAGCCCTTGCGAGCCGGTTTCATGTCGTCGGTCGGTTCCTCGTCCAGCGCCCAGACGGACGCCTGCCCGATACCGGACGGCCCGAGGTGCGGTCCCTGCGTCATGTGGATGAAACCGCGTTCCTGCAATTCCTCGAACCACGGCCCGACCGTGTTGCGGTGCACGTTCAGCGCCTTGGCCGCGTCCCGGTGGCTGAAGAATATCCGCCCGTTGTTCGAGCCGTTGAACCGGCGCTTCAGTTCGACGTAGAGCGCCCGTGGGCCGGGCCTCAGGCTGGCCCAGGCCTCGGACGCCTGCAGGTACTCGGGAAGCTGGACGAGACCGCCCAGCCCCCCGTTTGTGTGCTTGTATGGTTTGCGCGCCATTAGCGCCGCCCTTGCGCCTTCAGGGCCAGCCAGGCGCGTCTAGCGGTCCATCGGCAAGGGCAAGCCCCTAAGATTACCCTATGCCCGCCAGTGGCGCTGTCCGCGCCTTTCCAGGCCATGACGTACCATTTCCCGCGCCCATGGGTCAGGTGGTAGCGTTCATGCATTGCTGCTGTGTAAATGCTGGATCAAGATTCCCCAAAAGTGCTGGCGCAAATTTCCCCACCTATCGGGTTCGGCGATCAGCCGTGCGGGTGATTGGCGCCTCCGTTCTTGGGTGGTCTGCCACGTCTCTTCTGAGGCGGCGGCGGTGTGATGTTCGCGTGCGACCGGGTGTGTTCAGGCATCAAGTCGGCGTGGCCGCGCAGGCGGTAGCTGGCGCCCTCGATCTGCACGACGACCGCGTGATGAAGCAACCGGTCCAGCAGTGCCGTGGCGACGACGGGATCGCCGAAGACCTCACCCCACTCCGCGAAGCCACGGTTTGAGGTAAGGATCATCGCACCTTTCTCGTAGCGCGCGTTGACCAGTTGGAATAACAGATTGGCGCCGCCACTGGAGATCGGCAGGTATCCGATCTCGTCGACGATCAGCAGCGAGGCCCGGGCGTAGAAGCGGATCTTTTCCGCCAGACGCCGTTCGCGTTTGGCCTGCGCCAGGGCATCGATGAGCTCGGCCAAGGTGCAGCGGTAGACGCTGCGGCCGGCCTTGACCGCGGCGACGCCGAGAGCCGTGGCCAGGTGGCTTTTGCCCGTGCCCGGCGGGCCGAGGAAGTGTAGCACCTCGGCGCGGTTGATGAACTCCAGCTGGGCCAGCGCCATGATGCGGTGCCGATCCAGCGACGGCTGGAAGGAGAAGTCGAAGCTCTCGAGCGTCTTGATCGGGGTGAGCCGCCGCGCCATCATCATGGTCGATTGGTGCACGGCTGCCATCTGGGTCGCCAGCATCGCCTCGACCTCATCCGTTGGCTGCACACCGCGAATGACGCTGAGGGCGAAGTTGGACGCTGTCTCGGATACTGGCTTGCCGTGTTCACCCAACGCTGAAATCTGGTGCACTAGCCCCACATGAAAGCGCGTGTCACCGGTCCCCATCTGGAACATGGAAAGAGCCTGCGCCGTCGTCTGGTCTTCGTGGTCATAGCTGACCTCGACAGACCGCGTCTCTTCGTCGAAGTCCATCTTCAGATAAGGCGCTGGACCCTTGGCGCGGACCTTATCAGCAACAGCCTCCAAAGCGGCTGTCTCGCGCTCTGACGGTTCGTAAGCTGGTTCAGCAACCGCCTTCAACTTGCTTTTGGTCACGTGTGCCTCCGTCGGATTCAGGCCGTTCCCGGCGCTGGTTCATCTTACTGAGAGGCTACCATGGGACCAAGCGTAATGTCAGATATATTGACCTAAATATGCCTGCGAATTTCGATGTGAGTTGGTGCGGAAGACGCACGGAATGGGATTGCTTTCCGGCACGCGTGTTCGCACTATGTTCTCATGCAGTGGCCGAATGACATTCCTCCCGATTTGCGCCGTCGGCTGGATTGTGTTCTAGGTCATCGCAATTTCGGTGCCGCCGACATCTGGGGCGAAGTGCGTGATTGGCTGATACATCACCAAGCCAATCCGGTGGTTCTCCCAGAGGACAAGCGGCCCGATGCGCCCGCTAATTTCCTTCGACGGCAGGCGTATTGGACCGCGGCACGGTTAAATTAAGGTTGGGGACGGGTTTTCCAGATTTCCAGAGGCATTGGCAGGTATCCGTCGCACCGCCCGTGGTACACAGGTCGATATGCGTACCCCGATGTGAATGACGCGGACCGTCTGGCGCTTGATCCGGTGATGCGGCAGGTGGTCGGCGGACGGGCCGTTGATGCCAAGCGGCCTCGGCCAGCCAGATGGGACGGTTCGAGACCGAGGTGCTGGCGACGGCTACAATCGCGCCGCTCTGGCTGATCTGTCGGGACAGTGGATCGACCGTGCACGATGCGCAACCGCCCAAGTGGATCACGCTGGACATGGACAGTTCGGTCAGCCCGACCCACGGCGCGCAGGAAGGCACCGCCTGGAACGGGCATTTCGGCTGCATGTGCTATCACCCGCTGTTCGTCTTCAACCAGTTCGGCCATCTGGAACGCTGCGCCCTGCGCCCCGGCAATGTCCACAGCGCCGATGGATGGGAAGAGGTTCTGGACCCGGTCATCGCGCGATACGCGGACCGCGACCTGATGCGGTTCTTCCGGGCCGATGCCGCCTTCGCCATCCCGGAGCTATACGAGATGCTGGAAGCGGAAGGCTATTTCTACGCCATCCGGCTGCGGGCCAATCGCTGTTCTGCAAGAGGCCGTTGCGCATCTCTCAAGCGCCCTGTGGGTCGTCCGCCAAACGACGTGCAGCGCATCTACGACGACTTCGAGTATCAGGCGGCATCCTGGGACAAACCCCGCCGGGTCATCGCCAAGGTCGAATGGCATCCCGGCGAGTTGTTCCCCCGCGTCGGCTTCGTCGTCACCAACCTGCCGATGGAGCCGGACTGGATCATCCGCTTCTACAATCAGCGCGGCACGGCAGAGCAGCACATCAAGGAAGGCAAACAGGCGATCAACTGGACGCGGCTGTCCTGCAAGGGGTTGCGCGAGAACGAGGTCCGGCTGCAACTTCATGCGCTGGCCTACAATCTCGGCGTCTTCCTGCAAGGTGCTGATCTGCCCGAGGAGATGGCCGACTGGTCGCTGACCAGCCTGCAAACCCGCTTGATCAAGATCGGTGCGCGGGTTGTGCGTCACGCCCGCAACATCACCTTCCAGCTGGCCGAGGTGGCCGTGCCGGCAACATCTTCGGGCAAATCCTTGCCGCCATCCGCGCGCTCAGGCCACCGCCGAGGCCCGCATGACGGCCGACCAGAACCAAACCCCAGACAAAAGCGGCTCGACAGCTGTGACTTGAAGGCGGTCAAATGGGCCAAATGCGGGGAAAACCTTGCAGACACAGCCTGCGGCACCCTAAAAAGCGCCGCGTCCGTCGCCGACCCAGACCTCCCACTTGAAAGCACCCGCGAAAACCGCCAAACTCAATGCAACTCCAAGTTACTTGGGAAATATCGGTTCAGGTGATCCATGATCCCGTCCAGCCTAGGCGTTTCATATCGGAGAGAAGTCGCCGATGTTCTCGGTTCAAATTCTCTGATTTGTGGATGCGCGCAGAAGGCTCCCCGCGACAGGCAGTCCTCGCCACTGGGTCCGCCTGCGGAACCTCCCAGAATATGCTATGCTTCTTGCTGACTTGAAAACGCAAAGGGGGCTCCAATGCGCTACCTGATTATTATCTCAAACTTGCTCTTCCTCGCCACCGCGCCCGCATTGGCGCAGAGCTTCACGATCTCCGAAGAAGACCCGCCCGCAGAATGCCAGCTGCCCCTGATCGCGGGCTCGTTCCTGTGCGAGGGCAGCTTCTGTGACGAAATAACCGTGGAATGCAACAATCTCGATTCCGATATCGCTTTCTCCGAATGGACCCATTGGGTCGAGCACGACGGTCGGAGGAAGGCGGACTGCGCCGACCCGCTGGACGAAGGACGCGATTTCGACACCACCGTGATGACAGGCCTCGCCTGCCGCGGGAGTTTTTGCGACGACATCTCCGTGCGGTGCACAGCAATGCGGAATTTCGTCCAAGGCCCGGATGACCAGTGCGAGCAATTCACGCGCAGCGATGGCGACAATGTGCTGCGACTGCCGTTCGGAACAGCGATCCGGGCGCTGACCTGCGAAGGTCAGCATTGCGACAATGTCACTGTCACGGTCTGCCCGATGGTTCCGCGATGAGCAGTCTTCGGGCAAGCGGTTTTGGCCGCTGAGTTTGCGCCATTTGCCCTGTGCCGACATCATCATCTTGAACGCCATGGCCAGACCGGATTAACGGCTTTTGAAGATGTTCATACCGAGAACGACTTCAGTCGCAACGATATTTCACGGTACCGGACCGGTGGCGCAGGTACCGCGGGATCGTCCAGCGTTTTCAGCAGCAGACTTCGGACGACTTCCGGATCGTGGGTTTCGGGCTTCGCCAAGGTAAAAGGCGCGAGACGTCCAAACCTGTTTGCATAGATCGTCTTTCCGACATGCTTGCCGCCGACATCTGGGGCGAAGTGCGTGATTGGCTGATACATCATCAAGTCGAGCCTGTCGCTCTGCCGGAAGACAAACGGCCCGACACGCCGAGTTTCTGACTATGGCTCCGATTGTCGGGGGTGAAACTCTGCTCATCAGGACGGACCACTTTTTTTTTGATGCGATTCCCCTGTCACAGAGCCACACAATTGTTACTACATTGGAAACGATTCGTGAATTCTGTCTGGGGAGGTTGCCATGAAGACACCGCCTGCATTGCGCGAGATTGAGCGGGTCGTCGACCGGACGATTGCGGATAAGGAGCGGGCTGCAAAGCTGAAGATGGTGCTTCATGAGCAGTACGAGCGGACCCGGCCGGGCAATCGCGCCAAGACCAAGGTGTTTTCCGAACCCAGCGACGACATCGAGGCATTCTGGGACAACGTCCCGCTGTAGCGCCTGCTGTCAAAGCCCAAAGGCGCTGCATCGCGGGCTGTGCATCGCAGCACCCCGGTTTTTTGCGAGAGAAAACACAGCGTTCCGCTACGTAACGTTGATTGGCAATGCAAAATGACTATCTGATAACGGTGGAGGCGTTGTTCTTGTCTGCTGCTTTAATCCGTCTAATTGGTTTCAGCGGCGTCTCCACACCAGCCGCCTCATTTCCACCTCTTCCCCGACCACCGTATCTCCACTGCGGATGCGTCGGCCCGGCATTGTGCCCGCCGCCAGCGACGTGCATCCGGCGGACGGAGCCTAGTCCGAAAACCTAATCTGTCCTGCAAGGGCGGGACTACTGCCGCAGATACTCCAGAAATTGCTGATGATTATTCTCTTCAAATCGCGCTCTGCTGGCGGCCCCACTCCAGCCGCTGTTGTCCCCAGTTGTGGATCTCCTGCATCCGCTGTGAATGGTCATATTGACTGTAGTTGTTCGCCGACCCGGCGCCGAAGCGGCCCTCGTTGATCGCCTGCTGCGTCTGATAGTAGGTCTGTTCCATCTGACCATAGGCCTGACGGTAGAATACACATGCTTGCTGGTTACTCTGCGTCTGGCAATCGTAGCCGGCATTCAGCATCATTCCGCCTTGCTGCTGGATCAGTTGTGCGATGTTGCAGGCCTGCTGATGACCCTGCTGGCAGGCACCACCGTAAACCTGGATCAACTCGTTGATCGCTTGAACGACCTGCGGATCGGCAGTTTGCAGGTAGTGATCGGCCTGTGCTGCGCCGCAGAGCGGAATTGAGAGTACGAGGGCGGCGGTAAAACGTACTGACATTCGATTTTCCCCCTTTAACCGGCATACCCCAAATGGAATACCTTTGACCGTATGGTGCCAATAACTTTCTCTTCGATCAAGCCGCCTAAGATCAGTTCCGGCAGATGCGTCTCGCCTGCCTTGTGGCCACCGCCTGCGCCATGCATCCGGCAAACCGCCCAGCCGCGAACGGCGGGGACTTGCACCGCTGGCCCATGCTTTTGGCCTTGGCCCTTATCCATACAACTCTTTCACTGGATCTAAAGTTTCGAAACTGAACACAAAGTCGTCTGCCTTCATCCGACCGACAAGAAAGCCTTCAAAGTCCGAACTAGCCGTCTCAACTATTTGAACACCTCGGTTTCTTTGCACCATAGACGACGCGTCTACTGCACCGTCTCCATCAAACCCAAGACGCGAATTCTGCCTGAGAAGTTCAAACAGCTTCCGTCGACCGCCTGCGAGCCGCACCTTGTCATTTGTTGGTTCTTTTCTCATACCTTTTCCCTGAAACGACGTTTCGAGCAAACTAGCATTTGCCGGTTGGTCGTTGTCGCCCTGCTCCGCAGGTATCCATCCGGCTTGAGCGGTCTCAAGAAGGCTTTCGTACCTTAGAGCCCAACCGAAAACTAAGTTGAATGATTTCAGCCAGTTGTGATTCTCTGTGGTTGCGAAACCTGGAGAAAATCATGCCCTGGACTGAAATCACTCGCCCGGACTATGACCGACGCGGTCTGCGTTATGCAAGCGATAGCACCGATGAGGAATGGGCATTGGTTGCACCCGTTCATGCCGCCGGTCTCGAAGGTTGGCCGTCCGCGCCGGACCGATATGCGCGCGGTTTGGGACGCGATCCAGTACATGGCTGCGACCGGGTGCCAGTGGGCGATGCTGCCCAAGGATTTCCCGCCCTTCACGACGGTGCAATACTACTTCTACCGGCTGCGAGACAGCGGCCTGCTCGACATTCTGAACGATGCCCTGGTCGGCGCATCCCGCGTTCTGGCTGGCCGCGACGCCGCCCCAACCGCCGGGATCATCGACAGCCAGTCGGTGAAGACGACCGAAAGCGGCGGGCCGCGCGGCTTTGATGCGGGCAAGAAAACAAAGGGGCGCAAGCGGCATATCGTGACCGACACGGACGGCAACCTGCTTGGGCTGGTCACGCATACCGCCGACATTCAGGACCGCGACGGCGCACCAGGTGTCATCGCGCAGGCCTGTGAAAGCTTTCCCGACCCTGACGCATCTCTTCGCGGATGGCGGCTATGCCGGCGAGAAGCTGAGTGACGCTCTCGTAGCCATCGACGGTCCAACGATCGAGATCGTGAAACGCCCACCCGGTGTAACCGGCTTCGTTGTCATTGCGCGCCGCTGGGTGGTCGAACGCACCTTCGCCTGGCTCGGACGCTGCCGCCGGTTGGCAAAGGACTGGGAGGCTTCAATCGCATCCGCAGATGCCTGGGTTCTCGTCGCAGCAATCAGAAGATCAACCCGCTACATCGCAAGAAAAGTCGGTCAGGAATTTTGAGTCAGAACTCTGAGCGTAGACGCAAGATCGGAATATGAGACGCCGTGCCAATAGTCGTGGCCTTTTGCGAATAGCCAGCACCCGGGTAAGGAGAATGTCTTTTTATCTCCAACTAAAGGATAGACTAATCCAGCGAATACTACGCCACTTGCAGCCATCAATAGGCCTTTCGCAATGAAGCCCAAAAACGAGGTTTCGTCAGCCAATTCATTAAACTCCATCATACAGATATCCAAGATATCACAGAGTTGGCTCCCGTTCTACTTTAGCGAGGCTGTGCCGCCCCGTTGGGTTTGTGCGCTGCCCACGGTGCTACCGGGCGGGACTGTTGGCGGGCGGGCGCTCCGAACCGATGCGGGGTTTCTTTCGGGGTTGGGCTTGCTGGTGGGAAAGGATTGCCCGTCCTACGATCTTGAGGATTTTTTCTCTTACCGTCCGCTTTCCCCGGGCCTGTTAACAGCGGCGACAGCCGCCCGGCCAGCGTCGCCATTGGTCGCTCGGACCGATGGCGCAACCAATGGCGAGCCCGTCCGGGCGGGTCTGCGCTTTGCTGCGGGTGCGCGCAGGCGGGGCGGAAGATGTGCTTGGCACCATAAAGCGCCCCCGCTTGCCGTTGCACATGCAGACCCACGGGCCTGCGCGGGCCTCTGTTGCGAGCATGGCGGTGCGTTTGGGTGGTGTACGCCCCGGACTTGATCCGTGGTCTTTTGTGGTGAGGTGGAGGCCCCGGCGCGGGGGCCGGGGCGGGTGGTTTTTAGCTCATCGTGGTGCGGCAATCCTTGCTGCCCTTTTCCCAGACGTCGGTGCGGGTCAGGCCGGTGGCGTCGTTGAGGCTGCGCGTTGGGCGCGGCGGGGCGGCGGTGGTCGACTTTGGGGCCGGTGAGGGGAGGTCCCCGGGTCAAGGTCCGGGGCTCGGCTGGCCGGGACGGGGGTTCCATTGGGTGGGGTCAGCAGGTGGCGCAGCAGGGCGATGGGGTGGGCGCGGAGGGTCAGGCGGAGTGGCGACGTAGTCTTCGACGACTTCCTCTCCTAGCGTCATGGCGGGGAGGGTGACTTGCGGTTCGTTGATGGCTTCGCCGTCTAGGTCGGTGGCGAAGAGCGGGAGGGGGGTGTCGGCGGTGAGGGCTTTGGCGGACCAGAGGGCATCTCGGCGGGTGCAATCCCAGCGAGGCGAAGGCGTCGGCTTCGGCGAGGATGCGTAAGCTCCGCGGGGGCACGCCGGCGCGGCGCCAGACGTCCTCGACCGTCTGGTAGCCGTTGCTGCGGGCGGCGGTGATCCAGGTGGCGTCGTCCTCGGACAGCGCCTTGATCTGGCGGAAGCCGAGGCGCAGGGCGAGGTGGCCGTTGCCATCCGGCTCCATCACGTTGTCCCAGTAGCTGGCGTTGATGTCGACGGGGCGCACGGTGACGCCATGCTCGCGCGCGTCGCGGACGATCTGGGCGGGGGCGTAGAAGCCCATCGGCTGGGCGTTCAGCAGGGCGCAGGCGAAGATGCCGGGGTGGTGGCGTTTCAGCCAGGCGGAGGCGTAGACCAGGAGGGCGAAGGAGGCCGCGTGGGATTCGGGGAAGCCGTAGGAGCCGAAGCCCTCGATCTGGGAAAAGCAGCGTTCGGCGAAGTCCTGGTCATAGCCGTTGGCGGCCATGCCCTTGAGGAAGCGGGTGCGGAATTCGCTGACGTTGCCGTGTTTCTTGAAGGTGGCCAGCGCGCGGCGCAGGCGGTCGGCTTCCTCGGGGGTGAAGCCGGCGCCGATGATGGCGATCTGCATGGCCTGCTCCTGGAACAGCGGGACGCCGAGGGTCTTGCCGAGGACCTGCCCGAGCTCGTCGGAGGGGAATTGCACGCTCTCTTCGCCGTTGCGCCGGCGCAGGTAGGGGTGGACCATGTCGCCCTGGATCGGCCCCGGGCGGATGATCGCGACCTCGATGACCAGGTCGTAGAAGGTGCGCGGGCGCATGCGCGGCAGGAAGTTCATCTGGGCGCGGGATTCGACCTGGAAGACGCCAAGCGATGTCGGCGCTGGCAGAGCATGTCGTAGACCGCCGGGTCCTCGGGGGGGAGCGTGGCGAGGGTGTAGTCGGTCTGGTGGTGCTGCCAGATCAGGTTGAAGGCCTTGCGGATGCAGGTGAGCATGCCGAGCGCCAGCACGTCGACCTTGAGAATGCCCAGCGCGTCGATGTCGTCCTTGTCCCAGGGGATGACGGTGCGGTCCTCCATGGTGGCGTTCTCGACGGGGACGAGTTCGTCGAGGCGGCCTTCGGTGATGATGAAGCCGCCGACGTGTTGGCGAGAGGTGTCGTGGGAAGCCGATGATCTCGTAGATCAGGGCCATGGTCTGTGCGAGGCGGCGGTCGGCGGGATCGAGGCCGATTTCGCGCAGGCGGTGGTCTTCCAGGCCCGAGGTGGCGAAGAAGCCCCAGAGTTGCGAGCTGAGCGCCGAGATGGTGTCGTCGGTCAGGCCCATGGCGCGACCGACTTCGCGGATGGCGCGCTTGCCGCGATAGTGGATGACGGTGGCGCAGAGACCGGCGCGGTGGCGGCCGTAGCGTTCGTAGATGTGCTGGATGACCTCTTCGCGGCGCTCGTGTTCGAAGTCGACGTCGATGTCGGGGGGCTCGTCACGGGCCTCCGATACGAAACGTTCGAAAACCATGGTGCCGACCTCGGGCGAGACGCTTGTGACGCCGAGGGCGAAGCAGGTGACGGAATTGGCGGCGGACCCCCGGCCCTGGCAGAGGATGCCGCGGTCGCGGGCGAATTTGACGACATCGTGGACAGTGAGAAAGTACGGTTCGTAGTTGAGGCGGGCGATGAGGTTCAGTTCGTGGGTGAGCGTGGCCCTGACCTTTTCGGGGGCACCGGCGGGATAGCGCCAGCGCAGGCCCTCGTGGGCGAGGCGCGAAAGGCGGTCGGCGGGAGCTTCGCCGTGGGCGATTTCCGAGGGGTATTCGTAGCGCAACTCGTCGAGGCTGAACCGGCAGCGGTCGGCGAGGGTGGCGGCGTTGTCGACGGCATCTTCGTGGCCCGCGAAGATGCGGCGCATGTCCGCTTCCGATCGCATGCGTTGTTCGGCGTTGGTCAGCGCGGATCTGCCTAGGTCGTCGACACGCACGCCCTGACGGATGGCGGTAAGCACGTCCGTGAGCTTGCGGCGCGCGGCCAGATGCATCACCGGGGCGGCAGTGGCGACCGGGGCGATGCCGAGGCCGCGGGCGATTTCGTCCAAGCTGTGGAAACGGTCCCGGTCGCTGCCGTCGTAACACGGGGCGAGGCGCAGCGACACCTGTCCGGGGAAGCGGCGCGTCAGGCGTTCCGCGGCCTGAACCCATCCGCCCGCGCCGGGATGCGCCGTTGGCGTTTGTGGCGGATGAAGCAGAAGTTCGGATCCCGCACCCCATTCCAGAAGATCGTCGAGACCGAGATCACAGCTGCCTTTCTCTGTCCGCAGGCGGCCCGTGCTGATCAGGCGGCAGAGGTTCCCCCATGCCTTTCGGTCGCGGGGCAGCATGGTGACCGTGGGCCCGTCCCGCAGAACGATACGGGCGGCCGGGATCAGGCGGGGGGTGCAGTAGATCGGGGCACTGGGTGGTTTCGGGACGTGGCCGGGACGCGGTGGGCCGATGGGGTCGGCGTCGGCCTCGCGTCGCAGACGGACCTGGCGCGCGATCTCTCGTGCGGCGGTATGGGCGCGGACGATGCCCGCGACCGAGTTCTCGTCGGCGATGGCAATCGCCTGGATGCCCAGTTCGGCGGCACGGGTGACGTACTCCTCGGGGTGGGAGCCGCCGGTGAGAAACGTGAAGTTCGAGGTGATGTCGAGTTCGGCGTACATGAGCCGGATCAGTATTTTCATGTTTTGTTCTCTTTGTGGAGTCGCTTTCGAACGGCGGCAGCATCGGCGGCGCGGGCGGGAGATGCGTATTTTGAAAGAGAAGAAGCATGGACCGGTGGTAACCCGGTCTTAAGCCATCCGCGCTGAAATGCGACTATGATACAGCCTGGCGAGCCGATGACCGCAAGAGGAGAAGCCCTGCCAACCCGGTCCAAAGCCGGACGGCAGGGTGGACCCCCTTCTCGCTTCTTCTCTCTGAAAATACGCAAAACCCGACCGATCCGGATATGCAACGATGGGCAAGCAGGCGGCGTCCGGTCAGCCCTTGTTGCAGGCCCTGGTCTTCAGGCAATTCTGCAACGTCTCGATCTGTGCACCGGTCGGGTCGGCGAAATAATTGCTGTGGCAGGCGTCGACCTGAAACCGGTAGCCAGTGCCGTCGCGATGCAGAAACGTCAGAACAGGCACATCCGGCGCGAAGGCGGGGCACCATGGGCCAAGGCACAATTCCAGCATGGCCACTTCGGCCCGGACCGGGCCGCCCAAGCCCCGGGATGTCACGAAGTGTCCCTGGAAGACCGCGCGAAAGCGCCGGTCGAGACCGTTCAAGGTTTCGCCTTCGGGTCTTTGGGCAAAGCCCATGAAGCTGCCCAGAACCGGCACGTAGGTTTCTTTCGCCTGATGCGCCGTATCGAAGGCCCGTTCCACGGTGGGCGGAAGGCAGGAAAGGGCCGCTGCCGTTTGCGCGGCTATGCCGAGGCAGAAGGCAAGCGCAAGGCTGCGATACCAGGCGCTCATCGAAAATTCTCTGCAAAATCGGCCATGACACGGGCGTAGACATCGCGCTTGAAAGGCACGATGCGGTCCAACACGGCATCCGGCGCCAACCAGGTCCATTCCGAGAATTCCGGAGGATCGCCGTCGATGCGAATGTCGTCGTCGGACCCGTGGAACCGCAACAGGAACCAGCGCTGCTTCTGCCCGCGAAAGCGGCCTTTCCAGATGCGCGGCACGATGTCGTGCGGCAGGTCGTATGCGATCCAGTCCCGCGACTGTGCCTCGACCGTCACGAGGTCGGGCGATACGCCGGTTTCCTCGCGCAATTCCCGCAACGCGGCATCTTGCGGGGTTTCGCCCGGGTCGATGCCGCCCTGAGGCAACTGCCAGGCACCGGGCGTATCGATGCGCTGACCGGCGAAGACCTGCCCGGCCTGGTTCGCCAGAACGATCCCGACGCAGGGCCGGTAGGGGAGGGCTGCGATTTCATCGGGTGTCACGGGGCGGGGCCTTCGGGGCAGGTGAAGGGTGGCTGGAGCACGCGGGCGGGCATGGCGGCCCGCCCGATGCGCTTATTGCTCTGCGGTGCCCAGCGCGGTCAGCCCGCGAAGCAGGTCGATCGCATAGGCCAGCTGATAGTCGCTTTCGCGCAGCTTGGCGGCTTCTTCGGCAGCGGCGCGATCGGCCTCGATCTGGCGGCGCTCGTCTTCGGAGAGGCTGTCGTTGTTGAGGCTGCCGCGCAGGTCGGCCTCGGTCCGCAGGGGTCGCGCGATGCTGGCGTCTTCCTCTTCGGACGTGGGCTCTGGCTTGCGCGGCGGCTGTTCGACGATGATGTCGGGAGACACGCCAAGCGCCTGGATCGACCGGCCCGACGGCGTGTAATAGCGCGCCGTGGTCAGGCGCATCGCGCCGTCGCCGCGCAGCGGCATGACGGTCTGAACCGAGCCCTTGCCGAAGCTCTTGGTGCCGACGACGATCGCGCGGCGGTGGTCCTGCAACGCGCCCGCGACGATCTCGGAGGCCGAGGCCGAGCCGCCGTTGATCAGCACGACCATCGGCTTGCCCTTGGCCAGATCGCCGGGGGTCGCGTTGTAGCGTTCGCCGTCCTGGCGGGTCGCGGCCGCGGGTCGAGACGATCTCGCCGGCGTCGAGGAACGCGTCCGAGACCTTGATCGCCTGGGTCAGCAGGCCGCCGGGGTTGTTGCGCAGATCGAGCACGAAGCCGTTGACGTTGTCCATGCCGCCCAGCGTCTTCGACCTGCTTCGTCAGACCTTCTTCAAGGTTGGGGATAGGTCTGGTCGTTGAAGGTGGTGACGCGCAGCACGACGGTCTTGCCTTCGGTGCGGGTACGCACGGCGGTCAGCTTGATCGTGTCGCGGATGATCGAGACGTCGAACGGTTCAGCCGTCGCCTTCGCGCACCACGGTGATGATGATCTCGCTGCCGACCGGGCCGCGCATCATTTCGACCGCCTCGTCCAGGGTCAGGCCCAGAACCGATTCGCCGTCCACATGGGTGATGAAATCGCCGGCCTCGATGCCGGCGGCGTCGGCGGGGGTGTCGTCGATCGGCGAGACCACCTTGACGAAGCCCTCTTCCTGCGTGACCTCGATGCCCAAGCCCGCCGAATTCGCCGCGGGTCTGCACCCGCATGTCGCTGGCGTCCTTGGGCGACAGGTAGGCCGGAATGCGGGTCGAGCGAGGTCAGCATGCCGTTGATCGCGGCCTCGATCAGATCGGCCTCGTCGACTTCCTCGACATATTGGGCGCGGATCCGTTCGAAGATGTCGCCGAACAGGTCGAGCTGCTCGTAGACGCTGGTCTTGCGCTCGGCTCTCCTGCGCCAGCAAGGGGCCCGCGATCTGGGTGGTGGCCACGGCTCCGACCAGCGTTCCGGCCACGGCCGCCATCACGAATTTCTTCATCGCATCCTCTTTCTCATTCCAGGGCGAACCAGTTCGCCGGGTTCACCGGCTGCCCGTCCTGTCTCAATTCCATATAGAGCGTTTCTGACCGCTCTGCGCCAGTGTCATCGCCGCCTTGCGTCAAAAAGGCGTCACCGGCGGCACGACGCCGCCCATCAGCCCGACCGGAGCGCCTGCGGGCAGCACCTGGCCTGCACTCACCATAGACCTGATCGAGCCCGGCCAGAACCAGCAGATGCTGGTCAGCGGGCTCCAGAATGATCACATTTCCGTAGTCCAGAAGCGGGCCAGGTAGCGGATGGTCGCGGCGCCAGGGCGTTGTGACCAGCGCGCGCGGCGCCGTGGCGATTATCAGGCCGGGCGGATGATGCCTGCCGCATCGGCCTCGCCGGCGCGGCGCAGTACCGTGCCGGTGACCGGGAAGCGGCAGGTTCGTGGCCGTCTGGAAGCTGTCGGTGGCGGCCCCGGCGCCCGTTCGGTCCAGCCCGGTCAGGCCGCTGGCGAAACCTTCCAGTGTCTCGGCGCTTTCGATCAGGCGGGTCAGGGCGCCGATCGTCGGCAAGGAAACGCTCCGGCAGGTCGGTCCGGTTCGAGATCGCCTGGCTGAGCGCGGTCGCGCGCCTGCTGCACGCCGCTGAGGCCCTCGCGCAAGGTCTCGGCGGCGCTGTCCTGCAGGGCGCGCAGCAGGGTGATCTCTTCCAGTTCGGCTTTCAGCGTATCGACCTCGGCCTGCAGCGCCGGGCGTCACGTCGGCGACCATCATCCCCGAGCGCGCGGTGCCGACCGGGCCGGACGGATGCAGCAGCAAGCAGCGGCGCCGGCGACGCCTCGATGCCCTGCAACACGCCCAGCAGGCGCGACAACGCGGTCGCGCTTGGCCTCGAAGGCGCGGCTCAGGGCGGCTCTCGCGGATCGCGGCGCGGCGCAGGCCCTCGCGCAGGGCGGCAAGCCCGTCTTCGTAGGCGCGGATCGTCTGGGTCAGGGCGCGCGACCCGGTCGCTGGCCTTTTCCGCGGCCTGCAAGCGCGACCTGCGCTGCCTCCAGCTGGCCCGCGGCGCGCCGTGCGACCGTGACCGGGTCGTCCTGCGCGAACGCCGGGCAGGCCGCGAGAGACAGGACCAGGGCAAGGACGAGCGCTCGCGTCATCTGGTCAGCAGGCTCTTGCCGGTCATCTCGGGCGGGCTGGTCGCAGCCCCATCAGCTCAAGCAGCGTCGGCGCCAGATCGGCGAGCCGCCCGTCGCGCAAGGTGGCCCCATCGGGCGCGCCGATAGAGCGATCACCGGCACCAGGTTGGTCGTGTGCGCCGTGTGCGGTCCGCCGGTTTCCGGGTCGACCATCGTTTCGCAATTGCCGTGATCGGCGGTGACGATCATCGCGCCGCCGACCTTTTCCAGCGCCGCCAGCGCGCGGCCCAAGCCCGGCATCGACCGCCTCGCAGGCCTTCATCGCGCGCCTGCAGATCGCCGGTATGGCCGACCATGTCGGGGTTGGCGTAGTTGACCACGATCAGGTCATAGCCCTTGTCGATCGCCGCGACGAAGGCGTCGGTCACCTCGGGCGCGCTCATCTCGGGCTGCAGGTCGTAGGTCGCGACCTTGGGCGAGGTCGGCATGTAGCGGTCCTCGCCCGCCTCGGGCACTTCCTTGCCGCCGTTCAGGAAGAAGGTGACGTGCGGGTATTTCTCGGTCTCGGCCAGGCGGAACTGCGTCAGCCCCTGTTTCGGCGACCCATTCGCCGAGCGTGTTGACGATTTCGCGCTTCGGGAAGGCGGCGGTCATATAGGCGTTGTGTCGGTCGGAATACTCGACCATGCCCAGCAGGGCCGACGTAGGCGGGTCGCTTGCCGGTGTCGAAGCCGTCGAAATCCGGGCGCGCCGATGGCGGCCAGGATTTCGCGGGCGCGGTCGGCGCGGAAATTGACGAAGAAGATGCCGTCGCCGTCCGTGATGCCGTCGTAGCCGTCGAGCACCGTGGGCAGGATGAACTCGTCGTTTTCGCCCCGGTCGTAGGCGGCGGCGATGGCCGCGTCGGCATCGTCGGCGGCCTCGCCCTTCGCCTGCACGATGGCGGCATAGGCCTTCGACACCGCTCCCAGCGGTTGTCGCGGTCCATCGCGTAGTAGCGGCCCGATGACGGTGACGATCGCGGACGCTCTTCGGCAGGTCGTCGATCGAATTTCGCGATCTGGTCGCGGGCGGATTTCGGCGGCACGTCGCGCCCGTCGGTGATGACGTGCACGGCGACCGGCACGCCCGCGTCGCCCAGCATCTTGGCGGCCGCGACGATGTGGTCCTGGTGTGCGTGGACCCCGCCGGGCGAAGTCAGCCCCATCAGATGCGCCGTCCCGCCGCCGCTTTGACCTTGTCGGCGAAAGCCTGCGATGGCCGGGTTGTCGAAGAAACTGCCGTCCTCGATGGCCAGGTCGATCTGGCCCAGATCCATCGCCACCACCCGGCCGGCGCCGATATTGGTGTGCCCGACCTCGGAATTGCCCATCTGGCCGCTGGGCAGGCCGACATCGGGGCCGAAGGTGGTCAGGAAGGCGTGCGGGCAGGCGGACCAGAGGCGGTCGAAATTCGGCGTGTTGGCCAGTGCGGGGGCGTTGGCCTCGCGGTCTTCGCGGTGGCCCCAGCCATCGAGAATGCACAGAACGACGGGTTTGGGGGTGGTCATGCGAGGCCCTCTGCTGCCGGACGCGGGGGTTGTACCGTGCTTTGCCCGCCAATTGAAATCGGTTCCTGTCGATGGGGCAGGCAAATTTTCTCGAAAAATTCTGGCAAGGCTTCTCGAAAAGTCCTTCTACGCCCGGTGATAAGGACCGCCACTCAGAATCGATGCCGCTCGGTAGAGCTGTTCGGCCAGCATGACGCGGACCAGCATGTGCGGCCAGACCATCTTGCCGAACGACAACGTGGTGTCCGCCTCTGATCGCAGCGATTTGTCGACGCCTTCCGCGCCGCCGATCACGAAAGCCGCATCCTGTGTGCCGTCATCCCGCCATCTGGCCAGCAGTACGTGCAAAATCGGTGGAGCTCAGCGTCTTGCCGCGCTCGTCCAGCACCGCCAGGCGCGCGTTCGTCGGGATCGCCTTGCGCAACAGTGCCGCCTCGGCGGCCATGCCGCCGCCCTTGCGGTCTTCGACGGCATGTTCTGTGGCAGGGCCCAGCCCCAGTGCCCGGCCCGTACGGTCGAGCCGGGCGAGATAGTCATCGACCAAGCGCGCGTTCGGGTCCCGCCCGCAGGCGGCCCACGGCGCAGATGTGCAGACGCATCAGGTCCGGGCGGCAGCGACGGCCTGGCCCGGGCTCATCCACATCTTTTCAAGCTGGTAGAACTCGCGCACTTCCGGCCGGAACACATGCACGATCACGTCGCCAGTGTCGATCAGCACCCAGTCGCCTGGCGTCCTTGCCCTCGATCTTGCTGATGCGCCCGAACTCCTGCTTCAGCCGGTCGGTCAGCTTCTCGGCGATCGACGTTACCTGCCGGGACGACCGCCCCGAACAGATCACCATATAATCCGCGATCTCGGACTTGCCGCGCAAGTCGATCGCTGACCACGTCTTCGGCCTTGTCGTCGTCGAGTGAGGAAAGGATACGCTCAAGCAGTGTCTTCGCTTGATGGTTGCTTCGGACGCCAAGCTCATGGCCGCGTCCGGCACGGTCGCATGGCTGACCGCTGCTGCACTGTGAGACAGGACATCGTCCTCCTTCGTGACACGCCGATCAGCCCCGGCGCCGGGCATATTCAAAAGCTAGCATCGGGAAGGTTAAATCTCAATGACAGCGCCGCGAATTTTCCGTGAACTGGGGGATATCCGCCTCTTTTCGCAGTATTTTGGCGACATTGCGGACGCGCTGCGCGTTTTGTCCTACCGCTTGGCGCGCTGCCGCCGCGTCCAGCGGCGCAGGCGCGGATCGGCCTCGGGGTGGCGCAACTGGCCGGTGATGGCCAGCCCCCAGATCAACAGGGGAATGGCGATGAAGCCGCCCAGTGGTCCCCAAAGCCACAGCCAGAACACCAGGCTGAGGAACACAAGCAAGGGGTTCACCGACATGTGCCGACCGACCAGCATCGGCGTCACGAACTGGCCCTCGGTGATGTTCAGGGCCACGAAGGCGGCGGCGGGCAGCAACGTCGCGGGGCCGTCGAACACCACGACGCCCGCGACGAAAAGCGTGAAGGCCACGACCGCCGGGCCGAGGTAGAGGATGAAGTTCATCAGTGTCGCCACTACGCCCCAAAGCAGCGGCGAGGGCATTCCGATCGCCCACATGGCCGTCGCAACGGCGCAGCCGAAGAAGATGTTGATGATCGAGATCGTCAGGAAATATCGCGACACCAGCCGATCCGCCTCTTCCAGCCGCAATTCCATGATGTCATGCCCGCCGGTCAGGCGGTCGGTGATCCACTCGTAGATCTCCTCGCGCGAGAGCACGAAGAAGAACAGTGTACCGACGAAGATCAGCAGTTGCGCGGCGAAGGCGGGCGCGGCGAACAGGGCATCGGTCAGGGACGGAACCCGGGCCGGTTCCGCCACCTCGCCGGTGTTTTCCGACCCGATCACCTTTGCCACCTCTTCCGAGGCATCGCTGATCCCTTGAATCACGCCCTGGAACTCGCGAACGCTTTCCAGGATCTCGCGCCAGATCTGCGGCGCCTGAACCAGCAGGCGCGACACAACCGGGCCGATGAACAGCAGGATGCCGGTCAGCACCACCAGCGCAAACACCATCACCGCCAGCGCGCTGAACACCTTGGGCGTGCCGATACGCTTGAGCCAGGTCGAGATTGGCGACAGCACGACGCCCAGCACCAGCCCCAACGCCAGCGGCGCGAAGATGTCCGATGTCAGCCGCAGCGCCGTGAAGATGGCGATTGCGGCGAGGGCGACGAGCGCCCAGCGGGCACTGTTTTCAAGATCCATGGGGTCCTCGGTTGCCGTGTCGCCGCGGCGGATCAAACCGCCGTGGCGTGACCTTAAAGCGTTTGGGGTCCAGTCGCGCCTAATAATCGCGCTGAAAGAAGATGCCAAGCGAGGTTTCGCCCGTGGAGCTGACCGTGCCTTTCGCGGTCACGGTGCGGGAAATGTCGAGGTTCAGGTTGATCTCGGAGCTGTCGCTGCCGATGGTCACGTCGGTGTAGACGTTGTCGCTCAGGTACTTGCCTGCCCGCAGCGCCGCGTTGCCCTCGGCGTCCGAGGTCACGTCAAGATCGTCCAGCCCGAAGTTTTCGCGCAGCCGTCCGACAAGGCCGACCCCGCCGCGTCCCGCAAGCGTTGCCACCGCCGAGGCAAGCTGTGCCGCCTGCAATGGCGAGATCTGCTCGATGCCGCGCCCGAAGAGAAGCTGCGCAAGAACCTCGTCCTCGGGCAGTTCCGGTTCGGACGAGAAGGTGATGGTCGGATCGCTGGCGTCGCCCTCGATGGTGATCAGGACGCGCACGTCGCCGGCTTCGGTCGAGGCTACGAGGCGGATGAACGGCAGGAAATCACCCCGAAGTCGGGCGCTGCCCTCGTCGAGGTTCAGGCGCTTGCCCAGGATGTCGAGACGGCCACGCACCAGGTCGAATTGCCCCGAGGGCACGAGGTCGGCGGTGGTGCCGGTCAGGCGCAGCGTGCCGCCCAGTTCGGCGTCAAGCCCGCGACCGCGGACAAATATCTGGTTCGAGGCGATGATCCGCACGTCGATCGGATAGCGCGGTCCGGCACTGCCGCCGCGACGGTCGTCGCCCTGGTCAAGCAGGCCCGCCCGGGCCCGTGTCGCGCGGACGGCGGCGGGTTCGTTCAGATGGGCAATCTCGGGTATTTCGCCGGACGCACCAAGCCCGGTCGTGGGTATGCGCAGTTCGGTCCTGCCCAGGGTCAGCGTTCCGGCCAGCGCCGCCCCGCCGGCCAGCGGCCCCGTCGCCGTCAGTTCTCCGTTAACGGTGGTCTTGTAGAGATTTGGATCCTCCACCGTCACACCCAATAGGCGCACGATCAGGTTGGCCGAGAAGGGCGGGTCAAGCGCCACCGGTCCGTCGACGCTGATCCGCCCGCCGCCCTGCACCGAGGCGGCGGCGGACACATTGGCGCGGCTGTCGCGCAGCACGACATTGGCCCCGATATCGTTCAGCACGATCCCCGGGCTGGGGATCACCGCGCGACCCTGAGCCACGCTGACCGTGCCCGACAGGGCGCTCAGGGAAAGCGGGCCTTCCAGCCGCAGGTTGAAATCGACCGTTCCGGTGACCGAATTCGGCGTGATGAGGCGGTTGGCCAGCGCCAGCGGCGCCTGTCCGTCGAAACCAAGGCTGGCGCTGCGGAAATCGGCGGAAATCCCGCCGGTCATACTGGCACGGCTGCCCGCGGGTCCGTTGGCCGCGAGGTCCAGGGCCCAGCGGCCGGCGCTTTGGCGCGCGGTGCCGGTGGTCTGCAGCGGCCCTTCGAGGCCCGGCGCGAAGAGGCCCAGGTTGGCCAGCCGAACATCGAACGCCAGGTTGATCGCATCGCCGTCGGTGTTGCCATTCACGGTCGCATCAAGCTGCGGCGTGTCCACAACCAGCCGTTCGATCACGACGGCGGTTCCGGTACCCGAGACCGAGGCGGAATAGCTGGCACTGCCGCCCAGCAGCCTGTCGGCCTCGGTCTGGCCGATGCTCAACCCGCTGCTGGTCCCGGCAAGGTCGAAATCATAGCTGGTATCGGCGCTGTCGACCTTGCCCGTAAAGGTCAGATCCAGGGACCCTGCCACGGCGCGGCCCGCCAGTTGCGAGAACGGTTGCAGGTTGCCAACCTTGACATCGACGGTGCCGTCGAAGGCCGGGTCTTCCAGCGGTTTGCTGAGTGCGCCCTTGACCGAAACTTGCGACGCGCCGGGACCGCGTGCGTCAAGATCGACCTGCCAGGTGCCGTCTTGCCCGCTGGCCTTCGCGTCGACAGACAATGGCCCCGACATCTGCGGATAGACCAGCGACGTATCCGACAGCGACGCGGTCAGGTCCAGGCGTCCGTTCTGGCCCTGCAAGTCGCCCGAGCCGGTGGCTTGCAGAACCGGGCCTTGCAGTGCCAGGCGCTCGACGCGGATGCCGTCCGCGTCGCGGCTTGCGATCAGGTCCAGCGTCACCTGGCCGCGGAGCAGCGGGTCGGCCTGCGGCACGCCCAGCGCCAGATCCCGTGACAAGGCCGAGAGATCGAAATCAAAGCGCTCGCCGCTAAGGGTGCCGCCGCCGGTGATGCCTGTGACGACCGAGCCGGCAAGCGCGCGTCCCGCAAGCCGGGCATAGGCGCTCAGATCGCGGATATCGGCCTTTGCGGTGCCGTTGAACGCGGGATCGTCGGCCAGGTCCGAGAAGGTTCCGTCGACCGACACCACCGCCACGCCGGGTCCGACCGCCTGCATGTCCACGGTCCAGTCGCCGTCGCTTTCCCGCGCCTCGCCGACAAGGCCCAGCGCGCCGGACAGTTCCGGTAGGATCAGCCCGACCTGGTTCACCCGCGCGTCGATCATCAGCGCGCTCTGGCCGGGCTGATAGGTGCCCGAGGCAGTGCCGGTGACCTGGGGGGCGGCGATTGTCAGGCTGCTGACCATTATTGCATTGGCGTCACGCTCGACGGCCATCTCGATCTTCGCCTGCCCGGCCAGCAGAGCGTCGGCCTGCGGCACGTCGATCATCAGGTTGCGCGTGATTACCGCCAGTTCCAGGTCGAAGCGCGTGGCATCGATCGCCGCCGTTCCCGAAACCTGGCCCTGCACCGTGCCGCCAAGGTCGCGCCCGGCGATCGCCGAATAGCGGCCCAGGTCGCCGATATCGGCCACCACGGTGCCGTCGAAGACCGGTGCCGTCATCAGGTCGCGCAAACCGCCGTCGATGGTGACAGTCGCCGACCCGGGACCGCTGGCGTCGGCGTCGACCTGCCAGACTTCGCCATTCTGCGTGATCTTGGCAGTGAAGTTAAGCGGCCCGGAAAGCTCGGGCAGCACCAGCGACACCTCGCGCAGCGATGCCTCTGCCGACAGCGTGCTGCCGGTCTCCTGCAATCTGCCGTTCAGCCGTGCTGTGACCTCCGGCGTCTGTGCGGCAAACCGTTCGATGGTCAGCCCCGTCTCGTCGCGCTGGGCGCTCAGTTCCAGCGTGCTTTGGCCCTGCAAGCAACGGATCGGCCTGCGGCAGCGACAGCTTCAGGTCCTGGCCACGCGCCGTCGCCTCGATGTCGAACGCTCCGCCCAGCAAGGCGCCGCTTCCCGAAAGCCGCGCCTCGACCGATCCGGCAAGCGCGCGACCGGCAAGGCCAGAGAACGGCGACAATGCCTCGACGCTGGCGGCGACAGTGCCGGTGACGGCCAGGTCGCTGCCCTCGATATCCACGGTTCCGGATCCCGTCAGATCAACCCCGGCGCCCGCCACCTTGAGGCCGGACACTTTCACCGGCGTGCCCTGCTGCCAGTCGATATCGGCGCTGCCGGTGATCTCGGTCCCAAGCGCTTGCGTCATCTCGGGCGAGCCGAGGTCGAGGCCTTGCGCCTGCACGTCCAGTTCCGCCGTGACCCGGTTTCCGGTCTCGGGACTTGTGGTGATCTGGCCGGTGCCTGCCAGCGTGACATTCGTGGCCTTCAGCCCGTCGGTGTCCAGCCCGATCAGGTTGACAGTGGCCCGCCAGGTCTCGCCCTCGTTCGCATTGAAAGACACCTCCAGATCGACGCGCGTCACCTCGATCGGGCTGGCGCCCATCGGCAGCAGCACCGGGCCGTCGTCGGGATCCGCGATCTTGCCGGTCAGCGCGATGGTTTCCGGCAGACCATTGGCGCCGATGGCCACCTGGCCTTCCAGGACCAGGCTGTCCGCCGTCAGGGTCATTTCTTCCAGGTTGATCGCGCCGTCGGGCCGCCGCACGCCGCGCGCCACCAGACGGATGTCGTCGCCGAAAAAGGGCCGGTACTGCGGCGTGAACACCGGGGCAAGATCGCCGCCGACCTCGACGGAGAAGCGGCGCAGGGGTGGGCCTTCGCCGCGCGGCTCTGACGACAGTGTTGCCTCGCCCGCAAGCCGGGTCACGTCATCAGTCGCCAGGCGGATATCGGCGGTGAAATCCGACAGGTTGCCGCTGCCGTCCACCGACAGGTCGACCGAGGGCAGGCCCGGCAGGTTCAGCAGGTTGACCGCGATGCCATCGGGTTCTTCGGACAGCGATAGGTCCAGTTTCAGGTCCTGGGTGGTGTTCGAATAGGCCGCGTCCAGAGCCACGGTGCCGCGCTTGCCGTCGACCCGCTCGACCTTCAGGTTCGCGATGCCCGCGCCGTCGATCAGCGACACAGCGCCGTCAAGGCTGATGCTGGCGGCCTCGCCGAACAGCGCCTCGCCCAGATCGGCGCGACCGATGGCCAGCTTGCCGATCTCGATCGACACGGGAAGCTCCGGCAACGAGAAACCTGGTGCCGCGGCGCTGGGCACCTCGCCGCCCGCATCGCCCGTCACCGGCAGGCGCGGGACGATCAGTTCCTCGGCGCTCAGCGTGGTGACTTCCAGGCGTCCGCCCAGCAGCGCGCTGCGGTTCCAGTCCAGCGTGGCGCCCCGCAGAGTCAGCCAGATGCCCTGGTCGTCGGCAATGGTCAGCTCTTCCAGCGTGGCACGCGACGACAGGGCGCCTTCGAAACCGGTGATCCGCACTTCGCGACCGGCGCTGGATAGGTTGTCCTCGATCAGACCTTCCAGAAATCCGCGGTCGTCATCCTGCGCGGCTACCGCCAACGGCAGCAGCGCAAGGGTCAGAAGCAGGGCGAGGAACCGCCTCAAAACGACTGCCCAATGCCGACATAGACCTGGATGTTCGACCCCACGCCCGCGCCCGAGACCGGCGTCGCCACGTCCAGCCGGATCGGTCCGATGCCGGTGTCGTAGCGCAGGCCCAGCCCGGCCCCCGCATGGCTGCCGCCGGTGCCGTCGGGAAAGCTGTTGGCGCCGACATAGCCATAGTCGACGAAGCCGACGAGGCCGATCTTGGCGCCCAGCTTGGCGCGCGCCTCCAGCGACAACACCGCAAGGCTGGCCCCGCCGCTGCGCAGCCCGCCGGGCAGGGTCAATCCGAGATCCTGGTAGCTGTGCCCGCGCACGGTTCCGCCGCCACCCGAGTAAAAGCGGAAATCGGGCGGCACGCCGGTCAGCGACGGGCCGACGATCGAGCCGACCTGCGCCCGCCCCGCCAGCACGAAGCGCTCGCCCAGCGCGCGATAGGCGCGGGCATCGGCGGTCACGCGGGCGCCGCTGCCGTTGCCGTTCAGGCCCAGGAACGGTTCGATCCCGGCGGTCAGGTAGTAGCCCTCGGTCGCGTCCAATGCGTTGTTGCGGCTGTCGTAGGTGACTTCCAGCGGCAGCGATAGCAGCATGTATTCTGTCTGCACACCGAGGTTGTCGGTCACGTTGCTGTAGCGGAACCGCAGCCCCGCCTCGGCGCTGAGTTCATCCGAGAAGGTCTTGGTGAAGCCGAAGCCCGCCAGGGCGGTGCTGGAGATGTAGTCGGGCTCTTCCTTCCGCTCCAGCAGGCCCTCGATGTAAAGGTCCGTCGTGGGAGTGAAGGTGCCGGGTCGGGTCAGTCGGCCGCCGAAGCTGTAGTCGACGCCGCCGGTGGTGTCGCCGATGCCGCTGATCTCTGCGTCGATGCGCAGGCGTTCGGCGCCGCCCAGAAGGTTGCGGTGAATCCAGAATGCCGACAGCGTCACCCCTTCGACGGTGGAATATTCCGCGCCATAGCCCAGGCGCCGACGCTTTTCCTCGACGAGCACGGTTTCGAAGTCGAGGCTGTTGTCGGGGTTCAGGTCAGGCGACTCGGTCACCGCGACAGAGCGGAAAGTGCCGGTCTTGCGCAGCCTTTTGGCGGCGGCGGAAACCTTGTCCGGATCGAAGACCTCGCCCTCGGGGAAGCCCGCGATATCGCGCACGCGTTCGGTGCTGACCCGTTCATTGCCGCGCACCACGAAGCGACCGAACGTGACGACCGGGCCGGGCGCGATGCCCAGTTCGACGTTCAGCCGGTTCGACCGGTGTTCCGCCACGATGGACTGCCGGTCGACCCCGGCGCGGGCCCGACCCTGGTGGCGCCAGCCGTCGATCACCGTCTCGGCGGCATCGCGAATCACGCCGGTGCGGGCGGGCTGGCCGGTGGCATAGCTGTCCGGCACGGCGGTGCCCGCGGGTACCGGTGCGATGGCGGCGCGTCCAAAGGTGAACCTGGCGCCCGGTTGCACGGTGACCGAGATTGCGCCGATGCTGCCGGGCGGGTTCAGCGGCGGAATCTGCGCCGCCTCGCGCCCGTCGATGCGGATCGACACGACGCCGCCGAAGTAGCCCTCGTCGTAAAGCGTCCCGACAAGCCGACCGTAGTCGCCCCGCGCGGCGGCCAGAAGTTCCTGCGGGTCGGTAACGCCCTCGTCGACGGCCTGTTGCACTTGCGACGCGGCCTGAAGCTGGTTGCGGAAGCCATTGTCGACGCCCGGCGTCAGAAATGAATATTGCGACAGCGCAAAGGCCGGAAGTGCGGAGGCAAGCATTAAGCCGCCCGCGAACAAAAGGGATGTTATTGCCTTCAATGGACGCATCGGGCCCCTGGGCTGCTCGGCTTTTATGGCCACATTTTCAGATGCTGCCGCATTAAGCCAGTGATATAGACGTGAGCGTCGGGAAATCACACGATTTTCGGATTGAAGGTGCGGTTTTCCGCCACTGGTGTGCCGCTATTCCTTCGGCCCGTCAGGTGTCGTTTCTGACGCGCCGGTATCAAGGCGGCTGCCCTCCAGAACCTTGACTTCGCGCTGCGGGAACGGGATCGAGATGTCGTGCTCGCTGGAACGCATCCCAAAGCGCCAGATAGACGTTGCCACGGATGTTGGTCAGCCCTTCAGTCGGGTCGCGGATCCAGAACCGCAGGATGTAATCGACTGAACTGTCGCCGAAGCCGACGATATGGCAAACCGGCGCCTTGAAGCTCGAGCACCCGGTTGACCGCGGCGGCAGCCTCGATCGCCAGCTTGCGTACGACATGCGGGTCGTCGCCGTAGGCGGTGCCGAAATAGATGTCGAGCCGCACGTATTCGTTGGAATGCGACCAGTTGACCACCTGGCCGGTGATCAGGTCCTCGTTCGGGATCAGGTATTCCTTGCCGTCCCGCGTGGTGATCGACACGTAGCGCGCGGTCAGCGAGTTGATCCAGCCGAAGGTCTCGCCGATGCGAGATCACGTCGCCCGGCTTGATCGACTTGTCGAGCAGGATGATGACGCCCGAGACAAGGTTCGAGACCACCTTTTGCAGGCCGAAACCGAGGCCGACGCCGATGGCACCCGACAACACCGCAAGCCCGGTCAGGTCGAAGCCGACCGCCTTGAGCCCGATGAAGAACGCGGCGCCAAACAGGACGATCTGCAGCATCTTGATCGCCAGCACCTGCATCGACGGCGACATGTGCTCGGCCTTGCGGATGCGGCCCGAGGCAGTGCCGGCGACGATGCGGGCAAGGGTGAAAAGCAGCCCTGTGACCACCAGCGCCTTCAGGATCGCCAGTAAAGACAAGCGAAACGATCCAAAACTGATCGCCAGCCCGTCCAGCAGGCGCGTCGTCTCGTCGATCAGCCCGATATAATAAAGCGTGACATAGATCCACAGACCCCATGTCACCACTCGGCGCAGCGCGGGATTGCGGACGAACCGTGCGGCCAGGCTGACCAGCAGAAGCGCAAGGGCAATCGTTGCCACCAGTTCCAGCAGGTAACTGCGCGAGGGAAAGGTGGTCGCTGCTTGCATCGACCAGGTCGCGCTCCATGCGAGAACGGTGAAAAAGATCATCCGCAGCCGCTTCTGCAGGATCAGCAGCAGGCGCAGCCGCCATTTCGGCCAGCCTTCCAGCGTGCGCATCCATTCGTGCATCCGCCTGCCGACCCAGTGGCGCAGCAGCGTGGCCACGATGAAGCAGCCGACGAGTATCGCGATCTGGTAAAGCCGCGATGGCAACAGAAGGTTGCGTGCCTGAATCATCAGGGTGTCGTAGAAAGCCTGAAACTGGGCCAGGATGTCCTGAAGTTCGGTTTCCAACGCGCGCTCCCTTTCGGGGAAGCTTAGCGTCGTCAGCGGCGCGGGCAAGCGCAAGCCGCCACCGGGCCTTGCGAGTGTGCGGCCCGCGCTGTATCTGACGGACATGCAACAGGTCTTCGATATCGACGATCACGCGCGCCTGCCCTGGCGGTTCTTCGGCGCGACGCTGACGGTGCTTGCGCATCCATGAGGCGCGGCGCGTGCACGCACGCACCCTACCGATGATCCGACCTGACATTTCACATTCCGCGGGAGACGCGACATGACCGCCCCGAAAACTCTCTATGACAAGATCTGGGATGCCCACCTGGTCCACGAGGCCGAGGATGGCACCTGCCTGCTCTATATCGACCGGCACCTGGTGCACGAAGTGACCAGCCCGCAGGCCTTCGAGGGTCTGCGCATGGCGGGCCGCAAGGTCCGCGCGCCTGAAAAGACGATCGCCGTGCCCGACCACAACGTGCCGACCACCGCCGGGCGGGACGATCCCAAGAACATGACCGAAGACAGCGCCATTCAGGTGGCCGCGCTTGACCGCAATGCCAAGGAATTTGGCATCCACTACTATCCGGTTTCGGACGTGCGCCAGGGCATCGTGCATATCATCGGGCCCGAGCAGGGCTGGACCCAGCCCGGCATGACCATCGTCTGCGGCGACTCGCATACCGCGACCCATGGTGCGTTCGGCGCCTTGGCGCATGGCATTGGCACCAGCGAAGTCGAGCATGTGCTGGCCACGCAAACGCTGATCCAGCGCAAGGCCAAGAACATGAAGGTCGAGATCACCGGCAAGCTGATGCCCGGCGTCACCGCCAAGGACATCACGCTAAGCATCATCGGCGAGACCGGCACCGCCGGCGGCACCGGCTATGTCATCGAGTATTGCGGCGAGGCGATCCGCGATCTCAGCATGGAAGGCCGCATGACTGTCTGCAACATGGCCATCGAGGGCGGCGCCCGCGCCGGCCTGATCGCACCGGACGAGAAGACGTTCGAATATGTGAAGGGCCGCCCGCATGCACCGAAAGGTGCGGCGTGGGAAGCGGCATATGCCCATTGGCAGACGCTGACCACCGACGCGGGCGCGCATTACGACAAGGTGGTGACGTTGAAGGCCGAGGATATCGCGCCGGTCGTCACCTGGGGCACCTCGCCCGAGGATGTGCTTCCGATCACCGGCAAGGTGCCGAACCCGGCGGATTTCAAGGGCGGCAAGGTCGAGGCCGCGCAACGCTCGCTCGACTACATGGGCCTGACCCCCGGCACGCCGCTGAACGAGATCAAGATCGACACTGTCTTCATCGGCTCCTGCACCAACGGGCGTATCGAGGACCTGCGTGCGGCGGCGGCGATCCTGAAGGGCAAGAAGGTGAAGGACGGGATGCGGGCGATGGTCGTGCCCGGCTCTGGCCTGGTGCGGGCGCAGGCCGAGGAAGAGGGCCTGGCGGATATCTTCAAGGAGGCCGGGTTCGAATGGCGGCTTGCGGGATGCTCCATGTGCCTGGCGATGAACCCCGATCAATTAAGCCCCGGTGAACGCTGCGCGGCCACGTCGAACCGGAACTTCGAGGGACGTCAGGGCCGCGGCGGCCGAACGCATCTGCTGAGCCCGGCGATGGCGGCGGCGGCGGCGATCACCGGGCACCTGACGGATGTGCGCGAATTGATGTAAGTCTGCGTCCGCCCGTGCAGGGCGAACAGCGGGACTATCCGCGGATATGCATGAAGCGGGCCACGTCCGATGCCACATCCGCCTGCGCGCCGTTGGGCGACGGGCTTTGCGCCGCGACGATGGCCTGTACCAGCCCGTGCAGCGCGGCAGCGCGGGCGGGCCCGGCCATCCGGTAGAGCTTGCGCGACAGCCGGGCCACGGCGGCATCGACGGTCCCGCATTCGGCGACCAGCCAGCGGCCCAGGACCATCAGTTCCTCGGCCTCGGCCCCCGACACGTCGAGCACCCTGGCGATGTTCACCTTCAGCCCGTCCCAGTGGTCCTGGCTTGGGATCAGCTCCAGCTCCACATGGGCAACGCCCAGCGCGGCAACCGCGATGGACGGATCGTCGATGGCCTCGACCGGGTGCACATTGGCCTTGCGCCGGAACCGGTAACGGCGCACCGCCTTGGGCGCGTCGGCGACTGTTTCGACCAGCGAGGCGGCGAGATTCCGCGAACAGCTCAAGCGCAGATAGAGACGGAAGGCCAGGAAAAGCAGGCCGACGGTGGCAGCGAGGATATGCATGGGTCAACTCCGGGTCATGGTCATGGTCATGTTCTAAGTGGCGCCGGCACCGTCCGCGGTTCAAAATCCGCAAGCCGCCGCGGCGGGTCGGTGCGCCGGTCCGCTGGCATGGTCGCGCTTGCCAGACAGCCCGCAAGCGCGCATCCTGAGCGCGAAAGTTTTTTTATCAGGGAGATTTCCGATGACGTTCCGGCTTTTGGCCTGCGATGGCGGCGGCATCCGCGGCTACATGTCCAGCCTGATTATCGAGGCGCTCAATAGCCAGTCCGGCGGCAAGCTGCTGAGCCACGCGAACGGCTTTGCCGGAACCTCCACCGGCGGCCTGATCAGCGTCGGGCTCGCCGATGCGCGGTCGCAGGGACATGACATGGCCAAGGCCATCGCGAGCATCGTCTCGATCTACTGCAATCAGGCGGATACGATCTTTACCGAGAACAACGACAGTACCTTCAGCCTTATCGAAGAGGAAGTGCTGAAGTTGCTGGGTATCAGCGGCGGGCCGGGCATCTTCGCCGCGCAATACAAGGCGACGGGGCTGTGTTCGGTGGCCGACGGCCTTGTCGGCGACCGGCTGCTGTCGAGCATCGACCCCGGCCTGGTGCTCGCCGTCAACTCCGCGGCACTGGAGGTGCCGTCGAATCCGCCGATCTCGGGCACCCGCGGCTGGGAACCGGTGACGTTCACCAACCAGCCGGTCGAGACCGGGCCGGGCGCGCAAATGCAGGATATCGCGCTGCGGGATGTGGCGCTGGCGACATCGGCGGCACCGTCATATTTTCCGCCACACCATGTCACCGCCTCCAATGGCGCACTGGACTATGGTTACTTCGCGGACGGCGGGACCTTCGCCAACAACCCGGTGATGAACGGCATCGAGGTGGCGCTGGCCAGCGGCAAGGCCAGCGGTCTCGGCGATGTCTCGGCGATTTCCATCGGCACCGGCGATAGTCCAATGGGTGTAACCGAGCAGAATATCGGCAATCCGCTGGACTGGGGATTGTTCAGCTGGATCGGCGTGGATTCCAGGGCGCCCTACGCCGCCCTTCTGGAACTGACGCTGACGACTTCGGCGCAGAACCAGACCCGGATCGCCGCCCGGATCCTGGGCGACAAGATCGTCCGGCTGGACCCGAAGTTGACGACATCGGTTGCGCTCGACGGTCATACCAAGGCCGATTACAAGGTGATGTACGACGCCGTGAAACCGTGGATCGACTACGATGCGTCCACGGATGGCAGCAATCCCGACTTCAACGTCTGGCGCGCGGCGCTGAAACTGGTCGACGGCTGGTAGGCCAACGCCTCTTGAACTGGCCGCGCCGGGGTCGTACCAAGCGCGCGACCCCATGCGGGGGCACAGCGCACCGATGCAATACCGACGCTGTGTCTACGCCGCGAGAGGGTCAGGAAACGGGTCACCGGAATTCAATAAATCGGCGTCCCGGCGTTCGTCCCCGGCCGGGGAAGCTGCAGAAGGAAGATCGCGATGGACAAGTTCACCACCCTGACCGGCATCGCGGCACCGATGCCGCTGATCAACATCGACACCGACATGATCATCCCAAAGCAGTTCCTCAAGACGATCAAGCGGTCCGGCCTGGGCGTGAACCTGTTCGACGAGATGCGCTATGACGATGACCGCAACGAGATCGCCGGGTTCGTCCTTAACAAGCCGCAGTATCGCGACGCGCAGATCCTGGTGGCCGGCGACAACTTCGGCTGCGGCTCGTCCCGCGAACACGCTCCGTGGGCGATCAAGGACTTCGGTATCTCCTGCGTGATCGCCCCCAGCTTCGCCGACATCTTCTACAACAACTGCTTCAAGAACGGCATCCTGCCCATCGCGCTGCCGCAAGAGCAGGTCGACGTCCTGATGAAGGATGCCGAGAAGGGCGCCAATGCGCGGATGATGGTGGACTTGAAGGCGCAGACGATCACCACGTCTGACGGCGAGGTGATTCCCTTCGAGGTCGACGCCCACAAGAAGCACTGCCTGCTGAACGGGCTCGACGACATCGGCCTGACGATGGAGCATTCTGGCGAAATCGACAATTTTGAGAAAAAGCTACAGGCCGAGCGTCCTTGGGCCTAGGTCCGCCGGATCCACCACATCTTGCGATTTGCCTTTCTTGGGTCGTTTTCCCGCCCGGGAATTGATGCAATAGCGCACCAGTTCCTCCACGAAAACGCCTGAATCTTTTTGTTATCTTTTCCAAGCACTTGTTGGGCAAAGTGAAAGTAGGCAAAACTTGGGCAAAGATGAGGCAGTCCGTCACAATCGGCGGAATCAAGTTGGAACAAGGGCGCGGCACCGCACTGCGTTCGGCCAGTTTGAGGGAAAGAAGCAGTGATAACTCGGTTGGCCGGTGCACTTCTGCGCGCGTTTCTGGTGGTCTTGCTCATTGCAACGCCTTCGTTGCTGCTGCCGGGCGTGACCTCGGACGTCACCCAGATCGTCACGCTGGTCTCGATCTTCGCCGCCGCTCTCGTGATCTTCGAATATGCCTCGACCTATCCCGGCCTCGTGGAATTCCGCAACGCGCCGCCGTTCAACCGGCTGCGGTTCCTGTCGCTTTTCGCGACGGTGTTCCTGGTGTCGATCGTGGTCCGTGGCGAGGCCGATCCCTCGGCTTTCGTGCAGTCGGTGACGCGCATCGGGACGGGCATCGGCGAGGCGATTGATTTCCCCTACAGCCCGGTGCGGCAGATCGTCCTGCTGACTTCGGGCGAAACGACATTCGAGCAGATCGGTCGCGTCCGCACCGCTGCAGGTATCAGCTACCTGATCTCGATGCTGTCGGTGCTGGTCTTCTACTATTTCATCCGCGTCCGCGGCTGGCCGACCCGGTCGGGACCGTTCAACGTCTGGATCAACCTGCCGACCTTCGACCCCACGACCGGGGGCGACGTCGTTACTCGGCTCGAACGCGATGCCCGTATTAACGTCGGGTTAGGCTTTCTGCTGCCATTCTTGCTGCCAGCGGTCCTGAAGGCGGCCGAGTCGATCTTCGGCTCTGTCACCCTGGACAATCCGCAAACGATGATCTGGGTTCTGGCATCATGGGCGTTTCTGCCGGCAAGTCTGTTCATGCGCGGTCTGGCCATGGGCCGGATCGCCGAGCTGGTCGAGCGCAAGCGCCGCAGCCACGCGCGGGCCGCCAAGCGGTTGCAGCCTGCCTGATCTGGCTGCTGGCGGGCGCCGCCTGCCTGGCCGATCCGCTTCGCATCGCCACCTGGCACGTCGAGCTCGAACGGGACGGACCCGGCCTGCTGCTGCGTGATATCCTCAAGGGTGACGATCCGCAGATAGACGCCGCCGTCGCGGCGATCGCCCACGTCGCCCCGGATATCCTGCTGTTGACCGGGTTCGACTGGGACCTCGACAATGCGGCGCTGAAGGCTTTCGCCGACGGGCTGGCGGAAGCGGGCGCGCGGTTTCCCCATCTATATGCAGACCGCCCCAACGCCGGGTTTCCCTCCGGCCTCGACCTTGACGGCGACGGCCGGACCGGCGGGCCCCGCGACGCGCTGGGCTACGGTCGGTTCGCGGGTCATGGCGGCATGGCGCTGCTCTCGAAACTGCCAATCGAGCGTGACCTGGCCCGGGTATTCACCGGCTTGCGGTGGATGGATTTCCCGGGCGCCTTGTTGCCCGAAACGAAAGCCGGACCGTTCCCATCGCTCGAGGCGCTGACGGCGCAGCCGCTGTCCTCGGTCGCGCATTGGGACGTACCGGTAGTGCTTAGTAGCGGCGCACGCCTGCACATGCTGGCTTTCGCCGCGGGTCCGCCGGTGTTCGACGGGCCCGAGGACCGCAACGGCAAGCGGAATCATGACGAGGTGGCGTTCTGGACGCGCTACCTGGATGGCAAGCTGCCGCAGGCGCCGCCCGAGGCTCAGGTCGTGGTGCTTGGACACGCCAATCTCGATCCGGCCGATGGTGCGGGATTGCGGCAGGCGATCCATGACCTGGCAGGGCACCCGCGGCTTTACGACCCGTTGCCTGCAAGCTTGGGCGGGGCCGCGGCGGCTGCGCGACAGGGGGCTGCGAACCTGTCACATACCGGCGATCCCGGCCTCGACACCGCCGACTGGCGCGACGATCCCGGGCCGGGCAACTTGCGGGTCAGCTATGTGCTGCCCGACCGGCGCCTGGACGTCGCAGACGCGGGGGTGTTCTGGCCCGGCCCAAAGGACCCGCTGCGCCTAATGATCGAGGGAGACGGACTGCCGCGCCATCGGCTTGTCTGGGTCGATCTGGTGCTGCATCGCTGAAGCGATAGCCTGGTCCAGCGGCGTGTGCCGGAATTCTGGCAGCAGAGCATTGAAACGGTCCAGGTCCAGATGGTGCGGTTTCGACCACAGATAGCGCATCTCGATCAGGTGCCGCGCCATCTTCCAGAACGGCTGCGCCAGGTATAATGGCAGCCAGGACATCCGGGTGGCGCGCACGGTGCGCCCGGTGACGCGGGACAAGGACTGGGCAAGTTCCTGGCCGGTCAGGGTGTAGCCGGGGAAGGGAATGTCCTCGAACCGGTCCAGACGGTCGCGCATCCCGGCAAGCTGGACGATGGCGCGGGTCATGTCGGGCAGATAGGCCCAGCCATGTGGCACTGTCGGATCGCCGGGATAGCTGATCCGCCCCTTCGCCAGCGGTTTCGTGATCACCAGGTCTAGCCAGTTGCCGGTGGCCTCGATGTCGATGAAATCGCCCGCACGCAGGATTATGGTTTGAACGCCAGAGGCGCGATAGCTATCCTCCATCTCGCGGCGGATCCGGCCCAGGGGGTTGCGTGCAAGATGCGGCGTGTCGGCGGCAAGGCGTTCCGGCGCCTCTGCGCCGAACACATAGACGTTGCCGGGCAAGATGACCGTCGCGCCCGACGCCTGCGCGGCCGCGATCACATCGCGGGTCAGGCCAGGCACGGTGCGCGCCCAATCGGGATAAGCCGGGTTCCAGCCATTGACGATGACATCGGCGCCGCGCGCGGCCTGCGTCAGATCGCCGGTCTTGCGGTCGAAGTCGCGCACGTCCCAGCCCGCCGCCCGAAAGGCGCGGGATGCGTTGCTGCCAAACCGTCCGGTCGGGCCGAGTACCAATGCGGTTCCAGTCATTTGAATAGTCCTCATCGCTGTCTAAGGAGTACATATGCTATTCAAATGGGTAACTGAATTGCAGTAATTTGCAGCTGTGATATTCATCATTGAATGGATAAATCCCCGACCTCGCTGGACTGGTCTTTGGTCCAGGTCTTTGTCGCTGTCGCCGAGACCGGGTCGCTGTCGGCGGCGGCCCGCCAACTTGGCGTCAGCCAGCCGACGCTGGGCCGCCAGGTGCAGGCCATGGAACGTGCGTTGGGAGCGCCTGTTTTCAAGCGCCGTGCACGCGGCATGGCCATGACCGCCTTTGGCTCCCACCTGCTGGAACCCGCCCGCGCCATGCACCGGGCCGCCGGGACTCTGGCGCTGATCGCGGCGGGCGAAAACCAGTCCCTGGCCGGTACCGTGCGGATCAGCGCCAGCGTGGCCGTGTCGCACCACGTCCTGCCGCCGATCCTGTCGGACCTGCGCGACGCCAATCCGGAGATTTCCATCGAACTGGTGGCTAGCGACGCCACCGAAAACCTGCTGTTCAGCGAGGCCGATATCGCGGTGCGGATGTACCGCCCGGAACAGCTGGACGTCGTCACCCGGCATCTGGGGGACATCGCGCTGGGGCTTTACGGCGCGACAACCTATCTGGACCGGGCAGGCCGCCCCCAGACAGAGGATGATCTGAAAACCCATGCATTTGTCGGCTACGACACCAGCGATCTGATCATTCGCGGCATGCGGGCGGCGGGCTGGAATGTCGATCGTGACTGGTTTCCGGTGCGCTGCGATCATCAGACTGTCTATTGGGAACTGGTGCGCGCCGGATGCGGGTTGGGCTTTGCCCAGGTCATGACGGCAGAGCCGGACGGCACGGTCGAACGGGTCGTTCACGATCTGCCGTTGCCGCCGCTGCCGGTCTGGCTGAGCGCGCACGAAAAGATGCGCCAGTCGCCCCGTATCCGCAGGGTCTGGGATGCGCTGGCAGAGCGTCTGGTGGATGTGATTTCTTGACCCCTCGGTAGGCAGCATGTAGGCGGTTCTCTACCTTTCACCCCGACCAAGGATGCCCGTCCCATGACAGACCGTTCACTGCTAATTCTCGCCGGTGACGGCATCGGACCCGAGGTGATGGCCGAGGTCCGAAAGGTCATCGAGTGGTTCGGCGCCAAGCGCGATCTCAAGTTCACGGTCACCGAGGACCTGGTGGGCGGCATCGCCTACGACACCCACGGAACACCGCTGACCGATGAGACGATGGAAAAGGCGCAACGCGTCGACGCAGTCCTGCTGGGTGCCGTGGGCGGGCCGAAATATGACAAGCTCGATTTCAGCGTGAAGCCCGAGCGCGGCCTTCTGCGGCTGCGCAAGGAGATGGACCTTTACGCGAACCTGCGCCCGGCCCAGTGCTTCGACGCGCTGGCCGATTTCTCGTCGCTGAAACGCGACGTGGTCGCGGGCCTCGACATCATGATCATCCGCGAATTGACCAGCGGCGTCTATTTTGGCGAGCCGCGCGGCATCTTCAAGGAGGGCAACGAGCGGGTCGGCATCAACACCCAGCGCTATACCGAAAGCGAGATCGCCCGCGTCGCCCGCTCGGCCTTCGAACTTGCGCGCAAGCGCGACAACAAGGTCTGCTCGATGGAGAAGGCCAACGTCATGGAGTCGGGCGTGTTGTGGCGCGATGTGGTGACCGAGGTCCACCAGGCGGAATATTCCGACGTGGAACTCAGCCACATGTACGCCGACGCCGGCGCGATGCAACTGACCCGCTGGCCCAAGCAGTTCGACGTGATCGTGACCGACAACCTCTTTGGTGACCTGCTGTCGGACCTGGCGGCCATGCTGACCGGTTCGCTGGGGATGTTGCCCTCGGCCAGCCTCGGTGCGCCGATGGCCAATGGCCGTCCCAAGGCGCTGTACGAGCCGGTGCATGGCTCGGCGCCGGACATCGCCGGGCAGGGCAAGGCGAACCCCATTGCCTGCATCCTCAGCTTCGCGATGGCCCTGCGCTATAGCTTCGATGAAGGCGCTGAGGCAGAACGGCTGGAGGCGGCGGTAAACGCTGTTCTGGCCGACGGCCTGCGCACGCCCGACTTGATCGGCGAAGAGGGCCGCGACCCGGTTTCCACCGTAGAAATGGGCGACGCGATCGTGGCCAAGCTGGGCGATAGCTTGGCCTGATCCACGTACACGCCGGCTTCGCATCTAGGCGAATAATTGGAACTAAAATAATCTCCAGGTTGTAATCAGGGATATCGACGCTGCGTTTTTTGAACCTGACTTGTTCTGGAAATGTAATTTATTCCAATGAGTTGGGCCTCTTGCGTGGAAAAGAAGGTTCTCGAAAAGTACGGTCCGCAGGCAGAAGAGTGCGCGAAGCGCATATCGGAAGGCGACCTCAAGGACATCGCCAAGTGCATCAGCAATGCTATCGGCGACGCCGATCCGGTCGAGGTACTGGCCAAACTTACCAAGTGGTCGCTGGAATGCGCGGTCTAGGCCAACGCGCTCGGTCCGAAGAACAAAAGCACCGATAGGCGCGCGGCTCCCCGAGCCTTGCAGGAAACGCAAGGCAGCCAACCCCATTGTCCGGCTTGACGGATCAGCCAAATCGCGGTTTGCGTTGGGCGATCCGAACCAAAGGCGATTTCATGTCCGCATCGGGCAACTCCAATCTCACGGGGGCCGCCGCCGCGCTGGCGGCTTTTGCCTTGTTTTCAACCCATGACGTCGTGGTCAAGACGCTGGGGGCGACCCTGGCAACGTTCCAGATCGTGTTCTTCAGCGTGCTTTTGTCGTTCCCGCTGGTCATGCTGATGCTGATGCGGGACCAGACCAAGGGCACGCTGCTGCCGGTGCATCCCTGGTGGTCGGCGCTGCGCACGCTGGCGGCGGTGATCACCGGATCGTCGGCCTTCTACGCCTTCTCGGTCCTGCCCCTGGCCGAGGTCTACGCCCTGCTTTTCGCGGCGCCACTGCTGATCACGGTCCTGTCGGTGCCGGTGTTGGGGGAACGCGTCGGCCCGCACCGCTGGGCGGCGGTCGTCATCGGGCTGATCGGCGTGATGGTGGTTCTGCGTCCCTTTGGCGGTCAGTTCGGACCTGGCCACGCGGCGGCGCTGACGGCGGCGTCGTCCAGCGCGCTGGCCTCGATCATCGTGCGCAAGATCGGCGCGGAAGAGCGTAGCGCCGTGCTGCTGCTATACCCGATGATGGCGAATTTCGTGGCAATGGCCGTGCTGATGCCGTTCGTCTACACGCCGATGGCAATCACCGAACTGGGCCTTGTCGGCGTCATGTCCGTTCTCGCCTTCCTGGCGGGCCTTCTGATGATCCAGGCGTACAAACGCGCCGCCGCCGCCGTCGTGGCGCCGATGCAGTACTCGCAGATCCTCTGGGCGTCGGCCTTTGGTGCGATCTTCTTCGCCGAGGTGCCCGACAGACCGACCGTGATCGGGGCCGGCATCATCATCGCAAGCGGACTTTACATCGTGCTGCGCGAGGTGTTCGGCGGCACAACGCTGTCCAGCCCGGTCCTGCGCAGCCGCCCGCGTCCCGACACCGGCACATCGCCCAAGGGATGGGGGCTTTGGCGGCGTCCGGGCCAGCCCGGGAACACACCCGGTGGGGCCTTGCATTCGCAACCCGATACGGCTACTCCGCGCAACACGGTCGGGCTGTAGCGCAGCCTGGTAGCGCACCTGCTTCGGGAGCAGGGGGTCGGAGGTTCGAATCCTCTCAGCCCGACCAGATTTCACTTGTAATAGAAATCACTTACGGGCTAGCGCGACGGCGCTGTAAAGTACGCTGACCTACGCAGTAAGCAGCTAGTAAGCAGCGCAGAGGCATCCAGCGACTCGTTCACGACTGCATACCGCACCACATTGCACAGGGCGCTGAATAAGGCCCCAGTGTCCGGAATGGGTCCTTCTTGGCCATTCTTCAAGGTGCAGCGAATGTAGTTGATTTGGAGTGCATCTGCGACAACCTCGGCTATTGTAATGGCATGACAATATGGACAGTGACCAAGAAGCTCGAATCCGATGACGGAAAGCGCAATGTCGAACTGCGTATTGACCCCGATGGTGCGCTTTTCCGTTACTGCGCGAACGTTTGGACTCCAGTTGATGGAACCGAGTTACTCTACCATCCCGACGGACGTTATTGGTCATGCTGCGAAATGTCAGGGTATTATTAAAGCTTGTCAGAGTGTGAGAGTGCGGTACGTTCACAGCAAAGTTGGCTGGACGGTCTCGAGTAAAAATACATCGGGCGATCGGCAACAAAGTCCGCAAAGCTGTCGCTCACCAAAGCACCCCAGAACCCATGTCCCGAGGCGCTTGGTCGGTTCGAGCAGCAAGGAGACGCTGCTGTCGTCTGGTCCCGTTTGATTTGCATACGACGGTTGCCCCAGGGACGGCGCGGTGGGCTATCTGTCCCGCGCCTCTGGCTGTTCGGGCTTGCCTTACGCCGCGTGCCGGGTGGCCGCCGCATTGTCATTTGCGGCTGTCGGCACCGTATGAGGTTTCGTGATCTGCGCCCGCGTCGAAACGCCGGAGTGGCGACGTGCGGGAGCTGCCAGAAGACGCGCGCCAAGGGTCGCGGCGACGGAAATGCCGGCGGCAACCGCCAGGACGCTCGGGCCGGTTTCCGCAAGCAACGTATCGTATGCGATGACCGCCTGGACCAGAAGGCCCAGGGTCATCGCGACAGCGGCGGTCAGGCCGAAGACGATACCGCTTGCGAGTATCTCGTTGTCTACCCAGGCTTTCGGATCGGGCCGCCGCATCGCGCCGTAGGCCCAGCCGAACAGAAGCAACGTCATGGCCAATATGCCAACGCCACTCAGGATAATCATGTCTCTCTCCGAGGAAATGGCGCAGCGAAGCTTCCGCGGGGCGGGTGACTCATGCGGCGGTGGCCGGGCATACAATGGATCTTCCGGTCCTCCGAACCGGCGGTGTCGAAAATTCTTCTGCACCCTGGCGCGTATGCTGCACTGCCGCTTCGAAGCACCGCCTGCGGCTGTCTACCCCGCGACCCTGACGCCCGGCAGCCGCACATTCCGTCCGCCCTCCTGGAAGTTCTTCATTGACAGCGGCCAGACGGTTCCGGGCCAGCGCATCTCCATCTGCTGTTTTCGCGGGCGGTAGACCGCCGTGTAAAGTGTGCCGAATCCGGCATTGAACGCGGTGGAATAGAGCGGCGGTTTGAGAAAGGCGCCGATGAACTTCTCCTGCGGGTCGCGGTGCAGCGTCAGGCGGTGCAGCAGGTAGCGCTCGCGCTCGACCGTCGCGGTGAAGCGCGCGTGGCTGACCCATTCGACGCTTTCCTGGTGATTGGTCGCCACCGCGGCATGGGTGATGACGCAGGCGCGGTCCGGCGCCATCATCGCCGTCAGGTACTGGCGCTTCGTGTCCAGCACGGTGACGTTGTAGCTCATGTGCGTCGGCACCCGCGCTAGCACTTCGCCCGCCTCTTCGGCGGTCTTGCAGGTCTGCAGCACGTAGCGCAGGATCAGCGGCACGCCGAACCCTTCGCCCACCACGCGCCGGCCGCCGAAGGTCAGCGAAATCGCCAGCCCGGCGTCGTTCATGCCGTCGACCAGCCCCCACAGCCCGTCGCTGGTGCCCATCACGCGGCGGCCCTGCCAGTCGGTGTGCAGGACCAGGCTGTCAAAGGCGCTGGGATTGTAGTCGTAGTTGCGCACCAGCACCGGTTCTTGCCCGGCCAGATCGCCTGGGTGCAACCCGACAGATAGGGCGGCGGGCAGTAGAAGCTGAGGAACCGCGCCGCGTGATCGCCGCCGCCGGCCAGTTCGCACAGCTCATCGTAGAGCGGCAGGATCTCGGGCATGTGGCGTCTTCAGCGCGCGGCGGCCTTCGGCATAGGTGGGGCGTGCCGCCTCGCCCTCGCGCAGCCACCAGCGCGTGATAGTCCGGCCAGTATTCAGCGAACAGCCCGGCCCATTTCGGACCGGGCTCTGCCTCGGATATCGCGCGCCACAACATGGCGGCGTCCTACCCCGGATCTACATGATCTTGAACGCCGGATCGGCCAACGCGGGGCCTGCCTCGGCCGTCGGGCAGCGGCTTGGCCGACACCGAGGACTTGATGCCGTGGATCCACTTCTTGGCGCGCTCGTTCAGCTGGAAGCTGTTGGTCATCGACCGGCCGCGCGTCACCAGGATGCCGAGATCGGCGCCCTCGTAGCGATAGTCGCCGGGGCCGAGGATGCGCAGGAAGAAGGCCTCGTTCTCGCTCTCCACCGCGCGGCGGTGATAGTCGAAGCGGTCGAACACGACGCGTGCCGTCGTCCAGCATCCTGTAGATGCCGGTTTCCGGCGCCTGCGGTGACAGATGTCGACGCTGTCGTCGGTGTGCTTGATGACCATCTGGCGACCAGCTGTCGATCTTGTCCGGGTCGGCCCAGCGGGCGTTCAGCTCGTCGACGTCGAGGTTGAACTTCATGTCGGAGAACTCCAGCAGGTGGAACAGGAACAGCGGCGCGTCGGCATGGGCGAAGGCGGCGTGGTTGGTCATCGAGACGGCGCCGGTGATGCGCGGGTTCAGCTCGCCGAGGTAGAGGTCGCCGGTCTTCTGGTCGATCAGGAAGTCGAGCTCGAAGTAGCCGCGATAGCCTTCCTTGCGCAGCTGCTCGCCGAACTTGAAGGTGAGGTCGCGGGCCTTCTCGCGGACCTTGGGCGGGAAGGCGGTCGGCGAAGATCTCGTTGCCGCACCAGCCGCCGCGATAGGGCGTCAGTTCCTTGAAGCCGACCAGCTCGGTCATCAGCGGGCCGACGATGGTGCCGTGCTTGGTGGCGCAGGCCTCGATCGCCGAGCCGCGGCAGTCGATCCGCTTCATGATCTTGATCTCGCCCTCGCCGATGATCTCGTGCTCGTGGCTGGCGGAAATCGGCCTCGGACTTGATGAAGAACGTCGTGTGGCCGGAATCGCCGAAGGCCGACTGCAGCACCAGGTCGTGGCCGATGCCGGCCTTTTCGCAGACCTTCGCGCAGGTGCTCGTAGCTCTCGACCTCGGACAGCACGTTCGGCACCGACGGCACGCCCGCCTTGTTGCCGATGCGCACGGTCTCGATCTTGTTGTCCATGCGGCTGCGCAGCTTGGCCTTGGGGAACCAGACGTCCGCGCCCAGCTCCTTGGACAGACGTCTCGGTCTCCTCGTCGAACATCAGGAACACGAACTTGGGCTTGCCGCCGCGCCGCTTGATGAAGTCGATCACCTCCTTGTGCTGCAGCAGGTAGTTGTTGATGTCCTCGATGGACTGGAACTCGGCGTGCGGCTGCTCGGACGGGCAGAACACGTTCGGGTGGCGGCCGTCGTAGCAGTCGATGTAGCTGATGTACTTGAAGTTCTTCACCCACTCGTCGAGGCCGAGCAGGTTGAAGTTGGTCGCCGAGATGAAATAGATCGGGTCCTCGTTGCGGTGGAAGAAGCGGCGGATCTCCGAGATGTTCTTGAGTACTGTGCGAGGCCATTTGGTGTCCTTCCTGTCCTGATTATTCGGCTGCTTTTGCGACTTGTTTCATTGCGGGTCTGGCGGCGACCAGGCTTTCAGCGCCTCCGGGGTGAAGACGCGCAGGCCCAGATCGGGGCGGTAGCCGTGGATCTCCCTGACGTCGAGCGCGCGCATGAAGGCGAGGATCTCCTTGCTGACCACCTGGCCCGGCACCAGGATCGGGAAGCCCGGCGGATAGGGGATGATGAAGGTGGCCGAGACCACCGTCGCGCCCGCGTCCATCGCCGTCTTCAGACGAGCCGTCGAGGTCGAGATAGTCGCAGTTGCTCTTCGTCGTAGGCGAGGAAGAACGCGCGTGCGGATGTCGCCCTCGGGCGTGTCGTCGTCGGTGCGGAACGCGTCGTGGAAGCGGCTGAAGTCGGGCAGCGGCGGCAGGTCCTCGATCAGGTTCTTCACGCGCCGGTCGAATGACAGTCGTTCCATCTTCGACTGGCGTCGTCGAGCAGGTCGTCCAGCTCCTTGGCGATCTCGACCAGCACCTCGATCAGATAGGCGACCGAGGACCGCGTGGTGCCGATGTTGGTCATGAACAGCACGGTGTTGCGCGAGGTCTTGTTGATCTGGATGCCGTACTTGTCCATCAGGATCTCGGTCTTGAAGGTGTCGCCGTCCCAGCCGGTGCCGCCGACGGCCAGCGTCACGCGGGTGGCGTCGAGCACGAACTCGTCCTTCGCCCAGCAGTCCCAGATGTCGGTCCAGCCCTGCTCGGGGTCGTAGTAGCTGGTCACGCCGCTTTCGCGGTGCTCCTCGGGGATCATGTCGCCGGCGGTCAGCACCTTGAAGTACTTCTGCAGCAGCGGATGCGTCGAGATCGCCTGGCGCATCGACATCGCCGCCTCGACCTGGCGCTGCACGAACTCGAAGCCTTCCAGCTCGACCTGCCGGCGGCCGACGTCGAGCGACGCGATGATCTGGTAGTTCGGCGAGGTCGAGGTGTGCGTCATGTAGGCTTCGTGGAAGGCCTGCTCGACCTCGCCCTTGAAGTCCTGATCGTTGACGTGGATCATCGAGCCCTGGCGCAGCGAGGTCAGCGTCTTGTGCGTCGACTGCGTGGCGTAGACCCGCACGCGGGCATTGGGCGGCGGGATCAGACGGGTTTTCAGCAGGGTCGCAGTCATCGGCGTCCTCCAGCTTTTTCTGCTGCGCCGCGTAGGCCTTCTTGTGGGTGTCGGTGCGCAGGCTGTTCGCGCAGGTTCTTGGCCGCGTCCATGGCGGTGCGCTGGCGGTAGGTGGGGCCGAAGCGGGCGAAGGCGAACCAGGCCTCGTCCCAGAGGAAGACCAGGTCGGGCTTGATCGCCAGGCACTCCTCCATCACCCGCTCGACGTTGTAGACGATGCCGTCGAAGGTGCAGTTGGTCAGCAGCAGCATCCGCACGCGGTCGAGCTTGCCCGCCGCCTTCAGCTCCAGCAGCTGGTGCTTGATCTCGCGCAGCGGCACCGCGCCGTACATCGAGTATTCGTTCAGCGGATAGCTGTCCAGATAGACAACGTTGGCGCCGGCCAGCACCATGCCGTAGTGGTGCGACTTGTGGCAGTCGCGGTCGACCAGCACGATGTCGCCGGGCCGCACCAGCGCCTGCACCACGATCTTGTTGCAGGTCGAGGTGCCGTTGGTGGCAAAGAAGGTCTGCTTCGACCCGAAGGCGCGCGCTGGCCAGTTCCTGCGCTTCCTTGATCGGCCCGTGCGGCTCCAGCAGGCTGTCGAGCCCGCCGGAGGTGGCCGAGGTCTCGGCCAGGAAGATGTTGGGGCCGTAGAACGCGCCCATGTCCTGGATCCAGTGCGACCGGGTGATCGACTTGCCGCGGCTGATCGGCATGGCGTGGAAGACGCCGGTCGGCTGCTTGGAATATTCCACCAGCGCGGTGAAGAACGGCGTCTTGTAGCGCGCCTGCACGCCGCGAAGGATGTTCAGGTGCAGCTCCATGAAGTCTTCCTGATTGTAGAAGACGCGGCGGCAGATGCCGAGATCGAGCCCGGCGATATCCTCGACCGACCGCTCGGTGACCAGGTAGGCGTCAAGCTCCGGGCGCACCGGGCGATCAGGCGGCAAAGCTCGGGCCCGTAATCCTCGGGCGGCATCGCCTCGATTTCTTCCTGGCCGCCAGCGCGGTTCAGATAGCGGGTCAGAATGGTCTGATCGACCTTGGATTTCAGCGTCAGGCCGGGGCGCACCACGATGGCCTGGATGTTGTGGTTGAACAGCACCGCGATCAGCGCGTCCTCGAGGCTGCGGCACCACCACGGCTTCGTAGATGAACTTGTCCTCGGGGCGGCGCATCCGCAGGATGTTGGTCTTTAGCCAGCGTTCCTGGTGTTCGTTGACGTTGTCGACGATCAGCACTTCGAAATAGGGCTTGGACAGCGCGCGGGCTTCGGGCGACAGCATCGCCTCGTCGTCGTGCTCGTCCTGGTCGGCAAAGTCGCGATCCAGCGGGATGTGGCGGCGGCGATAGGCCCCGGTTGTCAGGGCGCGGGTGGCGCGGCTGACGGCAAAGGCCAGATCGTCGAGGTTGCCGTGCTCGAAATTGCGGCGCATGTGATCGAAGGCCTGCTTACCGGGGAAGGCCCAGTACGCCTCGATCACGGCAAGCGAGCCGAGCAATTCCTCGATCCGCGCGCGCAGCTTCGCGGCGCCCTTGCCATCGGGGTCGCGGGCCAGGGTTGCGGTGGCCTCGCGCAGCGCGCTCCATCGGTCGGACCGCAGTTGAATCGCCGAATAGTACTCGTTCACGAATGCATCGGTCGTTCTCCGCCTCTCTGGGGCAGCCGACCGATGCATTCCCGTGCGTCAGGCACGGTTGTGCGAACGGTCGTCTAGCCGTTGGATGTCTTCCCCAGGATCGGCGTCACGTCGGCGATCTGGGCAAAGTCGGTATGCGCAAGGTTGTGCGCCGTCTGTACGGGGGCGCCGGCCTGAAGGCCGGCTTTCGAGCCCTGTTTCGGAATTTCAAGCGGTCCGAGGTTCTGAAGATAGGTATCGGTGCCGCTGGCCCGGTCATAGACCGAGAAATCGACGGACCGGTCGCGGAAGCTTTTCAGCACCTGGCCCAGGCCCTTCATCCCGGTCTCGCGCTGGCGGCGAACCATGGACAGGTCGATCTCGATCGGGAACTGGTCCTCCTGGCCGGCCGACTGGTGCAGCACGGTGGAGGTCGGGTCGATCACGCAGGACTTGCCCACGCCACCCGCGCCAAGCCCGTTGACGTCGATCACGTAGCACTGGAACTGCGCCGCCGTGGCGCGCGCGATGGCCAGCTCCGCGTCGCGGTCGGTGGTGCCGGTCAGAACCGGGTGCAACAGCACCTCGACGCCCTGGCTGGTCAGCTGCCGCGTGGTTTCCGGGAACCAGATATCATAGCAGATCGACAGGCCGAAACGGCCCACGTCCGGCACGTCGAAGATGCAGAACTCGGTGCCCGCCTCGACATCGGCCTCGTAGGGGCGGAACGGGAACATCTTGCGATAGCTGGTGACGATCTCGCCCTGCGGGATTGATCACGACGGAGGTGTTGTAGATATGGCCGCTTTCGGCTTTCTCGAACATCGAGCCGGGGATCAGCCAGACGCCGTGCTTGCGGGCGGCCTCGCAGAACGATGCGGTGGTGTCGTTGTAGAAGCGGCTGGGCAAATTTCGGCAGCGGGCCAAAGGGCGCAAGCTCGCTGAACAGGACCATCTGGGTCCAGGGGAATCGGGCCATCAGGACGTCAAGCCGGTGGAGCATGCCCTCGACGTTGGAGTGCAGGGCCGTCACGTGCATCTGGACGCCGCAAATTGCGAATGGCGTCATGGGTAGGTACTCCGTCTTCGCGGGGTGCGCCTTTGTGGCGTGCTCGATATGAACCCCGCGTTCGGCCCTTCCTTTACGCTGTTCCGGTCGGCACTGGAACAGCAGAACGGTTCACCTCCAATTGACCTCGCGTTCATGTGTGGGCCGCCGGTCCCGGCGGCAGGGACGGTCGAAATCGGCCGCCCCCGGTCATTGGCAATCTGCGACACCCGTTACGATCCTTCAGGCCGCCGCTTCCCGCCTCGGCGCCGCGGCGGCGCGCCCTCTCTGAAGGAACACGATCAGCGCCAGGACCAGCAGGGCCGGAATGAACATCAGATACTTGCTGGGCTGCGGCACCGGCTTCAGCACCCGCAGCACCTCCTGATCCCAGTCCAGCCCGGCATCCTGCGCGGCCGACCCGAAGGCCACGTCGTCGATGATCATCTTGTCGCCGTCGGTGCGGAAGGCGAGGCCGGCGTTCTCCAGCCGCTCCTCGCCGGTGGCGCCCTCGTCGATCGGCAACCAGCGCCACGAATTCGATCGGATCGCCCAGATCGTTGATGCCCGCGACGCGGATGCGCAGCTCTTCGCCCGCTGGGGTTTCAGCGGCTGCCTGAGCGATCTCGGTCGGGGCCTCCTCGACGTAGGGCGCGCGAGATCATGTCCATCCAGAAGCCCGGGCGGAACAGGGTGAAGGCGATCAGCAGCAGGGCGATCGATTCGTAGAACCGGTTCTTGGCGAGGAACCAGCCCTGCGTCGCCGCCGCGAACAGCAGCATCGCGATGGTCGCGACGATGAAGATGAAGATACCCTGTCCCCAGCCGACGTTGATCAGCAGCAGTTCGGTGTTGAAGATGAACAGGAACGGCAGCGCGGCGGTGCGCAAGCGAGTAGAAGAACGCGACGACGCCGGTCTTGATCGGATCGCCGCCCGACACGGCGGCGGCCGCGAACGACGCAAGGCCCACCGGCGGCGTCACGTCCGCCATGATGCCGAAGTAGAACACGAAGAGGTGCACCGCGATCAGCGGCACGATCAGCCCGTTCTGCTGGCCCAGCGTCACGATCACCGGCGCCAGCAGCGCCGAGACGACGATGTAGTTCGCCGTGGTCGGCAGGCCCATGCCGAGGATCAGCGACAGGATCGCGGTCAGGAACAGGATCGCCAGGATGTTGCCGCCCGACAGAACCTCGACCACGTCGGCCAGGGCCGAGCCGACGCCGGTCTGGCTGACGGCGCCGACGATGATACCGGCGGTCGCCGTGGCGATGCCGATGCCGATCATGTTGCGCGCGCCGGTGACCAGGCCGTCGATCAGGTCGGTGAAGCCTTCCTTGATGCGGGCGCCCAGTCTGGCCCTCGCCGCGGAACATCGCCATCAGCGGGCGCTGGGTGACCAGGATGAAGATCATGTAGGCCGTGGCCCAGAAGGCCGAGAGCCCCGGCGACAGACGGTCGACCATCAGCGCCCAGACCAGCACCACGACCGGCAGGATGAAGTGCAGACCCGAGCGGATCGTCGGACCGGGCAGCGGCAGGGCCGTGACCGGCGCGTTCGGATCGTCCAGCTTCAGCGGCTCTTCCTTCGAGGCGACGTAGACAAGGCCCACGTAGACCGCCGTCAGGAAGGCAAAGATGATGTAGCCCGCGGTTTCCGGGAAGGCGGGCGGATCCAGCCCATGCCGTAGTAGACGGCAAAGGAAATGCACGCAGATCACCGCGATGGTGAAGGCGATGCCGATCAGGCGCTGCACGATGGGCTTGGGCGTGTAGGCGCGCGGCAGGCCCTCCATCCCGGCCTTCATCGCCTCGAGATGCACGATGTAGACCAGCGCGATGTAGGAGATCACCGCCGGCAGGAAGGCGTGCTTGACCACGTCGAAATAGGGGATGCCGACGTATTCGACCATCAGGAAGGCCGCGGCCCCCATGACCGGGCGGCATGATCTGGCCGTTGACCGAACTGGCGACCTCGACCGCGCCGGCCTTTTCGGACGAGAAGCCGACCTTCTTCATCAGCGGGATGGTGAAGGTGCCGGTGGTCACCACGTTGGCGATGGACGAGCCGGAGATCAGGCCGGTCATGGCCGAGGACACGACGGCCGCCTTGGCCGGTCCGCCCTTCATGTGGCCCATCAGGCTGAAAGCCACCTGGATGAAGTAGTTGCCTGCGCCGGCCCGGTCCAGCAGCGAGCCGAACAGCACGAACAGGAACACGAACGCCGGTCGACACGCCCAGCGCGATGCCGAACACGCCCTCGGTGGTGATCCACTGGTGGTTGACGATTTCAGACAGGTTGTTGCCCTTGTGCGCGATGATGTCGGGCATGTTGGGGCCAAGAACGGTGTAGATCAGGAACACCGACGCCACGATCATCAGCGCCGGGCCAAGCGCGCGGCGGGTCGCCTCGAGCAGCAGCATCAGGCCGATGACCGACGACCACGAAGTCCTGCGTGATCGGCGCGCCGACGCGGCCCGAGATGTCGCGGTAATAGACGAAAAGATAGAGGGCCGAGCAGGCGCCGACGATGGCCAGCGCCCATTCCCAGGGCGGGATGCGATCCTTCGGGCGAGCCCAGGACCACGGCGGCAACGACGGCCAGGGCGACAAGCGGGATCCACCAGATCGAGGAGCCCTCCTTGGCGCTGATCATGAACAGCAGCGCCAAGAATGATCGGAATGGCGATGCCAAGGCCGAGCTGGAATTTCGATGCGGGTCGCGGGGAAGGCCGCGAAGGCAAGGAAGATGGCAAAGGCCAGGTGGATAGAGCGCGCCTCGGTGTCGTTGAAGACGCCCCAGCCGACGATGAACGGGATGGGCGAGGCGAACCAAAGCTGGAACAGCGACCAGGCAAGGGCGACCAGCGTCAGGAACAGTCCGATCGGGCCGCCCGCGGACCGTCCGCCGGTGTCGGAAGATGCGACGAGTTCGTCAAGTTCTGCCTGGCTCAGCCCGCCGCGGCCTGCGGCGGCTGCTTCCACGGCTGCGGCTTGCTGCTGGTCTTTGTCCGACATCGTGTCCCTGCGCACCTTGTTGCGTGGCGCGTCCCTGTTGTTGCATCAAAAGGTCATTGTCGTTGCGGAAGGGCGCATTGCTGCGCCGCTTCCAATGGCTTCGGAGTGCGGGCGGATTACATCCAGCCACGTTCCTTGTAGTACTTCTCGGCACCGGGATGCAGCGGTGCGGAAAGACCGCCCGAGATCATGTCCTCTTCGCTCGAGGTTCTCAAAGGCCGGGTGCAGCTTCTTGAAGCGGTCAAAGTTGTCGAAGACGGCCTTGACCACCTCGTAGACGACATCGTCGGGCACGTCGGCCGAGGTCACGAAGGTCGCCTTCACGCCGAAGGTCTCGACGTCGCTGTCGGTGCCCTTGTACATGCCGCCGGGAATCGTCGCCTTGGCGTAGAACGGGTTGTCGGCGACCAGCTTGTCGATCGCCGTCGCCGGTCACCGGAACGATCATCGGCGTCGATGGTCGAGACCGCTTCCTGGATCGAGCCGTTCGGATGGCCGACGGTGTAGATGATGGCGTCGACCTTGTTGTCGCCCAGTGCGGCGGCCTGCTCGGCGGGCTTCAGCTCGGAGGCGAGCGCGAAGTCGCCCATGCGTCCAGCCCTTGGCGTCCAGCACGACTTCCATCGTGGCCCGCTGGCCGGAACCGGGGTTGCCGACGTTGACGCGCTTGCCCTTGAGGTCGTCGAACGTCGTGATGCCGCTGTCGGCGCGGGCGATCACGGTGAACGGCTCGCCATGCACCGAGAACACGGCGCGCAGCTTGTCGAACTTGCCGTCGTCCTCGAACTTCGAGGTGCCGTTGTAGGCGTGGAACTGCCAGTCGGACTGGGCCACGCCCATGTCCATGTCACCCGCCTTGATCGCGTTGATGTTGGCGATCGAGCCGCCGGTCGAGGGCGCGGTGCACTTCAGACCGGTGGTCGGCGGTGTCGCGGTTCACCAGACGGCAGATCGACTGACCGACGACGAAGTAGACGCCGGTCTGGCCGCCGGTTCCGATGGTGATGAACCGCTCGTCGGCCGCGGACGCTGCACCGGCAGCCAACGCGCCAGCAAGTGCGAGCATATTTGAAAACCTTCATGGATTGTTCTCCCTTTTGGCGGCCCGGTCTGTCCGGGCACGTTCTGGTGGACGGGGTCTTCCGCGAAGTGGGTCGCGTGTCCCGTCCCTCTCATTGCGCCGATCCGGATCGAGGTGCTTGGCGCCTTTCAACGTCGGCGCATCAGCGATTCGAACCGGTTACGCCCTTGTCGATCTTAGCTTTGTTTTCCCACTCGGCTAGGGCTATTGGCAGAGCGAAGCAGAGCGGACGGTATAATCGTTTATTATTTTAATCAAGACTGTTAAGGATAATACCATGAGATGGCCGGTTACCGCTTGGTGCCGGCTTTCGCGACGGTTTCATGGCTTTACGCAATTCGCGCGAAACGCGCAGTATTGCCGGACCGGGCGAAAAGAGAACCAAGGGCTGCTGAAAGCCCGATCGCGGCGCCGTGCGTGGACGACGCGGAACCTGACGCAGGAGGGACGACATGCTGAAATCACTGGTCTCGCTGGAACGATACACCGTCTTCGCCGCCGTCGTGGTCCTGGCGGTCGCATCGCTGGTCGGGATGATCTGGTCCTGGTGGATGCTGATCCCGTTCTTGGTCTTCGCGGTCGCTGTCCCTGGTCGGCATCCACGATGTCACGCAACCGAGTCACTCGATCTTGCGAAACTACCCTGTTCTGGGCCACATGCGGTTCCTCTTCGAAGGCATCCGCCCCGAGATCCGGCAATACCTGATCGAAAGCGATCAGGACGAGGAACCCTTTAGCCGCGACGCGCGGTCCCTGGTCTACCAGCGCGCCAAGGGTGTCGAGGACAAGCGACCGTTCGGCACCCGGATGCGGGTCTACGATGCCGGGCTATTCCTGGCTGACCCATTCGATCAACCCGGTGCACCTGCGCCGATACCGATTTCCGCGTCACCATCGGCGGACCGGACTGCAAGCAGCCCTACCAGGCCTCGCTCTACAACATTTCCGCGATGAGTTTCGGCGCCTTGTCGGCCAATGCGATTCTGGCGCTGAACAAGGGTGCCAAGATGGGCGGCTTTGCCCATGACACCGGCGAGGGCGGGATCAGCCGCTATCACCGCGAGGGCGGCGGCGATCTGATCTACGAGGTCGGGTCCGGCTATTTCGGCTGCCGCAACGACGACGGCTCGTTCAACGCCGAACGCTTCGCCGAGCAGGCCAAGGACGAACAGATCAAGCTGATCGAGGTCAAGCTGAGCCAGGGCGCCAAGCCGGGGCATGGCGGCATGTTGCCCGCCGCCAAGATCTCGCCCGAGATCGCAGAGGCGCGCGGCATGCCGATGGGGCATCGACTGCGTGTCGCCGGCCTCGCACAGCGTCTTCACGACGCCGATCGAGATGATGCAGTTCATCGGCAAGCTGCGCGAACTGTCGGACGGCAAGCCGGTCGGCTTCAAGCTGTGCATCGGCCACCGGCGCGAATTCATGTGCATCGTCAAGGCGATGCTGGAGACCGGGATCGTTCCCGACTTCATCGTGGTCGACGGCAAAGAGGGCGGCACCGGGGCCGCGCCGCTGGAGTTCGCCAACCATGTCGGCATGCCGATGGTCGAAGGGCTGCATTTCGTTCACAACACCCTGCGCGGCGCAGGCCTGCGCGACCGGATCAAGCTCGGGGCGGCGGGCAAGATGATCTCGGCTTTCGACATCGCGCGGGCGCTGGCGCTCGGTGCGGACTGGTGCAACTCGGCGCGCGGCTACATGTTCGCGATCGGCTGCATCCAGGCCCAGGCCTGCCACACCAACCACTGCCCGGTCGGTGTGGCCACCCAGGACCCGCTGCGCCAGCGCGCGCTGGATGTGAACGACAAAAGCCAGCGCGTCGCGCGGTTCCACGCCAACACCCTGAAGGCGCTGGGGGAGATGGCCGGTTCGGCGGGCCTGGAAGACCCGCGCGACGTTCCAGCCGAGGCATTTCATGGCCCGGCGCAGCGACACCACGATGGTCACCGGAGACGAGGAGTTTCCCTACCTGCCCGAAGGCTTCCTGCTGAAGGACGAACCAGACGCTTTCGGCTACAAGACGCGCTGGGACCGCGCCCGCGCCGACAGCTTCGCGCCGGTGGATTGAGGCTAAGCGGGCAACAGCCGAACACATGCCCGGACAACGAAAAAGGGCGCGCGGTTGCCCGCGCGCCCGTTGTCCGGTCTGGAAAAGATGGGGATCAGACGGACAATTCCACTACCGCATCGGCCAGCGCGGCTTCGAAGATGGCCAGCCCTTCCTCGATGATCGCGTCAGACGCCGTGATCGGCACCATGATCCGCAGGGCGTTGCCGTGCATGCCGCAGGCCAGCAGGATCAGGCCGCGCTTCAGCGCATGGGCGCAGACCGCCTTGGTCAGCGCGGCATCGGGCTTGGCTGTGTCGAAGTCGGTGACGAACTCGACCGCCAGCATCGCGCCAAGGCCGCGAATGTCCCACATCCGGTAGGGCGCGGTGCGCGCGCCGATATCGGCGAATGCGGCGCGGAAGCGTTCGCCAATCGCGGTCGAGCGGGCCAGCAGCCCCTCGGCCTCGATTGCCTCGATGGCGGCAAGGGCCGCGGCGCAGGCCACCGGGTTGCCGCCGTAGGTGCCGCCCAGACCGCCGGGGGCCATCGCGTCCATCACGTCGGCGCGGCCGATGACACCGGCAATCGGATAGCCGCCGGCCATCGACTTTGCCACGGTGATCAGGTCGGGCACGACGCCGGAATGCTCGATGGCGAACCAGGTGCCGGTACGGCCGAAGCCGGCCTGGATCTCGTCGGCGATCAGCAGGATGCCATGCTTGTCGCAGATCGCGCGCAGGCGCCTGCATCATCTCGAACGGAACCGGCGTATAGCCGCCTTCGCCCAGCACCGGCTCGATGATGATCGCGGCAACGCGGTCGGGCTGCGCGTCGGTCAGGAACAGGTTTTCGAGGCCGGTCAGTCGCGTCCTGCACGGTGATGCCGTCACGCGCAGACGGGAACGGGGCGCGGAAGATGTCGGCGGGGAAGGGCCCGACGTCTTTCTTGTAGGGGCTGATCTTGCCGGTCATGCCCAGCGTCAGCAGGGTGCGGCCATGATAGCCGCCGGTGAAGGCGATGACGCCGGGGCGGCCCGGTATAGGCACGGGCGATCTTGACGGCGTTCTCTACGGCCTCGGCGCCGGTGGTGACCAGCAGCGACTTCTTCGGCGCATCGCCGGGGGCCAGCGCGTTCAGCTTTTCGGCCAGCGCCACATAGGGCTCGTAGGGGACGACCTGGAACGAGGTATGGGTGTAGTGATCTTCCTGCGCCTTCGCGGCCTCGATCACCTTCGGGTGCCGGTGGCCGGTGTTCAGCACCGCGATGCCGCCCGCAAAGTCGATATAACGGTTGCCCTCGACATCCCACAACTCGGCATTCTCGGCGTATTTCGCGAAGATCGGCGCGGCAGAGGCGACACCGCGGGCGACGGCGGCCTCGCGGCGGGCCAGAAGCGCGGCGTTGGTCTTGCCGATTTCCACCGGAATGGTGTCGACCTTGGGCGCGGCGAGCGCACCCTCGGCAACGACAGCGGCCTTTGCCTTGGGACCTGCGGCGGCCTTGCGGGCCGGTTTCTTGGCGGATTTTGCGGATTTGACGGCGTTTGCCATGGTATGCCTTCCTTTCGGGCAGGTGACGGCTGGTAGTGTTTAGAATTTCACTATAGCGTTTATTATAATTGTCAAACGGAATGCATGCGGCATTTGGCGGATCGGCGGAAAAGCCCCTTGCGCCTTTGGTGCGCGGCTGTATTCCACCTGTGACACGACTGCAATGGGCCTTGGGGGCAGGAAACGGTGGATATCGGCAAGCGGCTGCAAACGGTACGCAAGCGGCACGGTCTGTCGCAGCGCGAACTGGCCGGACGGTCGGGGCTGACCAACGGGGCGATCTCGTTGATCGAGAAGAACAAGTCCAGCCCCTCGGTCGCGTCGCTGAAGAGCCTGCTGGACGCGATCCCGATGAGCATGTCCGAGTTCTTCTCGTCGATCGAGGACAACGGCCCCGAAAAATACTTCTACAAGGCCGGCGAGTTTACCGAGATCGCGCCGCAGGTCGCCGGGCTGACCGGTGACGGGTCGGCGCAGGTGTCGCTGCGACAACTGGGCAACGCCTCGTCCCACGCCCTGCAAATCCTTTACGAAACCTATCCGCCGGGCGCCGATACCGGGGTGGAACTGCTGTCACATACCGGCGAGGAAGCCGGGATCGTAATCGCGGGCTGCATCGAGGTCACGGTCAGCGACCAGGTCAGCCTGCTCTATCCCGGTGACGGCTACATCTTCGACAGCGAACTGCCGCACCGGTTCCGCAACGCCGGGATGGTGCCTTGCGTCGTGGTCAGCGCCTGCACGCCGCCGACATTCTGACCGGATACGGCCCGAGTCGCGGCGCAATGCAGAGAAACGGACTCATATCCACAGTTAAATTCACTTATCCCCCAATTATTGCTTTACAGGACTCCGCCATTCCCACACCATATCTTGTATAGGCGGCAGACAGGCACAGCCGAACCTAGCGCAGGCACCCAGATTTGGAGCGGGCAAGGCTTCAAATCTACAAAGAACGAGGCAGGGCATGGCACTCGCAGAACATTTCAGCAGTGAAGACCTTCACCCGATCGACATCGTCGAACACCTGGCAGAGCACCACGAATGGGATTTCGACCGGGTCGGCGACGACCAGATCGCGATGGCGGTCGAGGGCCAGTGGCGCACCTATTCGATCACCCTGGCCTGGTCGGGCTATGACGAGACGCTGCGCCTGATCTGCACCTTCGAGATGGAGCCGCCGGAGGACAAGCTGCCGCTGATCTACGAGACGCTGAACCGCACCAACGACATGTGCTGGGCCGGGGCCTTTACCTACTGGGCCGAACAGCGGCTGATGGTCTACCGCTACGGGCTGGTGCTGGCGGGTGGACAGATCGCCGGGACCCGAGCAGATCGACCGGTTGATCGCCGAGGCGGTGACCAATGCCGAACGGTTCTACCCGGCGTTCCAGCTGGTGGCCTGGGGCGACCAAGCCCCGGCGGCGGCGATGCAGGTCGCGATTGCCGAGGCCTACGGACGCGCCTGAGACCGAATAACGAGCAGTGAGAAGCCGCGTCCCTTGGCAGAAGGGGCGCGGTTTTTCGTTTCAATCGTCCCGGAAAACGTCCTAGTGTCCGCCCGCAAGAACGATGGGGTCGACGATGTTCCAAGGGATTTCAGAGCCGCGGGCTGGTGCTGCTGGGCTGCGGCAAGATGGGCTCGCGCGATGCTGGCGGGCTGGCTGGACCGGGGGCTGCGCCGCGTCGTCGGTCTGGGTGCTCGATCCGAAGCCGTCGCGACTGGCTGCGCGGTCTGGACGGGCTGCACCTGAACGAGGACCTGCCCGCCGATCCCGCCATCGTGCTGATCGCGGTGAAGCCGCAGATGATGGGCGAGGCGCTGCCGGCGCTGAAGGCGCTGGGCAATGGCAGCACGCTGTTCGTGTCGGTGGCGGCGGGCACGCCGATCGCGGCCTATCGAGGCGGTGCTGGGGCGATCGACGCCGATCATCCGCGCCATGCCCAACACGCCCGCCGCCGTCGGGCGCGGGATCACCGCGCTGATCGGCAACGCCCGGGTCGGCGAGGACCAGATGGCGCTGGCCGAGGCGCTGCTGTCGGCGGTGGGCCAGACGGTGCGGCTGGAGACCGAAGCCCAGATGGATGCGGTGACGGCGGTCTCGGGCTCCGGCCCGGCCTATGTCTTCCACCTGATCGAGACGCTGGCGGCGGCGGGCGTGGCAGAGGGCTTGCCCGATGACCTGGCGATGAAGCTGGCGCGGGCGACCGTCGGCGGCGCGGGCGTGCTGGCCGAAGAGGCCGACGAGGACCCGGCGCAGTTGCGCATCAACGTCACCAGCCCGCAGGGCACCACGGCGGCGGCGCTGGAGGTGCTGATGGACGACCAGACCGGCTTTCCCGCGCTTTTGCGGCGGGCGGTCAGGGCCGCGGCGGACCGGTCGCGGGAGCTGGCGAAATAGATGGCTGAGATCAGTTTCGACGATTTCCTGAAGGTCGACGTGCGGGTGGGCGCAGATCGCCCGGGCCGAACCCTTCCCCGAGGCGCGCAAGCCCGCCATCAAGCTGTGGGTCGATTTCGGCCCCGAGATCGGCGAGAAGAAAAGCTCGGCGCAGATCACGGCGCATTACACGCCCGACGAACTTGCCGGGCAAGCGGGTGCTGGCCGTCGTGAACTTTCCGCCGCGCCAGATCGGCAAGGTGATGTCCGAGGTGCTGGTGCTTGGCGTGCCCGATGCCGACGGCGAGGTCGTGCTGATCATGCCGGACAAGGACGTGCCGCTGGGCGGGCGGCTTTATTGATGCCGCGGCTGCTGATCACGCGCGACGATGCCGGCAAACGGTGCTGGAAGCGGCGCGCGAGCGCTTCGATGTCACGGTCTTCCCCGGCGACCGCGCGCTCGAGCCCGGACGAGGCGGCGGCGGCGCTTGAGCGAATACGATGTGATCCTGCCGACGCTGGGCGATGCGTTCGGCAGGACCGCCTTTGACGCGGGCACGTCGCGCTGCGGGCTGCTGGCCAATTTCGGCGTCGGCTACAACCACATCGACGTTGCGGCCGCCAAGGCGGCAGGCGTGCAGGTCAGCAACACGCCGGGCGCGGTGACCGACGCCACGGCGGATATCGCGATGCTGCTGATGCTGATGGTCGGCGCGGCGCGCCGGCGAGGGCGAGCGCATGGTGCGCGCCGGGCAATGGACCGGCTGGCACGCCGACGCAGCTGCTGGGCCTGCACATGACCGGGCAAGACCGTCGGCATCGTCGGCATGGGCCGGATCGGCAAGGCGATCGCGCGGCGCTGTCATTTCGGCTTCGGGATGCGGGTCGTGTTCTTCAACCGCTCGCCGGTGGCGGAGCCCGGAATGCCAGCCGAGCAGCTGGACGACGCTGGACGCGCTGGCGTCAGATGCCGATTTCGTGGTGGTCGCGGTGCCGGGCGGCGGTGGCACGCGGCATCTGATCGGCGCGGACGCCTTCGCGGCGATGCGGCCGCACGGCATCCTGGTGAACATCGCGCGCGGCGACGTGGTGGACGAGGCCGCCCTGATCGAGGCGCTTGCAGGCGGGCCGGATCGGCGGCGCGGGCCTCGACGTCTATGAGCGCGAACCGCAGGTGCCGGAGGCGCTTGCCGGCGATGGAAAACGTCGCGCTGCTGCCGCACCTCGGCACTGCGGCGCTGGATGTGCGCGAGGGCATGGGGATGATGGCGCTGGACAATGCCGTGGCCTTCGCGGAAGGCCGGACCCCGCCAAACCTGTTGGAGTGAGGCCTAGACCGGGCGGTCCCCGACCATCTCGCGCCAGTGTCGGCGGCAGAGCGAGACGTAGGTCTCGTTGCCGCCGATCTGGATCTGCGCGCCGTCGGTCAGCGACCGACCCGTCCGCGCCCATGCGCACGACCATCGTCGCCTTCTTGCCGCAATGGCAGATCGTGCGCACCTCGCGCATCTCGTCGGCCAGCGCCAGCAGCGCGGCGGAGCCGGGAAACAGCTCGCCCCGGAAATCGACGCGCAGCCCGTAGCACATCACCGGCACGTCCAGGTCGTCGACGACGCGGGCCAGTTGCCAGACCTGTTCGGCTTTGCAGGAACTGCGCCTCGTCGATGAAGACGCAGGCGACCGGGCCTTCGTCCAGACGCTTGCGCGATCTTGGCGAAAAGATCCTCGCCGGGCGCGAACAGATCCGACTTCTCGGCGATGCCGATCCGCGAGGCGATGCGCCCGCGCCCGGCGCGGGTGTCCAGCCGGGCGGTCATCAGGTAGGTCTGCATCCCGCGTTCGCGGTAGTTGTACGAGGCTTGCAGCAGCAAGGTCGACTTGCCCGCGTTCATCGTCGAGAAGTGGAAGTAGAGCTTTGCCATGACACCCCCTAGCCCGGTCCGGTGGCCCGTTTCAAGTCGCGCGGGGCCTGCGACCCGCTGGCGTCAGATGACCCGTTCCACGAACCAGTAGGCGCCGATTGCGGCGATCAGCACCGAGGCCGGGATCGCGATGGCCTGCCGGTACCAGGGTTTGCGCCCGAACCACAGGCCAACGGCCAGAAACGCCCCCGCGATCACCGCAAGCTGCCCCAGTTCCACCCCGATGTTGAAGCCGATCAGGCGCGCCAGGAAATGCGACTGGTCGCCGCCAAGCTCTCCCAGCACTGAGGCAAAACCCAGCCCGTGCAACAGCCCGAAGAAGAACACGACCGCCGTGCGCCAGGGCCCGAGTTTCGGATGCAGAATGTTCTCGACGGCGACGAAGACGATGGAGGCCGCGATCAGTGGTTCGACGATGCTGGCCGGGATCGTGACATACCCAAGTGCCGCCAGCGCCAGCGTCACGGTATGGGCCAGCGTGAACGAGGTGACCTGCACCAGCAGCGGCCGGATGTGCAGCGAGAAGAAGAACAGCCCCAGCACGAAGACGATATGATCGAGGCCCTTGGGAATGATGTGCTCGAAGCCCTGCACGATGAAGCGGGTGAACACCTCGCCGGCGGTTTCCGTGGCAAACCCGGTACGCGGCAGCGGCACGCTGAGCTGGCCGCCCTCCAGAAGCGCGGCATAGGCGTCGTCGCCCGCATCAAGCTGGCGCAGCACCAGCGGGCCGTTGCGCGCCGCCCAGCCGACCGTCACCTTGTCGTCGCCTTGCGGCAGGGCCGCGGTCAGGACAAGGCTGCTGTCGCGGGGCAGGCTGACGTCGCCGGTCTCTGGGATCGTGACGCTGTCGATCTCGGGCGATACGGCGGTATCCCCTGCGCTGAACAGGAATTCCTGCTGCAATGCGGGCCACTTGTCCCGCAGCTCCCGTTCCAGATCCGCGGCGGAAAGCGCGCGCAGCGCATCATAGCGGTCGGCCCCATCGGCGGCGTCGGTATCCTCGATGCCTTGCAGGTCGATCCCTGCGACCAGGGCCTCGAGCGTCAGGTCGATCCGAAACTCAAGCTGGTCGGACCGGATCGTCACGTCGGCGACTGCCGGGCGGATTTCATGGGCGATGGCGCTTGCCGTCGCGATCAGCCAGATCACAAGGCCGAGCGCCAGCGCGGTCGCGCTTGACAGCGCCTGCCTGCGTGCCAGCTTGTGCCCCAAGCAAAAGGATCGGACTTCTGTCATGCGCCTGCCATTCCTGTCTCTCGCCGCGGTTTTGTCTGTCGTGGCGTTGCCTGCGTCAAGCCACGAATTCTGGATATCTCCGCAAAGCTATGCCGTTCCGGACAAAGGGCAAATCATCGCGGACATCCGCGTCGGCCAGGATTTCAAGGGTGCGGCTTACGGGTTCATTCCGCAGCGGTTCGAGCGATTCGACATGGTGCTGGGCGATCGCGTTGTCGCGGTCGAGGGGATTGTCGGCGACCGGCCCGCGTTGAACATGCCCTCGCCCGGCGAGGGCCTGGTCACGGTGGTGCATCAGACCGACGACAGCACCCTGACCTATACCGATCCGGAACTGTTCGCGAATTTCGTCACCCACAAGGATTTTGCCTGGGCGCTTGAGGCCAACAAGGATCGCGGCATCCCCGAAACCGGGTTTCGCGAACGCTACAGCCGCTATGCCAAGAGCCTTGTGGCGGTCGGCAATGGCGCGGGCATGGACCGCGAGGTCGGTCTGGAAACCGAGATCGTGGCGCTTGCCAACCCCTATACAGACGACCCGTCGGGCGGAATGCCAGTGCGGGTTCTCTACCAGGGCGCGCCGCGCGGCGATACACAGGTCGAGGTTTTCGCCCGCGCGCCCGACGGCACCGTGTCGAAAAGCCTGCACCGGACCGATGCGGACGGCGAGGCGACGATCCCGGTGCAGCCGGGCACGGAATACCTGGTCGACGCGGTGGTGATGCGCCCGCTGGAGCCGCAGGCCGAGAACGACCCGGTGTGGGAATCGCTGTGGGCGTCGCTGACGTTCAGGGTGCCGGAGTAGCGCATCGCCACACTCCGGCACGGCTCGTTCAGGTCAGGTGCTCGTTGAAAAACGCGATTGTCCGGTCCCACGCCAGAGTCGCCGCCGCTTCGTCGTAGCGCGGCGTGGTGTCGTTGTGGAAGCCGTGGTTCACGCCCTCGTAGAAATGCGCGACGTATTCCTTGCCGTTGGCCTTGAGCGCCGCCTCGTATTCCGGCCATCCCGCGTTTATGCGCTCATCCAGGCCGGCATAGTGCAACATCAGCGGGGCCTGGATCATCGGCACGTCCCCGGCTGCGGCCTGCCGTCCGTAGAACGGCACCGAACAGGCCATGTTGGCATAGGCCACCGCGAGCGCGTTGCAGACGCCGCCGCCATAGCAGAAGCCGACCGCGCCGAACTTGCCGTTGTTGCCGTCAAGGGTGGCCAGATGCTCGTAACCCGCAAAGAAATCCTCCATCAGCTTGGCGCTGTCGAGGGATCGCTGCATCTCGCGCCCTTCGTCGTCAGTGCCGGGATAGCCGCCTAGCGGGCTAAGCCCGTCGGGGCCAAGCGCGATGAACCCGGCCTTGGCCACGCGCCGCACGACATCCTCGATATAGGGGTTCAGGCCACGGTTCTCGTGCACCACCAGAACGGCGCCAAGCTGGGCCTCGGATCCCGCGGGACGGGCCAGAAGGCCGCTGATCTCGCCATGGCCCTTGGGGCTTTGATAGCTCACCCGTTCGGTCGTGATATCGGGGTCGTCGGGGGCGACCTGCTGGGCCAGCGCATAGTTCGGTTGCAGGCTTTCCAGCACGGCGGCGGCGGTTACACCGGCCGCCACGTATTTCCCGGCATTCGCCAGGAATTCACGCTTCGACATCTTGCCGTGCACATAGCCGTCGTAAAGTTCCAGCAGACGCGGGTCGAAGTCGCTGGCCTGCTTGCGGGGGGCGTCGTCCATGTCAGTATCTCCATTTTTGCCATCTGCGCGTGTGCAGCGCTACCTAGCGTGATCCTGGCGCACGGCACCGGTCGCGACGAAATAATTCCTTCGTGACCGGAAATATGGTACGATTTCACTATTGGGAAATTCCTATTTGCAAATGCATTGGAAGGTCTGGCCATGAGACTGACGGTCGCCGCCGAATTGATTCAGAAAGCCTATGACAATGAACTGGGCGGGCTGGAACGCGCCCGCATCAACCTTGACGGTGCGCAGGCATCGATCCTTAGCGATGGCACGCTGGTGATCCCTGGCACCAACGAGATGCGCGACTGGTCCGATTTCAACCTGACCCATTCGTCCGGTGATAGCGGGCGCATCTGGCACGGCGGCTTTCTGAAACACGCCAAGATCGTTTATCCCTTCGCCAAGGGCGCCGGGGCGCAGCGCGTTCTGGGGCATTCGCTGGGCGCGGCCTCGGCGCAAATTGTGGCGGCCTCGCTGGGCATCCCGGCGATCTGCTTTGCCTCGCCGCGCCCGTTGCGGGGGCGCACCCGGTTCACCGGCGAGCACCGCATCCTGAACGTCTGCCGGTTCGACGATACTGCGTGCCATCTGCCCTTCGTGTTCCTCGGCTACCGGCAACTTGGCAAGGTGCATTGGGTCAGCCCACGCGAAAAGCAATCGGCCGGCAGTCACAAGCTGAAAGACTATCTGCGCGCGATGAAGCACGGGCGTGCCGACCCGAGCTTGCCCGACATGTGGGCCTGACGGCGGTTTCCCGCGCCCTGATGCGGCATGTCGCTGCAACGCAGCATTTTCCGCTTGCTACGGACCAGCAAAAGGCGTTGAGCTTCATGCGGAGGGATTCCGATGACTGGCAAGGTACTGACGATCGCGCAGCAGAAGGGAGGGTCTGGCAAGACCACCCTGGCAGCGAACATCGCGCTGGCCTACGCGGCGCGCGGCATGTCGGTGGCGCTGCTGGACACCGACCCGCAGGGCTCGCTTGGGCGCTGGTTCATGGCCCGGCGCGAACGGACCGATGGCGCCGAAGGCATTGCGTTCGGCACCTCCAGCGCCTGGGGGATATCCTACGAATGCGAAAAGCTGCGTAAGCTGCATGACCTCGTGATCATCGACACGCCGCCCAAGATCGACGCCGACCTGCGCCCCGCGTTGCGCGAATCCGACCTGGTAGTCGTGCCGCTGGCGACCAGCCAGGTCGATCTCTGGGCCACCGAGGGGGTGCTGGAACTGGCTGCTCGCGAACGCAGGGCCGTCCTGATCGTCCTGAACCGCGCATCGGCGCGTGGCCGGCTGACCGGCAGGATGGCCGAGGCGGCGCGCACGCTGGACGCCGATGTCGCCGAGACGCAAATCGGCAACCGGGTCGCCTTTGCCGAAACGCTGGGCGAGGGCCGTGGCGTGGCCGAAGTGGCGCGCAACAGTCCGGCGGCGCAGGAGATCGCGGCGCTGGTCGACGAGATCGACGCTCTGATCGCCTGACCGGTTAGCGGCCGCGCCGCTTCAGCGCGCCGAACCCACCGGGTTTTTTCACCGCGACCGCGCCCGCCTTGTGACCTGCCAGCAGGCAGGCCTTGGGTGTCTTGCCTTGCAGCCAGGCGGCAAGATAGCCCGCGTCGAAGGCATCGCCCGCGCCGGTGGTGTCGGCGTCCTTCACCGATTTCGCGGCGGCTTTCCAGCGCCCGCCGGGGGTGAAGACCTCGGCCCCCGACGCGCCGTCCTTGACAACCGTGACTGGGGCCAGCGGCAGGGTCAGACCGGCGGACAACAGCGCCTCAAGCTCCATACGGTTGGGAAAGAAGATGTCGACCGCGGCGATCAGGTCGGCGATGTCGGAACCGAACTGCGCCTGGTTCCAGCTGCAATCCAGCGATACGGTCATCCCGGCCCGGCGCGCGCGCTTCAGCAGCCCGGGTCGCTCGACCAGGGTGGCCAGTTCGGCGATGTGCAGGTGTGTGGCCTTGGTCGCCTTCAGGGCTTTCAGCATCGGAAACGGCGCGGCCGGACCGTCGCGGCGGGTCAGGAAGGCGCGGTCGCCGTCGCGGGCGATGGCGACGGTCAGTTGCGGATCGGCGGTCTTGGCGGCGGGTTTGCACAGGCTCACGTCGATCCCGAAATCGCGGATCGTCGGCAGGATCGCCTCGGCGAAGGGCGACGCGGGAAGGATCGACAGCAACAGCGGCCTCACGCCGCCAGCGGCCAGGTGCGCCGCCGTGATCACCGCGCCGCCACCGGGATGAACGCCAAGTGCTTGGGCGAAGGTCTCGGTGCCGAGGGCTGGGAACTCGGGCAAGCCGGTGAAGATCAGATCGGCATAAAGGCGTCCGGCGCAAACGACGACCGGGGCGGCGGTCATCGTAGCGCCAGCCCGGTGGCGGCATCGAAGACGTGCAGCGTGTCGCGTGCCGCGCCCAGCCTGACGGTCGTTCCGATATCAGGCGGGGCACGGCCCGAGGCCTTGGCGATAATCTCTTGCCCCTCGTGGGTGACGTAGATCAGCGTTTCGGCGCCTAAGGGTTCCTGCACAGCGACCGGTCCCTCGATCAGCGGGACTTGGCCGTCCGGGACCAGATCATCGGGGCGCACGCCCAGCGTGACCTGGCGATCCGGACCGGCGCCGGGGATCGCCAGGGGTACGTCCAGACCGCTTGAAAGCCGAATGCCGGTGCCGGTCGCCATGCCGCCCAGAAGGTTCATCGACGGCGCGCCGATGAAGCGGGCGACGAAGGTGTTGGCGGGCTTGTGATAGACCTCGGCCGGCGTGCCGACCTGCTGGATATGGCCGTCTTTCATGATGACGATGCGGTCGGCCATGGTCATCGCCTCGACCTGGTCGTGGGTCACGAAGATGATCGTGTTGCCGACGCGCTGGTGCAGTTTCTTGATCTCCAGCCGCATCTGGGTGCGCAGTTGCGCGTCGAGGTTGGAAAGCGGTTCGTCGAACAGGAACACCGCCGGATCGCGCACCATGGCGCGGCCGATGGCGACGCGCTGGCGCTGGCCGCCGGACAGCTGCGCGGGCTTGCGATCCAGCAGGTCGGTCATGTCGAGGATGCGCGGCAACCTCTTCGAATACGCTTGGTCTTTTCTGGCTTTGGACGTCTTTGAAGTGCGCAGGCCGAAGCCGATGTTCTTGCGCACGGTCATATGCGGATAGATCGCGTAATTCTGGAACACCATGGCGATGTCGCGCTCTTTCGGTTCCAGGTTGTTGACCACGCGGCCGGCGATTTCGATGCTCGCCGGTGGTGGCTTCTTCCAGCCCGGCGATCAGGCGCAGCGTGGTGGATTTGCCGCAGCCCGAGGGGCCGACGAAGCACCACGAATTCGCCGTCGGCGACGTCGAGGTTGATGCCGTGCAGCACCGTCGGTCTTGTCGTAGGTCTTCACCGAGATTGCGCAAGGAGACGGTTGGCCATTAGGTCAGGTCTCCATGAGGTGTGTCGAAGGCGGTGGCAAGGGCGGTGTCGGCAGCGGCGTAGGCGGTCGGATTTCGGCCTGATTTCGCGCTGCGCATTGCGTCGGATCGCGTTCGGTATGCCGTCGAAAGCTGCGTCCAGCGCCTCCGGGGCCGGGCCGCCGGGGCGGTCGCGGCGGGCGATGAAGGTTTCGAGCGCGACGGCGGTCGCGAAAGCCGCGCTCGTCCAGGGTCGGTGGCCCGCCCGGTCTCGGCGCGAAACGCCGCGGCGAAGGCGTCGATAGCCCTTCCGCAGAGCGGTCTGCCGTCGGCGATCACCGCGCGCGCGGTGCGCGGCGGCGATCTCGTGCGCCTGCCGAAAGCTCAGGCCCTCGTCGCGCACCAGCGTGTCGGCCAGTTCGGTGATCGTGATGCAGGCGGCGTCGGTGTTGCGGCGCACGTTGGCGGCGTTGATCGAGCAGGCGGGCAGGAAGGCGGTCAGCAGCGCAAGCACCCGGCCGCCGCTGTCGAAGGCGGCATAGCCCGCCTGCTGCACCTCGCCCTCGCTGTCGTTCATGTCGGTGAACGGCGTGTTGTGCATCGTGTTCACGATCGTGTCGCAGCGCCCGACGGTGACGGATGGCAAGATGGCGCATGATGTTCGATCGGCACCGGGTTGCGTTTTTGCGGCATGATCGAGCTGATCTGCACCAGGCGAGTTGGGCACGTAGAGCTGGCCGACCTCGAAGGCGGACCAGAACGCCATGTCCTGGATGACGCGGCCCAGATGCAGGAAGATCAGCTTGACGCGCTGAGTAGAGCCCGGTGATGTAATCGACGAGGCGATGCAGCCGTAGGAGTTGAGCAGCGGCCTCTCGAAGCCCAGCAGGTCGGCCATCCGGTCCCGGTCGATGGGAAAGCCGGAGGTGGTGATCGCGGCGGCGCCCATCGGGCAATGGTCAAGTGCGTCGGCTTGCCGTTGCAGCCGCCGCGGTGTCGCGACAGCAGGACTTCGATCGCGGCGGCAAGGTAGTGGCCGAAGGTCGAGGGCTGCGCCGGCTGGCCGTGGGTATAGGCGACGATCAGCGGTGTCGCGTTCGGTCTCTGGCCTTGGCGATCAGGGCGTCGGCCAGGGTGTGGAGCGCGGTTCCAGCATGGCGCGGCGCTGCTGCGCGCAGTGCCATCTTGAACAGCGTGTGATCCATGTCGTTGCGCGAGCGCGCGGTGTGCAGCGCGCCGCCGAGATCGCCGAGCTGTCGCGCTAAGCTCGGCCTCGACGAGAAAGAAGTAGTCCTCGTGCTCGCCGGTGTAGGTGAGGCGGCGATATCGGTTTCGGTGTCGATCTCGCTCAGGGCGCGAGCGATCGCGGCGGCGTCCGCGGCGGGCAGGATGCCGGTCTCGGCCAGCATCACCAGATGCGCCTGGTTGATCGCCACCATATGCGCCGCGTAGTGGGTCTTCACGCCCTTCGAAGAGCGGCGCGAGCACAGTGTCGCGGTAGGTGGGGTCGGGGAAGGTCGAGGTGTCGGTCATTGCGCTGGCTCCGCCCGGGTCATCGCCCTTTGTTGTGCCCTCATCCCTTCAGCCCCGCCATGACGACGCCGCGGATGATGAAGCGCTGGAAGATCAGGAAGACGACCAGCGTCGGGATCGTGCTGATCGCGGCACCGGTCATGATCAGCTCCCACGCGACATCGGCCTCGTCGCCGAAAGTCGAAAGGCCGACGGGCAGCGTGTACATCTCGACCGAGTTGGTGACGATCAGCGGCCAGATGAAGGCGGTCCAGTTGCCGAGGAACACGAAGATCGCCAGCGCCGCGAGCGCCGGTTTGCACCAGCGGCATGGCCACGGTCCACCAGATCTGCAACTCGTTCAGCCCGTCGATGCGCGCGGCCTCGATGAAATCGTCGGGCACGCGTCTCGAAGAACTGCTTCATCAGGAAGGTGCCGAAGGCGGTCATCAGGCCGGGGAACATGATGCCCCAGTAGCGTGTCGAGCCAGCCGAACTGCTGGCTCATCAGGTACCACGGGATCACCAGCATCTCGGTCGGGATCATCAGCGTCGACAGGATCGCGATGAAGACGATGTAGCGGCCGGGAAAGCGGAACTTGCACAGCGTGTAGCCGACCAGGCTGTCGAAGACAGCATGTTCGAGATCGTGGTGATCGTCGCGATGATCAGCGAGTTGACGAACCACCAGTAGAACCGCCCGTCTTCCAGCACGTAGGTGTAGTTCTCGATCGTCGGCTCGTCGGGGATCAGGTTGACGTTGTAGACCTCGTGCGGCCATTTCAGCGAGGTCGAGATCATGTAGGCGATCGGCATCACCATCAGGATGCCGCCGACGAACAGCAGCAGCCAGCGGATGATCTGGCCCATGTTGCGCGGGGCGCTTGCGCGGGCCGTGCGTGTTCAGCAGGGCGTCGCTGAGTGGGCGCGGATGTCCTCGGCGACTGGCCATTCAGCGGTCCCTCAGGATGCGCAGCTGCATCAGGCTAGACGATCAGCAGGATCAGGAACAGCACCACCGTCTGCGCCGCCGCGTAGCCCATGTCGAAGCCGTTGAAGGCGGTGTCGTAGATCATCAGCACCAGCGGTTTGGTGGCGTTCAGCGGGCCGCCGGGATCGTTGGTGGTCATGTTGAAGACGTGATCGAAGATGCGCAGGAAGCCGATGGACGAGAACACCACGATGAACACGATCGTGGGTTTCAGAAGCGGCAGGGTGATCTCGAACAGGATGGTCCACCAGCCGACGCCGTCGATCCGCGCGGCCTCGTAGTAGCTCGTCGGGATCGCGCGCAGACCGGCCATGAAGATGATGATCTGAAACCCGAGCCCGGCCCAGACGGCGGGGGCCAGGACCGACGGCAGCGCGTTGGTGGTCGAGTTCAGGAATTCGATCTGCGGGATGCCGAAGCCGGCGAGGAATGTTGTTGAACAGCCCGATGGGCACCGGCTGGTAGAACCAGCGCCAGACCCAGGCCATCGCCACGGCGGAGGTCATGAACGGCAGGAAATAGAGCATCCGCAGAAAGCCGTGCATGAAGCGCAGCTTGTCGAGGTGGTAGGCGATCACGAAGCTGACCACCAGGCTGACGGGCGTGCCGATGCAGCAGGTAGACGAAGGTGTTCTTGAACACCTTCCAGAACACCGGGTCGTGCCACAGCTTGTCGTAGTTGTCGCAGCCCGGCCCAGGTCCGGCTGCCCAGCAGGTTCCAGTTCTGGAAGCTGATCAGCATCGCGTTGCCGGTCGGATAGAACCGGATCACCACGTAGAACACCACCGGCAGCGCCAGAAAGGCCCAGGCCCAGACGATCTGTTTCTGCTGGATCGTGAGGTTGCGGTAGAGCTTCACGCCACCCGTCCCGGGCTTGATCCGGGGCCTCCCGGGCGGTGAGGCCCCGGGGCGGCCCGGGGCGCGTGTACTTACTTGCCGTAATACTCGTCGAGCAGCTTCTGCTCGGCCTCGGCGGCCACCGCGATGCTGTCCTCGGCGGCCATGCCTTGCAGCTGTCATCCGCTCGACCATGTCGACCAGGATCTGCCGCTGCCCGCTTTCGTCGGCGAACTTGGTGGTGTGGGCATAGGCCAGGCCCGGATGAACGGGCCGAACACCTCGTTGCTGGCGTTCGCCTCGGTCATGCCGACCGACGGTTTGGCGGGCAGTTCGCCCACCACGTCAAGCCAGATCTGCATCGCCTCGTCGCGAGGTGACGTAGTCCATGAACTTGACGGCGGCGTCGTACTTCTCGCCTTCCGCCTTGGTGGTGATCGCGTTCACCCAGTAGGACGAATAGTTCGACCGCATGCCGTCGGCAGTGGCCGGCAGTTCGGTCACGCCCCATTTCAGGCCGCGGATATCGGCCAGCGAGCCGATGCGGAACGAGCCGTCGATATGCATGCCCGCACGGCCCGCCTTGAAGGCGGCTTGCGGTTCATCCATGAAGCCGAAGGCGCGTGACAGGCTTGTCGCCCGTCGACCAGGTCGGTGTAGAACTCCAGCGCCTCGACGCCCGGCCTCGGAGTTGTAGTTCACGGTCTGGTAGTCATCGAGATAGGGCTCGCCGCCCATCTGCCGCACCAGCACCTCGCGCCACCAGTGGTGGTCCTGTGCGGTCATGCCGGCGGTCATGCCGACTTGCGTGATATTGCCCGCGCCATCCTTCTTGGTCATCTGCGCGGCGGCCTCGACCATCTCGTCCAGCGTTTCGGGCGGGCCTTCGACACCCGCCTCCTCCATCAGACGGTTGTTGTAGAACAGCGCCAGCGACCGCACGGCAGTGGGCAGCGCCCAGTACTGGTCGCCTTCCTTCATCGCCTGCACCATCGGGAAGAACTCGGCGTCGATCTTGTCCGCCGGGAAGACGTCCGCGGGCAGCGGCTGGATCAGTTCGGCCTCGACGTAATCGTTCAGCCAGCCGTAGAACAGCTGCACCACGTCCGGCCCTTCGCCCGCCGGGATCGCCGCGGCGACCTTGGTGCGATAATCGGCGTAGGGAAAATGCGTCATCTTGACGGTGATGTCGGGATTGGCGGCCTGGAAATTCGCGATCAGCTGCTCCATCGCGCTGACACGGGCATCGAAGAAATACTGCCAGTATTCGATCTCCACGGCAGCGACGGACGCGGTCGAGCCAAGCAGCATCGTGGCCCCGGTGGCGGCGCCAAGCGCCCATGACTTCAGTCGGTTGACGGACATGGCTGGTGTTCTCCCGATTGGATCAAAGATGGGTGTCGGGCCGCGTTCGGACGTGGTCCGCGGCTTCTGTCAGAAAACGTAGCCTATCCGTGTTGCTGCAACAAGCGCGCCACGGTAGCTGTGATCCGGCCAAGAAGGACGACGCCCATGCCGCTTTCCGACCAGCAGCGTATCGCCCTAGACCTGCGCCGTCCGCGCATCGTGGACCTGTGGTTCGCGTTGCAGGGGCTGAAGTCGGTGGTGTCCTTCATGCAGTCCGGTGCGCATCCCGATGACGAGCAGTCGGCGATGCTGGCGGCGCTGCGGTTTCGCGACGGGTTTGCCACCTCCTATGCCTGCGCCGTGCGCGGAGAAGGCGGGCAGAACGATATCGGTACCGAAGCCACTCGGGATCTGGGGGTGCTGCGCACCGCCGAGATGGAGCGGGCCGCGGATGTGCTGGACATGACGGTCTATTGGCTGTCGGAAAGCCCGGAGGACTCGATCTTCGATTTCGGGTTCTCCAAAAGCGGTGTCGACACGCTCGAGAAATGGGATCACGACCGTGTCCTGCGCCGGTTTGTCGAGATCGTGCGCACCGAGAAACCGGATATCCTGTGCCCGACCTTCCTCGATATCCCCGGCCAGCACGGCCATCACCGGGCGATGACGCAGGCCGCGCACGAGGTGATCGAGGCCGCCGCCGATCCGGGGTTCGCCTCGAACCTGGCCCCCTGGCAGGTCGCCAAGCTGTACCTGCCTGCCTGGTCCGGGGCGGGTGGATCCTATGACGACGAAGTGCCGCCGCCGCCTGCGAGCCTGACGGTCGATGTCAGCGGGTCTGATCCGGTGACGGGGTGGAGCTGGGAGCGCATCGGCCAGCAGAGCCGGGCCTTTCACCGGACGCAGGGCATGGGTCGCTGGGTGCCTGTCGGGGCCGAGAAGGACCGGCCGCTGCATCTGGCGGTGTCCAAGGTGGGTGGCGAAGACCACGCCTTGACCGACGGCCTGCCAACGGGGCTGGAAGACTTTCGTGACCGCGCCGGGGCGATGGCGAAGCCCTTGCGTGCCGCCGCGAAGGCGCTGGGCAGGACGTTGAAGGCTTTTCCCGACTGCGCCAAGACCCTGCGACGGGCGACCGAGGCTTTGCGGCATGTGCGCGAGGCGCGCGACCTTTGCCCCGAAGATTTGCGCCCGGCGTTGTTGCACCGCCTGGACCGGAAAGAGGCAGAGCTGGCACGAGTGATCCGGCTCGCCGCGGGTGTCGATGTCATCGGCCATGTGGCGCAGGACTGGTTGCGACCGGGCGAGGTCACCGACCTGACCATCGAAACGCGAACCGGCACGGCGGGCGTGGCGGTTTCGGTCGACCTGCCCAAGGACTGGATCGCGACCGGCGGCGCGATCGGGCCGGGGGCGAAGGCGGGTCCGACCGACCCTTATCCGTCGATCCACGATCCGTTATCGCCGCGCGCCCCGGCATTACGTGTCGAGGTTACGGGGCTGGATGCGGTCTCGGTGTCGTGGGTTCCGCTGCTGGTGCCACCGGTGGCGCTGCCGCATTGCGTGGTCGCACTCGAGCCGCCAGCGGGATTGCTGAACACGGCGCGTGCGTCCAGGGAGTTGAAGTTGGAGGTAACCTCGGTCGAGGCGGCAAACGCGTCGCTGACCCTGCCCGACGGTTGGTCCGCCGCCGCCGCCGGGAGCGGGTTCCACCTGACGCTGCCCACGGACGTGGCCGACGGGCTTTACCGCGTGCCGGTATCCGTCGAAGGTGACCTCGCCAATTGCGTAACGCGCATCGCCTATCCGCATATCGCGCCGCGTGCCCGTGCGGTGTCTGCCGAATTTCGTCTGCGCGTCGTTCATGCGGCGCTTCCGGACGTTCGGGTGGGCTATATCGGCGGCGGTGCGGACCGCGTGGCGCATTGGATGCGGGCGATGGGGCTCGACGTGACCGAGATCGACGACGACGTGCTGGCCGATGCGGCGCGGCTGGCAGCCTTCGACAGCATCGTCATCGGCATTTTCGCGCTACGGTTCCGGCCCGGTTTGCGCGCGGCGATGCCGGGCCTGCACGACTGGGTCCGGGCCGGCGGCCATCTGGTGACGCTTTATCACCGGCCTTGGGACAACTGGGATCCGGACACGGTGCCGCCGGTGCGGCTGGAAATCGGCCAGCCGAGCCTGCGCTGGCGGGTGACCGACGAGACCGCCATCGTGCGGCATCTGGCACCCGAGCACGCGCTGCTCAACGTGCCGAATGTCATCGGCCCACAGGACTGGGACGGCTGGCACAAGGAGCGCGGCCTCTACTTCGCCAAAAGCTGGGACGACGCCTATGTGCCGCTGCTGGGGATGGCCGATCCGGGCGAGACGCCGCACCGGGGCGCCCTGCTGAGTGCCACGGTCGGCAGGGGGCGGCACACCCATTGCGCGCTGATCCTGCATCACCAGATGGAAAAGCTGACACCGGGGGCGTTCCGGCTGATGGCGAACCTGGTGGCTTGATGCGTCGATTTTCCGTGACAACCGACGGCTTCATGTCGCAATAGAGAGCCGCATGACCGACGCCGTCGATACCCCTGCCGAAACGCGCCCCGCATGGCTGCCCTGGCTGATGCGTGGCGCCATCGTGGCCAACGTCTTTGCCGTCGTCATGGTCAACTTCTGGATCTATTACGCGCGCGCGGCCTTTATCGCCGCCCATCCCGGCTATGTCGCGATCCAGCCGCCGACGATCAGCCGGGCGATCTCTGACCCCGCGATCGGCGAAGCGTTTGCATTCTGGGTGACCTTGTCTGCCATCGCCCTGATCCCGGGCGTGTTCGGCGTGGCCTTGGCACATGGCCGCATCGCGCGGGCACTGCCGCCGAGCGACCGGATCACGGCGCGCCTGCTTACCCTGTTCGCGGCCGCTCTGTTCTGCTCCCAGGCAGCCGCGTCCACGGGAATTTACCTGCTCAGCACTTTCCGGTTTCCGCAGCACAACGACATGCACATGACGGGAAGCTACATGTTCTTCGTGGCGCAGGGCCTGGTGATCGTGTTTTTCGTTCTGATTGGCCTGACCCTCTTGAGGAGCAAAACCGCTCTCGTGCTGTTGACAGAGCAAGGGCAGGCGGTGCCACGTTGGGTGCGTTTCAGGAGCTGGGCGGGCGGCCTGTCCATCGTGCTGACGCTGGTCTACATGGGTCTTTTCCAGATCAAGACCTGGGACTTCGGCACGGCAAGTGACGTGGTCTATGCCGTCTACGTGCTGTTAGAGCCGATGGTGATCACGGGCTTCCTGCTGGTCCTTGCGCTGGCGCAGACGGACCTTTGGGCGCTGGCACGGAACCGGTCCCGTTCGTAGGACCGGATGTTGTCCCGGGGCAGATTGCTTCAGCGGTTCAGGATGTCGGCGGCCGCGGCGCGGGGCACGTCGAACCGGGTCAGACCGATATCAGCCAGATGCGCGTCCGACAGGCGGCCGAGATTGCTGAACGACAGGCTGGCACCGTCCGTCACGGCCAGGTAGAGCCGCGCGAAGAACCCGACAACGGCCGAGGGACGGCGGGCGCTGAAATGCGTGGAGTTGGTTTTGGCGGTCATCTGATCCTCCCGAATGCTGCGCTGCAAGATATGCGGGAGGATCGTCGGTACAATTGCTATTCCTGCATGGCCGCCGTGCAGATGCTGCAATGCGGCGCGAGCGGGGCGGGCGGCTATTCAGCCGCCAGCTTGTCCTGGGTGCGGGTGTCGAAGTCGCCCGCGTCGTGACGTTCGTGTAACTGGGTCGCGGGGTCGCCCGACGTCCGGTTGACCATGCGCCCGCGCTGGAACGCCGGGCGGTCGTAAAGCGCCTTGGCCCAGCGAACGACGTTCTTGTAGCTGGTCACGTCGAGAAACTCGGCCGCGCCATACTGCCATCCCATGACCAGTCCGCCATACCAGGGCCAGATCGCGATGTCGGCGATGCTCAGCGCGTCGCCTGCCATGAATTCCCGCCCCTCGAGGTGCCGGTCCAGAACGTCAAGCTGGCGCTTGACCTCCATTGCAAAGCGATTGATCGGGTATTCCCATTTCTCTGGCGCATAGGCGTAGAAATGGCCGAAACCCCCGCCCAGATAGGGGGCGCTGCCCATCTGCCAGAACAGCCAGTTGCAGCGCCTCGGTGCGGTCGTGATGGTCCCTCGGCAGAAAGGCGTCGAATTTCTCGGCTAGGTACATCAGGATCGAGCCGGATTCGAAGACGCGTGTGGGCTTTTCGGTGGAATGGTCCACCAGCGCCGGGATCTTCGAGTTCGGGTTGATCTCGACAAAGCCGCTGCCGAACTGGTCGCCATCGCCGATGCGGATCAGCCAGGCGTCGTATTCGGCGCCCTTGTGGCCAGCGGCCAGCAGCTCCTCCAGCATGACGGTGATCTTGACCCCGTTCGGCGTGCCCTGGCTGTATAGCTGCAAGGGATGCTTGCCGACGGGCAGGTCCTTGTCGTGGGTCGGCCCGGCGATGGGGCGGTTGGTGCTGGCGAAGGTGCCGCCGCTTTCCTTGTCCCAGGTCCAGACGTTCGGAGGCGTGTAGCTGTCGGCTGTCATTTGATCGCTCTGTCTTTTCGGCAAGTGGTTGTTCGGATCAACGTTTCAGGTAATGGCTTTCAGCGCAATTGCCAGTGCGCCGGCGCACAGGTCGGTGGGCGCAAAGCGGGCATTCGGGGCGAAAGCGTCGCAAATGAACTGGCATCGGTGGGACGGCAGCCCTAAGAGCGGGCGGATGAAACGGAGAAATCGCGCATGATCTGGCTCGTCGACAGCTGGGCATTCCTGTCGCTGGGGTTCGTCATCGGCATGGCGCATGCGCTGGAGGCGGATCACCTGGCGGCGGTCAGCGCGATGCTGAACGGCAAGGCCAGCCGTGGCTCGTTGATCGCGCGCGGCGCGGCCTGGGGGCTGGGGCATACGCTGGCGCTGTTCGGTTTGTGCGCGCTCGTGGTGCTTGGCGGGTTGACGATCACGGGCCGCGCCGAGGCGGCGCTGGAACTGGCCGTGGGTGTGATGATCGTCGGCCTGGGCGCACGGGTGCTGTGGCGGCTGCGGCGCGACAAGGTGCATCTGCACGTGCATTCGCATGGGCAAGAGCGGCACGTTCACCTGCACAGCCATGCCGCCGATCCGTTGCCGCACGCGGCCTCGCGGCATGAACACCGGCATCCGGCGCGGGCGCACCTGGGGTCGCTGGGCATCGGCCTGCTGCACGGCGCGGCGGGGTCGGCGGGGTTGCTGGTGCTGACGGTGGCGGCAACGGACAGCACAGCCCAGGCGTTGGCCTATATCGCGGTCTTCGGATTTGGCTCGATGATCGGGATGGCGGCGCTGACAGCGGTGGCAAGCTACCCCCTGGCCGTGATCGAGCGGCAGGCCGTGTGGATGAAAACGGCGACGGGTCTTTCGATCGGCGGACTGGCGATCTGGATCGGCGGCAGCCTGGCGCTGGAAAGCCTTGCCGCGCTGTGACGTCAGCCTCCGGGCGCCCGGTGCTGGTCGTACATGCGCTGGATGAACAGGCCCGTAGGGCGTTGGCGCAGATCCTTGTAGACCTTCTGCATGTAGTCGGGGCAGTCGACCTGGTTGGGCAAATGGCCTCGGTAGCCCTGGATCAGGATCATCGGCCCGAGCAGGCCAGAGACCGAAAAATCGGCGAAGGAAAGTTTTCCTCCGACAAGGAATTCCCGGCCGTCGGCCAGCATCCCGTCGATCTTGTCGAACGATGTGTAGATGGTTTTCAGACTTTCGTCGGCGACGTTCTGATCAAGCTTCAGGCCCTTGTACATCAACAGCCGGATCAGCGGGAACGCCAGGAAGGTGATCAGCTTTTCGTACCACGGCACGTTGGTGACCAGCGAGGACCAGACGACACGCTTGTATTTCAGAAGGTTGTAGTACGACCAGTTAACCACAGCACTGCCCGGCACGTCCCCGGCCCATTTCGCCAGTTCCATCACGTCCGCATAGTCGGCGTGGTCCTTGTCGGGGATCAGGCGCAGGTCTGCGGCGGCCTGCGCGTCAAGGTAGGGGCCGATCTCCATGCGTCCGGGGATCTTGGTGTCGTCGGGCATCACCAGCAGCGGATAATCCTCGGGGCCTGCGCCCCAGTATTTCAGGGCGAAGACGTGGAAGATCGGCGCGTGGGCGCGTTCTTCGTAATCGACGCCGTAATGCGACATCAACCAGCGGGACGTGTCGACGCCCGATGAGGGTTGCAGCGTGACGAGGATCGGTTTGTCGCGGGCCATGGGATGCGTCCTCAGGTGTCGAATTCAAGGTGGAAATGCTGCGGATGCGGGGTGCCGCCCATGTCGATCTGGCCCGCCGCACCGGGCGCGCGGCGCAGGTTTGCCTGCGCCAGCAACGGCTTCAGGATCGCCGGGATGACAGCCTGGTTGATCGCGGCGCCAAAGCAGGTGTGCATGCCGTAACCCCAGATGATGTACTGGTTCCAGGGCCGGTCGGTGCGGAACCGGTCGGGATCGGGGATCACCAGCGGATCGAACATCGCCGATAGTGTGGCGGCAAAGACCAGGCTGCCCTTGGGCGCGGTGCGGGCCCGCAACGTGGATGGCGCGATGACCGCGTCCCGGGTGGCGCGGCGATAGATCACCGGGTTGTGCGGGTTGAAGCGCAGCGCCTCCCAGATGAATTGCGCCATCCCGGCATCGTCGTCGCGGGCCGCCGCCGTCTGAGCCTGGTGCAATTGGTCGGGGCGGTTGAGAAGCTCGTCCATGGCAAGGCAGCTTGCCTTGGCGATGGTCGGGATCGCGCCGATCAGCAGGCCCAGCAGGTTGTTGCGGATGCCAAGGTCGTCCATGCCGGGGGTGCCCGCCTTTTGCAGCGCAAGACAGCGGTTTAGCACGTCGTCGGCCTTGGTGGGCTTAGCCTTGCGTGCCTTGATCGCGCCGTCGAGGTAGTCGCGCATCTTGCCTGCGTAATCCATGGCTTTCGTGTCGAATTCGGGATCGGCGCCAAGGTCTTCGAAGAGGTACCAGAACAGGATCGTGGTCCAGTCCTGCATCGTCGCTGCATCGGGCCCGCCGACACCGAAATAGCTGTCGGTCATGTGCCAGGGCACCTGCAAGGTAAGCCCCGGTACGATGTCGATCCTGCCGTCGCTTTCGCTGACCAGCTTTTTCGCAAGCGCGCTGGCGCGGGGCTGCACGGTTTCGGCCACGTCGGACATCCGCATCGCCAGGTGCATGGCGGATGTGTCGCGGGTGTAATCCCAGCCCGGCTGCATCCCCAGAAAGAAGTTGTTGCCTTCCGTCAGCTTGCGCATCCGGCTGCCGTAGACGACCTCGAAGTCGGCGTCGCGGTTCAGCACGTCGAGGCAATCCTCGTGCCGGGTCACGACCACGGTGCCAGTGTTGTCATAGGCCTTCACGAACTGCTGCTTCAGCACCAGGTTCGGCACGAAGGCACGCAGCACAGACAGGGCCTGCCGCTGGGTGGAGACCTTGGCGAAAGCGTCCGCGAGATTGGTCTTGATGCCTCCCCCGGCAAAGACCGCCTTCAGACCGATGCCGATCAGTTTGACCAGCGCCCACAGGCCCTGGCCCCAGACCGCAAGCGTGCGCCAGATGGCAACAAAGAAGTTCTGGACGGCTTCGATCATGGGCGGTTCCCTTGCGGCAATGGATCAGGTCGGGTCGATGATGCCCATGGCGAGCATCCGAAGCGCGGTCATCGAGGGGATGAAGAAATAGTCCCCGCCCCGGCATTCGACGAAATTGTCCAGCTTGCTAATAATGTAGGGCGGCTTTCCGGACTTCGGATCGCTGGGAATCGTATGCCGTTTGTGATGGGTATGATCGCCCAGGAGCGGGCAGGTGTTGTTGCCCTGGTGGAAGTCCAGCCCGTACTGGATCCACTGCTGCTGGACGAATTCGAACTGGCGGAACAGGCTGGTGCCGACCAGCATCATGGCGACGCCCTGTTCGGTGTCGTCGTCCTTGTTCTCGAAATTCGGCGGACCGTAGGGCAGGCCGCGCCGCATGATCCGGCGGCGCTTGTTCAGGGCGCTGGTGGCGGTCTCGTTGGCATATTGCTCGCTAGTCGCCGGGTCGATCCCGACCTTGTTCAGCGGATCGAGATAGTCGCGCGTATTCACCCGCCGCATATGCGCGCCGACCGGGCACTTGTAGCCCGCCATGTCGTCGGCATAACGGAAATCGGCGGCATGGGCCGATTTCAGATAGTCGGCCTGTTTCTTGGCCGCGACCAGCGGGTTCTTGTCGTAGAAGCCGTTCTCTTGTCCGAACTTACGCCAGGCGTCGTAGATCGGGGATCTTGGACAGCGGTATGCCGTCGGACCAGCGCCCGCACATCTTGGCGCGCAGGGTCTCGTTCGCCTCTTCCTCGGAGATGTCCATCTCCTTGGCGTAGCGCTTGGTCTCCTCGGCCAGCACTTTTTCGAAGGTGGCGACGTTCTCGTGCAGCTTGCGGAACGCCATGTAGGTGCCGTTTCGCATGAAGACGGGCGGTGCCGCGGTGGGCGGCAGTTCCTGGCTTTCGTCGGGATGGCCGAGGATGAACTCGCCCGGCTCCAGCGGTTCCCACTGGCCGTTCACCCGTTTGCCGCGCCCGATCACGCGTTCCTTCATTTCCTCGGGCGGCAACTGGCCGCGAAAAATCGGATCGCCGATGCCGTCGGTGAAACCGAAATGCTCCTTCGGCGTTGGTATTTTCAGTCCCTGGACGTCGTCGAACACGGTCGAGGCGGCCAGGAATTCAGCCTCCTTGTCCTTGCGCGCGTTGCCTTTCAGCAATGTCACGCCGCCGCCCGAATCCCGGCACAACTGGCGCAGCCACTCGGTGCGCTCTTCCAGCGCGTCGACGGGTTCGGCGGTCCCGGGTGGTTCGGCCTTGAGCTGCGCGTTCAGCGATATCCAGACATGCACGTTGTCGGTCTGGTCGCCATCGTCGCAGCGGTTGCGTTTCCAGATCGGATCCCAGTGGTCGTCCCAGCCTGCGTTTTCCTTTTCGGTCTTGGTGACGTCCCGGTCGCCGAGGACGAAGGCGCGGGCCTTCATGCCGTCCATGAACACGTCCGACATCTGCATCAGCGTGCGCGAAGGCACCTGAAGCCGAACCAAACCGGGATAGGTGAAGGCAATGTTCACCGTGCAGTCGGGCTTGGGCACCATTTCCGGCCAGCGCGCCGCCGTCGTCACCTGGCCCCGGACCTTGTCGATGAAATGACGGCCCGCGTCGGCGTCGGAGATGTGGAAGAAGAAGTAGCGCGCGAAGGGAAAGGAATAGCGGCCATAGGCGCGCATGACGTTGCCCTGGATGTCGTCAAGATTGAGAATTCGGGCGGAAATGTTGCTGGTCTCGGTCATGTCGGACATTCCTCTGATCAAGTGCTTTTCGACGCGGCGGCGGACGAGATCACACCCGGCGGCTGGGTCGGCCCGGTCTTGTCGGAGGGGTTATGCTTTTTCAGGAAAGCGCCGAAATCCTTGTGCAGTTTCGCCGCGGTCGTGCCCTGGTGATCGACCACGAAGTTGGCGAAATTCTGTTGCAGATAAAGGGCCTTCAGCACCGAAGGCAGGTCGTCGTACTTGCCCGGTCCCAGGGGTTTCTCGCCGTTCTTGATGGCAAACCTGATCGCCCAGGTCGCGATGGCGACGGTCAGGACAGTGAAGATGATGAAGGTCCAGAGCGTGCTCCACCCCAGCATCGGCAGGGCGAGCCAGCCGAAGATGCGCAGTATCAGCGACAGGATGGCGATGGCGGCGGGCACCAGCACGCCGGCCAGCAGGCCAGTGGTGGGCAGGTGGTTGAATTCGGGCAGTTCCAGGTAATAGTCGTGGAACGGCATCGTCGTCTCGACGTGGCACTTGTCGAGGTAGACGGCGAATTCCTCGGCGGTATCGACATGCTCGAAACCGACGCAGTTGGAATAGATGTCCTGGATCTCCAGCCCCATCGTGTTCCACAATTCGCGGGCATAGGCGGCACGCACCTCTTTCTGCTGTTCGGCGCTCAGGTTGGCGGGCAGCGGCTGGCCGTCTTCGGTGATCGCGTCGATATCGGCGGTGAAGACCAGGTAGGGCGCGTTCAGCTTGTCCACCTTCTGCGGGTCGGTCGGGTTGATGCCCCTGATCGTGCCGATGATCGGGTTCATGCCGGTGCGGCCGTTGTAGATGACGTCGGAAAGCACGAACATCCGCGCCAGATGGTTGCGCTGATTGCGCGAGAACGGGCTGTTGATGCCGATGTTCTGGGTCGCGGGCGATTGCAGAGCGGTGGGCATTTCGGCCAGCGCGATCCGGGTGCGCTGTTCGAAGGAATTCGGCCCGCCGGTATTGGTCGTCTTGATCGGGGCGAGCGTGGTCAGGAAGATATGGCCGGTGTCGAGATCAGGCATGTCGCGTTCCTCAGACTGTCATGTCGCGGATGGCCTCGAAGGCCTCTTGCTGCTCGTGCACGTAATGCGCGCGGTGCTGGTCGGCGCGTTCGGTGTCGAGGCTGGCAACCGGGCCGAAACCGGGATCGCCGAGGCCAAGCTGAACCTTCAGCAGGGTGTCGCGGTAGGTTTTCTGAAACTCTTCGGGCGACTGGTCGGCATGGGCCTTTTCCAGCGCCAACAGGGCGTCATAGACGTGCAGCGAGGTCTTGACGTCGCGCTGCGCCGAGCCGGGGGTCGCGTTATAGTAGTAGTCGGTGCCGACCTGGTTGTAGGTGATGTAATTCTTGAACGGCGTCACCGGGATCGAATAGGGGTACTTCGTGGCCGAGTACCAGAACAGGTCGAGGCCCTTCGGGATGCCGTCGGAAAACGCGTCGATATACTGGTCCCAGGTCCCGTTGAAGTTCGAGCAGAAGAGTACGTAGTCGTTCTGCAACTCCTGCTTGCCCTGTCCCAGATCGGGCCAGTCTTTGGGCCGGATGATGACCCAACGGGCAAAGTGGATCAGCGACAACCCCAGCAGCCCCATCAGGTTCGACGGCAGGCCGCGGGCGGCCATGAACAGCAGCTTGTTGATCCAGGTGATTTTCGGATTGCTGGGCGTCACGACGTTCATCGCATACGCTTTTCCGGCTATGTTCGACATCGAATGCCCCCGTTCATCAAAGTGTCGCCGGTGGTCGGATATCCGTCGGGGTTCCAGATGCGCTGGCCGTTCGCGCGAACACCATGCAGTCGGTCAAAGCCTGGGTCTGCCGTCGTGGATCCGTGAAAACCGATCCCTTGAAGTCTGTGTCGCGATCCGAACCAGATCGGTCATGCGGACCGGCGGATCACCACGATTACAATTCTGCTGAAATCCACGTCTGAAAAATACTTGCCCATTCCACATTGCGTCAGAGGGCGAAAAACCAGTCGAAACCCGAAAAACACTCAACTTCAGCGAGACCACCTTAAGCGGCAACGTCTCGTAGCGTCAAACATTTGTTTGCGGCGTTAACGCTTTGGAGGCAATCGGCCAGGGTCGTGGGAACCGGTGGAGCTACCTGCCGCGATCCTCTAGGGTTGAGCCCAGGACAGGGTGGGGGAACTGCGATGAACCGGGACGTGCTGTTTCTGACCGAGGAGATGCTGGAAGGGCTGGGCGTCTCGCCGCTCGAGATCGTCGACGCCATCGAAGCGGCGGTCAAGCTGCAGGCAGAGGCGCGGCTTTGGACCGCGCCGAAATCGGCGATCCTGCCGGGCGACGGGCGCTACGTGATGACGACGCTTTCGGTGGCGGATGCGCCGCAGGTGACGGTGATCAAGACGGCGATCGTCAGCCCGCGCAATCCGGCCCGCGGGCTGAACGGGATCGAGGCGCAAATCTTCGTGCTGGACAGCGAAACCGGGCTTTTGCGTTGCGTGATGGGCGGCAACTGGGTGACGGCGGTACGCACGGCAGGATTGAGCGCGGTGATGGCGCGGCGGCTGGGCGATCCGGCCTCGGCATCGGTGGCTTGTATCGGCACCGGGGTGCAGGCGCGCAGCCATCTCGACGCCTTCGCGGCGCTGTTCCCGCTGGCCGAGGTGCGGATGGTCGGGCGCGGGCAGGCCAATATCGACCGGCTGACCGCCCATGCCGGGGCGTTGGGCCTGTCGGCCCGGGTGTGCGCGGAACCGCAGGAGGCTATCGAAGGCGCCGATCTGGTCGTGACCTCGATCACCCTGGACTACGACACACCGCCATTCCTGGATGCCCGCTGGATGAAGCCGGGGGCGTTTGCCGCGATTACCGACCTGGGCATTCCCTGGATGCCCGACGGCATGGCGGCGCTGGGCGCGGCGTTCATCGACGACCGCGAGCAGGAGGCCGGGATGGAACGCCCCCTGCTGGACCCGGCCCTGGTACGCGGCGATCTTGGTGAGGTAGTGCGCGGCGAGGTGCCGGCCGGTTTCGAACCGGACAAACGCTCGGCATTCCTGTTCCGGGGCCTGGCGATAGGCGATTTCGCGGTCGCGGCGCTGGCGCATGAGCGGGCGGTGGCGAACGCCGTCGGGACGGTCGTGCCGAATTGAAGAGCGGGCCAGGTCGCAGCATGGCGGAAACCTATGACGTTATCATCAATGGCGGCGGGCCGGTCGGAGCCGGGCTTGCCATCGACCTGGGGCAGCGCGGCGTCAGGGTGGCGCTGGTCGAACGCCACGCCCATCCGCAACGCGTTCCAAAGGGTCAGAATCTAACCCAGCGCACCACCGAACACTTCCTGTTCTGGAACTGTCTCAACGAATTGCGCGCCGCGCATCCGGTGCCCAAAGGCGCGGGGATCGGCGGCATGACCAGCTACGGAACACTGCTGTCGGGGCACCATTACGACTGGCTGAACCGGGCCAACGTCGCGCCCTACTACTACACCCAGAACGCCCGCCTGCCGCAGTACGAGACCGAAGACGTGCTTCGCGCCCGGGTGGCGCAACTTGAGAAAGTCGACACGTTTTACGGCTGGGCAGGCGTTGCGCTCGACCAGGATGCCGAAGGGGTTTCACTGACCATCGCCGAGCACAAGGGCGACGGCCGCCGCAGTCTGCGGGGCGCCTATGCCGTGGGGTGCGACGGCAGTCATTCCTTCGTGCGCGAGGCCGCAGGAATCACCCAGACGCTGTCGGATCACGACCGGCTGATGGCGCTGCTGGTGTTTCGCTCGCCCGAATTGCACACGCTGCTGGAATGCTATCCCGGCAAGGCGTTCTACAATGTGCTGCGACCCGACATGCACGGCTACTGGCTATTCTTCGGGCGCGTCGATCACGGCGTCAGCTGGTTTTTTCATGCGCCCGTGCCTCTGGGCACCACCCCCGAGGATTTCGACTTCCGGACAATGCTGCACAAGGCGGTGGGCCAGCCCTTCGCCTTGGAGTTCGACCACATCGGCCTTTGGCACCTTCGCGTCGCCATTGCCGACAGCTACCGCGCGGGCCGGGTGTTCATCGCCGGTGACGCGGCGCACAGCCATCCCCCCTATGGTGGCTACGGCATCAACACCGGGCTGGAGGACGCGCGCAACCTCGGCTGGAAACTGGCCGCGACATTGCAGGGCTGGGGCGGTGCGGCGCTGCTGGACAGCTACGATGCCGAGCGCCGCCCCGTCTTCGCCTCGACGGCGCGCGATTTCATCGAGCGGTTCATCCGCGAGGACCGTGAATTCCTTGAAAGCCATGCCCCCGGGGACGCGGATTTCGCGGAGCGGTGGCAAGGCCGCAACCTGGATGCCGCCGAGGTGCATGCCTTCGAGCCGCATTACGAAGGCTCTCCACTGATCGGCGGCGCGGGCCAACCCGGCGCACGCGGCAGCCATGTATTCACCGCGCGTTCCGGTCATCATCTGCCGCCGCAGGACCTGACGGACGGGCGCAACGTCTACGAAGCTCTCGGGTCCGGGTTTACCCTGTTGACCCATGATCGCACCGCGGCACAGGCTGCAATGGCGGGATCAGGCATGCCGGTAGACCTTGTCGCCACACTGTCCGACGCGGCGCGCGCCGCCTATGGGGCCGACCTGATCCTTGTGCGGCCCGATCACTATGTCGCCTGGGTCGGTGCCGGCGGTCAGGCGCCGGATTGGCGCCGGGTCACCGGCGGCTGATGCCCGCGGCGCCGATGCGCGTCCGATCTTGCTGAAAAACCGGGCAACTTTGTGGTATGATTAGAAAAACGGCACATCCGGGGGCAGCCAGATTTGGAACAGTTGACTTTTTCGTTCGAGATGGGCGTCGTCACGGCGACGCTGGCATTCACCGTGTTCCTCTTCGTCTCGGAAATCATCCGCATCGACCTGGCGGCGATCCTGGTGCTGGTCCTGCTGGGTATCCTCAGCTACGTGCCGGGGCTTGAACGGCTGGCCACGCCGGAACGGCTGTTCGATGGTTTTGCCTCGAACGCCGTGATCTCGATCATCGCGGTGATGATCGTCGGCGCGGGGCTGGACAAGACCGGGATCATGAACAAGGTCGCCGCGGTGATCCTGAAGCACGGCGGCACGACAGAGGCGCGCGTGCTGCCGATCGTGTCGGGCACCGTCGGCGTGATTTCCAGCTTTCTGCAGAACGTCGGCGCGGCGGCGCTGTTCCTGCCGGTGGTCAGCCGGATTTCGGCGCGCACCGGCATTCCGCTCAGCCGCTTGCTGATGCCGATGGGCTTTTGCGCGATCCTCGGCGGCACCATGACCATGGTCGGCTCGTCGCCGCTGATCCTGCTGAACGACCTGATCGTCACCGCCAATGCAACGTTGCCTGACGACATGAAGATGGACACCTTCGGCCTGTTCTCGGTGACCCCGATCGGCCTGGCGCTGATCGCCGCGGGGATCGGCTATTTCATGCTGCTGGGCCGCTGGGTACTGCCGGGAGGACAGACCAAGGTCGACGTCTCGACCGGGCAGGGCATGTCCGCCTATCTCGAACGGGTGTACGGTTTGCAGGCTGATGTCTTCGAGGTCGACGTTCCCGCCAACAGCGACCTCGTCGGCGAGCAGCTGGCGGACATCAACCTGGAGAACAACCTCTACATCATCTCGACTTTCTACAAGGGCAAGGTGTCGATGGTGCAGATCCTGACGGCCACCATCGCCGCCCCCTGCCGCCTTGCGATCATCGGCAAACGCACGGTGGTCGAGCGGTTCTGCCAGAAATACGGGCTGAAAATGCGGGCGCAACTGGATGTCTTCGCCGAAGAGTTCGCCCCCACCAACGCCGGGATCGCCGAGATCGTCATTCCGCCCGACAGCAAGGTCATCGGCAAGTCCCCGCGCGACCTGCTGCTGCGCAAGATCACCGGGCTCAGCCTGCTGGCGATCCACCGGGGCGAGGAAACGCTGAGCCATGTCGAGACCGAGGACCACGCGCCGACCCCCATCGGGCTGGTGAAGTTCCGGCCCGGCGACATGCTGGTGGCGCATGTCAGGTGGGACCGGCTGGCGCGCCTGAAGAAGGATCGCGACTGGGTCGTCGTCACCTCGGATTTCCCGCAGGAGGAGCTGCGCCCGCACAAGGTCGGCTGGGCGCTGGCGTTCTTTCTGATCACGCTGTCGATGATCCTGTTCACCGACATTCGCCTGTCGCTGTGCCTGCTGACCGGCGCCGTGGGCATGATGCTCAGCAAGGTTCTGAGCATCGACGAAGCCTATCGCGCAGTGGGCTGGAACACGGTGTTCCTGCTGGCAAGCCTGATCCCCCTGGGGCAGGCGGTGCAGAATACCGGCACGGCGGAATGGCTGGCGCAGCAGATCCTGACGCTGCTCGATGGTTGGCCGATCTGGTCGTTGCAGGCGGGGGTGGCGATATTGGCGACGGTGTTCAGCCTCGTGATGTCGAATGTCGGGGCGACGGTTCTGCTGGTGCCGCTGGCGGTGTCGATCGCGGTCGCCGCCGGGGCCAGCCCGGCGGTCTTCGCGCTGACCGTGGCGATATCGACCTCGAACAGCTTCATCATCCCGACGCACCAGGTCAACGCGCTGATCATGGGGCCCGCGGGCTACAAGGTGATCGACTTCGTCAAGAGCGGCGGGATCATGACGGTGCTGTTTCTGGTGGTGTCGCTGGTGATGCTGAATTTGGTGTTTTGACAGGCGCAACCGGGCCCGACTACGCCGGTCGCGAGAATATTCCCGCCACCGGCATCAGCACGAATTTGACCAGGGGAATCAGGAGGAACCCCAGGATCAACCCGATTACACCGTCCAGCCCCGCTGTCACCATCCACTCGACCGCGCCCTCAAAGCGCGGCACCGCGTGCCCCGCCGCCACGGCTATGTCGTGGATCGTCTCGTAGGGGGCCTTCAGGCCCAATTCGTAGGCCCCGTGCACGATGATCGAACCGCCGACCCAGATCATCGCTGCGGTGCCGACGATGACCAGCAGGCGCAGGAAAAAGGGCATACCCTTGACGATGCCCTCGCCCAGCGACCGGGTCGCCGCCAGCCGCCCTTTCGCGGCCATCGCCAGCCCCAGGTCGTCGGCCTTCACGATCAGCCCCACCGCGCCGTACACCGCCACAGTGATGATGACCCCCGCAACCGCCAGCGCGCCCGTCACCATCCAGATCGAAAGATCGGTCGGCAGAGCCGACAGTGTGATGGTCATGATCTCGGCGGACAGGATGAAATCGGTCTTGATCGCGCCCTTGACCTTCTTTTCCTCCAGGTGCGCGTCGTTCAGTTTTTCCTTCAGCAGGTCTTCCTGGTGGTGGTCGGCCGGGTTGAGGACATGCCAGACCTTTTCGGCGCCCTCGAAGCACAGATACCCGCCGCCCAGCATCAACAGCGGCGATATCGCCCAGGGTGCGAATTGCGCCAGCAAAAGGGCCACCGGCAGCAAGATCACCAGTTTGTTGAAAAGCGACCCCTTGGCGATGTTCCAGACGATCGGTATCTCGCGGTCGGCAGAGAAGCCGTGCACGTATTTCGGCGTGACGGCGGCGTCGTCGATGACGGCTCCGGCGGCCTTGGACGAGGCCTTGACGGCCTGTCCGACGACATCGTCGACCGAGGCGGCCGCGACCTTGGCGATCGCCGCAACATCGTCGAGTAGCGCGATAAGACCGCTCATGCCGGATCGTCCTGTGTTTCGCTCACCCTGGGATCATAGATCGCAACTTGGCATAGGCAACAAGACCACCGGCAGCTTGGAAGCGCCGCGAAAACCGATACTGTGGCGGGCAAGCTTCGACACCGGATCTGAAACCTGCCCAGGACCGCCCATGGCCAACCCGTTATTCGATGAGCTCTTTGCCCGCCACGAGGGGCGCGACACAGCGTTCCTGCACCTGCCGAACGGCACGACCGTCACACATGGCGATTTCCTGAAGACGACCGCGCGCTTTGCCAATACCCTGGCGCGAAGCGGGCTGCACCCCGGCGACCGGCTGGCCGTTCAGATCGGCAAGTCGCCCGATGCGCTTGCGGTCTATGCGGCCTGTGTGCGGGCGGGGGTGGTCTTTCTGCCGCTCAACACCGCCTATACCGCCAGCGAGCTGGCTTATTTCCTGAAAGACAGCGGGGCATCGCTGTTCCTCTGCCCCGATGCCAGGGCATCGCCCCTGCGACCGGTCGCCCAGGCGGCGGGCGCGCGGATCGAAACGCTGAACGACGATGGCTCCGGCAGCTTCCGCGACCTTGCGGTCGGGGGTTCTGACACCTTCGACACGGTGTCGCGCGACGCCGACGATCTTGCGGCACTGCTTTATACCTCCGGCACCACGGGCCGGTCGAAGGGGGCTATGCTGACCCAGGCGAACCTGCTGTCGAATGCCCGTACCCTGGCGCAGGAGTGGCGTTTCACCGAAACCGACGTGCTGCTGCATGCGCTGCCGATCTTTCACACACACGGGCTGTTCGTCGCCACCAACATCACCCTTGCGGCGGGCGGGTCGATGATCTTCCTGCCGAAGTTCGACCTTGACGCGATCTTCGCCGCGATGCCCAGCGCAACCGCGATGATGGGCGTGCCGACCTTCTACACCCGGCTGCTGGATGACCCGCGCCTGACCCGCCAGGCGGTCGCACACATTCGGCTTTTCGTCTCCGGCTCGGCGCCGCTGCTGGCCGAAACCCACCGCGATTTTACCGCCCGCACCGGGCATGCGATCCTGGAACGCTACGGCATGACCGAGACCAACATGAACACGTCGAACCCTTATGACGGCCCGCGCCGCGCTGGCACCGTCGGGCCGCCGCTGCCGGGGGTCGAGCTGATCGTCACTGACCCCGCGACCGGGCAGGCGTTGCCACAGGGGCAGATCGGGCAGATCGAGGTGCGCGGGCCGAACGTGTTCAAGGGTTATTGGCGGATGCCGGAAAGGACCGCGGAAGAGTTGCGCGTGAACGGGTTCTTCATTACCGGCGATCTCGGCCTGATCGACGAGATCGGCTACGTGCAGATCGTCGGACGCGGCAAGGACCTGATCATCTCGGGCGGGTACAACATCTATCCCAAGGAGATCGAGCTGCTGCTCGACGTCCAGCCCGGCGTTCTGGAAAGCGCGGTGATCGGCGTGCCGCATCCGGATTTCGGCGAGGGTGTGGTCGCAGTGCTGGTGCCGCAGCAAGGCGCGTCGCTGGATGCGGACGCGGTCGGCGCGGCAATCGCCGGATCGCTGGCGCGGTTCAAGCGGCCGCAGCGCCTGGTGGTTGTCGAGGACTTGCCGCGCAACGCGATGGGCAAGGTGCAGAAGGCAGCGCTGCGCGAGACCTACAAGGACAGCTTCAGCACATAACCCTGCCGCTACCGCCCCGTCAGCCAGTTCCCCAGTGCCGCCAAACGCGACGGACCCTTGAGCCCACGCGCTTCGCGCCGGTCCGCCGCCTCGTAAAGCCTGTACATGCCGCGCACTCCCAGCCAACGAAGCGGTTCCGGCTCCCACCGGCGCACCCGCCGATTCACCCAGGGCAGCGCGGTCAGGTCGGTCTGCCGGCCAAGCGCCAGATCGGCCAGCGTGCGTCCCGCAAGGTTCGAGGTCGAGACGCCGACGCCGACATAACCCCCTGCCCAGCCGATGCCGGTGGCCGGATCCAGCCCCACCGTCGCGCACCAGTCGCGCGGCACGCCCAGCACACCGCACCATGCGTGCTCGACGCCCACGTCCCGCGTCGCGGGGAAATGCCGGTGCAGGATCGCGATCAGCCTGCGCACGGTTTCAGGGTCCGGTCGGCCGCGGTCGTCGATCCCGGACCCCAGGCGATACGGCACACCGCGGGCGCCGACGACGATCCTGCCCTCGCGGGTGCGCTGGCAGTAGCAATAGGTGCTGTTGAAATCGCCCAGAATTTCGTGCCCTTGCCAGCCGATCCGGTCCCAGATCGCGGGCGGCAGCGGGTCCGTCACCACCTGCGCCGAGTTGAGTGGCAGCCAGTCGCGGCGCTGGCCCGGCAGGGTGGCAGTGAAGCCCTCGGTGGCGCGCAGGATGATCCGTGCAAGGATCGTGCCGCGGTCGGTGGCCACGGTCCCCTTGTCGATCCGGGTGACCGTGGTGCCTTCCACGAGGCGCACGCCCAGACGTTCGACCGCCACGGCCAGCCCGCGCACCAGCTTGGCCGGTTGCACACGGGCCACGCCACCGACCACCATCGCCCCCAGCGCGCCGGGGATCGCGACGCGCGCCCGCGTCTCGTCGGCGCCGATGCCGAGCACCCGGTCCTCGCCCCATCCCCGCCGATGCGCGATCTCCGCCTTCATGCGGGCCATCTGGCCGGGGTTTGTGGCCACCATCAGTTCGTCGGTGCGCCGGATGTCGGCGTCGATGGTTTCCGCCTCCGCAACTCGGATCACCTCGTCCACCGTGCCGCCCATGGCGCCGACCATGTCGCGCACGGACTGCGGTGTGCCCGAAGACAGGTATCGCTCGTGGGTCCAGGCGAAGCCGCCGGTCAGCCAGCCGCCATTGCGGCCCGAAGCTCCGAACCCGGCGAAGTCCTTTTCGACCACGAGGATGTCCAGCGAAGGATCGGCCTGCTTGAGGTAATAGGCCGTCCACAGCCCGGTAAAGCCAGCGCCGACGATGCAGATATCGGCGTTTGCATCACCGTCAAGTGGATCGCGCGGGGCCGGAAGGCCACCCATGTCGGCATACCAGAAGGACACGTCGCCGGTGTGGCGGGGCGTTTCGTGGCGCCCGGTCGTCACCGCGGGTCCGCGACCGTGATCGCCGGGCTCGCCGCCTCGATCACGGCACCTGCGTCCAGAAGTATATCCTCGCGGAACCGGCTGGCGACCAGTTGCACGCCGACCGGCACATGGTTCACCGCGCCGGTGGTGACGGTCATGCAGGGCAGGCCCAGCGTCGGGATTGCGCGCTGCGGCAGTTGCGCCTGCATGATGGCTTCGAAGTCGGCCTCCGAGGCCACATCGCGTTGCTGCGCGAAAGGCAACTCGCCGGACACTGGGCACAGCACCAGCGGGGTGTCCTGCAAGAACACCAGCCAGTCGCGCAACAGGCGGGCACGGTCCCGCAACGCCTCGGTCACGGTCTCGTAGGTGATGGGGCCGGCGCGCTTCAGCATCCGTTCGTAGACGAACAGGCTGTCGGATTCAGCCTCGTCGGCCAGCATCTGGCCCGCGACCAACTGGGTGTCGGCCATCCAGAGCAATTCGTTGATCCGCCCGGCGGGCGCTATCGGCGGGCAGGGGCGTTCGTCGACTTGCCAGCCTGCACCGCGCAGGGCGCCCGCCGCGTGGACCAGCGCCGCCGCCACCTCGGCGCTGACGGGCATGTCGTCGGGGGCCAGCGTCAGGGCTGCGCGCCGGGGCAGCTGCGGCCCGTCCAGCGGCGCGGGCACCCACCAGGGATCGCGCGGATCGGGGGCGGACATCGCGGCCAGGCCCAGGCGAAGGTCAGCGATGCTGCGCGCGATCGGCCCCGACACCGCCATGATCTGCGCGCCGATGGTGCGTTCCGCACCCGAGGCGTTGTAGGTCGGCACCCGCCCCAGCGTCGGGCGCAGGCCCTGCACCCCGCAGGCATAGGCGGGATAACGGATCGACCCGGCGATATCGGTGCCGTGGCCGATAGCGCAGAGGCCGGCGGCCACAGCGGCCGATGCGCCGCCCGACGAACCGCCCGGTGTGCTTCGGGAATCGCGGGGGTTCAGTGTCGCGCCGTGCAGCGCGTTGCTGGTGAACCAGCGCAGCGAGAAGGCCGGCGTGTTGGTGCGCCCGACGATCACCGCCCCGGCGCGGCGCAGGTTTGCGACCACCGGGCTATTCTCGGTGGCGATGAGGTCGCGCATCACGCGCGTGCCATTGGTTGTCGGGTGTCCTGCCTGGTCAACGTTTTCCTTGGTGGTGACCGGCACACCGCAAAGTGGGCCGGGATCCTCGCCTCGGGCGACCCGGGCGTCGATGTCACGCGCTGTCTGCCGGGCCTCGTCGGCGCAGCCGCGCACCACGGCGTTGATCCGCGGATTGACCGACTCAATTCGCGCAAGGTGCGCTTCGGCCACATCGACCGCCGAAGTTTCACCCCGACGCACGGCGTCGGCGATCTGCGCGGCAGAGTGGCGCCAGGTGTCGGTCATGGGGTAAAAGGCCTCACGGGTAGAACGCCGGGGCCTTGTCGAGACCGGGCCATTGGTCGGGGCAATGGCCGTAGATCACGAAAGCATCGCGGTCGCGGGCAAGCTGCATCAGGCGGGCGGCGCTGGCCTGCGCTGTTTTTGGGTCGGGGGCGGTGTCGAAGTCCTCGTCGATTTCATCGGGGCGCGAGATGGCGTCGCTGGTCAGCAGCACCGCGCCGGTTTCGGGCAGGTCGAGTACCAGGGCGATCTGGCCGGGAGTGTGGCCGGGTGCCATGAGAACCTCGAAGCCCGGTCCAAGACGGGTGTCGCCGTCGATCAGGATCGTCTCGCGGTCCGGCCAGTCGAACGGGCGGCGGGTGCCGAAATAGAGAGGCTGGGCCAAGGCGCGCTCGGCGGCGGAGACCAGAAACGGGGCTTGCGCGAATTCGTGCAACGCGCCGACATGGTCGATGTGGCCGTGAGTGAGGATCAGGTGGCTGATGTCGTCGGGCGCGATGCAAGCCCTGGCCAGTTGCGCGGCCGGGCGGTTGTCGGGGCCAAGCGACAGGATCTCGCCGAAGTTGCCCAGATCGTCGGCTTCGCTGGCGACAGCGACGTCATCCGCATAATGCGCCGGAAAGCCGCCGTCGATCAGGACATTCTCGCCCGCGTCGGTCTGCACCAGGAAGCCGCAGATGCCGATGACGCGGCCATTGGCATGGACACGGAAGAGGCCGTAATCCAGAACGTAAAGGCGCACGGGGCGGCCTTTCAGGATGTCTTGCGCGCTCATGGACGTATCAAGGCAGGGGTGCGATGAAAGTCAAGCTGCACAGGCTGTTCGAGGTGCTGCTGGAAAGCACCGGGGCGGAGGTCGAGGCGATCGTTGGGTTCTCGTTGTCGCAATCCCCTGTTTTGGGCGATTTTCTGAACGATCTGGACCCGGAAATGTCGCTCGACTGGAACCAGCGGTCGTTCCGCGGCCTGCCGGAACTGCGCGGCCATGTGCTGCGGCAGGCGGGGCTTGAGGGCGTGTGTCAGCCCGACGATGTGCTGATCACGGCGGGGGCGGCGGAGGCGAATTACCTGGCGATCCGGCAACTTTTGCGCCCCGGAGACGAGATTGTCGTCGAGGTACCGGGCTGGCCGCAGGCCGAAGTGCTGGCGCAGGCGCAAGAGGCGGTGATCAGGCACGTGTGGCGCGATGAGGCGGCAGGCTGGCGGTTGCCGTTGAGCCGGCTCGCCGAGGCCGTGAATGACAGGACGCGGATAATTTTCATCAGCAATCCGAACAATCCCACCGGGCAGATCATGGGCGAGGAAGTGCTGCGCGCGGTGGTGGAGATTGCGCGCGAGGCGGATGCCTGGCTGATCGTCGACGAGGTTTATGCAGGGCTCGAATGGGAGGGCCCGCGCGCGCCTTCGGTGGCGGGCATGTACGAGCGCGGCATCACCACGGGCAGCGTGTCCAAGGCGCTGGGCTTGCAGGGGCTGCGCACCGGCTGGCTGATCTGCCGTGATCCGGGGCTGGTGATGGATGCGGTGATCCTGCGGGAAAACTCCAGCGAAATCATGAATGTAATGGGCGAGGCGATCGCCGAGATCGCGTTGCGGCCGGACCGGTTGGCGCCTGCGATGGAGAAAGCGCGGGCGGCGGGGCGTGCCAACCTGGCCGTGCTCGACGCCTTCATGACGGCGACCGCAGGGCTGGACTGGCAGCCGCCGCGCGCCGGACTGATCGGACTGGCGCGGCTGCGCGAGGGGATCGACGGCGATGCCTTCGCCAAGCGCCTGCTGGAGCCGCCCTGGCGCACCTTCATCCTGCCCGGCAGCGCCTATCAGTGTCCGAACCATCTGCGGGTCGGCGTCGGCGGCTCTGGCGGCGCTCAATTCGAACTTGGATTGCAGCGGCTGGCGCAGGCGCTGGCGGAATGGCCGCACCCAACTTAGCTGTTCCCTTCACCTGCGCTGTTGAGTAGTTTCCCGATTGGACAATGTTCCGACTAGGGAGACGACACTCAAATGAAAAAACTCATGATGGCCACAACGGCCTTTACTCTGGCGGCAGGCGCAGCCTTTGCCGCAAGCCATGCCGAAGCGGTGAAATTCGGCATTCTGCTGGGTTATACCGGACCGATCGAAAGCCTTGCAGGCCCGATGGCCGACAGCGCCGAACTGGCGATCAAGGAAGTCAACGACGCCGGTGGCATCCTTGGCGGCCGGATGATCGAACCGGTGCGCGCCGATACCGGTTGCATCGACAACGCGCTGGCCACCTCGAACGGCGAGCGGCTGATCGCGGACGGCGTCGCGGCGATCGTCGGCGGCGACTGTTCTGGCGTGACCGGGGCGATCCTGAAGAACGTGGCGATTCCGAACGGCATGGTGATGATCTCGCCGTCGGCAACCTCGCCCGCGCTGTCGACCACCGAGGATAACGATCTTTTCTACCGTACCGCCCCGTCGGATGCGCGCGAGGGCGAGATCATGGCCGACATCCTGACCGAGAAGGGCGTCAAGTCGATCGCGCTGACCTATACCAACAACGACTATGGCAAGGGCCTTGCGGATGCGATTGAAAGCTCGTTCAAGGCAAAGGGTGGCGAGGTGACCATCGTCGCCAGCCACGAGGACGGCAAGGCCGACTATTCGGCCGAGATCGGCGCCCTGGCTTCGGCCGGGGGCGATCTGCTGGTCGTCGCGGGCTACCTTGACCAGGGCGGCCTCGGCATCATCCGGGCGGCGCTGGACACCGGCGCCTGGGACACGTTCGGCCTGCCGGGCGGGATGATCGGCGACTCGATCACCGACAACCTGGGTGACGACCTGAACGGCTCTTACGGCCAGATTGCCGGATCGGGCGGCGAAGGCACCGACAAGATCAAGATGATGAGCGAAGCCGCCGGGTTCGACGGCACCTCGCCCTATGCGCCCGAAAGCTACGATGCGGCTGCGCTGTTCATGCTGGCGATGGAAGCCGCGGGTTCGACCGATCCGGCGGAATACAACGCCAAGATCCTCGAGGTCGCCAACGCTCCGGGCGAGCCGATCCTGCCGGGTGAACTTGCTCGCGCGCTGGAGATCATCCGCGGCGGCGGCGACATCGACTATGTCGGTGCCTCCTCGGTCGAACTGATCGGCGGCGGCGAAAGCGCCGGCAACTACCGCGAGATCATGGTAGAGAACGGCAAGATGGAGACCGTCGGCTACCGGTAAGGTGCTTGCGGAAATGGCGGTCCGGTTCGCCGGGCCGCCATTCGCGTGCCTTGGCCGGATGGGGACAAAACCTGTTGCAATGCGGTTCGCAGCAATTACTCTGCCCCGGCGCGGGGGTGGGTGCGAACGGATCAGTCCGGGGTGCCAATCTCAAACCAATGAAAAAGACAACCAACTTGGAGGTACTACCTGATGCTACGTCGTAAGTTCCTGAAAGGCGCGGCGCTTGCCGGCACCGGTGCGGCCCTGGCTTCGCCCGCCGTCGCGGCCAGCCATGCCAAGACCATCACCATCGTGTCGACCTGGCCGCGTGACTTCCCGGGCCTGGGCATCTCGGCCCAGCGTCTGGCACAACGGATCACCGACATTTCCGATGGCGCGCTGGTCACCGAATACTTCGCCGCCGGCGAGCGCGTGGGCGCGTTCGACGTGTTCGACGAAGTCGCGGCCGGCAACAGCCAGGCCTATATCGGTGCCGAATACTACTGGCTGGGCAAGCACCCGGGCTACGGCTACTTCACCGCGGTGCCGTTCGGCATGACGGCGACCGAGTGGAACGCCTGGATCAAGTTCGCTGGCGGCCAAGAGCTGTGGGACGAGCTGGCGGGCGAGTTCGGCCTCAAGGGCCTACCTGCGGCTCGACCGGCACCCAGGCCGGTGGCTGGTTCAACAAAGAAATCCACAGCCCCGACGACCTCCAGGGCCTGAAGATGCGTATTCCGGGCCTTGGCGGCACCGTGATGTCGAAGCTCGGCGTCTCGACCGTGTCGCTTCCGGGCGGCCAGATCTACGAGAACCTGGTGTCTGGCGCTATTGACGCGACCGAGTGGGTCGGCCCCTACAACGACTACTTCATGAAGTTCTACGAGGCGGCCAAGTACTACTACACCGCCGGTATGCACGAGCCGGGCGCCGCCCTTGGTTTTGTGATGAACCAGAGCTTCTGGGGTGGTCTGTCGGACTGGGAGAAAGCGGTCATCACCGCAGCCTGCAACGAAGAGAACGCGGCCCAGTACGAAGAAACCGTCGCCAAGAATGGCGAATACCTGCAAAAGCTGATCAACGAACAGGGCGTCGAGGTCCGCGACTTCAACGACGACGTCTGGGATGCCTTTGGCGATGCTGCGGCCGAGGTCTTCGAGGAGACCCGCGACCACTCGCCGATGGCCGCCAAGATCGACGACGCGTTCCAGTCGAAGCTGCGCGAGATCGGCGATATGATGGCCAAGTTCGAGGTCGGATACGTGAACCAGCGCAACCGCGTGCTGGGTCTGGGCTGATCGCGACTGCGCGAAGATAAGAAAGAAGTCGGCCCCAGGGCCGACTCTTGTCATATTGGCCGGGCTGGCAGCGCGGCACAAAGGCCAGACGACCGGCAAACCGGTCTGGCTTGGTCGAACGGGGGAGTGAATGAGCACCACTACGGATCCGGGTTTCCTGTCGCCCTACGGCGCGCCTGCGCCCTTCGTTCGCTTCTTCGGCTGGGGGATGCTTGGCATCATCGCCGCGTTCATGATCGAGAATGTCCTGATCGTCGCCTACGGCTTTCCCTCCATCATCAAGATTCTGGATGGTTCGGACACCCGCGTCTGGATCAATGCGGCGCTCTATGCCGTGGCCCTGATCGCCGCCGGGTACTGGGTCAAACGCACCCCCGACCAGGCGCTGCGCTACGACGCTCGCAAGATCTCCCGGTTTAATGCCTACCTGATCCGGGGCTGCTTTTTCGCAGTGCTGTTCGTCGGCGTTGCCGATGCCGCCATCGCCTTTCTGCGGGTCGAGGGGCTGCTGTCCTCGCTGTTCTCCGAAAACCTTGCGCGCGAACTGATCCGCGCCAACTACATCGGCCCGGTGATCCACATGCCGCTGGTGGTGCTTGGCTTCATCGTGGCGCTGTTTTCCCGTTCGCTCGGATTCATCTGGCTGGCGCTAATGATCGTGGTTGCGGAGTTGCTGATCGTGATCTCGCGCTTCGTCTTCTCGTACGAGCAGGCCCTGATGGGCGACCTCGTGCGCTACTGGTATGCCGCGCTGTTCCTGTTCGCTTCGGCCTACACGCTGCTGGAGGAAGGCCACGTCAGGGTCGACGTGCTTTATGCCGGCCTCGGCCGCCGGACCAAGGGTCGTGTCAATGCGGTGGGATCGGTGCTGCTGGGCATGGTCACCGTCTGGGCGATCATCCTGATCGGTCTTGGCAGCAAGCAGGCGCTGATCAACGCGCCGGTGGCGAATTTCGAGATCAGCCAGACCGGCACCGCCGGCATGTTCATCAAGTACCAGATGGCCGCGTTCCTTGCGGTCTTCGCGATCACGATGCTGATCCAGTTCGTCAGCTACCTTTTCGAAGCCGTGGCCGATGCACGGGACGAACCGGGACATCAGGAACACGAAGCCGCAGCGCACTAGGGGCCACGGAAAATGGAACTTCTCTTTCTCGCCATTCTGGTCCTTTTGATGGCCACCGCCCTCGGCTCGGGATTTCCGGTGGCCTTCGCGCTGCCGGGCTCGGCCATCATCACCATCGTGCTGGCCGCCGTATCGGGCTATTTCGTCGTCGGCAGTGCGGATGCCTATTTCCATTCCGGCGGACCCAGCCAATGGCTGACGGCGGGGGTGACCAACCTTCGAGGCGTCTACTGGGAGGTCGAGCGGGATACGCTGATCGCGATTCCGCTGTTCATCTTCATGGGCATCATGCTGCAGCGGTCGAAGATCGCCGAGGATCTGCTGGTGACCATGGCGCGGCTGTTCGGCCCGGTGCCGGGTGGCCTGGGCATCTCGGTCGTTTTCGTCGGCGCGCTGCTGGCTGCCACCACCGGCATCGTTGGCGCCACGGTCGTGGCGATGGGCCTGATTTCGCTACCCGCGATGCTGCGCAACAACTACAGCCAGCCGCTGGCGACCGGCACGATCGCGGCCTCGGGTACACTTGGCCAGATCATCCCGCCCTCGATCGTCCTTATCATCCTGGCCGACCAGCTTGCCTCTGCCAGCGACCAGGCCAGTACCCTGCGCAAGGCCTTGCACAAGGAGGCAACGGGCGAACTGTCGATGCCCTCGACCTTCGACGTGGCCTCAACAAGCGCCGGAGAAATGTTCCTGGGGGCGTTCGTGCCCGGCATCCTGCTGGTGCTGATCTACATGCTCTACATCCTGGTCTTCGCGATCCTGCGCCCCAAATCGGCCCCGGCCGTGCACTACGAAGGCAACTGGGACGCCAAGTTCTGGGGCTCCGTGTTCCTGACCCTGGTGCCGCCACTGGCGCTGATCTTCCTTGTTCTGGGCTCGATCATCTCCGGCATCGCGACCGTGAACCAGGCCGGCGCCATCGGTGCCGCGGGCGCGATGATCATGGCGGGGTACCGATTGCCCGAAGACAAACCGATGACCTACATACCGGCAATCATTGCCATCGCCTCGCTGGCGCTGATCGCCTTCGCGCTGGCCAATTACACAATGAACATCAAGGCGATCATGGTGAACGGTGGCGATCCCACCGGCATCTGGCTGGGCGCCATCGGCAGCACATTGTTGATGGTCTCGCTGCTATGGAGCGGCATCCGCGTACTCAAGATCGACAACACCCTGCGCGAGGTGATGATCGACACCGCCAAAACCACCTCGCTGGTGTTCATCATCCTGCTGGGTGCGGCGATGCTGACCGCCGCCTTCCGCGCCTTCGGCGGCGAAGAGCTGGTGCGCGAGTTCCTGAACTCGCTGCCGGGCGGCTTCTGGACCCAGTTCATCATCGTCATGGCGGTGATCTTCGTCCTCGGCTTCTTCCTCGACTTCATCGAGATCGCGGTTGTCGTGGTGCCGATCGTGGCGCCGATCCTGCTGTCCGATCCGGGCGCCAACATCACCGCCGTCTGGCTGGGCGTGATGATCGGCCTGAACATCCAGACCTCGTTTCTGACGCCACCGTTCGGTTTCGCGCTGTTCTATCTGCGCGGGGTCGCTCCGGCGGTCGTCAAGACGGTGCAGATCTACAAGGGCGTGATCGCCTTTATCGCGCTGCAACTGCTGGCGCTGGCCATCGTCGGTTACTACCCGCCACTGGTGAACTACCTGCCGCAGCGCGTTAGCCTGCTGGGCGAGACCGCCCCGCCGCCACGCAACCCGGGGCTTCAAATCTGCCTCGAGAACTATATTCGCGACAAGGTCGCCGAAGAGGGCGCGTACCATCCGCTCTGCCATCGCGACGGCGCAGGGGCTTGACCTGTCGGCGATGCCTGACAGGACCGCCCGCCAACTGAACGAGGCCTTCGATAGCGCAACCGAGGCGCTGCCCGCGCTGGACCAGATCTTCGTGGCGAACGCCGCGGTGAACGCCGCTGCCGATGATTACCGTCCGGCGCAGCGGGTGGTCCGCAACCTGCAAAAGGACATGCGCAAGATCGACGCCGAGATCGACGATCTGAACCAGAGGGTCCGGTTCCAGCGAACTGCCGAGGACAGCACCCGTCGTGACGCCCTGGAGGTCCGGATCGAACGGCTGGCGGAAGAGCGGGCCGAGATCGCCGAGCGGATCCCCGAAAGCTGGCAGGAAAAGCAAAAGGTGTTCAATGAACTGACCCGCGCCGAAGAGAACGCGCGCAACACGTTCCGCCGCGCGGCCGACGATGCCATCGAGGCCCCTGCCGCGTTCCTGGCCGTGCTGCGCTCGAACGAGGCTTTCTACGCGCTGGAAGACGACCTCGCCGGCCTGCGCGAGATCATCGCCACGGGCGATCCTTCGGTCGCCGAAGAGACGGTGAATGGTGTTTCGGGCATGTTCAGAGAGGTTGAAGGCGCAAGCGACGTACGTTCGGACCTGTCCAAGGTAAGCCGGGCGTTGCGGGGCACGACCGATCGCGAGGCGGCGCTGGCAAGCTATGCCGATGCCGTCAGCGCATACGAGACTCAGCTGGAATGGCGGCGCGACGCCGAGGGTCAGTTGACGGCCGGGATCGAGACTTATGTCGCTGCGCTCGGCGATACCATCGGCGCCCGTCAGCAGCAGCGGCTGAACCGCGAGCAGGCGCTTTACATCGCCGCCTGCAACGCCTCGCATCGCGACCTGTCCCTCAACTTCTAGGGCGGGTTGACCAACGGCAGGCGCGGTCCCGGATCGGGCCGCGCCTGCCGATGATCAAGACCGGCAGTACCGGTTGCTGAACATCTCGGGCGCCAAGATCACGTACCTCTCGGTCACAGCAGTGCGCGGATCTTCTCCAGCGTGGTGATGCTGACCGAGACGCCCTCTGTCGCGGCGCGGGCGCGGTGCCGGGCGCGACCGTCGCCGGGCAGGCGCGCGCCGGGTTGCGCATGGATCGCCCCGGTCAGGGCCGCGATGCGCTCGGAGAATGCGCCACCGGAACTGGCCGCCGGGTCGATGGCGATGAAGAACTGGCCGGTCTTCGGCGGGCCGCCGACAGTACCCGAGAACGGGCTGGCGTCGATGCCGAGGGTCGCCCCGCTCATCGCGGCGGCCATCATCTCGACGATCAGCGCGAGGCCGACGCCCTTGTATCCGCCAGCCGGGGCCATCGAGCCCTGCAACGCGATCGCCGGATCGGTCGTGGGCTGGCCCGCCGGGTCCAGCCCCCAGCCTTCGGGGATCGGCCTGCCTTCGCGGTCATGCTTCATGATCTCGGACTTGGCGATGACACTGGCGCTTTGGTCGATCAGTATTGCCGCCCCGCCGCGACCGTCCGGGGCCGCCACCGAGATCGGGTTGGTGCCGACGACCGGTTTGCTGCCTCCTGACGGGGCGATCGAGGCCGGCGCATTGGTGAACCCGATGCCCAGCAGTCCGGCCTGCGCCAGTTTCAGCGTGTGCTGGCCGAGGACGCCGCAGTTGTAGGAATTGCGGATCGCCAGCGCGGCGATGCCTTGTTCGCGGGCACACGGGATCAGGCTTTCGAACCCCAGGGCAATGGCCGGGTGGGCAAAGCCGGTGGCGGCATCGACGCAGATCATCCCAGGGCGGGGTTCCGTCAGGTGCGGCTGCGCCAGGCCGTCGACCTTGCCGCATTGCACGTGGCTTGCATAGATCGGGATGTAGGCCAGCCCGTGACTGGCGACGCCGTCAGCCTCGGTCGTCGCCGTCGCCTGTGCCAGCGGGCGGGCGTTTTGCGGGGTGGTGCCGACCGCGGTCAGGGCACGGAACGCCAGGTCCTCGATCTCGGACAGGCTCAGCGTCTCGGTTTGCGTCATCTTCCGTCCCTTTCAATCGTTGTCTGTCAGGCCCGCCCCGGCCCCCGCGGCGCGACTGGATGCGGTGGCGGGCGCGTAGGTACGCCGGGCCAGGGCGTCGAGCTGGGCGTAGGTGCCGGCGGACAGCGTCGCGCGGCCAAGTGCTTGCGGTTCCGGTGCCGTGGGCGTGTCGGTCAGGGTGCAGGTCACCGTGGCGGCGTGGTCAATTGCCATGGCTTTCTTCAGCTGGGCGCTGGTTGCGCCGGTCGCCGCAACCAGGGCAAACCCGGACCACGCCAGCGAAACAGCGCGCCGCGTCTGGGTCTCGATGATCGCGGCGAAGGGGATCAGCAGGCCGGGATAATGAACATCGTGCAGGACGATTGCCCGCTTCGCCAGGGTTGCCGCATGTGTCGCAAGCCCGGCGCCGGCGACGATCGGGCTGAGGCCGCCGTCGGCGTGCCACGCGGCCCCCGATGTCTTGATGACGCCCGGCGCGGCGCTGCCGCCCTCAAGGCAATTCACCAGGCATTCCGCCCCATTGACGCCCCGCGCTTCCAGCCAGCGCGCGGCCTTGCCCGCATCCTCGGCATGGCCCCAGTCATGCCCGGCCCCGCGGGCGGCCTTGCGGCAAAGTGCGTCGATCTCGTTCAGCGAAAAGCTCACGGCGTCGGCGCCTGCGGGAATATCCAGTCGTCTTCCGTCTCGTCCGCCAGATCATGCGGAAACGGCGCGCCCTGGAACATGTTGATCCGTACCCAGCGGTCCGACCGCGGATCGAACTGACCGGCGCCGAAGAACGACAGCTTGCAGCGCAGCATGTCGATGGGCAGCATGTCATGGGCGATGGTATTGTCGCGAATCTCGGCATAAGGGCAGCGGTCGACCAGCTGGATGCGGCGCACCGTATGGCGATGCTGCGGGGCGCGCATCAGGAAGGCGGCCACGGTCTCGCCCGGCGCGGTCCCTGCAAGGTCGGCATGTAGCGCGGCGACATCGCGGGCCGGGGCGAGGGGCTGTTCATAGTCGGAGATGGGCTCCTCGAACCGTTCGCCCAGCCTTGGTTCTAGCTTTTCTTCCGAAACATACCAGGCGCGGGCCTGTGCCGCGGGCGTCGGCCCAGTCGATGGCGGCTGCCCAGTCGTAATGCTCTTCGATCAGGGCGCGCAGTGCGCCCAACCGCATTGCGCCGTCGATCCATAGTCCGGGAGCTTCGTCAGCGCTGAGACCGGCGGCCAGGCCATCGACAAGATCGCCGTGCGGTTCCAGTACAAGCGAAACCAGCATTTCCTGCCCTTCGCAGGAAAGGTAGGTTTCCGACCAGCACTGAAGCCGGTCCCAGGGACGCGGATCGGTGGCAAGGCGGTGTTCGGCCAGGTAGCCCGAGACAAGGTCCATGTCGCCGCGCAGCATTGCTAGCCGGGACGACTGGATCGGGTGATCGGATCGCCAGCAATCCACCGAGACGCAGGCGCGGGCAAAGCGGTTCTCGAAGGTGGCGATCGTTTCCGGGTCCGCCGTCGGCAACGCCCGCACGCGGGCCAGCGCCTCCTCTCGGGCGGCGATCCAGTTGTTCAGCAGCATCGGGTGGTTGATCAGGAACGGGGCCATGCCAAGGCCGGTCGAATTGCCGATGCCGAACCGGCGGCGCAGGCCGGGGTCGAGCGCGATCGCGGTTTCGGGCGCGCGCAGCCCGGCCATGTGCTCGACAAGGTCTAGGACGAAAGCGCGGATCAGCCAGACGGTCAGCATCTCGGCCTGGAACGGGGCCTCGTGTTCGGGGCGGCCGGCATAGGTTTCGCGATCCGCAGCGCCGAACTTGCCAGAGCCATAGACGGCGGTGGTGCGCATCAGGTAGCCGACATCCTCGACGGCCTTGGCGTCGGGCTGTGACCCCTGCGCCAGACTGGTCGACGACATGTTCGAACAGTCGCACCGAGCGGTTGGCGCGGGCCAGCGTCAACTCGGTCCCGGTGATCCGGCCGGCCTCTTGCAGCGGTACGTTTCGTGCAAGTCGGTCGATGTCGGCGCGGGTGGGGACGCCGTCGAACAGGGTGAAGGTCGCGTCCCAGGCCTCTGCAATCACCCGGTCGGACCGCTTTTCGGCGGGCAGGTCGTGTCCGAATGCAACCAGTGTATAGGTTCGATCCGGGCCTGTCGCGGAATACAGCGCGCATCCGACGCCGCGCACGTCGATGTCGAAGCGAGGCCGGTCGAATTGCCAGTTCTCCGCCCGCAAGCGGCGCAGCAGGATGCGCATGAACGACAGGCGCGACTGGTGCAGCGAACCCAGGCGTTGCAGCCGCATGACACGGGACGGCGGGCGCAGCTGGGCGCGGTCGGCGGTCGCGGTTTCGCGGGCCCGGGTCACGTGACAGGGCCGAAGCCGGTCTCGAAGAACCGATGCCAGTTGTCGCCCATGATGCCGCCGATCTCGGCCGCGTCGAAGCCGACGGCGCGCAGGCCCTGTTCGATGTTGCCGAAGTCGCGGTTGTCGCCGAACCAGTCGGGCATTGGCGGAAAGCCGGAGGCGTCCGCGGAGCCCTCGCCATAGTCGATCTGCTTGGTCCAGCGCCCCGTGCGCATCCACTCCACCACCCGATCGGGCTGGTCCTGGCAAAGGTCGGTGCCGATGCCCAGGTGCTCGGTGCCCATCAGGTCGGCGGTGCGGGCGATCATGTCGCAGAACGATTGCAGGGTGCAGGCAGATCCGTCCTTCAGATGATGCGGATAGACCGAGAATCCCAGCATCCCGCCACTGTCGGTCAGCGCTTTCAGCACCGCGTCGGACTTGTTGCGCAGGGCCGGGTGCCAGGCGTGCGGGTTGGCATGGGTGATGGCGATGGGGCGCGTGGATATCTCGATGGCCTCCAGCGTCGAACGGTCGGCGGAATGGCTCATGTCGATAACCAGCCCGACGCGGTTCATTTCGGCGATGACAGCGCGGCCCATACGGGTGATGCCGGGGTCCTCGGCCTCGTAACACCCGGTCGCCAGCAGCGACTGGTTGTTGTAGCTGAGCTGCATGAAGCGGGCCCCGAGATCATGCAGTACTTCGACGAGGCCGATGTCGTCCTCGATCGGGCTGGGGTTCTGGAAGCCGAAGAAGATGGCCGTGCGACCGGTCTCGCGCGCTTCGCGCACGTCGCCCGCCCACCGACCCTTCAGGATCAGGTCGGGGAAAAGTTCGAACCAGCGGTTCCACGCTTCGATGTTCAGGACGGTTTCGCGGAAGGTCTCGTGATAGGCGATGGTGACATGGACGGCGTCGACGCTGCCTGCGCGCATCTGCCGGAAGATTTTCTCCGACCAGTTGGCATATTGCAGCCCGTCGATCCGGTATCCCATGCGCCCCCCTTCACCGCAAATCAGGCCACAGATCGCGCGTTGGGGCAATTGCAAAGCCCGCGCGGCGCTTTCTAAATCTGGCGGGCCGTGCTTTGGTAGCCGCAGCTTGGCCGGGGGAGCCGATGGGCGTCTTGATCAATCCACATCGCGGCACCGGATTGCCGGACCTCTGGGACGGCCCGCCGGTTCTGCCGAGCGTCGATGCCGATGCGGTGGCCGGGTTGCTGGCGCAATGTCCGGCGGCGGTGCAGACACCGTTGCTCGACATGATTGGACTGGCCGAAACCGAAGGCGTCGCCGAGGTCTGGCTGAAGGACGAACGCGGTCGCATGGGGCTGGGCAGCTTCAAGGCGCTGGGCGCGGCTTATGTCATCGCCCGGGATGCCGCGACCGTCGGCGGTGATTTGTCGTGCGCCTTGCGCGGTCGGACCTATGTCGCGGCCTCGGCGGGCAACCACGGGCTGTCGGTTGCCGCGGGCGCGCGGATATTCGGGGCGCGGGCGGTGATCGTTCTGGCGGAAAGCGTGCCGGAAAGCTTTGCCGAGCGGCTGCGCGGCAAGGGCGCGGATGTGATGCGCGCCGGTGCGGTCTATGCCGAAAGCATGGCCGCGGCGATCGCGGCCGCAGACGAAAAAGGGTGGGACCTGCTGTCGGACAGCTCCTGGCCCGGATATACCGATGTGCCGTATCGGGTAATGGAGGGCTATCTGCAGCTGGCCGCAGAGGCGGTGGAACAGATCCCGGCCCCACCCAGCCACATATTCCTTCAGGCGGGTGTCGGCGGCCTGGCGGCGGCAGTGGCCGCCCATGCACGAGCGGTCTGGGGCGACGGGCCGCGGATCGTCGTGGTCGAGCCGGTGGCCGCGCCCTGCCTGATGGAAAGCGTGCGCGCGGGCCGCCCGGTCGAGGTCGAGGGTCCGGTCAGCGACATGGGGCGGCTGGATTGCAAGACACCGTCGCTGATCGCGCTTGCCGGGCTTGCGCGGGATGCGGACGTGTTCCTGAGTGTGTCCGAGGACGCAGCCCACGCGGTGGTCGAGACGCTGGCTGCGTCGGGCATCACGACGACTCCGTCGGGCGGCGCCGGGGTGGCGGGGTTCATGTCCCGGAGCGAGGCGTTGGAACTGACGCCAGGGTCGCGGGTGCTGGCCATCATCTCGGAAACCGGAGACGGGACATGAGCGGCTTCGGACCGCAAGAGTTCCGCGGCAGGCTGACGCGGTTGCAGGCCCGGATGGCGGTGGCCGGGATCGACGCGCTGCTGCTGACCACGCCCGCGGACGTGTACTATGTCACCGGGTTCCTGACCCGGTTCTGGGAAAGCCCGGCCCGACCCTGGTTCGTCGTGGTGCCGGCCATGGGCGCTCCGGCGGCGGTGATCCCGTCGATCGGGGCAGACCTGATGGGCAAGACATGGGTCGAGGATATCCGTTGCTGGACTGCCCCCGATTTGAAGGATGACGGCGTGTCGCTGCTGGCCGCGACCTTGCTGGAGGCGACCGGCGGCAAGGGCAGGCTTGGACTTCCGATGGGCCACGAGACGCATTTGCGGATGCCGCTTGCGGACTTCGCGCGGATGCGGACGAGGACGCCGGACCTGGAACTGGTCGACGCCACCGACCTGCTGCGCCGGGTGCGCGAGGTCAAGTCCGAGGCCGAGATCGACCGCATCCGGGCGATCTGCGGCGTGGCGACCCGGGCCTTCGACAGGGTGCACCAGATCGCGCGCGAGGGGGTCGGGCTGGACCGGGTGTTCCGAGAGTTCCAGATCGCGCTGCTGGACGAAGGCGCGGACTGGGTGCCCTACCTGGCCGGCGGGGCCGGTCCGGGCGGCTACGGCGACGTGATTTCGCCCGCGTCGAAGCGCCCGCTTGCCAGGGGCGATGTCCTGATGCTGGACACCGGTGCGGTCAAGACCGGATATTTCTGCGATTTCGACCGGAATTTCGCGATTGGACGCGCCGATGATGCGGCACGGGCGGCCTATGAGACGCTCTATGCCGCGACCGAGGCCGGGTTGGCGGCGGCGCGGCCCGGAGCGACCGCGTCGGATTTGTTTCACGCCATGCAGGGCGTTATCGGCCAGGAAGGTGACGCCGGGCGGTTGGGCCACGGGCTGGGACTGAGCCTGACCGAATGGCCATCGCTGATCGCCGCCGATCAAACCGAGATGCGCGACGGCATGGTGATCACGCTGGAGCCTGGTTTGCAGATCGCGCCGGGGCGTATCATGGTGCATGAGGAGAACATCGTGATCCGTGAGGGTGGGGCCGAGATTCTGTCGCGCCGCGCGCCGCCCGACCTGCCCGTGCTGGAGTAGACCGATGGGCCTGCAATATGACCTGACCGACCCGATCGGCAGCCGCGCCGTGCTTGGGTTGATCGTGCTGCAATGCGACGAGACCATCGAGCACGATTTCCGCCGCTGCTTTCCGCAAGGCGACGTGGCGGTCTATGTCAGCCGGGTGCCAAGCGGCGCCGAGGTTACGACCGGCACGCTGGCGGCGATGGAGACGGAACTGCCGCGGGCCGCAGCGTTGCTACCACCCTCGCTGCGCTACGATGCCGTGGGTTATGGCTGCACGTCCGGGGCCACGGTCATCGGGCCGGATCGGGTCGGCACGCTGGTGGCGGGGGCGGCGGATGTGGCGGCGGTGACCAATCCGCTGAGCGCGGTGCGGGCCGCGTTGGCGGCGTTTGGCGTGACGCGGGTCGGCCTGGTCTCGCCCTATATCGCCGAAGTTACGGCCCCGCTGATCGCGGCTTTGGAGCTGGGCGGCGTGACGGTCGCGGCCTCGGTCAGCTTCGACGAAGCGGTGGAGGCGCGGGTGGCACGGATCGACCCGGCGTCGATCGAGGCGGCGGCGCTGGATGTGGCGCGCGCGCGCGGTGTGGAGGCGGTGTTCCTGTCCTGCACCAACCTGCGCACGCTCGACTTGATTGGCCGGGTCGAGGCGGCGACCGGCATTCCGGTCGTAAGCTCGAATCAGGCGCTGGCATGGCACATGGCGCAACTGGCGGGCGTTGATGACGGTCCGGTCTATGGCGCGTTGATGGGGCGTTCCCTGCCGCGGACCAAGGCGCAGCCGGCTAAAGGCAGCCGGCTAAAGCGGGAACCTCCGGCGGGGATACTTGATAACCAAAGAGGAACGGGCATGAGCACGATTGCGGCCTATTGGCAGAATTTCATTGCCGGTGACTGGGTCGATGGCGGCGGCGGGCGGCTGTGGGTCGAGAACCCCGGGACCGGCGCGCGGCTGGCCGAGCAGGCGGTGGCGGATGCAGGCGATGTGGGTCGGGCGGTGGCCTCGGCGCGGGAGTGCGTGGAAAGCCGCGTGCTGGCCGACATGCGGCCCATCGAGCGCGGGCGGCTGGTGCAGGCGATGGGTCGCTGGATCGCCGATCATGCGGCAGAGTTTGCGCAGGTGCTGACGCTTGAGCAGGGCAAGCCGTTATGGGAGGCGCAGGCGGAACTGCGCGGCGCCTGCAACTACTTTGAATATTACGGAAACCAGGCCGCCACCGTCGAAGGGCGGTCGATCCCCCTGGGGGCGGGATATTTCGATTTCACCATGCTGGAACCCTTCGGCGTGTCTGCGCAGATCATTCCGTGGAACTTCCCGCTGGAAGTGGCGGCGCGGTCGATTGCCGCCGGGCTGGCGACCGGCAATGCATGCGTGGTGAAGACCTCTGAACTGACGCCCTTGTCGGGCAGTTGCTTCGCGCGGGCCGCCGAAGCGGTGGGGTTGCCAAAAGGCGCGTTGCATGTGCTGACGGGCTATGGGCACGAAGCTGGCGCGGCGCTGGCTGCGCATCCGGATGTGAACCAGATCGTATTCACCGGCTCGGTACGGACCGGACAGGCCATCGCGGCGGCGGCGGCGAAGACAGTGGTCCCCTGCGTCCTGGAATTGGGCGGCAAGTCGGCGGCGATCGTGCACGAAGATGCCGATCTTCAGGCCTTCGAGACGGATGTGCGGCGCGGGATCTTCGTCAATGCAGGCCAGATATGCTCGGCGATGAGCCGGATCGTGGTGCATGAAAGCCGCCACGACGAACTGGTCGAGCGGATTGCGGGCGTGGCGAAAGGCCTCTCTGTCGGGCCAGGGATCGAGCGTGCCACGTTCGGGCCGACCATGGGGCCGATGATCTCGGAGCGCCAGCGTGACAGGGCCGAGGGCATGGTGGCCGAGGCGGAACGTGCGGGCGCAACTGTGGTCACGGGCGGCCACAGGCTGAACCTGCCGGGGTCGTTCCTGGAGCCGACGGTCCTGGCGGATGTGACACCGGACATGGCCATCGCGCAGGAGGAGGTTTTCGGGCCCGTGGTCTCGGTCATGGCGTTCCGCGACGAGGCCCGCGCCATCGAGATCGCCAACGGCACACCCTACGGGCTGGTGGCGGGCGTTTTCACCCGAGACCTCGACCGGGCGACACGCGCGGCGCGGGCATTGCGGGCGGGGCAGGTATTCGTCAACGAATGGTTCGCGGGCGGAGTCGAAACGCCGTTCGGCGGCTATGGCAAGTCGGGCTATGGCCGCGAAAAGGGGCGTGAGGCGCTGATGAACTACGTACAGACCAAGAACGTGGCGATCCGGACCGGGTAATGGCGCGGGACCGTTGGATCATCGGGTTCTTGCTTGCCGTTCTAGCGGCGCTGGCTGTGGCGTTCGGCGTGCGGGCGGTCCTGATGGGCTGGGACGGGCTCAGCCGCGATCTTGGCGTTGTGTCACGGCTTTACTCGGGCGATGGCGTGGCGAACTGGGCGATGTTCGGGCACATGGTCAGTGGAGGGCTGGTCACCGCCGGGATCGGCGTGCAGCTTTTCCTGACGGGGCGGGACAAGCTGCGCGGCCTTCACAGACCACTTGGCTGGCTGGTGTGTCTGGCGCTGAGTGGGACGTCCCTTGCCGGGCTTGTCTATATCTTGCGTCTGGGCACGATTGGCGGCGGGATGATGTCGCTGTTCTTTTCGATCTATGGCGGGCTGATCCTGCTGGGCGTGGCGAATGTGATCACCTATGCCCGTGCCGGGCAGTGGCGGGCACATCGCAATTGGGCCCTGCGGCTTTCGTGCCTGACGCTGGCGGGCGTGTTCTATCGGTTGCACTACTGGGGCTGGGAGGCGATCGCCGGGGCGCTGGGCCAGACCGAGGCGTTCACCGGCTGGTTCGATCAACTGCAATTGCTTGCCGCGCTGCCCTATGTGGCGGCATTGGAGCTTTGGATTTGGCGCGACAGCCGGTCGACCCGACCGGGTAAAGAGATAGGAAACCACCATGGACACTATGTTTGAAAAGGGCCTGGAGCAGCGCAAGGCGACGCTTGGGGCCGAATATGTCGAGAAGAACCTGGCGGCGGCAGATGAGTTCACCCGACCGTTCCAGGAGGCAATGACCGCGTGGTGCTGGGGCTTCGGCTGGGGCGACGACGCCATCGACGCCAAGACCCGCAGCATGATGAACCTGGCGATGATCGGCGCTTTGGGCAAGATGACCGAATGGGAAATCCACTGCCGGGGGGCGATCCGGAACGGCGTCAGCCGCGAGGAAATCCGCGCCATCATCCACGTGGTCGCGATTTATTGCGGAGTACCGCAGGGACTGGAGTGTTTCCGGGTCGCCAGAAAGGTTCTGGACGAGAAAGAACCGTCGTGAGCTGAGGTCAGCCCCACCTCACAGTCAGAAATCGACGTCGACGCCGGGAAGCCGTAACTCGGTCATCAGATCGCGCAATTCCTGCCGCGCGGCGACATTCGAGATGTTGAGGTTCTGCACGCCGATATCCTTGAGGTCGAGCAGGGTCAGGCCGCGGGGAAAAAGCTCGCGGAAGGTGACGCGCTCGGAAAACGCGGTGCGCCACGCGAAAGCCGATGCGCTTGGCCAGCTTGTCCAGTGCCTCGCCCATCTTTTTCTTGTTCACCATCTGTTGCGCCCCCAGCCGGTTGCGCGCGACGATCCAGTCGGTGGCCTTCAGCCCGGCCTGGTTGCGCAACTGACGCGCGCTCCAGACCATTTCGGAATAGACGGACGGGGCAAGGATTTTGCCGGTTTCGCCATCGACGCGCGCCAGCAGGTCGAAATCGACGAAGCTGTCGTTTAGCGGCGTGATCAGCGTGTCGGCCAGCGAATGCGCCACCTGGGAAAGCCGGGTATGGCTGCCCGGGCAGTCGATCAGGATGAAATCGCAGGCGTCTTCCAGCCCCGCCACCGCCATCGACAGGCGCCGGTCATAGATGTTCTCGCCCGCGTTCAGTCCCTTGGCGTCGACATCGGGCAATTCGCGGAACTCGGGCGTTGCAAGGTCCAGCCCGTGCCGCTGCATGAAGGTCAGCCGGTTTTCCAGATATCGCGTCAGCGACTTTTGCCGCAGGTCGAGATCGAGCACTCCGATGGAATGCCCCAGCCGCGCCAGCGCGGTGGCCACGTGCATCGAGACGGTGGATTTGCCCGCACCGCCCTTCTCGTTGCCCACGACGATGATATGCGCCATGGTCTGCCCCTTTTCCTGCCTCTGCTCTCGCGTCTTTCCGCGCTGGGCGAACTATATGTTGCGCCGATTCGCATTGGAAGCGATGGATCGCGTTTTCGGGCGCGGGTGGTGCAGTTGAGTCGGTTTTTCGGGCCCGGGGGCGCTATTCCAGCGCCGAATACGCCGCCAGCCCCACGACGGCCAGCATCGCGGCGGCCATCGCGAAATTTATCACCCGCTGGGTGCGCGGCGGCAGGTTCAGTCGCTCCAACGTCACGCCCGCCCAGAGCCATGCCAGGTGGATCGGAACCCAGACGATGTTCAGGATCACCAGTTTGATCGCCACCTCGGCCCAGTAGGCATCGGGGTAGAGTACGAAGCCGGAAAAAAGCGTGGTGTTGACCACGTAGGCCTTGGGATTGATCGGTTGCAGCAGGAAACCGGCGATGATGCCCGGCGGCCTGTTTGCCGTGATGAACTGGATGCGGGAGCCCGCAAAGGCGATGCGAGCGGCGAGGTAAAGCAGGTAAAGCGTCGACGCTACCAGAAGCACCGTGCGGATGCCCGGCGTGGCCAGCAGCAGGGCCGCCAGCCCCGACACGACCATTGCGATCACCACCAGTTGGCCCAGGCACAGCCCGGTCACGTACCGTAGACCGGGGCGGAAGCCATAGGCGGCGCCGAACCCGGCGGTCGACATCACGCCGGGGCCGGGGGTGATGATCAGCAGAATGCAGGCGGCGATGAAGGTCAGCATGGGGAAACCGGGTCCGGGGTAAGCGTCCGGTCACACTACCTGCCTAAACGAAAGGTGCCAGAGCCGTTCATGCACAACGGCGCAGTTTCCCGGCTGAACCGACGGCGGGCGTCTAGCGATTATCGCCTTTTAGGCTTTCCAGCATGGCCTGTACCTGAAGGCTGTCCTGGTTGCCGTTCATGTTGGTCTGCCGCTCGAAGGCAGAGCCGGGGTTGGTGACAATGGCGATATCCGCCACCACGCGGGTCGCATTGCCAAGGGCGGCAAGCGTATAGACGATGCGGGCGTTGGGCGTGGCATCGTACTGGCTGCCGAACAGGACCGCGCCCAGCGCATTGTCGACCGGGCGGTCGAAGGCGATCGAATGGCCGGTGTCCCGGGTAATGCTGTAACCCTTGTTGAGCATCCGGTTGATCAGGGCCGAGCGCACCGCGTCGTGGTTCTTGGTCGACAGCGTGACCTCGGGCCGACCACTTGGCGTGTCGTGAACGGTGGGCTCGACACATCCGGCAAGCCCGGAGCAGAAGATCGCAATCATGAACCAACGTCTCAACCTCATCCCGGCAACCCTTCCCTTTTCGGACCACGGATATTCGCCAAGATGCGGGATGCGCGGTTAACGGGCGATTAATCGGCGGCAGGAACCGGACACGAAAAAGGCCGCCACGGCTTTGCCGGGCGGCCCTTCCTGGTGTCGAAAAACGAAAGCCTTAGAAGCCCAGGCCTTCGTATTTCTTCTTGAACTTCGAGACCCGGCCGCCGGTGTCCATCAGACGGGACGAGCCACCGGTCCAAGCCGGGTGCACCGAGGGGTCGATATCCAGCGAAAGCTGCTCGCCTTCCTTGCCCCAGGTGGATTTCATCTGCACCACGTCGCCGTTCGTCATCTTGACGTCGATCAGGTGGTAGTCGGGATGCGTGTCTTTTTTCATCTCGGCGCTCCTCAGGCGTTCGCGTCGGCGCCGGAGAGCGCCTTGTAGTGGGCGTTCTCGGCGATGCGGGCCGATTTGCCGCGGCGGGTGCGCAGGTAGTACAGCTTGGCGCGGCGGACGCGGCCACGGCGGACTACGGTGATGCTGTCGATGTTGGTCGAATGCAGCGGGAACACCCGCTCGACGCCTTCGCCGAAGCTGATCTTGCGCACGGTGAAGCTGCCGGCGATGCCGGTGCCGTTCTTGCGCGCGATGCAGACGCCTTCGTAGTTCTGCACCCGGGTGCGGGTGCCCTCGGTGACCTTGTAGCCCACGCGGACGGTGTCACCGGCGCGGAAATCGGGAATTTCCTTGCCAAGCTCTGCGACTTGCTCGGCTTCCAGTTCAGCGATCAGGTTCATCTGATCCACTCCTCATGATGCTCGCGGTTGTTCCGCGAAGTATGGTGCCGCCTCAGAGCTCTTGGTCTTCATCCGGGTCCCTATCGTGCGCCGCACAATAAGCCCGCCAGAGATCAGGTCTGCGTTCCTTTGTCAGCCTTTCGGCCATGTCCCGCCGCCAGGCTGCGATCTGTGCGTGATGCCCCGACAGAAGAACGTCGGGGATGTCGCGCCCAGCCCAGGTGGCGGGTTTCGTAAACTGGGGGTGTTCAAGCAGCCCGTCAGAAAAGGATTCCTCCTCTGTGGATGCCTGATTCCCAAGCACGCGGGGTATAAGCCGGACGGTTGCGTCAATCAAGGCCTGCGCGGCAATCTCTCCGCCCGAAAGGACGAAGTCGCCAAGCGACACCTCCTCGATGGCGAATTCGTCGATCACCCGCTGGTCGAGCCCCTCGAACCGGCCGCATATCAGCGTCACACCAGCGCCTTCGCTCAACCGCCGCGCCATCGCCTGGTCGAACCGTTCTCCGCGCGGGCTGAGGTAGATCACTGGCCATGCCGCGCGGTCTGGCGTGCCCTGCGCGGCGTGGGCCAGGGCGCGTGCCATCACGTCGGCGCGCAGCACCATGCCCGGCCCGCCACCGGCGGGCGTGTCGTCGACGTTGCGATGCTTTCCTTCGCCGAAAATCCGCAGGTCGATGGGATCAAGCTGCCATAGCCCCTCGTCCAGCGCCTTGCCCGTCAGCGAGGCCCCCAGAACGCCCGGGAAAGCCTGCGGAAACAAGGTGATGACCTTGGCGGTCCAGGCGCCGTGCAGATCGGGCCGGGACGTCATCATTTCGCGCGGTTTGCCGGTGGGCTGCACTTTCAGCCGACCGTGCGATCGCGACGGGGGATCGTTGGCGTCAGTCATCGTCTTCAAGCCTCGTTTGCCGGACGCAGGCGTCCGCTGCCGTTCCGCCTGCCTTGTAGATCGCGCGGTCCGCGCACGCGATCTTTTCCTTGCGGTGTTTCAGTTCGCTCGCATCGGCGATCTCGCGGTTGAGGCGCGGGAACATCGCGTGCGCCTCGTCGGACAGGCCGGGGTTCTTTTGCTCGGCCTTGGGCAATGCAGTGCGATACTGCGGCGAAAGGTCGATCAGATCGAAAAACGCGGTTGCCGGACCCTGCGGCATCGCGCCGGTATCTTCCAGCCACGCGGTGTGCACCGGGATCGGGGCAATAGCCCGCGCAATGGTCGCCGCCTCGTTCTTCAGGTCTGGAAAGCTTGGAAAGCTGCCGCGGAACGCACCGTAATTGTCGGTGATCCGGATCGAGCGCAACAGGTGCCCGTAAACGCTGTGAATCCACTGATCAGTGTCGCGCAGGGTGTGGAGGAACTCGACGATCACGGCGTCGCCGAACCGGTGGCGCAGTTCCGAGATGACCGTCCGCGCCAGTGGGATTGCGGCGCGGGTGTAGGTGGTGATCCGCCCGGTCAGCCACCGCCTGTGTCCCGGCATGACGCCCGAGAAACCTTCCCACGACAGAAAGATCACCGGATCGGCGGGCACGTCCGCCAGAGAACCGCGGCAGTGCACGGCGGAATTGACGCCGACGCCAAGGGTAGGGTTTCAGCCCGTAGACCCGGCCAAGGTTTGCCGCAGATGCGAAGTCCTGCTTGAGGTAGATCGTGACGTCGTCCGCCAACATTTCCCGATGGGCGCGGAGATAGTCCTGAAGCGATGACGTACCGGTCTTGTGAAATCCGGCACGGACGATGACGCGCATGGGCTTGTCGGCGGCCCTACGCGGCATCGGGGCCGCGCGGGCCGTCGCGCGTCAGGCAATCGCGATGATGCCCAGGATCACCAGAAGGAACAGAACCAGAGCAACCCCGATCAGGAATTTCGCGCCGGTCAGTGCAGCACCCGACAGGCGCCCGAAACCAAGCAGACCAGCGACCGCCGCCACCACAAGTAGAATGAGAATGAGCTTGAGCATCAGATATCCTTTCGCGACCGGTCAATTGATGCCGGATTGCGAAGGCAACGCGCGAAGCGGTGGCGGGTTCCACGCCGTGTGCAGTAGCGGAGCCGTTCAAGGCCAAAGCCCCTCCGGCGGATCGGCGATGATCCGTCCCGACGACAGGTCGACCGTCGGCACGGCCTCGCGGGTGAAGGGCAGAAGGACGGTGTCGCCAAGCCCCTCGGCCTCGATTTCAAGCAGATCGGTGGCGCCGTGGTTCAGCACCGACCGGACCCGGCCCAGGGGCGTGCCACCGGTATCCAGGACCTCCAGCCCGATCAGGTCGGCGTGGTAGTATTCGTCGTCGGGAAGGGTCGGAAGGGCATCGCGCGCAGCGTAAAGACGTACTCCGCGCAGGGCGTCTGCCTGTTCCTTGGTGGTGACGCCGTCCAGCCGGGCGGCCAGACCGTTCTTGATGGCCTGAGTGATCGTTGGTTGGAACTGACGGCTGCCGTCCTCGCTCCAGAGCGGGGCGTAATCGGCGATGGCTTCGGGTTCGGCGCAGAAGCTTTTCAGCCGGACCTCGCCGTTGACGCCGAAGGCGCCGCCGATCGCACCGACGCAGACCCGATCGGTGGTCATGGCCCGATCGCCAGCAGGGCGTCGGCGATCAGGCGGTAGTCGCTCTCTGGAATGGCGAACTTGCCCTGCCGGAACGCCATGCCCCAGTGCCTTGGGTTCCTAACGAAACTCAACGGCTCCAGCAGCGGTCGCACCGGCACTTCCACAACGTCATCGAACGCGGCATCGCGGCACCAGGCCGTCATGCCGGGCTGGAAGTCACGCTCGTACGGCGCCTCTCCGGTGACCCGGGCGTGGGCCACGAAGGCCTGCACCGGGTCACCGTCGAAATCGGTTTTCGGCGCGTAGAAGATCACCGCGTCGCCCGGATCGAGCGATTTCACCGGCGCCTCGCGCCCGTGGCTGAAGGCCACGATGCCCATCGCCCGCGCCCTGAGGGCCTGGGCGCGGTGGACGACGCCGATGAAATGCTTCGCTGCCATGGCGGGTGCGGATTACTCTGCCGACTGCTCTTCGGCGGCGGCTTCTTCCGCCGGGGCCTCTGCCGGGGTCTCGGCGGGGGCCTCTGCGGGAGTTTCGGAGGCCGCGGCGGCCTTGTCGGCCTTTTCCTTGGCGCGCTCTTCGGCCTTCTTGCCGGGCTTGGCGGCGTTGGGGTTGTTGCGGGTCTTCTTCTCGGTCACGCCGGCGGCTTCCAGCATCCGGGCGATGCGGTCGGTCGGCTGCGCGCCCTTGGCGATCCAGGCCTGGATGCGCTCGACGTCCATCTTGACGCGGTCTTCGCTGTCTTTCGGCAGCAGCGGGTTGTAGGTGCCCAGCTTTTCCAGAAAGCGGCCGTCGCGCGGCATCCGGCTGTCGGCGGCGACGATGGAATAGTGCGGGCGTTTCTTGCTGCCGCCACGGGCGAGACGAATTTTCATGGCCATTTGGGTTGCTCCTTTGGATGGCTTGGGTGACGCGGTTGCCGCGTCAGGATTGGTGTTGCTTGTGGTGCTGGATGACTTCACGGATGATGAAGCCAAGGAATTTGCGGGCGAATTCGGGGTCGAGATCGGCGTCTCTTGCAAGTTGCTCAAGCCGGGCGATCTGTTCGGCCTCGCGCGCCGGGTCGCTGGGCGGCAGATCATGTTCCGCCTTCAGCTTGCCCACGTCGCGGGTGTGCTTGAACCGCTCGCCAAGCGTGTAGACGAGGATCGCGTCCAGGCGGTCGATGCTGGCGCGGTGGTCCTTGAGAAGGTCGGCGGCACGGGTGCTGTCGGTCATCGGCGGGGTTCCAAATGGACGCGCTGCCGCGCGACACTTGAGTCACAAGTCGAAAGGCGATGGCAAAAGGCCTGCGTGGCGCGCGCCGTGCGGGCGGCATTTACGTGTTTTCGAGGAGAAGAAGCGGACATGGTCATTTCTTCTTGCCGAACCCGGAAAGTCCCGGGGGCAGTTGCATGCCGCCGCCGCCGGGCATTCCGGGAAAGCCCTTGGGCAGGCCGCTACCGGGGGTTCCCATGCTTTTCTGCGCGGCCTCGATTTCGGCCGGGCTGGGACCGCCCTTGCCGAACATGCCGCGCATCGCCTGTTTCAGCATCCCGCCTTTGCCCATCTTGCCCATCTTCTTCATCATGTCGGCCATCTGCCGGTGCATCTTGACCAGCTTGTTGAGATCGCTGACCTCCAGCCCCGCCCCCTTGGCGATGCGTTTCTTGCGGCTGGCCTGAAGAAGCTGCGGGTTGGCGCGTTCCTTTTTCGTCATCGACTGGATCAGGGCGATCTGCTGGCGAATAATCTTGTCGTCAAAGCCCGCCTCGTCCATCTGGCCCTTCATCTTCTTCATGCCGGGCATCATCCCCATGATGCCCTCCATGCCGCCCATTTTCATCATTTGTTCAAGCTGCATCCGAAGGTCGTTCATGCTGAACTGACCCTTCTGGAAGCGCTTCATCATGCGCTCGGCCTGCTCGGCCTCGATGGTCTGTTGCGCCTTTTCGACCAGCGACACGATGTCGCCCATGCCGAGGATACGGCCCGCGATGCGTTCGGGGTGAAATTCCTCGAGCGCGTCCATCTTTTCGCCCAAGCCCACGAACTTGATCGGCTTGCCGGTGACCGCGCGCATGCTGAGGGCCGCGCCGCCGCGGCCGTCGCCGTCCATTCTTGTGAGGACGACGCCGGTGACGCCGATGTCTCGGTCGAAGTTTTCGGCGACGTTCACCGCGTCCTGGCCGGTCAGGCCGTCGACCACCAGCAGGGTTTCGCGCGGACCCGTGATGTCGCGGACTTCCGCCGCCTGCGCGATCAGTTCGGCGTCGATGTGCAACCGGCCCGCGGTATCCAGCATGTAGACGTCGTAGCCGCCCAGCGTCGCCTGCTGCTTGGCGCGTTTGGCGATCTGTTGCGCGCTTTCGCCCTTGACGATGGGCAGGGTGTCGACGCCGATCTGCTTGCCGAGGATCGCCAGCTGCTCCATCGCGGCCGGGCGGTTTGTGTCGAGCGAGGCCATCAGCACGCGCTTGCCGCGGGTTTCCTTCAGGCGCTTGGCCAGCTTGGCAGTCGTCGTGGTCTTGCCCGAGCCCTGCAGTCCGACCATCAGGATCGGTGCCGGCGGGTTGTCGATTTTCAGCGCGCCGGGGTCCTCGGTGTCGCCCGCTAGTACATGCACAAGCTCGTCATGTACGATCTTGACGACCTGCTGGCCCGGCGTGACCGACTTGGTGACCGCCTGTCCGGTGGCTTTGTCCTGCACCGCCTTGACGAAGTCGCGGGCCACGGCCAGCGAAACGTCCGCCTCCAGCAGCGCCACGCGGACCTCGCGCAGGGCGGTCTTGACGTCGTCGTCCGACAGCGCGCCCTGCTTGGTCAGCCGGTCGAAGACGCCGGAGAGGCGTTCGGAGAGGTTCTCGAACATCGCGGTCCCTTCTCTACCCGTTCTGGTCCACCCCATCTGGGACCGGACCGGCCAAACCACAAGCGCCCCCATGGGCGGACTGCAAACGACACGCGCCCCCATGGGCGCAACGCGCTGATGGAGGGCGATCCCCGACCTGGCCGGGGACCGGAAGCATCTGAACTTCCGGAATGGCGTGTCGTCTATGGGGCGACGGTGCCGTTGTCAAGCGCGCGGCCGGCCTCGAGCCAGTCGTTGATGCGCCGCACGTCGCGCCCGGCGCTGCGCCCGCTGGAGTAAACGAACAGGATCGGCAGGGCCTCGTCGCGCCCGGCGATCAACAGCGCGGGACGATGCGTGTCGCTATCGCTGCTGCGGCTGGTCTGCACAACAGCCTTGCGCAGGCGGTGCAGGTCGATCTGCTCGCCAGAGCTGCGCACGAGGCCGCGCCGCTTGACCGTGGCGGTGCCCGCGCGCCGGTCCAGCACCACCTGCACCCGGCGCACGAAGGCCACCAGGAACAGCGCGAAGAACGGCACGCCGCCCAGGCCGACCAGTACACCGATCAGTTCGCCGTCAGCCAGCATGATCATCGCCATCGCCGCCGAGCCCAGAATCAACGCGCTGAATATCCCCGCCATGATCCACGGTACGTGGTCCAGGATCAGAAGATCGGGGCTGTCATGGCTGACTTTCATGGCACCAGATTATCGGCGGGCCATGTCGCCGGGCAAGGGCCACTTGTCCGCCCGGACCAACGAACACACCGCTGGAAACGCACACGCGCATGATGGATCGACCCTGGCACGGGTCGCGCCGATCCACCTAGGCGTGCGGGCGCGGATCAGGCGGCCAGCGGCAGCGCGTCGACGGCGGCGTTGGCCGCGGTGACGGTGCCTTCAGGGTCCAGCGCGGTGCGGTCGGCGGCGATGAACTCGACCTCGGTGATGCCGATGAAACCCAGCATGTGGCGCAGATATCCGGTGGCGAAGTCGATGGCCGACCCCATCTCGGTGCCGCCGGAGGCGACAGTGACGATGGCGCGCTTGCCGTTCAGCAGACCTTCGGGACCGGTCTTGGTATAGCGAAAAGTCACGCCGGCGCGGGCGATCAGGTCGATCCAGGCCTTCAGGGACGACGGCACGCCGAAATTGTAGATCGGCAACCCGATCACCAGCGTGTCGGCGGCGGCCAGTTCGGCGACAAGCGTGTCGGACAGAGCCAGAAGCGACTTCTGTTCGGGCGTACGCTTTTCGGCGGGGGTGAAGTTGGCGCCGATCCAGGCCTCGTCGATCTGCGGCAGGCCGTCGGCCAGGTCGCGCACCGTCAACGCGACCGGCGCCTTGGCGGTGAAGCGGTCGATCAGGCGATCGCCGAGATCGCGGGTGATCGAGCCGGTGCGGCGGGCGGAGGCGTCGATGCGCAGGATGGATGTCGTCATTTCTTGAGTCCTTGAAGGCGGGGTGCAAGTTGGAGCGACTCAGATATATCTTGCGTGGGCGAACGCAATTTGTGATATCGCGCATAACATGTTCGGAGGTGCACATAAGCATGGCAGTCGACAACTGGGATGAAATCCGCACCGCCTATCACGTCGCGCGGCTGGGCACGGTCAGCGGTGCCGCCGAGGTGCTGGGCGTGCACCACGCCACTGTGATCCGCCATATCGACGCACTGGAGCTGCGGTTGGGCACGAAGCTGTTCCAGCGTCATGCGCGCGGCTACACGGCGACCGAGGCGGGGCAGGACCTGCTGACCGTGGCGAAAACCACCGACGACCAGTTCACGCAACTTGCCGGGCGCATCCGGGGCCAGGGCAATTCGGTCACGGGCGAGTTGATCGTGACCTCGCTGTCCGGGATGGCGCCGCAATTGACCCCGACGCTGGTGGCGTTCCAGAAGGCGCATCCCGAATTGACGGTGCGGTTTCTGACCGACGAGCGCGTATTCCGGCTGGAATACGGCGAGGCGCACGTGGCGATCCGTGCCGGCGCGGCGCCCGATCAACCCGACAACGTGGTGCAGAGCCTGTGCACCCAGCAGGGCGCATTTTACGCGTCGCAGGCCTATGTCGAGGCGCACGGCCTTCCGAAGGATGAAAACGACCTGGCCGGGCACCGCTTCGTCTGCCACGACAGCGAGACCTCGCGTGCGCCGTTCGATCGCTGGATATGGAGCCACGTCCCCAAGGAACAGATCGTGTTTCGCGCCACTGAACAGCACGTGCTGCAAGGCGCTTTGCGCGCCGGCGCGGGCATCGGCTACATGCCGTGCTGGACGGCGCACGAATATCCCGAACTTGTGCAGGTGCTGCCGCCGCGCGTCGAATGGTCGGCGCAGATCTGGCTTGTCACCCATGTCGATCTGCACCGCACGATCAAGGTGCAGAGCTTTACTGCCTTTCTCAAGGAAGCGGCGAAGGGATGGCAAGGCGCATGCCCGCCCGCCTGACGCCGCAGATGCAGGGACATCTGGCGATGCTGGCGTTCTCGGCGCTGGTCGCGGGCTCTTTCAGCCTTGGGTCGATGGCGGCGAACCAGATCGCGCCGACCGCGCTGAACGCGGTGCGGTTTCTGATCGCGGCGGTGCCGATCGGGCTGCTGGTGTGGGTGTCGGGCGGGTTCAGCCGGGCCTCCGTGTCGGCACCCTGGCGTTATCTGCTGCTGGGCGGGCTGTTCGCCACCTATTTCGTCCTGATGTTCGAGGGGTTGAAGACCGCGCCGCCGGTGTCGACGGCGGCCGTGTTCACCCTGACGCCGGTGATGTCCGCGTTCTTCGGCTGGTGGCTTCTGCGCCAGGTCACGACGCCGCGGATGGCACTCGCGCTGGCGATCGGGGCGTTCGGCGCGCTGTGGGTGATCTTTCGCGCCGACCTTTCGGCGGCCCTGGCATTCGCTGTCGGGCGCGGCGAGATGGTCTATTTCGTCGGCTGCATGGCGCACGCGATCTACACGCCGATGCTGCGCAAGCTAAACAGGGGCGAGGGCAGCCTGGTCTTCATCTTCTGGGTGATGGTTGCGGGGTTCGTCTGCCTGATGGGCTGGGGCTGGCGCGATGTTCTGGAGACCGATTGGACCGCCTTGCCCGGCATCGTCTGGATCACGATCCTCTATGTCTCGCTGGCGGCCTCGGCGATGACTTTCGTGCTGCTGCAATTCGCGGGCCAGCGGCTGCCGTCGGCCAAGGTGATGGCCTATACCTACCTGACGCCAAGCTGGGTCATCGTCTGGGAAGTGGCGCTGGGCCACGGCGTGCCGCCGTTACTTGTGCTGGGCGGAGTGGGGCTGACTTTCGTGGCGCTGTGGCTGCTCTTGAAGGACGAAGACTGAGCGGAGGTTTTGCGCCGCGCTTCGCGCGCCGCCCGAATTGGGGGGCCAGCCCCCCAAACCCCCCGGGATATATGCAGACCAAAGAGGATCAGCGGTCGGGCGAGAGGCCGAGGTCGGTGAGATATGCCTCGAAGGCATCCAGGTTGACCGGCTCGAACTGGCCGAAGCCCTGCATCCAGACCGAGGCCGCGCGCAGGGCGTCGGGTTCGAGCTTGCACCATTTGACGCGGCCGCGCTTTTCCTGGGTGATCAGTCCGGCGCGGGTGAGTATTGCCAGGTGCTTGGAGATCGCGGCCAGCGATATCTCGAAGGGTTCGGCCACATCCGTGACCGCCATGTCATCCTCAAGCAGCATCGACAGGATCGCCCGTCGGGTCGGGTCGGCGAGGGCGGCGAAGGCGAGATCGAGGCCGGGCTGCATGGGACCGGCTAACCGCAACGGACGCGAAAGGTCAACCATCCGGTTGAATATGGGTCGTCAGGGGCCGATGGATCCGGCGTGATCAGCGCTGACGGAGATTCTTAGATAAATCAGTAGGTTGGATGTAGGAGTCGCGCCCGGTTCCGCGCTTGACTCTGGGCGGCGCGATTTCTAGTGTCCGGCCAACTGATCGTGGGGCTGATCTTGGTCGATCCGGCGGACAAAGCGCGTCTTGCGCAACTTGAAAAGCGGATCGGCGAGATGAAGGGGGCGCATGCCCCGCGCCCGAAGATCGAGGATCATCATTCCCAGGCACATCTGGCCTGGCGCATGGTGATCGAGCTGGTGTCCGGGTTGGGTATCGGTTTCGGCATCGGATACGGGCTGGATGTGCTGTTTGACACCCTGCCGATTTTTCTGGTGCTGTTCATATTGCTGGGCTTCGTGGCCGGGGTGCGGACGATGCTGCGCACGGCGCAGGAGGTCCAAATGGACAAAACGGGCGACACGCCCGACGATTTGGGCAAAGCAGGCGTCTCGCCTGGCAGCGACGGAGCGAACGACAGTGGCGACTGAAGAAGAAAGCGGCGGTCTCGTCTTTCACCCGATGGACCAGTTCATCGTGCAAGTCCGCTGTTCGGCGGCGACACCGTCAGCTGGTACACGCCCACCAACGTGACGTTCTGGATGTTCCTGGCTGTTCTGTGCATCGCCGGGCTGCTGGTGCTGGGCACCCGCGGTCGTGCCATCGTGCCAAGCCGGATCCAGTCGATCGCCGAGCTTGCCTATGGCTTCGTCTACAAGATGGTCGAGGATGTCGCGGGCAAGGACGGGGTGAAGTTTTTCCCCTATATCATGACGCTGTTCATGTTCATCGTGTTCTCCAACTTCCTCGGGCTGCTGCCGATGGCCTTCACCACGACATCCCATATTGCCGTCACGGCGGTCATGGCGATGGCGGTGTTTCTGTCGGTCACGATCCTGGGCTTCGTGCTGCACGGCGTGTCGTTTCCTGAAACTGTTCTGGATTTCCGCGGCACCACTGGCGCTGCGCCCGATCCTGGCGCTGATCGAGGTGATCAGCTACTTCGTGCGCCCGGTCAGCCACTCCATTCGTCTGGCCGGCAACATGATGGCCGGTCACGCGGTGATCAAGGTGTTCGCGGCCTTCGCGGCGCTGGCGGTGATCTCGCCGCTGTCGATCCTGGCGATCACGCGCGATCTATGCGCTGGAGGTGCTGGTGTCGTTCATCCAGGCCTATGTCTTCGCGATCCTCACCTGCGTCTATCTCAAGGACGCGCTGCATCCGCATCATTGACGGGGTGTCCCCCGTCCCGCAACAAACATCGAAATTCCATCGTAAGGAGAAAGATCATGGAAGGCGATATCGTACAAATGGGTGCCTACATCGGTGCCGGTCTGGCCTGTACCGGCATGGGCGGCGCTGCGGTCGGTGTGGGCCACGTCGTCGGCAACTATCTATCCGGCGCGCTGCGTAACCCGTCGGCGGCCGGTGGCCAGATCGCGACCATGTTCATCGGTATCGCGTTCTCGGAAGCGCTGGGGATCTTCTCGTTCCTCGTCGCGCTTCTGCTGATGTTCGCCGTCTAAAGCAGCTTTGAGACCTCCTTACAGCAGGGCGGGCTGACGGCCCGTCCTGCGCCAAGAGTTTTCAGGGGACCGAAATGGCGACAGAGACAACGACACATGCCACCGACGGGCTGGACCACAGTGCCGAGGCGATCGGCTCTTGCGTCGACACGCACGGCGGCGCGGTGGGCATGCCGCAGCTTTGCATGGAATGGTTCCCCAACCAGATCTTCTGGCTGGTGGTCACGCTGGTGGTCATCTTCCTGATCCTCAGCCGCGTGGCTCTGCCGCGCATCGCCTCGGTTCTGGCCGAACGGCAAGGCACGATCACCAACGACATCGCCGCCGCCGAAGAGCTCAAGCTCAAGGCGCAGGATGCGGAGGCTGCCTATAATCAGGCGCTGGCCGACGCCCGCACCGAGGCCGGCAAGATCGTCGCGGCTGCCAAGGCCGAGATTCAGGCGGAACTGGACGCAGCACGCGCCAAAGCCGATGCCGATATCGCCGCAAAGGCGGCGGAATCCGAGAAGGCCATCGCCGGAATACGCGCAACCGCCATCGACAGCGTGCGCGAGGTGGCGAAGGCCACCGCGGGCGAGATTGTCGCGGCGCTGGGCGGCAAGGCCGATGCCAAGACCGTCGATGCGGCGGTTTCCGCACAGATGAAAGGCTAGGGACATGAAAAAGCTCTCCCTCTGGCTGGCGCTGCTTGCCTCGCCCGCGTTTGCGGCGGAAGGGTCGTTCGTTTCGCTGGCCAACACCAACTTCATCGTGCTGCTGGCCTTCCTGCTGTTCATCGGCGTCCTGGTCTACCTCAAGGTGCCGGGCCTGCTGATGGGGATGCTGGACAAGCGCGCCGAGGCGATCCGCGACGAGCTGAACGAGGCCAAGGCGCTGCGCGAAGAGGCGCAGACGATCCTGGCGAGCTACGAGCGCAAGCAACGCGAGGTGCAGGAACAGTCCGAGCGCATCATCGAACATGCCAAGCAAGAGGCCGAACTGGCTGCCGAGCAGGCCAAGGAAGACCTGAAGGCGACCATTGCCCGGCGCATCCAAGCCGCCGAGGACCAGATCGGGTCGGCCCAGGCGAAGGTCGTGAAGGAAGTGCGGGACGAGGCGATCAAGGTCTCGGTCGCCGCGGCGCGCGAAGTGATCGCCAAGCAGATGACGGCTGCAGCGGGCAACAAGCTGATCGACGACGCCATCGAGACGGTGGAGGCCAAGCTGCACTGAACGGTGCGCAACCCGGAAATGAAAAAGCCCGGCGGTTTCGCCGGGCTTTTTTTCTGAAAGCAAAAGGCCGGGCATCGACAGCCCGGCCTTCTGTTTGACAGGTGTCGCGATCAGCCGTTCGGACGGATCGTGATGTCCACGCGCCGGTTCTGGGCGCGGCCTTCAACAGTCAGGTTCGAGGCGATCGGCTGCATCTTCGCCGCGCCCGAACGCGCGGATACGGCGCGAGTCGACGCCCGCAGCTGATCAGCACCGACGAGACGGCACCGGCGCGACGCTCGGAAAGGTCCTGGTTGTAGGCGGCTGCACCGGTGTTGTCGGTGTGGCCCACGACTTGGACTGTCGAGCCGGGATAGCGCTGCAGGCTGCCCGCCAGCACGCGCAGATCGCCGCGCAGCGACGGGTTCACCGAGGCACTGTCGACGGCGAACAGGATATCCTGCGGCATCCGCACGACCAGGTGGTCGCCGTTGTTGATGATCTGGATGCGACCGTTGGAGAAGTCGCGCTGTAGTTCGGCGGCTTGCTGGTCGAGGTTGTAGCCGATGGCGGCACCGACGCCAGCGCCGACGACGGCCCCGATCGCGGCCCCGCGACGGCGCAATTCGGCATCGTCACCGAGGGCAACGCCGGCCGCAGCCCCCAGAACGCCGCCCAGCAACGCGCCTTCGCCGGTGCGCTGGCGGGGGCTGTTGGTGGGGGTGGTCGGATCGGTGCAGGCGGTCAGCGTCAGGGCGGCTGCCGTGGCGAAAATTAGCGTGGTCTTGGTCTTCATGTTGTCTTCTCATTTCCAGAATAGGGGAGCGCGGGATTGTCACAGGATATAAACGATATAACGCCGCGCGAAAGGTTTTGTTCCGGAACAGACAAGCGATTTTTCGCCAGTGAAGGCCTATCCGGTCGCGTCGCGTCGCGCCGCCTCGTAGGCCAGCATCGCACGTTTCACCGGCAGACCCCAGTGATAGCCGCCTAGTCCGCCGGATTTTCGCAGGGCGCGGTGGCAGGGGATCAGCCAGCTGACCGGGTTGCGTCCCACGGCGGTTCCCACGGCGCGCACCGCGCGCGGGCTGCCGATGGATTGGGCGATCTCGGAATAGGTGGTGACCTGGCCCGACGGGATGCTCAGCAGCGCCTCCCAGACCTTGATCTGGAATGGCGCGCCGATCAGGTGCAGCGCGCTGGTCCCGCGCATCGACAGGGCGGCGTCGACCCAGGGCGCGATGGCGTCGGGGTCTTCCGAATAGGTCGCTTCGGGCCAGCGGCTGCGAAGGTCGGCCAATGCGGCGGCCTCTCCGGTCTCCTCTGCGAAGGCCAGACCGCACAGCCCGCGGTCGGTGCCCATCGCCAGCGCCTTGCCGAACGGGCTTTCGAACCAGCCGTAGCGGATTGCCAGCCCGGCCCCCTTGCGGGCGAATTCGCCCGGGCTCATTGCTTCCCAGCGCAGGAAAAGGTCATGCAGGCGGCCCGAACCCGACAGGCCGACCTCGGCGGCGGTATCGAGCATGGTGAACCGGTCGCGCAGCAGGGTCTTTGCGTGATCCAGTGTCAGGTACTGCTGGTATCGCTTGGGCGAGACGCCGACCCAACGGCTGAACACACGCTGGAAATGCGCCGGGCTCATGCGCATTTCGGCGGCCAGGTCGTCCAGCGGCAACGGGTCCGATCCCGCGGCGTCGATCAACTCGATGGCGCGGCGGATGACGGCGTAGTGATAGGCGGTGTCGGGGCTTTGGTCGGTCATGGCGTCGGGTCCTCTTTGGACCAGAAATACGCCAGCCACCGGGCCATGACGACCCGTATCTTGCGGGTTTCGGCCTCAGGCGGCGGTCGACCGACGCAACGACGCATGGAAGGGTCCGGGCGTTCCGACCATGCGGGTTTCCCATGCCCGCAGGCAGGGCAGGGCATAGCGGGCGTGACGCAGCCCCGGCGGCGGTTGCCGCCCGGTAGATGCCAGCCAGTCCAGGCAGGTTGGGTCTGCAAACAGACTGTCGCACCAGAGGCCGTTTGCCAGGATCACCTGATGTTGCTCGAACAGCAGGGTGAACCAGGTCAGGCTGGTGGCATCCTGTCCGGGCCAGTCGGCGACGCCCAGGTCACCGGCCCGTGCAAGGGCGCGGTCCAGTCCGAAGTTCGCCTCGACCTCGGTGCCGCACAGCATCACCCGGCTCTTGGATCCGATCAGCAAGCCGCGGCCCGGCGCGCCCGACCCGAAGGCATCGGCCGTAATCGTGACCGGCGCAAGGCCGGTGTGCCGCGCAAGATCACGTGGTCCGATCCGCGTGCGACCGATCCAGCGCATTGGTTGCGGGCCGCCGTCCAGCGTCAGGATCTCGTCCCCTGGTGCAAGCCATTCGACCGGCAAGTCGCCGTCTCGCGTGGCGATCATCGTACCGGCAGCAAAGCCTCGTGCCACCGGCGCCTCGTCCCGCCGCGGGCTTGGCGCGCTGCCGGCGTGAACCCGGTAGATCGCGCCGGGCCGCAGGTCCGCATCGGTCATACAGCCCACGGTTTGATGCTCGATCTCCAGCATGTTCAGATGCACCACGTCGCCGTCCGGATCGGCAAGTTCCAGCCGCTCGGCCACGTAGGCATGGCCAGCATGGATCGGCACGCCGCAGGTATCACGGACCTGCGCGACCTGCGGATCTTCCGCCCCGTTCCATCCTGCCGCCTCTTCGGTGGACCAGCCCAGGGCATTGCCGAACTCGATGTCCACGCGGTGCCGCGCCGGGTCATGGTCAGGACACAGCGCGAAACTGTCGGTCTCGAGGTCGTAGATCAGCGCGTCGGCGGAATAGGCGAGTGTCATGGCGACGGTCCCTGTGGCATGACGCGACCCTGCGGGACAAAACGGAAACATTCAGTTAAATCCGCCCGATTTCCCGCGTCATGTCCACCGGCCTGCTTGCCCCTTCGGGAACGGCAGGGCAAAAGGCGCCATGGCCAAGCAGCTTGACTATCACCGCATTCACGAGATCTTCTCCCGGTTCCGGCAGGCAGAGCCCGACCCGAAGGGCGAACTGGAGCATCTCAACGCCTTCACCCTGGTGGTCGCCGTGGCGCTCAGCGCGCAGGCGACCGATGCCGGCGTGAACAAGGCCACCCGCAGCCTGTTCGCAGTCGCCGACACGCCCGAAAAGATGCTCGCCCTGGGCGAAGACGGCGTTATCGAGCATATCAAGACCATCGGTCTCTATCGCAACAAGGCCAAGAACGTCATCAAGCTGTGCCGCATCCTGGTGGATCAGTACGGTGGCGAAGTGCCGTCGTCGCGGGCAGCTCTGCAAAGCTTGCCCGGCGTCGGACGCAAGACCGCGAACGTGGTTCTGAACATGTGGTTCAGGCAGCCCGCCCAGGCGGTCGACACCCATATCTTCCGGGTCGGCAATCGCACCGGCATCGCGCCGGGCAAGGATGTCGATGCGGTCGAGCGCGCCATCGAGGACAACGTGCCGGCGGAATTCCAGCAGCACGCGCACCACTGGCTGATCCTGCACGGCCGTTACACCTGCAAGGCCCGCAAGCCCGCCTGCGGCGCCTGCCTGATCAACGAACTCTGCCTCTACGAGGAGAAGACCGCGTGAGCAAAGCGTTTCAGGTCGTCGGCATCGGCAATGCCATGGTCGATGTCCTTGCCCATTCCAGCGACGCATTTCTGGCCGAGAACGGCATCGAGAAGGGCATTATGCAGCTGACCGACCGCGACCGCGGGGTCGAGCTTTACGCCCGCGTCGGCCCGGCACAGGAAATCTCGGGCGGGTCGGCGGCCAACACCATCGCGGGCATCGCGCATCTGGGCGGGCGCACGGCCTATGTCGGCAAGGTCAAGGACGATCAGCTTGGCGCGATCTTCGCGCATGACCTGCGGGCGCAGGGCGCGGTCTATGAGACCGCGCTGGCGCCACGCGATCACGAGGCGGAAACCGGGCGCTGCATCGTGCTGGTCACGCCGGATGGCGAGCGGTCGATGAACACCTACCTCGGGGTGACCGAGTTCCTCGAACCCGCGGATATCGACGAGGGCCAGATGGCGGATACCGACTGGATCTACCTGGAAGGCTACCGCTTCGACGGGCCCGACAGCGTGGCCGCTTTCGACAAGGCCATCGCGGCCTGCAAGGGGGCCGGTGGCCGGGTGTCGCTGACGCTCAGCGATCCGTTCTGCATCGAGCGCCACCGCGACGCGTTCCGCACGATGCTGCAAAAACACGTCGACCTGCTATTCGCCAACCGCTCGGAAATCCTGTCGATGTACCAGACCGACGATTTCGACGCGGCGCTTGGCAAGGCCGCGTCGGAAGTCGCCATCGTCGTCTGCACCGAAAGCGAGCACGGTGCACATATCCTGTCGGATGGCCAGCGCTGGCATGTTCCCGCCGTGCCGACCCACATCGTCGATGCCACCGGCGCGGGCGACCTCTTCGCCTCGGGCTTTCTGTGGGCGCTGGCCGAAGGGCACGACCTGCAAGCGTGCGGCGCCATGGGCTGCATCGCCGCGTCGGAGGTGATCAGCCATATCGGCGCGCGGCCGCAGGCCAACCTGAAGGCTCTGTTCGCCGAGCATGGCCTGATCTAGGCGCTTTGCGCTGCGCCGGGCCCTTTCGAACTCCGCAAAATCATGCTATCCTGAGTTGCAGCCGGCAGTGATTTATCGCCGGTTACAAACACATTGATCCGGAGGAATTGAGAATGGCGAAGTATATCCTGTTGCGCGGTCTGAAAACTGCGCCATCCGCAATGCCGGGCCCGCTGGAGGCCATGCCAGGCGCCGCTGGTGCCGGAGCCGTCGCGGGGATGACCGATCTGTCGGTCGAGACCGAAGAAATGACCATGTCGGATGTCCGGGACGCGCAGCGCGATCCCAGCATCCTTGGCGTTGCCCGCAGCATGCCGACGCGGCTGATCGAACCGGTCGAGGCCGCCGCCGACGCGCCGCCGACCTGGGGCGTTGAGGCGGTCGGCGCGGTCGACAGCCCGTTCGACGGCGCCGGTGTAAGGGTTGCGATCCTAGATACCGGGATCGACGCCGATCATCCGGCGTTCCAGGGCATGACCCTGAACCAGCGCGACTTTTCCGGCACCGGCAATCAGGATGCCAATGGCCACGGCACCCATTGCGCGGGCACCGTGTTCGGACGCGATGTCGACAACACGCGGATCGGCGTCGCCCGTGGCGTGACCAATGCGCTGATCGGCAAGGTGCTGGGGGATGATGGCAGCGGCTCGTCCGAGATGCTGTTCAACGCGATGACCTGGGCCAGCGAGAACGACGCGCAGGTGATCTCGATGTCGCTGGGGTTCGACTTTCCCGGCTTCGCGAAACGGCTTGTCGACGTGAACGGCCTGCCGGTTAACATCGCGACCTCCATCGCGCTTGAGGCATATCGCATGAACCTGCGGGTCTTCGACCGCATTCTCGCGCTGTTCCAGTCGCGGGCCGCCTTCAACGGCGGCACGGTGGTCTGTGCTGCCAGCGGCAACGAAAGCATGCGCGACCAGAACCCGAACTTTGAGGTCAGCGCCTCGGTGCCCGCCGCCGCCGAAGGCGTGGTCTCGGTCGGGGCGCTGATGCAGGGTAACAACGGCCTTCAAATCGCGTCGTTCTCCAACACCAACCCGACCCTCAGCGGGCCGGGCGTGGGCGTCATATCGGCCAGAACCGGCGGCGGCCTGCGGTCCTTGAGCGGCACCAGCATGGCCTGTCCGCATGCGGCCGGGACGACGGCACTTTGGTGGCACGCGATCAACCAAAGCTCGGTTCCAAGCACGGCAAACTCGGTCGTCGCGCGATTGCTGGCCTCCTGCCGGACAGATGCGATTGATCAGAATGTCGAGGTCGCCGACCGAGGGCAGGGGCTGGTCACCGCGCCGTCGCAGCAGTTGTCCTAGCAAGACGCAGCAGGCTTCCGTCAGGGTAGCTGCCTGCAAACTGACACAAACTGTCGCGGGGTTGACCCGGAACTTCCGCGTAGAGGCCCCGGATCAGGTCCGGGGCACGACGGTCGATCGGCGAACCCGTCACTAATATCCGGCGTCGCGGTCCACCAGATGCAGAAGGCTCTCGCCCGCCTCGGACCGGCGGATGTTCTCGGCGATTACCTGTGCGGCGGTTTCGACGCGGGTTTCAGAGGCGATATGCGGCGTGACCGTGACGCGCGGATGGCGCCAGTAGGGATGATCCTCCGGCAGCGGCTCGGTGCGGAACACGTCGAGCGTGGCGTGACCGATCTGCCCGGCATCCAATGCGGCCAGCAGTGCGTCGTCGTCGATCAGCGCGCCGCGCCCGGGGTTCAGGATCACCGCGCCCTCGGGCAGCAGTGCCAGGCGCTCTGCGTTCAGCAGGTTCTCGGTGGCTGCGGTCAGAGGCAACAGCAGCACCAGGATCTCGGCTTCACCCAGGGCCTGCGCCAGCCCGTCCGCGCCGGACAGGCAAGTGATCCCGGGCAGGGATTTGCGGCTGCGCGACCAGCCAGTGACCTGGAAGTTCAGCGCCCGCAGCGCCTCGGCACAGGCGGTGCCCAGGTCCCCAAGTCCCAGGATCGTGACCTTCCGGTTGCGCGCCAGCGGTGGCGCCACCGGCACCCAGTCATGCCCCGGATTGACGATATGCGCGTCCATCCCAAGGTGATGGCGCAACACGTGGCCGGTGACCCATTCCACCATGCCTTCGCGCAGTCCGGTATCGACCATGCGGGTCAGCGGCTGGGTCAGCGTTTTGTTGGGAACGATATCCTCGACCCCGGCCCAGAGGCTCAGCACCGCCTTGGCGCGGGTGTAGGGCGTGAAATCGCTGAACTCGGGGTTCGGCGCGTAGACGATATAATCGACCTCGCCGGGGGCGTGCTTGCGCGACAGTTCCGCCTCCAGCCCGGCGCGGGCCAGTTCCAGCGACAGCGGGTGTTTCCACTCTTTCCAACGCGGCCAGCCCGCGGCGAATTGAACCTTGATCATCCGCGTCGCCTTGGCCGGTGGACATGGGCGCTTTGCACCAGCCCGAAGGCCAGCATCAGCACCAGCATCGCCGAGCCGCCGTAGCTGACCAGCGGCAGCGGCACGCCGACGACCGGGGCCAGCCCCATGACCATCGACATGTTGACCGCGAAGAACAGAAAGAACGTGGCGGCGATGCCCAGCGTCAAAAGCGACCCGAACCGGTCCTTGTTGGCGAAGCGCCGAGGCGATGCAAAAGACGATGATCAGCGCGTAGAGCGTCAGCAAGCGAGAACGCCGCCGAGAAAGCCGAATTCCTCGGCCAGCGTGGTGAAGATGAAATCGGTGTGCTTTTCCGGCAGGAAGTTCAGCCGCGACTGGGTGCCCTGCATGAAGCCGCGCCCGGTCCAGCCGCCCGAGCCCAAAGCGATCTTCGACTGGGTGATGTGATAGCCGGCGCCCAGCGGGTCGGTGGCGGGGTCGAGGAAGGTGTCGATGCGGCGGAACTGGTAGTCCTTCAGAAGCTGCCAGTCGGTGCCGCGCGACTGGAACACCGCCGTCACCAGCCCGCCTGCCGCGGCGATGACCACGCCGAAATAGACCCAGCTGACACCCGCCAGGAACATCAGGATGCCGCCGCCGGCGATCAGCAGGATCGCGGTGCCCAGATCGGGCTGTTGCAGCACCAGGAAGGTCGGCAGCAGGATCAGCAACAACGGGATCAGCACCCAGAGCGGGCGTGAGACCTTCTTGATGTCCAGCCAGTCGTAATAGGCCGCCAGCATCATCACCAGGGTGATCTTGATCAACTCGGTGGGTTGCAGCCGCATGAACCCAAGGTCGATCCAGCGCTGCGCGCCCATGCCGGTGGTGCCGAAGAACTCGACGAACAGCAGCAGCAGGATCGACAGCGCATAGGCCACGCCCGCCATGTTGCGCCAGAACCAGATCGGCACCATGGCGACGGCGAACATCAGCGCCAGGCCAAGCACAAAGCGCTTCATCTGCGGCTCGGCCCAGGGGCTCAGCGAGCCGCCCGCGACCGAATAGAGCATCAGAAACCCGATCGCCGGCGACGGTGGTCAGCAGCAGGACCAGCGGCCAGTTCAGGTACAGCATCTTGCGCGATGCCGGTGGGGACGTATTTGACGTTGTACTCAAGATAACTCATGCGCGGACCCGCCCGTCGCGACAGCGTGGCAGGGATCGCGCAGGATCAGTTGCTCCTGCTGGGTGCGGATGCGTGCCGCGCTGGCTGGTCGGATAGGCGTCGAGCGGCGGCGTGCCGCCGTAAAGCGCCTGCAGCATGATGTCGCGCGCGATCGGGGCGGCGGCGAGCGACCCGCCGCCGCCATGCTCGACCACGACCGACACCGCGATGCGCGGCGCGTCGTACGGGCGCGTAAGCCGACGAACAGCGCATGGTCGCGCCGGTCCCACGGCAGGTCCTCGTTGCGGATGACGCCGCGCGGCGCGTTCGGCGGCGGTGATGTTGCGGACCTGGCTGGTGCCGGTCTTGCCGGCCATGCGTCATGCTGTCCTCGACGATGCGGCTGCCGTAGGCGGTGCCGCGGCGGTCGTTGATGACGCGCGTACATGCCGCGGCGGACCAGGCGCAGATGTGCTCGGTTCGATGTCCAGCGCGGCGCGCCGTCGGGCACGGCTGCTTCGACGCCGTCGACCGATTTCATCAGCCGCGGCGTCACCGCCCTGCCGGTGGCGATCCGCGCCGTCATCACCGCCAGTTGCAGCGGCGAGGTCAGCACGAAGCCCTGGCCGATGGCCGCGTTCAGCGTGTCGCCGATCACCCATTCGGCGCCTCCGGTTCTCGCGCTTCCAGGCCTTGTCGGGCGTCAGCCCGCTGTGCACCGCCGACATCGGCAGGTCGTGGCGTTCGCCCAGCCCCAGCTTGCGCGCCATGGCGGCGATCTTCTCGATCCCGACGCGTTCGGCCATTTCGTAGTAATAGACGTCGCAGGTTTGCGTCAGCGAGTTCTCGCAGATCGACCTGGCCGTGGCCGGCGCGCTTCCAGCAGTGGAACCGGCGCCCGCCAACCTCCATGTGGCCGGGGCACCAGACGGTTTCGTCCGGCTTGATCACGCCGGCTTCCAGCGCCGCCAGCGCGGTCACCATCTTGAAGGTCGAGCCCGGCGGATAGGCGCCCTGCACCGTCTTGTTGGCCAGCGGCCGGTAGTCGTTGTCGGTCAGCTCGCCGTAGTCGGCGACCGAGATGCCGCGCACGAACAGGTTGGGGTCGAAGGACGGCGCCGAGGCGATGGCCAGGATATCGCCGTTCACGCATGTCCATCACCACCGCTGCGGCGCTTTCGTCGCCCAGCCGCGCCTGGACGTAGTTCTGCAGCGCAGCATCGATGGTCAGTTGCAGGTCGGCGCCTGGCCGGCCCTCCTGGCGGTCCAGTTCGCGCATCACGCGGCCGACGGCGTTGACCTCGATCTGCGTGGTGCCGGCCGTGCCGCGCAGCACGTTTCCATCTTGCGCCTCGACGCCGATCTTGCCGATCTGGAACTTCGGGATCTGCAACAGCGGATCGGGATCGTCGCAGCTTGCCCAGGTCATAGTCGCTGACCGGACCGACATAGCCGACGACATGGGCGAAATCCGCGCCCAGCGGATAGATGCGGCTGAAGCCCGACCTCGGGCGTTCACGCCGGGCAGGGCCGGGGCGTTGACCGCGACCTCGGCCAGATCGTCCCAGCTCAGCCGGTCGGCGATGGTCACCGGCACGAAGGGCGAGCGGCGGACGATCTCGCGCCGGGCGCGGTCGAGGTCCTCTTCGGATCAGCGTCACGATCCTGGCCAGCCGGGCCAGCACCTCGTCGACGTCGCCGGCATCTTCGCGCACCATGACGATGCGGTAGTTCTGCTCGTTCTCGGCCAGGATCACGCCGTTGCGGTCGAAGATCAGGCCGCGCGCCGGTGGGATCAGGCGCATGTTGATGCGGTTCTCCTCGGCCAGCAGGCGGAACTCGTCGGCCTGTTCGACCTGCATGTAGCGCATCCGAAGCGCCAGTGCGGCGACCATCGCCGCCTGCGCGCCGCCCAGGATCAGCCCGCGACGGGTGACCCGGCGGACGCTTTCCTCGGTATCCTTCGGGGTGCGTTTCATCGCGGGCGCCCCATCGTGTCGATCTCGCCCGGTGTCATCTTGCGAATGTCGAACAGCACCCGCGACAATAGAACGATCAGCGGATAGGCCAGCACCGTCGCGATCAGTTGCAGAACCGTCAGGCCAAAGCCCGCCTGCTCGACCATCGCGGTCGACAGGATCAGCCGGTTGGCCAGCGTCATCAGCGCCAGAACCGCCGCGACCATCGCCCATTCCACAGGAAACGGCAACTCGCGCGAGGTCGCCTCGCGAGCACGCAGGAACTCCACGCCCACAACCACCAGTGCGGTCCAAAGGCCCGGCGGGCGCATGAACAGCATGTCGGCAATCAGGAAGACGCACGCGATCAGCAGCGGTCGGCAGATACTGCGGGCGGCGCAGCACCCAGGCGAAGGTGATGCAGATCAGCAGGTCGGGGCCGGGATAGCCGCGCGGGCCGACCTGGATCGGCAGTAGGTGCCACAGCATCAGCACCGCCATCAGCCCGAAATAGGCGGCACCATAGACCCAGCGATTGGCGGTCAGGCTCTCAGCCATCGGCGGCCTCGGCGCTGTCGGCAGCTACGGCCTCGGCGCCCGCTTCCGGCAAGACCAGCCCGCCGGCATCGCGCAACGGTTCCTTCGGCATCGACCGCAGCACGCGCAGGAAATCGAGCCGCTCGTAATCCGCAGCTCAGCCGCACCCGAAGCCGCCGGTCGGTGTCCTGGGCGACCTGGCCCACCAGCACGCCGGCGGGGAAAACCCCGCCATCGCCCGAACTGACCACCCGGTCGCCGGGACGCACCGTCTCGGGGCTTTCGAGAAACTCGATCAGCGGCAGACTTGGTATTGTCGCCCGACAGGATCGCGCGCTGGCCCGAAGGCTGGATCATCACCGGAATACGGCTGTTGGCGTCGGTCAGCAGGATCACGCGGGACGTGCTGCGCCCGACGCCCGAAATCCGGCCCACCAGTCCCAGCCCGTCGGTCGCGGCCCAGCCATCGACGATACCGTCGCGCTCGCCGATGTTCAGCAGCACCGACTGCCGGAACGGCGAACCGCTGTCGGCCAGCACCACGCCGGTGACATAGGTCAGCTTGGGGTCGAGCCGCACGTTGTTGAGATCCAGCAGCTTGGCGTTCTTCTGCTCCAGTTGCAGGGCGGCCTCTTTCCAGGCCTTCATCTGCTGCAACTCGCGCCGCAATTCCTGGTTCTGTTCGTAAATCCGCGCGTAGGACTGGAAATTCTCGATCATGCCCGCGGCCCTGGTCACCGGGACCAGGCCGAATCGAAGGTCGGCACGATGCGGTCGACGAGCTGCGCGCGGAAGCGTTCGACGCGCGGGCTGTCGATGCGCCAAACCAGGAAGATCGCCAGCAGGAACAGCACCAACATGCCGATCAGGATACGCCGGATCGGGCGGACATACGCGTCGCTGTTGCCTCTGTCGCGTGCCAAGTCATGCCTCCGCGCCCGAAGGGAACGGGCGCCTGGGGTCGAAATCAGCTTTCGTAGTCTATCACATGCCGAAGCTGTTTTTCATACTCAAGCGCCTTGCCGGTGCCGAGCGCCACACAATTGAGTGATTCGTCGGCCACCGAAATCGCCAGCCCGGTCTGCTCGCGCAGCGCCAGGTCCAGCTCGCCCAGCAGCGCGCCGCCGCCCGTCAGCATCACGCCGCGGTCGACGATATCGGCGGCAAGATCCGGCGGCGTCGCTTCCAGCGCGGTCATCACCGCCTCGCAGATCGCCTGCACCGGTTCGGCCAGCGCCTCGGCCACCTGCGCCTGGTTGATCTCGGTCTCCTTCGGCACGCCGTTCAGCAGGTCGCGGCCGCGGATCTGCATCGAGGCGCCGCGCCCGTCGTCGGGCATCCGTGCGGTGCCGATGCTGGTCTTGATCCGCTCGGCCGTCGATTTCGCCGATCAGAAGGTTCTGCTGGCGCCGCAGGTAGTTGATGATCGCCTCGTCCATCCGGTCGCCGCCGACGCGCACCGAACGCGCATAGACGATATCGCCCAGGGACAGCACCGCCACTTCGGTCGTGCCGCCGCCGATGTCCACGACCATGTTGCCGGTCGGATCGGTGATCGGCATGCCCGCGCCGATCGCCGCCGCGATCGGTTCCGCGATCAGCCCGGCACGCCGCGCGCCCGCCGACAGCACCGACTGGCGGATCGCACGTTTCTCGACCGGCGTCGCGCCATGCGGCACGCAGACGATGATCTTCGGTTTCGAGAACGTCGTGCGGCGGTGAACCTTGCGGATGAAGTACTTGATCATCTCTTCGGCGACGTCGAAATCGGCGATCACGCCCTCGCGCATCGGCCGAATCGCCTCGATGCTGCCGGGTGTGCGGCCCAGCATCAGCTTGGCGTCCTCGCCCACCGCCAGCACCTGCTTGCGGCCGTCCTTGACGTGATAGGCCACCACGGAAGGCTCGTTCAGCACGATCCCCTTGCCCTTGACATAGACAAGCGTGTTCGCGGTTCCGAGGTCGATCGCCATATCGGACGAGAACAATCCGGACAGGAAGGACATCGGGTGGGCCTTTTCCATTGTGCAAGCAGCAAAAGGGGCGACGCTGCCGCCCCCACATCGCGCGCCTTATATGGATATGGCGGGAAGAGTGGAAGGGGGCTTGCCCGTGTCACACAGCGCGTTCTCGCCCATTTCGCGCCTCAGATCGCCTGGCTCGGAGTATGTTCGAAACCTGCTACTGCGCATCAACGGTTCAATTCATGATGTTCCGGGGCCGTGAGTGCAGCATTATTTCCCATAGAATGTCGCGATGATGCTAACTGGCGCGGCTCGAACCACCCTCCAGGTCCGCGGGGACACAGGGTCAAAAAAAATTCGTGAGCGGCGCAGAAAGCCCGGTCGGCCTCCTGCGCACGCCTCGTGTCAGCCCACGTCCTTGTAGCTGACGCCCTTCACATCCGCCCCCGGCGCCGATTTCTCGCGCCGCACCAGCAGCCTGTTCAGCGCCGTGACATAGGCCTTGGCGCTGGCCACGACCGTATCGGTATCGGCGGCCTGGCCGGTGGCGATCTTGCCGTCCTCTTCCAGGCGCACGCTGACGGTCGCCTGGGCGTCGGTGCCCTCGGTCACGGCGTGAACCTGGTAGAGTTGCAGGTTCACTTCGTGCGGAAAGATCTTCTTGATCGCGTTGAACGTCGCATCGACCGGCCCGTCGCCGGTGGCGGTCACCTGGTGATCCTGCTCATCGACCGTCATCGTCAGGTCGGCGGATTGCGGCGCCTCGGTGCCGCAGATCACCCGCAGGAATTTCACTTGCAACCGGTCGTTCGCCCCTTCGACCGACGCATCGCGCATCAGCGCGACCAGGTCGTCGTCGAACACCTCTTTCTTGCGGTCGGCCAGCGCCTTGAACCGCACGAAAACGTCATTCAACTGGTTGTCGGCCAGATCATACCCGAGGTTCTTCAGCTTGCTGCGCAGGGCCGCGCGGCCCGAATGCTTGCCCATGACGATGTTGGTCTCGCTGAGGCCGACATCGGCGGGGCGCATGATCTCGAAGGTCTCGGCGTTCTTCAGCATCCCGTCCTGGTGGATGCCGCATTCGTGCGCGAAGGCGTTCTTGCCGACGATGGCCTTGTTGAACTGCACGCTGAAGCCCGACACCGTCGCCACCCGGCGGCTGATGTTCATGATCTTGGTGGTGTCGATATTCGTGTGCCACGGCATGATGTCGCCGCGCACCTTCATCGCCATCACCACCTCTTCCAGCGCGGTATTGCCGGCGCGCTCGCCCAGGCCGTTGATCGTGCATTCGATCTGCCGCGCGCCACCGGCCACCGCGGCCAGGCTGTTCGCCGTCGCCATGCCCAGGTCGTTGTGGCAATGCGTGGCAAAGACCACCTCCTCGGCACCATCGACCTCGGCAATCAGCCGCCGGATCAGGTCGGCGCTTTCGACCGGCGCGGTATAGCCCACCGTATCGGGGATATTGATCGTCGTGGCCCCGGCCTTGATCGCGATGTCCACCGTGCGCTTGAGGTAATCCCACTCGGTCCGCGTCGCATCCATCGAGGACCACTGCACATCCTCGTGCAGGTTGCGTGCATGGGTGACGCAATCATGGATGCGCTGGGCCATCTCGTCCTGGCTGAGGTTATGCATATCGCGGTGCAGCGGCGAGGTGCCGATGAAGGTGTGGATGCGCGCGCGTTTGGCGTGCTTCACCGCCTCCCAGCAACGGTCGATATCCTTGTAATTCGCCCGCGCCAGCCCGCAGATCACCGCGTTCTGCGCCTGCTTCGCGATGGCGGACACGGCGTTGAAATCGCCCTCGCTGGCAATTGGAAATCCGGCCTCGATGATATCGACGCCCATCTCGTCGAGCAGCGCGGCGATCTCCAGCTTTTCCTCGTGCGTCATGGTGGCGCCGGGGCTTTGCTCGCCATCGCGCAGCGTCGTATCGAAGATAACGACGCGTTCCTTGTCGGTCTTATTGGTCATGTCAGGGTCTCTTTTCTTATCCTTAGCGTTTCGCGGCGCGGGCGGCGTCCTCTGAGCGGTCGCGCCGTTACGGCACGCTCAGAGGCGGCTAAGGAGAAGCAGACCACGCAGGCGCAGCGGCGCCCGAACGAAAATATGTGAACCCGTGGTCATGGCGCCGGAGTATAGGACCATCGCGAAAAAAGAAAAGCCGTGAATTAGGGCACCATCCAGGCCTCCTTCATCTTGCCGGAAATACCTCGGGGGTTTGGGGGCAGCGCCCCCAAGCACGGCGACGCGCGCAGCGCGGCGCAATCCCTCAGACCAGCCCCAGTTCATCGTCCGAGGCGATCCGGTCGTACTTGTCGCGCGGCGGCATCGGTCGCTCGCGCCAATCCGGCTGAAAGGTAAACGACGACACGCGCCGTCCCTCCGGCAAGGCCGCCATTGCCCGACCCGACTGCGTAATCGTAGTAAAGCTTGACGATTTCGTCGTGGCTGACCTGCTGCGCCTCGCGCCGCGCCAAACAGGCCGCGCGCCACTTGGCGGCACGGGCGTACTCCGGTCCCTCCGGCAAATCGAACCCCTCGTAATAGTCCAGAAACCAGAACCGCATCATCAGGGTGGTGTAGACCAGATCGGCCAACCCGAAATCCTCGAACAGGAAAGTGCCGCCCGGATTGTGGTGGTCGAGAAAATCGCCCAGCCAGCGATAATGCTCCAGCAGCTTCTCGCGATGCTCCGGCGTCTTTTTCCGGTCGCGGTTCATCACGTAGGAATAGCCCGCCACCGCGAACGGCCCCTCGCGCGTGATCATCAGCCGCTCGACGCCGCGCTCGTATGGATCGCTGCGCGCCACGGGCTTGCCCGCGAACCGCTCCTCGACATAGCGCAGGATCACAAGGCTCTCTTTCAGCACGCGGCCTTCCTCGTCCTCCAGGATCGGCAGCGCCGTGGTACCGCGGGATTTCTGCAGCAGCCAGTCGGGCCGTGGTTTGGTGATGTCCACGACGTGGAACTCCACCGCGTCGCTCAGACCCTTCAACTCCAGCAGAATCTCGATGCGCTGCGAGAACGGGCAGACCGGGATATGGTAGATGACGGGCTTCGACATGGCAGGGCTCCTTTTCTTCGAAAGATGGTGCTGGTCGCGCGATTTGACCAGTGCGCCGCGCGGCTTAGGTCACATCGCATGGCCGAACACAAAGCCCTCATCATCGGCGCCTCCGGCGGCATAGGCCGCGCGCTGGCCGCCGAATGCGCCCGCCGGGCCGGGAAATCCAACGTGGCGGAACTGTCGCGCCGCGCGGACGGCCTCGACATCCGCTCCGAGACCAGCATTGCCGCAGCCCTTGAAAACCTCGAAGGCCCCTTCGACCTGATCTTCGTCGCAACCGGTGCTTTGCAGATCGACGGACAGCGCCCCGAGAAAGCGCTGAAACAGATTACAGCATCCTCCCTGCGCGACCAGTTCGAGGTCAACGCGATGGGTCCTGCGCTGCTGTTGAAACATGCCGCGAACCTCTTGCCCCGCGATCGCCGCGCCGTCTTTGCCGTGCTCTCTGCGCGCGTCGGCTCGATCGGCGATAATCGCAAGGGCGGCTGGTACGGCTACCGCGCGTCCAAGGCAGCTTTGAACCAGATCATCCACACCGCCGCCATCGAGATTGGCCGCACGCACACGCAATCCGTCGTCGTCGCCCTGCACCCCGGCACCGTCGCCACGCCGTTCACCGCCGATTTCGTCGATGCCGCCGACGCCACGCCGCCCGAAAAGGCCGCGCGCAACCTGCTCGACGTGATCGACGGGTTGACCCCGGACGACACCGGCGGCTTCTTCGACTACGCTGCAAAGCCGATCCCCTGGTGAGCCGCCTGATCCTGATCCTCGGCGACCAGCTGTCGCCCGACATCGCCGCCCTGGCCGAGGCCGACCGCGACCGCGACATCGTCGTCATGGCCGAAGTGGTGGACGAGGCCGGCTACGTCCGCCACCACCCGAAAAAGATCGCCTTCCTGTTCTCCGCCATGCGCAAATTCGCCTTGTCGCTGGAAGCGGATGGCTGGACCGTCGCCTACACCCGGCTCGACGACCCCGACAACACCGGCTCGATCCCCGGCGAACTGCGTCGGCGGGCCGAGCAGCATGGCACCAGCGAACTCTGGTACACCGAACCCGGCGAATGGCGGCTGATCGAGGTGCTCGAAGACTATTCCGATACGATCTCGACGCCATGCAGACGCTTTGCCGACACGCGTTTTCTATCTGCTCACAAGGACTTCGAGGACTGGGCCGAGGGCCGCAAGGCGCTGCGGATGGAGTATTTCTACCGCGACATGCGCCGCAAGACCGGCCTGCTGATGGACGGCGACGATCCCGTCGGCGGCAAGTGGAACTTCGATCACGACAACCGCAAACCGCCGCCCGACAGCATCGACTTCGGCGGCCCGATGCGGTTTTCGCCGGACGAGACGGTCGAGGAGGTTCTGACACTGGTGCGCGACGCGTTCCCCGACAATTTCGGCGTCGCTGCGCCCGATTTCTGGTTCGCCACCGACACCGGCCAGGCGCGCCGCGCGCTGACGCATTTCGTCAAGAATGCCCTGCCGAATTTCGGCGACTACCAGGACGCGATGCTGAGCGGCGAACGCTTCCTCTACCACTCGGTCCTGTCGATCTACCTCAATGCCGGTCTGCTGGACCCGATGGAGGTCTGCGAAGCGGCTGAAGAGGCCTACGCAGAACGGCGATGTGCCGATCAACGCGGTCGAGGGCTTCATCCGCCAGATCATCGGCTGGCGCGAATACATGCGCGGCATCTACTTCCTGCGAAGGCCCCGACTACACGCGCCGCAACGCGCTGAACCACCAGCGCAAGCTGCCCGAGTTCTACTGGACCGCCGACACCGAAGATGCACTGCATCTGCCAAGCGGTCGAGCAGACCCGCGACGAGGCCTATGCCCATCACATCCAGCGCCTGATGGTCACCGGCAACTTCGCCCTGCTGGCCGGGATCGACCCGCACGAGGTGCATGAATGGTATCTCGCGGTCTATGCCGACGCCTACGAATGGGTCGAAGCGCCCAACGTGATCGGTATGAGCCAGTTCGCCGACGGCGGCATCGTCGGCGTCGAAGCCCTACGTGTCGTCAGGGGCCTACATCGACCGGATGTCGGATTACTGCAAGATCTGCGCCTACAACGGTGAAGCGACAAGACCGGCGACGGGGCCTGTCCGTTCAACCTGCTTTACTGGCACTTCCTCGACCGGCACCGTGAGCGGTTCGAGGACAACCCGCGGATGGGCAACATGTACCGCACCTGGGACCGGATGGATGCGGACCGCCGCAAGACGGTGCTGGCAGAGGCGCACGATTGGCTGGACCGGCTTGACGCCGGAAAGCCCGTCTGACCTGCTGCGCCCCGGAAAGCCGGCCGAGACCTGCGGCCCGCCAGCGCCTAGTTCGCGGTTGTCCCGGCGGGTTCGCTGGCGCCGGTAATCTCGGCATTCTCCTCGTCCAGCACGCCGTCGTTCCAGATGCCCTTGGCCTGCTGACCGCCCGCATAGCGGATCGTGCCCTCGCCCTGACGCTTGCCGCTGGCGAACATGCCCTCGTAGACGTCGCCATTGGCATAGGTCGCGCGGCCCTGGCCGTCGATCTCGCCGTCCTTCCAGTTGCCGGTATAGGTGAACCCGTCGGGCATCGTGATCGTGCCCTGGCCGTGGCGTTGGCCGTCGAGGAACTGGCCCTCGTAGACCGTGCCGTCGGCATAGGTCGCCTTGCCCTGGCCGACGCGCTGCCCGTCCTTCCACTCGCCGTCATAGGTGTAGCCGTCGGTGTAGGTCATCGTGCCGTTGCCGTGGTTCTTGGCGTCCTTGAACTGGCCTTCGTAGACCAGCCCGTTGGCGTATTCGCGCCTTGCCGGTGCCCTCGATCACGCCGGCCGACCAGCTCGCCCTCGTAGGTCGAGCCGTCGGGATAGATGATCTTGCCCTTGCCCTCGGCCAGGTCGTTGCGGAACTCGCCCTCGTAGACCGAGCCGTCGGGATAGGTCACCTGGCCCTGGCCCTCGATCCGCCCCGCGACCCATTCGCCCAGGTAGACATAGCCGTCGGTGCCGGTGAAGGTGCCGGTGCCGTGGCGCTGGTCGCTCAGGAACTGGCCCTCGTAGATGTCGCCATTGGCATAGGTGACCTTGCCGGTGCCCTGGCGCTCGCCGTTGACCAGTTCGCCTTCGTAGACGTCGCCGTTGGGCTGGGTCAGCTTGCCCGTGCCGTTGATCTGGCCGTCGGTCCAGGCGCCCTCGTAGACCAGCCCGTCGGGCATGGTCAGCGTGCCGGTGCCCTCGCGCTGGCCGCGTACCAGTTCGCCCTCGTAGATCGCGCCATCGGGATAGGTGATCTTGCCCTTGCCGTCCTTGACGCCGTCGACCCAGTCGCCTTCGTAGATATAGCCGTTGGGGCTTTGCATCCGGCCGGTCCCGTGGTGCATCGCATTGCGGAAGCCGCCTTCGTATTTCACGCCGTTGGCATAGACGGCGATGCCGGTGCCGTTGATCCGGCCGTCGACCCAGTCGCCCTCGTAGGTGCCGCCGTCGGCGAAGGTGATCTTGCCGAAGCCCTCGGGCTTGCCCTTGGCGAAGTCGCCCTCGTAGACCGACCCGTTGGGAAAGCGCGCGACGCCCTGGCCCTTGATCTCGCCATCGACCCAGTCGCCGGTGTATTCGTAGCCATTGGGCAGCCGGTAGGTGCCGATGCCGTCCTGCTTGCCGTCCTTGAACGTGCCCTCGTAGACGCCGCCGTCGTCGTATTGCTTCAGAACGACCTCGTCCGCCGTCCTGCGCCGACAGCCGGGCCGATCGCCAGGAAAGCCCCGGCGATGGCAGCGAGAACACAGCGATTTCTGCACGATTTTCCCCATGGGCCGATATCCCCTTATCCCGGGCGTTCTGCTTCAGGCCAACCTAGTGGAGCACGGGCCATGCTTACAACGGTTTTTGCCCTGCATCCGGCTTTCCTCGGCCGGGCGATCTGCTAAGACGAACGTGCACGGGCGGCAAAGAGGATACCCATGAGCAACCGGTTTCGCCTGACCCTGGCCCAGCTGAACCCGACCGTGGGCGCCATCGAGGCCAATGCCGACAAGGCCTTCGCCGCCTGGGAGGCCGGGCGGGCGGCGGGCGCCGACATGGTGGCGCTGCCCGAGATGTTCATCACCGGCTACCACGCTCAGGATCTGGTGATGAAACCGGCGCTTTCCGCCGCACGCGATGCGCGGCGATCGAAGTGCTGGCGAAGCGACTGCGCCGACGGGCCGGCGCTGGGCATCGGTGGGCCCTATGCTCGACGGGCCGGCCTTTACAACGCCTACTACGTGCTGCGAGGGCGGCGAGATCCGGGCGCGGGTGCTCAAGCACCACCTGCCCAACGAAACGGTGTTCGACGAGGTGCGCCTGTTCAGCGTCGGCCGACTTGACGGCCCCTACCGGATCGGTCCGCTGCGCATCGGCACCCCGATCTGCGAGGACGCCTGGCATCGAGGACGTCGCCGAGACGCTGGCGGAATCGGGCGCCGAGATCCTGCTGGTGCCGAACGGCTCGCCCTATTACCGCGACAAGTTCGACATCCGCATGATCGATGATGGTGGCCCGCGTGGTCGAGACCGGTCTGCCGCTGGTCTATCTCAACATGGTCGGCGGGCAGGACGACCAGGTGTTCGACGGCGGCTCCTTCGTGCTCAATCCGCATGGCGAACTGGCCGCTGCAGATGCCGGTCTTTCGACGAGGCGATCGCCCATGTCGATTTCGTCGAGGGCGACGACGGCTGGCGGGCCGAACCGGGCGACATCGCGGCCTTTCCCGACGCGTGGGAGCAGGACTACCGCGTCATGGTCGCAGTCGCTGCGCGACTATTTCGGCAAGACCGGGTTCAAGAAGGTGCTGCTGGGCCTGTCGGGCGGCGTCGACAGCGCCATCGTGGCGACCATCGCCGCCGACGCGCTGGGGCCGGAGAACGTGCGCTGCGTGATGCTGCCGTCGGAATACACCTCGCCAGGCATCGCTGGACGACGCCGAAGCGGTGGCCAAGGCGCTGGGCATGCCGGCTGGACACGGTGTCCGATCGCCGGGCCGCGGGCGGCGGTGACCGAGGCGCTGGCGCCGCTGTTCGAAGGCACCAAGCCGGACCTGACCGAGGAAAACATCCAGTCGCGCCTGCGCGGGCTGCTGCTGATGGCGCTGTCGAACAAGTTCGGCGAGATGCTGCTGACCACCGGCAACAAGTCCGAAGTGGCGGTGGGCTATGCCACGATCTACGGCGACATGGCGGGCGGCTACAACCCGATCAAGGACCTCTACAAGACCCGGGTGTTCGAGACCTGCCGCTGGCGCAACGCCAATCACCGGCCCTGGATGATGGGGCCGGCGGGCGAGGTGATCCCGCCGCGGGTGATCGACAAGCCGCCCACGGCCGAACTGCGCGCCGACCAGAAGGACGAGCGACAGCCTGCCGCCTTACGAGGTGCTGGACGCGATCCTGGAGGTGCTGATCGACCACGAGGCATCGGTCGCCGACGGTGGCGGCGAGGGTTACGATCGGGCCACGGTCAAAAAGGTCGAACACCTGATCTATATCAGCGAATACAAGCGCTTTCAGTCGGCCCCCGGGCACGCGGCTGACGCCGCGTCATTCTGGCTGGACCGGCGCTATCCCATCGTCAACCGCTGGCGCGATCCGGGCGTCTGACCACATAGAGACGCCTGCGGCGTCACGCCATTTCTTTGGCCCGGCCTCGAAGGGTGGCGCGGTTGGCGGCCCGGGTATTTGCGTATTTTCAAAGCGAAGAAGGCCGTCAGGCGGTCATGATCATGCAGGTGGTCGAGCCGGTGGCATAGAGTTTGCCGTCCGCCGCCCCGCGGATTTCTCCATTGGCCACTCCGGTTGAGCGGCCCGCGTGCTGGCTACGGCCCTCGGCCAGTATTTCGCAGCCCACCGGGATCGCGCGGGTGATGTTCACCTTGTATTCCAGCGTCGTGTAGACCGCGCCCTTTGGCACCATCGTCATCACCGCGCAGGCCATGCAACTGTCCAGCAGCGTCCCGTACCAGCCGCCATGTACCGTGCCCAACGGGTTGCTGACGGCGAATTCCGGAGTGCCGCGAAACACGACGCGGCCCACTTCGACACTGTCCAGCCGGTAGTTCATCAGCCCGGCAATGGGTGGCCCGGAGATGCGGCCTTCCAGGATGCCCTGCATGAAGTCCAGACCGGACATGCCGAGGATCGCGTCCATCGGCGGGATGTCATCGGCGCTTTGGGCAATGAAGGGCTGCGGCATGAAAAAAGGCTCCGGCAGAGGGATTGCCGGAGCTTATCGCGCGCTGCAGGAGCGACGCAATCGCACGCGAGGGGTTACGCCACGTCGCGCAGTTCGACCTCGGGGACGATGCCAAGCGCATGGGCCACTTCGCGGGTCAGGTGCGGCTTGTTCAGCGTGTAGAAATGCAGGTCCTCGACGCCACCTTCCAGCAGGGCGGTGCACAGGGTCGTGCATTGCGCGATGGCCAGCAGGTCGTGGCGGTCGTCGCGGATCGCGCGGGTGAAGGCCTCGTCCAGGCGCATCCGGGATGCGCGCGCCGCAGCGGGTCGGCGAACTTGCGCACGCCGGTCCAGTTCTCGATCGGCAGGATGCCGGGGATGATGGTCGCGTCGATGCCCGTCGCCGCACAGGCATCACGGAAACGGAAGAAGGTCTCGGCCTCGAAGAAGAACTGAGTGATGGCGCTGTCTGCACCGGCGTCGATCTTGCGCTTCAGCCAGTCGACATCCGACGTGTCGCAGACGGCTTCGGGATGCGGATCGGGATAGGCGCCGACGCGGATGTGGAACTTGCCAGTGTCGGCAAGGGCGGAGATCAGTTCGCAGCTGTCGGCGAAGCCGTCGGCATGCGCGCTTGAAGGCACCGTGGCCCTTGGGCGGGTCGCCGCGCAGGGCGACGATCTCGGTCACACCGGCTTGCGCGTATTGGTCCGCGATGGCCAGCGTTTCGTAGCGCGTCGCCTCGACGCAGGTCAGATGCGCGGCGACGTTCAGGCCGTAATGCGAATGGATGGTGCTGACCGCCTCGTGCGTCAGGTCGCGGGTGGTGCCGCCCGCGCCGTAGGTGACCGAAACGAAGTTGGGGTTCAGCGGTGCCAATGTCTGGACCGTGTCCCACAACCGGAACGAGGCGTCGAGCGACTGCGGCGGGAAGAACTCGAAGGACAGGCGGGGCAGGGACATGACGGATTCCTCAGGCTTGGCTGCGCTCTTGTCCCACGCGGCGGTTCGTGAGACAAATTCATAATCTTCAACAAGGTTATGAGCGGGAGCGCGATTGATGCATCTCGAGTTTCGCCATCTGCGTACCATCAAGGCCATCCACGAGGCCGGCGGGCTGGCGCGCGCCGCCGAGCTTATGAACATCACCCAGTCGGCGCTGAGCCACCAGGTCAAGGGGCTGGAGGATCAGGCCGGCGTCGAGCTGTTCGTCCGCCGTACCAAGCCGCTGAAGCTGAGTCGCGGCGGGCATGCGGCTGCTGCGGCTGGCCGAGAAGGTGCTGCCGGAAATCGAGGCGCTGGAGGAGGATTTCCTCGATCTTCAGTCGGGCAAGGCCGGGCGGCTGCACATCGCCATCGAATGCCACGCCTGTTTCGAATGGCTGTTCCCGGTGCTGGAATCCTTCCGCAAGGCCTGGCCCGATGTCGACGTCGATATCCGGCCCGGCCTGGCCTTCGACGCGCTGCCCGCGCTGAAGCGCGAGGAGGTCGACCTTGTGGTGTCGTCGGATCCCGAAAACATGGACGCCGTGACGTTCTCGCCACTGTTCAACTACGAGCCGGTCTTCGTCGCCTCGTCGCAGAACCCGCTGGCCGCGAAAGCCTTCGTCGAGGCCGAGGATTTCCGCGACCAGATGTTGATCACCTACCCGGTCGACCGGGCGCGGCTGGATGTGTTCAGCCAGTTGCTGACCCCCGCCAAGGTCGAGCCGCGCGGCGTGCGGCAGGTGGAACTGACGGCGGTGATCCTGCTGCTGGTGGCGTCGAACCGGGGCGTGGCCGTGCTGCCCGACTGGGTGGTGCGCGAGGTGAAATACCACTCCGATTACGTGACCCGGCCGATCACCGAAACCGGCCTGACCCGCACGCTTTACGCCGCCACCCGCGACGAAGACACGACCAAACCGTTCATGGCGCACCTGCTGCGGCTGGCAAAGACGATCCCGGTGAAATTGCAGCGGGGGCAGGTTGCCGGGCCGAAAAGCTAGGGCAGCGGCACGTCCAGCCGGGCGACAAAGGCGCCATCCTCGAAGCTTTTGGCAAAAGTGCCGCCCATCGTGCCCTCAGCCATCGCCTGCATCAGGACCGAGCCGTAGCCCTGGCGCTGATCGCCCCGGGGCGCGGTGGCGGGTTCCTCGCGCCATGTCAGGTGCAGCCCGCCGTCCCGGACTTGCCAGGTCACCGTCAACTGCCCCGAATCATGCCACGTTCCGTGCTTGACCGAATTAGTCACCATCTCGTGCAGGATCAGCGTGATCGGAAGCACCAGCCTGGGATCGAGCGTCAGGTCCTCTCCGGCGATCCGCACGCGGTTCGCTTCCGGCAGCAGGTCGACGGCGGTGCGCACGATTTCGCGCAGTTCGACGCGCGTGGCTTCGTGGCCGCCGATCAGCTTGTGGGCATGGCCGACTGCCAAGAGGCGCGGTTCGAACCGGGCGCGCAGGTCCTCGACATCGCTCGCCGTGGCACAGCAGCGCCGGAACAGCGCGCCCAGAACCGCAAGGCTGTTGCCGACCCGGTGCGACAACTCGCGCCGCAGCATCTCGCGCTGGTCATGCTCGGCCTTGCGTTGCAGCGCCAGTTCCACGTGGCTGCCGATGATGTCGGCGAACCGGATCAGATCGCTTTCGGTGCGGGCTGTTTCGGGGCCGAAGAACTCCATCACTCCCGACAGGATGCCGCAGTTGCGCAACGGGAAGGCGAAGCCCTTGGTCAGGCCGATGTCCATGAACTGCAGGCGGCGGGAAAAATCGGCATCGGTGTCGATATCCTCGATGATGACGGCGGCCTCGGCCTGCCAGACCCGCCCGGGCAGGCCTTCGCCTTTCACGAAGGTGAATTCCTCGGTGATCGGCGCGGCCGGGCCATAGCGCGGGTCCGAGATGTGCCAGACACCCGACGGCACAAGCCGTGCCGGAGTGTTGGGATTGTCGAAACGGTAATAATGTCCCACCGCCCAGCCAGAGACCTGGCAGATACGCTCCAGGCACAGCTGGATGAAGGCATCGGTCTTCATGTTCTCGAGATGCGCGGCAGAGATCGCCGCGAGGATCTCGGCCTCGCGCGCGCGCACCTCGCGTTCGCGGTCCATCCGCTCTTCGTCCTCGCGGCTGCGGATGAAAGCGTAGAACACCCGTTCCCCGGCGGATTCGATCGGCAGAATCGATAGTTCGACCGGGAATTCCTGACCGTTGCGGCGCAGCGCGGTGATCTCGACACGGTTGTTCAGGACCGGTCCGTGTCCGGTGGCGCGATAGTGTTTCAGGCCAGTGTCATGCGCATTGCGGTGCTGGTGCGGGATGATCGTGTCGCTCATCATCGTACCGATGGCCTCGGTCGGGCTCCAGCCGAACAGCGTGGTCGCGGTGGAATTCCAGGCGATGATGCGCCCGTCCATGTTCATGCCGACGACCGCGTCGAGCGACTTCTCGAAAAGCGCTTCGAACTGCGCATTCAACTGCATGGTCTGCCCGGTGACGTCTGAGTGCTCCACGCGCGGCTCCTTTTGACCGATCATCCCGGCGACATCGCGGAAGGGTAACCGCGTGCGTCGCGCGTGGGGACATGCCACACGCCGCGTTCCGGCGCCATAACCTGTCGCTTGTGCAACGGAATCACGCCGGACGCGCTTCTGTCAATTGCGGCTTGCGCCAGGGCTCGTCGGGCATCGGTCAGCGCCGTTTAAGTGCTGCCTGGGTACTGGTCGTCCGAGACATGCTCCAGCCAATCCACCGCCCGACCGTCGAGGTTCTCGTGAAATGCGATATGGCTCATTCCGGTGCCGGGGGCGGCGCCGTGCCAGTGTTTCTCGCCCGGGGCGAACCAGACGGTATCGCCAGGGCGGATTTCGCGTATCTCGCCACCCCAGGCCTGCGCCAGTCCAAGACCCCAGGTGACCACCAGCGTCTGCCCAAGCGGATGGGTGTGCCAGGCGGTGTGGGCACCGGGTTCGAATGTGACATGGACGGCGCGTATCCGCGCGGGCGCTGGGGCGTCGATGATCGGGTCGATGCGGACGTTCCCCTTGAAATATGCCTCGGGTCCGGCAGAGGACGGACGTCGACCAGCCGTGAAAATTTCCATGCGCGTTTCCCCCTGATGCAGCGATCACCCATCTTCTTGATGATCCGTGCGCAGATCACAAGGGGCGCCGCGGTGCCGGACGTGGACAGTTTGTCCGGGTGTGCTAGCCTGCCCGCATGACAGAAACCGACGCACGAGAAGGCAACTTGACCACGGACACGCCCAACGCGGCACCGCGTCGGCGCAGGATGCCGGCCGCCCAGCGGCGCGAGGCAATTCTGGCAGGCACTGCAGCGCATTTCGCGCGACATGGTTTTTCGGCGACAACGCGCGACCTTGCGCAGGCGCTGGGCATCACACAGGCGCTGATCTACAAGCACTTCCCCTCGAAGGACGATCTGGTCGAGCAGGTGCTGGACTCGGCGCTTGGACATGCCGCCAGCGGCCCGGTGCTGACGGTGGACGGGCCCGGACTGGAGGATGGCCTGATCCGGTTCTACCGGGACTTCGTCGCGCATTCGACAGAGACCCGGATGCGGCTCTTTATGCGCGCCGGGCTGGACGGGCTTTCCTGGCCAACACGACGGGGCAATACGCTGACCGCGACGGTCTTCATACCATTGATCAGGGCGCTGCGGCAGGCTGCCGGGCTGCCCGGTTTCGGTCCCCGCCCCGCGATGCGCGGCGAGCGTGAACTGGTGATGTCGCTGCATGCCGGAATGGTCTTCCTCGGCATCCGCCGCCACGTCTATGGCATGCCGATGCCGGACAATCTGGACGATGTGGTGGATCTTTACGTCCGCACATTTCTGGACGGCGCGGTGCCCGCCATCGCCCGGCTACATGGCGGCACCGAGGATAGCCTGACGGCACAGCTGATGGTGCCTGCCGCCAGTGCCGGCCCGGAACCTGAACCGGTTAGCGCGCCTGATCTGCGACGTAGTTCGAAAACGTGAAGTTATAATCGCGATCGGCACGGTTGTTGTGGCACGCAAAGCAACCGTCGAAGCTGGCGTCGGGACGGGCGCTGCCATCGGCCTGGTACCAGGCATAATCCCAGTTGCCATTGTCCGTGATCCAGGCGGCGTTCTTTTCCATGACGAAGATATTGCCCACTGCCTCCATCGCGATGAAGCGCCCCTCGGCGTCCATTTTCGCCATCTCGCCCTCAAGCTCCGTGTCGTGGTCCTCCATGATCAGGATGGTTCCGTCGGGCAGATCCTCGCCCGCCATCGCGGCCTCCATCGCGGCAGGATTGACGTACATCTTGCGCACCCGTTTGCGGTCGGGCCGGTCGACATCGAGGTAGTTGATGAAGCCGGTCCGGTAGTCTGCGGGCAGGGCGACCTGCTCGGGCCCTGAAATCAGCGGCGTGGCCAATGCCATTGCGGCGGCGCCCGCGACTCCGCATGCCATGAATTTCTGCATCACTTCACCTCCACCATCAGTTCCATGCCCGAATGGAACACGCATTCGACCTTGAATTCGCCGGGCTTGCCCAGGGCGAGCACCAAGTCCTGCCCGGGTTCCTGCTTGCCGGCATCGACGGCGTGACCGGCCGTCGGGACAAAGACGTTGTGATCGGTCTGGTCGTCGTTGACGAAGCGGATCGTGTCGCCGACTGCGGCGCTCAGGGTTGCGGGGTTGTAAGCGGACCCTGCCATGGTGACGAGATGCTCCTCGGCCAGGGCGGCGCTGGCACAAAGGCAGGCGGCCAGTGCCAGGGGTGTGAAAATGGCTCATGACGACTCTCCGGGAATCGGGCAGCGAGGCGCTGCGGATACCGGTAGAGTGCGGCCGAATGCTTAAGTTGTCAATTGATCACTTAATGAACCAAGGCAGTGGTTGCCCGAGGCGGGAGATCGGGCCGGGGTCACCCCGGCCCGACCGAAGCTTTGGCCTAGTGGGCCACGAACTTCTTGATCTCGCCGGACTTCAGCCGCGACTGATAGGACTGCAGCTCTTTCTTGACGATGGGCATCAGCACGTAGAGCGCCGAGATGTTGACCACCGCCATGGCGAAGATCGCCGCATCCGAGAAGTCGATGACCGGGCCGAGGCTGGCCGCCGCGCCGATCACCACGAAGATGCAGAAGATGATCTTGAACACCAGTTCCGTCGTCTTGCCCTCGCCGAACAGGTAGGTCCAGGCCTTCAGGCCGTAGTAGGACCACGAGATCATCGTCGAGAAGGCGAACAGGATCACCGCGATGCGCCAGGACGTAGGGGAACCAGCTGAAGCCGGTGGCGAAGGCCGCCGAGGTCAGGCTGACGCCGGATACGTCGCCAACGGTCTGGATCGCGCTGCCGCTCGAGGATGTAGTTGCCCGTGGCCGGGTCGATCATCAGCATGCCCGAGATGGTGATGACCAGCGCGGTCATCGTGCAGATCACGACGGTGTCGATGAACGGCTCCAGCAGCGAAACGAAGCCTTCGGTGATCGGCTCTTTGGTGCGCACCGCCGAGTGGGCGATGGCCGCCGAACCGACGCCGGCCTCGTTCGAGAACGCGGCCCGCTTGAAGCCCTGGATCAGCGCGCCGACCATGCCGCCGGCAACGCCTGCGCCGGTGAAGGCACCGTCGAAGATCTGGCCGAAGGCCCAGCCGATCTTGTCGTAGTTGACCAGCAGGATGATCAGCGCGGTACCGACATAGAGCACGCCCATGAACGGCACGACCTTCTCGGTCACGCGGGCGATCGACTTGATGCCGCCGATGATGACCGCGAAGACCGACGCCGGCGAAGAGCAGTCCGGTGATCCAGCCCGGGATAGTCACCCAGAATGCCCGAGATCTGTGCATGGGCCTGGTTGGCCTGGAACATGTTGCCGCCGCCAAGGGCGCCAAGGATACAGAAGATCGAGAACAGGACCGCCAGGAACTTGCCGCCGGGCATGCCACGTTCGGCAAAGCCCTTGGACATGTAGTACATCGGGCCGCCCGAGACGGTGCCGTCCGGGTATTCGTTGCGGTACTTCACGCCCAGCGTACATTCGGTGAACTTCGATGCCATGCCCAGCAGACCCGCAAGGATCATCCAGAACGTGGCCCCCGGCCCGCCGATGCCGACGGCAACCGCCACACCGGCGATGTTGCCCAGGCCGACGGTGCCCGACAGCGCCGTTGCCAGCGCCTGGAAGTGGCTGACCTCGCCCGCGTCGTTGGGGTCGGAATAGTCGCCCTTGACCAGCGAGATCGAGTGGCCGAACGCACTGAACTGGATGAAGCCGAAGTAGATCGTGAAGATCGACGCGCCGATCACCAGCCACATCACGATCCACGGGAACGCTGCCCCGTTGATATTGAACGGCAGCGGCGCGAAGATCGCATTGACGAACCAGCCCGTCGACGATGCGAAGATATCGTTGACGGTCTGGTCGATTGATTTGGCCTCTTGCGCCGCAAGTGCCGTCGCCGACAGCAGCAGCCCGGTGAGGGCCGCGGGGAAAGTGTATCTCATATGATTAACTCCTTAGCTCACGACCGTGACGGGCACGCTGGCGTGCATCACCAGGTTCGCAGTGGACGAGCCGAAAATGCGGCTGGCGATGCCGGTGTCCGAGGTGCGGGCGACGACGATCTGGTCGGCGTTTTCCTGGACCGCGACGCGGTCCAGCGTGTCGGCCACATCACCGTGCTGAACAAGGCCGCGCACGGCCACGCCATCGGCCTTCAGCTTGTCGACGGCTGGCGTCGACGACCCGTTCCATCGCCTGCTTGATCTCTTCCTGGCGCCGGGTGTGGCGCTGTTCGTTCTCTTCCGGCGTCTGGAACGCGAATGGCGACCATTCCACAACGTAAACCAGGATCAACTCACATGCGCCGATCAACCCGCCTAGTTTCTTGGCGTATTCGACCGCCCGCGCGCCTGACCCGCTTCCGTCCAGGCCCACTACTATCTTTGCTGTCATGATGTCCCTCTTGGCAGTTCGTTCTTTGTATCGTTGTCTGCTAGTGCCAAAACCGGGTCGATTTCCCGATTAGTTAGAAATCTCACTCAAGCGGCAGAATGCCGCAGGGTCAAGCCTTAGCGTGTCCCGCCTGGCGCGGGCTTGGCATTGCCGGTTGCCTGACCTAAGAGGCGCATCTGACCAAAGGAGCCGACGTGATGCAGGGCAGTGCAAACCTCAACCTGATGATCAAGGCCGCGCGGGCGGCCGGGCGCAGTCTGGTCAAGGACTTCCGCGAGGTCGAGAACCTTCAGGTTTCGATGAAGGGGGCGGGCGATTTCGTCAGCAAGGCCGACATCGCCGCCGAGAAGATCATCCGCGACCTGCTGATGGAAGGACGGCCCAGCTATGGCTGGCTGGCAGAGGAAAGCGATGCCGCCCCCGGCAAGGATCCCACCCGACGCTGGATCGTCGATCCGCTCGACGGCACCACCAACTTTCTGCACGGCCTGCCGCACTGGTGCGTCTCGATCGGGCTGGAACACAAGGGAGAGATCGTCTCGGGCGTGATCTTCGATCCGGCCAAGGACGAGATGTTCGTCGCCGAAAAAGGCCAGGGCGCGTGGATGAACCAGACCCGGCTGCGGGTTTCGGGGCGCAACCGCCTGATCGAAAGCCTGTTTGCAACCGGCATCCCTTTCGGTGGCCGCGCGGAATTGCCGGATACCCTGAAGGACCTCGCCCGCATCCTGCCCGCGACCTCGGGCGTGCGGCGCATGGGGGCTGCGGCGCTGGATCTCGCCTATGTCGCGGCGGGCCGGTTCGACGGGTTCTGGGAGCGCGGCCTGAAGCCGTGGGACATCGCCGCGGGCCTGATCCTGATCCGCGAGGCGGGCGGTTTCGCCGAAAGCCTCGTCTCCGGCGACAACCCGCTGCAATCCGGCGCCCTGATCTGCGGAAACGAGCGGATTTTCGAACAATTCGCGGGCCTTGTCAGATCTGTGTAACGAAATCCCGGGAAATCCCCGCAAGCCCCGAATTCGACACATTTCACCCGCAAGAAGGCCCTTATGATCATGAAAGGTCAGGGCTATGCGTAGATTAGTTCACATCCCCCGCCGCGCGCTCTCGCGCTTTGTCCGCGACGAAGACGCAGCGGTCACCGTCGACTGGGTCGTCCTTACCGCCGCGATCGTCGGCCTTGCCATCGCGCTCTATACCCAGATCGGCAATGCCACCGACGACCACGCCGACCGGATCGGCGCCGCGATCGACACCCAGGGCATCAGAACCGACTAGGCCACCGCATCCGACGGGTGGTTGATCCCGTCGGTCCAGGCGATGTCTCCCAGGTCCCGTACGTTGACGCCTTCGATGGCGGCGACGTTCACCCCGTATTCGTTCGGATTAGAACGCCGTCTGTGATGCGTGTAGATGCCGCAGACCGAGCAAAAGTAGTGCTTGGCGGTCTTCGTTCCCCACTCATACAGCGTCAGTTTGTCCTCGCCGCGGATCACCTCGACCCCGTCCAGCGGCGCCGTCGCCGTGATCGCCCCGCGCCGCGCGCAGAACGAGCAATCGCAGCGGCGCGCCGAGGCCAGCCCGTCGCTGAGACGCACCCGCAATTCCACGGCGCCGCAATGACAGGTCAGATGGTGCGTGCTCATCGGCGGCGTCTCCGAACCGTGGGAATTGAACTGGCTTCGTACTGCGCGGGCGGGTGATCGGGATGGCCATGGGTGCGGCTCCAGAACCCGCGCCCGCCGCGCCGCAGCCAGACCGGCAGGGTCAGCGCCAGTCCGATGACGAACCCGCCGGCATGCGCCCAATAGGCGACACCGCCGACCGAGGCATTCGCTACCGACGCCGCTGATCAGCTGCAGCGCGAACCAGACGCCCAGCATGATCCAGGCCGGGACCGGGAAGATCCTGAAGAACACGATGAAGATGAACAGCACGTCGACCCGGGCCTTGGGAAACAGCAGCAGGTAGCCGCCCATCACCCCGGCGATCGCCCCGACGCGCCGACGTCGGCACCATCGACCAGGGTCGGCCAGCACATGCGCCACGTCGGCCCAGCACGCCGCAGGCGAGGTAGAACAGCCAGAAACCCGACATGGCCCATGTCCTCTTCCAGGTTGTCGCCGAAGATCCACAGAAACAGCATGTTGCCGCGCCAGGTGCAGGAAGCCGCCATGCAGGAACATCGAGGTGACGCAGCGTATGCAGGTTGTGCCCGTCGCTGACCCGGGCGGGGATCAGCGCCCAATCGAAGAAGAACTGCAGCAGCGCCGCCTCGTCGGCGAACAGCGGCCAGTAGGCCGACGAACGACCAGCACGTTCACCGCGATCAGCGCATAGGTGACGATACGGCGTCCTTGTCGACGGGTTGTGGTCGCGGATCGGGAACATGGCCCGAACCCTCGGTCCGCGACCGCCGAAGGTCAAGCGGCCGACCTCGGCCAGCAACTCGGCGTTGCCGCCCGAGGCGGTGGTGTCGACGCAGACATGACGTTCGAGCAGCACGTCGGCGGCTTCGATGGCTGCCGGTGATCAGCGGCAGGATCGCGCCGTCGCGCGCCGCCAGCGCCTGTGCATAGGCCCGCGCCGTGGCCTCGTCGCCCCACCAGACCACGCCGCCGAACCCTGTCAGGCCGGTCCAGCGCCGTCCGGTGTCAGCGCCTCGGGCACCGCGACGGCGACGCCGCCCAGGCCTCGACCGCCGCGCGCTGCGCGCTCGGCGGCCTTCGCCGCCGGCCCGAGGCACAGGAGCGGCGGGCGGGCGAAGCGCGACAGGCGGTTCGATTCGCCGGTCGGGCCGGGCAGGCCGGTCGACGGTCGACTGCCGTGGCGGCGTCGGCGCCGTGTCGATGCGCGCTCTGCACCGCGTCCGGCCGTCACGCGGCCCGTCGGCTGCGTCGGGATAGCGTGACCTCCGCGGCTTGGTGAAGCGCGTCAGGTAGTCCGGCCCGCCGGCCTTGGGGCCGGTGCCCGACAGGCCCTCGCCGCCGAACGGCTGGCTGCCGACGATGGCGCCGATCTGGTTGCGGTTGACGTAGATGTTGCCGACGTGCACCCGCTCGACGATGTGCTGCACCCGGTCGTCGATCCGGGTGTGCAGCCCGAAGGTCAGGCCGTAGCCGGTGGCGTTGATCGTCGTCGATCACCGCGTCGATCTGGTCGGCCTTGAAGGTGGCGACATGCAGGACCGGGCCGAAGATCTCGCGCTCCATGTCGCGCGATGCCGGTCACCGCGATCACCGTGGGCGGCGATGAAATGGCCCGTGCTCGGGGGCGGCCAGCTCGTTTCAGCACCCGGCCCTCGGCGCGCGGCGCTTCGCGATATAGGCGTCGATCTCGGCGCTGCGCCTCGGCGTCGATCACCGGGCCGACATCGGTGGCAGATCGCCCAGGGATCGCCGAGCCGTCAGCGCGTCCATCGCGCCGGACAGCATCTCGCGGAAATCGCTTCGGCGATATCCTCCTGCACGTAGAGGCAGCGCAGCGCCGAGCAGCGCTGGCCGGCGGACTGGAACGCCGAGTGCACGACGTCGCGCACCGCCTGTTCGGGCAGCGCGGTGCGAGTCGACGATCATCGCGTTCAGCCCGCCGGTCTCGGCGATCAGCGGCGCGCCCGGGGTCGAGGTGCTCGGCCATGGTGCGGTGGATCGCCTGCGCCGTCTCGGTCGAGCCGGTGAAGGAGACGCCGTCGACGCGCGGCGTCGCGCGGTCAGCGCCGCGCCGACCGTGGCGCCGTCGCCGGGCAGCAGTTGCAGCGCCGTCGCGCGGCACGCCGGCCTCGTGCAGCAGCGCGACCGCGCGAGCGCGATCAGCGGCGTCTGCTCGGCCGGCTTGGCCAGCACCGCGTTGCCGGCGGCCAGCGCGGCGGCGATCTGGCCGGTGAAGATCGCCAGCGGAAAGTTCCACGGGCTGATGCAGGTGAAGACGCCGCGCGCCGGGCGGTCGCCGCTGTTGCGGCCTGGGCCGCGTAGTAGCGCAGGAAATCCACCGCCTCGCGCAGCTCGCCCACCGCGTCGGGCAGCGTCTTGCCGGCCTCGCGGGCCAGCAGCGCGAAGAGCTCGGCCGTGGTTCGCCTCGTAGAGATCGGCGGCGCGTGTTCAGGACCGCGGCGCGCTCGGCCGCCGGCGGCGTCCCAGGGCTGCGCCGCGGCCAGCGCGGCTGGCGACGTCGGCCGGCGTGGCGCTGCGGCACGCTCGCCGACCAGGTCGTCGGGTCGGCCGGGTTGCGCCGGCTTCGAGCGCTGCGCCGCCCGTCGGCGTCGACCGCCAGCAGCGGCCCGGCCGTCGAACACGGTCTCGCGCGAACGGCGCGCGCGGCCGCGTCGATGGCGCGCCAGCGTCGGGCGGTGCGCCAGGTCCCAGCCGCGCGAATTGCGCGCGCTCCGGCTGGAACAGGTCGGGCCCGGTGCGGCACCGGCACCGCGGCCTCGCGCGATGCGCCGCGAACGGGTCGGCGGCGACCGCCTCGGGCGGCACGTCCTCGTCGACGATCTGGTTGACGAAGGAGCGAGTTGGCGCCGTTCTCCAGCAGGCGGCGCACCAGGTAGGCCAGCAGGTCCCGGTGCGCGCCGACCGGCGCGTAGATGCGGCAGCGCGTGTCGCCGCCGCTTCATCACGCAGCTCGTGCAGCCGTCTCGCCCATGCCGTGCAGGCGCTGGAACTCGAAATCGCGCGCGTCGCCGGCCATCTCCAGGATCGGCGGCGACGGTGTGGGCGTTGTGGGTGGCGAATTGCGGATAGATGCGGTCGGTCATGCCCAGCAGCTTGCGGGCGCTGGCGATGTAGGAGACGTCGGTGGCCGCCTTGCGGGTGAAGACCGGGAAGCCGGCGAGGCCCATCACCTGCGCGCGCTTGATCTCGGTGTCCCAGTAGGCGCCCTTGACCAGCCGCACCATGAGCCGGCGGTCGAGCCTGCTCGGCCAGCGCGTGCAGCCAGTCGAGCACCGGCCCGGCGCGCTGGCCGTAGGCCTGCACCACCACGCCGAAGCCGTCCCAGCCGGCCAGCGCCGGGTCGCGACCACCGCCTCGATCACGTCGAGCGACAGCGCCAGGCGGTCGGCCTCCTCGGCGTCGATGTTGAAGCCCATGCCGGCGGCGCGCGCCAGCTGCGCCAGCGTCGCGCACGCGCGGCACCAGTTCGCTCCATCACCCGGTCGCGCTTGCGCCTCTTCGTAGCGCGGATGCAGCGCCGACAGCTTGACCGAGATGCCGGGGTTGCGTGCGGCATGTCGTCGGACTTGCAGGCCTTGGCGATGGCGGCGATGGCGTCGGCATAGGCGGCGTGATAGCGCGCGGCGTCGGCCTCGGTGCGCGCCGCCTCGCCCAGCATGTCGTAGGAGTAGGTGTAGCCCTTGGCCTCCATGCTCTCGGCCGCGCTTCATCGCGCCTGGCGATGGTCTCGCCCAGCACGAACTGGCGGCCCATCTCCGTCATCGCGCGGCCGACGGCGGTGCGGATCACCGGCTCGCCCAGCCGCTTGACCGCGCCGCGCAGGGCGCCGCGCGATGCCGGGCTGTGTCGTCGTCCAGCACGCGGCCGGTCAGCATCAGCGCCCAGGTCGAGGCGTTGACCAGCGAGGACGACGAATGGCCCAGGTGCCGGCCCCAGTCGCGACGGCGCGATCTTGTCCTCGATCAGCGCGTCGATGGTCTCGGCGTCGGGCACCCGCAGCAGCGCCTCGGCCAGGCACATCAGCGCGACGCCCTCGTCGGTGGACAGCCCGTATTCGGCGAGAAACACCTCCATCAGCCCGGGCTCGCGCGGCGGCGCGGATGTCGCGCACCAGGCCGGCGCCGCGCGCGCGCGATGCGCGGCGCGGTCGGCGGCGGACAGCGCGCGCGCATCGCGTCAGCCGGTCGAGCACCTCGGTCCTCGTCGGCGTAGGTGTCGGCATCGATCCGGGCGCGCAGGTGCGAGCGGTGTCGTGGGCATGGGCATCTCCTCTGGATTTGCGCTAGTATATCGCGTAGATGTCAGTCGGTTTCGCCCGATATCAGGCGTAATCCTGGGCGAAATCGACCGAAATGAGCGGACAATGCCGATGCAAACGGCCGTACCAGACCTTGACCGCTTCGACCGCGCGATTCTCGATGTGCTGGCGGCCGACGGGCGGATCAGCGTCACCGATCTGGCGCGCCGGATCGGGCTGTCGAAAACGCCCACCCAGGCGCGGCTGAAGCGGCTGGAGGAGGACGGCGTGATCACCGGCTACCGCGCCATGCTCGACCCGATCCGGCATCGGGCCGCGATCACGTGGCCTTTGTCGAGGTCCGGCTGACCGACACCCGCGAAGCGGCGCTGGCGGCGTTCAACGCGGCGGTCCGCGCGGTGCCCGAGATCGAGCAATGCCACATGATCGCCGGGGCCTTCGACTACCTGCTGAAGGTCCGCACCGCCGACATGACGCGCCTATCGCCGGGTGCTGGCAGAGCAGATCTCGACCCTGCCGCATGTGGCGCACACCTCGACCTATGTGGCGATGCAGGCGGTCAAGGAGGGCGGCGTCTGAGGCGCCATTTCCCGGTTTCCGGCGCCCGTCGGCGCGGCTATGGTCGACGCGGGCCCGCGTGGTGGAATGGTAGACACAGGGGACTTAAAATCCCCAGGCAGGAATGCCGTGCCGGTTCGAGTCCGGCCGCGGGTACCAAGGTGTTTCGCAAAGCGAAACACCGAAACAAGCACCGCCCCATCACAGCGGCAGGCCTTTCACGCAGTGAAATGCCGAGAGCGCCTGACCTTTAGATAATCGCGCCGCGCACCTTGGCCGAGACCCATTCGCTGATCACGACCGCCGCCAGGATCACCAGCAGGATCAGCGACACCTGCGGCCAGGCCAGCGTGTTCAGCGAGGCCAGACAGCTGCAGCCCGATGCCGCCCGCGCCGACCAGTCCCAGCACCGTGGATTCGCGGATGTTGATGTCCCAGCGGAACACCGAGATGCCGGCGAAGGCCGGCAGGATCTGCGGCACGATGCCGTAGGCCATGACCTGCCAGCGGCTGGCGCCCGGTGGCGGTGATCGCCTCGACCTGGGTTTCGTCGATTTCCTCGATCGCCTCGTAGAGCAGCTTGGCGCAGAACCCGATCGAGCGGATCGCGATGGCGATGATCGCCGGCGAACACGCCGGGCCCGATGATCGCGATCAGCAGCAGCGCCCAGATCAGCGAGTTGATCGAGCGCGTCGAGACGATGATCAGCAGCGCGATGGGCCGGATGAAGAGCCGCGACGGCGTGGTGTTGCGCGCCGCCAGAAACGCCACCGGCACCGCCATGCATCAGCGCGATGATCGTGCCCAGCGTGGCGATGTTGAGCGTGTCCCAGATCGGCCCGCCACAGCTGGTCGATGTAGGACCAGCGCGGCGGCGTGGCGCGGGTCCAGATGTCGCCGGCGATGCGCGGCGCGTCCCAGACGAAGAACCAGGTGGTCGTGCTCGGAAATCTGTTGCCAGCACCAGACGAAGATCGCAACGCCGATCAGCCAGATGCCCCAGCTGGATCAGCGCCTCGGTGCGGTTGCGCGCGCCGCCAGATCTTCGAGCGCCGCTGATGTCATGCACCGGCATTACTGGACCCTCGCGCGGATGATGCCCGACAGGTATTCCAGCGCCATGACGATCACGATGATGATGATCAGGATCGCCGCCGCGGTGTCGAATTCATAGCGGTCGAAGGCGGTGTTCAGCGTCGCGCCGATGCCGCCGGCGCCGACCAGCCCCAGGATGGCGCTTTCGCGGAAATTGATGTCCAGCCGGTACATCGACAGGCCCGATCAGCCGCGGCATGACCTGCGGCTGCACGCCGTAGTTGATCCATTGCATCCAGCGTGCACCCGGTGGCGCGGATCGCCTCGGCCTGCGCCTTGTCCATGCTCTCGATATCCTCGGCCAGCAGCTTCGACAGGAACCCGATGGTGGCGAAGGACAGCGTCAGGAAGCCGGCCAGCGGCCCGAAGCCGAAGATCGCCACCAGCAGGATCGCCACGATGATCTCCTGCAAGCGCGCGGCTGATCGCGACGATGCCGCGGCAGATCAGGTAGACCGGCAGGGGCGCGATGTTGCGCGCCGCGCCCAGCCCGATGGGGATCGAGATCAGGATGCCGACGACCGACGCGGCGACGGTCATGATGATGCTTTCGACCATGCCGTCCCAGATATCGCCGCCAGCGGCTGACGAAATCCGGGCTGGTGAAGGCCAGCGACGAAGGCCCAGCCGCGATCCAGCCCCTCGTAGACGCGGCCCCAGTTGACCTCGACGCGTCAGTGAAGGCGGCGATCAGATAGACGACCAGCGCCGACCGCCAGCACCCAGCGCAGCCAGGGCCGCTTGATGAACGGCGGCTTGCGCCAGCGGCGTGCCGATCAGCAGGTCAAGCTCGCGATGGTCAGGTGCTCGGTCATGCGCGCGGCACTCCGGCGTCTTCCTCGTCGTCCTCGACCTTGCGCGATGGTCGCCTCCCAGTCTTCCTCGCCGTAGATCGTGGTCAGCACGTCCGGCGTCAGCGCCTCGGGCGGGCCGTCGAATTCGATCGCGCCGAGCGCGCAGGCCGATGACGCGCTGCACGAACATCTGCGCCAGCGCCACGTCGTGGATGTTGATGATCGCCGCCAGGTCGCGCTCGGCGCACAGCTCGCAGATCAGCCGCATGATCTGGCGGCTGGTTTTCGGGTCGAGGCTGGCGGTCGGTTCGTCGACCAGCAGCAGCGCCGGGTTCTGGATCAGCGCGCGGGCGATGCCGACGCGCTGGCGTTGTCCGCCGGACAGTTCGTCGGCGCGCTTGTCGGCCATCGCCAGCAGGCCGACGCGGTCCAGCAGGCGGAACGCCTCGTCGACGTCCGTCTGCGGAAAGCGGCGCGTGAAGCTGCGCCAGAAACCGACATAGCCGAGCCGCCCCGACAGCACGTTCTCCATCACCGTCAGCCGTTCGACCAGCGCATATTCCTGAAAGATCATGCCCATCGCGCCGGCGCTCGCGGCGCAGCGCGCCGGCGCCCAGACGGGTCAGTTCCACATCGCCCAGCCAGACCTTGCCGCTGGTCGGCTCGACCAGCCGGTTGATGCAGCGGATCAGCGTCGACTTGCCCGCGCCCGAGGGTCCGATCAGCGCCATAACCTGGCCCTTGGGCACCTCCAGATCGACCGCTTTCAGCGCCTGATCGCCGGTCCGATAGGTCTTGATCAGTTTTTCAAGCCGCAGCATGACAGCCCCCTGCATCGATGTACTGGCGTCGGGCTTGGGTCGCCAGGTCCGGTGACGCCGTCTCGGAATGCGATCACTCGCAGGCGTAGCTGACACCGTTGGCCGTGTCGATCTTGCGGATGACGTCCCAGAACTCCTTGTAGTTCATCGGCAGGAACTGCGCCTCGTTCGACTTCGAGAACTCCGCCTGCAGCGCGGTGCCTTCCCAGTCGAAGGTGAAGAACGCTTCCTGGATCTTTTCCTGCAGCTCGGGCTTGAGGTTGTAGACCACGCCGAAGCCGGTCGTCGGGAAGGTCTGCGACTTGTAGATCGACATGACCTGTTCCGGCTTGATCACGTCGCGCTCGATCATCCGGTTCATCACCGAATTGGCGATCGAGGCCGCCGGGTAATCCTTGTTGGCCACGCCGAGGATCGAGTTGTCGTGCTTGCCCGAGAACACCGGCTCGAAATCACGCTCGGGCACCATGTCGTAGTCGGCCTTCAGGATCGCCGACGGCGCCTTGAAGCCGGAGTTCGACGTCGGCGAGGTGAAGGCCATCGACTTGCCCTTGATGTCCTCGACGCTTTCGATGCCAGAGCCGGGATAGGTGATGATCTCCATCTCGTAACCGAAATTCGCCATCGGCAGAGGCCATGATAGTGAACGGACGGAAGCCCGCGCAATTGACGGCCAGCGGGTTCGACCCGGTATTGAAGCCCGCGATATGCAGCCGTCCGGATCGCATCGCTTCGATCTGTGCCGCGTTTGACTGAACCGGAAAGATGATCGCCTTTTTGCCGGTCACTTCTTCCATGTGCGCCATGAATTCGACCCAGGCATCCCTGTAGACTGCCGGATCTTCGACCGGCGTATAGGCAAAGATCAGCGTTTCAGGGTCGATCCATTGGCTTTCGTCCGTCGGAATATCGGCGATCAGGTCGCCGTCCACGTCGCAATAGCGCACATCGAGATCGCCGCGCGGGCAATCGGCCTGCGCGAAGGCCGGAGCATTCAGCCCCAGACCCACGATCAGGGCGAATGCGGATACCAGTGTCCCTTTAGTCATTGTTTTTTCCTCCCTAGGTGACGCGCCGACGCTAACGACTAGTGGCGCGGCTGTGAAGGGAATTTCGTCCACGGCGCCGCCGCGAGGGTCTCAGATGCGCGGTAGCATCCAGTCAGGTCTTATGCCCGACTGCGCGATGAACGGCGCGACATCATGGCCCGCGAACAGGCCATCACAAGTGACCAGAACGGTCCGCCATCCAAGCGCGGCGGCCCCCAGGATATCGGTATGCAACGTGTCGCCGCACATGGCGATCCGGTCCGGGGCTATTCCCGGCAGGGTTTCGGCGGCAAGCGCGTAGACATCCCCGAAGGGCTTGCCGAAAAACCGGATATCGGTCGCGATCCTGTCGGCAATCCGGTGGCCGTAAAGACCTGGCTCCATCGAGAATTCGTTCTCGCGCGGGGCCACCAGATCGGCGTTGGCGATGACGACTGGTCGCGGGTCGCGGGACAGGGCCTCTTCCAGAAGCGCCTGGCGATCCAGGGTCCAGTCGACCGAGGACAGGAACAGGAAGCCGTCGACAGTGGCATAGCCGGCCGCATCGTCGCCCAACCGGGTGAACGGCCCCGCTGGCATGTCGGTCAGGCCATCGCCCGGCGCCGCGATCACGCCCCAGTGCCGCGCCTCGATGCTGCGCAGCGTGGCGTCACGGCTGGTGATGATTTCGTCGTCCTCCAGCGCCAGGCCCAGCCGCTGGAACTTGGCAATCGCGCCCGCCTTGTCATAGCTCGCGGCGTTGGTCAGAACGCGGATCCTGCATCCGGCGCGGCGCAGTTCCATCAACCGATGGTCGGCGCCAGGGATCAGCGTCTCGCCGACGTTCAGCACGCCGAACGCGTCGAAAACGAAAGCGTCGATGTCGCGGGTGATCTCGGCCAGCGACCCGATCGCCCGCGTGTCGCGCGGAAAACTGGCGGCGGGAAGGCGCAGGCGCACGGCCTCGTACCTGCGGAAAACCTCGGCTGCGTTCTTCATGGTCCGCGCGTTACGTCAGCCGCCCCGCAAACGCAATGCGGCCGCGCGTTTCGGCGCGGCCGCAACCCGGATGTGCAATCGGGTCAGAGCATCAACAGAATGTCGTCCAGAACCACCGCTTCGCCGTCCGCGCCGATGAAGCTGACCGCGTAGATGTTGTCGAACGCACCCGCGTTGGTATTGCCCAGGTCGTCGACGAACCCGGCGGCGTTGAAGTCCAGCACTTCCGCCCCGTCCGACGCATCGACCTCGAACACGAAGCTGTCCACCGCCTCCAGTACCAGGTAGTAGGTGCTGGTCCCCGGCGCAAAATCATTCTCGACCTCGACCACTCCGAGTGTGTAGGTGACGATGGTGATGGCCACGCCGTCCTCGGTCGGGGTGTTCAGCGACAGGCCGTCCAGGCTGAATGCCATGCCGATGCCCTCGGGCAGAACCTCGGGAACCGGAATGGTCTGCCCCGACACGCCGCTGGCGATGATCGGACCAAGATCGCCGATCTCGAAGGTCTGGCCGGGCGCCAGGATGCCGAACTGGTCGTCGACCTCGGTGGTGGTGACCGGTTCCCCCGATTCCGGGTCGATCACCGGTTCGCCGTTTTCGTCGGTCACGACGACCTCGGTGGTCGTGAATGTGCCGATCAGCACGTTCGCTCCGCCTACCGTCGTCTGGCCGCCGACGATCCCGTTCGGGTCGCGACCGCCGCCGCCGATCTCGTCGGTTTCGATCACCACCGCGCTGCCCTGGAAGATGAACCCCTGGTCGCCGATCACGTCGATCGAATTGTCGATCTCGCTGGCATAGGCCTCGAAATCCATCACGATACTGTCTTCGGGATCGGGCGGTTCGCCTTCGGTGAAGCCATTGACCGTCAGCTCGATGGTGCCGACGGTCGTATTGTTGGTCTGGCCGCTGTCATCCTCGACCTCGTATTCGAAGGTGAAGGTCTGGGTCTCGTCGTCGCTCAGCCCCAGCGATGCCGTGTCGATGGTCAGGATGCCGCTTTCCAGCGTGAAGTCGACCGGGAAGCCACCCACGGTCACGACCCGGGTGATGATCAGGCTGTCGCCATCCAGATCGCCGACCTCGGCATTCAGGTCGATGACCACGTTGCCATCTTCCTCGTCCGCTTCAAGAACCACGTTGTTTGCGGTGGGCGCGGTGTTGTCGGGCGGCTCGCCCACGTCCTCGGCGCCGTCCAGCGTCAGGGTGATCGTGCCGGTGGCGGAACTGTTCGCCGCCCCCGAGCCGTCGTCGATGACATAGCTCAGCGAAAAGACGACCTGCTCGCCCTCGTCCAGCCCGAACTGGACCGGATCGAAGGTGATTTGCGTGCCGTCCAGCGTGAACGTCACCTCGGTGCCGTCAACCGTCAGGGCCACCACCACCGGCATGTCGCCGTCGGGGTCCGAGATGTAGGGCGCAAGGTCGACGGTGATCAGGCCGTCGGCCTCGTCCGCGGCAATCGCCAGGTCGCCGGCCACCGGGGCGGTGTTGCTGCCCGGACCGGGATCGTCGGCCCCGTTCACAGTCAGGTCGATCACGCCGGCATCACCGGCGCCGTTCTGGTCGGTGACCGTGAAGGTGATCGCCGTTTCCAGCGACTGACCGTCGTTCAGGCCCAGCAGCGCGGGGTTGAAGGTGATGATGCTGCCGTTGCGGGTGAACGGCACCAGCCCGCGCCCGATCGAAACGCCAGAGAAGGTCAGCGTGTCGTTGGCGTCGGGATCATTGACGTAATCGGCAAGGTCGATGGTGACCAGGCCGTTGGCCTCGTCCGCCACGATCGCGGCCCCCTCCTGTGCCTCCGGCGCATCGTTCTGGCCGTTGATCGTGATCGTCACGGTCTCGGTCGAGGTGCCGCCGTTTCCGTCATCCACCGTGTAGGTGAAGGTGTCGGTCGCGGTTTCGCCCAGGCCCAGCGCCTCGAACTGGCCGCTCGGGTCATAGCTGAACGTGCCGTCGCCGTTGTTGACGACGCTTCCCATCGTGCCGGTGGTATCGACCGAAAAGGTGTGGGTGTCCGAGGCATCCACGTCGGTAAAGCTTGCGGTCACCGTCGTCCCCGGGCCGTCCTCGTTGACCGCGCCCGAGAGCGCCTGTGCCACCGGCGCGTCGTTCTGCCCGGTGATCGTGATCGTCACCGTCTCGGTCGAGACCCCGCCGTTGCCGTCATCCACCGTGTAGGTGAAGGTGTCGATCGCGGTTTCGCCCAGGCCCAGCACCTCGAACGCGCCGCTGGGATCGTAGGTGAAGGTGCCGTCGCCGTTCTCGGTGACGCTTCCCATCGTGCCGGTCGTATCGACCGAAAACGTATGGGTGTCCGAAGCGTCCACATCGGTGAAATCGGCGACAACCGTCGCCGCCGGCCCGTCCTCGTCAACCGTGCCCGAGATCGCCAGCGCAACGGGCGCGTCGTTGACGCCGGTGATGACCAGGTCGAAAGTCTGGGTCGTGCTGTCGCCGTTGCTGTCGGTTGTGGTGACCGTGACCGTCTCGGTCACGGATTCCCCCGCCGCCAGGCTTTGGTAGAACCCGCCGGGATCGAACTCGATATTGAACAGCAGCGCCGCGCCCAGCCCGGTCGAGGCGGGGTTTGGCGCGCCGATGATGGATATGCTGCCGCCACCGGTCACGGAAATCGCATCCAGCGTCACGCTGTCGCCGTCGAAATCCACGACCTTCAGTGCGAAGCCCAGTACGTTGTCCTCGTCCGCGGTCTGCGTCTGCACGATGCTGATCGGAGCGTTGTTGCCGCCGGTCAGATCAAGCACGTAGTCGTCGAACTGGATGAACTCGATATCTTCAAGCGTATCGCTGCCCTCGTCCCCATCGCCGGGGTTCAGGTCGGTGACGGTGATCGTGCCACCAGACGTGGCGAATTCGAAATCGGCGACCGAGCCGGAATAGACCACGGTATCGTCACCGGATTCGCCGTCGATCGTATCGTTGCCTTCGCCTCCGGCCACGGTATCGTCGCCGCTGCCGCCGAGGATCTCGTCGTCGCCCGCGCCGCCGTCGATGGAATCCGCGCCGGCTTCGCCGTCGATGGTGTCGGCGCCCGCGCCGCCTGCAATCAGGTCGTCGCCCGCGCCGCCGTCGATCGCGTCGTTGCCTTCGCCACCGTCCATGGTGTCGTCGCCGCTGCCACCGTCGAGCGTGTCTTCGCCTTCGCCACCGTCCAGCGAATCCTCGCCGCTGCCGCCGTCCAGCTCGTCATTACCGGTGCCGCCCACCAGCGTGTCGTCGCTGCTGCCACCAACCAGGGTGTCATTGCCGGACCCGCCGACCAACTCGTCGTTGCCGCTGCCGCCATTCAGTTCGTCGTTGCCGCCTGCGCCGTCCAGGAAATCGTCACCACTCCTGCCGAGGATATCGTCGTCGCCCGCGCCGCCGATGAGGGTGTCATTTCCACTGGTGCCGTTAATCCTGGCCATCTCAATATCTCCCTTGATCAATAAGAAACCGGCCACGATTTCGGCGGAACGCCATGCGTGACTCGTGCAAAACTCCGGGGATCGTAACCGCAGGTGCGCGCGTTCTCCAAGTTCTTTGCGATTATTCGCGCGGGCTCGGCGAATCTCCCCTCTAAGTTGTGGCCGGGGCGGTCCCCTTCAAAACCGCTAGGGCGTGGTTTCGGCGACTGCGGCGGCGAAGGCGCGGGCCTCGTCCGGGGCGCAGCCCAGCCCGCCGCCGGGCCGGAACAGGTCGCCGAAATCGTGGTCCGGCCAGGCCTCTGCCGCCAGAACGGACAGCGGCCGGCCGGTGCTGTGCGCGGTTCTGCACAGCGTCTTGACCTCGTCCTGCGCCTGCGGGCGCGGCATCCGGCGGGCCAGGACGAAGCTCAGCGCCTCGGCATGGATCAGCCCCAGCCCGGCCTCCAGCCCCGCACGCATCCGGTCGGCATCGGGCGTCAACTCGCCCAGCATCTCTGTCGCGACCGAAAGCCCGCGACCCAGCCCGAGGCACATTTGCGGCAGAGACAACCATTCGTTGAACCACGCCGCCCCGTCACGCTGCTGCCGGTGCAGCCCGGCGCCCTGGACCGCGCCGTTCAATGCCACCGTATGTCGCGCAAGCGACACCAGCAGCGAGGGCTGCACCGGGTTCGCCTTCTGCGGCATGGTCGAGGATTCGCCGGTCGCACCCAGCGTCACCTCGGCGATCCCGGACTGCGTCAGCAGCAAAAGGTCCTCGCCGATCTTACCAAGCGCCACCGCCGCCTGCGTCATCCAGGCGGCAAAGCCGGTGACCCGGTCGCGTTCGCTGTGCCAGCTTGAACCGGGGTCGGCCAGTCCCAGCGCCTGTGCCATCTCGGCGCGGACCTGCGGCCCCTTCGGCCCCATCGCCGACAGGGTTCCCGCCGCGCCGGACAGGCTGACCGTCAATAGCGCATCGCGGACCCGGTCGATGTCCAGCAGCACGCGCAGCAGCGGACGACCCCAGCCGGCGGCAATCGCCCCGAAACTGGTGGGGGTCGCCGCCTGCCCGTAGGTCCGCGCCGCCATCGCCATCTCGGCATGCTCCGCAGCCAGCCGTCCCAAATGCCCGATCACCGCGCGCATCCGGGTCTCGAACAGCACCAGGACCTGGCGCAGCCGCAGGATTTGTCCGGTTTCGATGATATCCTGGCTGGTTGCGCCCCAATGCACATATTGCGCGTGTTCGGGGGCCTGCATCCCGTTCCGGAACGCCTTGACCAGCGCGGGCACGACCACCGCGCTCTGGCCAGTCGCGGCGCTCAGCGCGGCGGGGTCGATCAGCACTTCCAGGCTGGCGCGATGGATCGCGGCAGCGGCGGTTTCGGGGATCACTCCCAGGCTTCCTTGCGCCTTGGCCAGCGCCCCCTCGACCAGCAGCATGGCGCGGATGTCGGCGCTGTCGCTGAACAGCGTGGCGATCTCGGCGTCACCGAACAGATCGCGGAAGATGGCGCTGTCGAAGGGGGTTGCGGGCATCAGGCGGGGCGCAGGCCAAGGATTTCGCGCGCCTGGGCACAGGTTGCCACCGGCCGCTCGTACTTCTCGCACAGCGCCACCGCCCGCTTGCACCAGCGCCGCATTCGACGGCGCCAGCGTGTCGCGATCTAGCCGCATGTTGTCCTCCAGCCCGGTCCGGGTGTGACCGCCCGCCGCGATCGACCATTCGTTGACCTTGATCTGCGCCGGTCCGACGCCGGCGCCGCACCACTGCGCATCCGGGGCGATGCGGTTCACCGTCTTCAAGTAGAAATCGAACACCTCCTTGTCGGCGGGCATGGCGTTCTTCACGTTCATCACGAACTGGATATAAAGTGGCGCCTTCAGCCGCCCGTCATTCGCCATCTTCACCGCCTGGAAGATGTGCGACAGGTCGAAGGCCTCGATCTCGGGCTTGACGTCGTACTTCAGCATCTCGCTCGACAGCCAGTCGACCAGGTCGGGCGGGTTCTCATAGACGCGGGTCGGGAAGTTGTTCGACCCGACCGACAGCGACGCCATGTCGGGGCGCAGCGGCAGCATCCCGCCGCGCTCCGGTCCGGCGCCAGAGCGTCCGCCGGTCGACAGTTGTACGATCATGCCGGGGCAGTACTTTTCGATTCCTTCCTTCAGCCGCGCGAACCGCTCCGGGTCCGAGGTCGGCGTGCCGTCGTCCAGCCGGACGTGGCAATGTGCGATGCTGGCCCCAGCCTCGAAGCTCTCGTGCGTCGATTCGATCTGTTCCTCCACCGTGATCGGCACCGCGGGGTTGTTCTCTTTGCGAGGCACGGAACCGGTTATCGCGACGCAGATGATGCAGGGAGTGGTCATGGAGTGTCCTTCTTCACATGCCCGATCTTGGTCATGAACTGGCGCAGCGCGACGGCGAATTCCTCGGGCTTCTCGACGCAGGGCAGGTGGCCCGCGCCACGGATCAGGTGGAAGTCCGATCCCGTGATCAGCCCGGCGGTTTCGCGCACCAGGTCCGGCGGGGTCGAGCCGTCCTCGGACCCGGCGATGGCCAGCGTTGGCAGGGTCAGCGTCGCGGTGGAGGCATAGAAATCCGTGCCCGATATCGCCTGGCTGCACCCGATATAGCCCTCGGCGGGCGTCCGGGTCAGCATGTTGCGCCAAGCGGCCAGCGAGGGCATGGCGCGGAACCCTTTGGAAAACCACCGCTCCATCACCGCGTCGGCCAGCGCCTCGATACCGCCGGTCCGCACCGCCTGGATGCGGTCCTCCCACATCGCGGCAGTGCCGATCTTGGCGCCGGTGTTCGAGATCACCATGGCGCGCACGAGGTCCATGCGCTTGACCGCCAGGCCTTGCGCGATCATGCCGCCGATCGACAGGCCCACGAACAGGCAGTCGCGCACCTTGAGATGATCAAGCAGCCGCTCGGCATCGGTGATCAGCGCGCCCATCGTATAGGGCGCAGCGGGGCACGACGACAGGCCATGCCCGCGCTTGTCGTAGCGGATGATCCGCAGGCCCTGGGGCAGCAGCGGCAGAAGCTGGTCCCACAGGCGGTAATCCGTACCCAGCGAATTGGCGAAGACCACCGGCGCGCCGTCGGGGTCGCCATCCTCGCGGTAGTTCAGTTGAACTTCGCCGAAATCAGCGACCTGCATCGCGCTTTCCCCCCGTACACGCCACGTTGCGGATCAGAGTGGCAGGCCGGGTTTGCCCCGTCAACGCGAAGCCGGTGCGCGTCAGGCGCTCAGCAGCGCGGTGCCGGTCAGCACAAGGCCGGCGCCGACCGCCTCGCGCGGGCCGAAGCCTTCACCGATCATCACCGCATAGGTCACCACCAGCACCGATTCCATGCCGATGATCGCGATGTAGGCGAGGCCAAGGTCAAGCTGGCGCAGCACAGCGATCTCGGCGACGGCTGCCACCGCGAAGCAGGCGGCGACGGCCAGAAATAGGGCGAGGCCGGGGGCCTCGGAGGCTTGCTTCAAGGCCACGGCGGACAGGCCGTAGGCAATGGCGCAGACAAGGATCAGGAAAAGCGGTTTGCTGGCGATAAGTGCCATGGGAACCTCGGGTCTCGGGGTGCGGAAATGCGTCGTTGGCAATGCGCGCATCGTCTCACGCCCGCTGCACCCCGGCAATTCCGGTATTCCCTACCTCTCGGCGTCCGTGCAGGCGGAAATGCGCCATGATCTGTCCGTGGTCCGAGGCCAGTTTGTTATAGGGCGCTTCGGGGTGCGATCCGTCGGTCAGGTGATCGTTCAGGACACTGAAATACTGCATCTCGCCGATCTTGCGGTCGTGGTCGGGGTGGAAGTGTCGCGACATCAGGATCTGGTCGATGCTTTCGAACACGCCGCCGAACGCTGCAGTATAGACCATGTCGCGCAACGACTTGCGGACGAACAGCTTTTCGGCGGAATGCAGGCGCACCCGCTCGATGCTTTCCAGGATGCGCTCGGCCTCTTGCTTGCTGTAGCGCTGTTCGGCCCGCTCGGCATCGTGGCGCCGCATCCAGGCATAGTTGCGGAACGGCGCTTCGCCGGTGATGATCTCGGTCGATACCGCGTGTTCGCCGTCGTTGAGATCGCCCAGCACCAGCACCGGATGGCCGTTCAGCAGTTCCTCGACGATGTGCTGGCGCAGCACCCAGGCCTCGGCCATCCGGCGCAACCCCGCGCGCAGGCTGCCCAGCGAGCGCCCGGTGGCGTCGTAATTCAGAAGGTCCGCCTCGGGCGCGTAGGGCACGCCCGGCGGGCGCAGGAATTCACCCAGCTTCGATTTCAGGTGGCAGTTGAAGATCGTGATCGTGCGATCACCCACCTTGATGCGCGCCTTCAGGATCGGGCGCGACAGGCGGCTGATCCGGTACATGCCGCCATCCGACCCGTCGAGTTCCTGGAACGGGATCCCGACCGCCGGGTCAAGCTCCTGAATGATCTCTGGGTCCCCGTGAAACCCGAACCGCGACAGGATCGCGACACCGGGTCGACGCTGGCCCGGTTCGCCGTCATTCGCATTGGGCGCGAAGGCCAAAGCGGCGTCGCCGTAGGGCCTGAACGCCAACTTGCGGAAAATCGCCTTCTTGGCATAGCCCTTCTTGCGGTCGGGCAGGGCGGCGTCGTTCAATTCGATGCCGCGCGCATCGGTCTCTGCGATGACCGCGCGCAGCGGTGCCTCGTCGAAGATCTCCTGGAAACAGACGATATCGGCGGACAGGGCCAGAAGCTGGTCGGCCAGCCAATCCTCTTTCCAGGCGTGTTCCTCGGGCGTGTAGCGTTCGAACCTGTAGTATTCCTGATCCGCCGCGATCAGGTTCTTGACGTTGAACGAGGCGATGGTGAAATCGGTCACGGCGCGTCTCCGTATGTCGCAAGTGCCCGCGCGAACATCTGCGCATCGACATTGCCACCGGTGGCCACCGCGACCACCGTGTCGCCGTCCACCGTTTCCGGATGGTAGAGCGCGGCCGCCAACGCCACAGCGCCGCCCGGCTCGATCACGATCTTCAGCCGGTTGAAGGCCGCCGCCATGGCGCGCAGGCAGTCGTCCTCGCTGACCGCAAGGCCGGGGCCGCACAGCCGGTGCATGATCGGAAAGGTGATCTGCCCCGGCGCGGGCGTGATGATCGCGTCGCAGATCGAGCCCGACAGCCGGTTGTTGCGCTCGATGCCGCCCGAGGCCAGCGAGCGCGCCACATCGTCGAAGCCCTCGGGTTCCACCGTGCGCACCCGCAAGCCCGGCGCGCGCGCCTCCAGCGCCAGCGCGATGCCGCTGGTCAGCCCGCCGCCGCCGCAGCAGACCAGCACATCGGCCTCGGTTACGCCCGCCTCCGCCGCCTGTTCGGCGATCTCAAGCCCGCAGGTGCCTTGCCCGGCGATCACCTGCGGCTCGTCGAACGGCTTGATCAGCGTCAGCCCGCGTTCCGCCGACAGCCGCGCGCCGATTGCATCGCGGTCTTCATTAGCGCGGTCATACAGCACCACCTCGGCTCCCAGCGCAGCGGGTGTTGTCGATCTTCTGCTTCGGCGCGTCAGCAGGCATGATGATCACCGCAGGCACGCCATGTTCCCGCGCCGCCCGCGCCACGCCCTGCGCGTGGTTGCCCGACGAAAACGCGATCACCCCGCGCGCCCGCACATCGGGCTCCAGCGCAGACACCGCCGACCAGCCGCCGCGCGCCTTGAAGCTGCCGGTGTGCTGCAGGCATTCCGCCTTGACCAGCACCCGCCGCCCGGCGATCTGCGTCCAGGAACGGCGAGGACAGCATCGGCGTGCGCCGGATATGCCCCGCCAGCCGCGCCCCGGCGGCCTCGATCATCTCGATGTTCATCGCATTTTCTCCAGCCAAGCGCGGATTGCCGCGACGCTTTCGGGCTCGTCGAGGAACGGCACATGGGCGCGGTCCGGCACATCGGCAAAGATCATGTCGGGGCGGCGGCGCCGCATTTCGGCGGCTGTCTCGGGCGACAGCAAATCCGAATTGGCCCCCCGGATCAGCGCCAGCGGCAAGCCTTCCAAGGCATCGAAGAACGGCCAGAAATCGCTGGGCGCGGTGTCATCCACCGGCCCGTCGAAGATCTTCGCCAGATCGGGATCATAGTTGATCCGCAGCCCGTGGTCGGTTTCGACCAGATGCCTGCGCACCTCCTCCATCCAGCGCGCGGCGGGCACATTGGCAAAGCCGGGCATCAGCCGCGCCCGCGCCAGCGCCGCCTCTTCATAGGTCTTCACGACGGGCTGCTTGCCGACATAACCCTTGATCACCTCCAGCCCGACAGGCTCCACCACCGGCCCGATATCGTTCAGGCAGACCCCCAGCAGCCGCTCCTTCGCGGTCGCCGCCAGCAACATCGAGATGATGCCCGCCGCGCGAGGTGCCCAGGATCGCCACCTTGTCCAGCCCCAGATGGTCCAGCAGCATCAGCGCGTCGCGGCCCTCGACCGGAAAGGAATAGGTCGCGGGATCGGCCCAGGCCGACAGCCCGCGCCCGCGATAATCCAGCCGGATCAGGCGCACGTCGCCCATGTGCGGCGCGACATAGTCGAAATCGCTGCCGTTGCGCGTCAGCCCGGCCAGGCACAGCACCGGCAGGCCCTCGCCCTCATCGGTATAGGCCAGCGTCGTGCCATCGAAGCTTTGAAACCGGGTCATCAAAGCGCCTTTGCGATGTCGGGAATTGTCGTCAGATCGACAAGTATCCGCGCCGGTTTCCAGGGCAGCCGGTCCACCGGTTCGCCCGCGCGGTTGACCCAGACGCGTGTAGAACCCAAAGCCCGCCGCGCAGGCCGCATCCCAGCCGTTGGACGACACGAACAGCACCTCGTCCGGAGGTGACGCCGAAGCGGTCGTTGACCAGTTGGTAAACCGAGGCATGCGGCTTGAAGACGCCGACATCCTCAACTGACAGAACCGCGTCCAGAAACCCGCCGACACCGGCGCTGTCGACCGCGCCCGCCAGCATCTTCGGCTCGCCGTTCGACAGGATCGCGGTCTGGAACCCGTCCTCCTTCAGTGTCGCCAGCATCTTCGGCACCTCCGGATAGGCGCTGAGTTCGAAGTACAGCGCCAGCAAGCGCTCGCGCAGGTCCGGATCGTCCAGCCCCGATGCCTCCAACGCCCAGTCCAGCCCGTTCTGCGTCACCTCCCAGAAATCGGTATGCGCATCCGGCCACCGCGCGCAGCCAGGTGTATTGCAACTGCTTGAGCCGCCAGTCCCGCGCCACCGTGGCCCACACGGCGGCCAGGGCCTCGCGCCCCGGCTCTGCCGACGCCTCGCGCGCCGCCGCCGCCACGTCGAACAGCGTGCCATAGGCGTCGAATACACAAGCCTTGATTGCCATGAAGGATCCTCCGTTCCGGCGCGAGCCTTGCATAGGGCAGGGACAAGGAAAACCCCCGCCGAGCTCCGCCTCTTCTCATTCAAGATACGCAAATCCCACCTCATCCGCCCACGCGGCACTTGTGCATTGGACCGGGGCCTTTCCATCCGCCGCGCTGCTGCTAGGCTGCGACGTATCGGGAAAGGACAGCCATGACCGACGCACCGCACTCCAACAAGTGGGACGACCGCTTTGACCGGTCCGACTACCTGTTCGGCACCGCCCCCGCTGCATTCCTCTTGAAACACAGCGCGTGCCTGCCGAACCATGGCACGGCGCTGGCGGTGGCCGATGGCGAGGGGCGCAATTCGGTCTGGCTGGCGGAGCAGGGGCTGACGGTAACTGCCTTCGATAATTCAGAACGCGGGCTGGAAAAGGCCCGCGCTCTGGCCGCGGCACGCGCCGCGACGGTCGACTTTCAGGTCAGCGATATCGAGACATGGGACTGGGCCGCCGCGCGATACGACGTGATCGCGGCGCTCTTCTTCCAGTTCGCCGGTCCCGACCTGCGCGGCGCCGTTTTCCGCGGTCTCGACACCGCCCTGCGGCCCGGCGGCCTGCTGCTGCTGCATGGTTTCGCACCGCGCCAGGTCGGCTACAGCACCGGCGGCCCGCCCGATGCCGAGAACATGTACACCCTGCCGATGCTGCAGCAGGCCTTCCCCGACTATGCCATCCTGCACGAAGAAGATTATGACGAGGTCGTCGACGCGGGCCCGGGTCACAACGGCAACGCCGCGCTGATCGACTTCGTCGCCCGAAAACCCGAAAGGAGCTGACCCATGCGCATCCTCTTTACCGGCGGCTCCGGCAAGGCCGGCCGCCACGCCATCGCCTACCTGCTTGAGCGGGGCCACAAGGTGCTGAACGTCGACCGTACGCCGCTTGACATGGACGGCGTGCCGACCCGTATCGCCGACATCACCGATGCCGGGCAGATGCACGACATCATGGGCGCCTGGCTTGACTATGCCGAGATGGAGCCCGGCACCGGTATTCCCGGATACGACGCGGTGGTGCATTTCGCCGCCATCCCGCGGCTGCTGCAAACCTCGGACAACGAATGCTACCGGGTCAACGTTCTGGGCACCTACAACGTCATCGACGCGGCGCTGAAGGCGGGCGTGCGCAAGGTGATCTTCGCCTCGTCGGAAACCACCTATGGCGTCTGCTTTGCCGACGGGGTGCGCAAGCCCGAGTACCTGCCGCTGGACGAAGACCACCCCACCGTGCCCGAGGACAGCTATGCCATGTCCAAGGTCTGCAACGAGGCCACGGCCCGCAGTTTTCAGCGGCGGTCGGGCGCGGATATCTACGGGCTGCGGATCAACAACGTGATCGAGCCGCACGAATATGAACGCGATTTCCCGGCCTACATGGCCGACCCGGCGCTGCGGCGGCGCAATTTCTTCGCCTATATCGACGCCCGCGACCTGGGCCAGATGGTCGACTGTTGCCTGCAAGCCGATGGGCTGGGCTACCAAATCTTCAATGTCTCCAATGACGACCATTCGGTCGGCCTGGCCACGCAGGAACTGATCGAGAGGTTCTACGACGGTGTCGAAATCCGCCGCGAGATGGCCGAGCGCGAGACCTTCTATTCAAACGACAAGGCCAAGCGCATGCTTGGCTTTGCGCCGAAGCACAGCTGGCGCGACCACCTGGACGGGTAAGCCGGGATTAAGCCCGGCTTACGGCACCGTTCGCCCGGTTCGAACTCCCGAAACCTGCCTCGTTTATACCTTCGCCCCGAGCGCTCCTCGGCGGGCTGACAACCGCCGTGACACATGACATTTCCGGTCCCCCAGACCACCTCTTCATTGGGTGCAGGGACGGTCCAGATCGACGGGATGCGCGTTGGCGCGTGTGCCAGACCAGCACGGGGGGCGACCCCGCGGAATATCCATTGGCGGCGCCGCCGATACTATCTGGCAGCCAGTCCAGCAGATCAGCACGAGATAGGTGAAAGTAGGGCGGGCGGCACGGTCCCGGCCCCTGCCACTATTCCATGCCGATCGGTCGGGCCAAGAACATTCGAAGAACCTTGCGGCACAGTTTTTCCGAGAATTTTGACCCGCCGCGCTGCCTTGCCTCGCCTTGGATTCGGCACTAAGGCTCGCCGATGACCGCCCCCCCGACATATCGCCAGCACGCCCAAGCGGTGCTCGTGCTCGGCCTGCCGCTGATCGGCAGCCACCTGGCGCAGATGGCGATGGGGCTGACCGACAACCTGATGCTGGGCTGGTACGACGTGCAGGCGCTGGCCGCCGCCACGCTGGCCTGGTCGATCTTTTTCGTGCTGTTCATCGTGGGCAGCGGCTTTGCCTTCGCCGTCTTGCCGATGGTCGCCAGCGCCGTGGCGCAGAAGGACGAGGTCCAGATGCGCCGCGTCACGCGCATGGGGATGTGGATTTCGACCTTCTACGGGGCGGCGGTGATGCCGGCGCTGATCTGGTCCGAACCGATCCTGGTGACCATCGGCCAGCAGCCGGACATCGCCGCGCTGGCGCAGGACTATCTGCGCATCGTCGCCATCGGCATGATCCCGGCCTTGCTGGTCATGGTGCTGAAGAACTACCTTGCCGCGCTGGAACGCACCCAGGCGGTCCTGTGGATCACCATCGGCGCGGCGGTGCTGAACGCGCTGGTCAACTACGCGCTGATCTTCGGCAATCTGGGAATGCCGGAGATGGGCATCCGCGGTGCCGCCGTCGCGACCGTCCTGATGCAGATCGTCAGCCTCTTGGCACTTGGCCTCTATATCAACCGGGTCGAGCCGGCGCACGCCATGTTCCAGCGTCTCTGGCGCTCCGACCCCGAGGCGTTCGCCAATGTCTTCCGGCTGGGCTGGCCCATCGGTCTGACCAACCTGGCCGAAAGCGGGCTGTTCGCCGCCTCGGCGCTGATGATGGGATGGATCGGCGAACGCACGCTGGCCGCCCACGGCATCGCGATCCAGCTCGCCTCGATCACCTTCATGGTGCACATCGGCCTCAGCCAGGCCGCGACGGTGCGCGCGGGCCATGCCGTGGGCCGCGCCGACGGCCGCGCCCTGCGCGACGGGGCCAAGGTGGCGATCGGCCTGTCGATGGCCTTCGCCGCCGTAACCATGGTGCTGTTCCTGACGATCCCGGACATCCTGATCGGCCTGTTCATCGACCCCTCCGACCCGCAGCGCCCCGAGATCCTCGCCATCGGCGTCGTCCTGCTGGCGCTGGCGGCGCTGTTCCAGGTCGTCGACGCGGGCCAGGTCATGGCGCTGGGCCTCCTGCGCGGGTTGCACGACACAAGGGTGCCGATGATCCACGCCGCGATCAGCTATTGGGGCGTCGGCCTGCCGGCGGGCTACATCCTCGGGTTTCCGCTGGGGCTGGGCGGGGCGGGCATCTGGCTGGGGCTGGTGATCGGGCTGGCCTGTGCCGCGGCTTTGCTGATGACCCGGTTCTGGGCGCGCGCCGAACTGCGCCGGGCGCACCCGGTCTAAGCCGGGATTGCCGGTCAGCCGGGCCTGATCCGGGGTTTCCCGCCGGCGAAGACCTGGGTCCATGCCAGGATACGCACGCCTTGCCGCAGACCGGTCGGCCAGAACGGATCGTTGTGCACCAGGTCCTCGACCGCCTGCGCGGTGTCGGCCTCGACCACCCAAAGCCCACCGGCCGGGGCGCCGCCCGCGTCGGTCAGCGGGCCGGCGGCCTCGACCGCGCCGTTGCGTTCCAGAAAGGCCAGGTGCGCGGCCATGTGCCGGGGGCGGATGTCCGGGTCCGCCTTGGGGTCGTCCTCGAACAGGACCACGAATTTCATGACGTGCCTCCGCTTGCCTCGCTCAAGCGCAGCATGACCCGGCGCGGGTGGCCATTGAACAGGTAGCATCGCAGCCATAACCTGCAAAAATGCAGGAAGCCGACTGGAACGACCTGAGATATCTGCTGGCGTTGCACCGTGCCGGCTCTTTCGCCGCCGCGGCAAAGGCACTGGGCGTCAACGAGACCACCGTGGCGCGACGGGTGCGGGCGCTGGAGCGGGTGACGGGCGCGCCGCTGGTGCAGGGCGCTGCGACCCGCAGCGCCGAGATTACCGAGGCCGGGCAGGCCGCGCTCCGCCATGCCGAGGCGGTCGAGGCCGAAATCGACGCGCTGGGCGATACAATGGGCCGGCAAAGACGAATGCTGCTGGGCACGGTCAGAGTGACGGCGGTACCGATTGTCGTGAACCGGATCCTGGTGCCGCAACTCCCCGGGCTCATGGCCCTACATCCGCATCTGACTGTCGAACTGATCGCCGATGGCCGCAATCTGATGCTGACCCGGCGCGAGGCCGACCTGGCGCTACGGCTGGCCCGGCCGCAGACCGGCGGGCACGATGTAACGGCGCGAAAGCTGGGCCGGCTGCGATACTCGATCTACGCACCGGCAGGTCTGCCGCAGGACCGGATCGCCGCCATTGGCTGGATCGTCTTCGGCGAGGGCCATGCCCACCTGCCGCCGGCCAGATGGCTGGCCGACGCTCAACGCCGTGACGATCCGGATGGCCCGGCCCTGCGGGTCAGCGACGCCGAAACCGCGACCGAGGCCGTCGCGGCGGGGCTAGGCAAAAGCCTTCTACCCGACGCGGCCGCGGCGCGCGATACAAGACTGCAACGCTTCGCCGCATCGGGGCGCCCCGCCGAGATCATGCGGGACGTCTGGCTGCTGTCTCATCGTGCCCAGGCCCGGACGCAGTCAGTCAGGGCGGTCGCGGACTGGCTTTCCGGTCTCGACTGGACCGTCTAGGGCCTACTCCGCCGCCCGGTCTTGCGCCGCCTTCATCAGCCGGTCGGCCTTCTTGCGCACCAGAACCGAGCGCAGATCGTGCATCGCCAGCAGCAGCCGGTCGGTCACGTCCTCCAGCTCGTCGTCCGTGGCGTTGGAATTGCACCCAATGCGTCGTCAGGTTCAGGTAATCCACCGCCCGGTGGATGTCGTCGATATCGCGCTGGGCCAGCATCGCCGTGCGCTCGGCCATCCAGCGCTCGATCTGCCGCCATGTCGGCCTCGGTCAGCTCGCGGTCGCCATGCGGCTTGATCTGGCCGTTCTTGATGTTGACCACGGCGATCTGGTCCATCTCGATCCGGCGCTGCCGGTTCTCGGTGTCGACACGGAACACGAAGGCGCCGTTCTCGCGGACCCGAAATAGTATTCCGGCAGTTCCGCAGACATCGACTATCCTCTACTGTCAAGCCCAGCGCAGAACCGCCGGATCCGCGTGCAGGCCTCGTTCAGCGCCGCGTCGGACGTAGCGTAGCTGACGCGGAAATTCGGCGAAAGCCCGAAGGCCGCGCCGAAGACCACCGCCACGCCGGTCTCTTCCAGCAGGGCCGTGGCGAAGGCCTCGTCATCCTTGATCACCGTGCCGCCGGCCGAGGTCTTGCCGATGCAGCTCGGCGATCGACGGGTAGACGTAGAACGCGCCCTCGGGCGTCGGGCAGGTGATGCCCGGCGCCTGGTTCAGCATCGACACCACCAGATCGCGGCGGCGCTCGAAGATCTTGTTGTTCTCGGCCAGGAAATCCTGCGGGCCGTTCAGCGCCTCGACCGCCGCCCACTGGCTGATCGTGCAGGGGTTCGAGGTCGATTGCGACTGGATCTTGCGCATCGCCGCGATCAGCGTCTCCGGCCCGCCGGCATAGCCGATCCGCCAGCCGGTCATCGCATAGGCCTTGGAGACGCCGTTGCAGGTCAGCGTGCGGTCATAAAGCTGCGGTTCGACCTGGGCCGGGGTGCAGAACTCGAAATCGTCGAACACCAGATGCTCGTACATGTCGTCGGTCATCACCCAGACATGCGGATGCCGCAGCAGCACGTCGGTCAGCGCCTTCAGCTCGTCGCGGGTATACCCGGCCCCGGTCGGGTTCGACGGCGAGTTGAAGATCAACCACTTGGTCTTCGGCGTGATCGCCGCCTCAAGCTGGTCGGCGGTCAGCTTGAAGCCGGTCTGCGATGCTGGCCTCGGCGACCACCGGCGTGCCGCCGGCCAGCAGCACCATGTCGGGGTAGCTGACCCAGTAGGGCGCCGGGATCACCACCTCGTCGCCGGGGTTCAGCGTCGCCATCAGCGCGTTGTAGAGGATCTGCTTGCCGCCGGTGCCGACGGAGATCTGCGCCGGCGTGATAGTCCAGCCCGTTCTCGCGCTTGAACTTGTCGCAGATCGCGTGCTTCAGCTCTGGAATGCCGTCGGCGGCGGTATACTTCGTCTTGCCGGCGGCGATCGCGGCGATCGCGGCGTCCTTGATGTTCTGCGGCGTGTCGAAATCCGGCTCGCCCGCGCCAAGGCCGATCACGTCGCGGCCCGCGGCCTTCAGTTCCGCGGCCTTTGTCGTCACAGCGATGGTCGGCGAGGGTTTCACGCGGGCCAGTGTCGCGGACAGGAAAGACATGGTCGTCTCCGGTGTGACTACGTCGGGCCCATGTCTTAGGGTGGCAACGCCAGGCGATCAAGGTTTCAAACGAGTGAGGAATAAATGACCGAGCAGGACACGCTGAGCAGACCGGATAGCACCGACGCGACCGGCTGGTATTCGAACGCATCCGCCACCTTCGGCGACCGCGTCGCGGCCGCCCGCGATGCGCGCGGCCTCAGCCAGGCCGACCTGGCGCGCAAGCTGGGCGTCAAACAGCCGCACCGTCGCGGGCTGGGAGGACGACCTGATCGAACCGCGCGCCAACAAGCTGAACATGCTGGCCGGCGTGCTGAACGTCTCGTTGATGTGGCTGCTGAACGGCGAAGGCGAAGGCATCAGCGATCCCTCCGACGCAGTCGTCGGCGCGCCCGATGTCAGCGAGATGCTGGCCGAGATCCGACAGATCAAGGGAACCATCACTCAGGCCGGCGAAAAGCTGGGCGGGCTGGAAAAGCGGCTGCGCCGCGCGTTGCGGGACGCGCCCGTGTGAGTGAACCGCCAGAAGCCCGGCGCAAGCGGCTCTTGATGCGGTCGATGCGGCGGGGCATCAAGGAAATGGACCTGATCCTGGCGGCTTACGCGGCAGATCGCCTGTCGCAGATGGACCCAGACGGGCTCGATCTTTACGATAGCCTGCTGTCGGAAAACGATCACGATCTCTATCAGTGGGTGACTGGGCAGGGCGCTGCCCCGCCCCGGTTCGCCGGGCTGATCGCCGACATCTCGGCCCATGCCGGGGGCCGCTGACCGGCACTTCGGGGTGCCGAAGTTGCCAATCTGTTCCTTCGTTTAACCGAATGTTTGCCTTTCCCCCGTTATGTCACGGGACAAGGCAGCTAACGGCGGAGAACAGGATGAGTTTGCATTCACAGATCAGCGATACCGGAAAGATCGCCGACAAGGGGTTCATGGCCCAGTACCTCGAGGCTCTGGCCCTGGTCGAACGTCTGCACAGGTTGCTGCTGGATGTCATCAAGGACGAGTTCGAGCGTCTGGGGATACTCGAGATCAACTCGGTCCAGGCGCTGCTGCTGTTCAACGTCGGCGACAACGAGGTGACGGCGGGCGAGTTGAAGACCCGCGGCTATTACCAGGGCTCGAACGTTTCCTACAACCTGAAGAAACTGGTCGAAACCGGCTACATGCACCACCAGCGCTGCGAGATGGACCGCCGCTCGGTCCGGGTGCGGCTGACCGAAAAGGGCCGCAAGGTGAAGGCCACGGTCGAGGGGCTGTTCGCGCGCCACGCCGAGGGGCTGGAATCGCGCTCGGTCATCGACGCCAACGGTATCGACGAGATCAACACAGCCCTGCGCCGGATCGAACGCTATTGGGCAGATCAGATCAGGTATATTTATTAGGGTACACAGCCAACGGCGGGCCGACCCCTCAGATGCCCGCCATAAGTCTACTGCGGACAACTGATATCCTATTCCGCGCAGACTTTCATGCCTTGGGTTTAGAATTGTGCTACCCTAATGCCGAAATGCGCCCCCAAATTTGATTGGCTGAAGGTGAAGCTGCCCCATGTCGCCGAGACTTCTGACTGGTATGTCGTTCGGCATTGCTGTGATGGTCCTGCCACCTGTTGCGCTTTCGGCAGAAGTGATGACGGGCGATGAACTGGAAGAGCTTTATTCCAAAGACGTCACGGAATGTGGCACATACCCTGCGAATGATAATCGCGTTGCATATTGCGAACTTTGGCGCAGCGATGGTGTAGTCATAGGCCAAAGCGACGTCGCCTACGAAGGTAGCTACCGCATCAAGTCCAACGAAGCAGTTGTTTGCGTTCAATTCGGCTCATTGCCCGAGCACTGCGGACCCTATATCCAAAAGAGCCCGGAAATCTTTAGCGTTGTCTATGCAGACGGCAACCGAGGCGATGTGCGTATCGTCGATGGCGACCCCTTGAATCTAAGTCAGCCATAGGGGTTGGACGACCGATTCGTCCCGGCAAGCCGACGTCACGCTTCCTCACCCTGCCGGATCGCACCATCAGGGCAGGGCCACCCCTCCCACAACCATCGTCTGCAATTCTTTCAGCAGTTTGCGCGCCATGGCGTTCTCAAAGTCCGCGAACCCCACCGCCACCTCGACAAAGGCCTCCGGCCCCCGGATCACCTCGACGGTGTAATAGGCCCAGATGTCGCCGATCTCGGCCTGCCGGCGGTCGCCCACCGTCTCGCCCATCGCGCCGATCACCAGGCCGTTGATGGTCAGGCCCTCCAGCCGCGGATCGTCCTTCAGGTCGCGCGGGCGCAGGCCGACGTTGGACTTGCCGTCGCCCGACAGATCGAGCGTGCGTCGCCAGCACCCCGGCTGCCGGGCCAGCGCCCGCGACCCGTGCAGCATCGCCTGGCCGATGGCGGTCGGCGTTTCGGCGGGGCGGCGGGCGGTGGCGCGCAAGGCGTCGGCGATCCGGTCGAGGTCGGCGGCGCTGTTCACCTCGGTCCAGGGGGCCAGCACGAACTGGCTGGCGGCCCCGGACCATTCGAAGACATAAAGCCGCACCGGCGTGCCCGGAAACGCCAGGAACGCGTCCTGCACTTCCGACCGCTGCAGTGCCCCTGCCAGACCGTCCAGCTGCAGCCGGTACTCGATCGAATCCACCGATCCCGACACGTCCAGCCCCAGCGCCAGCGCCTGGCGGCACTGGGTCTGGCCCGAAGCGGCGCCGGTCAGGCCAAGCAGAACGCCAAGCGCCAGGCGGATCATCCAGGTCCTGCCTTCGCGCCGCGGGGTCGTGTCAGCGACCCGATCGCGCGCGTCTCAAGCTCGCGCACCAGCTTGCGGCGCATGGCGCGTTCAAAATCCTCGAAGCTCGCGGCCTCTTCGACGAAGGCGCCCGGCCCCCTGATCAACTCATCGCGGTAGTAGCGGGCAAGCTGATCGTCCTGCCCGCCGATCGCCAGCCCGTTCACCGTCACCGCGTCCAGCGGGAAATTCCGGTAGGCCAGGCGCGGGGCGAAACCGTCGTTGTTCACCCCGTCGCCCGAGACATCCAGCGTCTGGAACAGGCAGTCCGGCGCCTCGGCCATCACCCCCGCCGCATAACCCAGTGCAAACCCAAGCGCCGTCGGAAACTCGGAATAACGCCGCTTGCTGTCGCGCACCGCCCGGGCCGCGTCCTGGATGTCGCCGGGACCGGACAGCACGACCCAGCCCAGCGTCCGGTCCTGCTGGTAGCGGCCCGACCATTCGAACACGGTCAGCGCCACGGTCTGCCCCGGGTCCGACAGGATCGCCGCCTGAACTTCCGGCGCGATCAGCGCGTTGGCCAGGCCCAGCCGCTGCAACCGGTCCTCTTCGGGATCGACCGAGGACGAGATGTCCAGCGCCAGCGCCAGCGCCAGGCGGCAATCGCCCTGCGCCGGCCCCGCCATCAACAGGGCAAGAAGCGCGAGCCTTACCAATGGCCGGTGTTTTCCATGCTTTTCCAGGGCTCCTGCCGGGGCCAGGTTGTCGCCACGCTGCAGCAGTTCGACCGAGATGTTGTCGGGCGAGCGCACGAACGCCATGTGCCCGTCGCGCGGCGGCCGGTTGATCGTTACGCCATTGTCCATAAGGTGCTGGCACAGCGCGTAGATATCGTCGACCCGGTAGGCCAGATGCCCGAAATGCCGGCTGTCCGAGGGCAAACCGTCATCGCCGTCCCAGTTCTAGGTCAGCTCGACCGCGGCATTCTCCTGGCCCGGCGGCGACATGAAGACCAGCGTGAACCGACCGCCCTGGTTCTCGATCCGCCGGGTCTCCTCGAGCCCCAGCAATTCGTAGAACGCCTTGGATTTTTCCAGATCCTTCACGCGAACCATCGTGTGCAGATATTCGATGCCCATGCCGGTGCCTCCCAATTCTCTATTCCGGGGCAAACCCTAGCACGATCCCGCGCCCCCGCCAGTGCGACCCGTGCACATAACGCCACAGTGACTGCCGCAATCAGCACCCTACTGCATGTCGCGGATGTTTCCTTTGACCCGCGTAGATGTAGTATGCCCGCGCTGCTGTCTGCTGAAAAGGATTCGCCCATGCCGCTGTCGCCCGAGCAACAGGCCGAAATCGACGCCCTTCGCGCCAACCCGCAACCGACGCTGCGCGCGGTGGCGCCGGGGATGGAGAAGCACCTTTATACCGCGCACCAGGTGCTGGACCACGGCTTTGTCCGGGTCATCGACTACATGGGCGACGACGCGGCGATCTGCCAGGCCGCCCGGGTCTCGCTATGGCAAGGGCACCAAGTCGGTGCAGAACGACGACGGCCTGATCCGCTACCTGATGCGGCACTGGCACTCGACCCCGTTCGAGATGTGCGAGATCAAGCTGCACGTCAAACTGCCGGTCTTCGTCGCGCGCCAGTGGATCCGCCACCGCACCGCCAACGTCAACGAATACTCCGCCCGCTACTCGATCCTCGACCGCGAATTCTACATCCCCGCGCCCGACGCGCTGGCCGCGCAATCCACGGTGAACAACCAGGGGCGCGGCGCGGTGCTGGAGGGGGCCGAGGCCGAGCGCGTGCTGGAAATCCTCAAGTCCGACGCCGGGCGCGCGCTATGACAACTACGAGGCGATGCTGACGCCAGGACGGGCAAGAGGGCCTGGCCCGCGAACTCGCCCGCATGAACCTGCCCGCCAACATCTACACGCAATGGTACTGGAAGGTCGACCTGCACAACCTCTTCCACTTCCTGCGCCTGCGCGCCGACGCCCACGCCCAATACGAAATCCGCGTCTACGCCGAGGCCATCGCCGCGGTCGTCGCCGACTGGGTGCCGGCGGCCTCCTCGGCCTTCGAGGATTACCGGATGGGCGGCGTCACGCTCTCGTCAAAGGCGATTGATTGCGTGAAGCGGATGATCAAGGGTGAGGCAGGTGACGCAGGAGACTTCCGGCATGTCCAAGGGGGAATGGCGGGAGTTTGAGGAAGCACTCAGAGAGTAGAACATGGAAATAACACCAATTACAGATATTCAACTAAAAGCAATTCTTGATCGGCCAGAAGGACACTTCTCAGATTTCAAGTCAAAATTGATTAAACCGAAAAGTTTGAAAAAAACGCTTATTGCCTTTGCGAACGCTGACGGAGGCGAATTATTTGTTGGCATCGAGGATCAAGTGAATCCCGAATCATGGGATGGATTCGCAGATCCAGAGGATGCGAATGGACACGTACAGGCACTAGATGAACAATTTCCGCTCGGCGCGGGGGTCGTGTACACTTTCTTAACCCACCCTGATCACCCCGGACTTGTTCTTCATGTAGAAATTCAAAAGCACCGTGAAATCATCAAGTCTCCTGAGGGGGAGATATATGTCCGGCGTGGGGCGCGAAATCATAAGGTAAATAGTAGTGAAGATATTGACAGGCTGAAATTAAATAAGGGCATTGTGTCTTATGAGGATAACTTAGTGAATGCCCCAATTAGTATTGTCGAGAACTCAAACACAATAATCTCTTTTTTGTTGGAAATTGTTCCAAATAGTGAACCACTTCCTTGGCTGGAGAAACAACTTCTCGTCGAGAATGGGAAGCCAAGCGTCGCCTGCGTGCTGCTTTTTGCCGATGAGCCTCAGGTAGTACTTCCAAAGGCGTCGATCAAAATCTACAGATACCGAACAACTGACATTGAAGGCACACGCGAAACGCTTGATGGCGATCCTGAGACCATCGAAGGAAATGGATATCGCCAGATTTATGATGCCGTTGAGAGGGTTCGAGCGATTGCACGTACAATTCCTGTTGTTGGTACGACTGGTATGGAAAAAATTGAATTTCCTGAAGTTGCTCTACACGAGGTAATTGCAAATGCAGTTCTGCATCGCGATTATAGTATCGATGATTGCGTACATATACGAATTTTTGACAATAGAATTGAGATTGAAAGCCCGGGTGTTCTTCTTGGACACGTAACAGTAAAAAATATCTTAAAATCTAGGTCAATTAGAAACAATAAAATCGTTCGAATCATAAATAAATTCAAAAACCCCCCAAACAAGGACGTTGGAGAGGGTTTGAACTCTACGTTCCAAGCCATGCGCGAGCTGCGGCTAAAAGAACCTCTGATTGAACAGAACGAGCTAAGTCTAATTGTTTCCTTGAGGCATGAAAGACTGGGATCAGCCGAGGAAATGATTATTGAATATCTGAGGGGAAATGATGAAATCAACAACGGAATGGGTCGGGAGCTTTGCGTGATCAATGATGCCAACAGAATGAAACGGGTGTTTCAGGATATGGTATCCGCAGATGTGATCGAAGCGGTTGAAGGAAGGTCCAAGCGATACGCAGCCTACAGACGAGGTAAGAATTTCCCAATAAATTAGGATGGAAGGGTTAATTAGTCGCGGTACCCGTTTGAAATTCGTTCAAGCACGCACCGCCCACCCGCACTACCGTCACGCACTTAGGATCGCGTCCGTCCCGGGGCGGACGCGATCCGGCCTTGCGGCCGGGAGAAACGTCGTAGGGTGGGTTTCCAACCCACCATCCGCAACCCCGCCGCGAAATTTCGCGAAATAGCGTCGCCGTGCTATCCTGACCCATCGCGCCGGACCCAGCCGGCGCGACCTCATTTGCACAACAGGGGACATTTCCATGCAACGATCACGCTTTCGCCGCCGCCGCTGCCCGCCCTCGACACCGCCGGCTGGGCCGAAACCTACAACGCCAACGGCACCGGCCACGGCAAGTCGATGTCGACCCCGATGCCGCTCAGCGAGGACCTGATCGTGGTCCAGGCCCACACCATGTACGACGGCTTCGACAGCGAGAACCCCGACAACCCGCTGGCCAGCGTCACCGGCCCGTGCTTTGGCGATATCATGATCGACAAGGGCGCGGTCTCGGGCGACGGGCTGTGCCATTACACCGACGCGGGCGGCGACACGGTGGTGATGAAATGGACCGCCTCGGGGATGACCGCCGAGGGCCGCACCACCGGCGACTGGATGGTGATGGGCGGCACCGGCAAGTGGATGGGCGCCTCGGGCGGCGGCACCTTCGACGCCGGCACAGACGCGATGGACAAGTATACCAACATGGTCACCGGCGAGGTCACGCTGCCCTGAGACCGCCAGAAAAAGACCCCGACACGGGAGTGCGCGCCGGGGTTCGAGTTCACGGGAGGTACCTGGTCCGGGAGGACCGTTAGCGCATGCTTTCCATGCCCAGTTTGACCATCTGCACCAGCCCGTCCTTGCCCATCTTGCCGGCTTCGAACTGAACGCTGACATCGCCGCCCTTGGCGAAGTCGATGAAGTTGCCGCCGCCGGGCACCAGCGACGACTGCATCATCTCGGCCTCGTCGACCATGATTGCGTTGGCGATCTGGCGCGGGCCGTCGTCGGGGCTGATGGCGCCGCTGCCAAGCCCGGCCAGCACCATCACCACATGCGGGCAGATGAACCGGCGGATGATGATCAGCCGGTCGTCGGACTCGTTGATGTCGCCGATGATGCGATCCATGGCGCCCGCCATGGTCTCGTGCGCCTCGCCGTGCAGCGCGGAATGCGAGACGTTCTGGGCGGTGACCTGGGATGCGGGAGCGATGGCGAGCAGGGCGGCAAGGGCCGTGGACAGGATTCTCATGAAAATACTCCTTTGGATCAAATAGGCGGGCACTCTACCATAGAGTGCTGGAAATGTCGATAAACACGCAAGGCAGGTATTCCATACCGGCAGAGTGCCGATACCGGTTCGACGGGCCCGGACGCCCTTCCGCCGGCGCGCCGGACCCGCTAGGTTGCGCCGGACCCAACAGCGGAAGACCCCCATGATCCTTTACGGCATCCCGACCTGCGACACCTGCAAGAAGGCGCTGAAGGCGCTGGAGGGCGCGGGCCGCGACGTGACATTCCGCGATATCCGGGCCGAGCCGTTGAGCGAGGCCGAATGGGCCGGGCTGATCGCCGAGCTCGGCACCAACCTGGTCAACACGAAATCCACCACCTGGCGCGGACTGTCGGACTGGATGAAGCATTCCGAGGCCGACGCCCAACTTGCCGCGCATCCGACCCTGATGAAGCGCCCAGTGATCCGGCACGAGGATCGGTTCTATCTTGGCTGGGATGACGAGGTGCAGGCGGCGCTTCTGGGCTAGCCGAAAAGCCGCCGCCAGGCCTGCCGCAGGACGGCGGCGCCCCGGGTGGTGATCCCGGCGCGGGATTCGACCGTCTCGCGGCCCGCGCGTCGGGCCAGGTCGCGGTCGGCGGCCAGCATTGCGGGGATTTGCGAGGCGGTCCAGGCGCCGACGCGTTCGGCCACCGGGTCCGGCGCCGTGTCGAACCGTTCGAACTGTTCGTGAAACCGCGGCTGGTGGACGATCCGCGGCGCGGTCTTCTTGGGCGACCAGTGACGCAGCAGGTCGATGTCCATCAGGTTGTATTCGGGCGGCAGGGTGGCGATGCGCAGGTCGCTTTCCCAAAGCACTTCGCGCAGCACCTGCTGGTCGCGTCCCGTGGCATGGTCACGCACCGCTTCGGCCCATTTCCCCAGCATTTCCAGAATCTTGCCGTTGCGGCGCACAGCGATCACCCCGCCGTTGAACTGCGGAAAGGCGTTGGGCAGGGGGGTTCGCCAGGGGTTCTGGGCATTCAAGCTGTTGCGCTCCTGGTCGTGGGCAAGCGCGATATCGAACCGGTCAAGGACTTGGAAGATATCGGAAATATCGGCCAGGATAACCACGTCGCAATCCAGCATCAGCGTCCGGTCGAAACGCGACAGGCGCATCGCGTCGATCCGGCTGCGTGACCAGCTGTCGGACAGGACATGCACCTCGTCGAATTCCGGCAGGTCCTGTTCACGATCCGTAAAAAGGTCGACGGCGAGGTCGCGGTTATGCCGGCGCAGCGTCGCGGCGGCACGCCGCGCCAGCGCGACATAATTCGCGTCGCCGGTGGCGGTGAAGATGACGCCGTTGCCTTCGGGTCGCGCTGGCACGGGGTCTCTCCTTGGCTTGGCCGTCCGGGTCCGGCTAGCAGAGCCGGGATGACCTGACAAGAAGCGCTAGCCCAGGATGCCGGGCCAGTTGGCGCGTCCCTTGGCGATGTTTCCGGGAATGTCCTGAAGCCAAAGCTCGCGCGCCCGCAGGTTGGCGTTGAGGTAGAGGTGGTCTTCGTGGACGGTCCAGGCCTCTGGGACCGTCGGGGCGAGATAGCCTTTCGAGGCGGCATAGGCGCAGTAGCCGCCGAACTGGGCGCCGTATCGCGCGGGGTCGGATTCGAAGGTCGCCATGTTGTCGGCGCTGGCGAAACGCCATTCGGCGCCACGGTAGATCACGGAGTGGCCGGGGCTGCCGGGGACCGGGCGGGACAGCTGGAAATAGCCGACCGGATCAATGCCGCGGATGGCCAACCCATCTATGGCGAAGGTTTCGGGTTCAGCGGCAAAGGCGGGAAGGCCAGTCAGGCCCAGAACCGGGGGCAGGGCGATCAGGCCAAGCAAAGCGCGTCGGGTCGTATTCATGGTGTCATCCTTCTGGCGTCCCAAGACAGGTCCAGTCTGCCCCGGATCAGCGCTTGAATGAAGGTGCCACACGGGTCTGTGAAAAGACGTGGTCGTGTCCTGGAGGGTTGCAGAATCCAGCGCGTCGCGGGGATCGTTCGCTATTTGGAAACAATCACCCTTAAGTTGTCAGAATTTCGCCCCGTTCCCTCCCCGAAACAAACTGTTTCCGTGGCGATTTCCCGGTGGCGGGGTGCCTTCGTGTTAAAAACGGCGCCGTCACCTGGGGGGCCGGGCTTTCTAGAATGGAGACTTTCATGCGTTTAAGAATTCTTTGTCTTGCCGCGATTGGCTGTGTCCTTGCCGCGGGCCCGGCGATGGCCTGGACCGACCAGCCCATGACCCAGCCGGCCACCAGTTCGATGTCGCCGGTCTGGGCCTATCCCTCGAAGCTCAACTACTGCCCCGCGGGTTTGCAGCCGGTGGTCATGGGCGGTGTGATCTGCTGTGGCCGGCCGACCCACGTCGGCTATCAGTCGAACACCCATCCGAAGCGCCGTGCGCACAAGCCGCATTCCGGGGGCTACGTGGCGACCGGCAAGGGATATGGCGAAGGCTACCGCGAGTAGCAGCCGATCTACCTTGTTTGCGCGTGATCCGTCGGACCCCATCCGCCGGGCGCATCCGGTTCCGGGAAACAGACTGTTTCCAATATGGAAATTGACGCCGTCAACCCAAGGTTTAGTCTGCAAGGATGAGTAGTTGACTCATCGCAGCATCTGGGGGGATGGACGATGGACTTCACGAGACTTGCCATGGGGTTGGTCGTTGGGGCAACAGCATTAGGAATTGCCACGACAGCGCATGCGTTCTGCACGCCACAAAGGGCGGATGTGACGATCACCTGCCCGAAGCCGGTGCCATATCCCGGCCCGAAATATCTGACACCGACATCGCGCCATATGCCGACGGTGGGAACGCCCGGGCTCTACCGGAACTGGGGCAACGGCTATGACGTCCGGGTTTACCTGTACCAGCACGGAACCGGCTACCAGGATTTCCAATGGGCGGTTCCGACCGACTACGGCAAGCGGCACAACTGACCCGATCCTGACAACAAAAAAGCGGCCCCCGAAGGGCCGCTATCGCCGGTCCGCAAAGGCGCGGGATCAGAGCGGCTTGAGGTCGCCCGCCGAGGACCGTCCGTCACGGCCGGCCTGTAGCTCGTAGCTGACTTTCTGGTTGTCGGCGAGCCCGGTCAACCCGGCCCGTTCAACTGCAGAGATATGCACGAAGACATCCTTGCCGCCGTCGTCGGGCGCGATGAAGCCGAAGCCTTTGGTGGTGTTGAACCATTTCACGGTGCCAGTGGGCATTCCGTCTCTCCTTGTCTTGGTCCGCCCGCGGATATGCGGCGGTTTGGTGCAGCCAGGGTCTTTCGTAGTGATCAGGCTGCCCCTGACAGGGCGGTCGTCGAAGAAAGTCCATCGTCACGGGCGGAAAAATGAATGGATTCCAGAAAAATGCAAGAGGGTTAATGCAGCCTGGCGGGTCCTCGGGACGCGTCGCACACGCCTTGGGCGAGAACATGCCATCTTGGCACATCCCGCGTTCATGCCTATCTGCGGGTGCAGCAGAACGGAGAGCGACGGATGCGGAATGCGGCCCTGACCTTGGGAATAATCGGCGGGATCATCGGCATGATCGTCGGCTTTTTCAGCTTCGGCTATGTCGAGTTCATCCGCTGGTTCGGGGAAATCGAGGATATCGCGACCCAGGTCGACAACGCGGCATTGATCCAGGCGGTCAGCCTGCTGTCGCCGCTGCTGGCCATCGCGGGCGGTGCCATGTCGCGGTCGCAGGCCCAGGCCGGTGGGGCCTTGATGCTGGCGTCGGCGGCGGGGATGTACTGGGCGTTCGGGTTCTCGGCCTTCACCATGTTCCCGATCGCCATGTGCGGGCTGGGCGGGCTGCTGGCGCTGGCGGCGCGGCAACCGGACGCGGCCTGAAATCAGGAACGACTGTGCGGTCAGGCCAAGGCGGTGTGTCGATTGCCCAGCAGCCGGTCCAGCGACAACGGCCCGGCGCCGCGCATCACCAGGTAGATCAGCACGAAGACCCAGAACGCCCGCTGGTCCATGATGTGCGCGTCGGACGCGGCATCGAACCAGGTGCCGATGGTCTTGGCGTCGGCGCCGTGGCCGTAGATATCGGTCAGGCTTTGCACCAGGACGAAGCCGATCATGCCCAGCGAGGCGAGCCGGGTCAGCAGCCCGAGGACGATCAGCAGCGGCAGGATGAATTCGGCCCAGGTGCCCGCCAGGATGATCAGCTTTTCGATCGCGCCGAACTGGGTGACATCATAAAGGACGGCCTCGGCTTTCTTGGGAAAAATCTGGGCATAGGCCCCGGTCGAGGGCGACAGGACGCCCAGGATGCCGTCGCCCAGCTTGGTCATCGCCGAGGACCAGAAATACATCAGCAAGGTGCCCGCGAACACCAGCCGCGCCAGTGTCGGCAGCACCACGGGCGACAGGCGTTCGATGCGCTCGAAGACGGCGGAATGCAGGGAAATCAGCGCGTTCATGTCTCAATCCTCTTTCAGCTCAATGATCGCACTGCCGGCAAACAGGATCCCCAGCATCGCGGACAGGTCGAAATCGGGCACCGGTTCCGTGGCCTTGTCCAGCGCCGCGCCGAACGGTTGACCGATGATCAGCGCCGCCATGAACGCACCGCCGCCGGGCGGCAGCGTGGTCATCACCGGGTCGTAATCGGGCCGGGTGATGAGCACGTTCTCGCCCGCTTGGCCTGGCTTCGGGCCGTCCTCCATGTTGCGCCGCCAAATGGCGTGGATCGGCCAGCGCGAGCGGACAAGGCGCAGGGCCGGGGCCAGCGAGACGCGGGCGGCCATCAGCCGGTCGGGGGGCAGGGTTTCGAACGCTCTGGGGTCAAGTGCCGGGGCGTCGGCGGCGTGATAGCTTTCGCGCAGCGCCAGTTCCAGCCGCGCGACGTCGGGCAGGTAGGGCAGCTTGGCCACCGGCGCGAAGGTTGCCAGAAAGCCCGGCATCTCTGCCCCGTAGAACATCATCAGCGCAGACGCCGGGGGATGGGCGCGCAGGTAGACCCCGGCCATCACCTTGAAATTCGCCTCGCCCAGCAGCTTGCGCAGCACGGGAAACGCGGTTTCCAGCGCCTCGGTCAGGCTGACGGCGACGTTGTTGCGATAGACATCGAAGCGTTTGGTCGGCGGCGACCCCGTCGGGATTGGTCAGACCCGTCGGGCACCGGCCGCGACGGGTCCAGCAGCGCCCGCACGAAATTCGGATTGCGCCACGGTCATGCGGCCACGCTGGCCAGGATCGGCGCCGCGCGGTCCGCCTCGGCGCGCAAGGTCGGCCAGTCGGGCACGTCGTTGTCCCATTCGATCAGCGGTCGGGCGTGGGCCGCCAACGGTGATCGTGTGCCGGTAAAGCGCCCAGACCGGATCGACCACGGGTGCCCGTGGCTGTCGATCAGCAGCGGCGCGCCGGTGTTCGTCGGCATCCTCGTCATGGCCGCCAAGGTGGATCTCGCCGACCTCGTGCAGCGGGAAGGCGTCGATGTAGGACCTCGGGTCGGTGCGCTGGTTGGTGGCGGAGACGAAGACATTGTTGACGTCCAGCAGCAGGCCGCAGCCGGTGCGGCGCGCGATTTCGGCCAGGAAATCGATCTCGGCCATGTCGTTTTCGGCGAAGGCGAGGTAGGTCGAGGGGTTTTCCAGCAGCATCCGGCGACCGACCGCGTCCTGCACCTGGTCGATGTGATCGGCAGACGCGGGTCAGCGTCGCGGCGGTGTAGGGCAGGGGCAGCAGATCGTTGAGGAAATGGCTGTCATGGGTGGACCAGGCGAGATGTTCGGAAAAGCTGGCGGGTTTCAGCCAGCCGACCAGGTGCTTCAGCCGCGCCAGATGGTCGGGGTCCAGCGGCGCCTCGCCGCCGATCGACAGGCCGACGCCATGCACCGAGATCGGAAAGCGCTCGGCCAGGTGGCGCAGCTGCGCCAGCGGGCGGCCGCCGTCGCCCATGTAGTTCTCGGCATGGATTTCCAGCCAGGCGACGCGGGCCGGGATCGGCCAGAATGTCGTCGAAATGCTGCGGCTTGTAGCCGACGCCGGGCGCGTCGGGCAGCCGATCGAAGCGATGTGCGGTGACGTCCAGCATGACGGGCTCCGATAGCCGTGTCGGTAGGATGGGTTTAACCCCCGATCCTACCACGTCGGTTTCGGCGGCGTCTTACGCCGGGCAGGTCGCGCTCCAGCGCTTCCAGCGAGCCCTTGCGCTCGGTGCCGTCGGCCATGGCGGGCAGTTCGATCTCGGTGCAGGTGCCGGCATCGACCAGGGTCCAGGCGTTGCCCTGGTAGTCGACGCTCGAGGTGCCGGCGCAGGTGGTGCCGGGGCCGGCGGCGCAGTCGTTCTTGCCGGCGAGGCGACGCCGTAGCACTTTTCCTTGGCCTGCGCGTTGGCGGCGGTGGTCGTGTGCGCCGACGAGGGCGGCGGCGACGGCGCCGGCGACGGCGAGGGTTTTGACGGGTGTGGACATGCGGATATTCCTCCGGTTGTTTGCGATTTTGTCTCGCGATAGTCGCGATGACAGACACCTAAGCCGAGCCGACCGCTCACATGGCTAATCACACGCGCGTGTGCCTACGTGCGCTGTGAGAAATTGAAACAAACGAAAATCTTGCATGCAGACTGAAACGGAAGAAACGAAGGGTTGCACCGTGCGGGAACGCCTTAGCCGCTGTTCTAGCTGGACTGTTACGATCAGGTCGGGTGGCGTCGCCTCGGCGCGCAAGCTGCGGCCAGATATCTCGTCAAGGCTGACGACCGAGGTCTGTTTCTCGCCCAGACGGCGCACGGACACACTGCGATCCTCGACCTCTTGCGTGCCGACGGCCAGAATCACCGGCACCTTGCCGACCGAATGTTCGCGGACCTTGTAGTTGATCTTTTCGTTGCGGATGTCGGCCTCGGCCCGGATGCCCGCGGCGCGTCAGTCGCGCCACGACCTCGTGTCACGTAGTCATCCGCATCCGACACGATCGAGGCGACGACGACCTGACGCGGCGCCAGCCAGAACGGCAGCTTGCCGGCGTAGTTCTCGATCAGGATGCCGATGAAGCGTTCGAAGCTGCCCAGACAGGCGCGGTGCAGCATGTAGGGGCGGTGCTTGGCGCCGTCCTCGCCGATATAGGTCGCATCCAGCCGTTCGGGCAGGTTCGGATCGACCTGGAAGGTGCCGCATTGCCAGTCCCGCCCGATGGCGTCGGTCAGCTTGAAATCCAGCTTCGGGCCATAGAACGCGCCTTCGCCCGGATCGAGCGTGTAGGGATGGCCGACCGTCTTGATCGCGTTCTCCAGCGCGGCCTCCATCTTGTCCCAGCTTTCCTCGGATGCCGACGCGCTTTTCGGGGCGGGTGGCGAACATGATCTCGAAGTTGTCGAAACCGAGATCGCTGTAGACGCGACGACAGGAAGTCGATGAATTGCGCGCATTCCTCCTCGATCTGGTCCTCGCGGCAGAAGATATGCGCGTCGTCCTGGGTAAAGCCGCGCACCCGCATGATGCCGTGCAGCGCGCCGCGAGGGTTCGTAGCGGTTGCACGAGCCGAATTCGGCCATGCGCAGCGGCAGGTCGCGGTAGCATTTCAGCCCTGATTGTAGATCTGCACATGGCAGGGGCAGTTCATCGGCTTCAGCGCGTTGACGGTCTTTTCGCGGGCGTGTTCCTCGTCGACCTCGACGATGAACATATGCTCCTGGTACTTGTCCCAGTGGCCGGATTCCTCCCACAGCTTGCGGTCCACGACCTGCGGCGTGTTGACCTCGACATAGCCGCCGGCGCGCTGCTTGCGGCGCATGTAGTCCTGCAGCGTGGTGTAGATCGTCCAGCCGTTGCGGATGCCAGAACACCTGGCCCGGCGCCTCTTCCTGCATGTGGAACAGGTCCATCTCGCGGCCCAGCTTGCGGTGGTCGCGCTTGGCGGCCTCTTCCAGCATGTGCAGGTGGGCTTTCAGCTCGTCGCGGTTCCGGAAGGCGACGCCGTAGATGCGTTGCAGCATCGCGCGGTCGCTGTCGCCGCGCCAATAGGCGCCGGCGACGTTCATCAGCTTGAAGGCATCCGCCGGCACCTGGCCGGTGTGCTGCAGATGCGGGCCGCGGCACAGATCCTGCCAGTGGCCGTGCCAGTACATGCGCAGCGGCTCGTCGCCGGGAATGGCCTCGATCAGCTCGACCTTGTAGGGCTCGTTGGTCGCCTCGTAGTGCTTGATCGCGCGGTCGCGGTCCCAGACCTCGGTGGTGACCGGATCGCGCTTGGTGATGATCTCGTGCATCTTCTTTTCGATCGGCGCCGAGGTCTTCGGGCGTGAACGGCTCTGCGCGGTCGAAATCGTAATACCAGCCGTTCTCGATCACCGGGCCGATGGTGACCTTGACGTCGGGCCAGAGCTCCTGCACCGCGCGGGCCATGATGTGCGCCAGGTCGTGGCGGATCAGTTCCAGCGCCGGGCGCGTCGTCGGCCATGGTGTTGATGGCGATCGCGGCATCCTGCTCGATCGGCCATTGCAGATCCCAGTGCTTGCCGTTGACGGTGGCCGAGATGGCCTTTTTCGCCAGCGACTTGGAGATGCTTTGCGGCCACCTCGGCAGGGGTGATCGCCGGCGTCGAAGTCGCGCGCATTGCCATCGGGAAAGGTCAGGGAGATCTGGGCCATGTGGCGGCCTCCTCGTCGGTTTGGCGCCTACGGAACGCCCGGTTGCGGGTATGTGGGGCTTAACTGGCGCGGGCGCCGGATATTGTCAAGCGCGGCCATTCGGGGCTTTTGCAGGCGGGCCGAAACGTGCAGTCTTGGAGCCGCAGCAAGGAGACACCCATGCCAAAGCCTGCCTACCTGAAAACCGCGCAGGGCCGCCGGATCGCCTATCGCCTGACGCCCGGCAGATCGCCGGTGGTGGTGTTCCTGGGAGGCTTCCGGTCCGACATGGAGGGCACCAAGGCATTGTACCTGGAAGCCTGGGCGAAAGCACGCGGGCAGGGCTTCCTGCGGCTGGATTATTCCGGCCACGGGGCCTCGTCGGGCGACTTCCTTGACGGCTGCATAGGGGACTGGGCCGAGGACGCCTATGCCGCCATCGTCGGGCTGGTGCAGGGGCCGGCGGTGCTGGTCGGATCGAGCATGGGCGGCTGGATCGCGCTGCTGCTGATCCGGCGGCTGCCCGACAAGATCGCAGGCCTTGTCGGGATCGCGGCGGCGCCCGATTTCACCGAAGACAGCATGTGGGCCGGGTTCGACGCGGCGCAGCGCGAAGAGATGGCCGACACCGGGCGCGTCGCGCTGCCGTCGGACTATTCCGACGAGCCCTACGTCATCACGCGCCGCCTGATCGAGGACGGCCGCAAGAACCTGGTGCTGCGGTCGCCGCTGCGGCTGGGGTTTCCGGTGCGGTTCCTGCAAGGCACCGAGGACGCCGATGTCGAGCCTTCGGTGGCGTTGCGACTGCTGGATCACGCCAGCGGCGACGATATCCGGCTGACGCTGGTCAAGGGCGCGGATCACCGGTTTTCGACGCCCGAGGCGCTGGCGCTGATCGAGGCGACGGTCGAAGACGTGCTGGAACGGGTCTGAGAGGGCATCATGGAGCAACGTATTAGCCTGATCACGCTGGGCGTTTCCGACATCGAGCGGGCGGCGGCATTCTACGAGGCGCTGGGCTGGCAGCGCGTCGACAGCCCGGACGGGGTGATCGCCTTCGACCTGATCGGGCAGACGCTGGGGCTTTATCCGAAGGCCGATCTGGCGCGGGACATGGGGCTGGCAGAGGGCGATGTCGGCGGGTTCTCGGGCATCACGCTGGCCCATAATGTGCCTGCCAGGGAGGATGTGGCGCCGCTGGTGGCGCGCGCCGAAAGCGCCGGCGCGAAGATCATCAAGCCGCCGCATGACGTGTTCTGGGGCGGGCATATCGCCTATTTCGCAGATCCGGATGGCCATGTCTGGGAGATCGCGCACAATCCGTTCTCGGCCTTGGGGCCGAACGGCGAATTCCGCTGGACCGGCTATTGAGACGCCCGCGCAGCTACACCGCGCTGGAAGACCTGGGGCGGGTGCGGCTGTCGCGGCATTTCGCGCTGCGCAATTTCCTCTATTCCGAGATCGGCAATTTCCACGCAAAGCCCAACATTCCCGACGACCCCGACCTGATGATCGCTGCCGGAACCCGGCTGGCGACCGACCTGCTGGACCCACTGGTCGAGACCTTCGGGCCGATCGACATCCGCTCGGGCTATCGCTCGCCGTCGCTGAACGATTTCGGGGCCAATCAGGTGCGGCCGCAGAAATGTTCGCAGAACGAAAAGAACGCGGCCAGCCGCATCTGGGACCAGCGCGACGCGGAAGGCCGCATGGGAGCCTGCGTTTCGGTGGCGATCCCGTGGTTCGCCGCCGCAGTACAACCGGGGCCGAGACTGGCGCGACCTCGCTTGGTGGCTCTACGATCACCTGACGTTCCACGACATCTGGTTCTTTCCCGAAGAACGCCGCCTTCAACCTTGGCTGGCGCGAAGAGCCTGAACACGCGCATCCTCAGCTATATCCGCCCGATGGGGCGGCTGTGCCGACCGCGGCCTGACCCCCGACCCCGAGCGGCACACCCGCTATGCCGATTTCCCGCCGTTCCGCGGCATCGCCTATCCCGCCATTCCCGGAGACGCCAGCATGACCCTGCCCCAGACCCCGTCCTTCCGCCTTGACGGCAAGCGCGCCCTGGTCACCGGCGGCTCGCGCGGGCATCGGGCAGGCGGCGGCCTGTGCGCTGGCGGCGGCGGGGGCGGATGTGGTGATCGCGGCGCGCGGCAGGGCGAACTGGACCGCGCCGTCGCCGAGATGCGCGCGGCGGGGATGTCGGCGCAGGGCGCAGCCGCTGGACGTGACCGATATCGACGCGGTGCGGGCGTATTTCGCCGATCATGGGCCGTTCGACATCCTGGTGAATTCGGCCGGGCTGGCGCGCCACGGCCCGGCGCTGGACACCACGCCCGAGGATTTCGACGCGGTGATGCAGGTCAACATCCGGGCCGCCTATTTCCTGGCGCAAGAGGCGGCGCGCGGCATGGCAGAACGGCGGCTCGATCATCCAGATATCCAGCCAGATGGGCCATGTCGGCGGCATCGACCGCGCGGTCTATTGCGGCAGCAAGTTCGCCGTCGAGGGCATGACCAAGGCGATGGCGATCGAATGGGGGCCGAAGAACATCCGGGTCAACACCCTGTGCCCGACCTTCATCCGCACGCCGCTGACCGAACCGACCTTTCAGGACCCGGAAAAGCTTGCCTGGGTCGAAATCCAAGATCAAGCTGCCCCGGGTCGGCGCGGTCGAGGATATCATGGGGCCGGTGCTGTTCCTGGCCTCGGATGCGCTCGGCGCTGGTGACCGGGACCGCGCTGCTGGTCGATGGTGGCTGGACGGCGGGTTAGAAAACCATCAGACCCGCACCAGCAACGAGCCCCGGAACATGAGCGTCCCTGCCCAGCCATGACCAGCCCCCTTCCCCTTGTCCTGCTTCCCGGCCTGATGTGCGATGCGCGCCTGTTCCTGCCGCAGATCGTCGCGCTGTCGGCGGACACGCCAGTGCAGGTCATGCCGCTGACCCGGGACGAAACCGTCGAGGAGATGGCGAGGACCGTGCTGGCGGCGGCGCCCGAGACCTTTGCCCTGGCAGGCCTGTCGATGGGTGGCATCGTCGCCATGGAAGTGCTGCGCCGTGCGCCGGATCGCGTCGCGCGGCTGGCCCTGCTGGATACCAATTGCCAGGCCGAACTGCCCAACGTCGCCGCGGCGCGCGAACCGCAGATCGTCGGGTGCGAAGACCGGCCGGCTGGCCGAGATCATGCGCGACGAGATGAAGCCGAAGTACCTGGCGCCGGGCCCGCGCCGGGTCGAGGTGCTGAACATCGTGATGGAGATGGCGCTGGATCTGGGGCCGGAGGTCTTCGTGCGCCAGTCCCGCGCGTTGCAGCGCCGTCCCGATCAGCAGGGAACGCTGCGCCGGGCCTCGACCCCGACGCTGATCCTATGCGGCGAACACGACGCTTTGTGCCCGGTGCGGCGTCACGAATTCATGGCCCATCTGATGCCGCAACGCGCAGCTGGAAATCATACCGGAAGCTGGCCATCTTCCGACACTTGAACGTCCCGATCTGACGACGGCTCTGATGCGCCGCTGGCTTTCCGCGCCTCCGACCGTTCGCGTACTAGGCTTGGCCTTGCGGGCCGAGGATTCCCTGGTCGGCGCCACGTTGGCGTCGATGAAGTCCAGCACCAGCGGCCGGATGTTGTTGCGCCAGGACTTGCCCGCGAAGATGCCGTAATGGCCCGGCACCGGGTTCCAGATGGCTGGCCTTCTTGCTCGTCGGGCAGCCCGGTCAGCAGGTCGAGCGCCGCAAGGCACTGGCCGGGCGCGCTGATATCGTCCTTCTCGCCCTCGACGATCTTGACGGCGACGTCGGTGATCTTGCCGATATCGACGCGCTGTGCCCGTCGACGGTGAATTCGTTGCGCGCGATCTCGCGCGATCTTGAAGATGCGATCGACGGTCGACAGGTAGAATTCGGCCGTCATGTCCATCACGGCGAGATACTCGTCGTAGAACCGGTTGTGCTTGTCGTGATCGCCGGCCTCGCCCTTGGAGACGCTGATGATCTGGTCGGAGAACGCCTGCGCGTGGTGATCGGCGTTCATCGAGATGAACGACGGCAAGCTGCAGCAGGCCGGGATAGACCATGCGGCCGGCGCCGGCATATTTGAAGCCGACGCGCTGGATCGCCAGTTCTTCCAGCTGGCCCATCGTCACGCGGCGGCCGAAGTCGGTCACGTCGGTCGGCGGCGGCGTCGGGGTCGATCGGGCCGCCGATCAGCGTCAGCGTGCGCGGCTGCGCCTTGGGGTCGTGTTCGGCCAGATAGGCGGTGGCGGCCAGCGCCAGCGGCGCGGGCTGGCAGACCGCGATCACATGGGTGTCGGGGCCGAGCGCGCGCATGAAATCGATCAGGTAGAGTGGTGTAATCCTCGATATCGAACTTGCCGCGCGCTGACCGGGATGTCGCGGGCATTGTGCCAGTCGGTGACGTAGACCTCGGCATCGGGCAGCAGGCTTTCGACGGTCGAGCGCAGCAGCGTCGCGTAGTGGCCCGACATCGGCGCGACCAGCAGAATGCGGCGCGGCTGCGCCTTGCGGCCCAGCACCTTGAAATGGATCAGGTCGCCGAACGGCGCGCTTGACGACCGTCTCGACCTCGACGACGTGGTCGCGACCGTCCTTGCCGACAAGGGTGCTGATGCCCCAGTCGGGCTTGGTCACCATGCGGGCGAAACTGCGTTCGGTCACTTCGCCCCAGGCCGGCGATCATCTGGAAGAACGGGTTGGGAAACAGGCCGGTGATCGGGTAGGATCCCATTGCCTGTGCCGTCGCGCCCAGCCACTGGTTGGTGTTCCGCATCGTTTCCATCAGATCGTAGGTAGCCATATAGCGCATGTGTTCTGTCCCCGGTCAGACCGTATCAAACATCACCTTTCCCCCCAGACGAGGTGACGCTATGCTGCAGGTGCAAAATAAGCGGGAATCTAGCCGATGACAACTGATGAATTCGTTAAAGATCGAGAATCTCGACCGGATGAACGAAAATTTGGCGAAAGTTGAGGAGTTGTCGCAACGTCTGGTTGCGGCGCATTGGCCAACAAGCGCGATGTTCCGACCGGTCTTCAGGGTCCCGGCCAGGATCTCTACATGAAGGCGGCGGCGGCCTACATGGCCGAGATGATGGCCAATCCGGCCAAGATCATCGAGCATCAGGTCGCCTATTGGGGCAAGACGCTGAAGCATTTCGTCGAGGCGCAGCACGAGCTCGCCAAGGGCAACCTGGCCGCGCCAGAGGATCGCACGCCGGACGACAAGCGGTTCTCGAACCCGCTGTGGAAGACGCATCCGTATCTTCAACTTCGTCAAGCAACAGTACATGAACAACGCCCAGACGGTTCATTCGGCGGTGGCTGGGCTGGAAGGGCTGGACGACCGCGAGCGTCGCCGCATCGAGTTCTTCTCTCGGCAGATCATGGATCTTTACGCGCCGACCAATTTCCTTGGCACCAACCCCGATGCGCTGGCAAAGGCGGTCGAGACAGAAGGGCAAAGCCTTGTCGCCGGGCTGGAGAACCTGGTGCGCGACATCGAGGCGGGCAGCGGCGAGTTGCAGGTGACGCTGGCCGACAAGAACGCCTTTTCGGTGGGCGAGAACATCGCCACGACGCCGGGCAAGGTGGTCTATCGCAACCGCATGTTCGAACTGATCCAGTACGCGCCGAGCACCGAGACAGTGAACGCGACGCCGCTGATCATCTTCCCGCCCTGGATCAACAAGTTCTATATCCTCGACCTGAAGGAGAAGAATTCGCTGATCAAGTGGATCGTCGACCAGGGCTTGACGCTTTTCGTCGTCAGCTGGGCCAACCCCGATGCGACATGGTCCGATGTCGGTCTCGATACCTATATCCAAGAGGGCTACCTGACCGCCATCGACGAGGTGAAGAAGATCACCGGCGAGAAACAGGTCAACGCCATCGGCTACTGCATCGCCGGGACGACGCTGTCGCTGGTGCTGGCTTACCTGCACAAGAAGCAAGGACAAGTCGGTCAAATCCGCCACCTTCTTCACCATGCTGACGGATTTCGAGGACCAGGGCGAGTTCACGCCGTTCCTGAACGATGATTTCGTCGACGGGATCGAGACCGAGGCGAAGAAAAGCGGCTATCTCGACAGTTTCTTCATGAGCCGCACCTTCAGTTACCTGCGCGCCAACGACCTGATCTATCAGCCCGCGATCCGCAGCTACATGATGGGCGAGGCGCCGCCCGCGTTCGATCTGCTGTTCTGGAACGGCGACGGCACCAACCTGCCGGCGCGCATGGCCGTGGAATACCTGCGCTGGCTGTGCCAGGGCAACAAGTTCGCCAAGGGCGAGATCGAGCTGATGGGCGAGACGCTGTCGATCAAGGACGTCCGCGTGCCGCTCTGCGCAATCGCCTGCGAGACCGACCACATCGCCGCCTGGAAGCCTCGAGCTACGATGGCATCCGGCAGATGGGCGCGCGGTCGAAAACCTTCATCCTGTCGGAATCGGGCCATATCGCCGGCATCGTCAACCCGCCGTCGAAGAAGAAATACGGCCATTACACAAACGACGACATGACGGTGGGACATGCCGACTGGCTGAAGGGCGCCGACTTTCACGAAGGCTCGTGGTGGCCGCGCTGGGGCGAATGGCTGAAAGCCGGTCCGGCAAGCAGGTTTCCGCCCGCAAACCGGGTGACAAGGACCAACCGATGCTCGGCGATGCGCCTGGAACCTATGTGATTGTCAAAGGCGTAAACCTGATTTCCCGCTAGGTAAACTTTTTTTGCTGCACTGCAGAATTATCTTGAAATGCTGCAGTGCAGCATGTACATATGCTGCAGACGCAAACAGAGGGTCAAAGCCCTCGCGGGCGAGGGACTTCCCTTTCAACCGAACACACCAAATGGAGATTACCATGGCCAAGACCCAAGACTACACCAAGATGATGAAAGACATGATGGGCGCTTTCCCGGTCGACATGACCGCGATGCAGGACGCCTTCAAAACCCAGGCGACTGTTTCCGAGAAGATGTCGAAAGTTGCCCTGGAAGCCGCTGACAAGTCGACCGAGATCTCGACCAAGTGGACCAAAGACACCCTGGCGAAAGTCGCCGCCATCACTTCCGTCAAGGAAGACCCGGCCGACTACACCAAAGCCATGACCGACTTCGCTTCGGCCCAGGCCGAAATGACCTCCGAAGCCATGGCCGCCTTCGCCGAAGTCGCGAAGAAAGTGCAGATGGAAACCGTCGAGCTGATGATGGCTGCCGGCAAGGACATCTCGGAAGATGCCTCTGCCGCTGTCAAGAAAGCGACTGCCGACGTGCAGGCCGCTGCCAAGAAAGCGACCGCTGTCGCGAAGTAAGACCGTTACCGTTTTCAAGACGTCGGTTACCTCCCTGCCGACGGACTGACCTGGGGCGAGCCAATGGTTCGCCCCTTTTTTTCAGACGTCCCCTTTGAAGCTGCGACATAGGCGCCCGCTTGTTTTGAAGGGGGAGGCGCGGTAGCTTCACGTTCTAACGGGGGGCCGAGAATGGTGCGCAGGAAATTCCACTTCGTCATGATCAAGCCGTCGCATTACGACGACGATGGCTATGTCATCCAGTTCTTCCGCTCGGCGATGCCGTCGAACACACTGGCCACGATCTATGGTCTGGCCGAGGATTGCCGGGCCCGGGCCGTGCTGGGCGACGATGTCGAGATGCTGTTCACCGAGATCGACGAGACCAACCGGCGCGTGCGCGTGGACCGCATCGTCAGGATGATAGAGGCGGACGGTGGCTGTGGCCTTGTCGGCCTTGTGGGTGTGCAGACCAACCAGTACCCCCGTGCGCTTGATCTTGCGCGCCAGTTCCGTGCCGCGGGCATCCCGGTCTGTATCGGCGGGTTCCACGTCAGCGGCTGCCTTGCCATGCTGCCCGGCATCCCGCCCGAGATGCAGGAGGCGCTGGATCTGGGCGTTTCGCTTTTCGCCGGCGAGGCCGAGGGACGGCTGGAGCAGGTGCTGCGCGACGCAATGAACGGCGAGATGAAGCCGATCTACAACTACATGAAGGACCTGCCCGCGCTGGAAAATGCGCCGCGCCCGTTCCTGAACATCGGCGCAGTGAAGCGCACCGGCGGGGCGCAGGCCAGTTTCGACGCGGGTCGCGGCTGTCCGTATCTGTGCAGCTTCTGCACCATCATCAACGTGCAGGGGCGCAAGTCGCGCCACCGCGCGCCCGAGGACGTGGTCAACATCATCCGCGCCAACCTCGACCAGGGCATCCACCGGTTCTTCGTCACCGACGACAATTTCGCCCGCAACCTGAACTGGGAGCCGATCCTCGACGCGATCATCGCCTTCCGCGAAACCGACGGGCGCAAGTTCAACATCGTCTTCCAGGTCGACACTGCCTGCCACCGCCTGCCGGGGTTCATCGAGAAGGCCGCGAAAGCGGGCTGCAAGCGCGTGTTCATCGGGCTGGAGAACATCAACCCCGACAGCCTGAAAGGTGCGCAGAAAGGCCAGAACCTGATTGTCGAGTACCGCCAGATGCTTCAGGCTTGGCGCGCGAACGGCGTGATCACCACGGCAGGTTACATCCTGGGCTTCCCGGGCGACACGCCCGAGACCATCGTGCGCGATATCGAGATCATCAAGCGCGAGTTGCCGATCGACATCCTTGAATTCTTCTACCTGACGCCTTTGCCCGGCTCGGAGGATCACCGCAGGCTGGCGCAGAAGGGCGTCGAAATGGAAGCTGATCTCAACACCTATGACCTGAACCACATCTGCACCGCGCATGACACCATGTCCGCGGACGACTGGCACCGCGCCTACCGGCTGGCGTGGCAGACCTATTTCTCGCCCGAGCATTGCGAGACGCTGCTGCGCCGGGCCCGCGCTGACGGGCTGCCACTGGGCAAGATCGTCGGCACGATGACCTGGTTTTACGGCTCGGTGCTTTACGAGGGCGTGCATCCGCTGGAATTCGGGCTTCGTCCGCCTGAAACACCGCCGCGACCGCCGCCCCGGTCTGCCGGTCGAAAACCCGCTGGTGTTCTATCCCCGCTTTGCCTGGGAGACCGCGGCCAAGACCTGGAAGCTGGTGCGCCTGTTCAAGGGCTATCGCCGCATCCGGCGACGGCTGGAGGAGGACGCGGCAACTCTGGACTACACCGACACCGCGCTGACCCCGGTGGCGGCAAGCGATCTGGCAGAGCTGGAACTGTTCCAGGCCACGGAAGGCGCCCGCGCCGCCGCCGCACGGGCGCAGAAGCGCAAGAAGGAAAGCGAGAAACGCGCCGCCGGGGATGCGGAGCTCTCCAAGCATCTGGCCTGACGCCGCAGGCCAATTTGAATGCGTGTCAGGGCCGTTGCCCGGGCTTGGGTTATCGCCTACGGTTCGAGGATGCGCCTCGCTAGGCTAGGCGCGTGCCTGTTCAAAAGCGCTTTTTCACCTGTTTCCGGAAATCGGTCACGCAATGCCATTAGAGCCCGCCGCTTTCTCGCATCACCCCGAACTTGCCGGCAGGATCGGCGATCCGGCGACATCGTTCTTCCGCGATTTGCGGGTCGAGAAGCTGATCGAGCAGAACCCCGACCTGGAGCCGCTTCGCGGGTGGTTCCATACCGATGCCGAGCGCGATGCGTCGCGGCGTCCGATCCTTGAACGGAACGGCGATGGCGACCTCTGGATTTTCGCCTACGGCTCGCTGATGTGGGATCCCGCGCTTGATTTCGCAGAAGTCCGGCGCGTGCGGGTCGAGGGCTATTCCCGGCAGTTCAGCCTGCTGGACACCAAAGGCGCGCGCGGGACGCCCGAGGCGCCGGGCTTGATGGCGGCGCTGGATCACGGCGGCACCTGCGAGGGGCTGGCGTTTCGGATCGAGGCCTCGAAGGTCGATACGGAGACCGAAATACTGTGGCGCCGCGAGATGATCGGGCCGGGCTATATCCCGACCTTCGTGACCGGGATGCTGGGGGAACGACCGCAGGCCCTTGTGACGTTCGTGGGGGATCATGCCTCGCCCGATATCTGCCCCGGGCTGACAGAAGAGGAAACGGTCCGCTTCATCGCGACCGGGGCCGGGATCCTGGGCACCAGCCGCGATTACCTGGGCAATATCGTCGGCCATTTTGACACGCTGGGCATATCGGACGCCTATTGTTCGGGGCTGCTGCGGGCGGTCGATGCCTATCTCGCCGAGGCCCGGCGATGAGCGGCAAGGTTTCTTTCTTCGACGGTCACAACGATTTTCTTCTGCGGCTGATGCTGTCGCCCGCGCCGCGCGAGGAAACCTGGCTGGGGGCCGGTCGGACAGGGCACCTCGATCTGTCGCGGATGCGCGAGGCCGGGTTCGCGGGCGGGCTTTTCGCGATCTTCGTGCCTCCGGTCTCGGCCGGTCCACCACCCGATTTCGCCGCCCTGATGGCAAAACCGCCTTACGCCCTGCCGCTGCCGCCGCTGATGACGCACGAGGTGGCGCAACCGATGGCGCTGACGATGGCCGGGCTGCTGCATTGGATGGAACGCGCCGCGCCCGACGATTTCAGGCTATGCCGCACGGTGAGGGATATCCGCACTGCGATGGCCGAGGGCCGGATCGCCGGGGTCATGCACATGGAGGGGGCCGAGGCGATCGGTCCCGATCTCGACGCGCTCTATCTGTTTCACGACATGGGCCTGCGGTCGCTTGGCCCGGTCTGGAGCCGCCCGACGATCTTCGGCCACGGTGTCCCGATGGCGTTTCCCGGATCGCCGGATACCGGACCGGGCCTGACGGAAAAGGGCAAGGACCTGGTCCGGCTGTGCAACGCCTTGGGTATCATGATCGACCTGTCGCATATCAACGCGGCCGGTTTCGACGATGTCGCCGCGATCTCGACGCGCCGCTGGTGGCGACCCATTCGAACGCCCACGCACTTTGCGCCTCGCCGCGCAACCTGACCGACCGGCAGTTGCACATGATCCGCGACACCGGCGGCATGGTGGGGTTCAACTATGCGACCTTCTACCTGAACGAAGACGGCCGGGCCGCGACCGATACCGGCTGGGACACGATGCTTCGGCACCTGGACCACCTGATCGCGGAGCTGGGCGAGGATCACGTCGGCCTGGGATCGGATTTCGACGGCTGCATCCTGCCCGACCTGATCGGCGATGTCTCCGGTGTGCAGGGGTTTCTGGGTGTCATGGCGAAGCATGGCTACGACGACGCGCTGATCGCCAAACTGGCGCGGGAGAACTGGCTGACGTGCCTTGGTCGGAGTATCGGCTGAGCGCCCCGGTCGCACAGATCGCGACAGGCGGCGCGGGGGCCGAAGCCAGTTCGCAAATGCCCCGAACCTCGCCGCTTTCCTTTTTCGCCGCACCGCACTAATCTGACGCTGCACTGCCGCAGCAAGGATGCTCTTATGGCCGACCAGGACGCCCCGCTTCTTATCAAGCGTTATGCCAGCAGGCGGCTCTACAACACCGAAACCAGCGATTACGTGACGCTCGACGACATCGCGAAATTCATCCGCGAGGGGCGCGAGGTGCAGATCATCGACCTGAAAGTCCGGCGACGACCTGACCCGGCAATATCTGCTGCAGATCATCGCCGATAACGAAAGCCAGGGAGAGTCGGTCTTGCCGATCAACGTGCTGACCGACCTGGTGCGCAGCTATGCCACCGGGGTGCAGTCGGTGGTGCCGCAATTCCTTGCGATGTCCTTCGACATGCTGCGCGAGGGGCAGACCAAGATGATGGGCGGGATGCCGAACCCGATGGCCAACATGCCCGGCTTCGAGGCGATGAAGGCGCAGCAAGCGGCATTCATGAAGGCGATGACCGGCGGCTGGACCGGCGCCGACAAGCCCAAGGGCGCAAAGCCCGCCGAGGACGAGGACGACCTCGACGCGATCAAGCAGCAGCTGGCGGAGCTGCAATCGAAGCTGGCGAAAATGGCCAAGTAGCCGCGCAGGGCGGGCGAAAGCTCCCTTTTGGTCACGGCCCGGTCTTGATCTCGATGGTGCGGATCAGTTCCATCGACGCCCGGTCGAAAATCAGGATCCGATCCGCGCCCGTCACCACCGCCAGCCAATCCCTGGTCTGGGTATAGGCCACCGGCACGGTTCCGTCGGGCAGCGTGATCTCGGCCGGGACACTGACGCCACGGGTGTCCGGGAACCGGGTGACAAGAAACCCGATCAGCACTATGAAACCGACGATCATCACCGCTGTCAGACCGGTCACCAGCCGCCGCAGCAACACCAGCGATCTGACCTCTTCCGGAGCTTCGTCCATGCCCGCCTCCCGCCTAACGGTCGAGATCGCCGCCGACCCGCCCAACCGGCTTGATAAGGCACTTGCCCGCGACGTGCCAGAGGCGGCCAGCCTGAGCCGGTCGCGCCTGACACGGCTGATCGCCGAGGGCGCGGTCAGCCGGGACGGAGTGCCGGTCACCGATCCGAAGGCCAGCGTGGCCGAGGGCGACGCGCTTCGACATCGACGTGCCGCAGGCCACCGAGACCCACATGGCCCCTGAGGCGATCCCGCTTGATATCGTCTTCGAGGACGACGACCTGATCGTCGTCAACAAGCCCGCGGGCATGGTCGTGCATCCCGCGCCCGGCTCGCCCTCGGGCACACTGGTCAACGCCCTGCTGGCGCATTGCGGCGACAGCCTGTCCGGGGTCGGCGGCGCGAAGCGGCCCGGCATCGTGCACCGGATCGACAAGGACACCAGCGGCCTGCTGGTGGTCGCCAAGTCGGACCGCGCCCATGACGGGCTTGCCGACCAGTTCGCCGATCATACGGTCGAACGGGTCTACAAGGCGGTGTGCCACGGCGTGCCCGATGCCGCCGACCCGCGCCTGCGCGGCATCAGGGGCGTATCGTTCGAAGAGGGCAATACGTTGCGCATCACCACCCATCTGGCGCGCCACAAGACCGACCGGCAGCGCCAGGCGGTTCTGTTCCATGGCGGACGCCATGCGGTGACGCGGGTGCGGGTGTCGCAGGTCTACGGGCAGCCTGCCGCCGCGGCCCTATTGGAGTGCTGGCTGGAAACCGGGCGCACCCATCAGATCAGGGTGCACCTGGCGCATGTCGGCCACGCGCTGATCGGCGACCCGGTCTATGGCGGCCGCCGCAAGTTGTCGGTCAAGGCGATCGGGGCCGTCGGGGCCGAGGCCGCCGCCAATTTTCCCGCGCCAGGCCCTGCACGCGGCGAAACTTGGGTTCCGGCACCCCGTCAGCAACGATTTCTTAAGCTTTGAGGCGCAAATGCCGGACGATATGGCGGAACTGATTGCCGCTCTCGCAAATTGACATGGTGACACATCGCCGTGAGAAACCATGACACGACTTGGCTGCGCGACGGAAACGGGTGCATTCTGCGTATCACCCTGAAGAGCCATGCCGTCTTGCATCGGAAGGTGAATGACCCTAGATGGAATGTTATGGCTCGTAACATTGAGCAGTGAAGGGACCGAAATGGCGAATTATGCAAATCTTCCCAGCCCCTACCCCGGAAGGCGGACTGAACCGCTATCTGCAGGAAATCCGCAAGTTTCCGATGCTGGAGCCGGAGGAGGAGTACATGCTGGCCAAGCGCTGGGTCGAGCATGAGGACACCGAGCGCCGGCGCACAAGCTGGTGACCTGCCACCTGCGCCTGGTGGCCAAGATCGCCATGGGCTATCGCGGCTACGGCCTGCCGCTGGCCGAGGTGATCTCCGAAGGCAATGTCGGCCTGATGCAGGCGGTCAAGCGGTTCGATCCCGAACGGGGCTTCCGGCTGGCGACCTATGCGATGTGGTGGATCCGCGCCTCGATCCAGGAATACATCCTGCGGTCGTGGAGCCTGGTGAAGCTGGGCACCACCAGCGCGCAGAAGAAGCTGTTCTTCAACCTGCGCAAGGTCAAGGCAGCATCGGCGCGCTGGAAGAGGGCGACCTGCATCCCGAGAAGGTGGCCAAGATCGCCCAGACCTTGGCGTCACCGAGGACGAGGTGATCTCGATGAACCGGCGGCTGTCGGGCGGCGATGCCTCGCTGAACGCCATGGTCGGCTCCGACGGCGACGGCACCCGCAATGGCAGGACTGGCTGGAGGACGAGGACGCAGACCAGGCCGCGGCTTACGAGGCGCAGGACGAACTGGAGATCCGGCGCGAATTGCTGGCCGCCGCGATGGACGTTCTGAACGACCGCGAGAAGGACATCCTGATGCAGCGCCGCCTGCAGGACAACCCGGTGACGCTGGAGGAACTGTCGGGCCAGTACGACGTCAGCCGCGAACGCATCCGCCAGATCGAGGTGCGTGCCTTCGAGAAACTGCAGAAACGGATGAAGGAACTGGCGCGCGACAAGGGCATTCCGGTTCGCGCCTGACCGGCGCCGCGGCGCTGGCGGTCCTGCTATCCGTCGTCGCGCTGGCGGCATCGGCGCAGACCTATCTTGACGACGAAAGAACCTTCCGCCGCGCCTGGGACATCCTGATCGACGAGATCGGCGATACCGATCTGTTATGGCTGAAGATCGAACCCACGCGCATCAGCGTCGGCGCCAATACTCGGCGCGACGGCGAATTCTACAATGCCTGGATCGTCGAGCGCGCCACGAAGGACCAGGAAACCACCGACGTCCTGCGCGGCCCCGGTCCGCTGGATTGGGGGCCGAATTTCGTGTCGACCACCGATCCGTTCAAGCCCTCGGCGATGCAGGTCGAGAAGCTTTTTCCGCTGATGCAGGAGGCCATCGCGTATCTCAGACTGCAGGCGACGGGCCATGTGCGCAGCGTCGATGGCGCGCTGGGCCGGATGACCGGGCGCGTGGCGCCGGTGCACCGCTGGAGCATCGACATCTCCAACGGCCCCGAATTCGGCGTGGTGCGCACGCGCGTCAACGGCACGATCTATGCCGCCGACATCGGCCACACGGTGCGCGGCCGGAACATGAACCTGCAGACCCAGCGCGACTGGCCCTTCGAGGCGGCCGCGGCCGGGTTCGCCGGTATCGTGGGCGAGGGCGCGGTGGTGCACGAGATCAAGGTGTTGTCGCACGGTATCGAACTTGACGCAGCCCGCGAGGACCGGCCCGACCGGGTCGGCACCTATCGCTGGAACGGCGGCGGGTTCAGCACGTACGGGTTCGAAAAGCCGCTGATGCCCGCGATCGCGCGACGCGGCGACGCACCGTTTGCAATCTCGGCCTCGGGACTGGCGCGCCTGCCCGATATCCTGGACGCCGCACGCGGCGCCGCGCCCGAGGGCTGGCGCCAGATCGACCGGGTGCGCGCCAGCATGCCGTCCGCGCCCTCGGGCGGGCCCGAAGTCGTGTGGATCGTCGCGCTGGCCAATCCCGCCGCCCCGGACGACAAGGTCACCGTGCGCGTGCGGGCCGATGCCAGCGTGCATTCGGTGGCGCTGCCGCAGAGCCTCGTAGAGCATGACGGCTATCTGACGCTTGCCGGGATGCAGGATGCCTTCGCGCAGTTCGCCGGGGCCTTCGGCGGCGATGCCCGGATCTTCGAGATCAAATTCCGGCACGACCGGGTTTCGGTGCTGGTCCCCGATCCGGACGATCCTGGCAGCGTAACTGACTACACCCTCGGCGACAGCGGCATCACCCGCGGGATATCGCGGCCGCGGATCATGGAGAACGACGCCGACCTGATCGCCCTGGCGCGCGCCGCGGGCTTTCTAAAGCCGTTGATTACCGAGGCCGTGGGCAAGGTTCTGGGCGCCTATGGCGTTCCGGAGGCCGCGCTGTTCATGCTGACGATCTGGAGCGGCGCGCCGTTCTATCGCAACCCGCAGGGCACGCCGTACATGAAGATGCATGTGGGCGTTCCGCCGCGACATACGGCAAGCGGCTATGCCGTCTTCACCATCGATGGAGAGTTCGTCGAGGCCGCGCGGTAGCGGCCTTGCCGCGCCGCCGGTTTTGGCCCAGTCTGGCACGGACTTCCGGGCCAGGAGGCGCAGATGACCGATCCGATCAATTGGGGCGTGCTGGGGGCGGCGAATTTCGCCCGCGAGCATATGGCTCCGGCGATCCATGCCGCGCGCGGCGCAAGGCTGGCGGCGCTGGCCACCACCTCGACCGACAAGGCCGAGGGCTTCCGCGCCTTCGCGCCCGACCTGGCGGTTCACGACAGCTACGACGCGCTGCTGGCCGACCCGGAGATCGACGCGGTCTACGTGCCGCTGCCCAACCATTTGCACGTGGACTGGACCCGCAAGGCGCTTGAGGCGGGCAAGCACGTGTTGTGCGAAAAGCCGATCGCGATGCGGGCCGACGAGATCAACACCCTGATCGCCCTGCGCGATCAGACCGGCCTGCTGGCCGCCGAGGCCTTCATGATCGTGCACCACCCGCAGTGGCAGCGGGCGAAGGAGTTGTACGAGGACGGCGCCATCGGCCAGCTGGTGCTGGTTGACGGGGTGTTCAGCTACGACAACCGTGCCGACCCCGACAACATCCGCAACAAGCCCGAGACCGGGGGCGGCAGCCTGCCGGACATCGGCGTCTACACCTTCGGCTCGGCCCGCTTCGTCACCGGCGAGGAGCCGCAAGCGGTGCAGGCGCGGATCCGGCGCGAGAACGGGGTCGACGTGTTCGCCCACGTGACGGCGGATTTCCCGTCGTTCCGCTATTCCTCGATCACTTCGATGCGGATGTTCAAGCGTCAGGAGATGGTGTTCCACGGCGAGGAGGGCGTGATGCGGCTGACCTGCCCGTTCAATTCGGGCGTCTTCGGCCAGGCCGAACTGACGCTGGAGCGAAGCGGCATGGTGGTGAACCGGCATCGGTTTCCAGGGGTGAACCACTATGTGCTGCAGGTCGAGAATTTCGGACGATCGGTGCGCGACGGAACCGCCTATCCGTGCCCGCTGGAGTTTTCCAGGGGGACGCAGGCGATGATCGACATGGCCTTCGCGGCCGAAGCTTGATGAGGTGAGACGATGCGGAATGACGACGACAAGGTGATGGGCCGGGCGCTGGGCGAGCAGCCCGATCCGGGAACAAAGGACAGCCTGCTGATGCGGCTGGTGTTCATGCTGCTGATCTGGGTGATGATCCAGTTTGCCCAGACGGTGCTGGGGGTGGCGACGGTGATCCAGTTCATCATCATGGCGCTCAGCAAGGGCGACCCGAACGAGCGGCTGGCGGAATTCGGGACCGACCTGGGGATCTGGCTGGCCAAGGCGGCGCGCTATCAGACGGCGGCCAGCGAGGTGAAGCCCTGGCCCTGGACGGAACTGGATTAGCGGAGGCGTCACGATGGCCGGAGGCTGGGCGAAGGACGGCGCGGTGAACGAGCAGATCGAGGACTCGATCAAGGACGAGCTGGAGCGGATGAAGGCCCGTCGCGTCCCGGTGGGCGAGAGCCTGGAGTTCTGTGCCGAATGCGACGAACCGATTCCGGAGGCGCGTCGAAAGGCGCTGCCCGGCGTCAAGCTGTGCATCGATTGCCAGCAGGAGCGCGACGGACGGTTCGAGCCGCGGGGCGGCATCAACCGGCGCGGATCGAAGGACAGCCAGCTGCGTTAGCGCCGCCCGTCGGCGCATTTTGGCCGGGTAATGGGCAGATTTCGACCCCGGTTCCGCCCTATTGTCGCCGGGTTCCTGCTGCAAGACTGACCGGACCGCAATCAGGATCGGCAGTTTCAGAATGGACCTCGCTGTTTTCGGAATCATCGGGATGGGACTGGGTGTCGTCGCGGCAATGGCGGCGATCCAGTACCTTATCGGCCGCGCGCGCCCCAAGGAACTGGCCGGCGACCACGGAACGCTGCACCTCAACGATTCGATGATCGCGGTCGGTATCCTGATCATCTGGGGCGTCGGCTGTGCAGCGCTGTTCTATCACCTTGCGGTCGCGAATTCCTTCGTCGCGATCCTGGTCGCGTTCTGCAGCCTGGTGGCCGTGCCGGTGCTGGCCACGGCGTTCTCGTCGACCTACGACATCAGCTGGAACACGCATGCGATCACCGGCCCCACCACGCACCGCCAACCGCCGTTCGCGCCAGAGCGGCATGAGATCCAATTCGACAGCATCGTTGCAGCGGGCAAGGACAAGTGGGGCAACTTCTATGTCGAGGACGCCGACGGAAAACGCATCCGCTGGAACTGGTTCTACAACGGCTATCCCGAGCTGATGTACTTCGTCGAAGACATCTGCCCGCATTTGTTTTCTGGGCTCGACGAGGCTTCTGACGAACGGGACCAATCCAGGGCGGCCTCTGATCCGAATCGCAGCGCCGCGTAGGCGGTAGCGGAACCCGTACGGAATAGATTCCTCCCCACCCCTTGCCCGGCTTGGGCACGGGCGGAGCGGGAGTTTGGGAGGGTGGCGGGCTGAAGCCCGCGCTACTCCATCCCCTCCAACTCATCAATCATTCCCGCGATCATCCCCAGGCCCTTGTCCCAGAACTTCGGGTCGGAGGCGTCGAGGCCGAAGGGGGCGAGAAGTTCCTTGTGGTGCTTGGAGCCGCCTGCCTTGAGCATCTCGAAATACTTGTCCTCGAAGCCCGGCGCGCCCTCCTCGTAGACCGCGTACAAGGCGTTCACCAGGCCGTCGCCGAAGGCGTAGGCGTAGACGTAGAACGGCGAGTGCACGAAGTGGGGGATGTAGGCCCAGAACGTCTCGTACCCGTCCATGAACTCGAACGCCGGGCCGAGGCTTTCGGCCTGGACGGACATCCAGAGGGCGTTGATGTCGTCGGGGGTCAGTTCGCCTTGGCTGCGGGCGTCGTGCAGTTTGCATTCGAAATCGTAGAAGGCGATCTGGCGTACGACGGTGTTGATCATGTCCTCGACCTTGCCGGCGAGCAGGACCTTGCGTTCGGTCTGATCCTTCGCACCGTCCAGCAGCTTGCGAAAGGTCAGCATCTCGCCGAAGACGCTGGCCGTTTCGGCGAGCGTCAACGGCGTGTGCGACAGCATCTCGCCCTGGCCGGCCGCCAGCACCTGGTGGACGCCGTGGCCAAGTTCGTGCGCCAGGGTCATCACGTCGCGCGGTTTGCCGAGGTAGTTGAGCATCACGTAGGGGTGCACGTCGGTGACGGTGGGGTGGGCGAAGGCGCCGGGGGCCTTGCCCGGTTTGACGCCGGCGTCGATCCAGCCCTTGGTGAAGAAGGGCTTGGCGATGTCGGCCATTTCGGGGGCGAAGTCGGTATAGGCGTCGAGCACCAGCGATTGCGCGTCGGACCACTTGACGGTGCGGGGTTCCTCCATCGGCAGGGGCGCGTTGCGGTCCCAGACCCGCAGTTTGTCGAGGCCGAGCCACTTGCGTTTCAGCTCGTAATAGCGGTGCGAGAGCTTGGGGTAGGCCGCGACGACGGCGTTGCGCAGGGCCTCGACGACCTCTGCCTCGACATGGTTGGCAAGGTGGCGGCCGGTTTGCGGGGTGGGCATCTTGCGCCAGCGATCCTCGACCTGCTTTTCCTTGGCGAGCGTGTTATGGACGCGTGCGAAGAGCTTGATGTTGTCGGTGAAGACGCGGGCGACTTCGCGCGCGGCGGCCTCGCGCTTGTCGCGGTCGGGGTCGGTGAGGAAGTTGAGCGTGCCCTCGATGCCGAACTCCTCGTCGTCGAGGGTGAAGGTCAGCCCGGCGATGGTTTCGTCGAACAGCTTGTTCCAGGCGGAGGCACCGACGACGGACTGGTCGTGCAGGAATTTCTCCAGCTCGTCGGAAAGCTGGTGCGGACGCATGGCGCGAAGGCGATCATAGACGGGCTTGTAGCGGGCGAGGTCGGCATTGGCGTCGAACAGGGCGTCGATCTGCGCGTCGGGGAGGCGGTTGAGTTCGAGGCTGAAGAACACCAGCGGCGTCGAGTAGGTGGTGATGCGGTCCTGCTGGTCGGAGAGGAACTTGGCCCGCTCGGGGTCGGTGGTCTGCTGGTAATACCGCAGGCCCGCGAAGGACATGATGCGACCGGCGACGGTGTCGATCTTTTCGTGGCGCAGCACGCAGGTGAGCATCTCGCCTGCGTCGAGATCGGCAAGCTTGCCCTCGTAATCGGCGGCGAAGTCGGCACAGGCCTGTTCCAGCCAGTCGAGGTCGCGTTTCAATTCCGGAGCGTCGGTGCCTTCATAGAGGTCGGAGAGATCCCAGGACGGCAGGTCGCCCAGGTCCTTGCCGCCGGTTGGGTTGGCGTCGAAAACGGGGCGGGGAATGGTGCGCATGGGAGATCCTCTTTTGCCGGTCGCCTTGACATATGCCCCGCTTGGGGGCGGGGCAAGGGCAGGTCAGAGACCGTAGAGCCGCGCGGGATTGCCGACGAGGATGCGCTTTCGCGTGGCGGTATCGGGGACGGCGCGCATAAGGGCGTCCAGCAGGATGCCGGTATCGGGGGTCCGGGCGTCGGCCAGCATGATGTGGGGCCAGTCGGACCCCCAGAGGCAGCGGTCCGGGTTGGCGGCGACGAGGGCGGCGACATGGGCATCGGCCTTGTCGTAGGGGGCATCGCAAAGGCGGTAGAGGCCAGAGAGTTTCACATAGGCGTGGCCTTCGGAGAGCAGGCGGAGGAGCGCCGCGAACCCGGGTTCATCGGGACCAGCGGCAAGGTCGGGCCAGCCGATATGGTCGAAGACGACCGGAACCGGAAGCCGTGTCACGTCGTCCGCGATCTCGGCCATGTGCCGGTGGGCGTTCATCAGCATCTGGATGTGCAGGCCACGGTCGGCCAGCCGCGGCGCCATCGCGCGGACGCCTTGCCACGACAGCACGCCGCCGTGGACGTAGTTGAGACGGATGCCGGAGACGTTGTTGTCGGCCAGGTGATCAAGCTCGGCATCGGTGGCGTCGTCGGTGACCAGGCAGATCGCGCGGTAGCCGGGGCCGAGGCGGCGGGCGGTTTCCAGCGTGATGCTGTTGTCGGCACCGTAGAGGATCGAGTGGACAACGACGCCGCGGCTGAGGCCGAGGGCGGCGGCGTGGCGCCGGTAGGTATCGAGCCAGGCGTCGAAGTCGCGCCCCGGGGCAGGGTCTTCGGTGCGGTTTTCCCAAAGCGGAAAGTCGTCCGGTCCCGCGAGCATGTGGAAATGGGCGTCGCAGGCGCCGTCCGGGAGGGCTGTGGCGTGCGTCGCGGGCGGGTCGATGGGCGGCTGTCCGAAGGGGGGCATGGGAAACTCCGGTTCTTGACGAGCCTAGGGTGTCATGGCGAGGAACAAGATCCCGGCAAGGACCAGCGAAAGGTGATTGGGATCGGGTGTCATATTTCGAAACGATATTTCAATGAAAGCTGGCTCGTCAATTTTGATCCTCGCCCTGGCCACATGCGGGTCGCCGGCGCTGGCCGCGGATTATTCCGTGTCCCGCTCGGTCGAGATATCGAGTCCTGCCGGCGAGGCATGGCATATGTTCGGCGATTTCTGCGACATCGACGACTGGCATCCGGCGATCCTGTCCTGTGCGCTGAAAAGCATCGACGGCGGCGTACACCGGGTGCTGATGATCGACGGTATCGGTAAATTCGTCGAAAAGCGGGTCGCCACCGATCCATCGGTCTGACCTATACCTACAGCATCGTGTGCTCGCCCGCTCCGCTGGAGGGCAATTCGGGTACGCTGTCGATCACACGGGGCAGTCCATCCACCGTTACCTAAGCCGGCCGGTTTTCCAGCGACGATCCGGGGATGGAAGCGGCCGTTGCCGGCATCTACGAGGCGGGTCTCGCCGCGATCGCGGCGCGTCTATCGCAATAGGCGCATATTGCTGGCTTCAACCGTAAGCCGCCAGCATGTCCTGCAGATCTGCGAGCGTGTTCGCCTCGGAGATCGGTTTGTCGTGCCGCCAGCGCGACATGCGTGGAAACCGCAGTGCGATGCCGGATTTGTGGCGCGGGCTTTGCTGGATACCCTCGAAGGCGATCTCGAAGACGTGCTCGGGATTGACGCTGCGGACCGGGCCGAAGCGTTCGCGGGTGTTGCGGCGGACCCAGGCGGTGATCTGGCGGAATTCTGCGTCGGTCAACCCACTGTAGGCCTTTGTGAACGGTACCAGTTCATTGCCATTCCACACCGCGAAGGTGAAATCGGTGAAGAGGTTGGCGCGACGGCCGTGGCCTTGTTGCGCATAGATCAGGACGGCGTCGACGGTCAGCGGGTCGACCTTCCATTTCCACCAGTCGCCGCGTTTGCGGCCCACCAGGTAGGGGCTGTCGGCGCGTTTCAGCATCAGGCCCTCGGCACCGCGTTCGCGGGATGTTTCGCGGGCCTGCGCAAGTGCGTCCCAAGTGTCGGCTTTAGTCAGCGGCGACAGGCGGACGGGGGCGCCGGACGGCAGATCGGGCACGAGGCGTTCCAGGATCGCGCGGCGGTCTGCGAAGGCGCGTGAGCGGATGTCCATTCCCTGCCATTCCAGCAGGTCGTAGGCCATCAGGATCACCGGGGCCTCGGTCAGCAGCTTTTTCGGGACCGTCTTGCGGCCGATGCGTTTTTGCAGGGCCTGGAAGGGCAGCGGGGCGTCGCCGGACCACGCCAGGATTTCGCCATCAATGACCGTGCCTTGCGGGACGAAATCGGTCAGTTGCGCCAGTTCGGGGAAGCGGTCGGTCATCAGTTCTTCGCCGCGCGACCAAGTGAAATGGGTGCCGCCGCGCAGGACAAGCTGGCCGCGGATGCCGTCCCATTTCCATTCCGCCAGCCAGTCGTCGCGGGGGCCAAGATCTTCGGGCGCGTTATCCAGTTGATAGGCAAGGTAAAACGGGTAGGGGCGCGAGAGGTCGGCCTGCGGATCCTCGGTCAGGATCAGGCGTTCGAAATCGGTGCTTTGCGGCGTCCAGTCGCCCATCAGGCGGTGGGCGAGCGAGGCTTCCTCGATGCCGGTGGCCTGGGCCAGCGCGCGGGTCATCAGCTTGGCGGACACGCCGACGCGGAAGCCGCCGGTGATCAGCTTGTTGAAGAGAAACCGCTCGGTGGTATCGAGCTGATCCCACGCGGCGAGAATGCGGGACTTGCGTTCCGGTTCGTCCAGACGGGCGAGATGCTGGATTTCGGCGATCCAGTGGCTGAGGGACCGGTCCGAGGAGGCGCCGGGCGGTGGCAGGATCAGGGCGATGGTCTCGGCCAGGTCGCCGACGATCGGATAGGATTCCTCGAACAGCCACAAGGGGATAGCGGCGCGTTCGGCGGCCCAGGCGCGCAGCAGCGTGGTGGTCACGGTGCGCTTGGGGCGGCGGCCCGACAGCAGCGCGATGGTCCACAGCTTGTCGTCGTCCGGCGCGTCGGTGAAATAGGCGGCGAGGGCGTCGACCTTGGCGTTGGTTTTGGTCGTCTGGTCCAGCGCGGCGAAGAGGCGGGCGAAGCGTTTCATTCTGCCGCCTCGGCGTCGGCATCAAGGCTTTCTCCTTCAAACTCGGTTTCGACGACCTTGGCATCGTAGCCTTCGCCTTCCAGCCAGCGGCGGAAGATCGATGTGTAGCCGTGGGTGACGAAAATGCGGTCCGCCCCGGTTTCGCGGATCGCGGCGTTGAGACCGGTCCAGTCGGCGTGGTCCGACATCACGAAGCCGCGGTCGGCGGCGCGGCGGCGGCGCACCCCGCGCAGTTGCATCCAGCCCGAGGCAAAACCGGTGGAGGCGGGGCCGAACCGGCGCGCCCAACTGCTGCCGATGGCGGACGGCGTGGCCAGGACAAGGGCGTTCGGGTGGTCCTTGATCTTGGTTTCGGGGGTGACGCGGATCGTGTCGGGCAACGGCAGTCCCTGGTCGCGCAGCACCTCGTTGGTATTCTCGACCGCGCCGTGGGTCAGGATCGGGCCGATCCCGGTATCCAGCGCCGCCAGGAGGCGCTGGGCCTTGCCAAGCGCGTAGGCGCCGAGGATCGGGGTGCGGCCCTGGGCAAGGCAGGTGCGCCACCAGTCGTTGATTTCGCCGGTCACGTCTGCTTGCGGGGCCCAGTTGAACACCGGCAGGCCGAAAGTGCATTCGGTGATGAAGGCATGGCATTTTACCGGCTCGAACGGCTCTGACAAGCCGTCGTCGTCGGTCTTGTAGTCGCCCGAGGCGACCCAGACCTCGCCCTTGTGCTCGACCCGGATCTGCGCCGATCCGGGCACGTGGCCGGCCGGATGGAACGAAACGGTGACGCCGCCAATGCTGCGGGTTTCGCCGTATGCGATGGTGTCGAGCGCGATCTCGCCCAGCCGGTGCCGGATCACCGGGGCGGCGGCCTTTGTCGCCAGATAGCGGCCGTGACCGGGCCGGGCGTGGTCGGCATGGCCGTGGGTGATCAGCGCGCGGTCGACGGGACGCCAGGGGTCGATGTGGAAACCCCCCTGCGCGCAATAGATGCCGCGGTCGGTGAAGCTGAGCAACGTTTCGGTCATGCGGGCAAGTATAGATCACGTGGGCGCGGGGGCGAGGCCAGGCATAAAAGAGTTTCATGCCTCCGGCGGGGATATTTCCAAACCCAAGAGCAATGCGGCCCGATTTGTGATCAAGCTACGCGAGTAGAGGGCGTTGATGTCTCCGGCGGCAGCAGTTCCGGGCCAGAGATGACGTTATGACCGGAAATCCGTCCGTGCGACCGCGTGAATTGAAGGCACCTGGTGTCGCGAACTGTGGCGCGTGCAGGTATCGCATTGCTTTTCCCGGGCAAGGCGGTGAACCTTAGGCATGAGCAAAGCCCCCGCCGTGACCTTTTTCGACGAGATGACGCAATCCGGGTCGGTGCGCGCGCCCTACGCGGGTCTCGAGGCTTGGATGCGCGACATGCCTGCCGAGTTTCGCAGCATGAAGCAGCACGAGGCCGAGGCGCTGTTCCGGCGGATCGGGATCACCTTTGCGGTCTATGGCGAGGGCGGCGATCCGGATCGGCTGATCCCGTTCGACATGTTCCCGCGGGTCTTCGGCGGCGACGAGTGGCGCAAGCTGGAGCGCGGCATCAAGCAGCGCGCCCGGGCGCTGAACATGTTCCTGACGGATGTCTACGGGCGCGGCGAGATCATCAAGGCCGGGCGCATCCCGGCGCGGCTGGTCTATTGCAATGCGGCCTACGAAAAGGCCGTGGTCGGGATCCGGCCGCCGCGCAACGTCTATAGCCATATCGTTGGCATCGACCTGGTGCGCACCGGGCCGGACGAGTTTTTCGTGCTGGAGGACAACTGCCGCACGCCGTCGGGCGTCAGTTACATGCTGGAAAACCGCGAAATCATGATGCGGATGTTCCCGCAGCTGTTCCAGCAGAACCGGATTGCCCCTGTCGAGGGCTATCCAAGGGCGCTGAAGCGGACGTTGGGGTCGGTGGCGCCGCAGAAATGCGAGGGCGAACCGCTGGTGGTAATCCTGACGCCGGGGCATTTCAACAGCGCCTATTACGAGCATTCGTTCCTCGCCGACCAGATGGGGGTCGAACTGGTCGAGGGTCAGGACCTGTTCGTCGACGGCGACTTCTGCTGGATGAAGACGACGCAGGGACCACGCAAGGTCGACGTGATCTATCGCCGGATCGACGACGAGTTTCTCGATCCGCTGTGCTTCCGGCCCGATTCGATGCTGGGCATTCCGGGGCTGATGAACGTCTATCGCTCGGGCGGCGTGACCATCGCCAACGCCCTCGGCACCGGCGTGGCGGACGACAAGGCGGTCTATACCTATGTGCCTGAAATGATGCGATTTTACCTAGGCGAGGAGCCGATCCTGAACAACGTGCCGACCTGGCAATGCGCCAAGGACGATGACTGCAGGTACGTGCTGGAACACCTGGACGAACTGGTGGTCAAGGAGGTGCACGGGTCGGGCGGCTACGGCATGCTGGTCGGGCCGAAATCGACCGCCAGCCAGATCGAGGCGTTCCGCGCCAAGATCACCGAGGACCCCGACAACTACATCGCGCAGCCGACACTGGCCCTGTCGACCTGCCCGACCTTCGTCGAAGAGGGCGTCGCGCCCCGGCACGTCGATCTGCGGCCCTATTGCCTGGTCGGCGAGGAGATCACGCTGGTGCCCGGCGGGCTGACCCGGGTGGCGCTGACCGAGGGGTCGCTGGTCGTGAACTCGTCGCAGGGCGGCGGGGTCAAGGACACATGGGTGCTGATGGAATGATCGGATGTTGAGCCGCACGGCGGAAAACCTGTTCTGGATCGGGCGCTTCATCGAGCGCGCCGAGACCCGCGCCCGGCTGCTGGAAGTGGGCGCGCGCAATGCCCTGCTGCCCAATATCGGCGGCGGCTATCGCAACGAATGGGACGCGGTCCTGGCCGCGGCGGGCACGGCGCACACCTTTGCCGAGAAATACGGCGACGCGGTGCAGCGCAATGTCGAAAGCCACATGTTCTTTGACGAGGACAACCCGAATTCGGTGGCATCCTGCCTGTGCCAGGCGCGCGAGAACGGCCGCATCGTGCGCACCGCGCTGACCGGCCTGATGTGGGACGCGCTGAACACCACGTTCCAGGAAATGCGCGAGATGCAGCGCACCGAGCGCAGCGCCCTGCCGCTGAGCGACCTGGTCGACTGGACGATGCGTACCACCGCCCTGCTGCGCGGCGCCATCGGCTCGTTGCAGCTGCGCAATGACGGCTATCACTTCATGCAGATGGGCCTCGATATCGAGCGCGCGGACAGCACGGCGCGGCTGCTGGATGTAAAATACTACGTGCTGCTGCCCGAGGTCAGCTATGTCGGGTCGGGTCTGGACAATTACCAGTGGACCACGCTGCTGCGGGGAATGTCGTCCTATCGCGCGTTCAACTGGGCTTACGGTGGCGAGATCACGGCGCGAAAGATCGCAGATTTCCTGATTCTCAACCCGCAGTGCCCGCGGTCGCTGATGACCTGCGTGCGGTCGGCTTCGGACCATCTGGATGCCCTGTCGCGAGGTCCCGGCGGACGCACAGAGGCGCAGGGCAAGGTGCGCAACCTGCTGGCAGAGCTGGCCGAGGCCGATATCGACGACGTCTTCGAAGAGGGCCTGCACGAGTTCCTCACGCGCTATATCGAGCAGTTCAGCATTCTCAGCGCGGCGATCCACAGCAGCTATCTGACGGGGCGGGCGGCATGAGATTGCAGGTTTCCCACAAGACGCTTTACCGGTTCGACGCGCCGATGCGCGGCGTGGTGCAAAGCCACCGGCTGACCCCGGCGACCAGCGACGGCCAGTCGGTGATTTCGTGGCAGATCACGGTGCCCGTCGCGACCAAGGGCGCCAGTTTCCGCGACGGCGCCGGCGACCTGGTCGAAACGGTCACGGTGCGTGGCCAGGTCGATGAATTCGAGGTCACGATCGAGGGCGTTGTCGAAACCACCGATCTGGCGGGCGTGCTGCGCGGGCACCTGGAACGGGTGTCGCCGCTGGTTTACCTGCGTCGCGCGCCCGCCACCCGCGCCGACGAGGCGATCCGCACCCTGGCGGCCGAGGCGGTAAAGGGCGCGGACGGCGCGCTGGCCTGCGGTCACGCGTTGAGCTCGGCGGTGCGCAAGGCGGTGGATTACAGCCCTGGCACCACCAATGCCAGCACCACCGCGGCGGAAGCCCTGGAGCAGGGCCGGGGGGTTTGCCAGGACCATGCCCACCTGATGATCGCCGCGGCCCTGTCGGTGGATATCCCGGCGCGCTACGTCGCGGGCTACCTGTTCGCGGAAGGCGGCGGCGTGATGGCCGAGGCCAGCCATGCCTGGGCCGAGCTTTACGTCGTGGGCCTGGGCTGGGTCGGGTTTGATGCCTCGAACCAGGTCTGCCCGGACGACCGTTATATCCGCCTGGGATCGGGGTTCGACGCGGTGGATGCCGCGCCGATCCGCGGCGTCAGCCAGGGCGCCGGCGTGGAAAGGCTTGACGTCGATGTCAGCGTGCAGCAGGTGGCGCAGTAGGGTTCTAACCGAGGGCTGACGCCATGACCTATTGCGTGGGGCTGTTGCTGGATGCGGGGATCGTTCTGTTGAGCGACACGCGCACAAATGCCGGGCTCGACAACATTTCCACCTATCGCAAGATGTTCCTTTTCGAGGAACCGGGAGAGCGGGTGATCGGGATCATGACCGCCGGATCGCTGTCGGTGACACAGACCGCGCTGGCCCGGATGGGCGAGGCGATAGACGATATCGACGCGACGCACGAGACCTCGATCATGAAGGCAGAGACCATGCTGCGGGTCGCCGAACTGGTCGGTGAGACCCTGTCCGAGGTGTCGACCGAGATCGCCGGCAAGATGACCGCCGATGCCGACAGAGCCAGCGCCTCGATGATCGTGGCGGGTCAGCGCCGAGGTGGCGCGATGCGGATGTTCCTGATCTATCCCGAGGGCAATTTCATCGAGGCGACGGCGGACACGCCGTTCCTTCAGATCGGCGAGCACAAGTACGGCAAGCCGATCCTCGACCGGGTCGTGCGTCTCGATATTTCGCTGGAAGACGCGCAGAAGGCGGCGCTCTTGAGCATGGATTCGACGTTGCGGTCGAACCTGAGCGTGGGCATGCCGCTGGATCTGGCGGTTATCGAGAAGGACGCCTGCAAGGTGAAGATGCAGCGCCGCATCGAGCCGCAGGACGCGGCCTTCACGCGGATGTCGAACGCCTGGAGCGAGGCGCTGCGCAACGGCTATCGCGATATCGAGCTGTGAGGCGCCTGTCGCGGGTGCGGAATCTGCATATTTGAGAAGAGAAGACGCGGGGGCGCCTGCGGATTGGCGGCAAACGCAACGGGAGGGACGAGATGACCAGGATTGCGGAGTTCCGGCAGAAGATGCTGGCGGGCGACTTCCTTGCGGGGACGTTCCAGAAGACGCCCGCCTACGAGGTGGTCGAGGTGCTGGCGAAGTCGGGTCTCGATTTCGTCTGCCTTGATGCAGAGCACGCGCCGTTCGACCGTGGGCGGCTGGATGCCTGCCTGGCGGTGGCCCGGGCGCTGGATTTCCCGGCGCTGGTGCGGGTCGCGGCCTTCACGCCGCAGGACATCTTGCAGGCGGTCGACAGCGGCGCGGTGGGCGTCGTGGTGCCGCATGTGGACACGGTTGAGAAGGCGCAGGCACTGGCGCGGGCAGGGCGCTTCGGTCATGGCGGGCGCGGCTATGCCGGATCGTCGCGCTGGGCCGGATTCGCGACGCGCGGGATGCCGGAATTGCTGGCGCAATCGCGCGACGAGACGGTGCTGATCGCGCAGATCGAAGAGCCCGAGGGCGTCGATGCCGCGGAAAGTATCGCCGGTGTCGAGGGAATCGACGGACTGTTCATCGGCCCGGCGGACCTGTCGGTGGCCTTCGGCAAGACCGATCAGGTCTCGGACGAACTGACGGCGGCGCTGAAAGAGGTCGGCCGCGCGGCGCAGGCGCAGGGCAAGGCCTACATGAGCTTTGTCGCGAACGCCCAGAAGGCGCAGGACTGGGTGGAACACGGTATGACGATGTTTTTCATCGCCTCGGAACAGTCGTGGATGTTGAACGGCGCCCGCGATGGGGCCAAGGGGATCCACGCGTTAAATAGGGGCTGAGGCAGCCTAGGGGTGTGCGGCGAAATGGTCGCGGATGCCCGCCAGGATGGCGTCGCGCCTTTGCGGCACTTCCAGCAGCACCTCGTGCTCTGCCCCCTCGACCATCACCAGCTTGCCGTTCGGCCAGCCCGACATCCGCGCGTGGACCGGCGCGACATCGACGATGCGCTCGTTGCTGCCCAGGAAGGTCAGCGCCGGCACGTCGGGCGCGGGTTCCTCGGCCATGTCGCGGGTTTCCAGAAGAGCCTTATAAAGCCAGTTCAGGCTGGGCCCGCCAAGAGCCAGGTCGGGATGCGCGGCAAGCTGGTTCTGCATGTAGGCGAACTGCTGCGGGTCGGTGGTCAGCAGGTTGTCCTCGAACGGGAACTGGTTGACGTAGGTTTCGGGCTTGGTGCCGGGCACGTAGTGATGGCCCAGACCCAGCGCATGGGCGACCCAGGACATCGACCAGGCCACCGGCCGCATCAGCCCCGAAATGGCGATGCCCCACATCGGCGCGCTGAACACGGCGGCACGCACATCGAGGCCGCGCATCAGCGCGCGCAGGCCGATGCAGCCGCCCATGGAATGCGCGATCAGGTAATGCGGTTCGGGCAGGCCCTGCGCGGCCAGGCAGTCGAGCATGGCGGCGACGTCCAGCTGGTAGTCCGAGAATTCGCCGATATGGCCGGTGTTTCGGTCGGGCAGGTCGCGGTCGGCCAGACCCTGGCCGCGCCAGTCGATCGCGGCGACGGCATAGCCCATGGCGTTCAGGTCGCCTGCCAGCAGCCCGTACTTCTCGACATATTCGGTGCGGCCCGGAAACAGCAACACGGTGCCCTTGGCCCCGCTGGGCCAGAGACCGACGCGCAGCCGCACGCGATCGGACGCCGTCACCCACAGCGCCCGCGCATCCGCGGGGCCGAGGGCGACATCGTGGTAGAAGGGGGCCGCGGTGGTCAAGTCAGGCCAGAACCGAGCCAAGCTGCATGGCCAGTCCCATGTCGCCATCGACGGTCAGCTTGCCGGACATGAAGGCGGCGGTCGGGTTCTCCTCGCCGTCGAGAATCGCGCGGAACGTGTCCTCGTCGGCAGTCAGGGTCACGTCGGCCTCTTCGTCGCCGGCACGGGCGCCGTCGGCGTCGATCATTATTGCGCCTTCGCCCTCGATGACGAATTTCGCGGTGCCGGCGAAGCCTTCGTCGCCCATCTTCTCGTTCAGTGCCTTGACGGCGGCGTCTATCGTCTCGCTCATGTCTGCTCCTTGCTTTGTGACCCGGCGGCTCTCGCATTTTGCGCGCGCCGCGTTAATGTCGACCTTATGAGAAGTTTGCACCACCTCTTCAAATCTTTCGTAACGGCACTTGGACTGATTGTCGCAGTTTCTTGGGCTGCGGCGGCGCAGGATGTCGATATCGACGAATTGATGGCGGACCTGGCCGATCCGGCGACCGAGAACTGGCAGGCGATCGAGCGGCAGGTCGTCAAGGAATGGTCGCGCAGCGGCTCGGCGGCAATGGATTTCCTGCTGCAACGCGGCCAGACGGCGTTGGACGACGAGGACTGGGACGCCGCGCTGGAGCATTTCACAGCGCTGACCGATCACGCACCGGAGTTCGCGGAAGGCTGGAACGGGCGCGCGACTGCGCTGTTCCAGAAAAAGCTGTACGGCCCGGCGCTGGAGGATATCGGCCGGGTGCTGGCGCTGAATCCGCGGCATTTCGGGGCGATCACCGGGCTTGCGGTGATTCTGGAACAGACCGGGCACGACGACGATGCGCTGGAGGTCTGGCGGATGCTGGAAGCTATACATCCGCACCGGCCAGAGCTAAAGGACGCCATCATCAAGCTGGAACTGGCGACCGGGGGCACGACGATCTGACCCCGGCGCTGCTTGAGGGGTAGGGCATGGTCTCGAGGGCGCAGCGCGGCTTCAATATTCTCGCACGGTACTTTCAGAAACCGGCGCTGGCGCTGGTGCGTCCGCAACCGCTGGCGCGGCTGGTGTTCGATACCAATGCATGGATGCTCTACAAGACGCCGCGCGGGCTGAGCCAGCGGCCAGAGATGCTGGAAGCCGACGGAGGCAAGGTCCCGGCAGCATGGCTGGATTGCGGCGGCGCCACGGATCGTGGCGTGATCCTTTACATCCATGGCGGCGCCTTCGTGATCGGGTCGTTGCGCGGCTACCGGCACCTTGTGGCGGCGCTGGCCGACAAGGCGGGCATGGCGGCGGCCTTCGTCGACTATCGGCTGGCGCCCGAGCATCCCTATCCCGCCGCCCCCGACGATGCGCTGACCGCGTACAAGGCGTTGCTGGCCAAGGGGATCGATCCGCGCCGGATCGCGCTGGTCGGCGACAGTGCCGGCGGCTGCCTGGCGCTGTCGCTGCTGCACCGCATCGGGGCGCTGGGTCTGCCGATGCCGGGGGCGGTGGCGGCGATGTCGCCGGTGGTGGACCTGACCGGTGGATCGCCCTCGCTGACCGAGAACCGGCAGCGCGACCCGCTGATCCCGATAAGCTGGGCATTGCGCGGGCTGGCCGACTACCTGAAGGACGCCGATCCGCAGGACCCGGTCGCTTCGCCGCTGTTCGGGCGCTTCGAGGGCGCGCCGCCGGTGCTGCTTCAGGCCTGCGAAAGCGAGGTTCTGCGCGACGATTCGCGACGCATGGCCGAAGTGCTGCGGGCGCAGGGCGTGACGGTGCGGCTCGATGAATGGCGCGACGTGCCGCATGTCTGGCACATGAACGCCGGACGCAGTCCCGAGGCCGACAAGGGCATCGCCGATATCGCCGATTTCCTGCGCGAGACGCTGGATCGCTGATACGCGCCCGGGTTGCCGCCCGGCGCAGGCGTGTTAAGTGCCAGTGAAGAACACAAGAGCAGCGCCATGACCGCCCCTGATGCCCGGATCACTGCCGTTCTGGGCCCGACCAATACCGGCAAGACGCATTATGCCATCGAACGGATGCTGGGCTATCGCACCGGCGTCATCGGCCTGCCGCTGCGGCTGCTGGCGCGCGAGGTCTATGACCGCATCGTCGAGCTGCGCGGGCCGTCGGTGGTGGCGCTGGTCACCGGCGAGGAGCGCATCGTGCCCGAGCGCACGCAATACTGGGTCTGCACGGTCGAGGCGATGCCGGAGGGGCTGGGCGCCGGATTTCCTGGCCGTCGACGAGATCCAGCTGTGCGCCGATCCCGAGCGCGGCCATGTGTTCACCGACCGCCTGCTGCACGCGCGCGGCCAGCACGAGACGCTGTTCCTGGGCTCGCGACACCATGCGCAGCGCCATTGCGGCGCTGGTGCCGCGGGCGCAGTTCCTGCGGCGCGAGCGGTTCTCGACGCTGGTCTATACCGGCGCAGAGCAAGATCAGCCGGATGCAGCCGCGCTCGGCCATCGTCGGGTTCTCGGTCGACAACGTCTATGCCATCGCCGAACTGCTGCGCCGCCAGAAGGGCGGCGCGGCGGTGGTGATGGGCGCGCTTTCCCCGCGCACCCGCAACGCGCAGGTCGAGATGTACCAGAACGGCGATGTCGATTACCTGGTGGCGACCGATGCCATCGGCATGGGGCTGAACCTCGATATCGACCACGTGGCGTTTTCCTCGCTGTCGAAATTCGACGGGCGGCGGATGCGCTATCTGGCGCCGAACGAGCTGGCGCAGATCGCGGGCCGTGCCGGGCGCTACATGTCGGACGGCACCTTCGGCGTCACCGGCGAGGCCCGCCAAGCTGGACGACGGCGTGGCCGAGGCGATCACCGAGAACCGGTTCGCCCCGGTGCGCAAGCTGCACTGGCGCAACGGCGATCTGGCGTTCCGGTCGGTCGATGCGCTGATCGCCTCGCTCGAGGCCGGGACCGACGACCAGTGGCTGACCCGGGCGCGCGAAGCCGATGACCTGGGCGCGCTGAAATCGCTGGGCGAAGCGCCCGACGTGCAGGCGCGAATCGGGTCGGCCCGCGATGTGAAACTGCTGTGGGATGTCTGCCGCATCCCGGATTTCCGCGGCATCAGCGCGGGCGAACATGCCGGGATGCTGGAACGCATTTTCGGGTTCCTGCACGACAGGGCCCGGGTTCCCGACGACTGGCTGGCGCGCCAGATCCGGCGTATCGACCGGACCGACGGCGACATCGATACCCTTTCCAAGCGGCTGGCCTATATCAGGACATGGACGTATGTCGCGCAGCGCAAAGGTTGGGTCGACGACGAAATCCATTGGCGAGAGGAGACCCGCGCTGTAGAAGACCGCCTGTCGGACGCGCTGCACGGCGCGCTGACGCAAAGATTTGTGGACCGGCGCACATCCATGCTGCTGCGCCGGCTCAAGCAGAAGGAGAGCCTGGTGGCCGATCTGAACGACAAGGGTGAAGTCAGCGTCGAGGGGCAATTCGTCGGCAGGCTGGAGGGGTTCAGGTTTCGCCAGGACGCTTCCGCTTCGGCGGAAGAGGCCAAGACGCTGCGAACGGCGTCGGTGCAGGCCCTGAAACCCGAATTCCATCTGCGCGCCGACCGGTTCTACAACGCGCCGGACACCGAGATCGACTTTACCGACCAGGGCGGTCTGATGTGGGGCGACACCGCCGTGGGCAAGCTGGTCGCCGGCCCCGAGCCGCTGAAACCGCAGGTCGAGCCCTTCGTCGATGAAGAGGCCGGGACCGAGGTGGTTCAGAAGGTGCAGCGGCGGCTGCAGCATTTCGTGGATCGCAAGGTGGCCACCCTGTTCGAGCCGCTGCTGAACATGCAGCGCGATGACGCCTTGAGCGGACTGGCCAAGGGCTTTGCCTTCCGCATGGTCGAGGCGATGGGGGTGCTGCCGCGCGACGCGGTGGCTGGAGAGGTCAAGGAGCTTGACCAGGACGCCCGCGCCGCGCTGCGCAAGCATGGTATCCGGTTCGGCCAGTTCACCGTGTTCATGCCGCTGCTGCTGAAGCCCGCGCCGACGCGGCTGCGGCTGGTGCTATGGTCGCTGGCGAACGGGCTGGACGAGTTCCCCGAAAGCCCGCCGCCGGGACTGGTGACGATCCCGACGCTGAAAGAGGCGCCCGACAGCTATCACACCATGTCGGGCTACCGCGCCGCCGGCACCCGCGCGATCCGCATCGACATGCTGGAACGGCTGGCCGACATGCTGCGCGACGAAAACAGCCGCGCCGGGTTCGAGGCGAAGGCCGACATGCTGTCGATCACCGGCATGACGCTGGAACAGTTCGCCGACCTGATGCAGGGCCTGGGATATACCGCCGAGCGGGGTGAGCGCGAGAAGGTCAAGCCGGTCGACGAGGTGGTGCCGGGGGCTGAAGGCGCGGGCGTTCCCGAGGATGCCGGATCCAAACCGGTGATGGACGTGGCGCAGGAGCCGCCCGCGGGCGGAATCACCGAAAGACCCGAACCGCCCGCGGCAGATGACGTGCCCGCCGAGGGGAGCGAGATCGCGGCCGAGGGCGAGGCGCCGATCATCGAGGAAGCCGCCGAAGAGCCCAAGGTCGAGGATCACATTCCCGACCTGCCCGCCGAAGAGCTGGCACCGGGAACCGCGCCCGATGCCGACGTCGCCGGGCCCGAGACCGAGGTCTTCTACACCTTTCGCTGGGGCGGGTTCGCGCGCAAGCCGGATGGCCCTCGACGTCAGGGCGGCAAGCCCGGTGGCAAACCCCAGGGCAAACCGCGCGGCAAGCCGAAGGGCAAGCGCGAGGGCCAGGCCAAGCCGCAGAACTTCCAGGCCCGTCCGCCGAGGAAGGAAAAGGCCATCGACCCCGACAACCCCTTCGCCGCCGCCCTGATGGGGCTGAAGGGCAAAGACTGAGTGAGCGATGCGCGGGCGACGATCCGGCTGGACAAGTGGCTTTATTTCGCGCGGTTCTTCAAGACCCGCGGACTGGCCGCGAAGGTGGTGACGGCGGGGCATGTCCGGGTCAATTCGGCGCGGGTGTCGAAGGCCTCGCATTCGGTGGGCGTCGGCGACACGCTGACGTTCCCGCAGGGCCATCGCATCCGGGTGGTCCGGCTGACGGACATCGGTGTCAGGCGCGGCCCGGCACTCGAGGCGCAGGCGCTTTATGATGATCTGACACCGCCGGACGACCGCGCGCCCTTCGCGCCCAGGGTTGGCGAGCGTCCGACAAAGCGCGACCGCCGCGTGCTGGATGCCTGGCGGCGCGGCGCTTCGGACGGCGAGGGCGGGGGTGCCGAATGAGCGAAGTCGTGGATGTCTTCTGGTCGTTTCGCAGCCCCTACAGCTATCTTGCCGGGTCGGACATGCTGGCCCTGGCGCGGGACTTCGAGGTCGACGTGGCGCTGCGCGTGGTGCTGCCTCTGGCGGTGCGCGAGCCCGATTTCTACCAGCGGGCCAGTGCCGACTGGGTGAACTACATCGCGATGGACTGGCGCCGCAGGGCGGAATTCCTTGGCCTGACGCATGGTCGGCCGGACCCCGATCCGGTGGTGATCGAGCCCGAGACCCGGCGCGTTGCGACCGAACAGCCGATGATCCACTGGCTTAGCGCGCTGGGCGTCGAGGCGCAGCGGCGCGGTCGCGGGCCGGCATTCGCCGCCGCGGTTTCAGCCGAGATTTTCGGCGGGACGCAGAACTGGCACCGGGGTCTTCACCTTGCCGATGCTGCCGCCCGTGCGGGGTTGCACCTGGAGGATATGTGGGACGCCATCGAGGACGGCGACCACGAAGCCGAAATCGACGCCAATCACGCGGCGCTGACGGCGGCGGGGCACTGGGGCGTACCTACCTTCCTGGTGCGGGGCGAGCCGTTCTTCGGCCAGGATCGTGTCGACACGCTGCGCTGGCGGCTCGACCAGCTTGGCGTGGCGCGCCGGGATGCGGTGGCTTTGTGATCGGGGGTGGCTTGAATGATGCGCGTCGCTGATCTAGGCAAGGCTCCAAGCGCTGACATGCGAGACTTCCCATGACCTACATCGTCAACGACAAGTGCATCGCCTGCAAATATACCGACTGCGTCGAGGTATGCCCCGTGGATTGTTTCTACGAAGGCGAGAACATGCTGGTGATCCATCCCGACGAATGCATCGACTGTGGCGTCTGCGAACCGGAATGCCCAGCCGATGCGATCCGCCCCGACACCGAACCGGACATGGAGAAGTGGGTTGAATTCAACCGCAAGTACTCCGAAATGTGGCCGGTGATCATCACCAAGAAGGACCCGCTGCCGAACGCCGAAGAGCGCGACGGCGAGGACGGCAAGCTGGAGAAGTACTTTTCGGAAGCCCCGGGCGAGGGCGGCTGAGGGCGCGATTCGCGCCGCGCGGCCCCCGGACTGCCCGGTTTGGCCGGTGAAATGGCCGAAAGTCGGCCATAAAGCGCTGATTTCACGGCGCTCTTTGTTGATTCTGCACTGCGGCGCTATGAATGGGTCGGTTTTTCTGTTATACTTGTGAAATAACAACGCTGGAAACCTGACACCACCTTCAGGACATGGGTCCTGGGGCTGGCATAATCGGCGCCAAAAATAGACGCGACAGGGCTACTGCTCGGCCCTGACCCTGTTTTTGACGCCTCTTGTCTTGGGGACCTTTCGAGGAAGGACGCTGCATGAGCAAATCCAAGAAACCCGACTTTCGCCCGAACGACTTCGTTGTCTACCCGGCGCATGGCGTGGGCAAGATCATCTCGATCGAGGAACAGGAAATCGCCGGCATCTCGCTGGAGTTGTTCGTGATCTCGTTCGAGAAGGACAAGATGACGCTGCGGGTGCCGACGCACAAGGCGACCGAGGTGGGCATGCGCTCGCTGTCGTCGCCCGACGTGGTGTCAGCCGCGCGATGACGACGCTGAAGGGCAAGGCCAAGGTCAAGCGCGCGATGTGGTCGCGCCGGGCGCAGGAATACGAACAGAAGATCAACTCGGGCGACCTGATCGCGATTGCCGAGGTGGTCCGCGACCTGCACCGCACCGACGACCAGCGCGAGCAGAGCTATTCCGAGCGCCAGCTTTACGAAGCGGCGCTGGAGCGGCTGACCCGCGAAGTGGCGGCGGTTTCCGGGGCTGACGAAGTGTCGGCGCAGAAGCAGGTCGACGACGTGCTGGAGACGCGCGCGGCCTGATCGACGGGCCGCGCGAAGATTGACCGCCGTCCTTGAGGGGCGGCGGTTTTTTCATGGCCGGGTGCGCAGTTCCGGCGCAGGGTCCGGGACGGGCGTGTTCTACGGCAGCGTCGCGGCCAGTGTCAGAAGCACGGAGATTTCGGCGACCTGCTGGGTCGCGCCAAGGATGTCCCCGGTCTGGCCGCCGATCTTGGCCCTGGCCAGCGATGCGATCGCGACACCGACCAGGCACAGGACGATCGCGACCGGAATCACGCCAAGGCCGATACAGAACAGGCCAAAGACCACCGCTAGACCGGCAGCGATCCCGGCATCGCGCCGCGTCGGCCTGCCGGTGTCGTGCGACAGGCCGTCAGTACGGGCGTGCGGCAAACTATGCATCAGCACGACCATCGGGGCGCGGGACAGGATGGCGGAGGCGAGGATCGGGGCGACGACATCGCCCGTGGCCAGCAGCGCCGCCAGAGCCGTCCAGCGCAGGCCCAGCGACAGCAGCAGGGCCAGCACGCCATAGGTGCCGATGTGGCTGTCGCGCATGATCTGCAGCCGCCGCGCCGCGTCCCAGCCGCCCCAAAGACCGTCGGCGCTGTCGGCCAGTCCGTCCTCGTGCATGGCGCCCGTGATCAGGATCAATGCGGCCAGGACCAGACCCGCCGCGATATTTGACGGCATGCCGAGGCCCAGGGCGACAAGGCCGGTCAGCGCCGCGATGCCGCCCACCACCAGTCCGGCCAGCGGATAGGCCCAGGCTGCCTGCGCGCCACGCCGCGTGATCGGCACCGGGGAGCGGCAGGCGCGTCAGAAGCGCGGTGGCGGTGGCGATGTCGGCAAGGCGAAGGTCGGGCATGTCGCGATCGGGCATCGGGGTGGGGCTTTGGGGTTGTTGCGGGTCGACGCTTAGCGATAGAGCCAAGCCAGACCAGACGCAACGAGGACCGGCGATGCCATCCGACGCCCCCGACGACCTGCTTTCATTCCTGACGGCCCTACGCGCGGGGACTGCCGATCTGCCGGGGCCGGATGCCGACGCCGTTGCCGGGGCGCAGGCGCGCAACGAGCAGCTGACCAAGCCGCCGGGGGCGCTGGGGCGGCTGGAGGATCTGGCGATCTGGTATGCCGGGCTGGCGCGGTACGGCGCGCCCCGCACTGAAGCGGCCACAGGTCATCGTCTTCGCGGCCAATCACGGCGTCGCGGCGCGGGGCGTGTCGGCGTTTCCGCCCGACGTGACCGCGCAGATGGTGGCGAACTTTCGGGCTGGCGGGGCCGCGGTGAACCAGCTGGCCCGCGCGTTCGGCGCGCGGATGGATGTGCATGCGCTGCAACTTGACGCGCCGACGGCGGATTTCACCGCCGGACCGGCGATGTCCGAGGCGGCCTTCGCCGATGCGCTGGGGACCGGCTGGATCGCGGTCGATGCGCAGGCCGACCTGCTGGTCGTCGGCGAGATGGGGATTGGCAATACCACCTGCGCGGCGGCGGTCGCGGCGGGGCTCTTCGGCGGCGATGCGAGAGCCTGGGTCGGGCGCGGCACAGGCGTCGACGATGCGGGCCTGGCGTTGAAGGTGCAGGTGGTGGCCGAGGGGCTGGCGCAACACAAGGCGGCGCTGGGCGATCCGCTGGAGGTTCTGCGCTGCCTTGGCGGGCGGGAACTGGCGGCGATGGCGGGGGCGATCCTGCGGGCGCGGATGTTGCGCATTCCGGTGATCCTGGACGGGTTCATCTGCACCGCCGCGGCAACGTGCGCTGGAGCGGGCGCAACCGGGCGCGCTGGATCATTGCGTGGCGGGGCACCTGTCGGCGGAAGGCGCGCATGGCCGGATGCTGGACGCGCTGGGCAAGGCGCCGTTGCTGTCGCTGGGGCTGCGGCTGGGCGAGGGCTCTGGCGCGGCGCTGGCTATCGGGGTGCTGAAGGGCGCGATTGCCTGTCATTCCGGCATGGCGACGTTCGCCGAGGCCGGCGTGTCGGACAGCTAGCAAATCCTTGGCCTAGGCCTCGACCGACTTGCCGCGCTTCAGCGCCTCCGAGACCAGTGCAGCCTCAAGCTCCGAGTTCAGCTCTCGCGAGCGTTCCATGTAGGCGGCGTTCTGTTCCAGCGGGACGCCGGGTTCCCACAACTTGGCCAGTTCGCGCAGCGTGCTGCGGTCGTGGTCGTAGTAGGTGCGTTCCAGCGCGTCGGCCTCGTATTCGCTGAGGCCGATGTTTTCCAGCACGTAGCGTCCGGCGCGCAGCGAGCTGTCGAACATTTCGCGCACGATGTCGTCGGCCCCGGCGCGGTCAAGCGCGAAGACGTGCACCCGGTCGCGGGCGCGGGCGACGATGTGCAGGTCGGGGCGTTCGCGCCGGGCATAGTCCACCAGCCGCACGGCGGCGGTCTGTGTCGTCGAGCGCCACCACCAGCACCGTGGCGTCCGCCAGACCCGCGGCGCGCAGGACCTCGGGCCGGGTCGGGTCGCCGAAATAGCCGCTGAAGCCGAACTTGCGCATCAGCTGGATCGTTTGCAGGTCGTGGTCCAGCACCGTGGTCTTGAAGCCCGACATGGCTGCACCATCCGGTTGACCATCTGCCCGAAGCGCCCGACGCCGGCGATGATGATCGGGCCCTCTGGCGTCGATCTTGTCGGCCTCGGGCATGGCCTCGTCGTCGCCCATTCGTTTGGACAGCAATTCGTAGAGGATGAAGAACAGCGGCGTGATGCAGCATCGACAGCGCGATGATCAGCAGCAGGGTCTGCGCTGACGCCGGGGGTCAGCACGTTCTGCTGCGCGAGCAAACGAGATCAGGACAAAGCCGAATTCGCCCGCCTGCGCCAGGCCCAGGGTGAACAGCCACTGGTCGCGCCCCTTCAGCTGAAAAGCCCGCCCAGCACGTAAAGCACGACGCCCTTGATCACCATCATCCCCAGCGTCAGGCCGAGCAGGGTGAACGGGCGCGGCAAGAAGTACGTCGAAGTTGATGCCGGCGCCGACGGTGATGAAGAACAGGCCCAGCAGCAGGCCCTTGAACGGCTCGATATCGCTTTCCAGCTCGTGCCGGAATTCCGAGTTCGCCAGAACCACGCCGGCCAGGAAGGTGCCGAGCGCGGGCGACAGGCCGACCAGCATCATCAGGAAGGCGATGCCGACCACGATCAGCAGGGCGAAGGCGGTGTACATCTCGCGCAGGCGCGCGGCGTGGATGAAGCGGAACAGCGGTCGGGCCAGGTAGATGCCGGCCAGGATGACCAGCCGCGACGGCGGCCAGCGTGACCAGCGTGACGCCCCAGCCCGGCAGCCCCTCGACCAGCGACAGGGTGGCCTGTGGTGCTCGTCCTGCGGCGTGGGCAGCGCCGGGTTCACCGGGCGCAGGACCGAGCCGTCGGGCCCGATGAACGGCGCGGCGGCGCCGCGCCAGCAGCGGCAGCAACGACCAGCATCGGGATGACCGCGATGTCCTGGGTCAGCAGCACCGAGAACGCGGATCGCCCGCCGCTGGTTTGCATCAGCCCCTTTTCGGTCAGGGTTTGCAGCACGATGGCGGTCGAGGACAGCGCGAAGATCATGCCGATGGCCAGCGCGGCGGACACCGGCTGGCCCAGCCAGACCGCGGCGGCGGCGATCAGCGCACGGTGGTCAGCAAGATCTGCAACCCGCCCAGCCCCAGCAGCCGGTGGCGCATGTCCCACAAGCGCGCGCGGCTCCAGTTCCAGCCCGATCAGGAACAGCATCATCACCACGCCGAATTCGGCGAAATGCTGCAAGTTCCTGGGTTTCGTCGCCGACCAGCCCCAGAACCGGGCCGATGACGATGCCGGCCAGCAGATAGCCCAGCACCGAGCCCAGCCCCAGCCGTGCGGCAATCGGCACGGCGATGACCGCGGCGGCGAGGTAGATCGTGGCCTGAAACAGGAAGCCTTCCATGGGGTGTTCGCGCCTTTCGTTGTTACAGGGTCAGCATCGCGGTCCGGGCGCGATAACTCAAGCGCTCCGGGGGTAATCTGTTGTGTCAATTCGATTACGACCGTGTGACGGGCACATCCTTCGCTAAGTGGGCAGCGGCGCGTCGGGTTTGAACTGGTCCATCACGATCTGGCTTTGCACCCGCGCGACGGCGGGATGCGGCAGCAGGATCTCGTGGATCAGCTGGTTCAGCTGCGGCGCAGATCGGTGCAATAGACCCGCAGCAGATAGTCCGCCTCGCCGGTCATCGTCCAGGCGCTGACGATCTCGGGGCGCGGTGCGACGAGCCGGGCGAAGCTGCGCGACCTTGTCGGGCTCGTGCGTGGCCATCTGCACCTGCACGAAGGCCTGCACGTGCAGGCCCAGCCGGTCGGGGTCGAGCCGGGCGGTGTAGCCGTTGATATAGCCCTGCGGCCTCCAGCCGCTGCCGCCGGCGCCCGGCCTGGCTGGGCGACAGGTTCAGCAGCTCGCCCAGCTCCTGCGGCGGTCAGGTGGGCGTCTTTCTGCAGGGCGGCCAGCAGGCGGTTGTCGGTTTCATCCAGCATCATGCGGCAATTTCCGCATGTATTAGCGAATAATTGCGCAAATCCACGCAGTGAATCGATCAGTATATGCCGAAGAACGCGCGGATATCGCGCGCATGACCGCTGTATATGTTCAGCGCAACGCGCAGAACAGCACAGGAGATCCCCGATGGGTCCGTTTCCGCATGATGCGCCCGAAAGCCACGAATCACCGACGAAAACCCCGCCGGAACCGACGGGTTCGAATTCGTCGAATTCGCCCATCCCGAGCCGGAGGAGCTGCGCGATGCTGTTCGCCAGGATGGGCTATGTGCACACCGCCAGCCACAAGACCAAGGCGATCGAGCTTTGGCAGCAGGGCGACATCACCTATGTCCTGAACGCCGAGCCGGGCAGCCATGCCGCGCGTTTCGTCGAAGAGCACGGCCCCTGCGCGCCCGTCGATGGCCTGGCGCGTGGTGGATGCGCAGCATGCCTTCGATCACGCGGTCGCGAAGGGGGCCGAACCCTATGACGGCGCCGACAAGACCCTGGACGTGCCCGCGATCGTCGGCATCGGCGGGTCGCTGATCTATTTCATCGACCAGTACTACGAGCACGATCGCCCTATAACGAGGAATTCGACTGGCTCGACGCGAGCCCAACCCGAGGGCGTCGGGTTCTACTATCTCGATCACCTGACCCACAACGTCTTCAAGGGCAACATGGACAAGTGGTTCCAGTTCTACGGCGACCTGTTCAACTTCCGCGAAATCCGCTTCTTCGACATCGAGGGCAAGTTCACCGGGCTGTTTCAGCCGCGCGCTGACCTCGCCCTGCGGCCGGATCCGCATTCCGATCAACGAGGACCGGGGCGAGAACGGGCCAGATCGTGGCCTATCTGAAGAAATACAAGGGCGAAGGCATCCAGCACATCGCCGTCGGCGCGCGCAACATCTACGACGCGACCGACGCGATTGCCGAGAACGGGCTCAAGTTCATGCCCGGCCCGCCGGAGACCTATTACGACCTGAGCAACGACCGGGTGACGGGCCATGAAGAGCCGCTCGACCGGATGAAGAAGCACGGCATCCTGATCGACGGCGAAGGCGTGGTCGACGGCGGCGAGACGCGGATCCTGCTGCAGATCTTCTCGAAGACCGTGATCGGGCCGATCTTCTTCGAGTTCATCCAGCGCAAGGGCGACGACGGCTTCGGCGAGGGCAACTTCAAGGCGCTGTTCGAGTGCATCGAGCCCGAGCAGATCGCCACCGGTGAACTGAAGGCCGAAGACGCGGCCTGAACCACGCGTCTTTGCGGGCCGGGGACGCGGCGCGCCGCATGGTTAAGGCGGCAAGGGGGAAGCCCGGCGCCGCCATTTTTTTTACTATGAGGCAGGCCGGTATCCTGCCCGCCTGCTTCAGCCCTTGGGCATTGTCAGGGTGATGTTTTTGCCCGCGCTTGACGTAGCGCAGTTCGCTGGTGCCGATGGCCGCGACACGGCCGCCGTCGACGCGGTCGCCGACCTCGACTTTCACGTATTTGCCCGACGACAGCCGCACCAGAGCGCGGCGCTTCGAGGGCGAGCCGTAGATGCCGATCAGGTTCACCTTGCCCAGGTTGATCGCCTTTCGGACCGTGGCCTGCTTGGCCACCGAGGCCCGCGAAGGCACCGGCGGCATTCGGGCTGCGGCGGTGGCCACGAGGACCTCGGGTTCGTCGTCTTCTTCGGCGATCGGATCGGGTGGCGCGCGGGTGGCTTCGCGCAGCGCACGCTCGACGACACCGGCAAAGTTGGTGGGGCGCACCGGCGGCGCACGTGACGCGGCCACGGCCAGGACGGTTGCATCGTCGCCGATGAAGACCGGATCGACCGCGGCGGTCTGCGTCTCTTCCTGGTCGGTATCGAACACCGTTTCCCGCGCCTGCCGGATCGAAAGCGGCCGGGCCATGGGCCGGATCGCTGCAAGCTCGACGCTGGACAGGCCGCCCAGGCGGGCGCGTTGGTTCGATTCCTCCAAACCGCCGGGGCGCACCTGCGGAAGGACTGTGCGCAGTTTTTCGTCCAGAAGCAGCCGGGTCTCGTCGACAGGCACTTCCAGGTCGGCGGGGCGCGGCCCCGGCACAACGGCGGGCGGGCCCGAGAACACCGGCACCCCGTCGGGCGTCAGCGCGCCTTCGGGCGTGGCACGGATCAGGCCGCGGTCGTCGAATTCGAACGCGGTTCCCAGCGGCGCGGGCGGGCTCAGCGCCGAGGGGCGCTGATCGGTGTCGAGCGTGCCGGAATTCGGCAGGGCCACGGCATCGGAGGCGCCGATATCGAGGTCGATCGACGCGATGTAGAGGTCGTCCAACTGGTCACCGCCGCCGGGTACGTCGACCAGCGGTTCGGGATCGAGCTGCCAGATGCCGGTCGCGGCATAGCGCGCCTCTGCCTCGGCCGGCGTCGGTGGCGGCTGGCGCTCGGGGGCCGAGACGATGGGATCGGGCACCACCGGCGGATCGGGCGTTACCTCGACCTCGGGTTCCGGGATGGCAGCGACCTCGGGCTCTTCGATCGCGGTCTCCGGCTGGGCCAGCAGGGCAAGCTCTTCGGGTTCGGGCTGCGGCTCGGGAACCGTTTCCTCGAGTGCGGGGTCGATCACCTCCGCTTCGGGCGTCGTGGGTGCCGCCAGCGCGGCTTCGATGGCTTCCTCGATCGGCGTCTGCGGGGCTTCAGCCTCTGCCTCTGCCTCGGCCTCGGCGACCGTCGGTTCGGGATCGATCACCGGTACCTCAGGTTCGACCGGCAACACGGCGGTTTCCGACTGCGTCGCGGACGTTTCGATGGGGTCGGGTTGTGGAATGACGGCAGGGGCCGCGATCTGAGGCTCTTCGTCGACGGTGCCGAACATGCCCGAGGTGACGTCGTTCATGAAATAGGTCGACCACAGAGCCAGCACGGCCAGCGCCAGCAACAGGAGCAGCGTCAGGGCAAGGCCGAGGTATTTCGGCTTGCCGCGCTGCGGTGCCCGCCCGCGCGCGCCGAAGACGGTCATCGCCGCGGCTTCGGCTGCGGCGGCGTTGGGCGGGGTCGCGGGTTTCGGCTTGCGCGCAGCGGTTTCGGGGGCACCGCGCGCCAGGTTTCCGGTGCCGCCGATGACCTTGGCCCCGGCGATCTTGGCCTTCCGGGCCGCCAGTCGTCGCCGCTCTGCCGCCTTGTCGTCCGGATCGACGACATCGGCGGTATGCGGGGCGGTGACCGGCATCGGGGTTTTGTCGGGGGCTTTCTTCGGACCCACCGGTTTTGCGGCGGGCTTGGCTGCCGCGGGCGCCTTTGAGGCGGGCGGCTCCGTGGTCTTCGGCGTGGGATAAAGCGCGGGGCCGCGTCCGGCGCGGGTTTGGCCGGGCGCTTCGAAAGAAAACGCACCGCGGGCCGCGCCATTGGGACGCGCCGGTACTTCGGCGTCCAGCGACGGCGCGGTCACCCCCGCGGTAGGCGATGCCGCGGGCGGGGACTTTTCCGCCGTGTCGCCGAAACTGATCCGCGGTTCGCTGCGCATCGATCCGGGCCGCGCCGCGGGCGAGGCGACCTGCTTGCGGCGCGAGGCAAAGGTGACCGCGGGCACCGAAAGCTGGGGATCGGGGGCGGGCGATTTGACGGCTTTCGGTTCGGGTTCCCGTGCTTGCGGAGGTTCCGGCGTCGGAGCGGTGGCGTCCGGCTCCGGCTCTACCGTTTCCGCCTTGGCCTCGGCGGGCTTAACGGGCGCGGGAGCCGACGTCGCGATGACCGGCCCAAGCACGTTGATCTTCTGGGCGTCCGGTTCGATCACCTCGCCGTCGAGCAACAGGCTGGAGGCGTGGCGCGTGGGACCGAAGAACGGTTCACCGTCGAATGCGCCGTTGCTCGGGACGGCGACGAACGACACCGGGTTGAACCGGTATTCGATGGCGAAGCTTTCCGCCTCGCGCAGGGTATCGCGGGCGACGACGGCGACATGGGCGCGCTTGCCCTTCATCCGCCAGTCGAACACCAGGTCGCTGACGTCGTAGGGTGTCAGTCCGACCAGCCCGTCGCGGATTTGTGATATCCGCGCTGCGGTGTCGGGTCCGGGGGCATCGACCTCGGTATAGAGAATCTGCGAGTTGGGAATCACCAGCTTGGTGGTCAGGCCGCCGGTTTCCAGGTCGGTCGCCGTGCGGCGCAGCAAGTTCAACTGGGTTTCTAGGTCTTTTGCATTCAGCGCCACATCGCCAACGCGCAGCCAGCCGGTTTTCGCCCGGTGCAGAAGGCTGATCCCCTCATGGCTGAGATTTAGGGCAAAATTCGGCTTCATCCGATTGATCTATCACAGGGTTTAGGGGCGCTTGGAGTCGCGTTTCCGGCCTATGGAGACTATAGCAGGAAATCGCCGAGGAAAAGAATAACACAACGGTTTTTGCTTGTCGGGTCGCGGGGCGCAGGCGATGCTTTGGCGGGTCCAAGGGAGTTGCCGAAATGAGAGTGCTGTTTTTCCTGATTGCCACCTTTTGTGCCGGGATCGCCCATGCCGCGGGCCATGAACCCGGTCGTTTGACCGTCATTGGCGAAGGTCAGGTCGACAGCGCGCCGGACACGGCGACGATCACTCTGGGCGTCACCAACGAGGCGCGCACGGCGGGCGCGGCGATGGATGCGACATCCGCCGCGGTGACAGCGATCCTGGAACAGTTGACCGCCGACGGGCTTGCGCCGCGCGACATGCAGACCCGCGACCTGTCGCTGCAACCGGTGTGGTCGAACCGTGCCTCCAGCAGTTCCGGCCCGCCGAAGATCGAGGGATTCCAGGCCAGCAATACGGTGGTGATCCGGGTGCGCGCCCTCGACGCTCTGGGCGGCATTCTGGACCGGACCATCGAAAGCGGCGCCAACACCTTCCAGGGCCTGAGCTTCGGCTTGCAGGACCCTGGCCCGGTGTTGGACGAAGCCCGCCGCGCCGCCGTCGCCGAGGCGCTGCGCAAGGCAGAGCTTTACGCGCAGGCCGCGGGGCTGACGTTGGGGCCAATCCTGGAACTGAACGAGGCGGGCGGGTCGTCGCAGCCGATGCCGATGGCGCGGATGGCAATGGCGGAATCGGTGCCGATCGCCCAGGGCGAAGTGACCACTGGCGCCTCGGTGACGATCGTCTTCGAGATCGCCGGCGCGGCCGGCGCGCAATAGCGCCGTGGTTATCCGAACGGATCGAACGGGGGCGGGGGCGCTCCGGTGTCGAGGAAGTCGTCGGCGCGCAATGGGGTGCCGGTAAGTTTCTGGTAACTCTCGGGATCAAGCAGGACTATGCGGAGCATTCCGCATGGTGTGTCGGGCACTCGATCAAGGCGCACCGCGCGGCGCGGCCAGGCGAGTGCGGTCCCGTCCGACGGGGTTTCCTGGCCATAGAGCGGTTGCACGTCGTCCGGGTCCGGACCTTGCGGCTTTTCCAGCGCAGCGTCAGGAAGGGCGAAAACGGCAAGATCTATCACCGCACCGATGCGGGTCCCGCCCTTGTCGTCGAACGCCGGGACGAACTGGCGATATCGGCCGTGCGCATTTCGCACCGTTTCAAGGCACGGCTGGTCGGGTGCCAGCAGGAAGTTCGCCTGCGTCAGCGTGGTGCCTGCCGTGCCCCTCAAAGGGTTGGCGCCGTCAATCACCGGGACGACCGCGAAGGCACCGTTGCGGGTCTCGAACCCCAACCAGAATGCGTCCTGCGGGGCAACGGCGGCGACGTAGATGTCGCTGACCGCGTGCGTCGTCCAGAACTCCAACGGGGCCATTGCCTTGAACGCGGCGACGGGGCGTTCCTTGTCCGTCGCCGCGACCTTCCAGCTTCGGTTCACCGACACGACCAGCCCGTCGCAGACCGCAATGCGACCGTCTTCAAGCGCCGAGTAGCGGGGTGCCCCGCCATTGCCTTTCGGCGGCAGACCGTGATTTCGGCCCGCTTTGGCCATGGCCGATCCTCCTGCCTGAAGCGCCGGGTCAGACTAGTATGAAACCCCGGCGCCGAACAGCGGGGCCTAGCTGAGCAGCCGCTCGCAGTCGACCTCAAGTCGCTGGATCCAGTAGTTCGACGTGGCGTCCTTGAAGTTCAGCCGGACGGTGTTGGCACCGTCCTGCATCAGCGCGGTGATGTCCCATTCGTCGGTCATGTAATCGCCCGAGGGCGGGCTGTAGTCTTCCTTGACCTTGGTGCCGTTGACGATGACGTCGATCGGCGAAAGACCCGGTTTCGAGTTGAGCATCGACGTCAGGTGAACCAGCTTCAGCTTGGCGGTGCGGTAGATGGCGTCGCCGTCATAGGTCTTCGGCTGGTCGAATGTGACCTCGATGAAACTGTCATTCGGTGCATTCATGATCCAGCTGTTGCCGTAGGCCTGGTTGAACAGGGTCCGCGGCCCGGTTTCGACCTTGCAGCCTCCGGTCAGGATCTCGGGCTTGGTGAAATCGGCGGTGCATCCGGGATAGCAGCGGGCGATGAAGTCCTTGTCGGTGTCCGACAACTGCTTGTTGCTGGACGTGCCGTTGCCGTCGAGCGTCCAGTTTGCCGGGAAGAAGTAAAGCATGATCGACTTGCCGTCGAATTCCGAGAACTGGGTGATGTCGGCGGCGTATTTGAAGAACACGTTGCTGTCGACGCGCTGCTTGTCCCAGTTGTTGGGCGGGCCGCCAAGCGCCTGGTAGACCACCGGCTTGTTCCACTTGATATCGCCCGCCGGGCTGGAATGTTCGTGCGCGCAGCCGATGGCGTGGCCGACCTCGTGCAGGATCGAATCCATGTTCCAGATGTTCATGGTCTGGCTGCCGGCGGGCCGGGTCAGGTTGTCGAGCCCGACATAGGACCAGTTGCCGAGCTGCTTGAAATCAACGCGGAACTCGGACGTATCGACCGGCTGGTCGAAGCGCATCAGAAGGTTGGCGGATTCGGTCCATTTGGCGGCGTCCGTGCGGAACGCGGCCTTCTGGTCTTCGGTCCCGCCAAGAAAGTGGAAATCGAGCGTGCGCCCGTTATCCCACAGTTTCGACGTCGGCAGGACGAGTTCCAGCGCACCGGGATGCGAGGTGCCAAGGTCGATGCGGTCGTCTTCGACCACCCGGTCGACGCAGGCGTGGTCCAGCAGGTCGGGTTTGGGGTCCGGCATGGGCTTATTCCTTTCTGACAAATGCAGCCCGCGCGAGGCGTTGTATTTCGTGCTGCGCGAAAAATGATCGGCATTGGGTAATGCGGGCCACTTGAATGTGCCGATGTTAGCGACAGGGGCCGGTTGGGTCAATCTATGAGCGAGGCCAATGGCGGCGAATTGCGGCTTGGATCAACCCGTGGACCGCAGGCTCGCAGCGGTTTGCCGGGACCGTCCCGAGACGTCAGGCTTGATCGGGCTGTCGGTCGCGCCGCCCGGTTCCATGTACGCGCTCAGATCGACCAGAGGCATCGGGGCCGCGGAGGCGTTGAACGAAATCTTCGGAGCGTCGCGCACGGCCACGCGCAGTTGGTGCAGCGCCGCCAATCCCTTGGAGCGGACGATTGCGTCGATCCGGTCCAAGAGCCGCGCCTCGAGCGCTATGTCGAGGAACTCCTCGGGCCCCAGGATGCCCAGTGTCGGGTACGGCCAGCGGGCCAGAATCTCGAGCCCGGTCAACGCGCCGGTGGCAAGCGCCACTTCGGGTAGGAAATAGGGTTCGAACGCCTGCCGCGCCACGGCGTCGTGCAAGTCGACGATTAGTCTCTGGCTGGCGTCGTAGCGGTCGCGCATGGACCTATCGAACGCAAGGGCACTGCGGCGGCCCGACCGTTTCACCTCGTAAAGCGCCAGGTCGGCATCGGCGATCAGCATGCCGGCGGTGCAACCCGGCATCCGTGCGACAGCGGTGCCGATGCTGGCCCCGACACGGGTTTCGACCCCGTCGATATCGACCGGCATGTTGATGCGGTTGACCAGGTCGGCGGCAAGGGCGCCGAGACGTTTCTGCTGCGGGTCGGTGCGCGTGACGATGACGAACTCGTCGCCGCCGACCCGGGCGATCAGGTCGTCGGGGCCGGTCGCGGTGAAACCCTTGTCGCCATAGCGGCAGGCGGCGATGGTGCCGATGGTTTCGCCGGAACTGATCATCGGCACGATCATGATCGACCGGATGCCGGTGGCCAGCAAGCCCTCGAAGACCGGGCCGCCGGCGGCCACGATACTGGCATGGTCCAGGTGCACCGGCTGCCCGGTCGCCAGCACCCGGCCCCGACAGGTGATCTCGTCGAATTGCGTGTCGGTGTTGACCGGTTCGAACCGGCGGTCGGACCGGAAGCCCTGCGCGATCAGGCGGCCATGGTCCTTGTAGGTGATGCTGCACCGCGAACAGTCGATGATGCTGGCCAGCCAGCGCGCCCCGATATCGAGAACCTCCTCGATGTTCGTCGTGGCCGAGATCGCATCAATGAATGCAATCGGCAACTGGATGTTGCCGCGTTCACGGGCGACCGGCGTGTTCTTCATCGCTGGATTATTGACCGGGAAACCCTAAACCGACCCTTAACGCCCGCGCCGACCCTCGGTGTCAGTGGCTTCGGATATTCTGTCCGGTTATCAGTAAGTTGCCTGGATGTAGCGCGGATCTAACAAAATGCCGGGCTAATTCGGGCGGCGAGGTATGTTTCGCCGCCCGTTTCCGGATGCGTCAGCCGGCGGCTTTGGCCAGCGCCTGGTCGAGATCGGCGATCAGGTCGTCGGCATCCTCGATCCCGATCGACAGGCGCACCACGTTCGGCGCGGCGCCGGCGGCCTCCTGCTGCTCGGCGGTCAGCTGCCGGTGCGTGGTCGAGGCCGAGTGGATCACCAGCGACTGCGGGTGTCGCCGAGGTTGGCGACATGGCTGAAGATCTCCAGCGCATCGACGAGCTTGACGCAGGCCTCGTAGCCGCCCTTCACCGCGAAGGTGAACAGCGCGCCCGCGCCCTTCGGGCAGATCGTCTTGGCCACGCGGTCGTAATAGGGCGAGGATGTCAGCCCGGCATAGGTGACCGAGTCGACCGCGGGTGGCCTTTCCAGCCAGGTCGCGATCTTTTCGGCGTTCTCGACGTGCCGCTCCATCCGCAGGCGACAGCGTCTCGATCCCCATCAGCGTGTAATGCGCGGCCTGCGGGTTCATCGTCATGCCCAGATCGCGCAGGCCGATGGCGATGCCGTGGAAGGTGAAGGCCAGCGGGCCGAAGGTCTCGTGGAACTTGAGCCCGTGATAGGCGGGTTCGGGCTCGCGACAGCGAGGGGAACTTGTCCGATGCGCGACCAGTCGAACTTGCCGATGTCGACGACGCAGCCGCCGGTGACGGTGCCGTTGCCGGTCAGGTACTTGGTGGTCGAATGCACCACCAGCGTCGCGCCATGTTCGATCGGGCGGCACAGGTAGGGCGTGGCCGAGGTGTTGTCGACGATCAGCGGCATGCCGGCGCGCGTCGGCGATCTTGGCGATCGCGTCGAGGTCGGTGATATAGCCGCCGGGGTTGGCGATCGATTCGCAGAAGATCGCGCGGGTGTTGTCGTCGATCGCCGCCTTGACCGCGTCCAGATCGTCGAAATCGACGAACTTCGCCGACCAGCCGAAGCGCTTGATGGTCTGGCTGAACTGGGTGACCGTGCCGCCGTAAAGCCGGGTCGAGACGACGACGTTCTTGCCCGGGCGCCATCAGCGGGAACAGCGCCATGATCTGCGCCGCGTGGCCCGACGAACAGCAGACCGCGCCGACGCCGCCTTCGAGCGTGGCGATGCGTTCCTGCAGCACGGCGACGGTCGGGTTGGTCAGGCGCGAATAGATGTAGCCGACCTCCTGCAGGTTGAAGAGCGCCGCGGCGTGGTCGGCGTCGCGGAACACATAGGCCGTGGTCTGGTAGATCGGCGTCTGGCGCGCGCCGGTGGCGGGATCGGGGCGGGCGCCGGCGTGGATCTGCAGCGTGTCGAAGCCGTAGCTGGAAGTCTCGGACATGGGATGCTCCTTGCGAAATTTGCGCGGAGCCTAGGGCATCGGGAAATGCGGGGCAATGGCCGCCCTTGGCGGGTCGAAAGGGGGACGCTGCACCCGTCCCGGATCAAATCCGGGCTTCCCCCGAGGCAATTCCGGCAAGATGAAGCGGAAGCCGTCAGCGGCTTCGCAAGCGGACGACGGCACGCTGACCGCCGCGCAGGAACTCGATCTCCCAGCCGCGCGCCGGGACCTCGAGGATGCGGGGCACATCGGCGGCGCGTGTCACGCCCTGACCGTTGATCGCAACCAGCAGATCGCCGGGCGCCAGGCGGGACCGGGTCGCCGGACCGTCAAGCGCGGTGATCGCCACGCCGGTTGCGTCGATCGGCAGGCGCAGGGCCTCGATCACCGCCGGGTTGACGTTCGACACTTCCATGCCGTCCAGTGTGCCGCCCATGCGGATGCGCCGGGTGTCGCGCGGCGGGTCCTCGGGCGCGATCTCGAGTTGCAGGGTTGTTTCGGCGGGTCTGCCGCCGCGCAGGTAGGTGACTTCGGTCTGCGCGCCGATGCCCAGTGTCAGCAGGCGGAACAGCATTTCGGGTCCGCCATCGACAGGCAGACCGCCGATGGCTGTGATCACGTCGCCGGTCCTCAGTCCGGCTGCGGCGAACGGGCTGAGCGGGTGAAGGGCGCCAAGCAGGACACCCTGCGGCACATCGAGGCCAAGCGCCTCTGCCAATGGGCCGTCGACGGTCTGCACGGTGACACCGGCCCAGGGCCGGGCCAGTTCGGTCTGCCCGGCGGCGGCCTGGGTCACGTACTGGCGCACCAGGTTGGCGGGGATGGCGAAGCCGATACCGTTCGACCCGCCCGAGCGGGTGACGATCGACGTGTTGATGCCAACCAGCCGTCCGGCCATGTCGACCAGCGCGCCGCCGGAATTGCCGGGGTTGATCGGCGCGTCGGTCTGGATGAAATAGCCCGCCCGCCCGCGCACGTTGCCGCTGCGCGCCAGGCCCGAGATAATGCCGCTGGTCACGGTCTGGCCGACGCCGAAAGGGTTGCCGACGGCCAGCACCAGGTCGCCGACCTCGACGGCGTCGCTGTCGGCATAGTCGAGCGCGGGCAGGGGCGGGGCATTCACCAGTTGCAGCACCGCAAGGTCGGTTTCCGGGTCGGCCAGCAGCACCTCGGCGTCGTATTCGCGGCGGTCGCTGAGGACGACGCGGATCTCGGTGGCATTGCCGACGACATGGTAGTTCGACACCACGATGCCGGCTTCGGTCAGGATCACGCCTGAACCAAGCGAGTTCTGCACCTGCGGGCGCGGCTGGATATGGCCGAAGAACTGGCTGAAGAACGGGTCGTTGGCAAACGGTGACAACCGCGCCTCGACGACGCGCTTGGCATAGATGTTGACCACGGCGGGGGTGACGGCCCTGACGACGGGAGCGTAGCTGAGCCTGATCTCGGCGTCGCTTGTCGGCACGCGGGTTTCGGCCATGGCAGCGGTGGCGAAAAGAAGGAGGAGTAGGGTAAGCGCGCGCATCGGTCCGGACCTTGGCTGGTGTGCCCCTCACTTGGAAAGTCGCGGGCGGACTGTCAACCGGCATCAGGATTTCGCCGGGCATGGTCCAACAGCCCAATGGACCGCGACCGACACCGGCTTGTCCGGGATGGACCTGTGCCGGGGCTTCGGTGTAGACACGCCGGTCGCTGGACCTTGAAGGAGAGTTTGAATGGACCGGTTCACAGGGGGCTGCCTTTGCGGCGATGTCCGGGTCGTGGCGTCGGGTCGCCCGCGCCGGGTGGGCCTTTGTCACTGCCTCGACTGCCGCAAGCATCATGGCGCGCTGTTCTACGCCGCGGCGATATTTCCGCAGGACGCCGTCGTCATCAAGGGTCACACGCACGACTACGCAGGCCGGTTCTTCTGCCCGCGCTGCGGCTCGTCGGTCTTCGCCCGCAGCGGTGACGAGATCGAGTTGCACCTCGGCGCGCTGGATGCGCCCGATCAACTGGTGCCAAGCTACGAAGGATGGGTGGTGCGGCGCGAGGCCTGGATGCCGCCGTTTCCGCATATGCGGCTGTACGAGAGAGACCGCGACGCAAAGGGCGGCATCGAGGAATAACGCCGGCTCAGCGCATCCACAGCTTCTCGCGCTTGATCTTGTTGCGGATCATCTGTTCGCGCTGGGGCAGGTGTTCGCGGTCGAACATGGCGCGCACCTTGTGGCCCTTGCGCTGGAACACCATGCGCTTGATCGGGTCGTATTCCTTCAGGATCTTCTTGACCTTGTTGGGCGCGCTGACGGTCTCCAGCACGTCTATCACGCGGTCGGCCTCGCGCGCATAGAGCAGCGGGAAGACGCGGTAATGGCAGCTGACCTCGCCGTCCAGCAGGCCGTCGGGGATCGTCCGGCGCGCGCCGCCGAAGGAATGGATCACCAGCGGCAGCACGATCTGGTCGAGCCAGGGGTAAAGCGCTTGGCAGACCAGTTCCCGTGGCGGGTCGTCGCGGACCGCCAGAGCGTAAGACAGCAGGCGCTCGCCGAATTCGCGGGGACTTTTGTAGAAAAACCAGCCGGCGTTGAAGTACATGTACCGCTTCCAGTATTCCAGCGGCTGGCTTTCGTCGATGGTCGGGCCAAGATCGAGGCCGAACTTGTCGTAGAGGGCGGCCCAGATCTCATGATAGCCGGGGCCGTAAAGCTCTGGCGTCGGCCAACTGTCCTCGCGCCGCAACGAGGCGCAGGGCCGGTCGAAGTCGAACGGAACGGCGCTGAGCGGTCCGGTGATCAGCGTGTCGGTGTCGAAAAAGGCGAACGGTGCGTCGTCCGGCAACGCCGCCAGCCCCTCGATCTTGTTGCCCGGCATGTAGCTTTCGCCGAAATGCTGCGATGCGAAGGGCACGATTTCTGCGCCGAGATCCTGAAGCATCGCGCGGGCGCCCGCATCCTGCATCCGCGGATCGGATTTCCAAAGCGGCCCCGGCTGCGGTTCCGCCACGATCAGGCGGCCCTTGAAATCGGGGTCGGAGTGGCGCAGCGACGCGGCGAACAGCACGGCCTCGTACTGCAATCGCCCCTGCTGGCCGACGATCATCACGTTGAACGGCTGGTTTCGTGCGCGGCTTTTGGCCATAGTTGGTCTGCCCGTGACCTCTTTTTCGGCGACTATAGGCGGGCGGCGGCTGTTTCAAAAGGGTCGAGTGTCGCAATTTCGAAGGGGGATCACGATGCGTATCCGTTTTGCCGTGCTGCTGGCTATGCTGCTGGCCGGGGGCGCCCAGGCGCAGATGCAGACCACGGCCGAGGTCAAGCCGATCCTGCAAATGACCAGGGGCAACTGGGTGGCGGTGCGGGAATATGACGGACAGGACCTTTTGTATTTCACGCACCTGGAGGTATTTCGCTGCGGGTTGGAGCAAATCCGTTATGTCATCAACGATGGCAAGCCCAGCGTCTGGGAGACGCCGGCCTGCGCGGGGGATGACACGTTCACCGGGATACCGGCCGACCGTCTGCCCTACGCGGTGTTTCCGGCGAAATCGATCAAGTCGGTGCGGATCGAACTGACCTATGACGACGGTACGGTCGAGACCGAGAGCTTCGAGCGCGGGGCGATCATGACGCCGTGACGGCACGGAATGCCAGTCTCGGGATCTGCGTACTTTCAAAAGAAGAAGCGGTCGGACGCCTTGTCCTAGATCGCCGTGGACGCGCATTGCGGCAGCAGGCCGGTGATGGCGTCGGGTCGGCAGAGGCTGGTGCCTTCCGTCATCACCGCCGAGGTCGCCGCGGCGGTGCCGTGGGCAAGCGCCTGTTCGGGTGGCTCGCCGCGGGCGATGGACAGGGCGAAGGCGCCGACGAAGCTGTCGCCCGCGCCGACCCGGCTAAGCACCTCGACCGGCGGGCTGACCGAATGCCAGCGCCCGTCGCGGCTGGCCAGAACCGACCCGTCGGCGCCGCGGGCGACGATCACGGTGCGGGCCACGCCGCGGTCGACGATGGAACGCGCGAAATCTGCGGTGTCCTTGCGGTCGGTCAATTTCCGGCCTGCAAGTCCCTCGGCCTCTTCGGCATCCATGCGCAGGGCATGGATCGCCGCGCGCGGTTCCTCGACAAGGTGGTGCAGGGCGGGCCCCGAGGTGTCGACGATCAGCCGCGCCTCGCGGCCCGCCACGTGGGCCGCGAGGATGCTGGGGAAATCCTTGGCCACGCCCGGTGGCTGGCTGCCCGACAGCACCACCAGCGTGCCGTCGCCCGCCGCCCGATCGATGCTGCGCAACCCCCGGTCGACATCCATCTCGGTCCAACTGGGGCCGGGCATGACAAAGCGGAATTGCTCTTTGGTGGACTGGTCGATGACGGACATGCTTTGCCGGGTCTCGCCGGGGCCCTGGAACGCCACGGTCGGCACGCCTTCCAGCGCCAGTAGCTCCAGCAGGCGCGCGCCGGTCGGGCCGCCGATGGCGATCAGCGAGGTCGCCTGGCCGCCAAGCAACCGAATCGCGCGCGCGACGTTGATCCCGCCGCCGCCGGGATCGATGGTTGGTTCGGTGCAGCGCAGCTTGTGGTCGGGAAAAACGCGCGGCGCGGTGGTCGAGTAGTCCACCGTCGGGTTCAGCGTGATCGTCAGGATATCGGTGCGCATGTCTTCGGGCCTGCAGGCGTGGAACGCGCCCGTTCTGGGCAAAGCGGGCCGTTAGCGCAACCACCAAATGCAAATGGCGGCCCCGCCGGGGGCCGCCATTGATCGACTATGCGTTGGATTACAGCATCATCTGATAGCTGGTCGGCACATAGTGAAAGCCGTCGCCACGGGTTTCGACATACCCCGTTCCTGGGAATGGCATGTGATAGCCGATCAGCGGGATTCGCTCTGACGCGACCATGCCCAGCACCTTGCGCCGGGTTTGGGCGGCGGCCGCTTTGTCCATGTCGAACTTGACCTCCCAGTCGGGATAGGCCAGCGACCAGACGTAGTGGTTGGCGCTGTCGGCCATCAGCAGGATCTGTTCGCCGCCGCTGTCCAGCAGATAGACCATGTGGCCGGGTGTGTGGCCAAAGGCGTTCATGCCGGTGATGCCCGATACAACTTCGCCGCCGTCGCCGATGAAGGTCATATTTTCAGCCAGCGGACGGACATTATTGTTGAAGCCTTCGTTGTCCATTGCCGCCCAGGCGTCGTATTCGGTCTGGCCGGTGACGTAGCGGGCGTTGGGATAGGTCGCGGCGCCGCCGTTCATCAGTCCGCCGATGTGATCGCCGTGCATGTGGGTCAGCACGACGACGGTGATGTCCTCGGGGGCGTATCCGGCGGCCTGCAGGGCGGGCAAGGTTCCCTCGGCGCTGAGGCCGGTATCGAACAGCACAATATCGTCACCGGCCTTCACCACGGTGGGGGTGAAGAAGAACTGGGTTGTGTCGGTGGGGATGAAGTTTGCCTGACTTACAGTACCGAATTCTTCGGCGCTGGCATTCATGCCGAAGATCGTCTGCGGGTCTTCGACCGCGCGAGTACCGGCGAGGATCGTGGCCACCTGGAAGTCGCCCAGAGCGAAAGTGTTCTGCATTGCATTCTGCGGGGCGGAGGAATGGGCGGCCGCATGGGCCAGTCCGGGCAGCGTGGCGGCAAGCGGAAGGGCGGCACCGGCGGTCAGAGCGGCGCGGCGGGTCAGGCGTGGTTGGGACATGCGATGATACCTTGCTGTTAGTTTCCGCAAGTGAAGGTAGCTGGTGCGAAAGGCCTGCCACCTCACGTTTTCGTCAGCCAGGTTACAGCCACCACTGGTCAATAGCGGCGATATCGTCGTCGGACCAGCCGAAGTGATGCGCCAGCTCGTGCACCACCACGTTGGCGACGATATTGGCCAGGGGCTCGCCGTCGCGGTCGGTCCATTCGGCAATGATCGGCTTGCGAAACAGCCAGATCGTGTCGGGCTGAGTCGGCTGGTCGAAGCTGGATTTCTCGGTCAGCGGGATGCCTTCGTAAAGCCCGGTCAGCCCCATCGGGTCGTCCTCTCCCATCTCCTCAAGAATGTGACGGGGCGGCATGTCGACGACCTGGATCGCGATGTCGCGGGCGGCGGCGCGGAAAGGGTCGGGGATCGCGGCCAGCGCGGCGTCGACCATTCGGTCGAATTCGGCTATGGTCGGCAACGTCTCGCGGTAGGCCATGTTGCAGATATGGCCGTTCAAGGCCGCGTTGGAAAGGAGCCCTGCCGTGGCGGAAAACAAGACCCGGCCCACCGAGGCCGATGTGGCGGCGTTTCTGGATGCGGTCGAGCCCGAGAAGCGGCGTATCGAAGGCAAGCGGCTGGACGCCTTGTTCCGGCAGGCCAGCGGCTTTGAGCCGCAAATGTGGGGCGCGAACATCGTGGGCTACGGCACGTTTCACTACAGATACGCCACGGGACGCGAGGGCGACTGGCTGGCCACCGGCTTTTCGCCGCGCAAGGCGAAGCTGAGCCTCTACATCATGCCGGGCTATAAGGATTACGGCCACATCCTGAAGGATCTGGGCAAGCATTCGCTGGGAAAGAGCTGCCTTTACATCAACAAGCTGGCGGATGTGGACGAGGCCGTGCTGGTGCGTCTGATCCGGCAGGGGCTGGGCGATCTTGACCGGATGAACGGCGTGCAGCCGACCTGAGCCTCAGGCCCGGCTGAGGCCCGCGATCATCGCCACCAGGGCGACCATGTGGATCAGCATGATGGCGCGGTCGTTCCACAGCGCCCCAACAGCGAACCAGCCAAAGACGCCGACCAGAAACAGATAGAGGTTCCAGGGCGTCCAGCCGAAGCTGGTGGCGGTATAGCCGAGGATCTGGATCACCGAGGCGAGCCATTTCACGGCAAAGGCGATGCGGTCGCGCGGGACGGTGCGCTGCGCGAGTGGCATTGCGGGGCAGATGTTCACATTTTCTACTGTCATGGCTGATCTCCGATCTGCGTTTAACCTTGAATAGCATGACTATCGCTTTGATCCGGCATCATCATTGACAGCATCTGCCTGCAGTTTTACTATAGTCACTATGACCCCGGTTCCATCCCTGAACGGTCTGCGCGCCTTCGAGGTCGCGGGCCGCGTGCAGACCTTCCGCGCCGCAGCCGAGGAGATCGGCGTGACCCAGGGCGCGGTGGCCCAGCAGGTGCGCGCGCTGGAGGCGCGGCTGGGTGTGAAGCTGTTCGACCGTCTGCCGAAGGGACTGGCCTTCACCGCCGCCGGGCGCACATACCACACCCGGATCAGCGCGGCGTTCGAGGCGATACGGGCCGCGACCGAGACGCTGCTGCCCGAAACCGGCAAGGTGACGATCAGCGTCACGCCGTCCTTTGCGGCCAAGTGGCTGATCCCCAACCTGCCGGACTTTACCGCCGCGCATCCCGACATCGACCTGCGGGTGCTGGCGACCGAGGCGACATCCAGCTTTCAGAGCGACGGGATCGACCTGGCGATCCGGCTGGGCAGCCCGCCCTTCGGCGCCAGCCTCGACGCGCGGCTGCTGTTCGACAACGAGATCATCGCCGTGGCCGCGCCGTCGCAGGTGCTGGGCCGCGCGCTGCCGCTGCGGCCCGCCGAGCTGGCGGATGTCGTCAAGCTGCACACCTCGCACGATCTGTGGCCGGACTTCCTGGCGCAACTGGGGGTTGCGGCGGCCAGCGGACGCGGGCTGCGGTTCAGCCAGACCGCACTGGCGATCGACGCGGCGCTGGCCGGGCAGGGCGTGGCGCTGACCAGCCGCTTCATGGTGGCGCCGGATCTGCGGTCAGGGCGCTTGTGCCAGCCGGTGCCGGACGTGCTGCGCGCCCGCGGCGATTTCTACCTGCTGTCGCCACGCCAGGCGCGCCGGCCGGAGGCGGTCGCCAAGGTCGTGGACTGGCTGCTGGACCGCGCCGGAACCGCCTGAGCGGCTGCAACCCGGCGCGGGGATGGCAGCACCGGCCTACTGGCCGATGGGCGACAGCAAGCCGGCGTCGGTGACGAGCTGGCGCACGCCGTGGCTGTGCTCTTCCTCGAATTCGTTCTCGGTGGACATCCAGGCGTTGACGGTCTCCGCATCGACCTTGGCGCATTGCGGCCGCACGCTCCAGGTTACCTGAACCGGGGAACACTTGTCCTGGCTGTTGTAAGACGGGCCGGTGGTCGAACCCAGGAACACGACCGATTCGCCGGTCTCGGCGGGCAGCGCCTTGGCCTGATGCAGGCCGGAGGCGTCGCTGTCATACATGAAATCGTTGAAATCCAGCGCACCGGGATCGTTGACCACCAGGAACACCTGGGTTTCCACCCGAAGCTGCGGGTCGGTGCAGCCCTCGGGCAGGCACACCCCCAGCCCCTTGCCGGGCGCGGCGTCGCAGGAGCTGTAGACCCAGTGCACCTCGATCGTCTCGCCGGGTTCAACAGCGTGGCCCTCGCCCTCGGGCATGGCCAGTTCCGCTTGCGTGAGGTCATCGGTCTCGTTGCATCGGAACCCGCCATCCTCGCCGTCGCCGGCCGAGACCATGAAGCCGGGGCCTTTATGCTCGGCATTGGTGTGGGTGTGGATGTTGCACAGGTTCAGTTCGGTCGCGGCGGGCGCGAAGGGCCAGGTCATCGGGTTTGTGCCCGCCGCCTGGGAAATGTCCCGTGGCGTCTGCGGGCCCGCTTCGGTGCAGGCGACCTGCGCCATGGCTGCAGGACCGAGGACCAGGGCCAAGGACGCGGTTGCGAATAAAAGGGTTCGTTTCATTCCGGTCACTCCCAGTGGTTCGCCCCTCAACTTGAAGGCGTTCGCTTAGTCTATCACACTCCTTTGGCGCGTGACGCGGGCGGGCCCGGCGGCGGCGGGTTCCCGCCGGGATCAAGATCGGGTCTGTATGTGGACACAGGTGTGCCGCTGTGACAGAGCATGCGACAAGGAGAACCGCCCATGACCACGACCCGTTTCGCCCCCTCGCCGACCGGCTATATTCACGTCGGCAACCTGCGCACCGCGCTGATGAACTGGATGATCGCGCGCAAGTCGGGCGGCACCTTCATCCTGCGCCTGGATGATACAGATCCGGAGCGGTCGAAGCAGGAATATGCCGACGGCATCCAGCGCGACCTTGAATGGCTGGGACTGACCTGGGACCGGATTGAGCGCCAGTCGGACCGCATCGACCGCTACCACGCCGCCGCCGACAAGCTGCGTGAAGCGGGCCGGTTCTACGAGGCGTTCGAAACCCCGACCGAGCTGGACCTGAAGCGCAAGAAGCAACTGAACATGGGGCGTCCGCCGGTCTATGACCGCGCCGCGCTGGCGCTGACCGAAGCCGAGAAGGACAAGCTGCGGGCAGAGCGTGGCGACGGGGTCTGGCGCTTCCATCTGAAACAGGAGCGGATCGAGTGGCAGGACGGCATCCTGGGCGACATATCGATCGACGCGGCCAGCGTTTCGGACCCGGTGCTGATCCGCGGCGACGGGCTGGTGCTGTACACGCTGGCCTCGGTGGTCGACGATATCGAGATGGGTGTCACCAACATCGTGCGCGGCTCGGATCACGTCACCAACACCGCGACGCAGATCCAGATCATCGAGGCGCTGGGTACCACGCCGCCCAGCTTTGCGCACCATTCGCTGCTTACCGGCCCGCAGGGCGAGAGCCTGTCGAAACGGCTGGGCACGCTTGCCCTGCGCGACCTGCGCGAGCGCGGGGTCGAGCCGATGGCGCTTTTGAGCCTGATGGCACGGCTGGGGTCGGCTGATCCGGTCGAAGTGCGCGGCTCGCTCGACGAACTGATCGAGGGCTTCGACATCTCGCGCTTCGGCTCGGCGCCGACGAAATTCGATGTCGACGACCTTTACCCGCTGACCGCCCGGCACCTGCAATCGCTGCCCTACGCGGCGGTGAAGGACGATGTGGCCGCCGCCGGCGTGCCCGACCACATTGCCGAGAAATTCTGGACCGTGGTGCGCGACAACATCACCGTGAAGGCGGAAATGGGCGAATGGTGGGGGTTCTTCCGCGACGGCACCTCCAGCCCGATCATCGACAAGGACGACCGCGATTTCGTGGCGCAAGCCTACCGCCTGCTGCCGCCGTTTCCCTATGACGAGACCACTTGGGGCAGCTGGACCGCCAAGGTGAAAGAGGCCACGGGCCGCAAGGGCGGGGCGCTGTTCATGCCGCTTCGCAAGGCGGTGACGGGGCGTCCGCGCGGGCCGGAAATGGCGGATGTGATGGCGCTGATGCAGACGCCGGTGAAGCTCTAGGTCCTGTGCCGGGCGGCGCAACCTGGCTGGCGCTGCTGCGCGGGGTCATGCCGGCCACGCACGCGAAGATGAGCATGGCGGACCTGCGCGCGGCCTGTGCCGCCAGCGGTCTGCAGGATCCGCGCACCTACATCGCGTCGGGCAACCTGCTGTTCCGTTCCGACCGGGATGAGGCGGCGCTGGCGGCGCTGTTGCAGGATATACTTGCCGGTTTCGGGCTCGAAAACCCCGTGTTCCTGCGCGGACCGGCGGAACTGGACGCGACCATCGTGTCCTGTCCGTTTCCGAACGCGGCAACAACCCGGGCCGCCAAGTTGCACGTCTCATTCATGAATGCCGCACCCGCCCCGGACCGATTGACCGGCCTGGTGCCCATGGGCGCGCCCGAACGGGTGGCGCTTGCGGGGCGCGCGTTGTTCATCGACTATGCCGAGGGCGCCGGACGCTCGAAGCTGACTGCGGCGCGGATCGAACGGCATCTGGGGCAGCCCGGCACCGCGCGCAACTGGAATACGGTGATGAAACTTCGGGCGCTGATGGCTTAGGGGACGGATTTGGCGGAGCAGGCGAAGTTTCTGGAAGGCTCGCTCTTTCGCCACATCTGGGTGATGTCGCTGACCGCGTCCGTCGGCCTGATGGCGGTCTTCATCGTCGATTTCGTCGACATGATCTTCATCTCGATGCTGGGGAAGGCCGAATTGGCCGCGGCCATCGGCTATGCCGGCGCGATCCTGTTCTTCACCACCTCGTTCGGCATCGGCATGGCGATCGCTGCGGGCGCGCTGGTGGCCCGCGCGCTGGGCGCGGGCGATGCGGGGCTGGCGCGCAAGCGGGCGACCAATGCGCTGATCTACGGCGTCGTCTTCGGGGCGCTGTTCGCGGGGGTCGTCTGGGTCAACCTCGGCGCGCTGTCGGCGCTGATGGGGGCCAGCGGCGAGACCCTGGCATTGTCGGTGGGATACCTTCAGATCATCGTGCCCTCGCTGCCCTTCCTGATGGTCGGCATGATCGGTGGCGCGATCCTGCGCGCGCATGGCGATGCGCGGCGGGCGATGATGGCGACCATCGTCGGTGGGTTGGTCAACGCAGTGCTGGACCCGATCCTGATCTTCGGGCTGGGGCTGGAACTGACCGGCGCGGCGCTGGCATCGGTGGCGGCGCGGATCGCCATCGCTTACGTCGCGTTGCTGCCGCTTATCCGGCATTACGGCGGCTTCGAATGGACCGGGACCCGGTCGCTGGCACTTGACCTGTGGCCGGTCCTGGTGATCGCCTTTCCGGCGATCCTGACGCAACTGGCCACGCCCGTGGGCCAGGCCTATGTCACGCGCTCAATGGCAGAGTTCGGCGAGGCAGCAGTGGCGGGCATGGCCATCGTGGCGCGCACCACGCCGATCGCCTTCGGCATCATCTTCGCGCTGTCGGGCGCGATCGGTCCGGTGATCGGCCAGAATTTCGGGGCAGGGCGGCATGACCGGGTGCGCGACGCGTTCCGCGATGGGCTGATTTTCACCGGCATCGTGGTGGTTGTCGTATCGCTGATCCTGTTCCTGCTGCGCGGACAGATCGCGGCGCTGTTCGACGCCGACGGTCTGACGCTGGTGCTGGTCTACCTGTTCTGCGGCCCGCTGGCGCTGGCGTTCTTCTTCAACGGGGTGATCTTCGTGGGCAACGCGGCGTTCAACAACCTCGGCCACCCGTTCTATTCGACCTGGATCAATTGGGGTCGGCACACTCTGGGGACGATACCGTTCGTAATCCTGGGCGGCTGGTGGCTTGGCGCGCCGGGGGTGCTGATCGGGCAGGCCGCGGGCGGCGTGCTTTTCGCGGCCATCGCCTTTGTGCTGGCAACCCGTGTCATGGACAAGGCCCGGGACGCGCCGCCGCCGCCGCGCGCGCCATTCCAGCGCCAGTCGCGGCTGATGGCGCTGCTGCACGCGCGGCGATAGGAGGAAGCAATGAAACCCGTGAGTATCGAGACTTTCTGCACAGCCGATGTCGGCTTTGTCCGCATAACCGCCGAGGATGGCAGCCAGGGCTGGGGCCAGGTTTCGACCTATCATTCCGATATCACTTGCACGGTGCTGCACCGGCAGGTGGCGCCCTATGTCCTGGGGCAGGATACCGGGGATCTCGACGACCTGCTCGACCTGGTGACCGAACGCGAGCACAAGTTCCCCGGCAGCTACCTGCGCCGCGCCATGGCCGGCGTCGATACCGCGATCTGGGACTGGCGCGGCAAGGCTGCGGGCAAGCCAGTCGTCGCGTTGCTGGGCGGTACTCCGGGTCCGCTGCGCGCCTATGCCTCGTCGATGAAGCGCGACATAACCCCCGGCGACGAGGCCGCGCGGCTGAAGCGGTTGCGCGACAGCCACGGCTTCGATGCCTTCAAGGTGCGCGCCGGGGCAGAGGTCGGCAGGGGCCGCGACGAATGGCCGGGGCGCACCGAAGAGATCATCCCGACCATGCGCCGCGAGATGGGGGACGCGGTCGATCTGCTGATCGACGCCAATTCCTGCTATGCGCCCGCGCAAGCCATTAAAGTGGGCCGGATGCTGGAAGACAACGGCTTCTGCCACTTCGAAGAGCCATGCCCCTATTGGGACCTGGAACAGACCAAGGAAGTCGCGGACGCGCTGGATATCGACGTGACCGGCGGCGAGCAGGATTGCGACCTGCCGACCTGGAAACGCATGATCGACATGGCGGCGGTGGATATCGTGCAGCCCGATATCCTGTACCTCGGCGGCATCTGCCGCACGCTGCGGGTTTGCCGGATGGCGGCGCAGGCCGGCCTGCCTGTCACGCCGCATTGCGCCAACCTGTCGATGGTGACGCTGTTCACGATGCACCTGCTGCGGGCGATCCCGAACGCGGGCGAGTACCTGGAATTCTCCATCGAGGGGCCGGACTACTACCCGTGGCAGGAGGGGCTGTTCGTGATCAGCCCCTACGACATCAAGGACGGCAAGGTCACGGTCGGCGACCGGCCGGGATGGGGTGTCGAGGTTGCGCCGGAGTGGCTGGCCCGGTCTGCCTATCAGCGGTCGGACCTGGCCTGAAGCGCCCCGGCGATGACGCCTTCCCACAGGCGCATGATCCGGTCGGGGGCGTAGGGCGCAACCGAGGCCGGCCCCGCGTGGCCCAGTGCCTCGCGCCTGCCCTGGTCCGCCAGCAGATCGGCCAGCGCCCGGGAAAGCGCCGCGACGCGCGCCGTCCGATCCTGCGACCCCGGCACCAGCACACCGTTCTCGCCGTCCCGGATCAGGCTGTTCACGCCGGGGCAGTCGGCGAAGCCCACGGCCGGCAGGCCTGCCGCCAGCGCCTCGGCCACGACCAGCGAGAAACCCTCGATCCGCGACGGATGCGCCAGCACTGCGGCGCGCGCATACAGCGCCTGTACTTCCCGCGTGACACCCATCAGCGCCAGGCTGTCGCCGACGCCGCGCTCGGCGATCTGCGCCTCCAGTTCGGCCCGGTCCGGGCCCTGGCCATGGATTTCGACCCGCCAATCCGGAAACCGCGGGGCGATCCGCGCCCAGGCGTCGATCAGCAGGTCTTGCCCCTTCACGTCGATGTGGCGACCCACCGCCAGCACCAGATTTTCCCGCATCACTCCGGCGGGACGGTCCGGTTGCGACACCGCGTTCGGGACGATAGTGATGCGCTCGCGCAAGTCGGGCGGATACCAGGCCCGGAATTCGGGCAGCAGCACGGTGATCCGGTCACAACGGCGCAGCGCCTTGCGGCCAAGGGCACGCGCCGCGACGTTCTCGTTGTCGCCGGTCTCTTCGTCGAAATCGCGCGCCGGCGCGCTGTGCGTCGAGGCGATGCGGGCAAGCGGGTAGGGCGCGCGGGCCAGTCCGACGGCGGTGATGGCGCGCGGCATGAAGCCGATCACCACGTCGCGCGGGTTCCGCGCAAGGTAACGCTCGAGCCTGCGCCGGAACGGGCCTTGCCGGTCGAACCACGCCAGATAGGCCGCGCCGGGAACGCGGTGCAGCCGCAACAGGGCGAAGACATCGCGTCCCAGATCGCGCAGCGGCTCGACAAGATTGCGGCGCAGCGGGCCGTAGGTCTCGGGCACGGGACGCAGTGGCAGGTAGCGGACCTTGTCGGACAAGGCAAAGTAGGGCGGCCCGGCCACTTTTTCATGAGTCACGACATCGACATCGTAACCGCCCTCTGCCAGTTGGTTCGCCACGTCGCAGAGTACCCGCTCGGCCCCGCCGATCGCGGTCACAAGGCCCTCGCAGACGAAGGTGACCTTAGGTTTTGGCGCCGGGTCGCGCATCACCGGGCTTTCGGGAAGACGGCCTGGCGCAAGCGCCTCAGCCGCCGGTCACACCGGCGATCAGCGCGCTGATCTTCGCGGTGGCCGTCGCGACGCCTTCCGACATCCACGCCCGCAGGTCGTTGCCATAGGCCACGTAGGCCACAAGATACGGCTCGGACTGCGGCACCAGGTCGATGATCTTCGGGGCCATCACGTAGACCGTCACGGCCAGCACCGCCAGCAGCACGCTGATGCTGAAGCCCCTGCGGAACCCGGACCGCGTTTCGCCCGGCTGCGTAGCCGCTTTGGTCTCCTCGACCGATCCACCCGGCGCTTCCTCACGGTCCTCGCTGGCGCGCAGGGAAGAGTTGATTTCTTCGATATCGGGCAGCAGGTCGCGGCGCGAAGCGGAGGCGGCGGCAAGTGCAGCCGCAGTGGCCTCGGGGCTGGTGTCGTCGGCCCCACGCAGGCGGGCCATGCGGGCACGCGCCGCGGCGTTACGCGAGACGGCGCCGTTGTCGGGATCGTCGAGACCCAGGTCGGGCTGGGTTTCCAGCGTGGTGCTTTCGCCGCGCCGGGCAGCGGTCTCGCGGGCGGCCTCTTCGCGCAGCACGTCCGCGACCTGCGGGTCCAGACCGCGGCGTTCCCGGGCGGGCTTGTCCTCGGGCGGTTTTTCGCCACCGTCGTCGCCCGGCTCGACATCGCCCTTGTCCGCGTCGAACTGCTGGTTCAATTCCTCGGAGAGTTCCTGGTCCATGTGCGCCGGACGCTGAAACCAGGTATGGCCGCAGTTCGAACATTGGACATCGCGACCGTCATCGGGGATGACACTGTCCTCGACCTCGTACTGCGCACCGCAGTTCGGGCATATCAGCCGCATCTTGCCACCTGTCCGCTCGTACCCGTTATTGATGAGGTTCCTGCCCCATTTTTTCCGGTTGTACCAGCGTCTGGGCCCTTTTCAAACCTTTTGCGTCCCATGCGATTGAATTGGTGCGGCCTTTGGGCAATAGAAGGCGGAACGCGGCGGAAACCAGGGGGCACATTTGATCGAACTTGCGGACGTGTCCTACAGCTATGGCGGCGGCGGCATTGCTGTCGGGCGTCAACCTGACGCTGGCGCCGGGGTCGTTCCACTTCCTGACCGGGCCGTCGGGCGCGGGCAAGACCACGTTGCTGAAGCTGTGCTACGCGGACCTGCTGCCAAGCGCGGGCCGGGTCGCGCTTTTCGAGCAGGATGCGCGCACGCATGGGCCGGGACGAGATCGCCCGGATGCGCCGCCGGATCGGCGTCGTGCATCAGGACTGCCAGTTCCTCGACCACCTGTCGCTGGCCGAAAACGTCGCCCTGCCGCTGACTGTGGCGGGGCGCGATGTGCCGGCCGAGACCGAGAACCTGGGCGAACTGCTGGGCTGGGTCGGGCTGACCGAGCAGACCGAGGCGCGCCCGCCGGAACTGTCGGGCGGCGAACGGCAGCGCGCCGCGCTGGCCCGCGCCGTCATCATGGACCCCGAGGTGATCATCGCCGACGAGCCCACCGGCAACGTCGACTGGGAGATGTCGCTGCGCCTGCTGCACGCTGCTGGTCGAGCTGAACCGGATGGGCAAGACGATTGTGATCGCCACCCACGACCTGAACCTGATCCGCGCCGCCAAGGCGCAGGTGGCGGCGCGCGTGTTGCGGATCCGCGACGGCCAGGTCCAGCTTGCGGCGGTGGACCTGTGAGCGCGCGGTCGGGCCTGCGCAGGGTGCTGCGCGGCGATCTGCAGGCCGACCGGGTCGTGCCGCCCACCGGGTTTACCGCGCGGCTGACGCTGTTCACCTCGGCCGCGATGGCGTTCCTGGCGGTCTTCGCGCTGGCGCTGTCGCTGGCGACGGGCCGGCTGGCCGACCGCTGGGGCGTCGGAGCTTGCGCGCACTGCCACGGTGCGTATCTCGGCCCCGGCGGGCCAGGTCGCGGCCCAGACGCAGGCCGCGCTGCGGGTGCTGGAAACAACGCCGGGTATCGCCGAGCGTCCGGGCGCTGGACCGAGGCCGAGCAGCGGGCGCTGCTGGAGCCGTGGTTCGGCCCCGACCTGCCGCTCGACAGCCTGCCGATCCCGCAGCTGATCGAGGTGATCGAGACGGGAGAAGGCTACGACGGCGAGGGTCTGCGCCTGCGGCTGCAGGCCGGAGGCACCCGGCGCGGTGCTCGACGATCACACCCGCTGGCGCACCCCGCTGATCCGGGCTGCCGACCGGTTGCGCCTGCTGGGGCTGATCTCGATCGTGCTGATCGCCGCGGCCACCGCGGCGATGATCACGCTGGCCGCCCAGGCGGCGCTGGCGGCCAATGCGCAGGTGATCCGCGTGCTGCGCCTGGTCGGCGCCCGCGACACCTATATCGCGCGGGCCTTCGTGCGCCGGTTCACCCTGCGGGCGCTGACCGGGTCCGCGGCGGGGGCGCTGGCCGGCACGCATCGCCGTGGCGCTTCTGCCGCGCGCCAGCGCCGAGGGCGGCTTTCTGACCGGGCTGGGCTTCCAGGGCGTCGCACTGGCTTTGGCCCTTAGGCATTCCGCTGCTTGCTGCTATCGTCGCCTTCTGGGCCACGCGGATCGCCGCCTTCCGGTCTCTGAAGGAGCTGATGTGATGGCTTACGCGGTGCAATGGCTGCGCTCTCTGATCTTCAATGCGCAGATGTACCTGACGATCGTCGTGCTGGCGCTGGTCTTCACGCCCTTCGCGCTGGTCAATCGCAACTATGCCTTCCGCGCGGTCCATACCTATTGCCGCTGGGTCCGGTGGACCGCCGCCTGGATGATCGGACTGAAATCCGAGGTGCGCGGCACCGTGCCGACGGACGAAGTTCTGATCGCCGCGAAGCACCAGTCGTTCTTCGACATCATCGTGATCGTGAGCGAGACGCCGCGCCCCAAGTTCATCATGAAAAAGCAACTGGTCTGGGCGCCCATCGTGGGCTGGTACGCCAAGCGTATCGGCTGCATCCCGGTCGACCGCGGCAAGCGCGGAGCGGCGGTTATCAGAATGGTCGCCGATGTCAAAGCCGGAAACATCCTGCCGGGGCAACTGATCATCTATCCGCAGGGCACCCGCGTGGCGCCCGGCGCGGCACGGCCCTACAAGGTCGGCACCGCGGTGCTCTATGCCCAACTTGGCCAGGATTGCGTGCCCGCGGCGACAAATGTCGGCGTGTTCTGGCCGCGACACGGGGTCTACCGCAAACCCGGGCTGGCGGTTGTCGAGTTCCTGCCCCGGATCGAGGCGGGACTCAAGCAGATCGACTTCATCGCAAGGTTGGAGACAGAGATCGAGACCGCCTCGAATGCGCTGATGGCCGAGGCAGGTTTCCAGGTCGCCACGACGACGCCCTAGGCGAGAATCCGCGCCTCCCCGGAAATGGCGAGGTGGCGGGCGGAGAAGACGTTAATAAAATCCTGCCGATTGCTGTTGCAGCCACGCGCGGTCGGCCCGGGAAACGGGGTGCCGTTGATTTCAAAGCCTATTCGGCAATGGTGCTGTGATACCGGCGGAAGTGTAGGTGCAAGGTATGAAGAACGGTCAGGACAAGCGCGCGGTCTCGTTTCCGGTCACGGTCTGGTATTCGCCGCGCACCGGTCTGATGCACATCGAGCGGCCCACCGAGGACGGATTCTCGACCACCGTCAGCGGAGATCCCGACAACGCACGGGGCCATGTCCACCTTTACCGCGAATTGGCCGAGGCGCTGGAGAGGAAGGGCGCACCGGCCCCGAAGATCGGGCTGCGGTCGCAGTCCTGAGCAGAGTTCTTAAGCCGCCAGCCCCTTCGATCCCATGCCGAGGAACTTCTTGCGCCGGTCCTGGATCAGCGCCTTGCGGTCCAGCTTCGACAAGTTCGTCCAGCATCGTCTCGATCGCCTTGCCGACTGCCGACGATCGCCTTGGCCCGGTCGCGCTGGGCGCCGCCGACCGGTTCGGGGATGATCCGGTCGATCACGCCCAGCTTGGCCAGGTCCTGCGCGGTCAGGCGCAGCGCCTCGGCGGCCTCGCGCATCTTCTCGGCATCCTTCCACAGGATCGAGGCGCAGCCCTCGGGCGAGATCACCGAGTAGATCGAGTGTTCCAGCATCGCGACGCGGTTGGCGGTGGCGAAGGCCACCGCGCCGCCCGAGCCGCCCTCGCCGATGATGACGCTGACCAGCGGCACGCCGATCTGCAGGCATTTCTCGGTCGACGCGGGCGATCGCCTCGGACTGGCCGCGTTCCTCGGCGCCCTTGCCGGGATAGGCGCCGGGCGTGTCGACCAGCGTGACCACCGGCAGGTTGAAGCGGTCGGCGATGTCCATCAGGCGGATCGCCTTGCGATAGCCCTCGGGGCGGGCCATGCCGAAGTTGCGCTCGATCCGGGTCTTGGTGTCGTTGCCCTTCTCGTGGCCGATCACCATCACGGGCCGGTCGCCGAACCGCGCCAGCCCGCCCATCACCGCGTGATCGTCGGCGAAGTTGCGGTCGCCGGCAAGCGGCGTGTATTCGGTGAACAGCGCGTTCGATGTAGTCCTTGCAATGCGGCCGGTCGGGATGGCGCGCGACCTGGCATTTGCGCCAGGCGTCGAGGTCCTTGTAGAGGTCGCGCAGCAGGTTCGCGGCCTTCTGGTCCAGCGCCTTGGCCTCCTTCTCGACATCCATCTCCTCGTTGGACGCGCGCCAGGGCGCGCAGCTCTTCCGCCTTGCCCTCGATCTCGGCCAGCGGTTTCTCGAACTCAAGATAGTGCGTCATGGGCGGCTCCCTTCGACAGCCTAGCTAGGGTTAAGCCTTGCAAGGTTCAACGGTTTTGTTAAGCCTGCAAAGGCGGATTATATACTTGACGTTATATAAGGGAGAGCATATATTGCCGGATATCGAGACCAACGCCGCGCGGCACGAGGAGATCATGGTGCAGTTCGCCGCGCTGAGCGACGATTGCGCCGAGAACCTGTGGCGCCGGCTGCGCTGGTTGGCGGAGGGGATGCAGCCGGACGAGGACGAATTGTGCGGCTGGATGGGAGACCGGTATGCGGTTCATGCGATCAGGGTACCCGGGTGCAAGGCCATGTGCCTGATCTCGGTCGACATGGATGGCGCGATCATGTGGCACGGGGTCTCGAAGGGTATCCGCCCCTGCGCCGAAGCCCGCCATTTCTGCGCCGAGGACCGCAAACCCGCCGCGACAAACTGGGAGCCGAAGACATGAAGAACGACAAGCTGTTCGACGAGATGCTGGACCGGCGGCCCGCCCTGCGGGCTTCGCTGGACATGAATGCCTACCGCGCCTCGCTGGCGCATGAATTGCTGACGATGCGCAAGCGCGCCGGGCTGACCCAGACACAGCTTGCCCGGCGGCTGGGCTGGAAGCAGCCGCAGGTCTCGACCATCGAGAAGGCCACCGGGCCGGTGCCGGAACCCGGGCGCGTCGCGGCCTATGCCGCGGCTTGCGGGGTCGGCGCGCAGAACGCCTGGACCTTTACTTACGACGAAACCGAGACCCGCCGGGTCGCGATGTGAGCGCCGCGCTGGCGGCGATCCCCGAGGCGGTACTCAACTGGTCCAGCCTGATCGGGATGCTGCTGCTGGCCTATCCCGCGCTGTCGCTCGACCGGCGCAAGCGCGACCTCGACCGGGTCGAGCGCATCCTCAACACGCAGGACGATGCGGCACGCGGTTCGCTGCTGGCACAATTGGGTAGCGACGTCCGGCAGCGGCGCAATTCCGCGCTGGCCCGGTGGCGGGTGCTGGACCGGGCGTGTCTTTACGGCGGTTACTTCTTTCTGCTGGGGCCGTTGATGGTGCGGGCGCTGCGCTAGCTGATCCGGCAAAAAGACCTATACCGAGGCTGTCAGCCCGCCGTCGATGCGGATGTTCTGACCCGTGATGTAGGCGGCATCGTCGCTGGCGAGATAGCCGATCAGCCCGCTGACCTCCCGCGCACGGCCATAGCGTCCCATCGGGATGCGCGCACGGCGGTCCTCGGTTTCCGGCAGGCTGTCGATGAAGCCCGGCAGGATGTTGTTCATCCGCACGTTGTCGGCGGCGTATCTGTCGGCGAAAAGCTTGGTGAAGGCCGCCAACCCGGCACGGAACACGCCCGATGTGGGGAACAGCGGGTCAGGCTCGAAGGTGGCGAAGGTCGAGATGTTGAGGACCGTGCCGCCGCCTTGCGCCGCCATGATCGGGGCGACGATGCGCGCCGGGCGGATGACGTTCAGCAGGTAGACCTCCATGCCGGTGTGCCAGTCGTCGTCGCTGATCTCCAGCACCGGACCCTTCGGTCCGTGACCGGCGGAGTTCACCAGCACGTCGATCCGGCCCCACCTGGCCATCGCCTTGTCGACCAGCGCCTGGTGGTCGGCGACGTCACGGTTCGATCCGGTGTGGCCGATGCCGCCAAGTTCCGCCGCCAGCGCCTGCGCCCCTGCCGGAGGAACTGAGGATGCCGATCTCAAAGCCGTCGACGGCCAAACGGCGGGCGGCATCGGCTCCCATGCCGGAGCCGCCGGCGGTGATCAGGGCGACTTTGGTCATCTTGTTTCTCCATCGACTTTGGGTTCAGGCTGCCGTGTCAGCCGTGCGGCTGGCGCAGGGCCGTGACCTCTATTTCTATCTTCATCGCGGCATCCGAGAGACCTGCAACGAACATGGTGGCGGCAGGCCGGATGTCCTCAAACGCGCGGCGCAATGGCTGCCAGCAGGCAGGCCAGTCAGCGGCGTCGGGCAGAATGTAATTGACCCGGACTACATCACGCAGGCTTGCCCCTGCTTCGGTCAGGGCCCATTCGATGTTACTGATGCACTGCGCGGTCTGTTCTGCAACGTCGTCTGAAATTTCCATCGTCGAATAGTCAAAACCTGTTGTGCCGGCGACGAAAATCCAGTCGCCCTGCACCACTGCCCGGGAATATCCGATCTTTGCCTCGAACGGAGATCCCTGGGAAATCAATCTGCGCGTCACGCTGCAATCCTTTCGATTTGAATGTTGTGCCGAAGATTGGCGGGAATTTGCCCTTAAGTTGATCAGCCGCCTGTCGGCTAGCTGCCTATCATTTCCGACTGGCGCACGATGACCTCGGCCTGCTTGATGCTGGCGATATCGACCAGGCGGCCCTTGTAGACCGTTGCGCCGGCGCCGTCTTTCTTGGCCTGTTCCATCGCGGCGAGAATTTCGCGGGCTTCGGCGACGGCCTCGGCCGACGGGGTGAAGACCTCGTTCGCCAGGGCGATCTGTTTCGGGTGGATCGCCCATTTGCCGACCATGCCAAGGGTGGCCGACCGCCGTGCCTGGGCGCGGAAACCGTCGTCATCGGAGAAATCGCCGAACGGGCCGTCGACCGGCAGCACGCCGTGGGTGCGGCAGGCGGCGACGATGGCGGTCTGCGCCCAGTGCCAGGGGTCGGACCAGTGCTTATGCGCCGTCGTGCAGCATGTAATAGTCTTCCTGAGTGCCGCCGATCCCGGTGGTCTGCATCCCCATCGAGGCGGCGAAATCCGCCGCGCCCAGCGACATCGCCTGCAGCCGGGGCGAGGCGGCGGCGATCTCGTCGACATGGGTGATGCCCGCGGCGCTTTCGATGATGACTTCCAGGGCGATCCGTTTCTTGCGGCCCTTGGCGGTCTCGATCGCGGTCACCAGCGCATCGACCGCGTAGATGTCCGCGGCGCAGCCGACCTTGGGGATCATGATCTGGTCCAGCCGCTCGCCCGCCTGTTCCAGCAGGTCCACCACGTCGCGGTACCAGTACGGCGTGTCGAGGCCGTTGATCCGCACGCTCAGCGTCTTGGTGCCCCAGTCGACATCATTGATCGCGTTGATGGTGTTGGCGCGGGCGGTGTCCTTGTCGCTGGGCGCGACGCTGTCTTCGAGGTCGATATTGATCACATCCGCCGCGCTTGTTGGCCATCTTTTCGAACAGCTTGGCGTTCGAGCCGGGGCCGAACAGCTGGCAGCGGTTCGGACGGGCAGGGGGTGTGGGTTGCAGGCGGAAAGACATCGGCGGGACCTCCGGATATGCTCGTATGCGATGGCACGCGAGGTAGGACATCGGACGCAGGCTCGCAAGCCGAATTGGCTAGTCCAGGGCCGGGTTCCGCGAACGCCGGGGTTGCATCGGGCAGGGCTGCGGCGACATCCTGCATCCCTGCGGGCAGTGATCCCGTACCGGCCGGAGGTCCCGCGATGATCGAAACCCCGTACCTGCTGTTTCTCGGCGACGCACCCGACGCCCTGTCGGCCAAGGTCGCGCAAGGCATCCGCGACTGGCGGCCCGATCATGCGGTGGCGCAGTTCCGGATGGAGGGCTGCAAGGCGGACATGAACCTGCCCGACATGAGCCTCGCCGCAGGCAAGGGCCGCCGGGGCCAAGACCCTGGTGATCGGCGTCGCCAACCGGGGCGGCGTGATCAGCCAGGCCTGGAAGAAAGTGCTGGTCGCGGCGCTGGAGGAAGGCTTTGACTTGGCCAGCGGGCTGCACAACCTGCTGCGCGACGAACCTGACCTGGTGGCCGTGGCGCAGGCCTGCGGACGGACGCTGCACGATGTCCGGGTGCCGTCGGTGCAATATCCGATCGCCGACGGGCGCAAACGCACCGGCAAGCGCTGTCTTGCGGTGGGCACCGATTGTTCGGTCGGCAAGATGTACACCGCGCTGGCGATGGATGCCGAGATGAAGCGGCGCGGGCTGAAATCCTCGTTCCGCGCGACCGGGCAGACCGGCATCCTGATCACCGGCGAGGGCGTGCCGCTGGATGCCGTGGTGGCGGATTTCATGGCCGGGGCGGTGGAATGGCTGACACCCGACAACGACGCCGATCACTGGGATCATATCGAGGGGCAGGGCAGCCTGTTTCATGTATCCTATTCCGGCGTGACCATGGCGCTGATCCACGGCGGCCAGCCCGATGCGCTGATTCTGAGCCACGAGCCGACCCGCACGCATATGCGCGGGTTGCCGGATTACGCGCTGCCGACGCTGGAGACGCTGCGCGACATGGCCCTGCAAGTGGCTCGGGTGGCCAACCCGGACTGCCGGGTCGTCGGCGTCTCGGTGAACACCGCGGCGCTGAACGAGGCTGAGGCGCTGGACTGCCTGGCCCGGATCGAGACGGCGGATGGACCTGCCGACGGTCGATCCGTTCCGGCAGGGGGCGGGGCGGCTTTGCGACGCGCTGGAGGCAGTATGAGCCGGATGCCTTCCTGTCGGGCCTGGCACCTGTCTGACCGCAAACTGCCGGTGCGTTGCCGATGAAAATCGCCGTGACACGCGACACCTTTCCGCTGGCCGAGGTGTTCACCATCTCGCGCGGCTCGCGCACCGAAGCGCAGGTGCTGACGGTCCGGGTCGAACAGGGCGGCGTGTCGGGCCGGGGCGAATGCGTGCCCTATGCGCGCTACGGCGAAACGCTGGATGGCGTGACGGCGCAGATCGAGGGCCTGCGAAACGTGCCGGACCGCGCGGCGCTTGCCCGACCTGCTGCCGCCGGGAGCGGCGCGCAACGCCGTCGACTGCGCGCTCTGGGACTGGCAGGCCAAGCGGGCCGGCCGGCGGGTCTGGGACCTGGCCGGGCTGCCGGCGCCCGGGCCGCTGATCACTGCCTTTACCCTGTCGCTGGACACGCCCGAGCGGATGCGGGCCGCGGCCGCGACGCACGCGCATCGGCCGCTGCTGAAGATCAAGCTGGGCACGCCGGACGACATGGCCCGGCTCGAAGCGGTGCGGCACGGCGCGCCTGCCGCGCGGATCATCGTCGATGCCAACGAGGGCTGGACGGCGGAGGTCTATGCCGATCTTGCGCCGCACCTGCTGCGGCTCGGCGTGGCGCTGGTCGAACAGCCGTTGCCCGCGGGCGACGACGACATGCTGGCCGAGATCGCGCGCCCGGTGCCGGTCTGCGCCGACGAAAGCTGCCATGACCGGGCCTCGCTTGCCGGGGCTGAAGGGGCGACTACGACATGGTCAACATCAAGCTCGACAAGACCGGCGGCCTGACCGAGGCGCTGGCGCTGCGCGATGCGGCGCGGGCCGAGGGCTACGGCGTCATGGTCGGCTGCATGGTCGGCTCGTCGCCTGGCGATGGCGCCGGCGGTGCTGGTGGCGCAGGGGGCGGCGGTCGTCGACCTTGACGGGCCGCTGCTGCTGGCCGAGGATCGCCAGGTGCCGTTGCGCTATGACGGGGCCGGCGTGCACCCGCCGGAGGCGGCGCTATGGGGGTAGCGGCTGCCGAATTGCGACGACTGCGTCGTCACGACATTTTGGTTATTGCGGTGCGGTGAGCCCGAAGTTTCGGCGCGGCGTTCGCGGACCGGCAGGTATGCCTCTGGCGGAGGTATTTTCGGCAAGATGAAGACCGGAGCGATATCGCCCGGGCCTAGTGGGCTTGACCCCGGTGCCGGGTTCGTCACAAGAGGCTGTGAGACCAAGAGGAGACCCCGCCATGAGCCGTACCGTCTATGTAAACGGAGACTATCTGCCGGAAGCCGAGGCGAAGGTGTCGGTCTTCGATCGCGGTTTCCTGTTCGCCGACGGGGTCTACGAGGTAACAAGCGTGCTGGACGGCAAGCTGATCGACTTCGAAGGCCATGCGAAACGGCTGGAACGGTCGCTGGGCGAGCTTGACATGGCGGCCCCGGTGACGATGGAGGACTTGCTGGAGATCCACCGCGAACTGGTGCGCCGGAACCGGCTGGACGAGGGCATGATCTATCTTCAGGTGACGCGTGGCGCCGCGGCAGACCGGGATTTCGCCTTTCCCGATCCCGAATTGGTCGCATCCTCGCTGGTGCTCTTCACGCAGGCCAAGCGGCTGGCGGACAACCCGGTGGCGCAAACCGGCATCAAGGTGATCTCGATCGACGATTTGCGCTGGGCCCGGCGTGACATCAAGACGGTGCAGCTGCTTTATCCCAGCATGGGCAAGATGATGGCCAAGTCCGCGGGCGTCGACGATGCCTGGATGGTCGAGGACGGGCATGTCACCGAGGGCACCAGCAACAACGCCTATATCGTCAAGGACGGGCGGATCATCACCCGGCACCTGGGCCAGGAAATCCTACATGGCATCACCCGCGCCGCCGTCCTGCGGCTCGCGCGCGAAGCGCAGCTGAAGGTCGAAGAACGCGCCTTTACCATTGCCGAGGCAAAGGCCGCCGACGAGGCCTTCGTCACCAGCGCCTCGACCTTCGTGATGCCGGTGGTCGAGATCGACGGCACGCGGGTCGGTGGCGGCACGCCGGGGCCGGTGGCAAGGCGCCTGCGCGACATTTATCTCGACGAAAGCCGCAAGGCGGCGGTCTGAACCGGCGCTCAGGGGGCAGAGCGGGCGTCGGATGCGGCGGCGTCCTCGAGAACCCGCCGGATTTTCTCGATCGAGATCGGCTTGCAGAGCACCCCGTCGAAGCCGGCGGCTTTGGTGTGGCGCCGGTCCTGCCAGAATTCGTCGGCGGTCACCGCGATGATCCGGGGCCGAGGACCCGGCAGCGACAGGCTGCGCAATCCGGCGCAGGCATCGACGCCCGAGAGCTCCGGCATGTGGATGTCCATCAGGACGACCGCCGCGCAGTGCGGATCAGATTTCACCATGTCCAGGCATTGCGCCCCGGTCGAGGCCAGCGAACAGGCATAGCCAAGGCGATCGCAGATTTCGGACATCATGAACCGCGTGATCGCATCGTCTTCGACGATCAGGACCGTCGGCTTCGGCATGCCGGACTCACTCTTCCTAAGGTTGTGTGAATCTGCGTCATTCGATCTTGAGCATCAAGGCAAAACATGACCCGTCGCCTACGCGGCTGACCACCCTGAGCCTTGCCTGCATCAGCACGGCCAAGTCGCTGCAGATCGACAGGCCCAGCCCGGTGCCGCCCGCGCGGCGGGTAATGGCGGAATTGAGCTGCGAGAACCGGGTGAAGATGCGTTTCTGATCGGCTTTCGATATTCCGGGGCCGGTGTCGCCGATCGACAGCACCAGGTGTTGCGCGGCTCCGTGCGGTTCTACCGATGCGCGAAGCTCGATCTCGCCGCTTTCGGTGAACTTCACCGCGTTGTCGATGAAATTCAGGATGATCTGTTCGACGCGCCGCCGGTCCATGCGCAGGGTTTCCGGCACGTCCTCGTCGATGCGCGTCACCGCGCGGATCGGCTTGCCCGAGGCCTGGATCGCCGCCTCGAGCAGCTGCGAAAGTGCGGCGATCATCGACGCCACGGGCTCGCGCCGCAGCGAAAGTTCCATCGACTTTGCTTCCAGGCGCGACGCGTCGAGCACGTTGGTCAGTTGCCTGAAAAGCGCGTTGGCGGCGGATTGACCGGCCCGGGCCTGGCGTTTCTGACGGTCGGGCACGTCGGCCCCTTCGATCAGTTCGAACAGGCCCATGATGGCGTTGATCGGCGTGCGTATCTCGTGGCTCATCGTCGTCAGGAAGGCCGATTTCATCTCGGTTGCGTGGATCGCCGCGGTCTCGGCCCGGCGGCGGACCGCCACTTCATGTTCGAGCGTTCGCATCAGGCGGTAGTCGCGAAAGATCGCGATGGTCAGAACCAGCACGATGACCGTCATCAGCACAGCCAGCGAGACCGCCGACCATGCAAAGAACGACACCGCCGCAAGAGCATCGACGCCGGCAAACCCGACGACCGCGACCAGGGGATACTTCTGCAGCTTCAGATAGGCGAATTCGCGCAGGACACCGTCAGGCGCGCCGGTCTCGGCGATGACACCCGACGGTGATGCATCCAGGCTGGCCCAAAGGGTCCAGCCGTCGCCGGGCACGCGGGGCTCCAGGCGGCCGAATTCGGACCAGGCGCGCACTTCGCGGTCAAGGCCGATAAGGCCGACCGCGCTGTTGCGTCCGAGGTCGAAGTGGCGAAACGGTTCGGTCAACTGGTGCGGGCGGATGGCGGTGAAGATCACGCCGTCGAACTGCCCGGATGCGTCCGTGAGGCGGCGCGCGATGCGGATCGACAGGATGCCGGAATTCCGCCCGCGCGCCTGTTTCGAGATATAAATCTCGTCGCCCGGTGTTGCCCGCTGGAACCGGAAGTAGTCACGGTCGTTGGCATTGACTTGCGGCCCGATCTCGTCGCCGGTCGAAATGAAGATCGGTTTGCCGGCGCTGTCGATGACGGTCACATGCGACAGGATCAGGGGATTCGGCGGAACGTCGTCGAGAAAGGCCTGCAATTCCTCGATCGATTGGCGCCGCTCGTAGATGCGGCGCGCGGCCTTCAGGTAGGTGTCGGCATAGCCGAACACATCGGTGGCATGCGATTCGAGCACGCTAACGAGGTCCTGCGCGCGCAGGCGGTCAAGTTCCTTCTTGCCGACCTGCTCGGTCCGGACGCTGATAATGGTCGCGCTCCAGACGGCCAGGATCACCAGCCCTGCGACGAGGGCATGGATGGCTGCATGGCCGCGCAGTTTAGGACCCAGGCCGCCGAGACGGCGAAGCGGCCGGGCGGGGCCGCGACTATCGCTGGACATGGCGGTTCAGGGACGGATCAGGCGGCTGCAACGCAGGTGGATCATGCCTGACCTGTGGCCGCGCAGACTCCACCGGACTGGGATGCGGTGCGCTCGAAGTGGTCGACGACATGGATAAGGTCCGCCAGCTTGACCGGTTTCTGGATGCGGTAGGAAACGTCGGCGACGGAATAATGCAGCTCGCCGCGCGGAAACAGGCCCGAGCCGGTGACCAGGATGACCTCGGCCTCGGGTTGCACGAAATTGGCGTAGTCCAGCACCGGGATCGAGGTTTCGTCCTCGATCAGCAGATCGAAGATCAGGATGCCGAAACGGGCATCGCGCAGGCAGGCGATGGCCTCGTCGTTGTTGTGGGCCATGGTCGCGGTATGGCCCTGCTCTTCGAGCGCGTCCTTGAACACCTCGGCAAGGATGCGGTCGTCTTCCAGAATTAGGACGTTCAACGCGCAATCCTCCGGTGTCTGGAATGCCTTGACGAAAGGTAAGCAGACTTTGTTAATCAAATGTTAAAGTTTTCGCACTGGAGGCCGGCCGCTAGTTCACGAACAGGCTTCTGAGCGAGAATTTGCCACCGATGACCGACCGGATCATCGCCGCCTTGTCGCCGCCGGAATTGTCGGAATGCAGGATCGAATAGATCACCGCCAGCTGCCGCTGGCTTAGCTGTGATGCGTCCACATCGGCGACGTAGACGGGCAGTTCACGGCTGACCAGCAGGTAAAGCTGGCTATCGGGGGTGTTGGCCCGGGCGGTTGCGGCTGGCGCGGCCAGCAGGGCGGCCAGGATTAGCGGTTTGATCATCGGATCGCTCTCCTATTTGTACTTCTATTTGTACTTCGCGTTGCGCAGGATGCTGCGCAGTTCGCGTCTGGTCTTCAGGTATCCCTGCGGCGAGGACAACGCGAAGTGGAGCTGCACCACCGTCGAGGTCGCGAATTGCGACACGTCGGCGCTTAGCCCGTAATGCGCCAGACGGCTCTCGATGCTGGCCACAAGCTGCGGATTTGGATCGGCAAGGACCGGCGCGGTCCAGGCAACGATCGCGCAAAGCAGGGCCAGTCGAAGTTTCTTCACGGCAAACCTCCTTTACAGCCTTACCGTGATTCTAGACCGACCGGCACGGCCCGCGCAATGCACAGGAGCGTGGGTCAGCGCCTTTCCGCGCCAACGTTGTCACGGAGCGCGGTCTCGAAATCGGCCTGTTTTTCGGGACTTGCCTCGGTCTGGTACCTCTCGCGCCACTCGGCGTAAGGCATTCCGTAGAACGCCTCGCGGCCCTCGTCCTTGCCCATCTCGATGCCACGTTCGTTGGCGGCTTCCTGGTACCAGCGCGACAGACAGTTCCGGCAGAAGCCCGCCAGGTTCATCATGTCGATGTTCTGCACATCGGTGCGCCTGGCCAGGTGATCGCGCAAACGGCGAAACGCGGCGGCCTCAAGTTCGGTGCGGGTCTGGTCGTCCATGGGGTGTCCTCCTGGGGTCATAGCTGGGACCGGTGCAGGGCCTCTTCAAGGATCGGGGCAAGCCGGTGCGCCCAGCGGGCCTGGCCCTCTTCGGTGTCGATAAGGTCGTGGCGCAGTTCGATCAGCGCATTGGGCCGACCGTGCTGCAGCGCGTGACGGTCGACGCTGTCACCGCTCAGCGCGCCGGAATAGGGCTCGTTGTCGCCCACGTAAAGATCGCTTTCCTTTTGTAGCCCCGCGATCAGCGCCTCGGCAAAGCGGCTGTCGGTCGGATCGTGCAGGATCCCCACCTGCCAAGGTCGCTCGGGGCGTCCGTTCAGCCGGGGCGTATAGCTGTGGATTGCAAGGTAGACCTGGTCGTCGCGCCGGGCCGCCAGCCGCTCGAGGGCCTTGTGGTAGGGGCGATAGCACAGGTCGAGCCGCCGCTGCCGTTCGTCCGCATCGAGGTCGCGGTTGCCCGGAATCACGGTGCCGTCATAAAGCTGCATCAGCAGCGTCGGGTCGTCCTCGCCCCGGTTCGGGTCGATCACGAGGCGCGAAAAGGTCGACAGGATCGCCGGCGCGTCCAGCAGCTCGGCCAGCCGCAGCGTCACACCTGCCGCGCCGATGTCATAGGCGATGTGGCGGTTCATGTCTGCGGGCGCCAGCCCCAGATCGCCGCCGCGGATCATCGGCGGCACCGCGTTGCTGGCGTGATCGCAGGTCAGCAGCCAGCGCCCCGGGCGGTCGGCCCCGTCGATTTCATAGGCCGTGTAGGTCATCTCGGCATTGTCTTTCATCGTTCCGACTGCATAAGCCGACAGAACCGGATGCGCCAGTTGTCTATGGGCGCATTTTCGGCCATAGCACCCGTGGCCCACCGACCTTGACGACGCTCAACAAGAAAGAGACCTGAAGATGCGACGCCTCCGGAATGTGAAAATCGTGGCCACGCTCGGTCCAGCCTCCAGCACCTACGAAATGATCCGGGCCCTGTTCGAGGCAGGCGCCGACGTGTTCCGCCTGAACATGAGCCACGGCAGCCATGAAGATTTCATGAGCCGGCACAAGATCATCCGCCAGATCGAAGAGGACACCGGCAGACCGATCGCGATTCTGGCCGATCTTCAGGGGCCGAAACTGCGCGTCGGCACGTTTGCCGACTGGTGCTGCAGAACTGAAGGACGGCCAGGCGTTCCGCTTCGACCTGGCCGAGGCCAAAGGCGATGCCACCCGCGTCACCCTGCCGCACAAAGAGATTTTCGACGCGCTGGAGCCGGGCGCGCACCTGCTGGTCAACGACGGCAAGATCCGCATGAAGGTCGAGGACTGCGGCAGCGATTTCGCCAATTGCACGGTGATCGCGGGCGGCATGATCTCGAACCGCAAGGGCGTCAACGTGCCCGACGTGGTGCTGCCGCTTGCCGCGCTGACCGAAAAGGACCGCAAGGACCTGGAGTTCGCCTGCGCGACTGGGCGTCGACTGGCTGGCGCTGTCGTTCGTGCAGCGCGCCGCGGATGTCGAGGAGGCCCGCGCGCTGGTCAAGGGCCGCGCCGCGATCATGTCCAAGATCGAAAAACCCGCAGCGGTGAAAAGCTTCGACGACATCCTCGAGGCGTCGGACGGGATCATGGTGGCCCGCGGCGATCTGGGCGTCGAACTGCCGGTGCAGAACGTGCCGCCGCTGCAAAAGCGCATGGTGCGCAAATGCCGTGCCGTCGCCAAGCCGGTGATCGTGGCCACGCAGATGCTCGAATCGATGATCGAAATCGCCGATGCCGACCCGGGCCGAGGTTTCCGACGTGGCCACAGCAATCTACGAGGGCGCCGACGCGGTGATGCTCAGCGCCGAATCCGCCGCCGGCAACTTCCCGGTCGAGGCGGTGCAGACCATGAACAACGTCGCGATGGAGGTCGAAAGCGATCCGACCTACCGGGAAGTGATCGAGGCCTCGCGCGGCTCTGAAAAGACCAGCGTGGCCGACGGCATCGTCTCGGCCGCGCGCGAGATCGCCGAGACCGCGGATATCAAGGCGATCTGCTGCTATACACAATCGGGCAGCACCGCGCGACTGGTGTCCCGCGAACGTCCGAACGTGCCGATCGTGGCGCTGTCCTCGGTCACTGCGACGGCCCGGCGGATGTGCCTGACCTGGGGCACCCATTGCGCGATGTCGCCCGATATGTTCCGGTTCAAGGAGGCCGTGGTCAATGCCGTGCGCGCCGCGACGCGCGACGGCTTCGCCTCCAAGGGTGATTTCATTGTCGTCACGGCGGGCGTTCCCTTCAACGTGCCGGGCACCACAAACATCCTGCGGGTGGCACCCTGCGACGAACGGCTGATCTACCGCGCCGAACCAGAATAACGGTCCGCCCCGGATGAGCCAGCAAGACCTCTATCTTGTGATCGGCATCCTGATCGCCGGGGCCGCCGTCCCGTCGATGCTTGGCGCGATGGCCGACCGCCGCTCGCCGCGGGTTGCGACGATCCTGATCGTGATCGGCGGTACGCTGGTGGTGCTGGCGCTCAGCCAGCAGCGGTATACCTGGCCGGACGTGCCCGAGGCCTTCGTGCGGGTGGTGGCGCATTTCATTCGTTAGGCCGGGGCATTGGGCGCAAGGGGCTTGCCAGCCCGCCGATTGCATCCTATACGCCCCACTTCCACCCGCGCGACCGGCCAAAGTGGCATGCCGAGTCGCCGCGTTCACCGACCCGAGATAGGAGACGGAAATGCCCAAGATGAAGACCAAGTCGAGCGCCAAGAAGCGCTTCAAGATGACGGCCTCGGGCCGTGTCAAGGCAGGCCAGGCCGGCAAGCGGCACGGCATGATCAAGCGGACCAAGAAGTTCATCCGTGACGCACGTGGCACCACGATCCTTTCGTCGCCCGACGAGAAGATCGTGAAATCCTACATGCCATACGACCGTTAAGGAGGACTGACCCATGTCACGCACCAAAGGTGGAACGGTCGCTCACGCCCGTCACAAGAAGATCATCAAGGCCGCGAAAGGCTATTACGGCCGCCGGTCGACCAACTTCAAGACCGCGACGCAGGCCGTCGACAAGGCCAACCAGTACGCGACCCGTGACCGCAAGAACCGCAAGCGCAACTTCCGCGCCCTGTGGATCCAGCGGATCAACGCCGGTGTCCGCGCCCATGACGAGGCGCTGACCTATTCGCGCTTCATCAACGGCCTCAGCCTTGCCGGGATCGAGGTTGACCGCAAGGTTCTCGCCGACCTGGCTGTGAACGAGCCCGCCTCGTTCAACGCCATCGTCGATCAGGCGAAGGCCGCCCTGACATAATCAACTCGAGACAATCGAGGGACAGCGGCAAAGCCGCGGATCACTGGTCCGCGGCTTTTTCGTGCGCGCGCGGCTGCGGCTTCTTGGCGGCCGCCCGGGGTTTGGTCAGGATCGGCCAGTAGGCCACCGCGAACAGCCCGAAGCCCGCAATCCACGCGTCCGCCGCCAGGTACAGCAGCCAGCCCGGCCCGCCAAACCCCGCAGCCAGCCGTGCGGCGGCGGCGATGACGATCAGCAGGTAGATCGCGGTTTCCACGCGCCCCGCGGTCAGCGGCCGCCCGCTGTGGCCAAGGCTGGCCCGCGTCATGACCGCAAGCGTCATCAGCCCGACCGCGCCGGCAAGCCAGACATGCAGCGCGCCGGTGAGCGGCACGATCTCGGGCGCAAGGATGGCGCTGCCGATCAGCACGAAACCCAGCGGAACAAAGCCATAGCCCAGGTGCAATACCCAGACCAGCGGCTCCGACAGGCAGCGCCATCCGGCCCAGCGCGACAGCCGGACGGACTGCGCCAGCCCGGCGATCAGCATGACTGCGCCCGTCAGCGGATGCTCGGGCCGCGCCGCCCAAAGTGCCAGCGCGGCAACGCTGGCGGCAATCACGCCCGCATCGAACCGTCCGGAAGGCACAGGAAGCGGCCCCGGCGCCTGCCGCGCCAGCCAGTTGCGGGTAAAGCTGGGCACGATGCGCCCGCCGATCAGAGAAATCAGGATCACCAGCGCCGCAATGCCCAGCCGCGCGCCGACGCTGCCCGTTGCCGGACCGCCCGCCCAGGCTGCCCAGTGGAAGGCGGCGTTGCCGGCCATGAACAGCAGGCAAATCGCCAGCACCGGCAGATTGCGGCGATTGCCCGAGGCGATGATCTCGCGCGCAATGATCGCCGCCAGCGCCGCCGGAAACGCCAGGTCGGCCAGCGCGGTGATGACCGGGCCCACTGCGGCTCCCAGCGTTACCGCCACGCGCCCGATGATCCACAGCCCCGCCAACCCCGCCAGCGGCGCGCCGGTCACCGGCAACCGCCCGGTCCAGTTCGGCACCGCTGTCAGCAGGAAGCCGCAGACCACCGCGCCGCCATAGCCGAAGATCAGCTCATGGGCGTGCCAGGCCACCGGATCGAGGACCGATGGCAGTGACAGGGTTCCTGCCAACATCCCGATCCACAGCAGCATCGCCAACGCCGCCCACACCCCCGCCACCAGGAAGAACGGTCGGAAGCCGGCGCTCAGCAGCGCCGGTCCCTTGTAGCCGCGCTGCCGTTCCGCGGTGTGAACCGCCATGACGTATCTCCGTTCTTCCTGCCTCGCCCAAGCTGCCCTGTCGCCGCCCGGGCTGCAACGCCCGGCCCCTGCGACATCTGGGCGCTGCGGTGGCTGGCCTTGCAAATGCGGGGGCGTCTGGGTAGCAGAGCCTCGACAGATGCGAGGGCTTCGTCGATGGACGATCTGAGACAGAAATACCTGGGCGCGATTGCGGATGCCGCCGACGAAAGCGCGCTGGAAGACCTGCGCCTTCAGGCTGTCGGCAAAAAGGGCGAGGTCAGCCTTGCGATGCGCGAACTGGGCCGGATGACGCCCGAGGAACGCCAGGTCGCCGGCCCCAGGCTGAACGCGCTGAAGGACGAGATCAACTCGGCGCTCGCCGCCAAGAAAGCGGCGCTGGCGGACGCGGCCCTCGACGAGCGGCTGCGCGGCGAATGGCTCGACGTGACACTGCCGGGGCGGCGGCGGCCGCTGGGCACGGTGCATCCGGTTTCCCAGGTCACCGAAGAGGTCAGCGCGATCTTCGCCGACATGGGGTTCGCCGTGGCGGAAGGCCCGCAGGTCGAGAGCGACTGGTTCAACTTCGACGCGTTGAACATCCCGCCCGAGCATCCGACCCGGACCGAGATGGACACTTTCTACATGCACCGCGATCCGGGCGACAACCGCCCGCCGCATGTGCTGCGCACCCACACCTCGCCGGTGCAGATCCGGGCGATGCAGAAGCAGGGCGCGCCGATCCGGGTGATCGCACCGGGCCGCGTCTACCGCGCCGACTATGACCAGACCCACACGCCGATGTTCCACCAGCTCGAAGGGCTGGCGATCGACCGCGATCTTTCGATGGCGAACCTGAAATGGGTGCTGGAGGAGTTCTTTTCCGCCTTCTTCGGGATTTCGGTGAAGACCCGCTTCCGCGCTTCGCATTTCCCGTTCACCGAGCCGTCTGCCGAGGTCGATATCCAGTGCTCGTGGGAGGGTGGCCAGCTGCGCATCGGCGAGGGCGACGGCTGGATGGAAGTTCTGGGCTCCGGCATGGTGCATCCGCATGTGCTGCGCTCTGGCGATATCGATCCGGAAGAATGGCAAGGCTTTGCCTTCGGCATGGGCATCGACCGGCTGGCGATGCTGAAATACGGAATGCCGGATCTGCGGGCGTTCTTCGATTCAGATTTGCGCTGGCTCCGGCACTACGGGTTCTCGGCGCTGGAAGTGCCGACCCTGCAGGGTGGACTCAGCAAGTGATTGGCTTCGGCCTAGCGAATGCTCTGGCGGCGTGGATTCCGATCTTGGTGTCCATAGCGGGTATCTTTGGCGCCATGTTCGTCTTTCGCAAGAACAAGAAAGAGGAACGAAAGCACGACATCCTTGTGGCACGACGCCAATCCTATGTCTCATTTCTGAATGCGGTAAACGATTTTCAGAACGCGATTATCAATGAGCAGGACAGCACACTGGCGCTTGCCAATTATGGACAGCTATTTCGGCAGATGAACCTGTTGCGCTTGTTCGCGCCGGACAAGGTTGTCGATGCGGCCTATCATTATTTGTCAGTCGCGCGGGAAGACGCAGCAAATACGATCTTTCCGGATGCAGCCGCCGAAACACGGCCACCGCAAGAAACAGATGATCAGTCGGCCCTTGTTGCAGAAGCGTTAGACCAATTGATTGCAGAAATGCGCACTGATCTGGCTGATGAGCTGGTAACAGGCGCGATCCACGGGACGAAAGACCAATGAAATTCACACTCTCCTGGCTGCGCGATCACCTCGAAACCACGACCACCGTGGACGAGATCGCCTATGCAATGACTGACCTTGGCCTAGAGGTCGAGGAGGTGATCAACCCGCTCGACCGTCTCGGCGCGTTCACCGTCGGCTATGTCAAGCAGGCCGAGAAGCACCCCGACGCCGACAAGCTGCGGGTCTGCATCGTCGAGACCGACGAGGGCGACAAGCAGATCATCTGCGGCGCCCCCAATGCGCGTCAGGGCATCCGTGTCGTGGTGGCCAAGGCCGGGATGTATATTCCCGGCATCGACACCACCATCCAGGTCGGCAAGATCCGGGGCGTCGAGAGCCACGGCATGATGTGTTCCGAACGCGAGATGGAGCTTTCGGACGAACACGACGGCATCATCGAACTGCCCGGAGAGCCGCCCGTCGGCATGAAATTCACCGACTGGCTGGCGCAGAACGACCCGACCCGCGTCGATCCGGTCTTCGACATCTCGATTACCCCGAACCGGCCCGACGCGCTGGGCGTGCGCGGCGTGGCGCGGGACCTGGCGGCACGCGGGCTGGGGACGCTGAAACCCTACGATCCGGGCAAGGTCGCGGGCACATTCGCAAGCCCGATCAAGGTCAGCATCGACCCGGACGTGCTTGAAAAAGGCTGCCCGCTGTTCACCGGCCGGGTCATTCGCGGCGTGAAAAACGGCGACAGCCCCGACTGGCTGAAGGCGCGGCTGAAGGCCATCGGCCTGCGCCCGATCTCGGCGCTGGTCGATATCACCAACTTCTTCACCTACGATCAGAACCGCCCGCTGCACGTCTTTGACGCCGATATCGTTAAGGGCGACCTGCGCATCCATCACGTCACGGCGCCGACGAAACTCGAGGCACTGGATGACAAGACCTACACCCTGCAACCCGGCATGATGGCGATTTCCGACGAGAATGGCGTCGAAAGCATCGCCGGCGTCGTCGGCGGCGCGCCCTCGGGCGTGACCGGCGACACGGTGAACGTGTTCATCGAAAGCGCCTATTGGGACCCGGTGACCATCGCCGGCACCGCCCGCGCGCTGAAGGTGAACTCGGATGCCAAGTACCGCTTCGAGCGCGGCGTCGATCCGGCGTTCACCCTCCCGGGGCTGGAGGCGGCGACCGCCATGGTGCTGGAATTGTGCGGCGGCGAGGCGTCCGAGGTCGTGGTCGCGGGTGCCGTGCCCGACACCGACCGCGCCTTCAAGCTGGATACCGACCGCGTCGCCTCGCTGGTCGGCATGGATATTCCCGCGAATACGCAAGTTGCGACGCTGGAGGCTTTGGGCTTTCGGGTCGAGAACGACATGGCGCATCCGCCAAGCTGGCGGCCCGATGTGCAGGGGCCGGCCGACCTGGTCGAGGAAGTGGCGCGCGTCGCCTCGCTGACGCAGTTGCAGGGCCGTCCCATGGCCCGCGTGCAAGTGGGTGTGCCGCAGCCGATCCTGACGCCGATGCAAAGGCGCGAGGGCGCGGCGCGGCGTACCTGTGCCGCTCTCGGCTATCATGAGTGCGTCACGTATTCGTTCATCGACGAAGGCGCTGCGAAGCTGTTTGGCGGCGGCGAAGACGCGACGCGGCTGGAAAACCCGATCTCGTCCGAGATGAGCCACATGCGCCCCGCGCTGATGCCCGGCCTGTTGCAGGCCGCCGCCCGCAACCAGGCGCGGGGGTTTTCGGACTTCGGTCTTTTCGAAGTCGGCCCCGCCTTCCACGGTGGCGAGCCCGAGGAGCAGCACGTGCAAGCCGCCGGCCTTCTGGTCGGTTACACTGGCCCCAAGGATGTGCACGCCGCGCGCCGCCCGGTCGATGTCTACGACGTCAAGGCTGATGCCGAGGCCGTGCTGGCCGCCCTCGGCGCGCCCGCCAAGGCGCAGATCCTGCGCGGCGCGCGGGAATGGTGGCATCCGGGGCGGCACGGGATGATCTGCCTCGGCCCGAAGAAGGTGCTGGCCGTGTTCGGCGAGGTGCATCCGAAAGTGTTGCGCGCCATGGACGTGAAAGGCCCCGCGATGGCCTTCACGATCTGGCCCGCCGAGATACCGATGCCGCGCGCAGCCACGACCACGCGGGCGGCGCTGGTGGCCAATGATCTTCAGGCCGTCGAACGCGATTTCGCCTTTGTCGTCGATGCGGATGTCGAGGCGCTGACCCTCGTCAACGCCGCCGCCGGGGCCGACAAGGCGCTGGTCGAGGACGTGCGCGTGTTCGATGAATTCATCGGCGGCTCCTTGGGCGAGGGCAAGAAGTCGTTGGCGATCACCGTGCGATTGCAACCCGTGGACAAGACCCTGACCGAGGCCGAGATCGAGGCTGTCGGCAAGCGGATCGTCGAAAAGGTGTCCAGGGCGACCGGCGGCGTGCTGCGCGGCTAGGCGGCGTCACGCCACCGTCGCCAGCGGATGCACCTCTTTCGACAGGATCGTGCCGTCCGGAACCGAGCCGCGGAACGTGGTGACGGCCTTGCCCTCGAGATGCTCGTCCCAAGCTCTGCGACTGCGCCATTCCTCGACGAGGATAAACACGTCCGGATCGTCGACGCCGCGTTTCAGAACGTAGCGTTTGCAGCCTTTCTCGGCGCGCGAACTAAGCACCATTTGCGTGATATGGTCCTGCAACAGTTCCGCTTTCCCGGGTGCGGCCGTCAGCCGCGCGATTACGGTCAGGGTGTCACCCACCGGCTTTTTCCTCTAGTCAGGCACGACAAATGGGGTCGCGCGCGGCAAGAGTGTCAGGTGCGACCCGCCATTGCCAGAAAAAAGGAAAGGCACTGTAGCATGGGTTTGAAGGTCTATCTGTCGGGGGAAATCCACACCGACTGGCGCGAACGGATCATCGAAGGGTCCAAGGGTCTGGACATCAGCTTTGACAGCCCGGTGACCGATCACGATGCCTCGGACGATTGCGGCGTCGCGATCCTGGGGGCCGAGGCCAACAAGTACTGGCATGACCACAAGGGCGCGATGGTCAATGCGATCCGCACCCGTAAGGGGATCGCGGATGCCGATGTGGTCGTGGTGCGCTTTGGCGAAAAGTATCGGCAGTGGAACGCGGCGTTCGACGCTGGCTATGCGGCAGCCTTGGGCAAGTCGCTGATCGTGCTGCATGGCCCCGAGCATCAGCATCCGTTGAAAGAGGTCGACGCAGCAGCGCTGGCGGTGGCCGAAGACCCGCGTCAGGTCGTGGAAATCCTGCGTTACGTTCTGACCGGCAAGCTGCCGGGGTGACCGCTATCAAATCGAACACCCCGCTTCGAAGATGCGGGGCATTCGGGTTTGGCGTCAGATGCCGAAGAACGCCTCGAACGCGGCCTCGGTGATCCCCTCGAAGGTGATCGTGTCGCCGGTGGTCAGCGTCAGGAGCGTATCCGCCCCGCCGCCCGTCGAGGTGACTGCGCCCGCGCCGACCAGCGACAGATAGGTGCTACCGGCGATGCCTTCGATGGTGAAACCGTCGAGACCCAATTCGAAATCAGTGATCGTGTTGTCGGAAATTGCGGAACTTCCGGACTGGATGAACTGAAATTCGTCGGCACCGCCTCCGCCGGTCAAGGTGTGATCGCCGCCTTTTTTCATCCGGACCGAAAAGGTGTCGGTCCCGCTGCCGCCGAAGGCGACAGACGACTGGTCGCCAGTCGAGATATAGTCGTTGCCAGCGCCGCCACGCAACTCGTTGTTGCCCTTGTTGCCGTAGAGCGAGTCATCGCCCATACCGCCGATCAGCGTGTCGTTGCCATGGCCGCCCAACAATTTGTCATTGCCGGAATCACCGAATAATTCATCGTCGCCTTTGCCGCCGTAAAGCTTGTCGTTGCCGTCGCCGCCATGGATTTCGTCGTCGTCGTCTTCACCGTAGACCGCGTCATGGCCCTGACCGCCGAAAAGCGTGTCGTTGCCTACACCGCCATAGATGAAGTCATTGCCGCCTGCGCCGTCGATGATGTCGTTGCCGCCGTAGCCGAAGATGTTCTCGCCATTGTTGGTGACCATGTCGCCGTCACCATCCGTGAAACCAAGCGCGATCAGATCATCGAGAATCGATCCGTCGACGTTTGCATAAGGTGTCTTTCCCATAACCGTGCCCCCCAGGCAAATTGCTGAAATAGCGCTAAATATCTAAGCCATTGAATTTAAGCACATATGGCCGGAAGAGTCCGGTTTCCGGATCCGCTATTGATTACAACCAAAGGTTGTGGACGTCATTTCCCCGCGACCGGATTGATGCTCGCCGCCGCAGTCAAATTACTGCTGAAATGTGAGTTTCACGGCGCTTTATCCGGGTTTGGTTTGCAGCGACTGTTTCCGATCCGGAAACAGTATGCTCCTCCTGAACGGGTGTCGCCTTCGCGACACGACACGAATCGGCTTGCCGGGACGCGTGCCGTGGCGAAGGGCTTAGACCAGGCCGAAATACGCCTCGAACGCCGCTTCGTCGATGCCCTCGAACGTGATGGTGTCGCCGCTTGACAGGTGCAGGACGATATCGTCGCCAGAGGTTACCACGGCCCCGGCGCCGACACCGGCAAGATAGGTCGCGGCGTCGATGCCGTCGATCGAGAAGGTGTCGATGCCAAGTTCGAAATCCGTGATGACCATGTCGGCCTGCGCCGATTTTGCCATCTGGATAAAGTCGAAGGTGTCGGCCCCAAGACCACCGGTCAGGACGTGGTCGCCGCCCTTCTTGCCGCGCGCCGAGATTGTGTCGTCGCCGTCACCGCCGTCAGCGATACTGGTCTGGTCGCCGGTCGAGATGAAATCGTCGCCACCGCCGCCATCAAGCACATTGTTGCCCTTGTTGCCGTAAAGGCTGTCGTTGCCGCCGCCGCCGCGCAGGGTGTCGTTGCCGCGCCCGCCCTCCAGCACATCGCCGCTGCCGCCGCCAAAGAGGTAATCGTCGCCGTCGTCGCCATAAAGCCGGTCGGCCCCCGCGCCGCCATCCAGCGAATCCGCGCCGGCGCCGCCATAAAGCCGGTCGCTGTCGCCGCCGCCCGAAAGGGTATCGTCGCCTGCGCCACCCCAGATGTTGTCACGACCTTCGCCGGCAATGACCAAGTCGTCGCCGTCGAAAGCAAAGATGTCGCGGTTATCGTCGGTCACCTCGGTGCCGTCGCCGTCGATGAAGCCAAGCGTGATGACGTCATCAAATATAGTGCCGTCCACGATCGGGCTTTTGTTTTTGCCCATGCCGCTGCTCCTTTTCAATCCTGCCTCGTCGTCGCGCGGCTGTGTCCCTTGCGGGCAGCCGAATACGATCGTTCTTGCCCGGGGTCTTATCGGTCGAAAGCGGCGGAACTGTGCCAGATTTTTGGTTAATTCAGCGCCGCTTTGTGCCGGCCCCGGGACAACCCTGATCGCGAAGCGCGTGAATTCCCTGCAAATTCCGGGATGCAGGCCGACCGGAATGTGCTATTGGCACCGCCGGATCGCGCGGCAACAAGCCGCGGGCAGTTGCAAGAGGGACACCAGGGATGCTTCAGGAATTCAAGGACTTCATCGCCAAGGGCAATGTCATGGACATGGCCGTCGGCATCATCATCGGTGCGGCGTTCACCGCTATCGTCACCTCGCTGGTCAGGGACCTGATCAATCCGTTCATCGGGATCTTCACCGGCGGCATCGACTTTACCAACATGTTCGTGGTGCTGGGCGACGGCGAATTCGCCTCGCTGGTCGAGGCGCAGGAGGCGGGCGCGGCGGTCTTCGCCTATGGCTCGTTCATCAACGCGGTGATCAACTTCCTGATCGTGGCCTTCGTCGTGTTCATGCTGGTCAAGACGGTCAACCGGATCAGGGCAGCGGCCGAAAAGCCCGACGATGTCGCCCCCGAGGTGCCGACCGGCCCGTCCGAAAAGGACATCCTGATCGAGATCCGGGATCAACTGAAGGCGCGTTCGGCCTGATCGCGTAAGGGCGCAGACGGTCCGTCCTCGACTTCCCGGGGGGGGGTCGTTTTGACCTTCCGGCAAGGTTCCGCAAACGGATCGGCCCGGCTTCACAGCCTGGGGCGCCCCGGCGGGCATGTTCCCGCTGATCCCGTGCGGTGTTTCGACGCGAATGAAGGGACGCGCATATCCGGCGGGGTGTTGGCCGGGGTGGCGATGGCTTTTGCCGGGGCCGAAGGCTGGGCCCTGCGCCGCTATCCGGTCCGTTGACGCCCTATTTCTTCAACGCCAGCCCCGGCGACAGCACGTCGATCCCCAGGGCCTTGCCGACCGCGTAATAGGTCAGCTGCCCGGCATGCACGTTCAGCCCGTTCAGCAGGTGCGGGTCGTCCTCGCAGGCCTTGCGCCAGCCCTTGTCGGCCAGCGCCAGAAGGAAGGGCATCGTGGCGTTGCCCAGCGCGATGGTCGAGGTGCGCGCAACCGCGCCGGGCATGTTGGCCACGCAATAGTGCATGATGCCGTCGACCTCGTAGATCGGATCCTGCATGGGTGGTCGCCTTCGAGGTCTCGAAACAGCCGCCCTGGTCGATGGCGACATCGACCAGCGCCGCGCCGGGCTTCATCGTCGACAAGCTGCGCGCGGCTGACCAGTTTCGGGGCGGCGGCGCCGGGGATCAGCACCGCGCCGATCACCATGTCGGCCTCGGCCGCCAGCTCGGCGGTCGTCGCCGGCGCTGGCAGTACCGGTTCTTGAACTGGTGCCCGAACACGTCGTCGAGATAGCGCAGCCGCGGCAGCGAGCGGTCGAGCACGGTCACATCCGCGCCCATCCCGGCGGCGATCCGGGCGGCATGGGTGCCGACGACGCCGCCGCCGATCACCACGACCTTCGCCGGTCCGACGCCCGGCACGCCGCCCATCAGCACGCCGCGCCCGCCATTGGCCTTCTGCAGCGTCCAGGCGCCGACCTGCGGCGCCAGCCGCCCGGCGACCTCGGACATCGGCGCCAGCAGCGGCAGGCCGCCGCGGTCGTCGGTCACGGTTTCATAGGCGATGCGGTGCAGCCCGAGGCCAGCAGGTCGTGGGTCTGGTCGGGGTCGGGGGCCAGGTGCAGGTAGGTGAACAGCACCTGTCCCTCGCGCAGCATCTTGCGCTCGGCCGCCTGCGGTTCCTTGACCTTGACGATCATGTCGGCGCGGTCGAAGACCTCTTGCGCGGTGTCGACGATCTTGGCGCCGGCGGCGGTGTAGTCGGCATCGGGAAAGCCCGCACCCGACGCCGGCATCGGTCTCGACGAGCACCTCGTGGCCGTGCGCGACCGCCTCGTGCGCGGCGTTGGGGGTCAGGCCGACGCGGAATTCCTGCGGTTTGATCTCTTTGGGGCATCCGATGTTCATGTCTCTCTCCCTTGTTCCAACCCTTTATGCGCCAGGGCGGGCGCAAATGCTTTGAAAAGAACGGGCGCACCGAAGTAGGGTTTCCGAAGAAATTTCAACGAACGCCCCATAATCCGGGAGAATCGTGCGCCATGACAGAGATCGACACAACGGATCGCCGAATCCTTGACGCTTCTGCAACCGACGGCCGCATGTCGAATGCCGAGCTGAGCGAGCGGGTGAACCTGTCGCCCTCGGCCTGCCACCGGCGGGTGCAGCGGCTGGAATCCGTCGGGCATGATCGCGCGCTACGTAGCGCTGCTCGACCCGCGCAAGCTGGGTCGCCCGACGACGGTGTTCGTCGAGATCACGCTCAGCGGCCAGACCGAAGAGGTGCTCGACGCCTTCGAACGTGAAGTGGCGCTGATCCCGGACGTGCTGGAATGTCATCTGATGGCGGGCACGGCGGACTACCTGCTGAAGTTGTCGGCCCGCGACACCGAGGATTTCGCCCGCATCCACCGCCGCTACCTGGCGCGGCTGCCGGGCGTGGCGCAGATGCATTCGTCGTTCGCGCTGCGCACGGTGTTCCAGACCACGGCGCTGCCGGTGTGACTCAGGCCGCCAGCAGGCAGTTCACCTCGTAGGATTTGAGCACCGGACGCGCCGCGGGCCCGTAGCTTTCGGCGCAAAGCCCGTAGCGTTTCATCGCTTCCTCAAGCCCGGCGCGGGTCCGGGGCGTCATCGCGGCCATGCCACTTTCCCCTGGCAGGAAGCTTTCGCTGGCGACACCTTCGGAAAAAACCAGGTGATGCGCGGGCAGCAGCAGGTGGTAGTAGTCGATCCAGCCGCCTTCGCGCCGGACGATATCGTCGCCGTTCGCCAGATCCTTGGCGCGCACCAGCACCGAATGCTCGGCGAACAGCATCTCGGCGCGGTGGTTTTCGACCAGCATGCAGTGGTTGCCGGACACCGCCAGGTCGCGGGTGTTGCCCAGCGCGCCCGCGCGGAACACCACGGGCGCGTTCTCGCCGGTCGCCCGGACCCGCGTGACGCCCTTCCACAGCAGTGGCTGAAGCCCGTGCCCCTTGGTGCGCAGCAGGTCGCCGACCCTCAAATCCTCGACCGCGCGGTCGCCGCTGGCGGTCTTGATCCGTGTGCCGGCCGCGAAGCAGACCGTCGTCGACCCCAGACCCGAATGCGGCGTCGAATTGTCGTTCTCGACGATGCCGACGACGGTATAGTTGACGCCGGCCGTGGGCATTCCGTCGGGAAAGACCAGGTAATAGCCGTCCTCGGCGTCGCCGTTGATCGTGTCGTTCAGGTCATCGTCGTTGTTGAGATCGACGTCGATGACGCCGACCCGGTAGGTGTTGGTGCCGTCGGTGATCTCGAATGTATAGTCCCAGATAACCTGCTGGTAGACACCGTCGACCAGCGTGACCTGTTCCCAGGTGCCACCGATTTGTTCCTGAGCGCTGACCTGCTCGTTCGTGGGATCGCCGTTGAAATTCGTGGCGCCGTTGTTCTCGCGAACATGAAAGCTGACCGGATCGCCGGTATAGACCCAGGCCTGGCCGGTCGGCGGCGCATAGGCATAGTTGTGCGGCGATCCACCGATGGTGGATTGCGTTCCGTAGATCGCGTTCTGATATCCGTAATAGACGGGCACGGGGCCTTTCCCAGTTCAGTTCGGGAAAGACCCTAGCCGGCAATGCTGCTTCGAATTTGATTGCAATGGGATGATTTCGCGACCGCTGTCATGGAAATGGGGCGAAAACGTGATCTCTGGGGCGGCGGCCCGGTTAGGCGGCCAACAGCCGCGCCTCGCGCGCGCTGACCTCGGGCCGCGCCGACAGGCCGTAAAGTTGCGGCTGGTCCTCAAGCAAGGGAAACAGCGCGTAGAACTCGGTCCTCGCAGCGTCCGGGATCGACTGCATCGCCCGCGGGCCGGGATAGAAACTTTCGCTGCGCAGGCCGCTGGACCGCACGATCTGGTGCCGGTCGAAGACCAGGTGAAAGTAGGTCACCGGCCCCGACACCGGCGCGGTCTTTATGCTCGTGCCGTTGACTAGGTGCTTGGCCGCGACGAGAATCTGGTCTTCGCCGAAGTAAAGCTGTGCGCGCCAGTCCGACAGCAGAACCCGGTGCTGCGCCGACACCTCGATGTCCCGCGACGGCAGGCTCAGCCCCCAGCGCACCGGCAAGGATGCGGATCGGACGCAGGCCGGGATTGGCCATCAGCCGTGCCGTGCTGACCGCGGTGGCCAGGCACAGCCGGATCGGTTGCGCGCCGTCGTCCAGCGTTTTCAGCCGGTCGCCGGGCCGCAGCGTTTCGACCGGCCTTGGGCCGCGGTCGGTGTCGATCAACGTGCCTTGCGCAAAACAGGGCGGCACGGCGTAGGTGCCCGAAGGCGTGCTGCCGCCCCCGGTGTTGGGCGGACCCTCGGCGGTGGCGACAACCGTCAGCGGCGTGCCTTGCGGCGGGAAGGTGCCGATGAAGGCCAGCCCCTCGACGGTGCCATAGGTGTTCGGCGCACCCGCCTCGTTCATGTTGACGCCGATCAGGGTGTAGGTGTTGCCGTCAGGATCCTGAACGGTCAGCGTGTACTCCGCCTCGATCCGGATACCGTTGGCATAGCTGGTGCCATAGATCGTCTGGGCGCCGTTCAGCACCTGGTTGGTATCGCTATCGCTGAAATTGGTATCGGTGCCGCCGTCGGCGATGTTGATCACCGTCCAGGCGTTGGAATTCAGCGTGATCGTCTCGCCCATCAGGTGCGAGCCGTCGCCCTGGGTGAACCCCGACAGCACGGCGCCGTTCGAGATGGTGACCTGGCTTTCGCCCAGCGTGTAGATCGAGTAGTTCGACAATGGTTAACAATCCTGCCAGCAGGGCATCACTTGGCCCGTTCCGGCCAGTAATCGCCAAGAATTCCGGCGCCAGCGGGGAGGAATGACGTCGGTCAAAGGCTTTTATTGCGGCGCTGGCAAGGCCGCCCGACGATGAATCACGGCGTTGGACAATCCCCGGGCGCCGATCTAGCGTCCGGCATGACCGCCGAGATTCACGACAGCCGCTACTCCTGGTTCCGCCTTGGCGTCACCCTGCTGATCGCCACGGTGGGCAACGTCGGCATGTGGGCGATCATCGTCATCATGCCCGCGGTGCAGGCCGAATTCGGTATCGACCGGGGCGGCGCCTCGATGCCGTATGCCCTGACCATGATCGGCTTTGCGCTGGGCAACCTGCTGATCGGGCGAGCGGTGGACCGGTTCGGCGTGACGGTGGCGCTGATCGGCGCGTCGCTGACCATATCGGCGGGGTTCGCGCTGGCGGCAGCCAGCCCGTCGGTGGCGGTGCTGGCGGTACTGCAACTGTTGATCGGGCTGGGCACGGCGGCCAGCTTCGGCCCGCTGATCGCCGACATCTCGCACTGGTTCCTGCGCCGGCGCGGCATCGCCGTGGCGATCGCGGCCAGCGGCAACTACCTGTCCGGCGCGATCTGGCCGATGCTGATGGCGGGCATCCTGGCCGACCATGGCTGGCGCGCGGTCTATCGGCGCACTGGCGGTCGTGGCGCTGGTGGTGATGATCCCGGCGGCGCTGCTGCTGCGCCGCCGCCTGCCGGAAGAGGCGAACCTGCGCCGGCCGATGCCCGCGCCCGGGCGCGGGCCGGCGCGGTGGTGTTCAGCCCGCGCGTGCTGATGTGGATGCTGGCGCTGGCCGGCGTCGGCTGCTGCGTGGCGATGTCGATGCCGCAGGTGCATATCGTGGCGTTCTGCGTCGACCTCGGCTTCGGCCCGGCGGTCGGGGCCGAGATGCTGTCGCTGATGCTGGTCGGCGGCGTCGTGTCGCGGCTGATCTCGGGCGCTGCTGGCGGACCGGCTCGGCGGCGTGAGCACGCTGCTGATCGGCTCGACCCTGCAATGCATCGGCGCTGTTGCTCTACCTGCCGTTCGACGGGCTGGTCTCGCTTTACGTCGTCAGCCTGATCTTCGGGCTGTCGCAGGGCGGCATCGTGCCCAGCTATGCCGTCATCGTGCGCGAATACATGCCCGCGCGCGAGGCCGGCGCGCGCGTCGGTTTCGTGATGATGGCGACGATCATGGGCATGGCGCTGGGCGGCTGGATGTCGGGCTGGATCTACGACCTGACCGGGTCGTACCAGATGGCGTTCCTCAACGGCATCGGCTGGAATTTCCTGAACATCGGGATCATCCTGGCGATCCTGCTGTCGACCCGCCGCAGGCTGCGGGCGCAGGTCGCTGGACCGATCTGACGCCGCGATCTGGCCCTATCGCGCGACCCACTTCTATGATCACTGAAACCGCTCTATCATAGCCGGATTCACCGCTCATAGGATGTTGCCGCCATGAACCTCACCCTGTCGCCCAACGATATCACCGACGTCATCGAAGCCGACCGCGCCCATATCTGGCATCACCTGATCGCAGCACAAGCCGCTACGAGACCATCGACCCGCGGGTGATCGTCGAGGGCAAGGGCATGCGGGTCTGGGACGCCACGCGGCAAGGAACATCTCGACGCGGTCTCGGGCGGCGTCTGGACGGTCAACGTCGGCTATGGCCGCGAAGATCGCCAATGCGGTGCGCGACCAGCTGGTCAAGATGAACTATCTTCGCGCGGCTCGACGGGCTCGATCCCCGGCGCGCAGTTCGCCGAAGCGGCTGATCGAGAAGATGCCGGGCCTGAGCCGGGTCTACTATGCCAACTCCGGCTCCGAGGCGAATGAGAAGGCGTTCAAGATGGTCCGCCAGATCGCGCACAGGCACCATGGCGGCAAGAAGTCGCAAGATCCTCTACCGCGAGCGCGACTACCACGGCACCACGATCACCGCGCTGTCGGCCGGCGGCCAGCAGGAGCGCAACGCGCAGTACGGCCCCTTCACGCCCGGCTTCGTCGAAGTGCCGCATTGCCTGGAATACCGCGCGCATCAGTGGGGCGACTGTCCGGCGAGGACTACGGCCAGCGCGCGGCCGACGCCATCGAAGAGGTGATCCTGCGCGAGGGCCCGGACACCGTCGGCGCGATCTGCCTTGAACCGGTCACCGCGGGCGGCGGCGTCATCACCCCGCCCGCCGGGCTACTGGGAGCGGGTGCAGGAGATCTGCACGCAAGTACGACATCCTGCTCCACATCGACGAGGTGGTCTGCGGCGTCGGTCGCACCGGCACCTGGTTCGGCTATCAGAACTACGGCGTGAAGCCCGATTTCGTGACCATGGCCAAGGGCGTGGCCTCCGGCTACGCCGCGATCTCGTGCATGCGTGACCACCGAGGCGGTGTTCGAGCAGTTCAAGGACGACGCCGACGATCCGCTCGAGCTATTTCCGCGACATCTCGACCTTCGGCGGCTGCACCGCGGGCCCGGCGGCGGCGCTGGAGAACATGCGGATCATCGAGGACGAGGATCTGCTGGACAACACCACCGCACATGGGCGAGCGGCTGATCGGCAACCTGCACGGCCTGGCGGACAAGCACGCGGTGATCGGCGACGTGCGCGGCAAGGGCCTGTTCTGCGGCGCCGAACTGGTCGACGGACCGGCAACACCAAGGAGCCGGTGGACGAAAAGAAGGTGGCAGGCCGTGGTCGCCGACTGCATGGCGCAGGGCGTGATCATCGGCATGACCAACCGCTCGGTGCCGGGGTTCAACAACACGCTCTGCCTGTCACCGGCGCTGATCGCGACGCCCGACGATATCGACCAGATCACCGACGCCATCGACACGGCGCTGACCAAGGTCTTCGGCTAAAAGAAAAGCACCGCGCGGATCGCCGCGCGGTGCCTGGATCTCCGGTCGGGTAGAACCGTCTAGAAGTGCAGGTTCAGCCGAAGCGAGATTATTTGCGCCTTCGCACTCACCGTGAAGTTTTCGGCGGTCAGAACGCCGCTGGTCGTCCCGGCATGCGTGGCGTCGCCCAGGTCGGCGTGCCGATAGTTGATGCCGATCGAGGCATTCTCACCCGCCATGTAGTCAAGGCCGACGCCGACGACATAGCCATTCTGCCGCTCGGTGGAACTGAACACGCAGGGAGGAAGACAGAAGCCGCTGTCGGTATGCGTGATCGACACGTTGCCGGTCGCGAAACCGCCCTCCACATAGGGCATCCACTTGCCCCAGGCATAACCGACCTTGCCGGTAATCGCGCCCAGGTCATCGACCGAGCCGCTAAAACTGTCGCTGCCGAAATACGGGCTGGGCATGGTCTGACCGTTGCCCAACTGGGTGAAGCTGCCTTCGACACCGAAGACCAGGTTGTTTCCGGTCTGCCAGAGATATCCGCCCTGCACGCCGCCCGCGACGCCGCTGGTGCTGCTCGAAAAGGTGCTGCCGAACGCAAAAGTGAACCAGCCGCCATTGTTGTCGACCCAGTCGACATCGCCCTGATCGTGGCCGATATGGACGCCGCCGTAATAGCCGCTCCAGTTCTGCGCCTGCGCAAGGGGCGCGCAGGCCATCGAAAGAAGCACCACAAGTGCCGCCCGGAATTTCATACCAATCAACCCTTCGGATGTTTAGAGACCCAGCTATCTGCGGACCAATATACGCGCCGGGAACATTTACCATAATGCCTTGACGCCACCGCCGAAAAATGGCCGCGTCTTATGTGTTGCGCACGACACGTTCCCAGACGGTTTTCTGGTTGCGGTTGTATGGGTGGGTACACACTCTACCGGAGGCCATGACGAAATGCACGAATCAGATATGTCGCCCCGCGAGCTCTGACCATGTCCGTCCCGCCAGAGGCGTTCTTTCTCGATCCCGACTATCCCGGCACCAAGCAGCAGCAGATTCAGCAGCATGGTGGCCGAGGGCATCCTGTCCGGCCGGTTCCGGCCCGGCGAACGGCTGCCCTCCAGCCGCAAGCTGGCCGCGCGGCTGGGGGTCAGCCGGATCACCGTGACGCTGGCCTATACCGAACTTCTGGCGGGCGACTACCTGACCGCGCGGGGCCGGTCGGGCTATTTCGTGTCCGACAGCGCGCCGCGCCCGCCGCAGGTCGCGCTGCCAAGCACCGCCCGCGCACCGACACCGTCGACTGGTCGCGCGCCATCGGGCAGCGGTTTTCCGGCGCGGCGGCGCTGTCGCAAGCCCGCCGACTGGCGCAGCTATCGCTATCCGTTCATCTACGGTCAGGCCGACGCGACGCTGTTCGACCACCAGAACTGGCGGCTATGCGCGCTGCAAGCGCTTGGTGCAGCGCGATTTCGAGGCGCTGACCGCCGACTATTTCGACCGCGACGACCCGCGCCTGATCGAGTTCATCGCCACGCCACATCCTGCCCCGGCGCGGCATCGCCGCGCAACCGAGCGAGGTGCTGCTGACGCTGGGCGCGCAGAACGCGCTGTGGCTGGCGGCGCAGGTGCTGCTGACCCAGCGCCGGACGGCGGCGATCGAGAACCCCTGCTATCCCGGCCTGCGCGATATCCTCGACCCAGACCCGCTGCACGCTGACCCGGTCGATGTCGACGCCGACGGCCTGCCGCCCGAGGCGCTGCCGCGCGGCGTCGACGTGGTCTTTACCACGCCCAGCCATCATTGCCCGACCAACGCGACCATGCCGGTCGAGCGCCGCGGCGCGCTGCTGGAGCCGCGCCGCGCGCGACGATTTCCTGCATCGTCGAGGACGATTACGAATTCGAGATGTCCTTCCTGACCAGTCGCCCTCGCCGGCGCTGAAATCGCTCGACCGGGACGGGTCGGGTCGATCTATATCGGCTCGTTCTCGAAATCGCTGTTTCCGGGGCTGCGGCTGGGCTATCTGGTGGGCTCCGAGCCGTTCATCCGCGAGGCCCGCGCGCTGCGCGCCCGGTGCTTGCGCCACCCGCCCGGCCATATCCAGCGCACCGCCGCCTATTTCCTGTCGCTCGGCCATTACGACGCGCAGATCCGGCGCATCGGCGCAGGCCTATGCACGAGCGGCGGCGGGTGATGGATGACGGCGATCGCGCGCCCACGGGCTGACAGTCGCCGGGCGCGGTCGGCTTCGGCGGGTCGAGCTTCTGGATGCGGGCGCCCGACGGTGTCGACACCACCGAGCTCTGGCGATGCGGCTGCGCGGCGACGGCGTGCTGATCGAACCGGGCGCGCTCTTCTTTGATCCGCGACGACGCGACCGGCGAATTACTACCGGCTTGGCCTATTCCTCGATCCCGGCCGGCCGAGATCGCCGCGGGCATCGCGCTGATCGCCACAGGCGCTTGCGCTGCAACTGGACCTAGCCTGGCACGGACGATCTGGCCCTAACCGCGCCATGCTCCGAAGGCGTACCTTGCACGCCAAAGGCCGCACGCCGACAGCCCTGCCAGTCGAGGAGACACGCCATGAAAATGACCACCGAAGAAGCCTTCGTCAAAGTCCTGCAGATGCACGGGATCGAACATGCCTTCGGCATCATCGGCTCGGCCTTCATGCCGATCTCGGACCTTTTCCCGGAGGCCGGCATCACGTTCTGGGACTGCGCGCACGAAGGCTCCGGCGGGATGATGGCCGACGGCTACACCCGCGCCACCGGCAAGATGTCGATGATGATCGCGCAGAACGGCCCCGGCATCACCAACTTCGTCACCGCCGTCAAAACCGCCTACTGGAACCACACGCCGCTGCTGCTGGTCACGCCGCAGGCCGCCAACAAGACCATCGGTCAGGGCGGTTTCCAGGAAGTCGAGCAGATGAACGCTGTTCGAGGACATGGTCGCCTATCAGGAAGAGGTGCGCGACCCGTCGCGCATCGCCGAAGTGCTGAACCGGGTGATCCTGAAGGCCAAGCGCGCTCAGCGGCCCGGCGCAGATCAACATGCCGCGCGATTTCTGGACCCAGGTGATCGACATCGACCTGCCCGCGATCGTCGAGTTCGAACGCCCCGCGGGCGGCGAGACGCGCCATCGCCGAGGCCGCGAAGCTGCTGTCCGAAGGCCAAGTTCCCGGTGATCCTGAACGGCGCCGGCGTGGTGCTGGCGGGCGCGATCCCGGCCTCCATGGCGCTGGCCGAACGGCTCGATGCGCCGGTCTGCTGTCGGCTACCAGCACAACGACGCCTTCCCCGGCTCGCACCCGCTGTTCGCCGGGCCGCTTGGGCTACAACGGCTCGAAGGCGGCGATGGAGCTGATCGCGCAGGCCGATGTGGTGCTGTGCCTCGGCACGCGGCTGAACCCGTTCTCGACCCTGCCGGGCTATGGCATCGACTACTGGCCGAAGGACGCCAAGATCATCCAGGTCGACATCAACCCCGACCGCATCGGCCTGACCAAGAAGGTCAGCGTCGGCATCGTCGGCGACGCCAAGAGGTCGCCGACCGCATCCTGCGACAAGCTGTCGGACAGCGCCGGCGACGCCGGCCGCGAGGCCCGCAAGGACAAGATCGCACAGACCAAATCGGCCTGGGCGCAGCAGCTGTCCTCGATGGATCACGAAGACGACGATCCCGGCACCACCTGGAACGAGCGCGCCCGCGACGCCAAGCCCGACTGGATGAGCCCCCGCATGGCCTGGCGCGCGATCCAGGCGGCGCTGCCGAAAGAGGCGATCATCTCGTCCGACATCGGCAACAACTGCGCCATCGGCAACGCCTATCCGACCTTCGAGGAGGGCCGCAAATACCTCGCCCCCGGCCTCTTCGGCCCCTGCGGCTATGGCCTGCCGTCGATCGTCGGCGCCAAGATCGGCTGCCCCGACGTGCCGGTGGTGGGCTTTTCCGGCGACGGCGCCTTCGGCATCGCGGTGACCGAACTGACCGCCATCGGCCGCGAGCGAATGGCCCGCGATCACGCAGGTCGTGTTCCGCAACTACCAGTGGGGCGCGGAAAAGCGCAACTCGACCCTGTGGTACGACGACAACTTCGTCGGCACCGAACTGGACGAGGAGTGTCAGCTATGCCGGCATCGCCAAGGCCTGCGGGCTGAAGGGCGTCGTGGCGCGCACGATGGACGAGCTGACCGCGGCGCTGGACCAGGCGATCAAGGACCAGATGAAGCACGGCAAGACCACGCTGATCGAGGCGATGATCAACCAGGAACTGGGCGAGCCGTTCCGCCGCGACGCGATGAAGAAGCCGGTCGCGGTGGCGGGCATCAGCAAGGACGACATGCGCCCGCAAAAGGTCGAGTGATGGGGCGGGGACCCGGCGATATCCTTGTCCTGAACGCCGGGTCCTCGTCGATCAAGTTCGCGGTGTTCGACGGCGATCTGGCCGAGACTCATCGCGGCATCGCGGCGGGATCGGCGGCGCGTCGTTCCTTGAATTCGACGGCACGAGCGCGACCGAATCCCGTTCAGCGACCACAAGGCCGCGCTTGCGGCGGTGCTGAGCGGCGCTTGGACGGCGCGGGCGTGCGCATCGGCGACCTGCGGGCGGCGGCGCACCGGGTCGTGCATGGCGGCGCCACGCTGTCGCAGCCGGTGCGCCTGACGCCCGAGAACATCGCCGAGATCGCCGTCCTGCACGCCGCTGGCGCCGCTGCACAATCCGCATAACCTGGCCGCCATCGAGGCGCTGGCCGCGATCGCCCCCGACCTGCCGCAATTCGCCAGCTTCGACACCGCGTTTCACGCCACCAACCCCGAGGTCGCCACCCGCTACGCGATCCCGAAGATGATGGAGACCAAGGGCATCCGCCGCTACGGGTTTCACGGCCTCAGCTATGCCTCGCTGGTGCGTCGCCTGCCCGAGATGTCGCGGCAAGAAGCTGCCCTCGCGGCTGCTGGCATTTCACCTGGGCAACGGCGCCATCGCTATGCGCGATCCAAGAACGGGCAAGTCGGTGGCCACGACCATGGGCTACTCGCCGCTCGACGGGCTGACCATGGGCACCCGGTCGGGCGGGATCGACGCCAACGCGGTGCTGCGGCTGGTCGAGGAGAACGGGCTTGACCGCACCAAGGAGATCCTGAACCACGAAAGCGGGCTGCTGGGCCTGTCGGGCGGCAAGTCGGACATGCGCCAGCTGATGCTCGACCACACCGCCGACAGCGATTTCGCCATCGAGCATTTCTGCTACTGGTCGCTGCGCCACGCCGGCAGCCTGATCGCGGCGATGGAGGGGCTGGACGCCATCGCCTTCACCGGCGGCATCGGCGAGAACGCCGTGGGCGTGCGGGCACGCATCCTGCGCGGCCTGGAATGGCTGGGCGTGCGGCTGGACCCCGACGCCAACCACCGGCACGGCGCCGCGACTGCACGCCGACACATCGAAGGTCGGCGTCTGGGTGGTCCCGGCCGAAGAGGAACGCATGATCGCCCAGGATGCCCTGGCGCTGATGCACCCAGGCGGCGTGACAGGCGGAGCCGGTGAGAGATCCCGGATCAGGTCCGGGACGGCGGTCACGTCATCGCCAGCGTCACCACGGTGGCCGCGACGATGTCGTCGACGCTGGCCCCGCGCGACAGGTCGCAGACCGGGCGGCGAAAGCCCTGCAGGAACGGCCCGATGGCCTGCGCGCCCGCCAGTTCCTGCGCCAGCTTGTACGCGATGTTGCCTGCATCGAGGTCGGGGAAGATCAGCACGTTGGCATCCGCCCGTGCCGGCACCCTTCTTCGCCGCGATGCCCGGGTTCAGCGCCGCGTCGGCCTGCACCGGTCCGGCGAATCCCGTCGCCTGCGCCACGGCGCGCACCATTGTCGACCGACGCCCCGCTCCCGGATGTGCCGGTCGAGAACGACAGCAGCGCCACGCGTGCCTCGCCCAGCAAGCGCCGTCGCCCGACGGCCGCCGACGCCCGCGCGATATCGGCAAGCTCGCGCTGCGTCGGGTGCCACGTTCACCGCGCAATCGGCAAAGATCACCTCGCGCCCGCCGGGCAGGCTCATCAGAAAGAACGACGACGGCGTCACCACGCCCTCGGCCAGTCCGATGCCATCGACGCCGCCTCGATCACCCGCCGCGTCGGCGTGGCGACGCCCGCGACCATCGCATCCGCCGCGCCGTGGCCACCATCGCGGCGGCGCGGTACATCGGCTTGTCCAGCAGCCGCCGCGCCAGCGCCTCTTTCATCGGCGCGCACGCGACCAGCATCGCGCGCCAGCATGTCGATCGCTGAAATCGGCCAGGGCGACCGGCGTCGGCCAGCCGCTCTGCCCGCAGCCGCGTCGCAGCCTCGGCAATCCGCGGATCGTCGACTCTTCCGGCAAAATCACCCGCTGCGGCACTTGGCCTTTGCGGCATATCGAACGCGCTAGTTCAGAACTGACAAGATACCCCCGCTCTGCCGCCAAGGAGCACAAGATGAGCGACGCCGTCAAAATCAATCGCGGCCTCAAGGGCATCTATTTCGAACGCTCCGGCGCCAGCGACATCGACGGGGCGGCGGGCAAGCTCAGCTATCGCGGCTATGACATCGACGATCTGGCCGAACACTCCACGCTTCGAGGAAGTCGCCTACCTGCTGATCCACGGCGAGCTGCCGACAGCGGACGAACTGGCCGACTTCGACGCCGAGCTGAAAGCGGCGCGCGAGCTGCCGGACGGCGATCTATCGACATCATCCGCGCCACCAGTGCGGGCCACCCGATGGATGTGCTGCGCACCTGCGTCTCGGCGCTGGCCGCGCTGGAACCGGCCAGCGCAGCAGGTCGGCGAGGCGGCGTTCCTCGCGCAACGGCATCCGGCTGACCGCGCAGGTGCCGGTGATCATCGCCGCGCACGAGGCGATCCGCAACGGGCGCGACCCTGTCGCTCCCGACAACGATCTTGGTCACGCCGCGCAACTGGCTGTGGATGCTGAACGGCGAAAAACCCTCGCGCCGAGGCCACGCGGCTGGCCGATCTCGATTTCATCCTGCACGCCGAGCACGGCTCGCAACGCCTCCAGCTTTGCCGCGCGCGTGACCGTCGGCACCGAGGCCAACCTGCACGGCGCCGATCGTCACCGCCATCGCACACTTGCCGGTCCGGCCCACGGCGGCGCGGCCGAGGACGTGATGAAGATGGTGCGCGAGATCGGCAAGCCCGAGAACGCCGCCGCCTACGTCAAGGCCAAGCGCGCCAACCGCGAGCCCGTCACCGGCTTCGGCCACCGCGTCTACCGCGACCGAGGACCCGCGCGCGCGCCACATGCGCGACGGCGTGCGCCAGCTGGGCGAGGAGAATGGGCGAGCCGGAGTGGTACGAAATCCTGCAGGCGGTGGTCGACGCGATGAAGCCCTATGCCCGCCACGGCCTGAACGTGAACGTCGATTTCTATTCCGGCGTGATCTACCAGCTGCACGGCATTCCGATGGACCTCTACGTGCCGATCTTCGCCATCGGACGGATGCCGGGCTGGGTGATCCAGTGTCATCGAGCAACTGCGCGGCAACATCCTGATCCGGCCGCTGACGCTTTACGACGGTCCCGCACCGCGGGCCTACGTGCCGATCTTGGATCGCTGACCGGGTCGGCGGACGGGGCGATCCGAAACTTTCTGTGAACCGCGGTGTGTCTACGACCGACACACTTGCATGAAACAGAACACCGCATTTCGCCCCGCCAAACTGCGCATCCGCCCGCTGACCGTCGAGGCCCGCCAGCGCCGCGCCGCCCTGCACCCCCGCGTCCGCGCCCCCGGACAGATCTACACCGACTGGGCCGCCATCTGACCCGACCACCCGCATATCCCCCTTGCGAACCTGCCGCGTCGGCGTAGGCTGCCAGCGCGCCTTATGTCGAAAAGGGGGGACCGCCATGACCGGCAAACGCATCCTGATGCTCATCGGGGAATATTCCGAAGAATACGAGATCTTCGTCTTTCAACAGGCGATGGAGGCCGTCGGCCACACCGTCGACATCATCTGCCCGGAAACGACGAACGGCGACCGCGTCACCACCTCTGTGCATGATTTCGGTCCCGGCGTGATGACCTGGACCGAACACAAAGGTCACGCCATCGAAGTGACCCAGGACTTCGACAGCATCACCACCGACGACTACGACGCGGTCTATGTCGCCGGAGGCCGTGGACCGGAATACATCCGCACCTATGCCCGCATCCGCGAGATCATTCGCGAATTCCACGTCGACGACAAGCCGATCTTCTCGATCTGCCACGGGCTTCAGGTGCTGGTCGCCGTGCCCGAGGTCATCGCGGGCAAACGGGTCGCCGGGCTGTTCACCGTCGAGCCAGAGGTCGCACTGACCGAGGCCACCTATGTCAAGATCGGCCCCAAGGAGGCGCTGCGCGACGGCAACCTCGTCACCGCCGAAGGCTGGACCGCGCTGGCCGCCTTCATGCGCGAATGCCTTCACGTTCTGGGCACCGAGATCGTGCATCACGGCGTCGGCGAAGCACCCGAGATGGCCGCGGAGTAACCTGCATGTCGGCCTTCACGCTGGAAAACCCGGTCTTCGTCACCTGGATGATTGCGGCTGCGCTGACGGTGCTCAAGGTCATGGGGCAGGGCTGGATGACGGTGGTGCAGATGACCCGCACCGAAGCCGGCCTTGTCAGCCCCGAGGATCTCCGCCCCGGCCCGCTCAACGCATCACCGGATTCCGCGCAACTTCTGCCCAACGAGGCCGTCGAGCGATCGCGCAGGATGCACCGCAACGACCTGGAGAACATCCCCGCCTTCTGGATCGCGGGCCTGCTATTCGTCGCCGTGGCCCCGCCGCCTTGGGCGGCGATGCTGCTGATGTACGGCTTTGTCGCGGCGCGGGCGCTACATGCCTGGGCCTATGGCACCGCGAAATCGCACGAGACGCGGGCGGTGTTCTACTCGGTCGGGTCGGCGATCGTCATCGTGATGGCGGTCTGGGCATTGCTGGTGGCGCTTTTCTGACCAGTGCGGGAATTGCCCTAGGTCAGGGCCCCGGTCTGGTAAAGCCGCACTTTCAGGCCGCCATGCGGCACCGGTGCGTCCTGCGGCAGGAAGGGCAGGCGGGTGGCCTTGGCCAGCGGTGGCTCTGACGTGACCATCCCGACGCGCCAGCCGCGGAATCGCTCGCGCAGGACCTGGCCAAGCGTGCCGTATAGCGGGTATAGCAGTTTCTTGTTGCCGATGCGGCCGCCGTAGGGCGGGTTGACCATCACCAGGCCTGGCGGGCCCTGGGGCCGCGCCAGATCGGATATCGGCTGCACCCCGAAACTGGTGATCTCACCGACACCGGCGCGGGCGGCATTCTCGGCGCTTGTCCGCACCGCGCCCTGATCGCGGTCGTAGCCCTGGAACCGCAGGGACGGCATGACCGGCACGGGGCCGGCCCGCATTGCCTGCCATGCCTCGGCATCGAAGCTGGACAGCTTTTCGAACGCGAACCCCCGCGACCGCCCGGGCAGCAGCCCGGCGGCAATCTCGGCGGCCTCGATCACGAAGGTGCCAGAGCCGCACATCGGGTCGATCACCGGCCCGGTTCCGTCATAGCCGCAGCGGCGCAGGAACAGCGCCGCCAGGTTTTCGCGCAACGGCGCCTTGCCGACGCCCAGCTTATGGCCGCGCCGGTGCAGCGCCTCGCCCGACGTGTCGACGCTGAGGCTGGCCTTGTTATCTTCGATCCGCAGCTTCAGGCTGACCTCGGCTAACGCCGACACGGTGATCCCCGCCGTCTCCTGCAAAGCCCGCTCGATGCGCTGCGCCGCCGCGCCGGCGTGGTAGATTTTCGAGCGTTTGCAGACCACTTCGACCCGCACCGGCACATCCGCGCGCAGCACCTCGCCCCAGGGGAACTTGCGCGCCCGCTTGTCGAGTTGTGCCAGGTGGAACGCCATGAACTCGCCGACCCGCGCCAGAATGCGCGTCGCACCGCGCATCACCAGGTTGGCGCGCCAGACATCCGCCCAGCCGCCGGTGATCACGACGCCGCCCGGTACCGCCACGGCCCCGGCAAAGCCGTTCTCGATGGCTTCGGCGCAAAGCACATCCTCCAGCCCCGGCGGGGCCACCATGAAGATCTCGAAATCGGGAGCGGCGGTCATCGCCCGTCCTTAACGGCAATGGCCGCAGGGGGCGAGGGCGATCTTGGGTGCAGAAAACCATTGACTCGGCGCGCATCTTGTCGTGAAAATCCGTGCAATATTTTCACGGGAGGGCCGATGACGCTGCACGCCACGATTCAGGGCGCAGACCTGCGCAGCCTGCGCAAGGCGCGCGGTTTGACCCTGGCAGAGGTGGCGGACCGGCTGGGCAAATCCGTCGGCTGGCTCAGCCAGGTAGAACGCGACATCTCGCGGCTGGGCGGCGAAGACCTGACAGCCCTGGCGTCGCTGTTCGACGTGCCGCTCAGCCTTGTCTCCGGCCCGGCCCAGGCAGGACCCGAGACCGGGCGCATCGTCCGCAAGATCGCGCGCCGCGCCATCGGCGAACGCACGCCGGGCCTGGTCGAGGCGCTGCTGTCGCCGGACCTCACGGACGCGTTCGAGGTGATTCATTCGACCTTCCAGCCCGGCGCCGCCCGGCCGAAGCCGGTGCAGCGGCCCACCGCCGAACTGGCGGTGATGCTGTCGGGAAAGCTGGATATCTGGCTTGGCGCCGACGCCTTTACCGTGACCCCCGGCGACGCCTTCCGCATCCGCGGCGAGGCGCTGCGCTGGGCCAATCCCTATGACACCCCGGCCGTCGCGGTCTGGGTGATCTCTCCCCCGGTTTACTGAGAAGGAAAGCTGATGTCCGATTTTCCCACCACGGCCCGCGTCGTCATCATCGGCGGCGGCGCCGTCGGCGCGTCGTCGCTCTATCACCTGGCCAAGGCGGGCTGGACCGACTGCGTGCTGCTGGAAAAGAACGAACTGACGGCGGGGTCGACCTGGCACGCGGCGGGCAACGTGCCGACCTTCTCGACCTCGCTGGTCGGTGATGAACATGCAGCGCTATTCGACCGAGCTCTACCGCGGACCTCGGCGCGGCGGTCGATTACCCGATGAACTACCACGTCACCGGCTCGATCCGGCTGGCGCATTCCACGCGAGCGGATGCAGGAATTCGAGCGCGCCTGCGGCATGGGCCGCTATCAGGGCATGGACGTCGAGATGATGGACCTCGCCGACGATCAAGGACGCGCTATCCGTTCCTCGAGACCCATGATCTGGCGGGCGGCGCTCTACGATCCGTACGACGGCGACATCGACCCGGCGCAGCTGACCCAGGCGCTGGCCAAGGGCGCGCGCGACTTGGGGCGCCGGATCGCTGCGCTTCTCGCCCGCGACCGGCGTGCGCCGCGACGGACGGCGAGTGGATCGTGCAGACCGGCAAGGGCGACATCCGCTGCGAATTCGTGGTCAACGCCGCCGGCTACTACGCTCAGCGCGTCGGCGAATGGTTCAAGCCCCATGGTGGGCGCGACGTGCCGATGATGGTGATGAGCCATCAGTACATGCTGACCGACGAAATCCCCGAACTGGAGCACTGGTCCGCGAGACCGGCAACGCAAGCTGCCGCTGCTGCGCGACGTCGACAGCTCCTACTACCTGCGGCAGGAGAAGAACGGCCTGAACCTCGGCCCCTACGAGCGCAACTGCAAGGCGCACTGGGTCACGCCCGACGATCCGATGCCCGAGGATTTCAGCTTCCAGCTCTATCCCGACGATCTGGAGCGGCTGGAATGGTACATCGAGGACGCGATGGCGCGGGTGCCGCTGCTGGGCCGCGCCGGGCGTCAGCAAGGTGATCAACGGCCCGATCCCCTATGCCCCCGACGGCAAGCCGCTGATCGGCCCGATGCCCGGCGTGCCGAACGCGTTCGAGGCCTGCGTCTTCACCTTCGGCATCGCCCAGGCGGGCGGCGCGGGCAAGGTGCTGGCCGAATGGATCACCGAAGGCGCGACCGAATGGGACATGTGGTCCTGCGATCCGCGCCGCTTCACCGACTACGCCGACCAGGACTACTGCATCGCCAAGGGGATGGAGATCTATGGCCACGAATACGCCATGCACTTTCCCGCATCACACCTGGCCCGCGGGCCGCGACAAGCGGCTGTCGCCGCTGCATTCGCGGTTGCAGGACGCGGGCGCGGTCTTCGGCGCCTATAACGGCTGGGAGCGGGCCAACTGGTATCGCCAAGCCGGGCGACGACACGTCGGAAGACGCGACCCAGACCTGGGACCGCGACGGCCCGTGGGAGGCGCGGCATCCGCGAGGAATGCGAGGCGGTGCGCGATGGCTGCGGCATCCTGCCGATCTGCGGCTTTTCGCGGTTCAAGGTCGAAGGCCCGGGTGCGCGGGACTGGATCGACGGCCTGACCGCCGCGCGCCTGCCCAAACCGGGCCGCATCGGCCTGGCCTATTTCCCCGACGAGCGCGGCCGGATCGTCACCGAGATGTCGGTGATGGTGCATGGCGACGACGAGGTCGGCCTGATCACCGCGGCGACGGCGCAATGGCACGACGGCGAACACCTCAGCCGTCAGGCACCCGAGGGGATCAGCGTCAGCGATCACTCCGACCAGGTCGAGTGCCTGCTGATCACCGGCCCCGAGGCGCGCGACATCCTTGGCCCGCTGATCGAGGGCCACGATCTGTCCGCGCCGTGGCTGTCGGTGTCATTCGATGGCAAAGTGGCCGGGCAGGACTGTGCCCTGATCCGGGTGTCCTTCGCCGGCGAGTTGGGCTGGGAGGTGCATTGCGCCCCCGAAAGCGCGCCCGCGATCTGGGATGCGGTGACCGGCGGGAGGCGCGCGGCCATTCGGGATGTGGGCGCTGGACCGGCTGCGGCTGGAGAAGGGCTATCGCGCCTGGAAAGGCGATCTGTCGACCGACTATTCGCTGCTGGAGGGCGGGCTGGACCGGTTCATCCGCTGGGACAAGGGTGACTTCACCGGCAAGGCGGCGCTGGAGGCGGAACAGCAGCAAGGCGTTGCGAAACGCTTCGCCACGCTGGTGATCGAGGCGGGCGACCAGGACCCACCCTACATGTCGACGCTCTGGCAGGGCGATCAGGTAGTCGGCGAGACCACCAGCGGCGGCTGGGGCTACCGGGTGAACAAGTGCATCGGCCTGGGCATGGTGCGGGCCGACCTGGCCGCCGAGGGCACCGCCCTTGAGGTCGAGATCTTCGGCAAGCGGTACCCGGCGACCGTGCAGGCGGACCAGCCGCTCTGGGATCCGGCCAACGAAAGGCTGCGCGCATGAGTGCCGGCACCTGGCGGCGATTTTGCGTTTCGGCGGCAACCCGACGGTTCTTGCGGCAGGTGCCCACCCGCCTCCCTTCCGCGCCCTTCGGGCTTGAACCCGAGGGGGCGGCGCACCTGTGGTGCGCCGGGGGCATGCGATGAGCGGTCCGGCACTGCCAAATGTGATGTCGGGCGTCTACTTGACCCGCCACGGCGGACCCGAAGCGCTAGAATGGCGCGAGGATATCCCGGTGCCGCGCCCCGGTCCGGGCGAGGTGCTGGTGCGGATGCTGGCGGCGGGGGTGAACAACACCGATATCAACACCCGCATCGGCTGGTATTCGGCGCAGGTGACCTCGGCCACCGACGCGGTTTCGGACGATGCCGGGATCGAGGCCGGCGGCTGGTCGGGCGCGCTGAACTTTCCACTGATCCAGGGCGGCGATATCTGCGGACGGGTGGTGGCCCTGGGATCGGGCGTCGACGGCCCCGGCATGGGCGCGCGAGTGACATGCCCGAACGTCATTCCACGCCCGACCCCCGACAATCCCGTCGGCTATGTGGTGCCCGGATCCGAGTTCGACGGCGGTTTCGCGCAATACTGCCTGTTGCGGGCGGCCGATCTGTACGATGTGACCGCCGCGCCGCTGTCGGATATCGAGATCGGCGCGATGCCCTGCGCCTTCGGCACCGCGGCGGGGCTGCTGGCACGCGCCGAAGTGACCGACGGCACGCACGTGCTGGTCACCGGCGCCTCGGGCGGGGTCGGCATGGCGGCGGTGCAGATCGCGGCTCATCGCGGAGCCCAGGTGACGGGCATCAGCAGCGCCGCCAAGGCCGACGCGGTGCGCAAGGCGGGCGCGGCAGAGGTGATCGACCGCAACGAAACCTTGCCCGAAAACCGCTTTGACGCGGTGATCGACGTGGTCGGCGGCCTAGTCTGGCCGCAGCTGATCGGCGCGCTGAGGCCCGGCGGCACCTATGCCGTCTCGGGCGCCATCGCGGGTCCGATCGTCGAGGCCGACCTGCGCCAGATCTACCTGCGCGACCTGACCCTGAAGGGCAGCACCTACCAGCCGCACGAGGTCTTCGCGGGGCTGGTCGGCCTGATCAACACGGGCGCGATCCGGCCCCTGGTGTCGAAGACCTACCCGCTGGCCGAGATTGCCCGGGCGCAGGAGGATTTCCAGTCGAAACGCTATCCGGGAAAGCTGGTGCTGATCCCGCCGGGGGTGGATCATGGCTGAAGTGACGCTGCTTGACGGCGGCATGGGGCAGGAACTGGTGCGCCGGTCGGGCGACCGGGCGACGCCGCTGTGGTCGACCCAGGTGATGATGGACCGGCCCGACCTGGTGCGCCAGGTGCATGACGATTTTTTCGCCGCCGGGGCGCAGATTGCCACCACTAACACCTACGCTGTGCTGCGGGACCGGCTGGAACGCGTCGGGCTGGCGCACAAGGTGGCAGAGCTAACCGGGATCGCGCTGGACGCCGCCCACACCGCGCGGGACGCGGCGGGCGGTGGCAGGATCGCGGGATCGCTCGGGCCGCTGGTGGCCTCGTACCGCCCGGACCTGTGCCCTCCGGCAGCCGAAGCCGCCGAGATCTATGCCGAGCCGGTCGCCCTGCTGAAGGACCGCGTCGATCTGCTGATCCTGGAAACCATGTGCTCGGTCGACCAGGCCGAGGGCGGCCTGCGCGCAGCGGTCAAGGCGGGCAGGCCGGTCTGGCTGGCGGTCAGTGTGATGGACAGCGATGGCACCCGTCTGCGCTCGGGCGAGGCGGTGGGCGCTCTGCGCGACGTGGTGGATCGGTATGGCCCCGATGCGGTGCTGGTCAACTGCGTCCGGCCCGAGGTGATCGGCGATGCGCTGGAGATCCTCAAAGGGTTCGGCCGCCCGTTCGGAGCCTATGCCAACGGCTTCACGATGATCGGCGCCGGGTTCCTGACGCCGGCCCCGACGGTGGACGCGCTGGAGCAGCGCCAGGACCTGACGCCCGGGACCTATGCCGACTTTGCCGACAGCTGGATCGCGCAGGGCGCCACCATCGTCGGTGGCTGCTGCGAGGTGGGACCGGCGCATATCGCCGAGATCGCAAGAAGGACGGCCCGATGAACCTGCCGCGAAATGCCGTGGAAACGATCGAGCGCGTGCGGCTGGGCTTTGTGGCCACGGTTACGCCCGGGGGGCGCCCCGCGCTGTCGCCGAAAGGCACCTTTATCGTGGCGGCAAGCGACGCCATCGCCTTTGGCGAGATCCGGTCGCCCGGAACGCTGGCCAACTTGACCGCGAGCCCCGATTGCGAGGTCAATTTCGTCGATCCGTTCACCCGCAAGGGCGTCCGTATCCGGGGCCGCGCGACCTTGCTGCCGCGCGGCAGCCGGAGTTCGAGGCGCTGTTTCCACGCTTCCGGGCGCTGTGGGGTGCGCTGGCCGACCGGATCAACGTGATCGTCCGGATCAGCGCCGGCGAGGTTCGCCCGCTGACCACCCCGCCCTATGACGACGGCGCAACCGAGGAAGAGATGATCGCGCTTTACAAGGCCAAGTTCGCGGAGATGTACCCATGAGCCCCCCAACCCATGCCCGCGCCGTCATCATCGGCGGCGGCGTCATCGGCTGTTCGGTCGCCTATCACCTGGCCAAGCTAGGGCTGGACCGATGTCGTGCTGCTGGAGCGCAAGCAGCTGACCTCCGGCACCACATGGCACGCCGCGGGGCTGATCGCGCAGTTGCGCGCCACGTCCAACATGACGCGGCTGGCGAAGTATACCCAGGAGCTTTACGGCGAGCTGGAGGCCGAGACCGGCGTCGCCACCGGCTTTCGCCGCTGCGGCTCGATCACCGTGGCGCTGACCGAGGAGCGGCGCGAGGAGATCTTCCGCTCAGCCGGCATGGCGCGCGCCTTCGGCGTCGAGGTCGAAGAGATCACGCCCGACGAGGTCAAGGCGCGCTATCCGCATCTGAACACGTCGACGACGTGACGGCGGCGTCTATCTGCCAAGGACGGTCAGGGCGACCCGGCCAACATCGCGCTGGCGCTGGCCAAGGGCGCGCGGCAGCGCGGCGCGAAGATGTTCGAGAACGACCAAGGTGACGGGCGTGCAGCAGGCAGGGTCGCCGCGATCACCGGCGTGGAATGGGCGCAGGGCGGCGAGACCGGCGAGATCGACGGCCGATTGCGTCGTCAACTGCGCCGGCATGTGGGGCGCACGAGGTCGGGCGCATGGCGGGCGTCAACGTGCCGCTGCAGGCCTGCGAGCATTTCTACATCGTGACCGAGCCGATTGCCGGCCTGACCCAGATGCCGGTGCTGCGCGTGCCCGACGAATGCGCCTACTACAAGGAAGACGCGGGCAAGATGCTGCTGGGCGCGTTCGAGCCGGTGTCCAAGCCCTGGGGCATGGACGGCATCCCCGAGGATTTCGAATTCGACCAGCTGCCCGAGGATTTCGACCATTTCGAGCCGATCCTGGAGGCTGCCGTCGAACCGGATGCCGATGCTGGCCGAGGCGGGCATTCACACGTTCTTCAACGGCCCGGAAAGCTTCACGCCGGACGACGCCTATCACCTTGGCCTGGCGCCCGAGATGGACAATGTCTGGGTCGCCGCCGGGTTCAACTCGATCGGCATCCAGTCGGCGGGCGGCGCCGGCATGGCGCTGGCGCAGTGGATGGACGCCGGCGAGAAGCCGTTCGATCTGGGCGATGTCGACATCGCGCCGGATGCAGCCGTTCCAGGGCAACAAGACGCTACCTGGTCGAGCGCGCGACCGAAACGCTGGGCCTGCTCTACGCCGACCACTTCCCCTATCGCCAGAAGGCCACCGCGCGCGGTGTGCGGCGCACGCCGTTTCACGAGCACCTGCTGGAGCGCGGCGCGGTGTTGGGCGAACTGGCGGGCTGGGAGCGGGCCAACTGGTTCGCCGACGCGGGCCAGGACGCCGCGAATACGATACTGCTGGAAGCGGCAGAACTGGTTCGACAATGTCGCCGCGGAACTGGCCGCGGTCCGCAGCAATGTCGGCATGTACGACATGTCCTCCTTCGGCAAGATCCGCGTCGAGGGGCCGCGACGCCGAGGCGTTCCTGAACCACGTCGGCGGCGGCGACATGTCGGTGCCGGTGGGCAAGATCGTCTATACCCAGTTCCTCAACGCAACGCGGCGGGATCGAGGCGGATGTGACCGTCACCCGCCTGTCGGAAACCGCCTATCTGGTGGTCACCCCCGCCGCGACGCGTCTGGCCGATCAGACCTGGCTGCAGCGGCCATGTCGGCGATGTCAGCGTCGTCATCACCGATGTGACCGCGGGCGAAGGCGTGCTGGCGGTGATGGGGCCGAATGCGCGCGAGCTGATGCAGGCGGTGTCGCCCGGTGATTTCTCGAACGACGTCAATCCCGTTCGGCACCGCGCAGGAGATCGAGATCGGGCTGGGCCTGGCGCGGGTGCACCGCGTGTCCTATGTGGGCGAACTGGGCTGGGAGATCTATGTCGTCGTCCGACATGGCCGGGCATGTGTTCGAGACGCTGTGGCGAGGCGGGCGCAGGCGATCGGGCCTGAAACTGTGCGGCATGCACATGATGGACAGCGGCCGGATCGAAAAGGCGTTCCGCCATTTCGGCCATGACATCACCTGCGAGGATCACGTGCTGGAGGCGGGGCTGGGCTTTGCGGTGAAGACCGACAAGCCGGACTTCATCGGCCGCGACGCGGTGCTGCGCAAGAAGGAAGCAGGGCTGGAGCAAGCGGCTGGTGCAGTTCCGCCTGACCGATCCCGAACCGCTGCTGTATCACAACGAACCGATCCTGCGGGACGGCGAGATTGTGGGCTATCTCGTCGTCGGGCGACTTACGGCCATCACGCTGGGCGGCGCGATCGGCTGGGCTATGTGCCGTGCAAGGGCGAAAGCGCGGCGGAGGTGCTGGCGTCGAGCTACCAGATCGAGGTGGCGGGGGTGCGCGTTGCGGCAGAGGCATCGCTGAAGCCGATGTACGATCCGAAGTCGGAGCGGGTGAAGGTCTAGGCCCGACAGTTATTCGGCGGGATTTGCATACTTCCCTCGATGCGCCTCGGACAAGTGGCGCTGCATGTTTCCCGGCTCGGCGGTATAGCCGACCGCAAGGCCTAGCGACATGCCTCCTATCACCGCGACAAAGAACATCAGAACCGGAAGGGGAAGCCCGCCGATACGGCTTCCGGCAAAACCTTCCATGCCTTCTGTAAGCATGACGGAGACCACATAGGCTTCGACAAATGGCATCGTCAGCAAGCACATATACCCGAAGCCGGTAACAGCGAGGGCGTCGCGCCCTCTTGCAATCCACCGGGCAATTTCGCGGACGATGATGAACACGGTAAGTATGATAATCAGGAAAACCTGGAAGATAATCACGATCAGAAATTCCAACCAGGCGATGGCGTGCCAGACTCTGGACTGAATTTCTGCGGAGACACCGGTTTGAACCTGCGCTGCCACTGAGGCGGGATAGAACTCGAAAAAGCGGATGAACGAGATCGGGAACAGGTGGATGACGTAATTGGCAAAGGAAATCCCGAGCAACACAAGGATCAGGCGGCGTGTTCCGGGGCCGATAGGGATTGGCGTAAGGGATAAGGTCAAGGGAGCATCCACTGAAGTTTCCGGGTGCGAGTAGTTCGGGACTTTGACCCGAGTGAGGCAGACTGCCAGGGGCGTATCGACTGATAGCCCGAGCAAGTAACTGGCTAACGGGGGTGTGCCACGTAACCGTCGCGTTCGGCTTGTTTCCGGTCTGGAGATGCTTTCGCGCTGCGCCGCAGCATGTTTCGCATGCGAAACGTTTTGCGCTAACAGTCTGAATTTACGTTCATAATCGTGAACGCGGCGTTAATCTTCGCCCTGCAATTCCGGGTCCGCCAGATCGGTCTGAATCCAGCGGTCGCTGCAATGGATATCGGTGGTTTCCAGCAGCCCGGGGCCGAGGTTCCTGAACTTGTGGGGCACATGCGCCGGGCCGATCAGGATGTCTCCCGCCTTGGCCTCGATCTTAGTGTCGCCGATGGTGTAAAGCGCTTGGCCCTCGCGGATGATGAACACCTCGTCGTAGGGGTGCACGTGCCAGGCCGGGCCTTTGCCGACCTCGGTGGTGGCATAGAACAGCACCGTGACGCCGGTGCCATGCTGATAGCCTTCGACCCGGCCTTTCCAGAGATCAGGCGCGGTTGCCCAGTCGTCGCGGGTCAGGTGGACGGGTTTGCGGGTCATGGCCAAACTCCCGGTCAGTCCGTCGAGTAGCGTTCCACGAAGTTCTTCAGGATCAGCTCCGGCGCGTGGATGTCGGCGCCAAGAACGATCTCGCGGACGCGCTCTGTCTCTTCGGGGGGGAAGTAGTTGTAGCTGGCATAGACCCTGATCCGGGTCTCGAACACGCCGGCATCGGCCTCGGGGTGGAACTGGGTGGCATAGACGTTGGATTTGTAGCGGATCATCTGGAACGGGCAGGGGTCGGAGGCGAGGATCTGCACGCAATCGCGGGGCAGTTCCTGCACAGCCTCCTTGTGTCCGACAAGCGCCTGAAACTCGGCAGGGCAATCCCGCAGCATCGGGTCGCCCGCACCGTCGCTAGTGATTTTGCAGAGCGTGATGCCGACCTTTTCGGAATAGCGCGACTTGTTGACCGGCGCGCCCAGGTGATGCGCCAGGATACCGATGCCATAGCAGCAGCCCATGAACGGATAATCGCGCGCGGTGATCTCTGGCATCATGCCCAGGACGGCGCTTTCGATGCGCTTGTCCATCGCGGATTTTTTCGCCGGATCGTCGCTGACGCAGCCCGGCCCGCCGCCGACAATGACGCCCGAATAGTCATCGAGCGACACGCCGTCCGGGATCGGTTCGCGGTCGAGGCAGATGCGGTGGGTCTGATCCGGGCGCAGGCGGCCCTTGTCCATGATCGCCTCGTACTCGTTGTCCGAGGCTTCCGGCTCGGGCCGGAGTTGCAGAATCAGGAATGGTTTCATGACAATGGGTCCCAGTCGCGGATCGTTCGAGCATTCGCGCGGCGAGGTACAAAGGTCAATGGCAAGTTCGATTTTGCCGGTCGGACCGGTAACCGACGGTGGACCGCCGCGAAAAACCGGCTAGGCTGACGGCAGGTCGGAATGCCCATGCGGAGGGACTTCAATGCAGATGACCGGAGAGCGCGAGATTGCCGCCGACAGGGCCGCCGTCTGGGCGGCGCTGCTGGACCCGGAGGTTCTGAAGGCCTGCGTGCCGGGCTGCCAGGAGATGACCGGCACGCCCGAGGACGGGTTCGAGGCCGTCGGTGGTGCAGAAGGTCGGCCCGGTGAAGGCGACGTTCAAGGGCCACGTGACGCTCAGCAACATGGTACGAGCGCGAAAGCCTGACCCTGTCCGGCGAAGGCAAGGGCGGGGCCGCCGGGTTTCGCCAAGGGCGGGGCCGATGTGCGGCTGAGCGGATGCGCAGGGTGGCACGCTGTTGTCCTACGATGTCGAGGCCAAGGTCGGCGGCAAGCTGGCGCAGCTGGGCAGCCGCATCATCGACGGGTTTGCGCGAAAGATGGCGGACCAGTTCTTCCAGCGTTTTCAGGAAACAGTTGAAGGCGGCGGCGAAGCGGTCGAGGATGAGGCCGAAGGAATCGAGCAAAAAGAAGGGCTGGCTGAGTCGGTTGCGCAAAGGACTGACGCGCCGGACCGCGATTCGATACAGGGAGGATTGCATGACCGACTGTATCAATGACCGTGAACGGGAAATCCGTCTCCGGCGAGGTCGAGGGGCGCACGCTGCTGTCGGCCTTCCTGCGCGACGAGCTGGGGCTGACCGGCACCCATGTCGGCTGCGACACCAGCCAATGCGGCGCCTGCGTGGTGCATGTGAACGGCGAGGCGGTGAAGGCCTGCACCATGTTCGCCGCCGAGGCCGAGGGCGCCGAGGTGACGACCATCGAGGGCATGGCCAATGCCGACGGCTCGCTTGGCGTGATCCAGCAGGCGTTTCAGGATCATCACGGGCTGCAATGCGGTTTCTGCACGCCGGGCATGGTGATGTCGGCGGCGGCGCTTGCTGAAGGACAACCCCAAGCCGACGCGAGGCACGAGGTGCGCGACTATCTGGAAGGCAATATCTGCCGCTGCACCGGCTACCACAACATCGTCAAGGCGATCATGGCGGCCAGCGGGCAGGACGTTGCCCGCGGTCGCGGCGGAATGAATCAGACGGTGCGTGAGATCACGCACCCTACCGGCGAATTGTAGGGCGGGGTTCAGCCCACCACCCCTGGGAGGAATGATCAAATGCCGAAAGATCATGGCATCGGCGCCAGCACCAAGCGGCGCGAGGACGTCCGGTTTCTGACCGGCACGCGGCAAGTACACCGACGACATCAACCTGCGCGGCCAGGCCTATGTGCATTTCCTGCGCTCGGACGTGGCGCATGGCACGATCAACGGCGATCGACACGCAGCGGCCGCCGAGCGCATGCCGGGCGTGGTGCGGATCTTCACCGGCGAGGATTTCGAAGGCGTCGGCGGGCATGCCCTGCGGCTGGCTGATCACCGACCGGCACGGCGAGCCGATGAAGGAACCGGCGCACCCGATCCTGGCGCAGGGCAAGGTGCGCCATGTCGGCGATCCGATTGCCGCCGTGGTGGCCGAGACGCTGGAACAGGCGCGCGACGCCGCCGAGGCGATCGTGCTCGACATCGAGGAACTGCCCGCCGTCGTCGACATGAAGGCCGCGCTGGCCGACGGCGCGCCCAAGGTGCATGACGATCTGACGACAACCTCTGCTACGACTGGGGCTTCGTCGAGGACAACAAGGACGCCGTGGACGAGGCGTTCAAGGACGCGCGCGCATGTCACCACGCTGGAGCTGGTCAACAACCGCCTGGTCGCCAACCCGATGGAGCCGCGCGTGGCGGTCGGCGACTATGCGCCGCGGCACCGGCGACTACACGCTCTATACCACCTCGCCAGAACCCGCATGTGATCCGGCTGCTGATGGGCGCCTTCGTGCTGGGCATCCCCGAGCACAAGCTGCGCGTCGTGGCGCCCGATGTGGGCGGCGGTTTCGGCTCCAAGATCTTCCACTATGCCGAAGAGGCGTTCTGCACCTTCGCCGCCAAGGCGCTGCAACCGCCCGGTCAAGTGGACCTCGACCCGGTCCGAGGCGTTCATGTCCGACGCGCATGGCCGCGACCATGTGACCAAGATCGAACTGGCGCTGGACGAGGACGGCAATTTCCTGGCGCTCCGCACCGACACCTATGCCAACATGGGCGCCTATCTGTCGACCTTCGCGCCGTCGGTGCCGACCTGGCTGCACGGCACGCTGATGGCGGGCAACTACAAGACGCCGCTGATCTATGTGAACGTCAAGGCGGTGTTCACCAACACCGTGCCGGTCGATGCCTATCGCGGCGCCGGCCGGCCCGAGGCGACCTTCCAGCTGGAGCGCGTCATCGACAAGGCGGCGCGCGAGCTGGGGGTCGATCCGGTCGAGCTGCGGCGCCAGAACTTCATCACCGAGTTCCCCTACGCCACGCCGGTGGCGGTGGAATACGACACCGGCGACTACGACGCGACGATGGACAAGGCTGCTGGAGATGGCGGATCTCGACGGGCTTCGAGGCGCGCCGCGAGGCGAGCGCCGAGGCAAGGGCAAGTTGCGCGGCCTGGGCATGAACTGCTACATCGAGGCCTGCGGCATCGCGCCGTCGGCACCTGGTGGGGCAGCTGGGCGCGCGCGCGGGGCTGTACGAAAGCGCCACGGTGCGGGTCAACGCCACCGGCGGTCTGGTGGTGATGACCGGCATCCACAGCCACGGGCAGGGCCACGAGACCGCCTTTCCGCAGGTGGTCGCCGAGATGCTCGGCATCGACGAAGACATGGTCGAGATCGTGCATGGCGACACCGCCAAGATGCCGATGGGCATGGGCACCTATGGCTCGCGCTCGCTCGCGGTCGGCGGCTCGGCCATGGTGCGGGCGACCGAGAAGATCATCGACAAGGCCAAGAAGATCGCGGCCCATCTGCTGGAGGCGTCGGAGGACGATATCGAGCTGAAGGACGGCGCAGTTCACCGTCGCGGGCACCGACAAGTCGGTGGCCTGGGGCGATGTCACGCTGGCGGCCTACGTGCCGCACAACTATCCGCTGGAGGACATCGAGCCGGGGCTGGAGGAAACGGCGTTCTACGATCCGGCGAACTTCACCTATCCCGCCGGGCGCCTATGCCTGCGAGGTCGAGGTCGACCCGGAGACCGGCAAGGTCGACGCATCGACCGGTTCGCCGCGGCCGATGATTTCGGCAATGTCATCAACCCGATGATCGTCGAGGGCCAGGTGCATGGCGGCCTGGCGCAGGGCATCGGTCAGGCGCTGCTGGAGAACTGCGTCTATGACGAGAACGGCCAGCTGCTGTCGGCCAGCTACATGGACTACGCCATGCCGCGCGCCGACGATCTGCCGATGCTATCACGGTCGATCATTCCTGCCAGACGCCCTGCACGCACAACCCGCTGGGCGTGAAGGGCTGCGGCGAGGCCGGGGCGATCGGCTCGCCGCCGGCGGTGGTCAACGCGGTGGTCGACGCGCTGCAACGCGGCGGCAAGGACGTCACCCATATCGACATGCCGCTGTCGCCCGCGCGGGTCTGGGCGGCGATGCAATAGGTCAAAGGGCGGGAGCGAGGGGCCAGCCCCTCGCGCTCCCCGAGGTATTTGCGGCAAGATGAAGGGGAGACCCGCGTCTGCGCCAGAGGAGAGACGAAGATGTATAATTTCGAGCTGGTGAAACCCACCACGATCGCGGATGCGGTTCAGGCGCTGGCGGGCGACGAGGCGCAGCCGCTGGGCGGCGGACAGACGCTGATCCCGACGATGAAGCAGCGGCTGGCGGCCCCGGCCAGCTGGTCAGCCTGCCGGGCATTGCCGAGATGAAGGGCGTCTGCACCGACGATGACGGACGCGTCTGCATCGGCGGTGCGACGACCCATGCGGCGGTGGCGCCGAGGCGGCGGCGCTATCCCGGCCTGGCCGGGCTGGCCGCGCAGATCGGCGATCCGGCGGTGCGCAACCGCGGCACCATCGGCGGATCGCTGGCCAACAACGATCCCGTCGGCCTGCTATCCGGCGGCGGCGCTGGCGTCGGGCGCGACGATCGTGACCAACAGCCGCGAGATCGCGGCGGATGACTATTTCCAGGGCATGTTCACCACCGCGCTGGACGAGGGCGAGATCGATCACCGAGGTCAAGTTTCCGGTGCCGGAGGCGTCGAACTACCAGAAGTTCGTGCAGCCCGCCTCGCGCTTTGCGCTGGTCGGCGTGTTCGTGGCGAAATTCGCCGACGGCGTGCGGGTGGCGGTCACCGGCGCGTCGGAAGACGGCGTGTTCCGCTGGACCGAGGCCGAAGCGGCGCTGTCGGGCGAACTTCTCGGCCGATGCGATCGTCGGGCCTGTCGGTGTCCGGCGGACGGCATGATCGGCGACCTGCACGGCACGCCGGAATACCGGGCGCATCTGGTCAAGGTGCTGACCGGGCGCGCGGTGACGGCCGCAAGTTAAGGCCCCTTACGGGATCAGCACCGTGGAGCCGGTGGTCTGCCGCGCCTCCAGCGCGTCATGTGCCGCCGCCGCTTCGGATAGCGGACGGGTCGCGATGCTGATCGTCAGAGTGCGGTCGGCGATGGCGTCGAAGAGCGCCGCGCTGGCGGTTTCCAGCCAGCCGCGCGAGGCGGTGTGGTGGAATAGCGTCGGACGGGTCAGGCGCAGCGAGGCGCGAGCCAGGTGGCTGATGCGGAAATCGTCCGCCGGGCCGGAGGATTGCCCGAATGCCACCAGTGTGCCGAACCGCCTGAGGCAATCGAGCGAACCCATCACGGTATCCTTGCCGACGCTGTCGTAGACCGCCGCGACGCCCGCGCCGCCGGTGATTTCCCTGACCCGCGCAACGAAGTCCTCGGCCCGGTAGTCGATGACATGCGCGTAGCCATTCTGGCGAGCGAGGTCGCATTTCTCCGGCCCGCCCGCGGTGCCGATGGCCTGAACGCCCATCGCCTTCAGCCATTGCCCGGCGATCAGCCCGACGCCGCCGGCGGCGGCGTGGAACAGCACGGTCTCGCCCCGGCTCACCGGATAGCTGTGGGTCAGCAGGTAATAGGCGGTCAGGCCCTTGAGCATCGTCGCGGCGGCCTGTTCGTCTCTGACGCTGTCGGGCACGTGGACAAGCTGGGTAGCGGGGATCACGCGGTGCGTCGCGTATCCGCCGTTGGGGATCGTGTAGGCGACGCGGTCGCCGGCGGCGAAGCCGGTGACATCCGCGCCCACCGCCTCGACCAGGCCTGCGCCCTCGCAGCCCAGGATCAGGTCGTTGTCGACCGGCCAGGGATAGGCGCCGGTGCGGATGTAGACGTCGATGAAGTTCAGGCCGACCGCCGTCTGCCGGATCATCACTTCGCCCTTGCCGGGCGTGGGCGGGTCGATGTCGATGCGTTTCAGAGCCTCCGATCCACCGGGTTTCTTCGCAACGATTGCATAGGCCATGATGTCGTCCTTTCAGCCTTGTCCGAATTGCTTCACTTCGATGCCCGCGTTTTCCAGTCCCCGGCGCACGCCGCCCGCAAGTGCAACGGCTTCGGCATTGTCGCCATGCACGCAGATCGTGTCGATCCGGGTCGGGATGTGCTTGCCCGACTCCGTGATGATCGCGCCGGCCTCGACCATCGCGACGATGCGCTGCGTCGCGTGGTCGGCGTCGTGGATCACCGCGCCGGGCTGAGAGCGGTCGACCAAGGTGGCGTCGTCGTTATAGGCGCGGTCGGCGAATATCTCGCCCGCCCAGGCGCAGCCCAGGTCGCGCACGACGTCCTCCATCGCGGTGGCCGCCAGCACCATGATGATCAGGTCGGGATCGACCGACAGGGCGGCCTCGTAACAGGCGCGCGCAAGGGCCGCGTCCTCGGAGGCCATGTTGGCCAGCGCGCCGTGCAGTTTCAGGTGCCGGACGTGGCCGCCGGCGGCCTTCGCCATGGCTTGGGCCGCGCCGATCTGGTAGCGCACGGCGTTGGCGAGCGAGCCATGCGGCACCGACATGCGCCGCCGCCCGAAACCCTGCAGATCGGCGAAACCGGGGTGCGCGCCGATGCCCGTGCCGTTTTCCACGGCCAGCGCCATGGTCCTGGCCATCACGTCCCAGTCGCCGGCGTGAAAGCCGCAGGCGATGTTGGCGGAGGTGACGATCTTCAGCAGGCTTTCGTCGTCGCCGAGGCTCCAGGCGCCGTAGCTTTCGCCCATGTCCGCGTTCAGATCGACGGTTTTGGCCATGTCAGTTCTCCTTGTCGTCCTCGCCCGAGGTCACGCCGCCGATCAACTGATAGGACAGCAGGTCGCGGATATCATACGGATCGCGGGTGAGCGGGTGCAGTTTCTTCGGCAGCCCGGCGATGTCGTCGAGGTCGGCGCGGTGCAGCTTCAGCGCCTCGGCCCGGCCGACGAACGTGAACCGGATAGCGGCGCCGGCCGGGGCCTGCGCGATGCGGGGCATATCGCAGGGCAGCACCGTAGCGATGCGGGGATAGCCGCCGGTGGTTTGGCATTCGCCAAGCAGCACGAAGGGGCCGTCGCCGGTGACCTGGATATCGCCCGGGACGATGACCTCGCTCAACACGTTCAGCTGGTCGCGGGCGGCGAAGGGATCGCCGTCGAATTTCAGCCGCACACCCATGCGGTTGCTGCGCGGATCGCGGGTGAAATCGGTGGCTTCGAGCCGGGCAAGATCTGCGTCGGAGAAGCGGTCGGTCTGCACCGAGGGCACGATGCGCACCGTGCCGCCCGAGAAGCGGTCGGGCACCTCAAGCGTCAAGCCGGTCTCATGCCCGCCGTCCTTGCCGATGGGCAGGGTGTCGCCATCCGCCAGCGCGGCACCGAGGCCCGCGGTCAGATGCGCGGCCCGCGATCCCAGAACCGGGTCGGTGGCGATGCCGCCGCCCAGGTGCAGGTAGCCGTAATTGCCCTTGCGCGCCGCGCCGACGCTGAGTTTCTGGCCTGGGTGCAGCAGGTGGCTGGTGTTCCAGACCAGCGGTTCGCCCTCCAGCGTCGCCTGCATCGGCGCGCCGGTCAGGGCAATGCGCAGCGGCGTGTCGCTCGCCTCGAAGATGCCGCCCATCCCGGCCATCTCGATCGCGGCGCAGTCGGCGGACTGGCCCAGCAGCGCCGCGCCTTCGGCCAGCGCCCGCAGGTCGGCAGCACCGCCGCGCGACAGGCCCTGGTCAAGCCGCCCCGGACGGCCCTGGTCCTGCACGGTCATGCCGGCATGGGCGCGGCGGATATGCAGGTCGCGGCTCATTCCAGCGCCTCGGCCACGGCGCCGCCGTCGGGTGTGTCGCTGCAATTCGGCCAGCGCGCCGGGGTCCACCAGGGTGAACGACACCTCGTCACCGGGGCTGAAGGCGAAGGGCTGGTCGGCCTCGGGGCGGAACGGCGCGAAAGGCGGTCTGGCCGATATGGCGCCAGCCGGTCGGCGTGGTGCGCGAAAAGATGATCAACTGCCGGATCGCCACCACCAGCGCGCCCTGCGGGACCTTGGGGTTCAGGTCTTCATGCGCGGAATGTCCCAGACGGCGTCAAGCTCGCCCATGTAGGGCTGGCCCGGCGCGAAGCCGATGGTCAGCACGCGGACGCGGGCGTCGGCGATCTGGTCGCGGGCGGCGTCGGGGGAGAGGCCCGCGGCCTTGGCGGCCTCTTCGAACTGCGGGCCGGTCTCGCTGCCGCCCAGCACCAGCGGAATGCGCCAGTGAGTGCGGCCCGCGGGCAGGTCGGCGGCGGTCCAGTCGCGCTGGTCCAGCAGATCCTTCAAGCGGTCGGTCAGAGCGTCATGGTCCAGTTCCAGCGGATCGAACCGCAGGAAGACCGAGGTCAGCGAGGTCGCGGTTTCCCGCACCCCGGCCCAACCCTCGGCCTCGACCGCGGCGCGGTAGGCCAGCGCGGCGCGGTTGGCGCCTCGAATCCATGCGGTCGGCAAAGCTGACCAGCAGGCCGGTCAGCCCGACATCGCGGATCGCGGGAAAGCCGGTGTCAGGGTCGCGGCGGGCCATAGAACTTTCCCAGCAGCACGGGCGTCAGGTACATCGGCACCTGGTAGCAGCCGATGAAGATAAGCACAGGATCGGTCACCTGCGCCGGCAGCGCAACCAGGAAGAGCGCGATGTTGCGGTTTCCCGCGACGATGCTGACCGGGACCGGGGCACCCATGCGAAAGGAGAGGACTGCATGCCGAAATTGATCGCGAAGGCCAGCGCCAGCCACCCGAGAAAGGCGAGGGGGGCGATGCGCAGGGCCGGGCCGACGGCGGACATCAGGGCGATGACGATGACCGCCAGGGCGATGGCGGCGAGGCCGTCGAGCGCACGGACGGTGTCGGGTTTCGGGTCCGGGAAGGCCAGGCGGCGCAGGGAGAAGGCGGCGGCGGTAGCCAGCACGATGACCCCGGTCAGGCGCAGCGCGGCGAAGGCGACAGCGGGCAGCCCGCCGAGCGCGGGCAGCAGCCAAAGCACCGGCAGCACGGTCAGCGGCAAAAGCGCGGTGCCCACGACCAGCAGGCGCATGGCGGGTGCCGGATCATGGCCCAGCATCGCGGTAAAGGCCGGCCCGCCCGAGATCGACGGGGCGGACATCGCCAGCACGACGGCGAGGCCGGTGGCGGTGCCGAGCCAGCCGGTGACGGCGAGAAGGGCGATCAGCGCCAGCGGAACGCCCAGTTGCAGGGTCGCGACATGGCGCAGTGTGCCGCGCGCCTGGGCAAGGTTTCCCATCGCCGCGCGCAGGCCGATCCGCAGCGCCGAAATGAACACAAGGCCCGCCACCATCGGCGGCAGCCAGGGTTTCAGGGCGGCGGCGAGGCCGGGCAGGGTGAATCCCGCGACAAGCCCCAGCACCAACAGCAGTCGGCCATGGCGGGCGGCAAGGCGCAGCGCCGCGGCGATCATGTGGACAAGGCCGACGCGATACGCCGACCCCGTCCCGGGCCTGACCCGCAACCTCCCGGCCGACCTTTCGCGAGGTCCCGGTCCGCCCGGGACGTGCGGCATTGCTCGCCAGGCGGTGCGCATCGTCAGCCGCCGGGGCCTTGCCTGATGTTGTCGGGCAGCCAGGTCGCGATCTCGGGGAAGGCGATCAGAACGAAGACCATCACCACCATGATCAGGAACATCGGGAAGGCGGCGCGCGCGATGAAGCCCATCTCGTGGTTGGTCATGCCCTGCAGCACGAACAGGTTGAAGCCGATCGGCGGCGTGATCTGCGCCATCTCGACCACCACCACGATGAAGATGCCGAACCAGATCAGGTCGATGCCGGCCTGGCGCACCATCGGCTCGACCACCGCCATGGTCAGCACCACCGAGGAAATGCCGTCGAGGAAACAGCCGAGCACGATGTAGAACACCAGCAGCGCCATCAGCAGCTCGAACCGGCGTCAGCTCCAGCGCGGCGATCCATTCGGCCAGCGCGCGCGGCAGGCCGGTGAAGCCCATGGCCAGCGACAGGAACGCCGCGCCGGCCAGGATCAGCGCGATCATCGCCGAGGTGCGGGTCGCGCCCATCAGGCTTTCGGTGAAGGTGCGCCAGTTGAGCGAGCCCTGGCCGGCGGCCAGAACCAGCGAGCCGATCACGCCGAAGGCCGCGGCCTCGGTCGCGGTGGCGAAGCCCAGGTACATCGAGCCGATCACCACGCGAGATCAGCAGAAGCACCGGGATCAGGAACCGCGAGTTCGCGACCTTCTGGCCGAAGCGTCATCGGCGGTTCCGGCGGCGGGTTCCACGTCGCGACACTTCGAGATCAGACCGCGACGTAGCCCATGAACAGCGCCGCCAGCACGAGGCCCGGCAGGATGCCGGCGATGAACAGCTTGGAGATCGATCTCGTTGATCGTCACGCCGTAGACGATCAGCGTGAGCGACGGCGGGATCATCAGGCCCAGCGTGGCCGCGCCGGCCAGCGTGCCGATGATCATGTGCTCCGGGTAGCCGCGCTTGCGCAGTTCCGGGATCGACATCTTGCCGACCGTGGTCAGCGTCGCCGCCGACGAGCCGGAGACGGCGGCGAAGACCGTGCAGCCGACGATGTTGGTGTGCAGCAGCCGCCCGGGCAGCCGCGCCATCCAGGGCGCCAGGCCGCGGAACATGTCCTCGGACAGTCGCGTGCGGAACAGGATCTCGCCCATCCAGATGAACAGCGGCAGCGCGGTCAGCGTCCAGCGACGACGAGGCGCGTCCAGATCGTCGTGATCATCGCGTCGCCGGCCGGGCGCGTGGTGAACAGCTCCATGCCGACCCAGGCGACGCCCATCAGCGCCAGCCCGACCCAGACGCCGGTGCCGAGCAGCAGGAACAGCACGAAGAGGAAAAGCGCGATGAGCGAGAGGTGTTCCATGGGCTCACTCCCCGAAGCTCTGGTCGACGAGATCGCGCTTGATGCGGTGATCGCCGTCGACAGAAGACGTGCAGCAGGTGGTCGGTCAGCGCGATGGCGAGGATGACCGCGCCGATCACCATGACCGATTGCGGAATCCACAGCGGCGTCGCGTCCTGACCCTGGCTGATATCGTTGAATTTCCACGAGAAGTAGGCGAACTTCTTGGCGTACTAGACGAAATACCAGGCCAGCGCGGTGCCGATGGCGAAGCACCAGACGTCGATCCAGCGCCGCACGCGGGCGCGGCACCGCGTTCAGCAGGATCGACACGCGGATATGCGCGCCGCGGTTCAGCGCGTTGGCGAAGGCGAGGAACGAGGCGGCGGCCATGCGTAGCCGGCGTAGTCCGGCGCGCCGGGAAACACCTCGCCGGTCCAGCGGGCCACCATCTGCACGACGATCAGCAGCAGGATCGCGATCAGGCACAGCGCCGCGGCGATGCCGGCAGATCAGGTAGAGGCCGTCGAGACCGCGGCGAGAAGCGGCAGGGCGCGCATGAAGATCTCGCTGTCGGGGGATAGCGCGCCCGGGCTTGACCCGGGGCCTCTGGCGGGAGGTCCCGGATCAAGCCGGACGCGGGTCACGTGGCGACCGGCGTGAACCGGTCGCCATCGTGCGTCTACTGCATCGCCTTGAAGGCGTCGACGATGGCCTTGCCGTCGGCACCGGCCTCGGCCAGCCATTCGGCGGTCATGGTCTCGCCGATGGCGCGCAGCTCGTCCTTCAGCTGTGTCGGACGCCGGGCCGACCGTCATGCCGCCTTCGTGCAGGCCGTCAAGCGTGAACTGGGTATAGTCCTTCGACCGCTGCAGGCCGTCGGCCGCCGCCTTGTCGGCGCAGTCGGTGAAGACCGCCTTGGTGGCGTCGTCGAGCGCCGTTCCAGCTGTCCTTGTTGACGAAGACGTAGTTGCGCGGCAGCCAGGCGTCGACCTCGTAGAAGTGGGTCAGCGTTTCCCAGACCTTGCGGTCATAGCCGGTGGCGCCGGACGAGATCATCGATTCGGCGACGCCGGTGGCGAAGGCCTGGCTGATCTCGGCGGCTTCGATCTGCACCGGCAGCATGCCGGTCAGCTCGGCCAGCCGGGCGGTGGCGGTGTTGTAGGAGCGGAACTTGATGCCCTTCATGTCGGCGACCGAATTCACCTCCTTCTTGAAGTAGAGGCCCTGCGGCGGCCACGGCACCGAATAAAGCAGCGTCAGGTTCTGGTCGGCCAGGAGCGCTTCGATCGTCGGCTTGGCCGCCTTCCACAGCTTCTCGGAATCGTCGAACGAGGTGGCCAGGAACGGGACGGAGTCGAAGCCGAAGAGCGCGTTCTCGTTCTGGTGGCCGGACAGCAGCCGCTCGCCGATCGGCACCTGGCCGGTCTGCACCGCGCGCTTGATGTCGGCGCCCTTGAACAGCGAGCCCGACGGATGCGTGATGATCTCGATGGCGCCGTCGGTGCCGTCGGTCACGCACTGCGGCGAACTCGGCGCCGACCTCGGAGTGGAAATTGGCTGGCGGCGTAGGCCATCGGCATGTCCCATTTCTGGGCGTGGCTCGCGGCCATGACGCCGGTGGTGGCCACGGCGGTCAGGGCCGTTGCCGCCAGCAGGTTGCTGATCGTCTTCATCTGTTTCCTCCCAGTTGGAACTGGTGTCGCCGCGCCTTGCCGGCGCTAGCCCATGAACCGTGCCGGTGAATAGGGGGTCAGGTCAATGTTTGGTTTGCGGCCGCCGATCATCTGGGCCAGGAGCCGCCCGGTCTTCGGGCCGCCGGTCAGGCCGACGTGGTGATGGCCGAAGCCGGTGATAGGCCCCGGCGACCCCGGGCAATTCGCCGATTACCGGGATCGAGTCCGCGGGCGCGGGGCGGTGGCCCATCCAGTCGCCGGTCTCGTGCATAGGTCAGACCGCGGCAGCGCCGCCTTGACATTGCGCAGCAGCAGGTCCAGCGGCGCGCGGCTGGGCGCTGCATTCAGCCCGCCGAATTCGACGACCCCGGCGGCGCGCAGACGGCCGTCCATCGGGGTCATCACGAACTTGCCGCTGGCGACCATCACCGGCGACCGGGGCATGACGTTGGGCTCCAGGAATTCGATATGATAGCCGCGCTCGCTTTCCAGCGGCACGGTGAGGCCCAGTTTCTTGGCCAGCGGACCGGACCAGACGCCGGTGGCGATCACCACGGCCTCGCAGGGGATCGTTTCGCCGCCCGCCCGCACACCGGTGACGCGGCCTTCCTCGCGCACGATGTCGTGCACGGCGGCGCGCACAAGCTTGCCGCCCTGGGCCACGACATGCGCCGCGAGGTCCTTCACGTATTGGCCTGGGTCGGCGATGCGCCCGTGATTGCCCAGCCGTGCGGCGAAGTACAGGTGATCGGCGAAGGCCGGGTCATAGGCCTTGAAGGCGGCGCCTTCCAGTTCGTCCCAGGCAAACCCGCGCTTGCGCCCGCAGGCCCCAGCCGAAGGCGTCGGCCTCGTAAGTGCGCGCGGGTCATCGTAGACGAACAGGTAATCGGACGGCACGACCCATCGTTCCGCCCCGGTGCCCTTCGCCAAGGCCTGATGCTCGGCCAGGCTGTCGCCGATGATGCCGTGGACCGCGGCCGAAATCCGGTCGGTATCGGCGGCATTGGCGTGGGAGAGGTACTTCACCAGCCAGGGCATCAGCCGCGGCAGGTAGCCCCATTTCAGGAACAGCGGCTGGTTGCGGACTGAACAGCATCCCCGGGGCCTTGCGGATCAGCCCCGGCCCTGTGACCGGCACCGAACTGACAGAGGCCAGCACGCCGCCGTTGCCATAGCTGGTGCCCTCGGCCGGGTCCGGCGCGGTCGATCAGGATCACGTCGTGCCCGTCGCGCTGCAGCCAGAGGGCGGTCGAGACGCCGACGATGCCCGCCCCGACGATTGCGACTGTTTTGCCGGAGTTCGTCATTCGATGGCCCTATTGGATTGCACGGTTCCAACATCGCGCGGTTTCGTCTTGGACGTGATCCGGGACCTCTTGCCTGACGGTGGAGGTCCCGGGTCAGGCCCGGGACTGGCGCGCGGGATCATGCCACCCACTCCGACACCGGGGCCGCCGCCTCGTGCAGGGGCTGGCTGATCACGTCGACAAGGGTCGGCCCGTCATGCGCCACAGCCTCGCGCAGAACCGGCTGCAATTGCCCCGGATCCTCGACGGTCCATGCCTTCACGCCGAATGCGCGCGCCACGGCGGCGTGATCGGTGCGTCCGAAGTCGACATTGTAGAACCGCTGGCCGAAGCCCGCGTTCTGTCCGGCCTTGATCCAGCCAAAGGTGGCGTTGGAAAACACCACCGAAGTGACTGGGATATCGTAGCGTACCAGCGTTTCGAACTCGCCGCAGCAGAAGCCGAACGAGCCGTCCCCCATCGCCGCGATCACCTTGCCGTCGGGCCGTCCGACTTGCGCGCCCATCGCCGCCGCCAGCGCGTAGCCCAACGCCCCGTGGGCCCGGTTGCTGATGAAGTGCCGCCCCGGTCTGCGCCAGCGGTAGTGGGCGCTGAAATAGGGGCATGGCGTGCCCGGATCGGCGACGATCACCGCGTCGTCCGGCAACACCTCGGCAAGCGCCGCGATCACCGCTTCGGGCCGGATCGGGCGGTCTGTGCTGCGCGCCAAGGGTTCGAAATCTGCGAGTTTCGCGTCCCAGGCAGCCTTCGCCCGCGCCCTGCCGTTCTGACTGGTCAATCCGCCACGATCTTCGATCTCTGTCACAAGCGCCGCCAGCGCCAGTTTCGCATCGGCGCACATCGCCACTTCGGTCGGGTAGTTCGCGCCGATCACCATCGGGTCGCTGTCGATATGGATCACCGTCTTGCCGGGCGCCGGAGAGCGCCAGCGTTCGGTCGTCACCGACCCGGCGCGGCAGCCGATGAAAAGGATCACGTCGGCATCGTCCACCACCGCCCGCGTCGCCGGCACGCCGCCGTTCGAGCCGACCACGCCGAGAGCCTGAGGATGGGTCTCGGCAATCGCGCCCTGGCCTGACACGGTCGTGGCGATCGGCAGGTCCAGCGCCTCGGCCAGCGCCTGCACGTCCGCCTCGGCCCCCGCCAGCACCGGCCCGCCGCCGCAGATCGCAACAGCCCGCCGCGCGCCCGCCAGAACGTCGGCCGCAGCGCGGATCGCCGCGGGTTCGGGAGCTGTGCGCTCGGCCGGAAAGATGTGGTGCCGCGGATCGGCCCAGATCTCTGCCTCGTCCACCGCGCCCTTCTGGGTGTCGAAGGGCAGCGCCAGATGCACAGCCCCGGGCCGGCCCGTGGTCATCGCCCGGAACGCGGCGCGCACGGCGGCGGGCAGGCGGGCGGCGTCGTCCAGCGTCGCGTTCCACTTGGTCAGCGGCCGGAACAGCGCCACCTGATCAAGTTCGGTCAGCGGATAGCGCCCGCGCGAGGTGGTCGCCACATCGGTGGTGATGGCCAGCATCGGGGACCGAGCTTTCGTTGGCCTCGACCAGCCCAGGCAGGATATAGGTCGCACCGCCGCCCGACGGCCCCTCGCAGACGCCGGGCCGACCGGTGACGCGGGCATAGCCGTCGGCCATGTAGGCGGCGTGGCGTTCGTCGCGGGTCAGGAAATGGGTGATGCCGTGATCGAGCCGCGCCAGCGCGTCGTAGAACGGCAGCGTGGTGTCGCCGCACAGCCCGAACATGTGCCGCACGCCATGGGCCTGCAGCATCCGCACCATCGCCTCGGCCCCGGTCAGCCGGTTGTCGCCGTCGGTCATCCGCGCCTCCTTGCGACGACATGTCGGATATTGCCGGGGGTTCCATGTCGAATGTGGCGCCATGAAAGTGCAGGGCGGCAAGGCGATCTACGGCGCAAGCCTGGGCATCCTGATGCTGGAGGCCAGGTTTCCGCGCATCCCGGGCGACATCGGCAATGCCGGTACCTGGGACTTTCCCGGTGCTCTACCAGCGTCGTGCGCGACGCCTCGCCCGACCGGGTCGTCCGGCGCGGGGCCGAGGGGCTGCTGCCGGCCTTCATCGACGCCGCGCGCGACCTGGTGGCCGACGGTGTCGACGGGATCACCACCAATTGCGGCTTCCTGTCGCTGTTCCAGGCCGATCTGGCCGCGGCGGTGCGGGTGCCGGTGGCGACCTCGTCGCTGATGCAGGTGGCCCAGGTCAACGCGCTTCTGCCGCCGGGCCGCGTGGCGGGGCTGCTGACGATCTCGGCCAGCACTCTGACGCCGGCGCATCTGAAGGCGGCGGGCGTGCCGCCAGATACGCCGATCGGCACCACCGAGGGCGGCGCAGAGTTCACCCGCGCCATCCTCGGCAATGAAGACAGCCTCGATGTGGCGCTGGCCGAGGCCGACAATATCGAGGCCGCCCGCGCCCTCTGCGCCGCCCATCCGCAGGTCGGCGCGCTGGTGCTGGAATGCACCAACATGGTGCCCTATGCCGCCGCGATCCGCGCGGCAACCGGACTGCCGGTCTTCACCATGGCCAGCTTCATCCAATGGTTCCGCTCGGGGCTGACACCGAAGGTTTACCCGTTGCCCTGAAGCGAATGCTTGAAACCGGCGGCCAAACTCCGTATCTGCCCCTGCAACCCATCCAAGGATATCCCATGGCGACCCGCACCAATCCGCTTCAGTTCATCCAGCAGGTCCGCGCCGAAGTGGCCAAGGTCGTCTGGCCGACCCGCCGCGAGGTGCTGCTGACCACCGCCATGGTGTTCGTCATGGCGACGCTGACGGCGATCTTCTTCTTCTTCGTCGACCTGATCATCCGCACCGGGCTGCAGTTCATCCTGACCTCGGTCGGATAGGTCACTGGCCGGCGGGCCCCGCGGCACTAGCTTGTTCGGGCGTCAGGGCGGCACCGGGCCGCCCTTGCGGATCGAAAGGCGTCAAATGGCAAAGTATTCCGTAGGCGACAGCGTCGAATGGGACTGGGGAGGCGGGACCGGGACCGGCACGGTGCAGAAGGTCTATACCCGGAAGACCACGATCAAGGCGCAAGGGGCGGAGGTGACGCGCGACGCCGACGATGGACAACCCGGCCTACCGGATCGAGCAGGACGACGGCGACGAGGTGCTGAAGTCGGAAAGCGAACTGCGCAAGTCGTCCTGAGCGGCCCGGCTCCCGGCAGGGTCACGGCGTGGCATTCGGCACTCTGGGGCTTGATCATCGGCCCCGGGCTGGATGGATGACCGCGCCGTGGCGGTGATCGAGGTCGGGGTGACCTATTACGTGCGCACCGACCACATCGGCCGCCCGACCTTCGCCACCGATATTACGGCCAGCATCGTCTGGCAGATCGAGTACCTGCCCTTCGGCGGCATCCACACGACGACCGGAACGCCCATCAACTTGCGTTTCCCGGGCCAGTGGTTCCAGGCCGAGAGCGGGCTGCACCAGAACTGGATGCGGGACTATGACCCGTCGACGGGGCGCTACCTGCAGGCCGACCCGCTGGGGCTGGTGGACGGGGCGAGTGTGTATGGATATGCGCGGCAAAGCGCCCTGAATTATACCGATCCGACCGGCGAGTGCCCGGTATGCGCGGCTGCTGCCGTGGGCGCAGCAGTTTTCATCCTCATCGACTATTCTCTCTCTGACCCCTGCGATCCCTATTCGTGGGAAGATGCCGTAAGATCGGGAGTATACGGGGCGGTAGCCGGAGGTGCTGCTGGGCGGCGTAGGCGTAACTGACGGCCCAATTCCCGGCCCCGGCGCGCAGCGATTCGAGTTGCGCGTCGCTTTGTTGTTGCCGGGAGCACGGAAGATAAAGGGAACGGAAAACGATGGCGAAACGGTGGTATTCGGTGAGCGTTCTGTCGAACTTCGAAAAGAAGATCGCCGAGCAGATCAAACATGCCGTCGAGGATGCCGGTCTTGAGGACGAGATCGAGGAAGTCCTTGTTCCGACCGAGGAAGTCATCGAGATCCGGCGCGGCAAGAAGGTCACCGCCGAGCGTCGCTTCATGCCCGGCTACGTGCTGGTGCGCATGGAAATGTCCGACCGCGGCTATCACCTGATCAACTCGATCAACCGCGTCACCGGCTTCCTTGGCCCGCAGGGCAAGCCGATGCCGATGCGCGACGACGAGGTCAACGCGATCCTGAACCGCGTCGAAGAGGGCCAGGACAGCTCCGCGCACCCTGATCCACTTCGAGATCGGCGAAAAGGTCAGCGTCACCGACGGCCCGTTCGAGGGCTTCGACGGCATGGTCGAGGAAGTCGACGACGACAACCAGCGCCTGAAGGTGACGGTGTCGATCTTTGGCCGGGCCACCCCGGTCGAACTGGAATACACGCAGGTCAGCAAGCAGAACTGACCTGTGCGGTGCGTGCAGGCGCGCACCCTGGCGAAATGCCCGGACCGGTGGTTCGGGTTTCATTCGTGGAAGGCATCCGTCGCGCGCGGCGGGACCGGACCACGCTAACACCAGACCCGGAACGCGTTTCGGGACGTAGGGTGCGCGATCGGGCGCACCGATGAAAGGAGAGGCCGCATGGCCAAGAAAGTTGCTGGAGTACTCAAGCTGCAGGTGAAGGCCGGTCAGGCCAACCCCAGCCCGCCCGTCGGACCCGCATTGGGTCAGCGCGGCATCAACATCATGGAATTCGTCAAGGCCTTCAACGCCAAGACCGCGGACATGGAGCCGGGCGCGCCGTGCCCGACGATCATCACCTACTACGTCGACAAGTCGTTCTCGATGGAGATCAAGACGCCGCCGGCGTCGCATTTCCTGAAGAAGGCCGCCAAGCTGAAATCCGGCGGCAAGACGCCGGGCCGCGACAATGTGGGCTCGGTCACCGCCAAGCAGTTGCGCGAGATCGCCGAAGCGAAGATGAAGGACCTCAACGCCAACGACGTCGAGGCCGCCATGCAGATCATCCTTGGCTCGGCCAAGTCGATGGGTATCGAGGTGAAGGGCTAGGATCATGGCAAAGTACGGAAAACGCACCCGCGCCGCCCGCGAAGCGGTCGCCGGCAAGGAGAACCTCAGCGTCGACGAAGCGGTCAAGCTGATCAAGTCGAACGCGCAGGCGAAATTCGACGAGACCGTCGAGATCGCCGTCAACCTGGGCGTCGACCCGCGCCATGCCGACCAGATGGTTCGCGGCACAGTCACGCTGCCCAACGGCACCGGCAAGACGGTCCGCGTGGCGGTCTTCGCCCGCGCCGCCAAGGCCGAGGAAGCCGAAAAGGCCGGGGCCGACATCGTCGGTGCCGAGGACCTGATGGAGCAGATCCAGGGCGGCAAGATCGACTTTGACCGCTGCATCGCGACCCCGGACATGATGCCGATCGTCGGGCGCCTGGGCAAGATCCTGGGCCCGCGCAACCTGATGCCGAACCCCAAGGTCGGCACGGTGACGATGGACGTCAAGGAGGCCGTCGAGGCCGCCAAGGGCGGGCAGGTCCAGTTCAAGGCCGAAAAGGCGGGCGTCGTTCATGCCGGTATCGGCAAGGCCAGCTTCGACGAGAAGGCGCTGGCCGAGAACCTGCTGGCCTTCGTCGACGCGGTGCAGAAGGCCAAACCGACCGGCGCCAAGGGCACCTACATGAAGAAGGTCAGCCTGACCTCGACCATGGGTCCGGGCGTGACGGTGGATGTCATGAGTGCCACCGGCAACTGATCGGGCAGGCAGCTATTGGAAAAGGGCGGGTCGCCGGACCCGCCCTTTTTGTTTGTCCGGTCGGGTTACGGCCCGGCTTAGGCGGCCCGCATTTTTCGGTTGGCCGAAAGGTGGGCACTCACGATTTCGATGTTCGCATCGACCTCGGCCAACTGCATCCCGCGCTGCCTGGCGATCCGCTGCACCAGCATGTCCACACGCTCGATTTGAGTGGCGCCCCCGAATACGGCCCGCGCGGCAGAGGATGGCTTCAGCAGGCCATGGGCGGCATTGGCGTATTTCTCGAACGGAACCTGATCGTCCGGGTCGGCGCCAAGGTCGCGCGCCAGGGTGTTCACCCATTCGTAGATCCGGCGCGATTGCGCGGTATCGGAATGCACCGCATCGCGGATCGAGCGCGGCCCGTCGGCGGTGATGCACCGGTAGTTGCCGGTCAGCAGCATCGACCACTTGGCCAGCGGCACGAAGAGCGAGTCGTGCACCCGCAGCTTCACCGGCACGTCCTTGCCGTCGAGACGCACCGCGGCGATGTCGGCCTCGAGCTTGCGCAGGATGTCGGTATGCGGCGGCGTCGGCGAAGGCCGCCGCCTTGAAGTTGGTCGGCAGGCCGACATGCAGGAAGTTCGGCTTTTCCTCCGGCGGGCGGAAGGCCTGCGGGTCCGGGCTGCAGAGCGTGACAGACGTCCGGGTCGAAGCGGTCCCAGACGTGCGCGTTGGTGTAAGCAGGCTTCCAGCGCCGCGGTGTCGAGGCCCTGGATCCGCTGCAGATAGGGCAGCGGCGGCATGTTCATGATCGACATGCAGGGCTTTCGGGACGCGGCGATGCGCACCATCAGAGTCCACGCACGCCGGGCGCGCCGTATTGCGGCTCCTGCATGGCCAGGGCGACCAGGTCGTAGTTCGCCGGATCGGCGTGATCCGGGGCCAGGGCCGAAACCTCGCCCGGTTGGTCCGTCGAGGCGATAACGCGCGGCTGATCCTCGCCGCGCAGGGTCAGGCGCACGAAGGTGCCTTCCGAATTGATCAGGTCGGCCTCTTGCGGCAGGCAGACCAACGTCACGTTGTGGCCCGCCATCAGCAGCTTTGTCGACAGAAGCGATCCATAGGATGCCCCGAGTATCAGAATGTCCATTGTCGCGTACTCTCCGCAAGACCGTATACCGGCGTATACCGTCGATATAGGTCGGTCGCGGCAGGTTGGCAAAGCAGACTTGGGCCAGGGCGGTGTGAAGCTCTTTCAGGGAAATCCTGAAAGCCGGCGGCGGGGGCCGGGATCAGCGGTCGGCCAGAACATAATCGGGCACGTGCATCTGCCAGTGCAGCCCGGACGTGCCCCAAGCGGTCTCGATCTCGCCGGACAGGTTGGCGACGCTGGCCCGGATCAGCTGGCTGCCGAACCCGGCGCGCGACGGCGCCTCGGCTTGCGGCTCGCCGCCGGTTTCCTGCCAGTCGAACGAGATCGCTCCGGCCTCGCGTCTCACGTCCAGGCAAATCCGGCCGCCCGCCGCCAGCGCCCCGTACTTGGCTGAATTCGTGGCCAGTTCGTGAAGGATCAGGGCCAGCGACGCGGCGGCGTCGGAGGGCAGGTCGAAATCCTCCGTCCGGACGACGATACGGTCCGGTGCGGATTGCCGGTAGGGCGCAAAAAGCGTGTTCGTCAGCGTCCGGAGCGAGGTTTTGGTGTCGCCGTCGGTTGCGCTGCCGGGGGCAATCTGGACATAGGCAGCAGCCATCGCCGAGAATTGCGACTCGAGCAGACTGAGAATCTCCTGCGCTTCGCGGTGTTCGCGCGCCGCGGCCTTTGTCATCGCGCTGACGACGGCGAAGATGTTCTTGATGCGGTGCGACAGTTCTTCCGTCACCAGGGATAGCTGGCGTTCCTGACGGCGCTGGTCGGTAACGTCGGTATTGACCCCGGTCATGCCTATCAAGGTGCCCTGGGGGTCGAACCGGGGGCTGGCCTCGGTATGCAGCACGCGCCATTCGCCGTCGCGGCGCCGTTAGCGGGCTTCGACCGAGAACGGCTCCTGGGCCGCCATCGCGCGGCTGAACGGGTCGAACAAAGTGCCGAGGTCGTCGGGGTGAACGGTGCCGGACCAGTCGAAGGTCGCGAAATCGGCGTCGCTGACGCCCCAGAACGCGCGCTGGGCCGCGTTCAGAAAGACGCATTTTCCGGTCGCGTCGCCCAGCCAGAGCATCGCCGGGGCGTTTTCGATGACGATCCGGTAGGTTTCCAGATCCGCCGAAGGCAACCAGTCTTCGGTACCTGGCTCTGCGTCCATGGCGGCCCCGCGATCTTGCTGCCGCGATCTTGCTGCCGCGATCATTATCCAGCTTGGGTTCGGGTGCAACGGCGATGATGATCTGTGGACCGGGCGGCAGGATTTGCTTGCGCGACGCCCGGCACCTGGCCCATGATCGGGGGATCGGGATCGACGCCGCCGGGCCGCCCGGCGGACAATCCCTTCCGCGGGAGGGATTTCCTTGCGTTTCCCTCTTCACATTCGCCGAAAAACCCCCTAGAGAGCGCGTCTGTCCGGTCGCCGCTGCACTGCGGCGGGCGGGCAATTCGTCCAAGACGGTGGGTGGCCACAAGCCATAATTCCTGCCCGAGACGGGGATGGACCAATTTTCTTTGCAGGCGTGCACCGCCTTCAGGGAGCGATTGCGAAGGACCCGTAAGGACCCGACCGCCGGGACCGCGTGGTTCCGGCAAAACGAGCCGGAGGGGGACTACTCCCTCCAACATTGGAGTGAAACTGTGGATAGAGCCCAGAAAGAGAAACTGGTCGACGAACTCGGCCAGATCTTCGAAAGCTCTGGCGTTGTGGTCGTTGCCCACTACGCAGGTCTCACGGTTGCCGAAATGCAGGATCTTCGCGGTCGCATGCGCGCCGAGGGTGGATCCGTGCGCGTCGCCAAGAACAAGCTCGCCAAAATCGCCCTTGAGGGAAAACCGAACGCATCGATCGGTGACCTTCTGACGGGGATGACCGTACTCGCCTATTCCGAAGATCCAGTGGCAGCTGCCAAGGTCGCGGAAGACTACGCCAAGGATAACAAGAAGTTTGAGATCCTCGGCGGTGCCATGGGTGAGACGGCACTGGACCGGGCCGGTGTTGAGGCCGTGTCGAAAATGCCTTCGCGCGACGAGCTTATCGCTTCGATCGTCGGGCTGCATCGGCGCACCTGCTGCGAACATCGCTGGGGCCATTGGCGCACCTGCTTCGAACATCGCGAGCATTCTCTCGACCATCGAGGAACGCGCGGAAGCGGCTTGAAGGCAATCTGGATACCTGCGTTTGGGGTTGAATACCGCAAGGTTGGAACACATCTGAACAGAACGGAACAACGAAATGGCTGATCTGAAAAAACTCGCCGAAAGCATCGTCAACCTGACGCTGCTGGAAGCACAAGAACTGAAAACCATCCTGAAAGACGAATACGGCATCGAGCCCGCTGCTGGCGGCGCTGTGATGATGGCCGGTCCTGCTGGCGACGCCGGTGGCGAGGCTGCCGAAGAGCAGACCGAATTCGACGTGATCCTGAAGAGCCACGGCGAATCCAAGATCAACGTGATCAAGGAAGTCCGCGCGATCACCGGTCTGGGCCTGAAAGAAGCCAAGGACCTGGTCGAAGCCGGTGGCAAGGCCGTCAAGGAAGGCGTGTCGAAGTCCGAAGCCGACGACATCAAGGCGAAACTCGAAGCGGCTGGCGCCGAAGTCGAGATCAAGTAAGTCGAGCGGCGGGGCCACCCGACCGCAACGAAATCACTGGCTGGACTCCGAATTTCGGGTCCAGCCATCCGCGTCTCAGGAAGAGCTTTCGCGCAAGAGAGCCTTTCCTAAGGTGCGGGATCCGATCGGGAGGCTGCCTGTGGGAAGGCGGCCAGGTATGGATCGGACCCCCCAGTTCAAGGGCGCGCATCGCCGTAGCCCGACGGTGTGTGCTGCTTGCGAAGATGAAAGGTAAGACCCCAGATGGCATCGACCTATCTCGGCCAGAAACGTCTCCGCAAATACTACGGCAAAATCCGCGAAGTTCTGGAAATGCCGAACCTCATCGAGGTTCAGAAATCCAGCTACGACCTGTTCCTGAACTCCGGCGACCAGCCCGAGCCGATGGACGACGAAGGCATCAAGGGCGTCTTCCAGTCGGTCTTTCCGATCAAGGATTTCAACGAGACCGCCGTGCTTGAATTCGTCAAGTACGAGTTGGAAAAGCCGAAATACGACGTCGAGGAATGCCAGCAGCGCGACATGACCTATTGCGGCGCCGCTGAAGGTGACCCTGCGCCTGATCGTGTTCGATATCGACGAGGATACCGGCGCCAAGTCGGTCAAGGACATCAAGGAACAGGACGTCTTCATGGGCGACATGCCCCTGATGACCCCGAACGGCACCTTCATCGTCAACGGCACCGAGCGCGTGATCGTTTCCCAGATGCACCGCTCCCCGGCGTGTTCTTCGACCATGACAAGGGCAAGACCCACAGCTCGGGCAAGCTGCTGTTCGCCTGCCGCATCATCCCCTATCGCGGCTCGTGGCTCGACTTCGAGTTCGATGCCAAGGACATCGTCTTTGCGCGCATCGACCGTCGCCGCAAGCTGCCGGTGACGACCCTGCTCTATGCGCTTGGCATGGACCAGGAGGCGATCATGGACGCCTATTACGAAACCGTCGATTTCAAGCTGAAGAAGAGCAAGGGCTGGGTCACCAAGTTCTTCCCCGAGCGCGTGCGCGGCACCCGTCCGACCTATGACCTGGTCGACGCCAAGACCGGCGAAGTGATCGCCGAGGCCGGCAAGAAGGTCACGCCGCGCGCCGTCAAGAAGATCATCGACGATGGCAAGGTCAAGGACCTGCTGATGCCGTTCGAGCAGATCGTCGGCCGCTTTGCCGCCAAGGACATCATCAACGAGGACACCGGCGCGATCTACGTCGAGGCCGGGGGCGAGCTGACCTGGGAAGTCGACAAGGAAGGCGAAGTGACCGGCGGCACGCTGAAAGAGCTGCTGGATGCCGGTGTCACCACGATCCCGGTGCTGGACATCGACAACGTCATCGGTCGGCCCCTACATGCGCAACACCATGGCGGTGGACAAGAACATGAACCGCGAAACCGCGCTCATGGACATCTACCGCGTGATGCGTCCGGGCGAGCCGCCCACCGTCGATGCCGCAAGCCACTGTTCGACACGCTGTTCTTCGACAGCGAACGCTATGACCTTTCCGCCGTCGGCCGGGTCAAGATGAACATGCGCCTCGATCTCGACGCCCCCGACACTCAGCGCACCCTGCGCCGCGACGATATCGTCGCCTGCATCAAGGCGCTGGTGGAACTGCGCGACGGCAAGGGCGACATCGACGACATCGACCACCTCGGCAACCGCCGGGTGCGTTCGGTCGGCGAGTTGATGGAGAACCAGTATCGCGTCGGCCTGCTGCGCATGGAGCGCGCGATCAAGGAACGCATGAGTTCCGTCGAGATCGACACGGTGATGCCGCAGGACCTGATCAACGCCAAACCTGCCGCCGCCGCGGTGCGCGAATTCTTCGGCTCGTCGCAGCTGTCGCAGTTCATGGACCAGACCAACCCGCTGTCGGAAGTCACCCACAAGCGTCGCCTCTCGGCGCTTGGACCGGGTGGTCTTACCCGTGAACGGGCCGGCTTCGAGGTGCGCGACGTGCACCCGACCCACTACGGCCGGATGTGCCCGATCGAGACGCCGGAAGGCCCGAACATCGGCCTGATCAACAGCCTTGCGACGTTCGCCCGGGTGAACAAGTACGGCTTCATCGAAACGCCCTATCGCCGGGTCGAGAACGCTCATGTTACGGACGACGTCCACTACATGTCGGCGACCGAGGAGATGCGGCACACGGTGGCGCAGGCCAACGCGACGCTGGACAAGGACGGCAACTTCATCAACGACCTGGTGTCGACCCGGAAATCCGGCGAGTACACCCTGCAACCGCGAGAAAACGTCGACCTGATCGACGTGTCGCCGAAGCAGCTGGTGTCGGTGGCGGCCTCGCTCATTCCGTTCCTGGAAAACGACGACGCCAACCGGGCGCTGATGGGCTCGAACATGCAGCGCCAGGCGGTGCCGCTGTTGCAGGCCGATGCGCCGTTCGTCGGAACCGGCATCGAGGAAGTCGTGGCGCGGGATTCAGGCGCCTCGATCATGGCGCGGCGTGCGGGAATCATCGACCAGGTCGATGCCCAGCGGATCGTCGTGCGCGCGACGCATGACCTGGAGCCGGGCGATCCCGGCGTCGACATCTACCGTCTGCGCAAATTCCAGCGGTCGAACCAGAACACCTGCATCAACCAGCGTCCGCTGGTGAAGGTGGGCGATACCGTGGGCAAGATGGAAGTCATCGCGGACGGTCCCTCGACCGATCTGGGAGAACTGGCGCTGGGCAAGAACGTCGTCGTCGCCTTCATGCCGTGGAACGGCTACAACTACGAGGACTCGATCCTGATCTCCGAGCGCATCGTGCGCGACGACGTCTTCACCTCGATCCATATCGAGGAATTCGAGGTCGCCGCCCGCGACACCAAGCTGGGACCGGAAGAGATCACCCGCGACATTCCCAACGTCGGCGAGGAAGCCCTGCGCAACCTCGACGAGGCGGGCATCGTCTATATCGGGGCAGAGGTCGGACCGGCGGACATCCTGGTGGGCAAGATCACTCCCAAGGGTGAAAGCCCGATGACGCCGGAAGAAAAGCTGCTGCGCGCGATCTTCGGTGAAAAGGCCAGCGACGTGCGCGACACTTCGCTGCGCCTGCCGCCGGGCGATTTCGGAACGGTCGTCGAAGTGCGGGTGTTCAACCGGCACGGCGTCGAGAAGGACGAACGTGCGTTGCAGATCGAACGCGAGGAAGTCGAGCGCCTGGCGCGCGACCGCGACGACGAGTTGCACATCCTGGAGCGCAACATCTACGCGCGCCTGAAGACCGCGATCCTCGGCAAGTCCGCGGTGAAGGGGCCGAAGGGCGTCAAGCCGGGTTCCAAGATCACCGAAGAGCTGCTCGAATCGCTTTCCCGTGGCCAATGGTGGCAGCTTGCCCTTGGCGACGACAAGGAAGCCGCCCAGGTCGAGGCCCTGAACGGCCAGTTCGAGGCGCAGAAGCGCGCTTTGGATGCGCGGTTCGAGGACAAGGTCGAGAAGGTGCGTCGCGGCGACGACCTGCCGCCGGGTGTGATGAAGATGGTCAAGGTCTTCGTCGCGGTAAAGCGCAAGCTGCAGCCGGGCGACAAGATGGCCGGGCGTCACGGCAACAAGGGCGTCATTTCCAAGGTGGTGCCGATCGAGGACATGCCGTTCCTGGAAGATGGCACCACGGTCGACTTCGTGCTGAACCCGCTGGGCGTGCCCAGCCGGATGAATGTCGGGCAGATCCTGGAAACCCACATGGGATGGGCCGCGCGCGGTCTTGGGATCAAGATCGACGAGGCGCTGCAGGACTACCGCCGCAGCGGCGACCTGACCCCGGTGAAAGAGGCCATGCGCATCGCCTATGGCGACGATGTCTATGAAGAGGGCATCAAGGGCATGGACGATGACCGGCTGATCGAGGCCGCCGGCAACGTGACCGACGGTGTTCCGATTGCAACGCCGGTTTTCGACGGCGCCAAGGAGGCCGATGTCAACGACGCGCTGAAGCGGGCCGGGTTCTCGGAAAGCGGCCAGTCGGTGCTTTACGATGGCCGCTCGGGCGAACGCTTCACTCGTCCGGTGACGGTGGGCATTAAGTACCTGCTGAAACTGCACCACCTGGTCGATGACAAGATCCACGCGCGGTCGACAGGGCCCTACAGCCTGGTTACCCAGCAGCCGCTGGGCGGCAAGGCCCAGTTCGGCGGCCAGCGTTTCGGCGAGATGGAGGTCTGGGCGCTGGAAGCCTATGGCGCGGCCTACACCCTGCAGGAGATGCTGACGGTGAAATCCGACGACGTGGCGGGCCGCACCAAGGTCTATGAAAGCATCGTGAAGGGCGAGGACAATTTCGAGGCCGGCGTGCCGGAATCGTTCAACGTGCTCGTCAAGGAGGTCCGGGGTCTGGGCCTCAACATGGAACTCCTGGACGCGGAGGAGACGGAATAGGGGAAGGGCTTTGTAAAGCCCTTTCAGGAAGGCGTTTCGAAACGCCTTCCCCCCGTCCCACCCTCACGCCCCGAATTCAAGGATTCAAAGATGAACCAGGAACTGACCACCAACCCGTTCAACCCGCTTGCGGCCCCGAAGACCTTTGACGAGATCAAGATCTCGCTGGCCTCGCCCGAGCGTATTCTCAGCTGGTCCTACGGCGAGATCAAGAAGCCCGAGACCATCAACTACCGCACGTTCAAGCCCGAGCGTGACGGCCTGTTCTGCGCGCGCATCTTTGGCCCGATCAAGGATTACGAATGCCTCTGCGGCAAGTACAAGCGCATGAAATACCGCGGCGTCGTCTGCGAGAAGTGCGGCGTCGAAGTGACGCTGCAGAAGGTCCGGCGCGAGCGCATGGGCCACATCGAACTGGCCGCCCCCGTCGCCCACATCTGGTTCCTCAAGTCGCTGCCCAGCCGCATCGGCCTGATGCTGGACATGACCCTGCGCGACCTGGAACGCATCCTCTATTTCGAAAACTACGTCGTCATCGAGCCCGGCCTGACCGATCTGACCTACGGTCAGCTGATGACCGAGGAAGAGTTCATGGATGCCCAGGATGCCTATGGCATGGACGCCTTCACGGCGAACATCGGCGCCGAGGCGATCCGCGAGATGCTGCAAGCCATCGACCTGGAGGCCGAGGCCGAAACCCTGCGCGCCGACCTCGCTGTGGCGACCGGCGAGTTGAAGCCGAAAAAGATCATCAAGCGTCTGAAGATCGTCGAGAACTTCCTGGAATCCGGCAACCGCCCGGAATGGATGATCCTGACCGTCGTCCCGGTCATTCCGCCCGAGCTGCGCCCGCTGGTGCCGCTGGATGGCGGTCGCTTCGCGACTTCCGACCTCAACGATCTGTATCGTCGCGTCATCAACCGCAACAACCGCCTGAAGCGGCTGATCGAACTGCGCGCGCCGGACATCATCGTGCGCAACGAAAAGCGGATGCTGCAGGAATCCGTCGACGCCCTGTTTGACAACGGCCGTCGTGGCCGGGTCATCACCGGCGCCAACAAGCGTCCGCTGAAATCGCTGTCGGACATGCTGAAAGGCAAGCAGGGCCGCTTCCGGCAGAACCTGCTGGGCAAGCGCGTCGACTTCTCGGGCCGGTCGGTCATCGTGACCGGGCCAGAGCTGAAGTTGCACCAATGCGGATTGCCCAAGAAGATGGCGTTGGAGCTGTTCAAGCCGTTCATTTATTCACGGCTCGAGGCCAAGGGCCTTTCCAGCACTGTCAAACAGGCGAAAAAGCTGGTCGAAAAGGAACGCCCCGAGGTTTGGGACATCCTGGACGAGGTGATCCGCGAGCATCCGGTGATGCTGAACCGCGCGCCGACGCTGCACCGCCTGGGCATTCAGGCCTTCGAGCCGGTGCTGATCGAGGGCAAGGCGATCCAGCTTCACCCGCTGGTCTGCTCGGCCTTCAACGCCGATTTCGACGGCGACCAGATGGCCGTGCACGTACCGCTCTCGCTGGAAGCGCAGCTTGAAGCGCGCGTCCTGATGATGTCCACGAACAACGTGCTGTCGCCCGCCAACGGCGCGCCGATCATCGTGCCGTCCAGGACATGATCCTTGGCCTCTATTACATCTCGATGGAGCGCAAGGGGATGAAGGGCGAGGGCATGATCTTCTCGGACGTGGACGAGGTGCAGCATGCCCTCGACGCGGGCGAGGTGCACCTGCACGCGAAGATTCAGGCGCGCATCAAGCAGATCGACGAGGAAGGCAACGAAGTGCTGAAGCGCTTCGACACCACGCCGGGCCGCATCCGGCTGGGCGCGCTGCTGCCGCTCAATGCCAAGGCGCCGTTCGACCTGGTCAACCGTCTGCTGCGCAAGAAAGAGGTGCAGCAGGTCATCGACTCGGTCTACCGCTACTGCGGCCAGAAAGAGAGTGTGATCTTCTGCGACCAGATCATGACCGTAGGTTTCCGCGAGGCCTTTAAGGCCGGCATCTCGTTCGGCAAAGACGACATGCTGATCCCGGACAGCAAGTGGGACATCGTCGGCGCCGTGCGCGACCAGGTCAAGGAATTCGAACAGCAGTACATGGACGGCCTGATCACCCAGGGCGAGAAGTACAACAAGGTGGTCGACGCCTGGTCGAAATGCTCGGACGAGGTGGCCAACGCCATGATGGGCGAAATCTCTGCCGTGCGGGTCGACGACGCGGGCGCGGAGCTGGAGCCCAACAGCGTCTACATGATGTCGCATTCCGGTGCGCGTGGCTCGCCTGCGCAGATGAAGCAGCTGGGCGGCATGCGCGGCCTGATGGCCAAGCCGTCGGGCGAGATCATCGAAACGCCGATCATCTCGAACTTCAAGGAAGGCCTGACCGTTCTTGAATACTTCAACTCGACTCACGGCGCCCGCAAGGGCCTGGCCGATACCGCGCTGAAGACGGCGAACTCGGGCTATCTGACCCGTCGCCTGGTCGACGTGGCGCAGGACTGCATCATCCGTATGCACGACTGCGGCACCGAACTGTCGATCAACGCGGAAGCCGCTGTTAACGACGGCGAGGTCGTGTCGACGCTTTCGGAACGCATCCTGGGCCGCGTCGCGGCAGAGGACGTGATCCGGCCGGGCACCGACGAGGTGCTGGTGGCGCAGAACGAACTGATCGACGAACGCACCGCGGACGCGGTCGAAGAGGCCGGCATCGCCGCCATGCGTATCCGCTCGCCGCTGACCTGCGAGGCCGAGGAAGGCGTCTGTGCGATGTGCTACGGGCGCGACCTGGCCCGCGGTACGCTTGTCAACCAGGGCGAAGCTGTCGGCATCATCGCCGCGCAGTCCATCGGCGAGCCGGGCACCCAGCTGACGATGCGGACGTTCCACATCGGCGGCATCGCGCAGGGTGGCCAGCAGTCGTTCCTCGAGGCCAGCCAGTCCGGCAAGATCGAGTATCGCAACGCCAACCTGCTGGAAAATGCCAGCGGCGAGATGATCGTGATGGGCCGCAACATGACCCTGGCGATCGTGGACGACAACGGCATCGAACGGGCCAGCCACAAGCTGACCTACGGTACCAAGGTGTACCTGAAGGACGGTGCCAAGGTCACGCGGGGCGACAAGCTGTTCGAATGGGATCCCTACACCCTGCCGATCATCGCCGAGAAGGCGGGGCAAGTGCGGTTCGTCGACCTGGTCTCGGGCATCTCGGTGCGCGAGGACACCGACGAGGCGACGGGCATGACCCAGCGCATCGTCAGCGACTGGCGTGCTGCGCCCAAGGGCAACGAGTTGAAGCCCGAGGTCATCCTGGTGGCCGAGGACGGCGAGCCGGTGCGCAACGACGCGGGCAACCCGATCACCTATCCGATGTCGGTCGACGCCATTCTGTCGATCGAGGACGGGGCCGACATCAAGGCCGGCGACGTGGTTGCGCGGATCCCGCGCGAAGGTGCCAAGACCAAGGACATCACCGGCGGTCTGCCGCGGGTGGCGGAACTGTTCGAGGCGCGGCGTCCCAAGGACCACGCGATCATCGCCGAGATCGACGGCTACGTGCGGTTCGGGCGCGACTACAAGAACAAGCGCCGCATCACCATCGAACCGGCGGACGAGACGATGGAGCCGGTCGAGTACATGGTGCCCAAGGGCAAGCACATCCCGGTGCAGGAAGGCGACTTCGTCCAGAAGGGCGACTACATCATGGACGGCAACCCCGCGCCGCATGACATCCTGTCGATCATGGGTGTCGAGGCGCTGGCCGACTACATGATCGACGAGGTGCAGGACGTCTATCGCCTGCAGGGCGTCAAGATCAACGACAAGCACATCGAGGTCATCGTGCGCCAGATGCTGCAGAAGTGGGAGATCCAGGACAGCGGACAGACCACGCTGCTGAAGGGCGAGCATGTCGACAAGGCCGAGTTCGACGAGGCCAACGAAAAGGCGATCGCGCAAGGGCGGGCGTCCGGCGACGGGCGAGCCGATCCTGCTGGGCATCACCAAGGCGTCGCTGCAGACCCGCAGCTTCATCTCGGCGGCGTCGTTCCAGGAAACCACGCGGGTGCTGACCGAGGCGTCGGTCCAGGGCAAGCGCGACAAGCTGGTCGGCCTGAAGGAGAACGTCATCGTCGGCCGTCTGATCCCGGCGGGCACCGGCGGCGCCACGCCAGAAGGTGCGCCGCATCGCTGCCGAGCGCGATCTGAAGGTGATCGAGGCCGCGCGCGCCGAGGCCGAAGCCGCCGCGGCGCTGGCGGCCCCGGTGGAGGACGACTTCCGGGACAGCGAAGACGTCTTTGACAGCGGCCTCGTGGACACGCCCGAAAGCCGCGAATAGGCCGCACGCGGCCCACGAATGACCCCTTGGAAACCCCGGCCGATTGCGCCGGGGTTTCTTGTTCCGGCGGCGCCAGCCCCCGTGTCGGGCCGGTCGAAATAGCGGTGGCCCCACCCTGACAAACCGCTTACTCCTGTCCGAGGAAGCGATTGGACCGGAGTTTCGCGGAAGAATGCGCAAGCGCATCGGAGAATTCGATCCTGTCGAAAGGCTTTCTGATCGGATTTCGCCGATCGTTTCGGAAATCCTGTTCGGGGCTCTCTGCTTTGCCGTCGCCGTCCTGACCCGCGCTGTCGTCGACCTGTTCTCGCCGGGCGCCGGGCCGTTCTCGCTGATCTATCCCGCGATCATGATCTCGACGCTTTACGGACGCTGGCAGGCCGGGATGGTGACTTTCTTCCTGGCGTTCTTTCACGCCTGGTATTTCGTCCTGCCGGAACCTGCGTCCTTCGTCTTCGCCAACCCCGCCGATGCGTCGCGTACCATGGTGAACGGGGCTGCGGCGCTGGTCATCCTGTTCTTCGCCGAGGCGTTCCGCAACACTGTCAGCCGCGCTAAGGCGGATCGCGAGCGCGAACTGGCGACCCAGGTCGACCTGATGCGCGAACTGGAGCACCGGACCAAGAACAACTTTGCCATGGTCGCCAGCCTGCTGACCCTGCAACAGCGCACCACCGGATCGGCAGAGGCGCAAGAGGCGCTGCGATCCGCCGCGACGCGGGTGCGCAGTTTCGCGGCGATCCACGAGGCGATCTACGCCTCGGAGACATATACCAACGAGATCCCCCTGCATCCCTACCTTGCCCCGCTTGTGCGGCAACTGGCCGAGGGGCTGTTCCAGGACAGGGCCGTCACCATCGAACTGCACTGTGATCCGGTGTCTGTGCCGCGCGACCGCGCCGTGGCGCTGGGGCTGATCGTCAACGAGCTGGTGACCAATGCGGCCAAGCACGCCTTTCCCGACCAGCAGACCGGCCGCATCCTGGTCGAGTATCGCGCGCCCGAGGACGGCCCCTGGCGGCTGGTAGTGTCCGACGACGGCATCGGGTCGTTCCAGACGGCCACGACCGAGGCAAATACACCAAGCGGTCTTGGGTCGCAGTTGCTCCAGGCCTTCGCGACCACGGCGGGCGGGTCGGTAACGGTCGAACACACGCCCACCGGCACCATCGCGCAACTGGTTGAGGAGCCGGGACAGAACGGGACCTGAACCGGCGACCGGGGCGCGAAACGGCTTTTCAACATGGCGCGTGCCGGGTAGCCAGAAAGCCGTTCGCCAGCGAAAGGGGCAGGGCACGTGACGTTCCGCAATCTGGTCATTGGCACTGTCCGGTTCTCATTCCCCGCGCTCTCGGGGTTCGAGAAGTCGCCTGCGACCGTGCCCGAACTGGAAGCCTTCCTTTACGATCCGGACCGGCTGGAACGGCGGTTTCACCTTTTCGAGCGGTTGTGCCTGCCGTCGCTTCTGGGCCAGACCGATCCGGATTTCATCATGGTGTTCCTGGTCGGCGACGGCTTACCCGCGCCGTGGCTTGAACGGCTGGCCGATCTGGTCGCTCCGTTGCAGTCGGCGATGATCGTGCAGGCGCCGCCACAGGACAATTATGCCGCCATCAAGGCCGCGATCAACCGGGTCGACCGCGGCGGGTTCACCCATCGCACGACGTTCCGCCTCGACGACGATGACGGGCTGACGGTGAGCTACGTGGTTAATCTTAAGGCCCGCGCACGGCAGTTGTTCCAGCCCGACAAGCCCGCAGCCAGCTATGCCATCGCCTGCAACCGGGGCTTCTACCTGGAGCTTTCGAAGGACGGCAACCGCGTCTTCGATGTGATCGAGCGGCTGCCGCTGGGCCTTGGACTGTCGCTGACCACGACAATCGACCGCCCCGGCAACGTCTACCTGCACAATCACCGCCGCATCGGCCAGTACCGCGACACCTTCGGCGACATGACGACGCCCGCCTTCATCCGCTCCGTCCACCGCGACAACGACGCCGGGCTCAACGTCAACGGACTGCGCGACCAGATGAGCCAGGCCGAGATCGCAAAGGCGCTGAAATCGCACTTTGCCTTCGATCTGCCGACGCTTTTGACTGTCTGAGGCCGGCGCAAGAGCCTAAACGGGCGAGCATGAAGGTTCTGACCCCAAACACCCAGGGCGCGCTGCTGATGATGGGCAGTATGACGGCGTTCACGATCAACGACGCCTGCATGAAGGCGCTGAGTGACGAGCTGCCGCTGTTTCAGGCGCTGATGCTGCGGGGCGCCGCAGCCAGCCTGCTGCTTTATCTTCTGGCGCGCCACCTGGGTGGACTTCGCCTGCATTTGCCCGGGCGTGACTGGGGGCTGATTGGCCTCCGCACGATCAGCGAAATCGGCGCCACGTTCTTTTTTATCACGGCGCTATTCAACATGCCTATCGCCAACATCTCGGCGATCCTGCAGGCGCTGCCTCTGACGGTGACGCTGGCGGGCGCGATGCTGTTCGGCGAGGCGGTGGGCTGGCGGCGACTGTCGGCCATCGTCATCGGCTTCATCGGGGTGCTTCTTATCGTAAGGCCCGGCACCGAGGGGTTCAACGTCTTCTCGGTCTATGCCCTGATTTCGGTTGCTTTCGTCACCTCCCGCGACCTCGCCACACGGCGGCTGTCGCGCGAGGTGCCATCGTTCACGGTCGCTTTGAGCGCGGCCATCGCCGTGGCGACGTTCGGCGCGGCAGGTTCGCTTGGCGTCGGCTGGGTGCCGGTCAGCGGCAAGGCCACCCTGCAGTTGGGAGGGGCGACGCTGATGCTGATCGGCGGCTATATGTTCAGCGTCATGGCGATGCGCGTCGGCGAGATCGCCATCGTCGCCCCGTTCCGCTATACCAGCCTTCTGGTGGCGCTGATCCTCGGGCTGGTGATCTTCGGCGAATGGCCCGTGCCGCTGACCCTGCTGGGGGCCGCCATCGTGGTGGCGACCGGCGTCTACACCTTCTATCGCGAACGCCGGGTCGCGCTGCGCAACGTTGTGCCGCCACGTGTCTGACGAAGCGGGGCAGGGGCTGTTGACACCACCCGAGAACTCGCCATATACGCCGCCTTCACGGGCCGGGGTCTAGCCGCCATCGTCGCCTGCTACAGTACTGAAGTGGTCACGATCCGGGCCGAAACGCCCCGATCCTCTGGAATTCCACCGCGTCGTTCCCGCGAACGAGGGGACGCAGCGGTATTTGCGTTGTGCGGACGCGTAGGACGCAAGATGTCACCGGGGCGCGCGCCCCATCGAAATTGAAGTGTTGCAACACGGGGAATAAACCGGAATGCCAACGATCCAGCAGCTGATCCGCAAACCGCGGCAGCCGAAAGTCAAACGCTCCAAGTCGCTGCACTTGGAAGGATGCCCGCAAAAGCGCGGCGTCTGCACTCGTGTCTACACCACGACACCGAAGAAGCCGAACTCGGCCATGCGGAAGGTTGCCAAGGTGCGCCTGACCAATGGCTTCGAGGTCATCAGCTACATCCCCGGCGAGAGCCACAACCTTCAGGAACACTCGGTGGTTCTGATCCGTGGCGGCCGTGTGAAAGACCTTCCCGGTGTGCGCTACCACATCCTGCGCGGCGTTCTGGACACGCAAGGCGTCAAAGACCGCAAGCAGCGCCGTTCGAAATACGGCGCCAAGCGTCCGAAATAAGAGGAACTCGCCCATGTCTCGCCGCCACGCCGCTGAAAAGCGCGAAATCCTGCCGGACGCCAAGTTCGGCGATACGGTTCTGACCAAGTTCATGAACAACCTGATGATCGACGGCAAGAAGTCGGTCGCCGAAAGCATCGTCTACAACGCGTTCGACCGGGTCGAGCAGAAGCTGAAGAAAAGCCCGCTCGAAGTGTTCCACGAGAGCCTGGACAACATCAAGCCGTCGGTCGAGGTCCGCTCGCGCCGCGTCGGTGGTGCGACCTATCAGGTCCCGGTCGAAGTGCGCCCCGAGCGCCGCGAGGCGCTGGCGATCCGCTGGCTGATCATCGCCGCCCGCAAGCGCAACGAGAACACCATGGTGGAGCGTCTGGCAGGCGAACTGATCGACGCCGTTCAGGGCCGCGGCACCGCGGTGAAGAAGCGCGAAGACACCCACAAGATGGCCGACGCCAACAAGGCGTTCAGCCACTACCGCTGGTAACGCGGTCAAAGATTTAGAGGCATCCGAAATGGCACGTGACTATCCCCTGACCCGGTACCGCAACTTCGGTATCATGGCGCATATCGACGCAGGCAAGACCACCTGCACCGAGCGCATCCTGTTCTACACCGGCAAGTCGCACAAGATCGGCGAAGTGCACGACGGCGCCGCGACCATGGACTGGATGGAGCAGGAGCAGGAGCGCGGGATCACGATCACGTCCGCTGCGACCACGACCTTCTGGCAGCGCCAGGAGGATCCGGGCCTTGACGGCATGTCGGATACCAAGTTCCGTTTCAACATCATCGACACCCCCGGCCACGTCGACTTCACCATCGAAGTCGAGCGTTCGCTGCGCCGTTCTCGACGGCGCGGTCGCCGTGCTCGACGCCAACGCCGGTGTCGAGCCGCAGACCGAGACCGTCTGGCGTCAGGCCGACCGCTACAAGGTGCCGCGCATCGTCTTCGTCAACAAGATGGACAAGATCGGCGCCGACTTCTGGCAACTGCGTCCGCATGATCAAGTACGCGCACCGGCGCGACGCCTGCCGCCGATCCAGCTGCCGATCGGCGCCGAAGACCAGCTTGAAGGCATCATCGACCTGATCACCATGGAAGAATGGGTGTGGCAGGGCGAAGACCTGGGCGCGTCCTGGGTGCGCCAGCCGATCCGCGACAGCCTCAAGGACCGCGCCGAGGAGATGCGCGCCGAACTGGTCGAGCTCGCCGTCGAGATGGACGACGACGTGATGGAGCAGTACCTGGAAGGCAACGAGCCCGACGACGACACGCTGCGCAAGACTGATCCGCAAGGGCACGCTGGCGATGACATTCGTCCCGGTTCTGTGCCGGTTCCGCGTTCAAGAACAAGGGCGTGCAGCCGCTGCTGAACGCCGTGATCGACTATCTGCCGGGTCCGCTCGACGTGCCCGCCTACATGGGCTTCAGCCCCGATGACGAGACCGAGACCCGCAACATCGCGCGCCATGCCGATGACGACGAGCCGTTCTCGGCGCTGGCGTTCAAGATCATGAACGACCCGTTCGTCGGCTCGCTGACCTTTACGCGGATCTATTCGGGCAAGCTGAAGAAGGGCGACAGCATCCTCAACACGACCAAGGGCAAGAAAGAGCGCATCGGCCGGATGATGATGATGCACTCCAACAACCGCGAGGAAATCGAAGAAGCCTTTGCCGGCGACATCATCGCGCTGGCCGGTCTGAAGGACACCACGACCGGCGACACGCTGTCCGACGCCAGAAGCCGGTCGTGCTGGAAACGCATGACCTTCCCCGATCCGGTCATCGAGATCGCGGTCGAGCCGAAGACCAAGGCCGACCAGGAGAAGATGACGCCAGGGCCTGCAGCGGCTTGCCGCCGAGGATCCGTCGTTCCGCGTCGAGACCGACATCGAGAGCGGTCAGACGATCATGAAGGGCATGGGCGAACTTCACCTCGACATCCTGGTCGACCGCCTGAAGCGCGAGTTCAAGGTCGAGGCCAACATCGGCGCGCCGCAGGTGGCCTATCGCGAGACCATCGGCCGCGAGATCGAGCACACACTACACCCACAAGAAGCAGTCGGGTGGCTCGGGTCAGTTCGCCGAGGTCAAGATGGTCATCGAGCCGACCGAGCCGGGCGAAGGCTTCTCGTTCGAAAGCAAGATCGTCGGCGGCTCGGTGCCGAAGGAATACATTCCGGGCGTCGAAAAGGGCATCAAGTCGGTCATGGACTGCGGTCCGCTGGCGGGCTTCCCGGTCATCGACTTCAAGGTGGCACTGATCGACGGCAAGTTCCACGACGTGGACTCGTCGGTCCTGGCCTTCGAGATCGCCGCCCGCATGTGCATGCGCGAAGGCATGAAGAAGGCCGGCGCCAAGCTGCTGGAACCGATCATGAAGGTCGAGGTGGTGACGCCGGAGGAATACACCGGCGACATCATCGGCGACCTGACCAGCCGTCGCGGCCAGGTCCAGGGGCAGGACAGCCGCGGCAACGCCGTGGTGATCGACTGCTTCGTGCCGCTGGCCAACATGTTCGGCTACATCAACAACCTGCGGTCGATGAGCTCGGGCCGGGCGAACTTCACCATGCAGTTCGACCACTACGAGCCGGTGCCGCAGAACATCAGCGAAGAAATCCAGGCGAAATACGCGTAACAGCGCGCCGAAATGTAGGGTGCGTGCATGCACGCACCGCCTCGCAGAATAACAGGAGGCCACCATGGCAAAGGCAAAGTTTGAACGCACGAAGCCGCACGTGAACATCGGCACGATCGGTCACGTTGACCACGGCAAGACGACGCTGACGGCGGCGATCACGAAGTATTTCGGCGACTTCCAGGCCTATGACCAGATCGACGCGGCGCCCGAGGAGAAGGCGCGCGGCATCACGATCTCGACGGCGCACGTCGAGTACGAGACCGACGAACCGTCACTACGCCCACGTCGACTGCCCCGGCCACGCCGACTACGTCAAGAACATGATCACCGGTGCCGCCCAGATGGACGGCGCGATCCTGGTGGTGTCCGCCGCCGACGGCCCGATGCCGCAGACCCGCGAGCACATCCTGCTGGCCCGCCAGGTCGGCGTTCCCGCACATGGTCGTCTTCCTGAACAAGGTCGACCAGGTCGACGACGAGGAGCTGCTGGAGCTGGTCGAGATGGAGGTCCGCGAGCTGCTGTCGAAGTACGAGTTCCCGGCGACGACATCCCGATCATCCGCGGCTCGGCGCTGGCGGCGATGAACGGCACCGATCCCGAGATCGGCGAGAACTCGATCCAGGAGCTGATGGCGGCGGTCGACGAGTACATCCCGACGCCGGAGCGCGCCGTCGACCAGCCGTTCCTGATGCCGGTCGAGGACGTGTTCTCGATCTCGGGCCGCGGCACGGTCGTCACCGGCCGGATCGAGCGCGGCGTCGTCAAGGTCGGCGACGAGGTCGAGATCGTCGGCATCAGCGACACCGAAGAAGACGACCTGCACCGGCGTCGAGATGTTCCGCAAGCTGCTCGACCCGGGCGAGGCGGGCGACAACGTCGGCGCTGCTGCTGCGCGGCGTCGACCGCGACGGCGTCGAGCGCGGCCAGGTGCTGTGCAAGCCGGGTTCGGTCACGCCGCACACCAAGTTCAAGGCCGAGGTCTACATCCTGACCAAGGACGAGGGCGGCCGTCACACGCCGTTCTTCGCCAACTACCGTCCGCAGTTCTACTTCCGCACGACGGACGTGACCGGGTCGGTGACGCTGCCCGAGGGCACCGAGATGGTGATGCCGGGCGACAACGTGTCGTTCGAGGTCGAGCTGATCGCGCCGATCGCGATGGAAGAGCGGCCTGCGCTTCGCCATCCGCGAAGGCGGCCGCACCGTCGGCGCCGGCGTCGTGTCGAAGATCATCGAGTACGATCATGCGAGGCCGACCCAGCGACGGGAGCACGCAGGTAAGTCAGGCGCGGGTATCACGCCCACCTGCCGTAAGAAACAAAGGTTCGATGAGGCGCGGCGATCGCGTCGCTCCTCCTCTCAACTTCAAGACCCTCGAAAGGGACACGACCAATGGCCATCCAAAGCCAAAATATCCGCATCCGGCTGAAGGCGTTCGATCACCGCGTGCTCGACGCCAGCACCGCGGAGATCGTCAACACGGCCAAGCGGACCGGCGCCACCGTGCGCGGCCCGATCCCGCTGCCGAACAAGATCGAGAAGTTCACCGTCCTGCGCGGCCCGCACATCGACAAGAAGTCGCGCGACCAGTTGGAGATCCGCACGCACAAGCGTCTGCTCGACATCGTCGATCCGACGCCGCAGACCGTGGACGCGCTGATGAAGCTCGACCTGGCCGCCGGTGTCGACGTCGAGATCAAGGTCTAAGGGAGGGCACCTGGACATGTTGCGCTCTGGAGTGATCGCAAAGAAAGTCGGCATGACCCGGCTCTTCACTGGAAGACGGGCGGCAGGTGCCGGTCACCGTGCTGCAGCTCGACGACTTGCAGGTCGTGGCGCAGCGCACCGCCGAAAAGGACGGCTACACGGCGGTTCAGCTCGGTGCCGGCACGGCCAAGGTGAAGCGCGTCAGCGCAAGCCGATGCGCGGCCATTTCGCCGCCGCCAAGGTCGAGCCGAAGCGCAAGATCGCCGAGTTCCGCGTCGCGCCGGACAACCTGATCGACGTCGGCGAGGAAATCACCGCCGACCACTTCTTCGCGGGTCAGTACGTCGACGTCTCCGGCACCTCGATCGGCAAGGGCTTTCGCCGGTGCCATGAAGCGCCACAACTTCGGCGGCCTGCGCGCCATCGCACGGTGTGTCGGTCAGCCACCGCTCGCACGGCTCGACCGGCCAGTGCCAGGACCCGGGCAAGGTGTTCAAGGGCAAGAAGATGGCCGGCCACATGGGCGCCGCCCGCGTGACCACGCAGAACCTGCAGGTCGTCCAGACCGATGCCGAGCGCGGCCTGATCATGGTCAAGGGCGCGGTTCCGGGTTCCAAGGGTGGCTGGGTCACGATCAAGGACGCGGTGAAGAAGCCGGTGCCCGATAACGTGATCCTGCCCGGCCGCGCTGAAATCCGCCGCCGCCGAGGCCGAGAAGATGGCGCAAGCCGCCGCCGACGAAGCCGCCGCCGCCGAAGCCGCGGAAGCCGAGCGCATCGCCGCCGAGCAGGCCGCGCAGCAGGCTGCCGCGATGGAGGCGTCGAAGGCCGCCGAGGCAGCCGAGTGACCAGACGATGCCGCCGAGGCCGAGAAGAAGGAAGGCGAGGAATGAAACTCGACGTGATCAAACTCGACGGCGGCAAGGCCGGTTCGGTCGATCTCGGACGACGACATCTTCGGCCTCGAGCCGCGCGCCGACATCCTGCACCGCGTGGTGCGCTGGCAGCGCAACAAGGCGCAGGCCGGCACCCACAAGGTCAAGACCCGGTCCGAGATCAGCTATTCGACCAAGAAGATCTATCGCCAGAAGGGCACCGGCGGCGCACGCCACGGTCGACCGCAACGCGCCGATCTTCCGCAAGGGTGGCATCTACAAGGGTCCGACCCCGCGCAGCCATGCCCACGATCTGCCGAAGAAGGTCCGCGAGCTGGGGCTGAAGCATGCGCTGTCGGCGAAGGCGCAGGCGGGCAACCTGGTGGTGATCGACGCCGCGACCGCCGAGGGCAAGACCGGCGCGCTGGCCAAGCAGATCCGCGCACCTGGGCTGGAAGCGCGCGCTGATCATCGACGGGGCGCGAGTCGAACGACGAATTTCGCCCGCGCCGCGGCCAACATCGACGGGCTTGACGTGCTGCCGTCGATGGGCGCCAACGTCTACGACATCCTCAAGCGCGACACGCTGGTGCTGACCAAGGCCGGTCTCGAAGCGCTGGAGGCGCGACTGAAATGAGCGCAGAAGCCAAGCATTACGACGTGATCCGCAAGCCGGTGATCACCGAGAAGGCGACCATGGCGTCCGAGCACGGCGCGGTGGTGTTCGAGGTTGCGATGTCGGCCAACAAGCCGCAGATCAAGGAAGCGGTCGAAGAGCTGTTCGGCGTCAAGGTCAAGGCGGTCAACACGACGATCACCAAGGGCAAGGTCAAGCGGTTCCGCGGCCAGCCCGGTCGCCGCAAGGACGTGAAGAAAGCCTACGTGACGCTCGAAGAAGGCAACACGATCGACGTGACCACGGGTCTTTGACGACCCCGTCCCGGGCTTGACCCGGGACCTCGCGAATGAAAGAAGACCAGCTTTCCCGGGCCATACCGGGGCGGCGCACGAAATCGGGACCCTGGATCACGTCCGGGGCAGAAGCAAAACGGAAGACAGAAAGCATGGCACTCAAGACGTACAAACCGACGACGCCAGGCCAGCGTGGGCTGGTTCTGGTCGACCGTTCGGAGCTTTGGAAAGGCCGCCCGGTCAAGTCCCTTGACCGAAGGCTTGACCAAGACCGGCGGACGCAACAACACCGGACGGATCACGATGCGCCGCAAGGGCGGCGGACACAAGCGGCTTTACCGCATCGTCGACTTCAAGCGTCGCAAGCTCGACGTGGACGGCGACCGTCGAGCGGATCGAATACGATCCGAACCGCACCGCCTTCATCGCGCTGATCAAGTATGACGACGGCGAGCAGGCCTATATCCTGGCGCCGCAGCGTCTGGCCGTGGGCGACAAGGTCATTGCCGGCGCCAAGACCGACGTGAAGCCGGGCAACGCGATGCCGTTGTCCGGCATGCCGATCGGCACCATCGTCCACAATGTCGAGATGAAGCCCGGCAAGGGCGGCCAGATCGCCCGTTCGGCCGGCACCTACGCCCAGTTCGTCGGTCGTGACGGCGGTTACGCGCAGCTCAGACTTTCGTCGGGCGAACTGCGCCTGGTCCGCCAGGAATGCATGGCCACGGTCGGCGCGGTGTCGAACCCCGACAACTCCAACCAGAACATCGGCAAGGCCGGTCGCAACCGCTGGCAAGGGCATCCGGCCCAGCGTGCGCGGCGTGGCGATGAACCCGATCGACCACCCGCACGGCGGCGGCGAAGGCCGCACCTCGGGCGGCCGTCACCCGGTCACGCCATGGGGCAAGCCGACCAAGGGCGCCAAGACCCGCAACCGCAACAAAGCGTCCAGCAAGCTGATCATCCGCTCGCGTCACGCCAAGAAGAAGGGCCGCTGATATGAGCCGTTCAGTCTGGAAAGGCCCGTTTGTCGACGGTTACCTCCTCAAGAAGGCCGAGAAGGCCCGCGAAAGCGGCCGCAACGAGGTCATCAAGATCTGGTCGCGCCGCTCGACCATCCTGCCGCAATTCGTTGGCCTGACCTTCGGTGTCTACAACGGCAGAAAGCACATTCCGGTCAATGTGTCCGAGGACATGATCGGCCACAAGTTCGGCGAGTTCGCCCGACGCGCACCTATTACGGTCACGCGGCGGACAAGAAAGCGAAGAGGAAGTAAGCCATGGGCAAGGACAAGAATCCGCGCCGGGTGGCGGACAACGAAGCAATGGCCAAGGTCCGCATGCTGCGCACCAGCCCGCAGAAGCTGAACCTGGTGGCGCAGCTGATCCGCGGCAAGAAGGTCGAAAAGGCGCTGGCCGACCTGACTTTCGCAAGAAGCGGATCTCGGACGACGTGAAGAAGTGCCTTCAGTCGGCGATCGCCAACGCCGAGAACAACCACGACCTCGACGTCGACGAACTGGTCGTCGCCGAGGCCTATGTCGGCAAGAACCTGATCATGAAACGCGGTCGTCCGCGGGCCCGTGGCCGGTTCGGCAAGATCATGAAGCCGTTCGCGCAACTGACCATCGTGGTCCGCCAGGTGGAAGACACCGCAGGGGAGCAAGCCTAATGGGTCAGAAGATCAATCCGATCGGCCTGCGCCTCGGTCAACCGCACCTGGGACAGCCGCTGGTACGCCGACACCGAGGAATACGGCAAGCTGCTGCATCGAAGACATGAAGATCCGCGAATTCATCAAGGAAGAGCTGCAAGCAGGCCGGCGTTTCCAAGATCATCATCGAGCGTCCGCACAAGAAGTGCCGGGTGACGATCCACACGGCGCGTCCGGGTGTGATCATCGGCAAGAAGGGCGCCGACATCGAGAAGCTGCGCCGCAAGCTGGCGGCGATGACCGACAGCGAGGTGCACCTCAACATCGTCGAGATCCGCAAGCCCGAAATCGACGCCACGCTGGTCGCCGAGAGCATTGCCCAGCAGCTCGAGCGCCGGGTGGCGTTCCGCCGCGCCATGAAGCGGGCGGTGCAGACGGCGATGCGCCTGGGCGCCCTAGGGCATCCGGATCAACTGCGCGGGCCGTCTCGGCGGCGCCGAAATCGCGCGGACCGAATGGTATCGCGAGGGCCGGGTGCCGCTGCACACGCTGCGCGCCGACATCGACTACGGCGATCGACCGAGGCGAAGACCGCCTACGGCATCATCGGCGTCAAGGTCTGGATCTTCAAGGGCGAGATCCTGGAGCACGATCCGATGGCGCCCGACGACCGTCAAGGCCGCAGGAACTGCAGGACGGCGGCGGCCGCCGCGTGCGCGCCGGCGGCCGCCGGTAAGGAGTAAAACGAGATGCTGCAACCAAAGCGCACCAAGTTCCGCAAGCAGTTCAAGGGCCGGATCCACGGCGAGGCCAAGGGCGGCACCGAGCTGAACTTCGGCACCTATGGCCTGAAGGCGATCGAGCCGGAGCGCGTCACCGCGCGCCAGATCGAAGCGGCCCGCCGCGCGATGACCCGCCAGATGAAGCGTCAGGGCCGGGTCTGGATCCGGATCTTCCCGGACGTGCCGGTGACGTCGAAGCCGACCGAAGTCCGCATGGGCAAGGGCAAGGGCTCGGTCGACTACTGGGCCGCCCGCGTCAAGCCCGGCCGGATCATGTTCGAGATCGACGGCGTCGACGAGGCCACCGCCCGCGAGGCGCTGCGCCTTGGCGGCGATGAAGCTGCCGATCAAGACCCGGATAGTGCACCGCGAAGACTGGTGATTTTGGCTTCGCCAAATTCACCAAGTGCGGTGTAGCAATTTCTCGCAGAGAATTTGCGGGCCGCACCCCGGTGAAGTTAAAGTGACAAGGCGGGGATCACCCCGCCTTTTCCTATTGTTGAGCAGCCAAAGGGCCAGACCATTGGAAATCAAATCCCTCTTCGCCACCCGCCTCTATCGCGCCGCCCTGTCGGACCACGGCAAACCCATCGACGCGGATGAACTGGAAGCCTCCTGCCTCGCCATCGCCGAGGATGACGAGGCCGGGCAGGACTGGTGCGAGGAGAACGGCTATCCCGGCTATACCTCCTACGCCTCGCTGACCGACCTGCCGTGGCGGTTCCCGATCTTCAAGGACCTCAGGAAGGCGCTCAACAAACACGTCGCGGCCTTCGCCAAGGACCTCGACTTCGACCTCGGCGGCAAGAAGCTGAAACTCGACAGCCTCTGGATCAACATCCTGCCCGAGGGCGGCATCCACACCGCCCACATCCACCCGCATTCGGTGATCTCGGGCACCACCTATGTCGCGATGCCCACCGGCGCCTCGCGCCATCAAGTTCGAGGACCCGCGCCTGGCGATGATGATGGCCGCCCCCTCGCGCATCAAGGACGCGCGCGAGGAGATGCGCCAATTCATCTACGTCGCCCCGGCGGTGGGCGAGGTGCTGCTGTGGGAGTCCTGGCTGCGCCATGAGGTGCCGATGAATATGAGCGAGGATGACAGGATTAGCGTCTCGTTCAACTATTCCTGGACATGACGGATTGATTTTGTGGAAAGCCCGCTCTATTTATTGTAGTAACATTTAATGCGTATCGAGTGCGACCCGGCGAAGCGGGCCAAAACCCTTGCGGAACGCGGGCTGGACCTGGCGCAAGCCGGGGAAGTGTTCGACGGGACGCACTTGACGTTCGAGGACGATCGAAAGGACTACGGCGAGCCGCGGCTTGTGACATTCGGGATGCTGGAGGGCCGCATGGTTTGCCTGGCCTGGACCGAAAGACAGGATGCGCGGCGTGTGTTCAGCATGAGGAAATGCAATGACCGCGAAAAAGCAAGATACGGTGCGCTACTTGGGCTCTGAGCCCGACGAGGACTTGCCCGACTTCACCACGCCCTATTGGGAGGAACGCATCCGCAAGGCCAAGGTCCAGCGCGGACGCCCGAAATCGGCGGCACCGAAGGTTTCGACGACGATCCGACTGGACCCGGACGTGCTGGAGGCCTTCAAGGCCGACGGCCCGGGCTGGCAAAGCCGGGTGAACGCGGCGCTGCGCAAGGCGGCGGGGTTGGGCTGACCGGAGTTTCGGCCATGCCGAAACTCCGCGTGCGGTGTAGCAATTTCTCGCAGAGAATTTGCGGGCCGCACCCCGGTGCAAGTGAAAATTCGGAACTCAGTACACGATCATGCGCTACCGCCTTTCTTGTTTAGATTGCGGTTAATGCGTTGCACGCGCTTTCTCTGGGCACGCCTTGTAAAGTATTCGTCAACTCTTTCTGGAAAGGCCTCATCTTCCCGCATCACGATCCGGGACGCTGCATAGAAATCGTCTAAGGCGGCCAAAACTCTGCCCACGTCCATGCCTGCATCGAAGCAGTCATGCTCAATATTTCGACACCGATCAGCGTCGAAATACCTTACGGTATCGGAACCTTCTAGCAATGATCGGAATTTCTCGCGGTCCTTTTGCAAAACCGACCTGCGCCCGAGTGGAGTGCTCTTTGCGTACAAGCTTGAATGGCCCAAATCATTCCTTCCCTTAACGGCTTTGGCCATTGATTTTTTTCGCACTTTTCCAGCGATTTTTAATGTCCGTTGCATCTCCTTTAGGATACTCAAGGCTAAGCGCCTCAAGGGCTGAATCCGTCATCTCAACTTTTAGGGTGTGTCCCGTAACGCGCCAAATCGAAGCTGCCGCTACAGCGGGTTTTCGCGGGTTAACCGCAACAGCATAAAGCACGGTTAGCGCGCGATCCACCATCGACCACCGAGTTAGTGCGCTCCCCATGGCAGCGAACACTCCATCAATTTCGTCCATTTTTTGGCCTCATACCCCGTGATCAGAAACCGCGCTTTCATATTCGTGGTTCAGCAGCGGTTATACCTCGAAACCACTTGCCAACCCCATCCCCCCCCCCGTATACGA